>NZ_PPSK01000005.1 GCF_002903165.1 Halopseudomonas oceani
ATAGAACAAGAATAAGTTTCAGCTTTTTTCGCACGTTTTTTCACCTAACGTAGAGCGAAGCGGCGCCCTGACAAGGGCGTCCGGTGGAGGCCGAAGGCTGCAACGAACTTGAGCGACTGGTTAGAGTCACTTCCGGTACCGCTCGATGAATGACGGAAGAAATGAAAGCAGCATGTTTACCATATCGATGGTGACCTGGTCCCAATTCGCGTGAAAAGCTGCATTTCGTAGGGGCTTAAAACTTAGAAGAGCGCTCTGAGTAGTGCGTTCAATTACGTTCTTTGCTGCCAACCCGTTGACCACCGTCGACATTTCTTTACCAATCAAATCATCTAACCCGTTGGAACGGGCAATTTGCTTAATAGAATCCTCAAGCACGCACACTGCCAATACCGAAGCCGCATCTTTTTCGCCCTGTTCTGCAAGCTCCTGGGCCGTGCTCAAAAAATCAGACTTGATATCCACTCGGATGCTGGACTCAAGCTCCGAGAGGAATCCGCCCCGAATACTCTCTTGGATGCCATTTAGAATCCCTTTTGCCTGTAAAAGTCCGCGCTTTGAGTGCTCGTTGTAGGCATGCAAAATACGCTGATAGTTCGGATGCCTTTGGCCAAAAATATGCTCGATGACACTAATCGTCTGAGTCATCACACTTTCATATCCCGCGTAGTCAGTGAATGCTCCGCCCATGGAATTGGAGTGGTGCCAAGATTCTTCCACCGCTGCGTATAGCGACAGAATGGAATCGATTTGAGATATCAATTCTTCACTTCGGTTTAGCATACTCCTCCTGAAACTCTAACAGTTGAGTGGACCGAC
This sequence comes from Halopseudomonas oceani, assembly GCF_002903165.1. Taxonomy (GTDB): domain Bacteria; phylum Pseudomonadota; class Gammaproteobacteria; order Pseudomonadales; family Pseudomonadaceae; genus Halopseudomonas; species Halopseudomonas oceani. Next base: position 820 of record NZ_PPSK01000005.1, read on the forward strand.
GGCTTCACCATTGCATATCAGTGACCTCTTCATAACAACGCGACGCCTCGCTTACCTAAAACAAAGTATTTATATTTAAATCAAATACTTATATCTCTTCCACAACGCACAGCCTGTAATATCTTGACTTTCTCATTTTGCGCACCCAATAACACTGTATAAACATACAGCATGGGTGCGATATGGATACCATCCCAGCCAAACCCCGGCTGCGGGAGCAGTTCCGCAACGTCATGAGGGTCAATCATTACAGCATTCGTACCGAGAAGGCCTACTGGTACTGGATACGCTACTTCCTGCGCTACCACCGGATGCGTCACCCACTGAAGATGGGGGCGGCGGACGTTAGCGAGTTTCTCACCTGGCTGGCCGTCAGTCGGCATGTGGCCCCAGCCACACAGAATCAGGCGCTCAACGCGCTGGTGTTTCTTTACGGTAAGGTGCTTGATCAGCCCCTGGGTGATATTGGCGACACTGTGCGGGCGAAACGCCCTGCACGTATCCCGACAGTGTTGACGCACGGTGAAGCAACCCAGATCATCGCGCTGCTGCAGGAGCCTCACAAGCTGATTGCGTCGTTGATGTACGGCTCGGGGCTGCGTGTTGTCGAAGCCTGTCGGCTGCGAATCAAAGACATCGACTTCGACCGCCAGATCATCACGGTGCGTAGCGGTAAGGGAGATAAGGATCGCACCACGCTGCTGCCGAGCCCGCTGATTGAGCGACTGAAAGACCGCAAAGCGCGCATCCAGCGTGCCTGGCGCGAGCAGGATGCGTTTTACCAGTGTGATGCCAGCCTGCCCTATGCGCTGCGCCGCAAATACCCTAATGCGGCGCGGTCGCTGGAGTGGCAGTGGTTCTTTCCCTCTCAGGGTTTGTGCACCGACGATGAAGGCAACATCGTGCGGCACCACCTGCACGTCAGTGCGGTGCAAAAGGCTGTAAGACAGGCTGTGCGCGCGACGGCGATTGGTAAGCCGGCTGGCTGTCACACAGCCAGGGTCGGTTGCCGCTTCGTTCGCCCGCCTGCCGGAGGTCATTTTTCGGCCAGGCAAGGCGAAGAGAGCGCAGTGTAGTCGCTCTACATAAGCGGCCGACAACGCAGCATGACCGAAAAATGTCCCCGGCCCTTCGGGTTGCGCCTGTAAAGCAGCCTCTCGGCGTCGCTCGTCGCTCACGTGGAATAACCACGCTACGCTTCTCGCTGCTTGATTGACAGCTTTACAGGCTGCAACAGGCGGGTGAACGAAGCGGCAACCGACCCTCGCCACACCTTCGCTACCGAACTGCTGCGCCGTGGCAGTGACATTCGCACGGTGCAGACGCTGCTGGGCCATGCCGATGTGCGTACTACGCAGATTTATACCCATGTCCTTGGTAATGCCTTTGCCGGAGTGCAAAGTCCGCTCGGCTGAGCTTTGGCTAAGTTGAGCTGTCCCTTTCGTGCTTCAAGACTATTCCACGGCGCAAAGCGCTGTCTATCCCCCTACATACAACCATCCCACGCGATGGTCGGGAGTGTTGTTTATGTCACTGTCGTTTGAGCGATGACGCTGCGGGTTTGCGGAATATCCCCATCCAGATGCCGTCTTCACCCGTTTCATCTTGAGGCTGGGAGCAATTCGCTCTTGAGTAGTGCCTTGTTACCAAGCGCCTTCAAGTCATCTGTATACCTTCGCTCTTGGCCGAAAGCGCCCCTCACCCTAATCACCTATCGCTCATTCACATCTGATGCTGCTCCAGCAGAAAGTCCACAAACAACCACACCCGCGCCGGCATTGTCGAGTCGCCCACAAATACGGCATGAATAGGTTCGCGGTCGCCCGGGTTGAAGGCTTGCAGCAAGGGTACAAGATCGCCGCACTGTATATCCTCGGCCACGCTGAACTCGCCGATGCGGGCGATGCTGGCGCCTACGCGGGCGAGCTGGGCGAGTGCTTCGCCGCTGCTGCATTCGATATTGCCGCTGACCTGGAGAGAGAATGTTTTGCCGTCGCGGATAAACGGCCAGTTGGGTTCGGCACGGCGTAAGTTGAAACGCAGGCAGTTGTGATCAGCGAGGTCTTCCGGCCGCAGGGGAGTGCCGTGGCGCTGTAGATAGTCTGGTGAGGCAACCACGACCTGACAGGTTTCACCAATGCGGCGGGCGGCCTATGGGAGAATGCAGCAGCCTTTTAAAAAGAAATTTGTCGCGGTATTGAGCACGTCCGACAAGTCGGCGCAGGCGAGATGCAACAGACAGCGCTGCGACTCACATCACAGCGCTGTTCAACAGAGCATTTACTGCGCCGACTTGCCCTGCAGTTTTGCCCGAGCTTCTTCCTGGATTTGCTGCATGCGCGGCGCCATGTTGGCCATGCGCTGCTGCATCAGAACCATGGTGTTCTGCATGATGACTGGCATCTTCGCGACCAATGCCTCGCCCGCTTCGGAGCGATAGAACTCCAGCATGGCATCCACTTCGGATTGCGACAGGGATTGCTGATAGATTTGGATGAACATCGGCTCCATCGAAGCCCAGCTGAGCTCCTCTTGCAGCAGGGCCACCATTTTCTCACGCATGTCATCGAGGACCTTGCGGTCAGCGGAAGAGATATCGTGCCCCTGAATAGTCTGCTCCATGGCCGCACGCATCATCTGGTCTGCCTGGGCCATCGCGCCCTCCATCAACTGACGCGAGTCGGTAATTTCCATCAACTCACGAATGGAGTCATCGCTGGGCTGGTCAGCGAAGGCGACCGGTGAAATCAAGGCAAAAACGATAGAAAGGAGGAGTTTCTTCACGACGTATCCTTACTGGTGACTGTTTGATTGAAACCTGCCGCCCCGTTATACCACAGCTGGAATCCGGCTTTGGCGCCACACTGGCTGGATTAGCCGTGTCATCGCGGCAAGATGCTTCCACTGTGATCTGCTACGCCCTTTCTTTACCCGCCGTGCCGCTCAGCCGTACACCCCGCTAATGTGTTGACGAATGAGCGTTGCCATACCCTGAGCACCTTCGCTTGCGTGTTGCGGAACATGCAGCTCGATCGCAAAGTCAGGCAATGATGGCAAGCCGGCGTCCTCTCCCAGTACCCGAAAGCCATCCGGCACCAATGGGCGCAGCCAAGGGGTCAAGGCCAGACCGCTCTGTACTGTCGCCAGGGTGGTGTCGACTGAGGCGTTTTCAAATATCACACGCCAGCCTATGTCAGCCTCGGCCAGACGAGAGAACACCACAGGACGAAAGGCGCAGGTCGGGGTTACAAAGCACAACGGCAACGGCCTTTGGCTAAACACGTCCTCTGCGCTGGCCAGCCAAACCAGCGGCGCCAACGCCAGGCGTTCTTCCGTGCTCTCGGCTTCTGGACACTGCCGGATGATCAGGTCAATCAGCCCCTTGGCAAAGTCACTCATCAGATCAACGGATGAACCGGACACAACGATGACTTCGACATGCGGATACGCTTGAGAAAAGGCCTTGAGCACGGGAGCGAGGTACGCGCCGGCCATATCATAGGGTATGCCGATCCGTAGGATCTCAGTGATGGTCGCGCCAGTCATCGAAGCGCACAGACTGTCATTGAGATCCAGCAGCCGCCGCGCTTTGGGCAAGAACTCGACGCCCTGGGCGGTTAACTGCGCTCCACGCGAATCGCGCTCCAACAGTTTGCAGGCAAAAAACGCTTCCAACCGCTTCACCTGCTGACTGATTGCGCCTTGGGTCAAATGCAACTGACCCGCGGCGGCGCTGATGCTGCCGGTTTGCGCTACGGCAACAAAGGCACGAAGCAAGACAAGGTCAATATGACGAACCAGGGACATGTGAGTGGCCATTACGATTGCTAATACCCCTAGTATAAACATTCGATAGGCGGTGCTGTTCCGTCCAGCTAAGGTAGCCTTCTTTTGCACGGAGCCATGGTTATGATCGCGAGTAAGAACAGCACCAACGTCGAGGCAGCGCTGGCTCGTATTACCCAGTACTGGACACCCCAGATCATTGGCCAGGTCAATGATCAGTACATCAAAGTGGCAAAGCTCAAAGGCGAACTGATGTGGCATTCCCACACCGATGAAGACGAGCTGTTTTGGGTGGTATACGGCGAGCTGAAGATTCAACTGGAACAGTCGGAGGTCACCCTTGGCCCTGGCGATTTTTACGTAATCCCCAAGGGCACGCCACACAACCCGGTCGCCGCTGAGGAATGTGGCATCGTCTTGATTGAAACCGTGACCACCCGCCACACGGGCGACGAAGTTAGCGACCGAACCGTGCCTATCGAGCGACAGATGGGCTAAACCGGGCGCGTCAGCAGCTCATTCAGGGGTATACCACTAGAGGACACGCGCCAAACGGCCGACCAACTGAGACGCCTGTTCGGGGCTGGTGATATTGGTAAAACCAAGCATTAAGCCGCACCTGTGATTGCCTTCCAGATACCATTTTGACAAGGGCTGGACCGCCAGCCCTGCGGCTTCGGCACGCACAGCCAGCTCAATGTCACCACCCTCGCACAGCTCCACCAGCAAGTGCATGCCGCCCGCCTGGAGGTGGATGCGGATACGGTCAGCCAATTGCTGCTGCAGCGCATCGACCAGCCATTGCCGTCGCTCGGCATAGAGGCTGCGCATTTTCTTCAGATGCCGCGCGAAGTGACCTTCATTCAGAAACGCAGCCACCGTCGCCTGCAACACCTGAGGACAGTGGCTGTGCAGGCGATCCGCTTGCCGGGCAAAGGCCTGGCTCTGCTCCGCAGGCACTACCAGATAGGCCAGCCGCAGCCCCGGGAACAGGACCTTGCTGAAGGTGCCGGTGTAGAGTACCCGCCCCTGCTGGTCGAGGCTTTTGAGTGCCGGCAACGGCTTGCCCTGGTAACGGTATTCACTGTCGTAATCATCCTCGATGATCCAGCTACCTTGCCGTTCTGCCCACGCCAGCAACGCCAGCCGACGCGCCAGTGACAACGATACGCCCAACGGACTCTGATGGGTCGGCGTGACCAGCGCAAAGCGTGCGTGCGGGGAACGGGCGACACCCTGAGAGACGTCCAGTCCGTGCTCATCTACCGGCACTGGCACCAGCTGTGCGCCAGCCTCCAGCAGCGCGTTGCGGGCCAGAAAGTAGCCCGGTTCCTCCAGCCAGCACGCATCGCCTTGCCCCATCAGCGTATGGCAAATCAAATCGAGACAGGCTCGATAGCCCGCGCACACGAAAATCTGATCCGGGTGGCAGCTGATCCCGCGTGCAATTCCCAGGTAGGACGCAATGGCTGCGCGCAGCGGCGCGTAGCCGTGCGAGTCAGGGTAAACAAGGCCGTCAAGGCCGGCCTGGCGCAATTGCCGACCTGCCAACCTTACCCAGAGCTTGCGAGGAAACGCATCCAGCGCGGGAAGGCCCATTTGCAGCGGTAGCGGCGGCTTGCCGTCATGAATGGCTGGATAGGCGGTCGAGATAGCGGGCGCGCGAGGCACACAGCTGGCAACCGGCGCCAGCTGCGGAGCGACAAAGGTGCCGGCCGCCCCGCGGGCGATCAGATACCCCTCGCCAATCAGCAATTGATAAGCGGACTCAACAGTGCCGCGCGCCACGTTCAGCTCCGCCGACAACGCACGCGCGGCGGGCACTCGATCACCGGGCTGCATACGACCGTCAGTAATGGCGTCACGAACCCGCTGATAAAGCTGGCGATAGATCGGCGTTGACTGTCGACGGTCAACATCGCTGGGAACAAACATGGCCTACTCGTTTAAGCATTTTTTGGCTCTATAGCTTAAGCCATCGCGTTTATAAGCTGGGCTCCTGTTTATCAAAAGGCGACGACCGTGCCGTACACACTTGAACACCTGGAGGGTGACAATGCGTTTGCTGCCAGCTTTGAACTGATGCGCGTATTGCGCCCGCATCTCACCCGGCTGGACGATTACAAAGCGCAGCTCGCTCGCCAGAGCAGGCAGGGCTACCGGCTGCTGGCGGCCTCAGGCACCGAGGGCATCGTTGGCCTGATCGGATACCGTGAACTGGAGAATCTGCTCTATGGCCGTTTCATTTACGTCGACGACCTTGTGGTGAAGCCCAGTATCCAGAACAGCGGCCTGGGACGGCAGCTGTTAAAGGCAGTGCGCGAGGTCGCAGAACAACGCGACTGCGACCATCTGGTGTTGGACACCGGCCTGCATATGCCGCTGGCCCAGCGTTTCTATTTCCGCCAGGGCCTGCTGGCGCGAGGGTTACATTTCAGCGAGAGTCTGCGAGCGCAAAACCTGCCATGAAGAGCCTGTTACTGATCAACGCGAGTCCGTATGGACAGCACTCCCATGCCAGTCAGCTGGCGCTTGAATGGCTGGCGTCGTTACGCCGCCAGCACCCCGGCCTTGAGCTGATTGAGCGCAACCTCAGCACAGAGCCATTGCCACCACTCGATGTGGACTACGCTCACGCCCTGACCAGTGCCGAGCTATTTGCTTCGCCAGTATTCAAGGTATCCGAAGAGTTGATCGGCGAACTGGAACGCAGCGACATGCTGCTTATCACGACGCCTATGCATAACTTCACGGTGCCCGCCGCGCTCAAGCTGTGGATCGACTACGTCCTGCGCATTCACCGGACCTTCAACTCCACACCGAAGGGCAAAATAGGCCTGCTCAGAGACCGGCCGGTACATGTCCTGGTCAGCTCCGGCGGGTTTCACCGGGGCGAGCAGGCACGCCAACCGGACTTCCTGACCCCTTACCTGCGTCAGGTGCTCAACACACTGGGGCTCTTCAATCTGCGCTTCACGTATCTGGAGGGATTGGCGTTTGATGACGACGCCGTGCTCACAGCGGTTGAAGCCGCCCGAACCTCGCTGTGGCAGTCCCCATCACTCGACCGCCATGACCTAGCTAGACCTTTCTCTCATACGGAGTGTTAACCATGAGCCAACTTAGACTGCCGTTCCAGTCGCTATCACCTGAAGCCTACCAGGGCCTGCTCGCTACCAACACGGCGCTGGCCAAGAGCGCCCTTGGCTTGCCACTGCTGGAACTGGTGTATTTGCGTATCTCACAGATCAACGGCTGCGCTTTCTGCCTGCAAAAACACTCGCAGGCATTGCGCGAGGTTGCCGTGCCGCAGGACAAGCTGGACTGCCTAGCAGGCTGGCGGGTGAGCGCGTTGTTTGACGAGCGCGAGCGCGCCGCCCTGGAGTGGGCAGAGACGCTCACCGGCATCAGCGAAAAGGGTGCGCCAGACGCAGTATACGAACCGCTGAAAGCGCACTTCAGCGATAACGAAATATCTGATCTGACCCTGGCGGCTGCCCTGATGAACGCCTTCAATCGACTCGCGGTGGGGATGAATCTCTAAGCACAGCAACACACGCAGCCATGCCGCTTCATCAATCCGCTGAGGGAGCGGCGACCTCCCACCCGAGTTCGCCCCGAGTGATCGATAACAGCTGCTCCTGCAGCACATCGACTGCCGTCGTGGGCAAGCGCAGATGTAAACGCACAGCCTGCCCATGACTGACCGTAAGCAGCTCACCGCCGAGTTCGGCAATCAGGTTGCGGGCGACACCTTCATGGGCATAGGCCAGCTCGCAGTTCAGAGTCTGAACAGGAATGTGCTCGATTTTTTCCGCCTGCAGCAACGCCTGCGCTACCGCATCGGTATAGGCCCGTACCAGCCCGCCAGCACCCAGCTTGACGCCGCCGAAGTAGCGTACGACCGTCGCCAGCACACCATCGAGCTGTTGATGCCGCAGCACATCCAGCATCGGCCGCCCCGCCGTGCCCGAGGGTTCACCATCGTCCACCGCCGCGCTGTGACCACCCGCCAACAACGCCCAGCAGACATGTGCGCAACCGGGGTGCTGCGCGCGTAACTCATTAACCCGCACCTGCGCTGCGGCGCGATCGGTGCAGGGTTCGACGCAGGCAAGGAAGCGGCTTTTACGGATTTCCAGCGTGTGGGAGACGGGCTGAGCAAGACTGTACATGGCGCTAGGATAACCCGGTAGCCACGCTGCATACAGTATTGAGAAGCCCAGCCAAAGCCACGTTGTCGGCAGAAAAATTCTGGCAACAAACCGGTATCCCGGCTCTATTCGACCCTCTAATATTGGCCGCATCTGACCAAGCAGCCGAGAAACAAACGGTTGCACCCAGGAGCGCCTAGATGAACAACCTCAAGCCGGGGCTATATGCAAACAACACAGGCCGTTGAGATCGGGTTGGTACTGTATCCCGGCGCACAGCAGGCGGCTGTGCTCGGCCTGACCGACCTGTTTGCCGTAGCCAACCGTGAGGCACTATCGCATCTACCGCACGCCGAACCGCCCTTGCGCATAACCCACTGGCAGCAAAACCAGCCTGGCGACCTGCCCGTGCGCGTGTTTGACAGCAGCTCTGGCGCGTCGGCTGATGCGCTGCTGTCGGCGCTGATCCTGCCGCCCACCTTGAACGAACCGGTTTTTGCCGATGACACAGGCACGCTCAGTGCCTGGCTGGTAGCTCGCCATGGCGAGGGCGTTGCCTTGGCATCGGTCTGTGCTGGCGCTTTCCCGCTGGCTGCGACAGGGCTGCTGACTGGCCGCAAGATGACCACCCACTGGGCCTATGCCACGCTGTTGCAGGAGCGCCATCCCGACGTACGCGTGGATGCCGATCAACTCATCATCGACGATGGCGACATTATCACCGCCGGCGGCCTGATGGCCTGGACTGATCTGGGGCTAAGGCTGGTTGATCGGCTGCTGGGGCCGACCGTCATGATCGAGACAGCACGCACACTGCTGGTCGATCCACCCGGCCGCGAGCAGCGTTATTACAGCCTGTTTTCACCGCGCCTGACCCATGCAGACGCGGCGGTACTCAAACTGCAGCACTGGCTGCAAGCCACTCAGGCCAAAGAGATGGCGTTACCAATCCTGGCGGCGCAGGCCGGACTGCAAGAACGCACGCTGCTGCGCCGCTTTCAGAGAGCCACCGGCATGACCACCACCGAATACTGCCAGCGCTTGCGCGTGGGCCGCGCACAAGAGCTGCTGCAGTTCGACAAGGCCTCAGTGGAACGCGTTGCGTGGGAAGTGGGCTACAGCGACGCTGGCGCGTTTCGCAAGGTATTCACGCGTATTGTCGGCCTGTCACCCGGCGAATACCGCCGCCGGTTTGGCAACAGCACGCGGGCAAGCCGCTCATAGATGCTTCTGCCGATACGGGACAACCCTGTGTCGTTATCAACACCTGAAATGTCGTTGCCGCCACTTACCTGCCCGTCGCCAAAAGCCGACCATGACGGCTTTCCATCACCCGAGGTGAAACGTCATGAAAAAAGCCGGCTTGATTGTCATCGATCTGCAAAACGATTATCTCCCCGACGGCAAGCTGCCGCTGACGGGCATAGAGGCGGCCGCAAAAAATGCCGCCGACGTCATCGCCGCTGCCAGAACAAGGGGCGTGCCAGTGTTTCACGTGCGTCATGAATCGCCCGACAGCAATGCGCCCCTATTCGCAGCGGGCTCAGTGGGCGCGCAGATTCAGACGTGCGTGGCGCCCGTTGAGGGTGAGCCGGTAATCGTCAAGCGGCATATCAACGCCTTCCGCGAGACCGATCTCAAGCAGCAGCTGGACCAGCACGGCATTGAAGAGGTTGTGGTGATCGGGGCAATGAGCCACATGTGCGTCGACGCTTGCGTGCGGGCTGCCGTTGATATGGGCTACCCCGCCACCGTGCTGCACGACGCCTGCGCCACGCTGGATCTTGAGTTCAACGGGGTGACAACGCCTGCGGGCCAGGTGCAGGCGGCCATGATGGCGGCCTTCGAGTTTGGCTATTGCGCCGTGATCTCGACGCAGGCCTATCTCGCCGCGCAGTAAACGGCAGGCCACGGCCACGCGTGACAATCGCCGCGAAGCCGCTGACGCTGGACCATCATCAAGCAAGTGATCTCGCAGGTGCGGTTAACCGCGCGCCTGCAGATCACGTTGCTCCATCATTGCCAGCGCACCGGTAATCAGCGCCCGCATACCCTCGGCAAACTCAGCTTCCATCTCGGCCACCTCCGTTGCGCGATCGGCTTCTCCCGTGACTTCCTGACCCGCTACCGAGTACACCGTATCGGCCACGGCAATGCAGTGAAACGCCACCGTCGCCAGCAGCCACCGCGCGTGATCCTTGACGATACCGTAGCGGCGCGCCAACTGACTCTGATGCTCGTCGATCTTGTCGAGCATGGGCTGTGTCGCCGCCAGCCGGCGAATCACATAAGGCGTCAGCCCCGGATTACATTTGACCAACGCCTGGGCGGACGCCGAGAAGTCGATCAGGTAGCCCATTAGGTCAGATGGGCTCTCACTCGCGACCGGGGGGATCTGCCACCGGCTGAAAATGGCTTCCGCGACCATCTGCTTGAGCGCTTCCAGACTGGGTACGTGCTTGTACAGCGCCATGTGGCTGACGCCGAGCGCTGCTGCCACCCCAACAAAGGTGATGTTGGGCAAGCCCATTTCAATGCCGGCGTTGACGATGCGTTCTGGCGTGATCTTTGGCGGCCGACCACGGGTAGTCGGCCGTTCAGTCTCCTGCATGTTTACCCCTTGCTTGCTGGCGTGTGCGGGCGCATCAGCTGGACCGTTGAGAACGTCCGGCTCGCTTTCATGATGCAATCAATTCTCATTTAGTTTATAGTCATGCAACTAATTCATTTGGACGCGCTATTCTTCCATGAGTTCACCTGCCAAGACTATGGTTAATACCAACCAACCTGGCCCCATCAGTCAGGTGCTGGCCCCGATTCGCGGCCACTTGATCGTTTCTACACTGCTGGCCGGTCTGGGCACCATGCTCACGCTAGTGCCGCTGGCCGGCATTGCCCACATTGCCGCTCTTGCGCTGGGTCAGCCTGGCTTGACCAAGCTGTGGCCGATGCAGCCGCAGAGCGCAGTCGGCTGGACGGTGGCCGTCGGCGTGATCTGCCTGTTTATCGGCATGACACTAATTCTGGTCGGTGAACTGACTGCGCATCTGGCTGATAACAGACTCGTCCACCAACTGCGGCTCGCCACGGCGCAGCGGCTGGCCAAGGTCCCATTGGGCTGGTTCAGCAACCGGACATCAGGCGAAGTCAAGCAGGCAATGCAGGACGATATTGTTACGCTGCACAGCCTCACCGCCCACTTCTACACCGCGGCAGGACGCGCTTGCGGTGTGATCCTCATCTCCGTCGCCTATCTGCTTTGGCTGGACTGGCGTATGGCTTTGCTGGCACTGCTGCCCTTTCCCGGCTTCTTTCTGTTTCTGCGGCGTGCAATGAACACGGACGACGCCCCCAGGCAGGACTTCGTCACCCAGCTGGGACGCCTCAACAGCACCACGGTCGAATTCGTTACCGGCATCCCTGTAGTCAAGGCGTTCGGCGTGACGGGTAAGGCTCATGCGAATTATCGAGACGCCGTCGACAGCGTTGCCAAGGCGTTCACCAAGCTGACTGGCCCCCTGGTGGCCTCAATGGCTCACGCACACGCCATGATTGCCCCCATTACCGTGCTCGGCGTGGTTCTGGCGAGTGGGACGGTGTTCGTTGGCCTGGGCTGGATGACTCCGGTAGAGATACTGCCTTTCGCGCTGGTCGCGCCCGGCATCTGCGCTCCGCTGCTGCTGCTGCACACCCTGCTGCACGATCTTGGCAGCGCCACCGGCGCGGCGCAGCGGGTCATCGGATTGCTGGAAACTCCCATCCTTGAACCGATACCCACGACGCAGCAGCAGACGCCAGTCGGCAATGAAGTGCGCTTCCACAACGTCAGCTACGCCTATGATCCGCAACACCAGGTGTTATCGGGGGGCAGCTTTACCCTGCAACCCAACACCATCACCGCTATCGTTGGCCCATCCGGCGCGGGGAAGTCGACCCTCGCCCAGCTGCTCCTACGATTCTTCGACCCAACCGAGGGCAACATCACCCTGGGCGGCGCAGACCTGCGCTGTATCGAAGCGTCACAACTCTACCGCCACATCGGCTTTGTACTGCAGGACGTGCGCCTGATCCATGCAAGCGTGCGCGACAACATCGCGCTCGGTCACCCGTCAGCCAGCGCGCAGGAAGTCGAGAGCGCCGCACGGGCAGCCAATATCCATGATCGCATTCTGGCCCTGCCCCGCGGGTACGATTCGGTGATCGGCGAGGATGCGCAGCTGTCCGGCGGTGAACGCCAGCGTATCAGCGTAGCCCGTGCGGTACTGCTCGACCCGCCGGTGCTGGTACTCGACGAAGCTACCGCCGCCGCAGACGCACAGAACGAGGTCGCGCTGCAGAACGCATTGTCCGATTTCGCCCAAGGCAGAACGCTGCTGGTGATCGCCCACAGACTGGATACGATCATGCACGCGGACCGCATTCTGGTGCTCGAGAACACCCGCATCGTCGAGCAGGGCACCCATGAGCAACTGCTGCAGCGTAATGGCCGCTACGCACAGCTATGGGCCAAAGGTGGCTATGACATACCCGTCGCCGAGGAGGTCCAGCCATGCTGAAGACATTAGTGCAGTTGCTGGGAGAAGACGCAGGCATCTTGCGTCGCTATAGCTGGATGGCCGTTCTCTACGGCGCGCTTTGCGGGCTAAGCATCGCCAGCGTGGTGCCGGTCATCACCCACCTGCTGAACAACGACGTCCGTGGGGCAACGCCCTGGCTGCTTGCCTTGCTTGCCGGCGTCATCCTTTGCTGGGGCCTGCGACGCCACGTTGAGCAAGCGGGTATCCGCGTGGGTGTGGCCATCCTGCAGGGCGCTCGCCATCGGCTAGGCGATCAGATGGCAAGCATGCCGGTGGGCTGGTTTTCGCCACAGAACACTGCGCGCCTCAGCCATGTGGTCACCCAGGGCATGATGTCCGTTGCCCAGCTGCCAGCGCATGTGTTCACCCCGGTGATTGCCGGGGTAATTACCCCACTGGTACTGGTTGGCGCCCTGCTGGTGCTGCACTGGCAACTGGGGCTGATTGCACTGCTGGCATTACCTCTGCTGGCCGCCGTATTGGGGCTGTCCTCGATGCTGGCAAAACGCGCCGACAGCGCATTTCAACAGCGTTTTGCTGAAGCCAGCCAGCGCGTGGTGGAGTTTGCCCAGGCTCAATCGGTACTCCGCGCCTTCAATGGCGAGGGCAACAGTTTGCGGCTGCTGGAGGACGCATCACTGCAACAGCGTCGGTCCGGCATGCGGCTGATCTGGCTATCCTCGTCAGCCGCCGTCATGAACAGCTGGGTGGTACAGGCGGTGTTTGCCGCCCTGCTGATTTGTGCAGCGTTTTGGCTTAACAGCGAACTGGACGGCGGTCTGCAGAACGGCGACATGGCGGCCCTGATCGCGGCCCTGCTGTTGGTCAGCCGTTTTGTCGATTCGCTACAGGAAGTCGCAGGCTACAGCGAGGTCGTGCGCAATGCGCGCGGACAGCTCGACGCGATAGAGGAGCTCTACGCCGTCGAGCCCCTGCCCGAGCCCGACAGACCGCAAATACCGCGCGACAGCGCCATCGAACTGGTTGATGTTCATTTTCGCTATGCCGCGCAGGAGGCAGAGGTCCTGCGCGGTCTGAATGTACGCATCGAGGCCGGCAGCATGACCGCTTTGATTGGCGAATCAGGCTCGGGCAAATCCACCCTGGCGGGCCTGATTGCACGCAGCTTTGACGTCAGCGAGGGTGCCGTACTGGTGGGCGGTGTCGACGTGCGACAGATAGCCAGCGCGCAACTGGCTGGGCAGATCAGTCAAATATTCCAGAGCACTTACCTGTTCACCGGCAGCATCGCCGAGAACATTCGCCTGGGTAACCCTGATGCCAGTGATGCCGAGGTTCGGGAAGCAGCGGAGCTGGCCGGCGTTGCAGAAATCATCGCGCGCCTGCCGCAGGGGCTCGAAACCCAGGTTGGCGAAGGCGGTACGCGCCTGTCTGGCGGCGAACGCCAGCGCATTACCATCGCACGGGCACTGCTCAAGAACGCGCCGATTTTGCTGGTCGATGAGGCAACGGCGGCGTTGGATACCGAGAGTCAGGCTGTCATTGCCGAGACGCTGACGCGGCTGCGCGGCCAGCGCACGCTGGTGGTCATCGCCCATCAGCTCTCAACCATCGCCCAGGCGGATCAGATCATCGTGCTGGAAGACGGCCTGATCGTCGAGTGCGGCGCGCCCAAACAGCTGCAAGCGCAACAGGGACGTTATGCGCACTTTCTCAAGCAACGCCAGGCAGCCGCTGGATGGCGCATTAACCAGCAAGTGCCGACAGGAGCGCGCAATTAATGCGGGCTGGCTTGGCTATTGTGCTCGTGGTGTTGGCTTGCCTTTCGCTGATGATAGGTGCGCAAAAGCTGGCCTGGTCCGAGCTGGTGCAGCTGTCTCCCTCCGCCTGGCTGACCTTGACCGCCAGCCGCTTGCCGCGTCTGGCAGCACTGCTGCTCACGGGCGTCGGGCTGTCGGTTTGCGGCGTGATTCTACAGCACATCGTGCGCAACAAATTTGTTGAGCCGGCGACCTCGGGCGGCCTGGACGCGGCCAAGCTGGGTATCCTGGTCGCACTGGTGCTGATGCCATCAATCGGCACGCTCGGGCGGCTGCTGTTCGCCCTGACCTTCAGCTTCCTTGCCTGCCTGATCTTCATCGCCATTGTTCGCCGCATCCGCTTCGCCAACACGGTTCTGGTGCCGGTAATAGGCCTGATGTACGGCGCGGTGCTAAGCGCCGTTGCTGAGTTTTATGCCTACCAGCACAACATTCTGCAAAGTATGCAGGGCTGGTTGCTGGGCGACTTCTCCAAGATCGTCCAGGGCAACTACGAGATCATTTACCTGATACTGCCGGTGGTCGTGCTGACCTATCTCTTTGCCCACCGTTTCACCGTGCTAGGTATGGGCGAAGGCATCGCCACAAGTTTGGGCCTGAACTACCCGGTTACCGTTGCGCTGGGGCTCATACTGGTCTCGGTCACCGTCTCCGCAACGGTCATCACGGTCGGCGCCATTCCCTTCGTCGGCCTGGTCATACCCAATCTGATCGCCCTGCTGTACGGCGACAATTTGGCCCGCACCCTGCCCCTGGTGGCGATGGGCGGTGCGGTGTTACTGCTGGCCTGCGATATTCTCGGGCGCCTGCTGATATACCCATTTGAAATCCCCATCGGTCTGACCGCAGGGGCCGTAGGCGGTGTGCTGTTTCTGGTACTTATCTACTGGAGAAGCAGACGATGCGCCTGATGCCCCGTTACGCTGTCTGGCTTGGGGTCGCGATGTTGGCCCTGACCTTCCTGTTGCTCAATTCCGGGCTGGATTTCGACTACGTCATCCCCAAGCGCCTTGGCCGCCTGGTCGCGATGGTCATCGGCGGGATCTGCGTCGCCTGGTCATCTATCCTGTTTCAGACCGTCACCGGCAACCGAATACTGACGCCGGCAATCATGGGTTATGAGGCCGTTTACCTGCTCCTGCAGTCGCTGCTGGTATTGGCTCTGGGCGCGCAGAGCCTGGTGATGCTGGGTGCCAACGGCAACTTTGCTATCTCGGTGTTACTGATGCTCACCTACTCGTGGGCAATCCACCGCTGGCTGTTTCGTGATGGCAGGCAGAACCTGTACTTCCTGCTGCTGTTGGGGCTGGTGCTGACCATGGTCATCAGCACCCTTACCCAGTTCATCCAATTTACCGTCAGCCCCGGCGAATTCTCTATCTTGCTGGGCTTTAGCCAAGCCTCCTTTGGCAAAGCAGAGCCCGCCCAATTGATCATATCGAGCCTGCTGGTAACCGCCGTGTGGCTGGTTTTTCGCCGCAACCTGCCGACACTCGATGTACTGTCACTGGGCCGGGATCAGGCCATCTCACTGGGGGTGGACTATCAACGCAGCGTTCAGGGATACCTTGCCCTGATCGCCGTACTGGTCGCGGTATCCACCAGCCTGTTAGGGCCAACCGCCTTCATGGGTATTTTCGTCGCCAACACGACCTACGCATTGACGCGCAGCTTCAAGCACCGCCTCACCCTGCCCATGGGATGCGCCGTCGCCATCAGTCTTTTCATTGTGGCCCAGCTCGCGGTGGAGCACCTCTTCAACTATCGAACCAGCGTCGGCATCCTCATCAACCTGGTCTGTGGCGCCTGGTTCCTGATGCTGATGGTACGCAGCCGGGGGACGGCATGATCACGGTAACAAACCTATCCAAGCGCTATGGCACCAAGGCGGTGCTATCTAGTGTGAATGTAGCCTTTCCGACCGGCCAACTGACGTCGCTCATTGGCCCCAACGGCGCAGGCAAGACAACGCTCCTGATGATGATTGCCCGACTGCTGGAGCCAAGCAGCGGCAGTATTCAGCTCGACGGCACCGAGATCAGCCATATCCGCATTAACGACTACGCCAAGCGCGTCGCCACCCTGCGCCAATCACCTGACTTCAATCTGCGGCTGACCGTACAAGAGCTGGTGGCCTTCGGCCGTTTCCCCTACAGCCGAGGCCTGCTCACGATCGAGGATCAGCGCATCATCGACGAGGCCATCGCCTTTCTGACGCTGGATGCGTTGCGCGATGCCTATCTGGATGAGATCAGTGGCGGTCAACGCCAGATGGCGTTTTTGGCCATGACCATCGCCCAGCAAACCGAGTATCTGTTACTCGATGAGCCGCTGAACAATCTCGATATCAAACACGCCGTACAAATCATGCGCGCCCTGCGCCGACTCTGCGACGAGCAGGGTCGCACCGTCGTCCTCGTGGTCCACGACATCAACTTTGCCGCCAACTACTCGGACCATATCGTCGCCATGAAGGCCGGTGCCGTGCACTACGCAGGGACCGTGCCGGACATCATGAGCGAGCAAAAGCTGCGGCAGCTGTATGACCTCTCGTTCAAGGTCACACGGGACGCGCATGGCTACCTCTGCAACTACTTCACCCCGTCAGGAGAACTGGAATGACCCTTGTGCACACACGGTGGGCGGCAACATTACTGCTGGCAACAACAGCAGCACTGCTCCGCTGCAGCGATTCAGCGGCAGAAGCGCCGCAGGCATCGCCTGAACCAGTCGCCACCGAAACCACCGAGCATCAGGCCTACACCCCGGTCACGGTGCACCACCAGTTGGGCACTACGGTGATAGAGCACCGACCGCAACGCGTGGTGGCCCTGGATATGAATGAAGTCGACTTTCTGGACCTGCTCGACATTCCGGTTGCCGGAATGCCAAAAGACTTTATCCCCCACTTTCTGGCCAAATACCAGGACCAACCAGACATTCAGGACACCGGCGCCATCGTCCAGCCCAACCTGGAAAAGGTGCATGCCGCCAGGCCCGACCTGATTCTGATTACCTCGTTGCAGGCGCGCCACTACCAGGAGCTGAGCGAGATCGCGCCGACGATCCACTTCGACGTGGACTACCGTGACAGCCAGGCGCAACACCTGGATATCATCAAGCGCCACCTCCTGACCCTTGGGCAGATATTCGAGAAAGATGAACTGGCCCAGCAGGCAGTTGCCGATCTGGATCGCCAGGTCGAGCGGGTGCGGCAACTAACCCGAGATCGTCCTGAAACAGCGCTGATCGTACTGCACAACAACGGCGCCTTCAGCGCCTTTGGCCCCCACTCACGTTATGGTTTTGTCTTCAACGCGCTGGGCGTCAAGTCTGCAACGCCGGCGGGTGCAGCCGGGCTACATGGCCGGCCGATTTCCAGCGAGTTCATCCAGCAGGTCAACCCGGATGTGATTTATGTGGTTGATCGCACCGCTGTCATGGAACACCGCCCGGCGCTTAACGCAGACACCTTGGGCAACCCGCTGCTGCGGCAGACCAACGCCTGGAAGAACGGCCACGTCGTTTTTGCCGATGCGCAAGCCTGGTACGTGACCGCCGCCAGCGTGAACTCGATGAAAATCATCATCGAGGACGTGATCAGCGGCTATCAGAACGAACCCTAGCCAGGCCTGGCCTGGCGTGCGAACCCACCCGCTTAAAAGCAAATGATTATCGACAGCCTTATGTCTTTTCTTAATAAAACAAACAACCTAAACCACGAGGGAGCCAACGTGAACCACCACTGCCAACACCGAGCCACTGGCTCAACAGCAACAACGGGGTCCGATCAGCCCGCATTTCCCCTGACCCGCCTCGCGAAGGGCATGCGTGCGGCGATACTGATTAGCCTGTCAGCCGCAGGCCTGAGCCTCGCAACGTCGCCCGTGTACGCAGAAAGTGCTGCGGATGAAGAGGAAGCGGTACTGCGGGCCATCACCGTAGAGGGCGAGGCCGAAACCGTCGAGAGCTACGCTGGAGAGCAGGTGGCAACCGGTGGCCGTGTCGGGTTTCTGGGTGAGAAGGACTTCATGGAGACGCCCTTTTCCACCATCAGCTACACCGAAAAATACATCGCCGACCAGCAGGCACGCGACATCAGCGACATCATCGCCAAAACCGATCCTGCCGTGTATACCAGTGGCATACCGGGCGAGAGCCAGGAGAGCTATTCGATTCGCGGCCTGTCATCCAGCGTCGGGGATGTGACCATGAACGGCCTGGCCGGCATGGCGGCGTACTACCGCAACTCACCAGAGATGTTTGAACGCGTCGATGTGCTCAAGGGGCCCTCCGCCCTGCTCAATGGTATGCCGCCGAAGGGCTCGGCCGGGGGAACTGTCAATCTCGTCACCAAACGAGCCGGTGATGAACCGCTAACGCGGTTGACGGCCAGCTACATGTCCGATGCCCAGTACGGTGGTCATATTGACCTGGGCCGTCGTTTTGGCGAAGACGGGCAGTTCGGTGTGCGTTTCAATAGCGTGTATCGCGACGGCGAAACGGCGGTCAACGATCAGGACAAGAAGGTGACCATGTCCTCTGTAGGGCTCGATTGGCGTGGCGAGCGCATGCGCCTTTCAGCCGACCTGTACCAGAGTGAAGACAACGGTAAAGGCTTGACCCGCGGCCTGACGCTCGCACCAGGCGTATCACTGCCCAGCGTGCCGGACCCCGATGTTTCATGGAATCCACCTTGGGCTTTCTATGAAAGCAGCGACGAAGGCGCAATGCTGCGCGGCGAATTTGACCTGAGCGACCACCTGACCTTCTACGCCACAGGCGGCTCGAGTGAAACCGAGTTCAAATCCAACATGGGCGCCGGCCGAATACTGAACGATGCCGGCGACTTTGAAATCAACTTCAGCGGCGTCGCGGACAAGATTGAACGTACATCAGCCGAGGTTGGCTTGATGGGCGACGCGACTACCGGCGCAATCGGCCACGAGTTTGCGGTCAATGCCACCTATTACGACGAAGACTACCACCTCAACGGGTTTAGAAATCTGCTCCCCAGCCCCTGGGTAACCAACATATACGACCCCGTCTGGGGCCCTGAGCCTGCGCTTCCCTCCTCCATTATGGCCATTACCAGAACGCAGACACGCCTTACCAGCCTGGGCCTGGCCGACACGCTTTCATTTGCCCAGGAACGGGTACAGCTGACGCTTGGCGTCCGGCGTCAAGAGGTCAGAACAGACAGTTTCAACGGCACCACCGGCGCGCGGTTGAGCAAGCGATATGACGAGAGCGCAACCTCTCCGGCGGTCGCCGTTCTGGTCAAGGCCAGCGAAGAAATATCACTCTACGCCAATTACATCGAAGGCCTCAGTCAAGGGTCCATCGCACCGAACACAGCCGACAATGCCGGCGAAGTCTTTGCCCCTTACAAAACCAAGCAGCGGGAGGTCGGCATCAAATTCGACCTTGGCGAATTCGCCCATACCCTCGGCGTGTACGAAATAGAACGCCCCAGCAGCTATACCGATCCAACCACCAACGTCTTTTCCTTTGGCGGCGAGCAACGCAACCGAGGCGTTGAGTGGGGCTTCTTTGGCAGCCCGCTGGATTCGGTTCGGCTGATGGGCGGCGTGGCCTACTCGGACGCGGAAGTAACCAAGGCTGCCAGCGATGACAATGAAGGTCAGCAAGCAGTGGGCTTGCCCAAGTGGCAGGGCAAACTGGGCGTCGAGTGGGATACGCCTATGCTGCCCGGCTTAACGCTGACGGCCAATGCCACCTCGGTCTCCAAACAGTATCTCAATGCCGACAACTCATTATCGATTCCGGGCCACACGGTTTTTGATCTGGGGGCAAGACACTCATCGGTCGTGTCAGATCATCAACTGACGCTGCGCGCGGCGGTAACCAACGTCGGCAACAAGGCCTACTGGGCCAAGCCACACTACACCAGCCTGGCGGTGGGAGCGCCACGGACAGTCAATCTCTCGGCCACCGTGGACTTCTGATCGAGGCGAGCAGCAACGGCGTATGCTGCCTGCGACACCAACAAAAAACCGGGCACAAGGCCCGGTTTTTTTACACCAACCAAATCAGAAGCAATCCAGCGGCATGTCCAGCGTGGTGCGATCGGCACTGCGCAGCACCTCTGCCAGCGCCATCGGCTTGGGCAGTTCGTAGCGCAGGAAGTAGTCACAGGCGTTGAGCTTGCCTTGGTAGAAGCTCGCCGGGCGCTCGCCGCCGTTCTGCAGGCCACGCAGGGCAGCCTGGGCCTGGCGCAGCCAGAGCCAGCCGACAACCAGATGGCCGAAGCACTCCATGTACAGGTAGGCGTTGGCCAGCGCGCGATCGGGCTCGCTCTTCTTCATCGCCTGCAGCGCATCGGTGATGCCGTCAACGGTGTTCAGGGCGGTGCTCAAAAGCTCGGCATTGGCTTTCAGCTCGGCGACGTTGGCGCACTCGTCCAGGGTGGCGCGGATGCGGGTCAGCAGGCTTTGGTAGAAACGGCCACCGGCCATGCTCACCTTACGGCCCAGCAAATCCTGACCCTGGATACCGTGGGTGCCTTCGTGGATCGGGTTCAGGCGGTTGTCGCGATAGAACTGCTCGACCGGGTATTCACGGGTATAGCCGTAGCCACCGTGCACCTGAATCGCCAGGCTGTTGGCTTCCAGACAGAACTGCGACGGCCAGGATTTGACGATCGGCGTCAGCAGATCAAGCAGGCCGGCGGCCTCTTCACGCGCTGCGGCATCCGGCGCGTGCTTCTTCTCGTCAACCAGGGTCGAGGAGAACAGGCACAGCGACAGACCACCTTCAACGAAGGCTTTCTGCGCCAGCAGCAGACGACGAATGTCTGCGTGCTGAACCAGCGGGATCATTGGGGTGGCCGGATCACGCTCGGCCAGACCACGGCCCTGGGTACGCTCGCGGGCGTATTCCAGCGCGTGCAGGTAACCGGTGTAACCCAGCATGACCGAACCCAGGCCCACGCCGATGCGCGCCTCGTTCATCATGTGGAACATACCGGCCAGACCGTTGTGCGGCTCGCCGACCAGATAGCCGACCGCGCCGCCCTTCTCACCGAAGTTGAGCATGGTCGAGGTGGTGCCGCGGTAACCCATCTTGTGGATCAGACCCGCTAGTTGCACGTCGTTGCGCTCGCCGAGGCTGCCGTCTTCGTTGACCAGGAACTTGGGCACGATAAACAGCGAGATACCCTTGGCACCGGGCGGTGCGTCGGGCAGCTTGGCCAGCACCAGGTGCACGATATTTTCGCTCAGCTCGTGGTCACCGGCAGAGATAAAGATCTTGTTGCCGCTGATGCGGTAGGTGCCGTCTTCCTGCGGGATCGCGCGGGACTTGATGTCGCCCAGCGAGGAACCGGCGTGCGGCTCGGTCAGGCACATGGTGCCGAAGAAGCGGCCGGCCATCATCGGCTCAGCGTAGCGCTGCTTCTGCTCATCGGTGCCGTGGGCCATGATCAGGTTGCAGGCGGCGATGGTCAGACCGGCGTAGGCCTGGGTGCTGACGTTGGCGCCCTTGATCAGGCCGATACAGGTCTGGGCAACGGCTGCCGGCAGCTGCATGCCGCCGCGTTCGTAATCCTGCGAGGCAGCCATCAGGCCGGTATCCCGCAGCACGGCCAGCGCCTCGGAGACTTCCGGACGAATCACGACCTTGCCATTCTCGAAGCGCGGCTCGTCTTCATCGCACAGGCGATTGTGCGGTGCGAAGGTTTCGCTCGCGACCTTCAGCGCCAGCTCGATGGCGGCATCAAAGGTATCGCGGCTGTGGTCTTCGTAACGCGGGAATTGGGTAAAACGTTCGATATCCAGCATTTCATAAAGCAGAAACGCCAGATCGTCGGTATTGATGATTTTTTGGGACACGGAAAATTCCTCTGGAATTTTTAGCTACAAGCACCAAGCCTAAAGCGGCAAGCGAACCCCAAAAGCGAAACCCGAGCATGGCCCGGGTTTGCTTGCAGCTTACGGCTTGAAACTTACGGCTGGGGTCAGACGATCTCGAACAGACCGGCAGCGCCCTGGCCACCGCCGATGCACATGGTGACAACCACGTACTTGACGCCACGACGTTTGCCTTCGATCAGCGCGTGACCGGTCAGGCGGGAACCGGTTACACCGTAGGGGTGACCGATGGCGATGGAGCCGCCGTTGACGTTCAGGTTCTCAGCCGGGATGCCCAGCTTGTCGCGGCAGTAAACAACCTGGGAAGCGAAGGCTTCGTTCAGTTCCCACAGACCGATGTCGTCCATGGTCAGGCCGTTGCGCTGCAGCAGGCGCGGAATGGCAAAGACCGGGCCGATGCCCATTTCGTCAGGCTCGCAACCGGCGACGGCGAAGCCACGGAAGATACCCATCGGTTCAACGTTCAGTTGCTCGGCAACCTTGCTGTTCATCACGGTGCAAACGGATGCGCCGTCAGACAGCTGACTGGCGTTACCGGCGGTGACGAAGTTGCCTGGGCCGCGAACCGCCTGCAGGGAGGACAGCGCTTCCAGGGTGGTGCTCGGACGGTTGCACTCGTCGCGATCCAGAACCACTTCCTGATCGGAGACTTCACCGGTTTCCTTGTTCTGGACCTTCATGATGGTCTTGTACGGAACGATTTCGTCGGCGAACTTGCCACTCTGCTGACCGGCAGCAACGCGCTGCTGGCTCAGCAGGGAGTACTCATCCTGCGCTTCACGGCTGACGTTGTAGCGCTGAGCTACGATGTCGGCCGTTTCGATCATGGACAGGTACAGCTCCGGCTTGTTCTTCATGATCCATTCGTTGGTGCCGTGGAACATGTTGATCTTGTCGTTCTGGCAGAGGCTGATGGACTCAACACCACCGGCGACGATGGCCGGAATCTTTTCGCTGACAACGCGCTGGGCAGCGATGGCGATGGACTGCAGACCGGAGCTGCAGAAACGGTTCAGCGACATGCCCGCGGTGGTAACCGGCAGACCGCCACGGATGGCTGCCAGACGCGCCATATTCTTGCCCTGGGCACCTTCGTGGAAGGTCGCACCGAGGATCACGTCTTCAACCAGCGCCGGGTCGATACCTGCGCGCTTGACCGCTTCTTCGATCACGAAGCCGGCCATGTCAACACTGTGAGTGTTGTTCAGTGCGCCGCGATAGGATTTGCCCAGGCCGGTACGGGCCGTGGATACGATAACTGCGTCTGTCATGTTGTTGCTCCTGTTGAAATTCAAGTACATCAACCTGCGGCCGGGGTTGCCCCTCAGCCCGGCTGGCCCTGCTGTTCACCCCAGCGTGTCAGCGTGTCCCGTGCCTCCCGGTAGGGTTTGAGCCCCATGGCCAGAAGGATGATAGCGCCCAAGGTAATCACGCTGGCAACGATGAATATGGAATAACGAATCGCCATGTCGTCCTGGAACACGTAATCGGTGAACAAGGCGACGGCGGTCGGCCCAATACCCAAGCCGATCAGGGTAATGGTGAAGAGGTAAATTGCCGAAGCCTGACCGCGCATGGCATTCGGCATAACCTCCTGAATGGCCGCCGGAGCAACGCCGAACGGCATCGCTACGGTAAAGACGTTGAAAAACATGATGGTCCACAGCAACGGCATGTTGTCGACCAGATACACCACATTGCACAGCAGGGTCAGAATAGCCGACAGCAGCCCCACCCGCATGTTGGCGTCGCGATAGCCGTGGTGTGCCAGAAAGTCGGCCAGACGGCCGCCAAAGACGATACCCAGTGACCCGGCAACCATTACCAGGCTGCCGTAGTAGATGCCCACTTCGCCCGGCGTCAGGCCGTGATTACGGATAAAGAAGGTCGGAATCCAGGCCGATGCGCCGTAGGAGGCAAAGGACAAACAGGCAAAGCCGAAGTTATGACACAGCACGGCTTTGCGAATACCGAGCAGGTAACGACCGACATCCTTCAGCGGCACGGCAACGCCAGCGCCAATCCCCTTGCGGCTCGGCTCCTTGATCGCCAGCAATACCAGGCAGAACATCAGGCCTATGGCACCCAACACCAGGAAGATCAACTGCCAGGGACGCACTTCGCCCAATACCGGCAGGACCATCGGCCCCTGGGCATTGGCCCAGGTCACCACCAGCCCGCCGAGCAGGAAGGCTGCGCCGGCACCAAGATAGATGCCCATGGCGTACACACTGATCGCGGTCGCGCGGCGGTTAGCCGGAAAGCTGTCGGCAATCAGCGAGTAGGCAGCAGGCGACAGCGCCGCTTCACCAGCACCGACACCAATCCGGCCGATGATGAAATGCCAATACTGCTGTGCCAAGCCGCAGAACGCAGTCATCAGACTCCACACAGCCACACCGCCGGCGATCAGGCCACGGCGGCTTTTGGAGTCAGCAATCCGCCCCAGCGGAATACCGGCCACAGTGTAGAAGACGGCAAACGACAGTCCCATCAACAGGCTCATCTCGGTATCGGATATCTGCAGGTCATGGCGAATCGGACCAACCAGCAGGTTCAAAATCTGACGATCAATAAAAGACAGAACATAGGCGATCAACAGAATTCCGACCGTCAACCACGCTCGTTTCGGCGACGGGTAGCTATTATTCTCGTGCACGCTATGCTCCATTTCTTGTAATTGGAATTATCAGCATGTCGAGACTAGCAGGTCCGCACAGCGAAAGTCGATTTCGAAATAAACTGATTAGCGCCCTCAATGCGTGCCTATCACCGGGGGCTATGTATCACTCAAAAGGTTTCCGAAACCGGCCTGACAGAGCAGTCGAAGCATGACTGCCCCACTTATTATGGTCGGCGCAGGTCATGCCCATCTGGTCGCACTGCGCGGTTGGGCCGAGCAGGGTTATCGTGCCCCGCCCGGTAGCGTGCTGATTTCCCCGGAACCCTTTGCCTGGTACTCAGGCATGATGCCTGGCCTGCTGGCTGGACGCTGGCGGGCGGAGCAGTGCCGTATCGAGCTGGCCCCGCTGTGTCGAGCGACTGGCATGACCCTGTCCAGCGGGCAACTGGTTCGGCTCGAGGCCGACGCCCGACTGCTGACCCTGGCCAGCGGTGAGCAACTGCGCACCGAACTGCTGTCGCTCAACAGTGGCGCGGCTAACCCCGCCCCAGCACAGAACGACGGCAGTTTGACGGTGATCGGCGCCAAACCCTTCGGCGACTTGCAGCAACATTGGATGCACTGGCGGCGCAGCGGCTCCCCTGCCCGCCTGGCTATTCTGGGTGGCGGCGCGGCGGCGGTGGAGCTGGCTCTCGCGCTGCAACAGTCGCTGAGCACGTGCCAGATTCTGGTGCTCTGCGCCAACCGATTGTTGGGTGGACACCCACCACGGGCTGCCCGGCTGATTCGCTCGCTATTCCACCGGCGCAATATAGAGCTGCATGAGGGAGTCACCGTCACCGCAATCCGCAACGGCTGTCTGCAGTCGGCGTCCACCCCGCCCCTTGCCGCCGAAGCCGTCATCCTGGCCACCGGCGCTGCGCCCGCAGTCTGGCAAGCCGACAGCAACCTGGCGACCGACCCCGCCGGCTTTATTCAGATCGCTGACACGCTGCAAAGCCAATCGCACCCGCGCATATTCGCCAGCGGCGACTGCGCCGCGCTGGCGGACTGCCCGCGCTCGGGCGTCTATGCTGTGCGCCAGGGTCCAGTACTCGGCGCAAACCTGCGTGCCACTCTGGACAAGCAGTCGAGCCTTCAGCATTACCAGCCGCAGCCCAGAGCACTTGCCCTACTGGCCACCGCAGACGATCAGGCGCTGGCCTGTTATGGGCCTTTGGCGCTGCGCAGCAGGGCTGCTCTGATGCTCAAGGACAGACTCGACACCCGTTTTATGCGCAGCCTGCAGAGGGACTGAGATCACGGTCTTACGACCCAAGACCAAAGATCGATTGTCTAGCCGCGAGACAGGTGGCTAAATGACACAGCAAACTACAATAATCAGGCCTCCGGCCCCGGAACGGACATCCCCGTATGCGCACCGGATTTCTAGGCAAGGCGATTCTGGCCCTGCTACAACTGAGTACCCTTGGCTGGCTCTATCACCTTGCTGGTGTGGATGTCCTGGCCCCCGCCCTGATTCTCTGCCTGCTGCCCTGGATCGGTCTGCCCTGGTTCTACCCGCCCTCAGACCAGCCGGCGACTATTGCGCCAGGCCCCAGCACAACCGACAACACGGACCTCAGTGCTCGCCTCTCCCGCGCGACCAGCCAAAACGCCATTGCCGCGGCCGAGGTCGCCCACTCAGTCGAGCAGTTGCGTCAACGCCAGCAATCACAGCTGCTTGCCATTCGACAGGTCACCGACAGCGCGCAGCAAATCGCCACCGAGGTCGACGCCACCAGTCAGTATGCCGAACGCGCCGACAATGCTGCCGAACAGGCCCGCAGCCGCAGCCAGGAAGGCCGTAACGCGTTGGACCAGGCCACCCATGTCATGCATCAACTGGCAGCACAGGCAGATGAATCCAACGCGGTGCTGGAAGAGCTCAACGCCCAGACCGAGAAGATCGTGCAAGTGACCGGGGTGATCGAAGCCATCGCCAGCCAGACCAACCTGCTCGCCCTCAACGCTGCCATCGAAGCAGCACGCGCCGGAGACATGGGCCGCGGCTTTGCCGTGGTGGCCGACGAGGTTCGTGCTCTGGCCGCCCGCACCGCCGCCTCCACCTCCGAAGTGGGCGACATCATCGAGAGCATGCATCAGCAGAGCAAACGAGTGAACGCTGACTTCTCCGCGTTGGTAGAGCAGGTACGCGGCGGCGTAACGCTGATCGAGGATGCCGCCAACCAGCTTGAAGCCATCAGCGCCCAAGGTAGCGAGGTAAAGGCGGTAACCGAGCAAATTGCGGGCAGCAGTCTGACCAACCGTGACCAGCTATCAAGTTTGAGCACTGCTCTGGAACAGGTGCGCAGTGACATTGAGCAAAGTGATGAGCAAACCCAACGCCTCGGCGGCGAAGCGGTCAATCTGGTCTCGCTGGCCGAGCAGGTCAGCGAAATGCTGGCAGACGTGGCGCTGGACGAGTACCACCAGCGCTTCTTCGATGCCGCACAGCAAACTGCCGCCGCCATCGAAGCGCGTTTTGAGGCTGACCTCGCCAGCGGGCAAATCCAGGAATCAGCATTGTTCGACCGCAACCTGACGCTGATTCCCGGCAGCAACCCGGCGCGCTATCGCAGCGCCTTCGACAGTTACACCGACCAGGTACTACCCGCCCTGCAGGAGCCACTGCTGCAACAGCACCCGGAGCTGGTCTATGCCATTGCGGCCATTCCCTCTGGTTATGTTCCGACCCACAACAAGCGCTTCAGCAAGGAGCCGACTGGTGATCCGCAGCACGACACCCTGCACTGCCGCAGCAAGCGTCTGTTTGATGACCCGACCGGCCGGCGTTGCGGCAGCCACGAGCAGACCCTGCTGCTGCAAACCTACAAGCGCGATACCGGGGAAGTAATGCACGATCTGTCGGTACCCATCATAGTGAAGGGGCAGCACTGGGGCGGGCTGCGGCTGGGGTATAAGCCGGAGCAGTAGGCCGATGGTGGCGAAGCCTGCGGCGTTCACCACCCTACGGAACTTCGCACCCGGCCGTAGGGTGGATTAAGCGAAGCGTATCCACCATAACCCGCGCCGCGCACGAGCCGACGTTAAGGCAAAACGCCGGAACACCAAGATCAGGCAGCTGACTCCAGCGGCCCTTCCAGCCGGCAGGTCACTGCGTCCGCACTGGTTTCCCGGCGCAGACTATCAAACAACGCGCGCGCTTCAGGGTAATGCTGGCCGAGCATGGCCAACCACTGCTTTAGCCGCCCCGGCGAGTGACGATCTACCACCCGCAGCCGAGTCTGACGGAAGAAGTCACCGAGCCAGGGCCACAGCTCATCCCAGGCAAGCACGGCCTCATCGGCATCCTGCAGAATGCGCAGCCCCAGGTCCGGGCATCGCACCAGTCCGCGACCGATCATCACGGCATCACAGCCACTGACTTCGCGAATCCGGCGATAGTCCTCGGTACTCCACACCTCACCATTGGCAATCACCGGGACATCAACCGCTTCGCGAATGCGCGCCAGCCACTCCCAATGCGCGGGCGGCTTGTAGCCTTCCACCTTGGTGCGCGCATGCACGGTAATCTCGCTGGCACCACCGTCGGCGAGGGCCTGCGCGCACTCCAGCGTCTGGCTGGTATCGGTCAGCCCGAGTCGCATCTTGGCGGTAACCGGAATGTGCGAAGGCGTTGACGCGCGGACGCTGGCAACGATCTCGCGCAGCAGCTCCGGCTCGGTCAGCAGCGCCGCGCCGCCACGATGGCGGTTGACCGTCTTGGCCGGGCAGCCGAAGTTGAGGTCAATCGCCGGAGCATCCATCGACGCCAGCAGCGCGGCGTTCTCACCCATCCAGTGCACATCCGAGCCGAGCAACTGCGGGCGCACCGGCACTCCGGCGCGGGTGCGCCAGCCGTACTCGCTTTCCGGCACGCTGCGGCGAATGGTGGCCACATTGAGCAGCCCTTCGGTCACGCGAATAAACTCGCTGACGCACCAGTCGATCCCGCCGATGCGGGTCAGCACGTCACGCATCGGCGCGTCGGCCAGCCCCTCCATCGGGGCCAGCACGACCGGGCCCTTTGTCCGCTTAGAGCCGCTCATGGGCTTATGCCGTGCTCCGCCAGCATGTCGAGCAGTTGCTGTTCGGTCCAGACGCTCACACCAAGCTGCTCGGCCTTGGCCAGCTTGCTGCCGGCACCGGGCCCGGCGACAACGCAATGGGTCTTGGCCGACACACTACCGGCGACCTTAGCACCGAGGCTTTCCAGATGCCCTTTGGCAACATCGCGCGACATGGCTTCCAGCGTGCCGGTCAGTACCCAGGTCTGCCCGGCCAGCGATAGCCCGCCGGACGCTTCCGCGCGCGGGCTCTCCCAATGCATGCCGAAGTCGCGCAGCTGTTGTTCGATGGCTTCGGCGCGGGTGCGCAGCGACTCGCTCTGGAAATACTCGCGCAGCGCCTTGATCGCTTTGTCGTTGAGACGCTCGACCTGTTTCAGATCCAGCCAGTCAGCGTTGATGATCTTCTCCAGACTGCCGAACTGGCTGGCCAGCCGCTCGGCGCCGGTATTGGCGATGCCCTGAATATTCAATCGCGCCAGAAAGTCGGCCAGCGAGACGCAAGCAGCAAACTCGGCCGCCAGCTCGCCCGGCTCGTCAGGCGTTACGCCGCGTTCCAGCAGTTGATCAATCACCTGTCGGTTGTGCGAATCGGCAAAGAATGAATGAATCTCGTGGGCCACTTCCAGCCCCACATCCGGCAGATAGACCAGCACTTCGGGCAACGCCCGCTCGATGCGCTCCAGCTTGCCCAGCGCGCGGGCCAGCAGTTTGGCGGTTTCTTCTCCCACATCGGGAATGCCAAGGGCATAGATGAAACGAGCCAGCGTCGGCTTCTTGCTGGCCTGAATGGCGGTCAGCAGGTTCTTTGTCGACAGCTCCGCGAAGCCGTCCAGCGCCAGCACCTGCTCGTAAGTCAGACGGTAGAGATCAGCCGGCGAGGCAACCAGACCGGTATCAACCAGCTGTTCGACGCTCTTCTCGCCCAGTCCGTCGATATCCATTGCCCGACGCGAGACAAAGTGGATGATCGACTGCTTGAGCTGCGCCTGACAGGTCAGCCGGCCAACACAGCGGTAGACCGAGCCTTCGCTGGTGGTAGAACCCGACTTGCCGCGTTTGACCAGTTGGGTGCGCTCGACCGCAGAGCCACACACCGGACACGCCGTTGGCACCTCGACCGGGCGCGCATCGGCCGGGCGACGCTCGGTAACCACCTGCATCACCTGGGGAATCACGTCACCGGCGCGGCGGATGATCACGGTGTCACCGATCATCACGCCAAGCCGGGCGACTTCATCCATGTTGTGCAAGGTGGCGTTGGACACGGTTACCCCTGCCACCTGGACGGGCTTCAGCCGCGCCACCGGCGTCACCGCACCGGTGCGTCCAACCTGAAACTCGACATCCAGCAGCTCGGTCAGCTCTTCCATTGCCGGAAACTTGTGGGCAATCGCCCAGCGCGGCTCCCGAGCACGGAAACCCAACTCACGCTGGTAGCTCAGCTGGTTGACCTTGAACACCACGCCGTCGATCTCGTATTCCAGCGCGGCGCGGCGCTCACCGATATCGCGGTAGTAATCCAGCGTGCCGTCGACGCCCTTCATCAGCTTCAATTCACGGCTGATCGGAATACCCCAGCCCTTGAAGGCCTGCAGGATGGCGAACTGATTGTCGGGCAATTCACCCTCGACACGGCCAAAGCCGTAGCAGCAGAACTCCAGCGGCCGGCTGGCGGTGATGCTCGGATCAAGCTGGCGCAGGCTGCCGGCAGCGGCGTTACGCGGGTTGGCGAAGGTCTTGCTGCCGGCTTCACGTGCGCGTTCGTTCAGCGCTTCAAAGCCGGCCTTGCTCATGAACACTTCACCACGCACTTCCAGCACCGCCGGCCAGCCCTCACCACGCAGTTTGAGCGGAATATTGCGAATGGTGCGCACGTTAGTGGAGATATCTTCACCGGTAGCGCCGTCGCCTCGGGTAGCACCGCGCACCAGCAGGCCGTTCTCGTACAGCAGACTGACCGCCAGACCGTCGAGTTTAGGCTCGCAGCAGTATTCCACCTCGGCGCCGCCACCGAACAGGTCGCCGGCTGGCAGGTCCAGCCCTTCACGCACCCGACGGTCAAAATCGACCATGTCCTGTTCGGCAAAGGCGTTACCCAGACTAAGCATCGGCACTTCATGCCTGACCTCACCAAATCCCGCCGCCGGCGCCCCACCCACCCGTTGGGTCGGCGAATCAGGGGTAATCAGGTCGGGGTGCTCCGCCTCGATGGCCTTGAGCTCATTGAACAGCCGATCGTACTCGGCGTCCGGCACAGCGGGCTCGTCGAGGACGTAGTAGCGGTAGTTGTGCTGCGCGATTTCCTCACGCAAGGCGAGGGCGCGTTCGGCTGGAGTGGCGTGCTGGGACATGAGCGGTCGCTGGGCTGGGAGTTCGGTGGCTATTCTAACCGAACCAAAGCTTCAAGCCGCAAGCTACAAGCTGCAAGCAAAACCCAAAGCACTCCGAGCCTGAGCAGCGGGGCCGGGTTTACTTGTAGCTTGCGGCTAGCCAGCGGCGCTAAGCGCCCTGCGGGCGCTTAGCGCCGCTGGCTGTAGTTCAGCCGTTCAAACTCAGCGATGCGCTGGCGGTAATGCTCGATGGTTTGTGCAGTCAGTACGCTGCGCTGTTCGTCTTTCAGGTCACCGCCCAGTTCGTGGGCCAGCTTGCGTGCGGCGGCGATCATCAGATCCAGCGCCTGCTTCGGATGACGCGGGCCTGGCAGCCCCATGAAGAAACTGACGGCACGGACATGACTCTGATCCAGCTCATCCAGCTCAAATACGCCCGGCTTGAGCGCGTTGGCCATGGAGAACAGCACATCACCATTGCCACTCATGCTCTCGTGTCGATGGAAGATGTTCATATCGCCGTAGCGCAGACCGCTTTCGAGAATGCTCTGGTGCAGCGCTGACCCGGCAAACCCCTCTTCGTCACGGGCAACGACGTTGATAACCAGTACCAGCTCGACCGGCAGCGGCTGTTGCTCGGGGCGCTGCGCAGCGGTACTCGCGGCGGCCTGTTCCGCAGGCTTGCCCTTGCTGCGTGGCTCGGCGACGACCGGGTCAACTAGCACCGGCGGCTCATCCAGATCCAGACCAACCTGCTCGGGTTCGTGCCACTTTTCGTCATCTTTGAACACCAGCGTGTCCGGCTTATCGTCACCAAAGGACGGCTCGGCACGATCCTGGCGGTTGACGACACGCGGCGGTCCGAGCAGCTCGTCGCTACCCTCCTCCGGGAGGTCAGCGAGGTTGCGTTCGAGTTTAAAGCGAATTTTTGATCGCCCACCCATGCGCCGCCAGCCATCAAACAGAATGCCGGCGATCACCAGCAGGCCAATGATGAAAAGCCACTCACGCAAACCAAAATCCATGAATACCCGTTCCTGTCGTCACTTTGCTGATCGGGCGGCTGGCTGCCCGCCTCTCGTCTGGCCGGATGCTAGCACGGCCGCCATCAAAACTACACTGCCGCCAACGCCGCAGCCTCTTCCACGTCTACTGTGACCAGCCTTGAGCAGCCTGGTTCATGCATGGTGACCCCCATCAACTGATCAGCCATCTCCATCGCGATCTTGTTGTGAGTGATATAGATGAACTGCACCCGCGCCGACATCTCCTTCACCATACGCGCATAACGGCCGACGTTGGCATCATCCAGTGGCGCATCCACCTCATCGAGCATACAGAACGGCGCCGGGTTGAGCTGGAAGATCGAGAACACCAGCGCGATGGCGGTCAACGCCTTCTCGCCACCGGATAGCAGGTGGATGGTGCTGTTCTTCTTGCCCGGTGGACGCGCCATGATGGCGACGCCAGTGTCGAGCAGATCGTCGCCGGTCAGCTCCAGATAGGCGTGACCGCCGCCAAACACCTTGGGGAACAGCGTCTGCAGCCCTTGATTGACCTTGTCGAAGGTCTCCTTGAAGCGCGCGCGGGTTTCCCGGTCGATCTTGCGAATAACCTGCTCAAGCGTACTGAGCGCCTCTTCCAGATCGGCATTTTGCGCATCCAGATAGCGTTTGCGCTCTGACTGCTGGTCGTATTCTTCGATAGCCGCCAGGTTAATCGCCCCGAGGCGCTGAATGCGCGCGTCCAGCTGGGCCAACTGCTGCACCCAGTCCGTCTCACTGGCGCCCTGCGGCAGGGTTGCGAGAACACCATGCAGATCGTAACCGGCCTCGGCCAGCTGTTCCTGCAGACCCTGACGACGGGTTTGCAGGTCGCGGGCATTGAGTCGCTGCTCATCCAGCTGGGTGCGCAGCACCTGCGCCTGTTGCTCGGCCTGCACGCGACGGGTTTCCTGCGCGCGCATCTGCTGGTCAACCCCTTCCAGCGCCTGACGGGCCGCGCCCAACTCCTGTTCAACGGTAATGCGCTGTTCGAGCAGGGTTTCCAGCTCGATGCGCTGATCGTCTTCCGGCGCCTGACTCTCTTCCAGCGTCATGCGCAGCTGCTCACGACGCTCTGACAGCCGCTCGGCCTGGACCTGCTGCCGCTCCAAGCCCTGCCGGGTGCTCTTCAACTGCGCATTGAGTGACTGCGCCCGCAGCGCCAACTGATGCGCCCGGTCCTTCTGCTGGCGGGACTGCTGACGTGCCAGATCAAGGGTTTCGCGGGCCAGATCACGCTGGCGCAACAGCTCTTCGCGCTGGCCGGTGTCTTCGGCCATGCTGTCCAGCGCCGCCTGCAGGGTCAGCCTGGCTTCGCCAATCTGCTCCAGTTCGTCGCCGCGCTGGCGCTTGAGTTCTTCCAGATCTTCGCCAATGCGCTGGCGACGGGCATTGATCTGCTCCAGGCGCACCTGACGAGCTGACCATTGCGCCTTGATTTCGCCGTGCTGACGACCGGTGCCGGCCAAGGTCTGCTGCAGCGCATCGCGTTCAAGCTCAAGTCGCCGCAGCGCTTCACGTAACTGATCGACCTTCTCCTGCCCCGCTTCCAGCGCGGCCTGCTGCTCATCAAGACTGGCCTGCAGCTGCTCCATCTCCTGTTGACGGGCAAGCACGCCGGTCTCACTGGCCTCGCCACGACGGAACCGCAGCCAGTTTGGGCCGACCCAATGGCCTTCGCGGGTAATAAAGGATTCGTGCGCCGCCAGTCCGGCGCGCGCGCTCAGCGCCTGGGCGAGATTGTCGGCCGGGCGAATACTGGCCAGCCAGGGGCTCAGGTCCAGCTCGCTGCTGACCTTGTCCAGCAGGCTGCCCGGCGCGCTGACCGACTCGCCACCGCGCTGCAGCAGGCGCAGGCTGCCCTGTTCAAAGTCCGCCAGAGCCGCATCGAGCTGGGCAAAATCGTCGAGCGCTATGGCCTGCAGGTCGTCAGCCAAGACCGCTTCAACTGCCCGTTCCCAGCCGTTATCGACCTGCAGCTGCTCGGCCAGAAGGCCGTGACTCTGCACGCCCTGCTCCGCCAGCCAGTCACCAACGTCGCTGCCCTTGGCCAGCGCCGCCTGCTGCAGCGCTTCCAGGGAGGCGAGACGGCCGCTGCCACGCTGCAGCTCGCCACGGTGAATATCCTGTTCCTGCTGCAGCGCGTTCAGCGCCTCGCGATCCTGCTGCAGGCGCTCGCCAACGTCAGCGAGCTTGAGTTGATCGGTTTCACTGCGCAGCTCCAGCTCGGCCAGCTGCTCGGCCAGTTCGGCCAACTCATCATCCAGCGAACCGGCGTTCAGCCCGCTGCGTTCGTCTTCCAGGCGCTGGATACGCTCGCCGAGCCGTTCGACCGACTGCTCCATATGGCGAATGCGCGACTGCTCAACCTCGGCCTGCTGGCGTGGCTCGGCGGCGCGCTGGTTGAACTCGTCCCAGGCGCTCTGCCAGTTCTGCATGGCGTCTTCAGCGCTTTGCAGCGAGATGGCGATGTCTTCTTCGGCGGCGCCGGCCATTTCCAGCTCGGGTTCAATGCCATCCAGTTCCGCCTGCAGGTCCGCCAGCAAGGCTTCGTCCTGAGTCAGGTGGCTCTGCGCTTCCTGCCAGGCCTGCTCGGTTTCCTCAATGTCGCTATGCAACTGACGCTGGCGATCACGGTTGAACTGCAGAATCTGCTCGATGCGACTGATATCGGCACCGACACTGTAATACTGGGCCTGCACCCGGTTGAACGTCTCGGTCAAGTCGCTGTGCTGATCACGCTGTTTTTCGATCTCGCTGTCGGCGTTGCGCTGTTCGGCAACCAGCGCCTCCAGCGCCACCTCAAGGTCACGCACCCGGTGCTCACGCTGCCCGACCTGCTCGTTCAGCGTTTGCCAGCGCAGCGCCTGCAGCTGAGCCTTAAGCTGCCGTTCTTCAGCCTTGTATTCCTTGTATTTTTCGGCCGCCTGCGCCTGCCGGTGCAAATGCGCAAGCTGGCGCTCCAGCTCTTCACGCAGATCGGTCAGGCGCGACAGATTCTCGTGGGTACGGCGAATGCGGTTCTCGGTCTCGCGGCGGCGATCCTTGTAGCGGGAAATGCCGGCGGCTTCCTCAATGAACAGCCGCAGATCTTCCGGCTTGGCTTCGATCAGGCGGGAAATCATGCCCTGCTCGATGATCGAGTAGCTGCGCGGGCCAAGGCCGGTGCCCATGAAGATATCGGTAATGTCGCGGCGACGGCACTTGGTGCCGTTGAGGAAATACTGGTTCTGCGCTTCGCGGGTGACCTTGCGGCGAATGGAAATCTCATTGTAACCGGCGTATTCACCCTGCAGAGTGCCGTCACTGTTGTCGAACACCAGTTCGATAGACGCCTGGCCGACCGGCTTGCGCGAGTTGGAACCGTTAAAGATAACGTCGGTCATCGACTCCCCGCGCAGGTTCTTGGCCGAACTTTCACCCATGACCCAGCGCACCGCATCGATGATATTGGACTTGCCACAGCCGTTCGGCCCGACCACCGCACCCATGTTGGTCGGGAAATAGACCGTCGTTGGATCAACGAAGGATTTGAAGCCGGCCAGCTTGATGCACTTAAGTCGCATTGAGGGGCATATCCTTGCACTGCCTTGTCGCTGATCGAAC
Organism: Halopseudomonas oceani; assembly: GCF_002903165.1. Lineage (GTDB taxonomy): Bacteria > Pseudomonadota > Gammaproteobacteria > Pseudomonadales > Pseudomonadaceae > Halopseudomonas > Halopseudomonas oceani. The sequence continues at coordinate 36,724 of NZ_PPSK01000005.1, forward strand.
CGACCAGCAAACCCGCATTTTTACCCGGTCTGCACGCCCATGAGAAGCCCCTTAGGGCAAATCGCTAGCCTGATCTCTCCGCTTGCGGCACACTTTCAGCGCCGCACTATCCAGGGATACCAGAACGATCATGGCCGCAGAACCTCGCCTCGACAGTCTCTACAGCAAAATCATGAACGAAGAAGACGCCCGGGTCTGCAAGGACATCCCCGACTCAGCCTGCTCGGACGTGCCGCAAAACTTCTTTCTGCAGGTTCTGGCCAATACCCTGACCAGTCTGGGCGACACCCTGACCAACCCGAAAACCACCCTCGCCTGGCTGCTCGGCGTAGTCGGGGCGCCGGTCGCGCTGATTGCCTGGCTGGTACCGATTCGCGAGTCCGGCTCGATGCTGCCGCAGTTACTGATTGCCGCATGGATACGCCGCCTGCCTTACCGGCGCGGTGTCTGGGTCGTTGGCAGTCTGCTGCAGGCGGCAGCGCTACTGGCCATGGGCGCAGTGGCCTGGTTCTTCGAGGGGGCGCTGGCGGGCGGCCTGATTATCAGCTGTCTGATCATCTTCAGTCTGGCCCGCGGGCTGTGCTCGGTTGCCAGTAAGGATGTGATTGGCAAGACGGTACCCAAGACCCGCCGGGGCCGCCTAAATGGCCTGGCTACCAGCCTGTCCGGCTGGCTGGCCCTGGCGTTCGGGGTCTACTGCCTGATCTATCCACCGAGCGACGACGATATGCTGTTCTATGCCGCGTTGCTGGTCGGCGCCGCGCTGCTCTGGATGCTGGCGGCGCTGGTCTACCGGCGTATCGACGAGGCCCCGGGAGCGACCGAGGGCGGCGGCAACGCCTTGAGCCATGCGCTCGGCAATATCAGCCTGCTGCGGGATGATGCGCCCTTTCGGCGCTTTGTTATCACCCGCGCGCTGCTGCTGTGCTCAGCGCTGTCGGCACCCTACTACGTGGTACTCGCCCGAGATGTGGAAAGCGGCTTTGGCATGCTGGGTGCTTTTCTGGTTGCCAACGGCCTGGCCAGCAGTCTGAGCGCCGGCGTTTGGGGACGGATGTCGGATGCATCCAGTCGTCAGGTGCTGATTCGCGCCGCGTTGCTGGCAAGCCTGCTGGGGCCGGTAGTAATTGCCATCGACCGCTGGGCAGCGCTGCCTGACGCTGTGCACGCCTGGCTGTTCCCGGTGGCGTTCTTCGTGCTCGGTATCGCCCACGCCGGCGTGCGGGTCGGCCGCAAGACCTATGTGCTGGACATGGCCGGCGGCAATAAGCGCACCGATTATGTCTCCGTAGGCAACAGCGTGATCGGCCTAATCCTGCTGGGGACGGGCCTGTTTGGCCTGCTCAGCTCAGTGATCGGTGCAGCCGGCATGCTGCTGTTGTTGTCGGCAATAGGGCTGTTGGGTGCGTGCCTCGCCGTCTCCCTGCCCGAGGTACAACAGGATTAATCAGAGCGCTTGAATCCAGTCACGGGCGGCCTCCACCTCGCAAGTAGGAAAGACCTTAACCTCAACCTGGGGCAACAGGCGACCGGTCAGACCGACCACAATCTCAAGCCAATGCTGATCGGTAACAACCGCTTCCCGTTCGAAGCGACTCCAGTGGCCAAGACTGTATTTCAGGTCGCTGAAGAATGCCTCGGCAGACATCCCTTCGAATGCAGGCATTTCAACGTAAACCCGAGCCTTGGGGTAGTGCGCCAGCTTCTCATCAAGCAGCCGACAGATCTCATCCAGCATGTCGCTGGTGATCTTGCCTTCAATGCGAAGGCCAAGCACCTTATCGTTGGCAAAGGGAATCTGGGTGTACATGGCGGTCGCCTCCTCTCTGCTCGAAGCCTCTGAAAAGGCCGTGCAGTGTTGGACAACCGGGGGCGACAGTTGATCCCCGGGCGGTCGGCCGGGGATCTGCAAGGGTTACTCGACGGGCTGGTTGATAACCAGTTGATAGACTTGATCAGACCCGGCGTGCACATCATCCACGCGGCCCAGGTGCGTCCCACTGCGCGCGTCGCCGTCGAGCGACACGCGTGCAACCAGCTCCAGCGGCTGTTCAGCGCTCAGATGCACACCGGGCAGCATGGCATTGGCTTCGCTCAGACTCAGCTCCAGCGGCAGATCAGCCAACGTCAGGCGCTTGGCCGCCAACGGCATCGGCGGGCCATTCGGATCACGAATGAAGACAAACACACTGGCATCGTCCGGCAGGGTCGCACGCAACGCCGGATCAATACTGATCTGCGCCTTGACCGCCAGTAGCACCGGCGCTTCCGGTGGCGTCTGACCAGCATCAATCATGCGTTGACGAGCACGGTCGATCCCGCCCTGAATCGCTTGCGCACCGGGGCTGTCGGGCGCCATACCCTGCTGTAGCGCCTGCCAATAGCGGATGGCACCAGCGAAGTCATCGGCCTCAAAGGCGGCGATCCCCAGCAGACCCAGCGCGGTAGGCTGCTGCGGGTCGAGCTCAATGGCCTTGTCCAGCGCCAAGGCGGACTCGGCATCGAGTTTGTTGCCGTTGGCGAAGTAACGGGCCTGCGCAAGCTGCGCCAGCACCTCAGGCTGCTCGCCCAGCCGCGCCAGCGCATTGCCGAAGGCATCAGCCGCCTTCTCAGGATTCTGAGCGCTGATGTAGGCTCGACCAAGCATGTACCAGGCTTCGCCGTTCTCCGGCTGCACCTTGACCACACGCTGAGTGCGATCAATCAGCGCCTCAAGCGAATCAACCTGCGGCGTGGCCTGCATCTCTCGATACAGCGCCAATCCGTCGGCCGCGCCCCACTGACGATACAGCCCGAGTACCGCGAGTGGCAGCACCAGCACGGCAATGACGACCAGCCAGGTCAACTGACGGGTCAACGGCGCCTGCCGTGCATCGGCTGTGGCGGTATCTTCGAGCAGCAACCGACTGGCCTCGCCCTTGGCCGCAGCAAGCTGAGCCTCGGTCAGATCACCCGCACGCGCCTGCGCTTCGAGCTCGGCTACGCGCTCTTCATACAGCGCGACGTTCAGAGCGGTACGATCCACCCGATCCATCCGCTGACGACGGCGCAGCGGCCACAGCATCATCAAGGCCGCAACCAGCAACAGCGCGGCAGCTCCCAACCACAAATCAATCATCTTGACTCTTCTTGTTCAGCAGTTCGTCCAGTCGCCGCTGTTCCTGCGGCGACAGACCAGCATCCGGTGATTCGTTTGCCACCCGTTGCCGGCGGCGAACCAGTAAGACCACGGCCAGCACACCAACCAACAGAAACGCCAGTGGGCCAAACCAGAGCACCAGGGTGTCGCGGTTCAGCGCGGGCTTGTAGCGTACAAACTCGCCGTAACGCGCCACCATGTACTCGACAATTTCGTCATCACTGCGGCCGTCTTCGAGCAGGCGGAAGACCTCGTGCCGCAGGTCGGAGGCAATCGGTGCGTCGGAGTCAGCGATGTTCTGGTTCTGACATTTCGGGCAGCGCAGCTCGGAGCCTATGGCGTAGAAACGATCACGCTCCTGTTCGGAGCTGAAGTCGAAGGTGTCCACCGCCGCGTTGGCAGTGCCCAGTATCAACAACAGGCCGAGTGTCAGCCAATGCAGTGGCCGGCTCATTTGGCCTCCTCGACCAGTGCCTGGTAACGGGCCGCAAGGTCGGTGCTCCAGGCGCGGTCATCAATGACGCCAATGAACTTGTGACGGATGACCCCATTGGCGTCGATAAGATAGGTTTCCGGCGCGCCATAGACACCCAGGTCAAGCCCGAGCCGGCCATCGGCATCGCTGATGTTCAACTGGTAGGGATTATGGAAGTCCTTAAGCCACTTGATCGCGTCGGCGCTGTTGTCCTTGTAGTTGACCCCGTAGATCACCACACCTTCGGCGGCCAGGCGGTTCAGTACCGGGTGTTCGACACGGCAGGCAACGCACCAGGTTGCCCAGATGTTGACCAGTGCCGGCCCCTTAAGATCAGCCTGGGTAATCCGCGGCTCGCCGTCGATGACCGAGGGCAGATCGAAGGTCGGGAACGGCTTGTTCAACAACGGTGACGGCAACTCCAGCTCGGTGACGCCCTCTTCCTTGGTCATCAGGCTCTGCAGGAAGAAGCCCGCCATGGCCAAAAACAGTATCAGCGGCAGAATCAGTAACAGACGACGCATCAGGCAAGCTCCTCGGTTACGCGATTAACGGGCCTCTCAGCGCGCTGACGCACCTTCAGGCGGTAGCGCTTGTCACTGGCCGCGAGCAGGCCACCCACCATCATCATCAGACCGCCGAGCCAGATCCAGCGCACAAACGGCTTGATATGAACCCGCATCGCCCAGGCATCGCCCTCAAGCGGCTCGCCCATGGCAACGAACAGGTCACGGGTGAAACCGGCATCGATACCTGCCTCGGTCATCATTTGATTCTTCACCCGATACAAGCGCTTCTCCGGGTGCAAGGTAGTCAGCAGGCGGTCATTGGCGTAGACACTGACGGTGCCCTGATCGGACACCCAGTTCGGCCCTTCACGGTGACGCACGCCATCGAACACAAAGGTATAACCACCCAGATCCAGGGTGTCGCCCGGCGCCATGCGCAGGTCACGCTGATTGTCGAACAGACTGGCACCCACCACACCGACGGCGCAAACAGCGATGCCGATGTGCGCCATGGTCATGCCCCAGTAGCTGCGCGGGAGCGCGCGAATACCGGCAACCAGCCCCTTGTTGCGGCTCTTGTGCAGAATGTCACGCACACTGGCGCCACACACCCAGATCACCAGCAGCAGCAAACTGCCTACCGCCAGTTGATGGGCACCGATCCACAGCGCGATAGCCACCGCACCGACCGCGGCCAGCAGCAGCACCCACTTGAGCTGCCCGACCAGCCAGTCCACCGGCGTCTGCTTCCAGCGGCTGAGAATACCGACACCCAGCGCCGCCATCAGAATCGCCATCAGCGGCAGGAACATGCCATTGAAATATGGCGGGCCAACCGATACCAGGGTATCGAACGCCGACATAATCAACGGATACAGGGTGCCGAGCAGCACCATCAGCGCCGCCACCACCAGCACCACGTTGTTGACCAGCAACAGCGCCTCGCGTGAGTTCCAGGCAAAACCGATCTGACTCTTCACCACGGGCGCGCGCAGGGCGTACAGCAACAGCGACCCGCCAACCACCACCAGCAGGAAGCCCAGTACGAACACGCCACGATCCGGATCGCTGGCAAATGCATGCACCGACGTCAGAACCCCCGAACGCACCAGGAAGGTCCCCAGCAGGCTGAGAGAGAACGCCGCGATGGCCAGCAACACCGTCCAGCTCTTGAATACACCGCGCTTTTCGGTCACCGCCAGGGAGTGAATCAGCGCAGTCCCGACCAGCCACGGCATAAAGGATGCATTTTCCACCGGGTCCCAGAACCACCAGCCCCCCCAGCCGAGTTCGTAGTAGGCCCACCAGGAGCCAAGCACGATACCCAGGCTCAGAAATGCCCAGGCAACGATGGTCCAGGGCCGTGACCAGCGCGCCCACGCCGCATCAAGACGTCCGCCCAACAGGGCGGCGATGGCAAAGGCAAAGGCGACGGAGAAGCCGACATAACCCATATAGAGCATCGGCGGGTGCACGATCAGGCCGAAATCCTGCAGTAGCGGATTGAGGTCATTGCCATCGACCGGATGAAACGGCAGTTGGCGATCGAACGGGTTGGAGGTAATCAGCATGAAGCACAGAAAGCCGACGCTGATCATGCCCATGACAGACAGCACGCGAGCCAGCATTTCTTCCGGCAGATCACGTGAAAAGATCGCCACCGCGAAGGTCCAGCCAGCCAAAATCATTGCCCACAGCAGCAACGAGCCTTCGTGACCACCCCAGACCGCACTGACCTTGTAGTACCAGGGCAGCGCCGAGTTGGAGTTGAGCGCGACATAGGTCACGCTGAAGTCATCAACAACGAACGCATGCACCAGGCAGCCAAAGGCAAAAGTGACAAACAACCACTGCGCCGCCGCGGCCGGCTGGCCGAGACTCATCGCCAGGCCGTCACCGCGCCAGGCACCATAGAGCGGAACGCTTGCCTGCAGCACAGCCAGACAAAGTGCAATGATCAGGGCAATCTGCCCAAGTTCGGGAATCATGCCGTGCCCCTTATTCTGCTTGCGGTTGCTGAGCGGCCTTGTTGGCCATGGCGTCATTCATGGCCTTGGCCACTTCGGGTGGCATGTATTCTTCATCGTGCTTGGCCAGCACCTCGTCGGCCTCCAGCACGCCATCGGCGTTCACACGGCCGAGTGCGACAATGCCCTGCCCTTCGCGGAACAGGTCAGGCAGGATGCCGCTGTAGGCGATGGTCACCGCCTTGGCGCCATCGGAAACATCAAAGCGCACATCCAGCGAGTCGGTTGAGCGCTTGACGCTCCCCTCGACCACCATGCCCCCGGCACGGATACGTGCCCCTTCCGGCGCTTCGCCACTGGCTATCTGGGTCGGGGTGTAAAACAGGTTGATGTTCTCGCGCAGGGCGGTCAGCGCCAGTGCCACGGCAGCGCCAACTCCCAGCAGAACCAGCAGGATCAGAATCAGGCGTTTTTTGCGTGCGGGATGCATCAGGATTCCTCTCGCCGACGACGGCGTGCTTCAGCCTGCACCAGCCGACGACGTCCGATCATCGGGGTGAGGAACAACAGGATCAGAACTGCAGCCGTAATTCCGTAGGCAGTCCAGACATAGGGGCCATGGCCATCCATGGCAAAGAAGGTTGCCAGGTCACTCATGTATTGCTCTCCAGCGCGTCACGAACCCAGCGGGTCTTGTGCTCGCGCTTCAGAATCTCCAACCGCATGCGCATGAACAGGTTCAGCGTAAACAGGCCGTAAAACGCCAGCACCATCACCAGCAGCGGCAACCACATTTCCGGCGGCATGGCCGGCTTTTCGGTCACGGTGAAAGTGGCTGGCTGATGCAGGGTGTTCCACCAGTCAACCGAGTATTTGATGATCGGAATATTGATTACGCCGACAATCGCCATCACGGCTGTCGCCTTGGCCGCCGTGTCACGATTACTGATTGCCATACGCAGGGCAATGATCCCAAAGTACAGAAAAAGTAGAATCAGCATCGACGTCAGACGGGCATCCCACTCCCAGTAGGTGCCCCACGTCGGCTTGCCCCAGATCGAACCGGTGATCAGCGCGACAAAGGTCATCCAGGCACCGATGGGAGCAGCACACTGCAACGCGACATCGGCCAGTTTCATGCGCCAGACCAGCCCAACCACCCCGGCAACCGCCAGCATCATGTAACAGGACTGGGCGAGAATCGCTGCCGGCACATGAATGTAGATAATGCGGAAGCTGTTGCCCTGCTGGTAATCCTCCGGCGCAAAGACCAGACCCCAAACGCTGCCGACAATCAGCGCCAGCAGACTGAAGACAGCGATCCACGGCATCAGTTTGCCGCTGATCTCATAGAACCATTTGGGCGAGCCCAGTTTGTGGAAAAACGTCCAGCTCATTCGCTGTTCAACTCCGCGCTTATTCGCCAACTCCGATTCGCAGGCCCGCCGCTATCGCCAGCGGGGCCAGACTCAATGCCAGAACTGCAAGACAGCCCAGCCACAGCAGGTAGCCCTGAACCGGCAACCCCTGCAATGCCGCATCCATGGCCCCAGTGCCGAGAATCAACACCGGGATATACAACGGCAGAATCAACAATGCCAACAGCATGCTGCCCCCACCCTTCAAACCCACTGTCAGCGCCGCACCGATCGCACCCAACAGGCTCAGCACCGCAGTTCCCAGCAACAGGGTTGCACAGAGTACCGGTATCACCGTCCAGGGCAAAGCCAGCATCATGCCCAGCACCGGTGTCAGCAGCACCAGCATCACGCCACACATCAACCAATGGTGCAGCACCTTGACCAGCACCAGCAGAGTGAGCGGGTGCGGAGACAGTACCCACTGCTCCAGCGAGCCGTCTTCAAAATCGCCGCGAAACATGCCATCCAGCGACAACAGGGTAGCCAGCAACGCCGCTACCCATATTACGCCCGCCGCCATGCGCTGCAGCAGCTCGGGCTCGGGGCCGACCGCCAGCGGAAACAGGGTGATGACCATGGCGAAGAACACCAACGGGTTGAGCACCTCGCCGGGGCGACGCCAGGTCAGCTGCCATTCGCGACGCAGCAGTTGCCAGAGTACGTTACCCATTAGCTCATCCGCCCCAGCTCCAGACGACGAACCTCGCTCAGGTGGTCCAGACTGTGATGGGTTGTCAGCACGGCAATGCCGCCTTGCCGGGCAAACGCCAGAATCTGCTGTTCCAGCGCCCGCACTGCGGTTTGATCCAGTGCGGTGAAGGGCTCGTCCAGCACCCAGATGGGTTTTGCGGTCTGCAGGCGCAGGCGCGCCAGCGCTACTCGACGCTGCTGCCCGGCCGACATCTGCCGGCACGGCACGTCTTCGTACCCGCGCAGACCGACAGCCGCCAGCGCGTCCCAGATGGCATCACGCTCGACGGGGTGGTCCAGGGCGCACAGCCAGGAGAGGTTTTCCTCGGCGCTCAGGGTCGCCTTGATGGCCGTGGCGTGTCCAAGGAACAGCAAATGACGTCGCCAGTAGTCGCGCCCGCCACCGCTGAGGATAGAACGATCAGCGTAGCGGATATCGCCCGCAGTAGCAGGCATTAGCCCGGCCAGGATACGCAGCAGGCTGGTTTTACCAGCCCCGTTGGGGCCTGCAACTTGCAGCACCTCTCCGGCTTGCAGACGGCAGTTCAGACCGGCGAAGAGCTCGCGCTCATCCCGTTCACAGGACAGGTCGATAATGTCGATCTGCTCAGCTGTCACCGCTGCTCCGTACGCCACCATCAAGGTAGCGGTAAATTAATGGTCCCGCGCCAGCTGCCGCTATACTCTGTAGCCAGCAACGCCTGCGGGAACGCCCGTTTTCCAGCGGCGCCATTATACATGCCCCCCTTTTGCGGGGGACCTCGATTTACGTCAACATGTGACAGCATGAGCCCTGATTTTCGCCTGCCACCGACCAGCGTTACCCAGCCAACCGGCACCACCACTGCTGCGCCGGTGCGCCCGGCCGACGCAATTATGATGGCGCTGCAGCTATTGCGGCCAATTGACGCACAGCAGCTACTCGGTGGCGACCAGGCAAATGCGGAAGTAGTGCAAAGCAGCAACAAGCCCAACATCAGCGGCCAATTTGACCTGCTGCTGAAGATCGTCAAGCAGGACATGAGCGGCGGCACCACCCTGCCCGCCAGCACTAGTCAGCCGGTCGCGCCGGGTACCCAGATGGTGGTGCAGGCCGTCACGCAGACCCAGCTGATCGCGGTCGTGCAGCAGGTCGCCTCACAGAACACCCAACTGCTCACCCAGCTCGACCCTGAGCAGTTTCCCGCTGGAACCCCCTTACAGGCACGAGTGATAAGCCAGCAGGCTATCCCGGCCAGCGTCAACCAGGCAGCGCGCTACGAGCTGGTTGCGCAGCTGGTGCAGCAAAGCCCGCAACAGACGCTGCTGAGCATCACCAGCGCCCGCCCGGTTGAGCCCGGCACCCAGCTCAACGCCACTGTTGGCAGCCAGGGCGAGCTGCGGGTACTGAGCAGTAGCGAGCAAGTTCGCCAGGCCGATCTGCTGCAGGGCTTGCGTACTGCCTTTCAACAGCAGGCGTCATCGGAGTTGCTGCTAACTCGACTGGCCTCGCTGGCAGCGGCACCGCAGGAGCTTCCACCTGTTCCTGCGCTGCAACTGGCGATTGCCAACGTACTCAAACAGATCGTTGACGCCCCGCAGCTGATGACCGCCACCGGCGTGGCCAACGCCGTCGCCCAGAGCGGCAGCTTTCTGGAGGCCAACCTCGCGCGCCTCGCCGACATCATGAGCAAGCAGCAGAGCGCAGAGGGCGCTGTCTCGGTGGACGGTAAACCGACCACTGCAACGGGTGGAGATTCCCCCAAGCCGGCACTGCCAGCACTGGACAAACTGCTTCCACTGCTGGCTAGCCTGAGCGCCCCTCGCGCAACCGAACCGCTGGCCGGGGCGGATTTCAAGGGGGCTCTGGTCGGCCTGCTGGTCACCCTTCAGCAGCAATTGCCGGGTGCCGTGCTGCAACCGCCGCAGAACCCTGCTGGCCCCTGGCAACAGGCCATGCAACTCGCGCAACAGGGCACCAGCGTCAAGCCCGGACTCTTCCCCCTGCCAGCCCGCGCGCTCCAGGCACTGGGCGAGACCAGCGATCTGGGCAGCCTCTTGCGCCTTACTGCAGCACTGCTGTCGCGGATTCAGCATCACCAGTTGCAGAGCATGGGCCAGACTCAGACCTTCTCCGACGGCAGCAGCCAAACCACCTGGCAGCTGGAGATCCCGTTGCGCGACGGCCAGCAATTCAACCACGTACAGGTGCGAATTCAGCGCGACGAGTCGGCGCCAACGCCACGTCAGCCCGAACCCGTGCCAGTATGGGAGGTCAGGCTGGCGTTCAACCTTGACCACCTTGGCAGCATGCAGGCCATCGCCCGCCTGCGAAACGACAAGATTAGCAGCGAGCTCTGGGCCGAGCGGCAGGAGACATTGGGCCTGATCAACAGTGAAATCGGCGCCCTGCGCGACCGCCTGCTGGCCAAGGGACTCGATGTTGGCGAACTCAGCTGTCACCGAGGCGCTCCGCCGCCACCACGCCAGCCGGTACAGCAGGGCTGGGTAGACGAGGTAACCTGATGAGTACTTCCCGCGAAGCAATCGCGCTGGTCTACGACGGCGGCGAACAGGCACCAACCATTACTGCCAAGGGCGAAGGGGACCTGGCTGAGCAGATCATCGACCTGGCCATGCAGTACGAAGTGCCAATTTACGAGAACGCCGAGCTGGCAAAGATGCTGGCACGCATGGAGCTGGGGGATCAGATTCCGGAGGCGTTGTATCGGACCATTGCCGAGATCATTGCCTTTGCCTGGTATCTAAAGGGCAAGCGACCAGCCGGCTTCGATCCGGACGCAGGCAAAGAGCGCACACTACAGCTGGAAAGGAAAAGGGAAGAGTAACGAAGGCAGACTTAGCTCTGACGCGAGGCGTGCAGTTTGACGAAGAGTTCCGCTTCGGCCTTGGACAGGCCGCAGGACTGGGTCAGATCTTCAATACTGGCCCCCATGCCAACCAGCCGAGCCGCCTGACTGTATGGCATTGCCTGGGGATCCGACTGCTCAAGTTTGAGCTGTTTGTCCTCAAGGCGCTTGACCTGCTGGCGCAGCGCCGTCAGCTCCTCACCCATGCGAATACTGCCCTGCTGGAAGGTCGTCAGATCACGGGCGAGCTGATCGATCCGGCTCTGCAATTGGGACTCGAGCTGCTGTTGCTGCGCCGGCAATCGACGTACCTGCGCAAACAACACAGCCAGAGCCACCAGCGCAACCAGCAGCAGGCCAAGTACGCCGCCCATCACCAGCAGCAGCCAGGGCTCACTCATCAATCAGAATCCCGACAGCTCGGCCCACTCATCTTCGGTCATCATCTTCTCGAGATCGACCAGAATCAGCAGTTCGTTGTTCTTGTTGCAGACACCCTGAATAAACTTGGCCGACTCGTCGGTACCGACGTTCGGTGCCGTTTCGATCTCGGACTGGCGCAGATACACCACTTCAGCCACGCTATCGACCAGAATGCCGACTACCTGCTTGTCCGCCTCGATGATCACGATGCGGGTATTGTCGGTAATGGGCGCAGGACTCAACCCAAAGCGCTGACGGGTATCGATGACGGTGACAACATTACCACGCAGATTGATGATCCCCAGAACATAGGAGGGAGCGCCCGGAACCGGGGCAATCTCGGTATGTCGCAGCACTTCCTGCACCTGCATTACATTGATGCCATAGGTCTCGTTATCGAGCCGGAAGGTCACCCATTGCAGGATCGGATCTTCAGCACCTTGTCCCGAATTATTCTTCATTGTCTTGCTTCCCGATCATCATTTAAGTCCAGGGTCACGGCGAACCGTTGGCGACTCACCCTACCCCGTTCATCCTAATGCTGGCGCTGCGGCATTACCAGCAGCACCAGTGCCTCCGTTACCGACTATCAGCTTAGCCAGCTCAGACACATCCAGCAGCGCACACATGTGATCAATAACCGTACCAGCCAGCCAGGGGCGCTTGCCCTGCTGGGAGCGCCACTTGATCTGATCCGGCTCCAGCCGAATCGACTGATGTACACCGTGCACGGCCATACCCCAGTCAAAACCTTCTACCGAAATCACGAAAGAGAGACTGTCCTTCAACTCGGGCGTATAACGCTCCGGCATAACCCAGCGCGCCGTATCCAGCACCTTGATGTTGCCAGCCTGAGTCGAAAGGATGCCAAGAAACCAGTCCGGCTGACCAAACAACGGAGTGATTTCATCTTCCAGCGGGTAAATCGTACCAAGCAACACCAGCGGTACCGCCAGCTTAAGACCGCCAACATCGAACAGCAGGGCCTCAAAGGCCTGCTCCCGCCATTGCGGCACCGGCTTGAGTGCCGGCGTATCCAGAACCGGCTCCGAGACCGACTCGGTTTCAGCAACCGGCGGCGCCTCGACAACGGGTTTCTCTGCCTCGCGCAGCAATTGGGGTTGCACCGGCTTAGGCTCGACGACAACCGGTGTCGGTGCAACGGCCGCCTCGCCACCCTGCTCGGCACGCGCCAGCTCATCAGCCGCATCCTGCAGCAACGCATCCAGATAATGCTGAATGGTCTGCTCAGGTACAAACTCCTGAACGGGCAACAAGGGTTTACTCATAACACCAGTTCATCTCGCATCGCCGGTCCCCCACAGGAACTGGCCTTGACTCTGTATCGGCTCGCCAGCGCAAAGCATTAGCGCAGGCGTCAGAAGACAGACTACTCGCATTCAAGCCACCTGCTCATTGCGGCTGAGCGACTGCGCCAGCAAAAAGCGCAACAACGCACGATAGGCCAACACACCACGCGCATTCGAATCCAGCTGCGAGGGCACCAGGCCCGCAAGACTCGCATCTCGCAGTTTGGTATCAATCGGGATATAGGCCTGCCACAGGTGCTCGGCGTAATCGCGCCGTAACAGGCGCAGCGTGTTGAGTGACGCCTGGGTGCGGCGGTCAAACAGGGTCGGTACGATGGTGTAAGGCAATGCCTGCTTGCGCGAGCGATTGACCATGTTGAGCGTATGCACCATCCGCTCCAGCCCCTTGAGCGCCAGAAACTCGGTCTGCACCGGAATAATCAACTGCTCACAAGCGGCCAGCGCATTGATCATCGACACCCCCAGCAACGGAGGGCTATCGATGATAACAAACTGGTACTCGTTCCAGAGTTGTGCCAGCGCCCGCGAGATTACCAGACCATACCCGCCCTGAGCCGCCGACTGCCGCTCAAGCGTTGCCAGCGAGGTACTCGATGGCAGCAAGCTGATATTCGGGTGGGAGGTCTCCTTCAGCAGCGCCGCCGCCAAGCCTTCCGGCACATGCCCGTTGTGTTGAAATAGATTGAATACACTGCTGGTCAGCTGGTCCGGATCCTGACCAAAATAACTGGTCATAGAGCCGTGTGGATCAAGGTCTACCACCAGCACCTTCTGACCTTGATCTGCAAGCAAGCCCGCCAGCGCGACGGCTGTCGTGGTCTTGCCCACCCCGCCCTTCTGGTTGGCTACCGCCCAGACTCTCATACCTTACCTCCGGAGATGCGGATACTGCGTTGCATCTCGCCACAATAATGAAACGCCAACATTCTGACAGCCCGCCGCCTGATTTACCTATCGCAGAGCGTCCGATGCAGAACCCGTGCCAGAAGCCGGGGCGGTGCGCGCTTCGCGCATCACATCAATTCGGCCATCAGGTTCGGCTATCTGCTCATGCCGATTGTCCAGAAAACGCGACACCAGCAACACCACCCGACGATTGGCCTTGCGCCCTGCGGCCGTGGTGTTATCGGCAACGGGTCTAAATTCACCATAGCCTACTGCGGCCAGCCGGTCAGGGTTGACGCCGCCATTGCTCAGCATTCGTACCACACTGGCCGCCCGCGCGGCCGACAGCTCCCAATTGGTGGGGTATCGACCGGAGCGAATCGGGATGTTATCGGTAAAACCCTCAACATGTACCGGATTGTCATACGGCTTGAGAATCATCGCGATCCGGTCAATCAGGTCGAAGGCTGCATCCAGCGGCAATGCATCACCACTGGGAAACAGCAGACCGGAGCTTAACTCGATCTCAACCCACATCTCGTTACCCCGGACCTCAAGCTCACCGGCCTGAATCAGATCACCGAAGGCTGCTTCCATCGCCTGCGTAATATCTTGCAGCGCGTCGCTGCTGCCGTCTGGCGTACCGGCGCCGGAGGCATCGTTATTTTCGCGTGTAAGCCCGCGCGGCAGCTCAGTACCAACCTGAATCGGGTCTACCGAGCGCTGGGGCTGATTGAAAGCGCCGACCAGCGTATCGGACAGTACCTTGTACTTGCCCTCGTTCACGGAAGAAATCGAATACATGACGACAAAAAAAGCGAACAGCAGGGTAATGAAGTCCGCATAGGACACCAGCCAGCGCTCGTGATTTTCGTGCTCTTCCGGTCTGGATCGGCGCATGGTTCAACCTCTAATCCAGAAAGCCCTCGAGCTTCATTTCGATGGACCGCGGATTCTCGCCCTCGGCAATCGACATCAGACCTTCGAGCAACATCTCACGGTACTTGGATTGCTGCAGCACCACCGACTTCAGCTTCGCTGCAGTCGGCAGCATGAACAGGTTGGCCAGCGCCACCCCATAAATGGTGGCCACGAAGGCGACCGCGATACCGGCACCCAGCCGGGACGGATCGGCTAGATTGCCCATCACGTGGATCAGCCCCATCACTGCACCGATGATACCGATGGTCGGGGCGTAGCCGCCCATGCATTCGTAGACCTTGGCCGCCATCAGATCGCCGTGTTCCTTGTTGACCAGGTCAACTTCCATAATGCTGCGCAATGCTTCCGGCTCACTGCCGTCAACCAGAAGCTGCAACCCCTTGCGGGCGAAGCCATCGGGCTCAAGCTCTGCCAGACTTTCCAGGCCAAGCAGACCTTCTTTGCGGGCGATGGTGCTCCAGTTGATAACTTGACCAATACCTTCACGCATGCGATTGGCTGGTGGAAAAACGATCCAGGGAAGGATCGCCAGCGCCCGCTTGAAAACCGTCAACGGCGTCTGGATAAACGCAGCGCCAAGGGTGCCACCGATTACGATCAGACCAGCAGGCCCGTTCAGCAGCGCAGTTGCATGTCCGCCCTCAAGATAGTTGCCGCCAATAATGGCGATAAACGCCAGAATGACGCCAATAACACTGAGGATATCCATCAGCCCAGCTCAGCCAGGTAACGGCCGATCTCATCCAGGTTGTAGATGCCATCAGCCAGGTTTGCCTTGGCCACAGCCATCGGCATCCCGTATATCACACAGCTCGCCTCGTCCTGCGCCCAAACCGAGCTGCCGGCCTGCTTGAGCATGCGAGCACCTTCACGACCATCGGCTCCCATCCCGGTCAGGACAACAGCCAGCACCTTATCCTGAAACGCCTTGGCGGCCGAACCAAAGGTCACATCCACGCAGGGCTTGTAGTTCAGGCGTTCATCACCGGGCAGAATACGCACCACACCCCGCGAGTCCACCATCATCTGCTTGCCACCCGGAGCAAGCAGCGCTCGGCCGGGGCGCAGCACGTCACCGTCCTCTGCCTCCTTGACCGAAATCCGACACAACTTGTCGAGGCGCTCGGCAAACGCCTTGGTAAAAGCTGCTGGCATGTGCTGAATCAGCAACAACGGCGCAGGGAAGCTGGCAGGAAGCTGGGTAAGCACCTTCTGCAGCGCAACCGGGCCACCGGTAGAGGTGCCGATAGCAACCAGTTTGTAGCTGCGCTTGCGCGGTGCAGGGCTGTTTTTCACCGGCGCAGCGGGCGCTGGTGCAGCCGTTGGACGCGCGGTAGCAGTGCTCGACAGGCCCGAAGCCGGACGCGAAGTCGAGCCAGGCGCAGAAGATGTCGAGGACGCAGCGGAGGAATGCAGACCAAGCGATCGGCGATTGGTGCGGGCCAATGCAGTGACCCGCTCGCACAGCATCTGCCGGACCTTGTCCGGGTTACGCGAAATATCTTCGAAGTTCTTCGGCAGATAATCGGCGGCGCCAGCATCCAGCGCATCCAGGCTGACCCGCGCGCCTTCGTAGGTTAGCGAGGAGAACATGATCACCGGCGTCGGACAGCGCTGCATGATCTGGCGCACCGCCTCAATGCCGTCCATGACCGGCATCTCGTAGTCCATGGTGATCACATCCGGGTGCAGCGCCAGCGTCTGATCGATGGCTTCACGACCATTGTTGGCGGTACCGACCACCTGGATTTGTGGATCGCCGGCCAGTATCTCTGTCACCCTGCGGCGAAAGAAACCGGAATCGTCGACCACCAGAACCTTAACCGCCATACCCTCTCCTGAACTGCATCCTGCACATGAAATGATTCATCACTGTCTTTGCGGGGTTGTGCTACCCCGCAAAGGGCACTCGATACACCCTTACCGCAGGCTTACGCCTCCGGCAAGACGATCAAATGCGCCGTGCATACCGCTTGAGCAGGCTGGGAATATCCAGGATCAGAGCAATGCGACCGTCGCCGGTAATGGTTGCCCCGGCCATACCGGCAGTGCCCTGCAGCATCCGCCCAAGCGGCTTGATGACAACCTCTTCCTGGCCAACCAGTTGATCGACCACGAAACCGACTCTCTGGGTACCAACAGAAACGATAACTACGCTGGCCGCCGAATGATCGCTGGTATCTTCCACGCCAGGCATCAGCCACTGTTTGAGATAAAACAATGGCAGCGCCTTATCGCGGACGATAATGACTTCCTGACCATCCACCACGTTGGTGCGTGACAGATCCAGGCTGTAGATTTCGTTAACACTAACCAGCGGCAGCGCGAACGCCTGATCGGCCAGCATGACCATCAGCGTTGGCATGATCGCCAGCGTCAACGGCACCTTGATCGCGATGCGCGAGCCCTGCCCCTTTGTAGACTCAATGTTAATGGTGCCATTGAGCTGGGAAATCTTGGTTTTGACCACGTCCATGCCGACACCGCGGCCGGACACATCGGAAATCTCGGTCTTGGTAGAGAAACCTGGTGCCAGAATCAGGTTGAAACACTCGGAATCGCTCAACCGATCAGCCGCATCCTTCTCCATCATGCCTTTCTCGACGGCCTTGGCACGAAGGATTTCCGGGTCCATCCCACGCCCATCGTCGACGATTGTCAGCAGAATGTGATCCCCTTCCTGCTGAGCAGCCAGCACCACCTTGCCAGTTCGCGGTTTACCGGCAGCCTCACGCTCGCTCGGCAGCTCAATACCGTGGTCAACCGAGTTACGCACCAAGTGAACCAGCGGATCAGCCAGCGCTTCGACAAGGTTCTTGTCGAGATCGGTCTCTTCGCCAATCAGCTCGAGATTAATTTCCTTCTTGAGGTTACGCGCCAGATCACGAACAACCCGCGGGAAGCGCCCGAACACCTTCTTGATCGGTTGCATCCGAGTCTTCATGACCGACATTTGCAGGTCGGCGGTGACCACATCCAGATTGCCGACAGCCTTGCCCAGTTCCTCATCGCCACTGGCCACGCCCAGGCGCACCAGTCGATTGCGCACGAGCACCAGTTCACCAACCATGTTCATGATTTCGTCAAGCCGCGCAGTGTCGACTCGCACGGTGGTATCGGCAGCTGGTGCCTCGCCAGCAGGATGAGCCTTGGCTGCAGCAGGCGCCGCAGCCTTCGCTGCCGGCTTGGCCTCGGGTTTGACGTCGGGCTTGGCTGCAGGTGCAGGTGCCTTGGCTGCAGGGGGGGTGCCTGATTCCGCCTTCGCGGCTGGCTTGCTGGCCCCGGCACCGTCTTCGGCCAGGCCCGGCGCAGAACCTTTGCCGTGCAACTGATCAAGCAGCGCCTCGAACTCATCGTCGGTGATGTGATCGTCGCCGCCGGCAGTCGCTGGCGCACTGTCTGCAGCGGGTGCGGCGGGCGAACTAGGCGCAGCGGACGCTTCAACAGCACCGGGCGCAGAGCCCTTGCCGTGCAGCTGATCAAGCAGCGCTTCGAATTCGTCGTCGGTAATTTCGTCTCCACCGGCAGCGGCAGCGGCAGCGGCAGGTTTGGACGACTCGGCAGGTGCAGCGGCGCCAGCCGCGACCGAGGGCGCTTTACCTGCGCCATGCAGCTCATCCAGCAGCGCTTCAAATTCGTCGTCGGATATCTCGTCGGATGCCGCACTGGCGGCCGGCTCGGGGGCAGCCTTGGCTGCCGCAGTCGGCGCACTGCCATCGCCGTGCAGGGCATCCAGCAGCTGCTCAAATTCGTCGTCGGTAATATCACCGTCAGCCGCAGCTGCAGGGGCGGCCGTTTCAACCGGCTCGGCTTCAGGTTCGGCTTCCTCGACGGCAGCAGGTGCCGCAGCAACTTCGTCAGCCGAAGCGGGCTGAGCCAGGGCCGACAGTGCTGCCAGCAATGCCGGGTCTGCAGGCGTAGGCTCTTCGCTTTCTCGAACCTGGGCGAACATGCCGTTGACCGTATCCAGCGCCTGCAGCACAACATCCATCAACTCGGGGGAAACCGTTCGCTCACCCTTGCGCAGAATGTCGAACACGTTTTCAGCGATATGACAGCAGGCAACGAGGGCATCGAGCTGCAGAAAGCCAGCGCCGCCTTTTACGGTGTGAAAGCCGCGGAAGATGGCGTTAAGCAGATCCATGTCGTCAGGCCGGTTTTCCAGCTCGACCAACTGTTCGGACAACTGCTCGAGAATCTCGCCGGCCTCGACCAGAAAGTCCTGGAGAATCTCTTCATCCGCATCGAAACTCATGCACCCACTCCCCTCGGGCGTGTTATCGGAAGACTACGCACCACCACCACGGACTTGCGTCCAGGCACTGCGCCGTCATTCAACGTTGCTGCCAGGTTGCCACCTTGGGCAGTCAAACTGCCGACGCGCCTGATGCACGGCAGCTACAGCTGACATCAGAATCCGAGACTGGACAGAAGGTCGTCGACCTCATCCTGACCGGAAACAACGTCTTCCCTTTTATCGGCATGAATTTGCGGACCTTCACCCCTGGAGGAGGATTTTTTTGCCTCTTCCGGCGTATCGCCATGGTTGATGCCGGTAATGCGGTCGACTTGCCCCGCCATACGGACCAGATTGACCAGACTCTCTTCGACATCGTGCACAAGCGTGATCACACGCTTGATGACCTGACCGGTCAGATCCTGATAATCCTGCGCCAGCAGGATGTCGTTCAGATTGGTCGACAAATCCTTACTGGTACTTTCGGTGTGCTCAAGGAACTCGCCAACCCGGCGATAGAGATCACGGAATTCATCGGCCGCCATCTCGCGGCGCTGTAGCCGCTGCCAATCTGCCTTCAAGGCACTAGCCTGCTGCCCCAGATCACCGACCTTGGGCGCACTGACCTCAACCAGATCCATCGTGCGGTTGGCTGCCTTGTCGGTCAGCTGAACCACATAGTCGAGCCGGTCGGACGCATCGGAAATTTTGGACGAGTCGGTATCAGCCCCCAGCGCATGGGTGGTATCGATCTGAAAATTGACGATCGCGTTGTGCAGCGCCCGGGTCAGCTGTCCCACTTCGTGGTAGAGGCCGCGGTCACGCGCCTGGTTGATCGCATGAATGACCAGCAACGCTTCACCGAAGTTGCCGCTTTCGAGGTGACCAACCAGCTGGTGCGCATTGTCCTTCAGCGAATGTTCAAATTCCTGAGCAGTCGCCTGGCCGGGATCCTTACTCAAAGCCATAACCTGTACCCCGGTTGATTATTATTTAGCCTGAACTCGCTCAAAGATCTTTTCGATCTTTTCTTTCAATGCCTGCGCAGTGAAAGGCTTAACCACATAACCATTAACGCCTGCCTGCGCGGCTTCAATGATCTGGTCGCGCTTTGCCTCGGCCGTTACCATCAGCACCGGAAGGTGCTTGAGCCGTTCATCGGCACGCACCGCACGCAACAGGTCGATGCCGCTCATGCCGGGCATATTCCAGTCCGTCACCAGGAAATCGAAACTGCCACTCTGCAACATCGGCAGCGCAGTATTGCCGTCGTCGGCTTCGGCTGTGTTGGTAAACCCAAGGTCGCGCAACAGGTTCTTGATGATGCGCCTCATCGTCGAAAAATCATCAACGATGAGAATTTTCATGTTCTTGTCCAAGTCGACCTCCGTACAAACCAGGGAATGTGCAGGCCTGCACCCCAGAAACCCATCGCAAATAACCAAACAAGCCGTAAAAGAAGCTCTGATCAATCGACTGCCATCAGCAGACTGATCGGACGCGCCCTTCGTGTCACCATCCTGGCGACCGGCACAACACTGCTAGTACCTGTCGAGCAATCCGAGCATTGTCCGGATGTTGACGACAAAATCAATCATTTCGCCAACTGACCAGCTTCGAACGCAGTCGGGCAGCACACTGACTGTGCAACTGGCTGACCCGCGATTCACTGACGCCCAGTACGGCGCCAATTTCCTTGAGGTTAAGCTCCTCGTCGTAATAAAGCGACAGCAACAGCCGCTCACGCTCCGGCAAACTGTCGATAGCCTCAATCAAAGCCGCCCTGAAGCGCTCATCCTGCAGCCCCGAAAAAGGCTCTTCCCCGCCCTGCACATCGGCCGGCGCACCCGACTCCAGCAGGTCATCAAAGCTGAACAACTTGCTGCCGGCGGTGTCGCTGAGAATCGTATAGTACTCCTCGAGACTCATCTCCAACTCGGCAGCAATCTCGTGATCTTTAGCGTCACGCCCAAGTCGCGCCTCCACAGCACGCATCGCATCACTGACCATACGGGTATTGCGGTGAACCGAGCGCGGCGCCCAGTCCCCCTTGCGCACTTCATCAAGCATCGCACCGCGAATGCGAATACCGGCGTAGGTTTCAAAGCTGGCACCCTTGCCGAAATCAAATTTGCGGGAGGCTTCGAGCAGGCCGATCATGCCCGCCTGCATAAGATCTTCAACCTGAACGCTGGATGGCAAGCGCCCCAGCAAGTGATAGGCAATCCGCTTGACCAAAGGAGCATATTGCTCGACGAGACGATCCTGTTCTCCTGCTGAACTCTGTGCTCGTGTATACATGCTCAATCCGCCAGCCTGTGCTGTCATAGACCAGACCCTGTGGGCTGCACCAGACGCTCGACAAAAAACTCAAGGTGTCCGCGCGGGTTAGCCGGCAAAGGCCAGGCATCCACTTTCTGGGCAATCGCGCGAATCGCCAGTGAGGCCTTGCTGCGCGGGAACGCTTCGAATACCGCGCGCTGCTTCTGAACCGATTTGCGCACTGCTTCGTCATAGGGAACCGCACCGACATACTGCAGCGCGACGTCGAGAAAACGGTCTGTCACTTTGGTGAGCTTAGCAAAGACCATGCGACCTTCCTGCGGCGTGCCGACCATATTGGCCAATACGCGGAAACGAGTCATGCCGTAATCACGGTTGAGCAGCTTGATCAATGCATAGGCGTCGGTGATCGAGGTCGGCTCGTCACAGACGACCACCAGCGCTTCCTGGGCGGCGCGCACAAAGCTGACAACTGAATCACCAATACCTGCTGCGGTATCCACGATCAGTACATCGATATTGTCACCGATCTCGCTGAACGCCTGGATTAAACCGGCATGCTGCTGGTGACTGAGGCTGACCATGTTGGCCGCACCTGAAGCGGCAGGCACAATACGGATGCCGCCAGGGCCGGTGACCAGAACGTCGCGCAGGTCGCACTTGCCTTCCAACACATCAGCCAGCGTGGCCTTGGGCTTGAGACCAAGCAGCACATCGACATTCGCCAAACCAAGGTCAGCGTCAAGCAGAACGACGCGTCGCCCCATTTCCGCCAGAGCAAGGCTGAGGTTCACCGACACGTTGGTCTTGCCGATGCCACCCTTACCACCGGTGACTGCGATTACCTGAACCGGATGTTTGCTGCCCATCTGCGCTGATTACCTTAATTCTGTGAAATTGCTTAACTTGCCCGCTGGGTATGCATCATACCGGCAAAAACGTCGGCCATGGTCTGATCTGCCGGAGCATCGTTGCCAGCCATGCTGACGGCACGACTGACCAGTTGGTGCCCAACAGCACGGCTGATATCGTCCGGTATGCGCTGGCCATCTGCCAGATAGGCTACCGGCAAACCCTGCTCCATCGCCAGCCCCAGCGACTCACCAAGCGTAGCTGCTTCATCAATTTTGGTGAGAATGCAGCCGGAAAGCCCACAAGCCTTGTAGGTGTGATAGGCAGCCTTCATTACTCGATGCTGACTGGTTGCGGCCAACACCAGCAGGTTGCGTACACGGTGGCCTTGACGAGCCAGCGTATCAAGCTGCCCGCGCAGATAGGGATCATTGGCCTGCAGGCCAGCAGTGTCGATCAGCACCAGTCGCTTGCCGGCAAAATCGGCCAGCACATCGTTGAGATCCTGCTTTTCGTCAACCACCTTGACCGGCACGTTGAGAATTCGCCCCAGGGTGCGGAGCTGCTCATGGGCACCGATACGGTAGGTGTCCATGGTCACCAGAGCAACGTGCTGACTGCCGTGCTTAAGCACGTAGCGGGCAGCCAGCTTGCCGAGGGTCGTGGTCTTGCCAGCCCCGGTAGGGCCGACCAGCGCGATCACGCCGCCGGCATCGAGCGGCTCTTCGCGCAGCACCGGCACACGATGCGCCAGATAGGCCAGCAGCATACGCCAGGCCTGACGCGGCTCGGTCACGTCAGAAACCTGACGCAGCAAATCCTGACTGACCTCAGCTGGCAAC
Organism: Halopseudomonas oceani; assembly: GCF_002903165.1. Taxonomy (GTDB): domain Bacteria; phylum Pseudomonadota; class Gammaproteobacteria; order Pseudomonadales; family Pseudomonadaceae; genus Halopseudomonas; species Halopseudomonas oceani. The sequence goes on from NZ_PPSK01000005.1 coordinate 59,569, forward strand.
CCCATCTGGGTCAGCCGTCGCCACAGGCCAGCCTGCTTCGGCTTATGCTGATTGAGCTGTCCCCAGGCCATCCCCCCCAGCTGCGACTCAAGCATCTCTCGCAGACCCGCAAGCTCGGCGCGCATCGCACTCAGGCCAGCGTCATCGCCAGACTGAGCCGGCGCCGCTTCAGCCGCTGCAGGCCGCGCGCTGGTTGCAGCCGGCTCAACCGGTTCCTGAATCAGACGATCCAGCAGGTCGCGGGCTTCTACCGACCCCTGACGCGCCGCGTGGCGCATGCTGTCACCAAACAGCTGGCGATTGACCAATGGCTGGTCGTGGGAAGCCATCTCGCCCACCTCCAGCTCGGCGCGGGCGGCAACAATGCGCTCCTGGGTCTTCTTCAATTCGCTATCCAGACCCGGTGTCGGCGTGGTCAGACGGGGCGCCTCGTAGTCCAGCGCAGCGGTCAGCTCGACGCCACCGGCAACCCGGCGATTGGCGATGATCGACGCATCCGCGCCCAGCTCATCGCGAACCAGCTTCATCGCCTGGCGCATGTCTGCGGCAAAGAAACGTTTGACTTTCATGACTGACCTCGTCGCTTTTCTGGCACCGCCCACTGGCGGCTGCTGTCATTCATTCAGAGTGCTGCAGTTCAGTTCTGGCCAACCGTCGCAATGATGGTGACCTGCTTGCTGTCCGGAATTTCCTGGTAGGACAGTACATGGGCGCCCGGGGCTGCGTAGCGGACAAACTTGGCCATCATCATTCGAATCGGCCCCGCCACCAGCAGCACTGCCGGCTTGCCCTGCACTTCCTGCCGCTGTACGGCATCGGACAGCGAGCGCTGCAACTTCTCAGCCATGCCAGGCTCCAGCAACATACCGTCGTCTGCGCCCTGACCGGCCTTCTGCATACTCTGTAGCAACATCTGTTCCAACCTTGGCTCCAGCGTGATCACAGGCAGCTGAGAGTCAAGCCCCACAATGCTTTGCACGATTGAGCGCGACAACGCGACCCGGACTGCGCCAATCAGTGCGCCGGTATCTTGACTCTTGTTCGAGTTGTTGGCGATGGCCTCGGCGATGGTCCGAATATCCCTGACCGGTACCTGCTCCTGCAGCAATCCCTGCAGCACCTTGAGCAGATTCGACAGGGAAATCAGCCCCGGTACCAGCTCCTCCGCCAGCTTGGGCGAGGCCTTGGCGAGCACCTGCATCAACTGCTGCACCTCTTCGTGACCGATCAGCTCATGGGCATGCTTGTGGAGAATCTGGTTGATGTGCGTGGCGACCACGGTACTGGCATCCACCACGGTGTAGCCGAGCGACTGCGCCTGATCCTTCTGGCTCGGCTCGATCCAGACCGCATCCAGACCAAACGCAGGATCCTTGCCGGGCACGCCCTTGATCTCGCCAAACACTTGACCCGGATTGATTGCCAGCTCACGGTCGGGGTAGATCTCTGCTTCGGCAACACCCACCCCCATGAGCGTCAGGCGATAAGCATTGGGCGCCAGATCCAGGTTGTCGCGGATGTGAACAGACGGCATCAGAAAACCCAGGTCCTGCGACAGCTTCTTGCGCACGCCCTTTATTCGCGCCAACAGTTGGCCACCCTGATTGCGGTCAACCAGCGGAATCAGCCGATAACCAACCTCCAGCCCCACCATATCCACCGGAGTAACGTCGTCCCAACCCAGCTCACGGGTCTCGGGCGACTGTACCGCAGGTAGTTGCGCCTGCTGACGCTCGGCCTCAACCTTTTCCTCGGCCTTGACCTGCTGACGCTTGGCAATGAAGTAGGCACCGCCAGCAGCCAATGCGCCGAGGCTCAGGAACGAGAAATGGGGCATACCGGGAATCAAGCCCATGACGACAAGGATCGCCGCCGCGACCGCCAGCGCCTTGGGCGAGGCAAACATTTGGCGCTGCACCTGAGCGCCCATGTCCTCGGAGGTCGATACACGGGTAACCATGATCGCAGCAGCCGTCGAGAGCAGCAGCGACGGAATCTGCGCCACCAGGCCGTCACCAATGGTCAGCAGTACGTAGATCCGACCCGCCTCGGCGAACGGCAGGCCGTGCTGGGCCATACCGATGGCAAGGCCGCCAATCACGTTAATGAACAGAATCAGCAGACCGGCGACGGCATCACCACGAACAAACTTGCTGGCACCGTCCATGGAGCCGTAAAACTCGGCCTCCTGGGCGACTTCCTGACGACGTGCCTTGGCTTGTTCCTGATCAATAAGGCCCGAGTTGAGGTCAGCATCAATCGCCATCTGCTTGCCGGGCATTGCATCCAGGGTGAAGCGCGCGCTCACTTCCGAGATACGCCCGGCACCCTTCGTGACAACCACGAAGTTGATGATCATCAGGATCGCGAACACCACCAGACCGACCACATAGTTACCGCCGATAACCACCTCACCGAAGGCCTGAATCACCTTACCGGCAGCATCCCCCCCCTCGTGGCCATACAGCAGTACCACACGGGTGGAGGCGACGTTCAGTGCCAGACGCAGTAATGTCGCTACCAGCAAAATGGTCGGGAACACCGCGAAGTCCAGCGGGCGCAAGGCGTAGGCGCCAACCAGCAATACCACAAGCGACAGGGCAATGTTGAAGGTAAACAGAACGTCGAGCAGGAACGGCGGGATCGGCAGCATCATCATGCCGAGCATCACCAACAGCAAAATAGGGATCCCCAGACTGCCGTGGCGCAAACCGGCCAGGTTGGTCCGCATAGTGCCCATCATTTGCGCGCGATCAACAGCCATCGATGAAAAGGTCCCCAGATCAAATATTTGACGCAGATTGCGTTGTATCGAGGTCTACGCAAGAAGCGTTCCAGTTTCAGAACCAGCGACGCCAGAGCGGATCTACCAATGGTTGCCCGTCCGCAGTCGAGTTCTGGTTCGTCCCGGCAAACCTTCTGATAAACTGCTTGGCGATATAGCGGCAAAGGAAGGCCAGACTACTGCCTCGGCAGGCGCGTGAGCGCCACACTGAGCTTCGCCATCCACTGTCACCACGGCCAGCCATCCCGCCCCAGCCGGCCGTAACTCGAGAGGTATCATGCGCGCGTACATCGCCCTGTTACTGGGACTGAGCATCACCCTCACCGGATGCCAAAGCCTGTCTCAACCCGATAGCCTCCTCAGCCGGTCGGGCGACGTGATCAAGAGCCAAAGCCAGCGCCTGGCTGAACTCGCGAGCAGGCTGACCGACGACCCGGCGGCCCAGCAACGTCACGCGGAAGTCGAGGCCCTGTTTGCGCAGCAGTATATTGACCCGCTCACCCGCTACCTGAACAAACACACCAACGACGCGGATTACGCTGACTACGTGCCACTGGTCCAGGAAGAACGAGACACCCGCTGCAAGGCCATCGGCCAACGCTACCAGGCCGAGCAACCCACCCGCGAGAACCTGCAACGACTACGTGCTGGCTATCAGTTTTCCTGCCCTCAGCAGGTGAGCGACTTTGCCGCCCGGGTACCACAACCCAGCGAAGCGCCTTCCGCCAGCTCTACCACCAGCACCTCCGGCAGCAGCAGTGCAGCGACCAGCCAGCAGGAAAACTGCTATCTGCTGTTCGCCATCCGCAACTACAGCCAGGCCGCGACGGCCTGTGAAGCGGCAGCTGCCGCGGGCGATGCCAAGTCCCAGCATCACCTGGCGAGCATTGTCAGCAGCACCGGACAGAGCAGCATGGCGCTGCGCTGGGCGCGCGCTTCTGCCGATCAGGGCGACACTGCGGGCCAGTTGCTGTTGGCCGATCTGCTGCAACAGCAAAACAGCAGCGAGAGCGACATCGAAGCCTTCACCTGGCTGCAAAAGGCAGCAAGCAGTGGCCAACCCGAGGCCCGCTACCAACTGGCCCTGGCCTACCTGAACGGAACCGGGACCGCCGTCAGCCCGGAAAAGGCAGAGGGTCAGCTGCGCCGTGCTGCGCTGTCAGAGCACGTGCCCGCCATGCTGCAGCTCGCGCGCAGCCATCCCGGTACGGCCTCCGCTCGCCAGTGGCTCAGCGAGGCCGCAGAGCGTGACTCCGCCGAAGGACAGTACCGTTTGGGACTTGATTACCTGCAAGGCGACGGTGGGCCGCAAGACCTGGAGCAGGCCTACTTCTGGCTCAGCCTTGCGCTGATGAACGGGGAGTCTCGCAGCCGTCGCTACGTCGAACAGCTGTCAGGCAAACTCAGCAATGACCAGCTGACCAGCGCGCGCAGCGCTCTGCAACAGCGCCTCAATAGCCGCTAACACACTCGGGTAACAAGGATGCTGCCAGTCAAACGCGCGATCATGGTTCTACTCAGCCTGCTGGTCGGGCTGTTTCTGGTCGGTAGCTGGCTGATCGCCAGCCTGAATCTGGAGTTCGCCGAAAATGCCATGGGCAAGCTGCGCGAACGCCAGATTACCGACACCTTCTACGCCAACCTTGACCGTATCAACGCCCATCACCGCCTGATGGAGCAAAGCACACGCGGCCTTGCCCGCGCCGGCGGCCTACTGCTACGCACACCGTCGGAGCCCGCAGCTCTGGCCAGCACCCTGCGCAACGCGCTGCAGGATCTGCCCGACAGTTACGGCAGCAGTCTATGGTATGTAGAAGGGGGTCGCCCCGCCCGCTACGCCTATCGTCAGGGACAGAGTATCCAGGTCGAGCCGCTCAGTGCAGACGAGCAGCAACGCCTCAGCGGCTGGTTCCAGCGCCTGCGTGACTTGCCCAGCCCTGGGGACCCCGCCCAGCAATGGACGGCTGCCTACTACAAAAGCAGCATCAACAGTGTGGTGATCAGCCATGCCACACTGATTCGCGACCAGACCGGCCGCCCGGTTGGTCTGGCGATGACCGACTGGTTGGCAGACGACGTCATTCGCACCGTAAGCCGAGTCGAAGTCACCCCCAGCACCTTTGCGTTCCTGCTCGACCACGAGAACCGCAACCTGTCCAGCCTGTCCGACGCCCCTGACGTCGACCGTGCCCAGCAACTGATCGACAGTGTCACTGCGCTGCAACTGCATCAGCGGCTGCAGGAAGCGCCGGTGCCGGTCATCAACACCCGGCAACTGTCCTCCCCCATGCAGCAGTTGCTGCATCACGTTGGCCAGCAGGATTACAGCCTGTTTTTCTCCCCGACCCGGGCCGGCATGATCTTTGGTATCGGCGTCCCACAGTCAGAGATTGATGCGGTGCTCACCCCCATGCGCGAAAGCAGCACCCGGATTCAGCTGCTTGCCGGCGCCATTATGCTGATTATTTCGGCGCTGATCCTGTATCTGGTCGCCGGCACCTTACGCCAGCTGCACAACCTTTACACCGACACCCTCACCCATCTGCCGAACCGCGAACGGTTGCTGGCCGACCTGAAAAAGACCCACACCGCCAGCCTGCTGCTACTGAACCTGGATGCCTTCAAGGAGATCAACGATTTCTATGGCCACCAGTGTGGTGACCATGTCATTGCGACGCTGGCCGAGGCCTTGCAGCAGCACCTGGATGAACGTGCAGACTGGGGCGGCAGCCGCCTTTACCGCATGCCGGCCGACGAACTGGCAATCTGGTTGCCCGGCCATCACAGCGAGGAGCAGCTGGCCCCAGCCCTGACACGACTGCTGGACTTCATCAGCAATCTGAACATTCAGTGGCAGGAACAGGACATCCCGCTCAGTGCCAGCGTCGGCGTCGCGTGCTGCAATCAACGTGATGCCCGGGACCTGACCGGGGAGCAGCTGCTGCCGGCGGCCAACATCGCACTGGAGCTCGCGCGCACCGATAACGAGAGTTTTGTGTTCTACGACGCCAGCCAGGGCATTCGCGAGGGCTACGAACAAAATCTGATTGGCGCCAACCGGCTGCGCGCAGCTCTGGACGAGCAGCGTATCGTCGCCTTCTTCCAGCCGATCATGGATGTCGCGAGCCAACGTATCGAAAAATACGAATGCCTGGTGCGGATGATCGACGAGCAGGGTGAACCGGTCAGCCCTATTCACTTTCTCGACCTGGCGAAAAAGGTGCGCCTGTACCGCGCAATCACCCGCTGCATGATCGACAGTGCGATTGAGCGCTTCGCTGATCAGCCGTACAGCTTCTCCATCAATTTGTCCTGCGAGGACCTACTTGACCCCGAGCTGGCCGATTACATCATCACGACCGTCGACAGCCACGTCATAGGTGAGCGTGTCATCTTCGAAATTCTGGAGTCCGAAGGGATCGAAAACTACGCCGCTGTGCGCCAGTTTATCGATCGCGCAAAGGCGCTGGGCTGCCGCATTGCCATCGACGATTTCGGCACCGGCTATTCCAACTTCGAGCACCTGATGCGGCTCAATGTCGACCTGATCAAGATCGATGGCAGCCTGATACGCCAGCTGGACGAGAACCCGACTGCGGTCACCCTGTGCCGTGGCATCGTCCAGTTCGCCGAAGAGCTCGGCATCCAGACCGTCGCAGAGTTCGTGCACAGCCCTGCTGTTCTGAAGAAGGTTCAGGCGCTGGGCATTCACTTTGCCCAGGGGGCAGCAATCGGTATGCCCTCGGCCAGCCTGATCACCGAAATCAGGATGCTTGACGCCGACAAGCCGGGTACCAGCAGCTAGCGGTAAATAATATCTGCGCGCATTGGCGCAAGCCGCTGCAGCAGGCGATTCTGCACTGTCACCGGCAACTGCTCGGCCTCCATCGCCGCAATCAGGTCTTCAACCAGCGCATTGAAGTCCGCTTCGGTGAGCTCAAATCCGGCATGCACGTCAGCCATGCTGTCGCCGGAATACACACAAGGGCCTCCCGCCTCGACACAGAACTGCTCCTGCAGCTTTTCCTGCAATCGCGCTATGTCGGTGTCAGCGAAGTGATGAACAATACGCTCGTCATCCGCGATCTGGTACAACAGTCCTTCCACCACGCGATTGATGCCAGCCTGGCCTCCCATCGCCTGGTACAGGCTGTCGTTCTCCGGCGCCGGGCTGGCGGCACACCCGACGAGGCCGAACAGAATAAGCGCAACACTAGCCGTCGCACGTAATTGTCTGCGCATGGGAACCTCAGTAACTCAGCTGCATGGAAAGGAAGAGGCCTCGCTGGTCCTCCAGCGTGGCAATCTCGCCCAACTCAGCCCAGGCAGCAGTCAGAGCCAGACGCTTACTCGGGAAATAACCGACAAACACATCCTGCCAATCGCTCTCGCCAGCAAACGACAGGTTGTCCGGCTTCTCCCGATACTCAACCCCCACCACCCAGCGAGGGTTGAGCAGCAGCGCCACACTCCCCTCCTTGAGCAGTGTCCGACTGTCACGCCGGTCACCACCAAAACCCAACAGCCCGGTTTCATTGGCCCGCGAATAGCGCAGTGTGCCGCTCACTAGCAGGTTGTAGCCGCCCACTGCGCCCAGGAACAGGCGGGAGCCGGCGAGATAATAATCAGTATCCGAATCCCGACGGGCACCAACCAGCGACGGAATCAGAAGGTTAGTCTGACGCTTGTACTGCGCGCCCACCGCGACCTGCGGCAAGCGGTCGTACACCAGATCCCCGAACAACCGCAGCTTCACGCCAAAGATATCCTGATTGAGACTCTTATGCGGCAGGCCTGCCGCCTTGGTCAACGCATCCATATCCAGTCGCTGCCGCGCCACCGAGAGCTCCACCCGGTTGTTGAATGCCAGCGAAGCACCGAAGGCGTCGAGCCGATAGTCCCCCGTGTCGACGCGAGTAGCAAACGCATCACCGCCCCACTCGCCCCGAGCACCGTAGCCGGACAGTACCGCCCACGGCACGATGCCGCCACCGGCTGAGCCTTCGATGTTGGTCACCCCTCCGGTCGCCAGCAGGCGGCCACCGGTATCAGCACAGACCGTGCCAGCCAGGCACAGCAAGCCGATTCCACACAAAGCAGTTTTTTTCATGGCAGCCCATCTAAACAAACGTTCCGCGCGTCTCATCCATCCAGCGCTCCAGATCAGCGGCAGACAGCGGACGGCTTATGAAGTAACCCTGAACCACATCGCAATGACGTGCCTTGAGCCAGGCGAGCGAACCGGCATTTTCAATTCCCTCAGCGATGACCTTCAGCCCCATGTTATGGGCAAGCTCGATGGTCGATTTCACGATCACTGCATCATCGCTGTTTTCGCCCAGCTGCAGGACAAAGGACTTGTCGATTTTCAAATCCTGGACCGGCAAGCTCTTGAGCGTCGCTAGCGACGAATAGCCAGTTCCGTAATCATCCACCGCCAGAGTAATCCCCAGATCGCGTAATGCCAGCAGACTGTCAATGCTGGCCTGCGGGTCGCGCATGACCGCACTTTCGGTCACTTCCAAAGAGAGATAATCCGGACTGATCTGCTGGGCACGCAGCATCCGTTCGACGCGCCGTGGAAACTCGGGATCATCAAGGTCGCGCGCTGACAGGTTCATGGCGACTTGCAGGTGAATGCCGCGGTCAATCCAGTCACATAGCTGCGACAGCACTGCCGCGATCATCCACTCGGTGAGCATAGTGATGCTGCCGGTCTGCTCGGCAAGCGGAATAAACTCGTCAGGCCGGATCATGCCAAGCTCACTGTGCTGCCAGCGCATCAGTGCCTCAACCTGCCGTACCTCGCCGGAGGCCAGATCAAGTTTGGGTTGGAATACCGCGCTCAGCTCATGGTGCTGCGGAGCGTAGCGCAGATCCCGTGCCAAACGAATACGCCGCTGATAGGCCTGATCACTCTGCGTCTGATAAACAGCGATACGCTCTGCACCGGGTGCAGCATCGTTCAGCGCGATACTTGCTTGCCGCAGCAGCTCCTGCGGATCACGTCCGTGCAGCGGCCAGGCCACCAGCCCCGCCAGCCACTGCGAGCTGAGCTTGATGTCCTGCACCTGCATTTTCTCCCCGAGCCGAGCCAGTACACCGTCCATGATGACCACAGCCTCTTCCAGCTCGCGCCCCTTAAGCAGCAACAAGAAGCCACTGCCCGGCTGCCAGGCCAGCAGCACATTGGCAGGCAGAAAGCCCTCAAGGCTGGCCACCGACTGCCGTATCAAGGTATCCATGAAGTCTTGCCCGCGGGCCTTCAGCAGCAGGTCAGCAGTCAGCAGGTTGCACTGCGCCAGCACCCCGCCCTGCCCACCGGCAATCGCGCTTCTGAGCTGCTCCCGGACAACCCCAACGTTCGGCAACCCGGTCAGCGGATCGTGTAAAGCGTTATGCACAATCAGGTCTTCACGCTCGGCGATGCCGACCCGCATGGCATCAATCCGCTCTGCCAGCAACCCCAGCTCATCATTGCGATCAAGTCGGACCTGACCGGTGTAGTCACCGCGACCGATGCGGGTCGCCGCTTCAGCCAACTGCGCAACCGGCCGGGCAAGGCTACCCGACAGGCGTACCGCCAGCAGCGAGGACGCGAGCAACGCTACCAGGGTAATGATCAATAGCTCCCGCTTGAGCAGGTCGAAGCTCGCCAAGGTATCACTGAGTGGGCTGGCCAACTGGGCCTCAACCCGATACTCGGATTGTTCGAGCAGCGTGAAGACGGTGGTCAGGTACCCTTCGGCTTCCATCACTTCCCCGCCGTCAGCAGCGCGCATTTCAAGCGTGGTATCAGTCAGCGTCGAGAAGCTCGTCATGACGTTACCGGCGTGGCTGCTGACAAACCGTATTTCCAGCCCGGTGAGCTTCTGCAGTTCGCGCGCCAGCTCTTCATCCAGGCTGAAGGCCATCGCAACCTGACCGAGCACTACCGGCGCCTTAACCACCGCCTCGACCAGTAGGTAGGGCTGATCGTCAATAATCGCAATCATGGCCTGGTCGGACAGGCGCTGCAGCGCCTGCACATCGCCAGGAACGGAATCGCCCTTCCTGACCGAGGAGATACGCATCACCCCCTGGGCGTCAAACAACATCGCCTGGTCAGCACCAATACGTCTGACCTGGTTGAGCAACGCTGAACGAATCGTCGGCTGATCGCCGGTAGCCACCGCCTGGCGAAAACCAAAATCGGCGACCAATATCTCAGTCGCAGCCACCAACTCATGCGCACGCGCCTCAAGCAGATTGCTGAATACATTGCTCCCCACCTGCAACTGCTTCTGTGCCTGTCGGTTGGCAGACAGGTCCGTTGCGGTATAAACCACCAGAAACACCGCGCCGAGGACCAGCGCAAGCAGACCTACTGACGTCAGAATCAGTCGCGTCCTCAGGTATCCCAAGCGCATAGGCTACTGCACCGACTTGAAACGCTGTTGCAGCGGCGACAGGGGTTGCGCGGGCTCTTCCGGAACAGGTGTGAGCGGCAAACTCACAACCAACCCGTCCTGCCCCAGATCCAGCTCTCCCAGTGAGGCCGGCGCCTGCTGGAAGCGGCTGGGATGCCACCACGAGACCGGCCAGGTGCCTGCTGGCAAATCGGGCAGGGAAACGCGGCCCGACGCATCGCTTACTGCAAAGCGGGGACTGCCGGTAACCAGAATGTAGCCGACCATCGCATCGTGAATATTGCAGCCCAATACGACTGCGCCCGCCTGGTCAAAGGTCACCGGAGGCGCGTCCATACCCTTGAACAGGCGCAATTCAAATGACTTTGCTTCGGAGAAGGAGTAGACGTGATGACGCACATCATCGCTGTTGGGAAAATACACCCGCGCTCCGACCGGCACGACCAGTACATGCGGCCTAAACTGACGATCAACCTGATCCATCACATAGCTGTCGTCCGGTGCGGGCGGCACCCCGTCAATCAACAGCACAGCATTGGCCAGCGGTGCGCCTGTCTCATCAGTCAGCCTGATTTGCGCCGCAAGGCTCGATTCCAGCAACAGCGTCTGTGCCAACAGCAGCAGACCAAAACGCAGCCAGAAACGGCTTACGCTTCCCGCATCCCTAACCTTCCGCACAATACTATCCCCCTAACGAAACGAAGCCCGTTCGACGCGTCTCCGCCTACTGCCGTTACGGCCCGCCCTTCACGACGATAAGCGTGCTGCGGTGTCACCCGATGCCAAAGGAGGCTAGCATAGCCGGATTGCACACCGATATGCAGGAACCAAGATGCCCGGCTTAACTTTTCCTCTCTCCGTACTGGACCTCTGCTCAATCAGCGAAGGCGCCACCGCCACGGACGCCCTGCACAACGCCCAGGCCATGGCCCGGCACTGCGAAGCACTGGGTTATCAGCGCTACTGGGTCGCCGAGCACCACAACATGACCGGCATCGCCAGTGCCGCCACCTCGGTGGTCATGGGGTATCTGGCGAGCAGTACGCAACGCATTCGCATCGGCTCTGGCGGCATCATGCTACCCAACCACGCGCCGCTGCAGATTGCCGAGCAGTTTGGCACCCTGGAGTCGCTCTACCCCGGCCGCATTGACCTGGGGCTGGGCCGTGCCCCGGGCACCGATCCGGCAACCGCCAACGCCCTGCGCCGCGGCCGTACCGACGGCGAAGACTTTCCGCAAATGCTCGATGAGTTGCGCCAGCTGTTCGCGCCAATCGAACCTGGTCAACGCCTGCGCGCTGTGCCAGGCGGTGGACTGAATATCCCGATCTGGCTGTTGGGCTCAAGTACCTTTAGCGCCCAGTTGGCAGGGCGGCTCGGACTGCCCTTCGCCTTCGCCGGCCAGTTCTCGCCAGACTATCTGTTCAGCGCGTTGCGCCTGTACCGCGAGAGCTTTCGCCCTAGCGACGAATACAGCGAGCCCTACGCCATGCTCGGTATCAATGCCTATGTAGCCGACGATCGCGAGCAGGCCCATTACCTGGCCAGTTCCCATCAGCAGGCGTTTCTCAACCTGATCCGCGGCACACCCGGACAACTGCCACCGCCGACCCATGATATGGAGTCACTCTGGCAACCGCATGAGCGTCATCAAGTGATGTCGACCTTGGCTGGCAGCCTGATCGGTGACCCGGCAAGCGTGAGCACGCAAATGGCGGAATTGCTGGAGCGCACAGGCGCGAACGAGCTGATCGTCAACAGCCCGATTTTCGACCAGAGCGCGCGCCAGCACAGCTATGGTTTACTGATGCAGGCCACTCAACAGCTCTAACCCCTTCCCTGACGCAGGCGACTCTGGTAAAAAGACGCCTGCGCGGGTGTAGTTCAATGGTAGAACGGCAGCTTCCCAAGCTGCATACGAGGGTTCGATTCCCTTCACCCGCTCCAGCCTCTGCCTTCCTCTCTCTGCTTTACTCCTAATATCAGATACTTGCAGCGTGACGAGAAGACTTCTCGAGCGCAAATGCCTCTGCTTATCTCCCTCCCTACGACCAGCAAGCAAATAAACCATTGTAATCATTGATTTTTTCTCGGAATTTCAGGGTGACAACGGCGTTCGGCTTCGGCACAATGACCAGCACTTAAATGCCAGTGGAGTACCAAGCCATGAAAGGCCATCCGGACGTCATCAACTGCCTTATCGATCTGTTACGCGGTGAGCTGGGCGCACGTGATCAGTATTTCCTGCATTCACGCCTCTATGAAGACATGGGTTATGCCAAGCTGTATGAGCGCATCAACCATGAGATGGAAGAAGAAACCCAGCACGCTGATGCCATTCTAAAGCGCCTGCTGTTTCTTGAAGGCAAACCGGATATGCGGCCCTCGCCCATCACTCCCGGTGACACCGTGAAAGAAATGCTCGAGTCTGACCTCAAGCTGGAATATGAAGTGCGCGAGAACCTGGCCAACGCCATTGCCCTGTGCGAGCGCGCCGGCGATTACCAGACCCGCGAAATCCTCGAGGTTCAGCTGGCCGACACCGAGGAAGATCACGCTTACTGGCTCGAACAGCAACTGCGCCTGATCAAGATGGTTGGCGAACAGAACTACCTGCAGTCACAGATGTAACAGCCTCTGCCAAGAAGCCCCGCATGTCGGGGCTTTTTTGTGGCTGCAAATACTCTCGTATCGTTGTTACCAAGTAGCGGCCGATAACAGCCCCCTGCAACCACGGTTACTCCCACGCAACCATAATAGGTTGCCGTAAAAAATGATGGTCATCAGCCGGACTGGCAACCCGGGACCACAAACCCAGCCCCACAAAATCCTGACCGTCCGATCAGCACAGACTTGCTGGCCAGCCATTTCGCACCAGCACTGACCATATAGAACCGTTCTGCACCCTTGAAGAACAGAAGGGGCAGCCATCAGTTCTCGTCAACAGCCGGCCTCGCTACAAAATTGACCGTTCAGACAGGTATTCAGCAGCACAGCAGCCCTGTTGTCTTCGGATGGCATCCTTTCTGCATCCCCTGCGACACAGACCAGATGGAGCCCGACTGTGACCCTGCCGCCCTACCCTGACCGCCGCCACACCCGGATTCTATTGCCGACCAGCGCCGCACACGCAGCCGTCCTCGCCGCGCGCCATCAGGCCCCCTACATCGCCGGGGCGAGCGCAGCCCAACTTGGCTGGAGCAAGGCCGGTTGCTGGCCCGAGCAGGCAATCAACCTGCACCCACTTGAGGAACTCCGAGGCTGTCAACAAGAGGGGGATCATTGGTCCATCGGCGCGCTGACTCGTCTCTCCTCGCTGACAACACAGCCTTTGCTGCGCAATGCGTTGCCCGCCCTGCATGAGGCCCTGACTGGAGTAGGCGCTCCCGGTATCCGCCATATCGCCACACTAGGCGGCAACATCGGTTTTGGCGGCGACCTGGTGCCAACACTGTTGGTGCTGGACGCGCAGGTTGATTGGCTTCAGGGCAACGGCGAGCAGCAACGGAGCACCTTGGCAGACTGGTTGCTCCAGCCGCCGGCACACGCGCTGATCACCCATATTCGCATTCCACCGCAGGCGTCAGGTCAGTGCGTTTTTATGGAGAAGCTCGCCAGCCGCGAAGCCTTTAACCCGCCGCGGCTGAACATTGCCAGTTGTTGGCAATGGCAGGCTCTAACGGAGCACCGCCTAGCCGCAAGCGGTGCGGGCCTGGCACCACGCAGGCTCAGGCACTGCGAGCAGGCGCTGACTGACAGCGAACGGCTGCTGACCACATCCGATCTGCAACCGCTACTCGCCCGCGACCTGCCCGAACTGATCAATCAGCCACTGCTAAAGGTCGCCGCCAATCTGTTGCACGCACAATGGAGCAAAAGCCGCACATGAATACCAACGCTTTCACACCGCGGCCGCTGACTGCAGACAATTTTACAGAACGCTGGCAACCGCGCCCTGACGCTAGCAGCAAGGCGCGCGGTGAGCAGTACTACCCTACCGACGAGCTAACCTGGGCCGGCCTGTTGCATGGCCGAATCCTGCGCAGCACCTATCCGCATGCCCGTATTCTCAGTATAAACGTTGAGCCCGCACGAGCGCTGCCTGGCGTCCACGACGTCGTTACCGCAGCCGACATTCCCGGGGCCAACACCTACGGCATCGTCTTCCGTGATCAACCGGTGTTCTGCACCGATCACGTTCGTTATCTGGGTGATGCGTTGGCTGCCGTCGCCGCCGACACCCCTGAAATTGCCGCGCACGCCTTGAGTTTGATTGAGGTGCAGTATGCCGAGCTGCCAGTGGTGGCTGACCCGACCGCTGCACTGGCAGATGGAGCCCCACACCTGCACCCGGACGGCAATTTGCTGGATAGCTCGCAACTGGCCCACGGCGACGTCGATACAGCCTTTAACACCTGCGCGTTCGTGGTCGAAGGCCGCTACCGCACGCCACGTCAGATGCATGTTTTTATGGAAACCGAGGGCGGCGTCGTGGTGCCAGACCGCGAAGGCGGACTGACCTTCCGGGTTGGTTGCCAGAGTAGCCATCGCGACCGCGAGCAACTGGCAAGCATCCTTGACCTGCCGCTGGAGAAAGTACGCGTAATGGGTCTGGCAACCGGCGGTGGCTTTGGCGGCAAGGACGAACTGACCATGCAGCCGGCAGCAGGCTTGCTTGCCCTGCGCACCGGCCGCCCGGTGCGTATTCACTTTGATCGTCGCGAATCGACCATCGCCGGCATCAAACGCCACCCGGTCGAGTTTATCGCCCGCACCGGCTGCGACGCCGAAGGCAATCTACTCGCCCACCAGATACACGCAATACTCGACACCGGTGCCTACGCAACACTTGGCCCTGCGGTGCTTACCAACCTGACCGATCATGCCGCTGCGCCGCTGTACCGAATCCCTAATATCAAGGTGAGCGGACAGCTGGTCTACACCAACAACAGCGTGGCCGGCGCCTTCCGCGGCTTTGGCGGCAACCAGGCGACCTTTGCGGTAGAAAGCCAACTGGACAAGCTGGCCGCCGCCGCCGGGCTGCACCCGGCAGAACTGCGCCGGCGCAACCTGCGTACACCAGAGGATGCCGGGGTCGAGGGCCAGACCCAGCAGCAACCCTGCCACCCACAACTGTTGCTGGATGCCGCGCAGTCCTCCCCGCTATGGCAGCGCGCCGTCCATGCTGCCGATGACCGTTGGCTGTCCGGCGTCGGCATGGCGCTGGGTGCTCAGGGTAACGGCCTCGGCAACGGCCTGCCTGACGCCGGTGGTGCGCGCCTGAGGCTCACCGCAGAGGGCCGCATTGAACTGGCATTCGGGTTTATCGAATACGGCCAGGGGGTGATTGCCGCAGTGCAGAGCCTGGCCTGTGAGTACCTGGGCTGTGCAGCTACGGACCTTGATATTCGTCTCGGCGACTCCAGCGGCCCCGATTCGGGCCCTACCAGCGCCTCGCGCAGCAGCGTGATTGCGGTTGAAGCGCTGCGGCAGTTGCAGCCCCGGTGGATCGACGCGCTACGCATCCTGGCTGGCAGCGAAAACCTTACTCCCGGGCCGGCCGGACTCTACTCGGTTTCCGGCGAACCGTGCATCAGTTACCCGCAGCTAGCTAGCGCCGCCGCGCAACTTCCGACGCTAGAGGTGCAGTTCAACTTTCCTACCGGGCCAGACCAAGTCCCGCGCGGACGCTACCTGCAACTGCTGATTGCCACTGTCGCCCGCGTTGCCGTTGACCGGCTGACTGGCCGGGTGCGAGTCGAGCAGCTTCACCATATTACGGCCGGCGGTAAGGTCATCCATCCCCCCAGCTACCTCGGCCAGATCGAGGGCGCCGCAGTAATGGGGATGGGAATGGCGCTGCTGGAAGATGTGCCCATGCAAGACGGACAGTTCCTGCTCGACAACCTGGATGCTTACCTTATTCCGACCCTGGCCGACGCCCCGGAGCAACGCGTCGACGTCATAGAAGACATACTCGACGACGAACGTTATCCAGTGCGAGGCATCGGCGAACTGGGAATCGAAGCCGTCAGCCCGGCGCTGACAGCCGCTATCGAGAACGCAACGGGCATACGCCCGGATAGCCTGCCGGTAGACCCGGCGGCGCTGCTGGCAGCCATGCAGGAGCAAAGCGCATGACCGAACACCGTATGACACTGCAATTCACCGTGAACGGCTGCGAGCAGGTACTGGAGGTCTCGCCCACCCGACGCCTGCTGGACATTCTGCGGCTGGATCTGAACCTGACCGGCCCGAAGGAAGGCTGCAGTATCGGCCGTTGCGGCGCCTGCAGCGTGTTGATCGACGGCGAATCAGTACCCGCCTGCCTGCTGCTCTCCTGCCAGCTGCAAGGCCGTACTGTGGAAACCATCGAAGGACTGCGTGATGAGCCGGTATTCGAGCGCGTGGCTGCATCACTGGTCAGCGCCGGTGCACTGCAATGCGGCTACTGTACCCCCGGGATCGCCAGCACCCTGACCGCAGCGCTGCGCAACAACCCCGAGGCAACCGCATCGGAGCTGGAGCAGGCTTTGCACGGCAACCTTTGCCGCTGCACCGGATACTCCGGTCTGCGTCAGGCCATTGCCGAGCTGGCCGGTTAGCGCACCGCTAGATGCGGCAGCTGCCGACCCGTTGCCGTAAACGCATCACCTGATCCTCCAGTGAGGCACAGGCCCGTAACGTGGCCTGCAGATGATCGACGCCTTCCTGGTTGAGCGTGTTGATCTCGGTTATATCGACATTCAGGTTCTCGATTACCGAGGTTTGCTCCTGGGTAGCCGCCGCAACCGACTGGTTCATGTTATCGATCTCACCGATGCCGTGAGTAATCTCGCTCAGGCGGCTCGCTGCGCACGTTCTGCGCCAGGTTTCCAGCAACAAAATACGGCCGCTGATGTTATCCGCGGTCAGCGCTCCAGCGTCATTGAGATAGGTCTGCAGACTGGCCTGCAACGTACGACGCTGCAGGTAGTCGTTGTAGACTGAAAATGCAGTAACAGCAGCGATCACCACCAGACACGCAGCCAGCAGAATTTTCTGGTTAAAGCTGAGTTTGATCGGCATGGCGGTTTGCCTCGGGGCAAGAGCTGATCTTTATGTCATTGCGCAGCACAAGACGGTATTGCCGCTGCCGCCAACTACATTCCCAAGCGCAGATGACGAAATACCATCTCACCGCAATCAGAACGCCGTCAAGCCACCTGCCGTTGGCGTGGTGGGCGCAACAGACGATCAACATCCAGCCGCCACAACCAGCGCAAGCCCCGCAGCAGCAAATAAAAGAACAGCAATGGCAGCACGAGTGTGCGCAGTACAAACAGCGTCATCACCCGCAGTACACTGTCTACCGCCTGATCAAGCGCCTGCTTGATGGCCAGGTAGGTCTGTGGATCCCCGACCCGCGCGACCTGCTCGCCAAGCTCGCTCCAACTGGGCCCCTGCTCCCGTTGTAACGCCTGCTGCTCCTTCAAGGCCTGAGCACGCTGCTGCTCGACTACTCTGAGTTCCTCACTGAGGCTCGCGTAGCTTTCCCGCAACGCCGACAGACGCACCTGCGCCTGCTCATACGGTGCCACCTCGGCCAGCGGATTCAAACGTTCCCACCAGCTCATCTGCTGTTCTACCAAGGTCAGCTCTTGCCGTTGCCGGGCAACCGCTCTGGCAGCATCACGCTGCGCGGCAACAAGGCGTCGACGCCGCTCATCCAGGCTGGACAGCCGAGTATCGAGCTCACCCTGCGCTGCCGACTGCCCCAGCAGGACGGCATCAGCACCAGAGTCACCCCCCAATACCTCAACCTCGGCAGGAAGACGATCAAGCACCCCGATCTGCTCACTGCTCTGCGGCGCCAGATACCAGCGATCAACCTCACCATTGACCAATACCACCGCGACCAGCACAAAGCGCAAAAAGGCAATGGCCAGAAACAACCGTACGAACAGTCCGGCATACCGTCCGCCGCGCCACCACAGAGCCACACCCAGCAGCACTGCGGACAGCGTCAACAGCCATTTGAAAAACGTCTGCCCGACCAAACCCAGCAGTATCTTCTGCGCCAGCAAAGAGCCAATGGCCCATTGCATCAGGTAAGCATATTGCTCGACCAGGTCGTTGAACGGGTCCAGCATTTCACCCAGCGTGACGGCTACGCCGCCAAACAGGCTAAAGCTGATGGTGGTGGATTGCAGAACGGAAATAAGTGCATTGAGCGCACGGGCAGAAGCAAAGGCAACCGAGGCCTGCAGCAACGACGCATCGAGGTGAGCCGCCGAGTTGCGGTCGCCCTGCCCCAGCCAGGAAAGCGCAACCAGCGCTGCGGCAACCGCTACCAGCAGCAGACGACGTCTGCTGCACTCACTGAGCAACCCCATGACCTTCCCCCAGACCAACCCATGCTTGCCCACACAATAGCAGGCAAGTGCGTCGAGCTGGCAGCTCTAGATGATGCGCGAAAACCGCTGCTGGCTGGCATCACTCTGGTAAACGTCAAACAACATGCAGATAGAGCGCACCAGCAGCCGGCCGGCAGCCATAACGCGAATCCCGCCCGGGGTCAGAATGATCAGGCCATCTCGCGCCATTTGCTCGAGCATCGGCAGACAAGAAGCAAAATACTCGGGGAAATCGATGCCAAAACGCGACTCGATGTCGCTGAACTGCAACTGGAAGTGACAGATCAACTGGCTAATCACCGCTCGCCGAATAATATCGTCGGAATGACAGACCAGCCCGCGTTGGGTGGCCAGTTCATCAGCCTGCAGGCGCTCCTGGTAGACCTTGAGGTCGCTGCTGTTTTGACAGTACAGATCACCGACCTGACTGATCGACGAAACCCCAAGACCAATCAGGTCGCAATGGCCGTGAGTGGTATAGCCTTGGAAGTTACGCTGCAGCTCGCCGTTCTCCTGGGCAATGCTGAGACTGTCATCCGGCAGCGCGAAGTGATCCATACCAATGTAGCGATACCCCGCTGCCAGCAGCTGACGCACGCTGTTCTCGAACATTTCCAGCTTTTGCGCGGGGCTAGGCAGATCGGCACTGTTGATCCGGCGCTGGGGCATGAAGCGTTCCGGCAGATGCGCGTAGTTGAACACCGACAGCCGGTCAGGCTTGAGTGCGATGATCGCCTCAACGGTGCGGGCGAAGCTTTCCGGCGTCTGCTTGGGCAAACCGTAGATGAGATCAATGTTGATCGAGCGATAGGCAAGCGTGCGCGCGGCGTCCATCACGGCCTGTGTCTGCTCCAGAGTCTGCAGCCGATTGACCGCTCGCTGCACCTCAGGGTCCAGATCCTGGACACCAAAGCTGACGCGATTGAAACCCAGCTCACGCAACAGCCCCATGGTAGACCAGTCGGCCTCCCGCGGATCGATCTCGATGCTGTAGTCACCGATGTCGTCATCACGCAGATTAAACTGGCTGCGCAGCCCCGCCATCAGTTCGCGCAGCTCCTGATGACTGAGGAAGGTAGGCGTCCCGCCACCGAAATGCAGCTGTTCAACAACCTGATCTGGACCAAGGTGCGCGCTGACCAGTTCCATCTCACGCTGCAGGCTGGCGAGATACTCACGCGCCCGACTGCGATCCTTGGTAATCACCTTGTTACAGGCGCAGTAGTAGCAAATGTTGGCGCAAAACGGCACATGTACGTACAGCGACAGTTGCCGACCAGCCTCACGGGAAGCGTCGATAGCGTGCAGAAAGTCTGCCGGCTTCACACCGTCGTGAAACTGCACGGCGGTGGGATAGGAGGTATAACGCGGACCAGCGTGGTCGTAGCGTCGAATCAGATCGGCATCCCAACGAATAGTGGGCAGCATGGGGAAACTCCGGCTTTGCTCTGGCATGGGAGAAAGCCTACGCCCGCCTGGCAAACCAGGTTTTGACCAGCGTCAATAGACCCGTGGCCGCAACCTAACCGCCAGTCGCGTTCATGAACCGCAGTACCTGAACGTCACCTCCGACACTGAACTCATGCCGCGCGGGCTTATACTGCAACGCCCTTTCAAGCGCGTCACGCACCGGCTCGTCACGGTCCGGGTAGCGCCGCACCAGGGCACGCATATCCAGCGCATTCTCGTGTCCAAGGCAGAGCAACAGACGCCCTTCCGTGGTCAGGCGCACCCGATTGCAGGTATCACAGAAGTTATGGGAATGTGGTGAGATGAAGCCAATCCGGCTATCCGGATAGCCGTCAACCCGCAGATAGCGCGCTGGGCCACCGGAGTTTTCTGCGCTCTCGATCAGTCGATACTGCTCGGCCAGCACTGCACGAACCTCGTCGCTGGAGCAATAGGCCTCGCCACGATCGCGGCCCACCTCGCCAAGCGGCATTTCTTCGATAAAGGTAATATCCAGACCGCGCTCCAGCACATAGGCCGCAAGCGCCTGCACCTCATCGTGATTGCGCCCCTTGAGCACCACCGTGTTGAGTTTGACCCGCTCAAAACCCGCCTCACGCGCCGCATCGATACCATCGAGAACCTGCTGCAACTCACCGGTGCGGGTGATGCTCCTGAACCGTTCCGGGTTGAGGCTGTCGAGGCTGATATTGAGCCGCTTTACACCGGCCTCGGCCAGTGGCCGAGCCAGCTTGGTCAGCTGCGAACCATTGGTGGTCATCACCAGTTCGTGCAACCCCGGCAGCGCGCTGATGCGGCCACAGAGGTCAACCACACCACGGCGCACGAGTGGCTCGCCGCCGGTGAGACGGATCTTGCGCACACCCTGGGCAACAAACAACCGAGCCAGCCGCTCGATCTCTTCAAGACTCAGAATCTGCTGCCGCGGCAGAAACGTCATATCTTCCGCCATGCAATAGACACAACGAAAATCGCAGCGATCTGTCACTGAAATGCGGAGATATTCGATCCTTCGCCCCAGTCCGTCCTGCAGTTTCTGCTGTGTCATCAGGTGCCCCGTCTAATCTTGCTGCCAGCGTGCGAGCGCCTGCTCGTCGCTGTCTCGCGCTTCAACCCAGCGCTCGCCATCAGGCGTCGCTTCGCGCTTCCAGAACGGCGCCCGGGTCTTCAGATAGTCCATGATGAACGCGTTGGCTTCAAATGCTGCTTGCCGATGGGCGCTGGCCACGCCAACAAACACAATCGGCTCGCCCGGCTCCAGTTGGCCGACCCGGTGCAGCACCTGAACATCCAGCAGAGGCCAGCGTGTCTGTGCCTGCTCAACAATACCGGCAAGCGCCTTTTCGGTCATGCCCGGATAATGCTCCAGCCACATACCCGCCACCGCGTCACCCTCGTTGTAATCACGCACATAGCCAACAAAGCCGACCACAGCACCCACACCCAAATGGTCAGCATGCAGGCGGTTCAGACGCTCACCCGGGTCAAAATGGTCCTGCTGCACCTCGATCAACACATCATCCACCGGTCACTGGCGGAAAGAAGGCAATCTCGTCGCCATCATTGAGCGCCGTATCCAGTGCGCAGAGCTCCTGGTTCCGAGCACACATAAGCCGCGGCTCGGCGAGTACCTGCCAGGCATCACCACGGGCCAGCAGCAACTGACGCAGATCCTCAAGCGTGGCCAGCTCGGGGCTCCACGCGAGTGCCTCGCCGGCGCTGCCCAGCACATCGCGGTAGCGGGCAAAAAACTGCAACTGAATCACGCCGATGTTACCTCTGCCTGAAAATCGCCACTCTTGCCGCCGCTCTTGCTGAGCAGACGGGTATGTTCAATCACCATACCCTTATCCACCGCCTTGCACATGTCATACAGAGTCAGCGCCGCAATGCTGGCTGCCGTAAGCGCCTCCATCTCGACGCCAGTCTGACCGGCGAGCTTGCAACGCGCCTGGATACGCACCGCATCCGGCGCTTCAACGCTCAGCTCAACCTTGACACTGGTGAGCATCAGCGGATGGCACAGCGGGATCAGGTCAGAGGTGCGCTTGGCCGCCTGGATGCCAGCAATACGCGCCACAGCCATGACGTCTCCCTTAGGGTGCCCGCCACGCTGGATCATCTCCAGCGTCTGCGGAAGCATGCGCACCAGAGACTCGGCGACCGCCTCGCGATCGGTGACGGCCTTGTCAGTGACATCGACCATGCTGGCGCGGCCTTGTGCGTCCAGATGAGTAAGCATAAAGTAAGTCCCGTTGCGTCTTCGCTGGGTACTTTACTGCAATCCTCTGCCGCTGACAGCCCGAAGAACCAACCGCACCTGCAACGGTCACACATCCCAACGCACAATTCAGGCAGAGGACCGCGATTAGCTTGAAATTGCCTGCGGCGCAGCCAAATAGCGAAAAGCTATCCACAGTTTAGTTGAAATTTATTTTAAGTATTTAACCCAGGCGCATACCATAGCTCCTGTCTTCTCAACCAACGACGAAACGACTCAAGAAGGAGTTCTACATGTCCGTTATCAATACCGAAATCAAACCGTTCAAAGCCTCTGCATTCAAGAACGGCGAGTTCTTCGACCTGACTGAAGCCGACGTAAAAGGCAAGTGGTCCGTATTCTTCTTCTACCCGGCTGACTTCACCTTCGTCTGCCCGACCGAACTGGGCGACGTTGCCGATTACTACGACGAGCTGCAGAAAATGGGCGTTGAAGTGTACGCCGTGTCGACCGACACCCACTTCACCCACAAAGCATGGCACGACAGCTCCGAAACCATCGGCAAGATCCAGTACGCCATGATCGGCGACCCGACCATGCAGATCAGCCGTAACTTCGAAGTCCTGCGCGAAGATCAAGGCCTGGCCAACCGCGGTACCTTCATCATCGACCCGCAGGGCGTGATCCAGGCTGTTGAAATCACCGCCGAAGGCATTGGCCGCAACGCCGAAGACATGGTTCGCAAGATCAAGGCTGCTCAGTACGTTGCAGCTCACCCGGGTGAAGTTTGCCCGGCCAAGTGGAAAGAAGGTGAAGCCACTCTGGCTCCTTCTCTCGACCTGGTAGGCAAGATCTAAGATCGGCCTGATGACCCGGCCCGCTGCGCAGCCACTGGCGTGCAGTCGGCGGGCCGGGTTTTTTATGCCCGAAATTTGACCCCATTTTCAAAGGACACGCACATGTTGGACGCCAACCTGAAGAAACAACTGGACACGTACCTGCAGAATATCGTTAACCCGATTGAAATCAGCGTGTCCGTAGACGAAAGCCCCAAGGGCAAAGAACTAAATGAACTCGCGACCGAAATCGCCGACATGTCCGGCAAGATCGGTCTGGTCTCTGCCGAAGACCAACGCACCCCGAGCATGGGTGTCGGCGCCGCCGGCGAGACCCCACGCATCCGCTTTGCCGGCATCCCGATGGGTCACGAGTTCACCTCTCTGGTACTGGCACTGCTGCAGTCCGGCGGCCATCCGTCCAAGGCTGACCCGGCCCTGCTGGAGCAGATCCGCAACCTGGAAGGCGAGTTTCACTTCGAGACCTACATCTCGCTGTCCTGCCAGAACTGCCCGGACGTAGTCCAGGCGCTGAACCTGATGGCCGTGCTGAACCCCAACATCACCCACGTGATGATTGACGGCGCCCTGTTCCAGGACGAAGTCGAGCAGCGCCAGATCATGGCAGTGCCGTCCGTTTACCTGAATGGCGAGCCGTTCGGTCAGGGCCGCATGACACTGGCCGAGATCGTCAACAAGGTCGACAGCGGCGCCAGCAAGCGCAAGGCCGCCGAGCTGAACGAGAAAGCCCCATACGACGTGCTGATTGTCGGCGGCGGCCCGGCTGGCGCATCTGCTGCCATTTACGCGGCTCGCAAAGGCATCCGCACCGGGATCGTTGCCGAGCGCTTTGGCGGTCAGGTCATGGATACCGTCGGTATCGAAAACTTTATCTCCGTGCCCTACACCGAAGGCCCCAAGCTGGTTGCCAGCCTCGAGCAGCACGTCAAGGAGTACGAGGTGGATGTCATCACCGAGCAGAAAGCTGCCAGCCTGGAAACCGGTGACTACGTAGAGATCGGTCTGGAAAGCGGAGCCACTCTGCGCAGCCGCACCGTCATTCTCGCCACCGGCGCGCGCTGGAGGGAGATGAATGTGCCTGGCGAACAGGAATACCGCGGCAAGGGCGTGGCCTACTGCCCGCACTGTGACGGTCCGCTGTTCAAGGGCAAGCGCGTTGCGGTCATCGGTGGCGGTAACTCCGGCATTGAAGCCGCCATTGACCTGGCCGGCATTGTGGAACACGTGACCGTGCTGGAGTTCGCCGATACCCTCCGCGCCGACGACGTATTGCAGCGTAAAGCGCGTTCGATGGCCAACATCGAGATCATCAAAAGCGCCCAGACCACCGAAGTACGTGGCGATGGCAGCAAGGTTGTCGGTCTGACTTACAAGGACCGCACCACAGAGGAGCTCAAGCAGGTCGACGTTGCCGGCATCTTCGTCCAGATCGGTCTGGTACCGAACACCGAATGGCTCAAGGGCGGCGATCTGAACCTGACCCGCTTCGGCGAGATCGAGATCGACAGCCGCGGTGCGACCAACCTGGAAGGCGTGTTTGCTGCTGGCGACGTCACAACCGTGCCGTTCAAGCAGATCATCATCGCCATGGGTGCCGGTTCCACCGCTGCGCTGGCTGCCTTCGACCACTTGATCCGCACTCCGGATCCGGCGACCGCGCAACAAGGCGAAGCTGCACTGGCTTGACGCGGCGAAGCCGCAAACAAAAAAACCGCCCAATGGGCGGTTTTTTCAGCCTTGCATTCAGGTGGGCAGCCAAAGCTGGTCCAACTGCTTGAACGGCCAATCCTCCGGGCTTTCACGACCGATGATTCGATCCGACTCATGCTCATCCGCCAGATCGATCAGGGTAACCGGCAATGCCTGCTTCAAACGAACAGAGTAGAACACACTGATTTTGGGAGTGAGTAGCGAGTTGCAGCTCTGCTCCACAACCACCCCCAAACGCTCGGACTCAAGCCGCACAAGGGAGCCAACCGGGTAAATCCCCAGCATGCGGACAAACAGCTTGAACAAAACCGGGTCAAAATGCCCCTGCCAACTGGCCATACGACTAAGCGACTCAGCAGGGTCCCAGCCCGCCTTGTAAGGGCGGTTTGAAGTAATCGCGTCGTAGACGTCACAGATCGCGCCCATGCGCGCCAACAGGGAAATGTTCTCCCCGGCCAGCCGCTCGGGATAGCCGGTGCCGTCTATTTTTTCATGGTGATGCAGGCACACATCCAGCACCGCCTCAGGCACACCGGCCCATTCCAGCAGCAACTTATGCCCTTCGGCCGGATGAGAGCGCATGATGGCAAACTCTTCATCCGTCAACTTACCCGGCTTGTTCAGCACCGCTTCAGGCATGACGGCCTTGCCCATGTCGTGCAGCAGACCGGCCATTCCGGCCTCAAGTACCTGCTCTTCAGTCATGTCGCACAGACGTGCCATGCCGACCATCAGGGCGGCCACCGCGACCGAATGCAGGTAAGTGTATTCATCCTTGGACTTGATACGTGCCACGCTGATCAGGGCCTGCGGGTTGCGGCTGAGTGACAGGTTTATCTCATTTACCAGTTGCTGCAAACCCTCGGTCTCAACAGCCTTGCCCAGGCGCACATCTTTGAACATATCCTTGACCGCCTGCTTACCCTTACGAAATATCTGCTGGGCTCGCTTTACCTCATCGGCCATCGAGGCCTTGTGCACCTTATCGCCCGACAGACTTGCGGCGGCACTGGCAGCCTCGACTTCAGCCACGGCAACCTCCACCTCAGACGGTGCCTCCGCTGCCCCGGAGTTATTGAGCAACGGCGCAGCCTCAACATCCAGCCCCTTGCTGACATCAATGACAACTTCGGTAACCGAGCTTTGCAGAATGGTATTAAGCGTGCGCACATCCTCAATCAGCACCGTCTTGCTCCAGAACGGATGCTGCAACCAGGAGCCACAGAATTTTTCGACAAACATGCCGACACGCAGAGATTGGGTAGGAATCTTTTTCAGCATTGCTAGTTGCGGCCCCCAAGGATCAAGACAGTCGCGCTCCCTGCTGAACAGCAGTATCAAACAGGCCCGAAACACCGGGCCGTGCGATACCGAATGATGACACTATGCCATTCGATTGAGCCTGCCGCCAGCAAGCCCAAGGTCTGACATTATTCCTCAAGTTGAAACAGCGAGCCGAAGTCAGCGCCCATCTCGTCGGTGAGTTCATCCGGATCAAAGCGCGCCAGACATCCCTCTCCCCGTGAGGGCGGCAACCCCGCAGCCCCGGCATCAAGCGGACTGAGTATCAGGTCATCGTCATCGTCCATCATTTGGGTGCGGCATGCTGATTGTAGGTTTGCATCGCCCGCAGAATATCCCGGCGACTGATTTGCCCAACGAGCTGCCCCTCATCAACTACCGGCAAGCGCCGGCGCCGTTGGGTTATGAAGTGCTCTGCCGCCTTGACGATGTCCGCATCGGCATCGATCGTCTCCACTACCGTGGTCATGACCGACGCAACGCTACCGCCTGCCTCTTCAAAATAGCTGCCGGCAAGAATGCCTTTGAGGCAATCACCTTCCGACAGCAACCCGATCAGATAACCGTTTTCATCCAGAACCGGTGCACCGGAAATGCGATGCATCAGCAGCTTGTCGATCGCCCGGAACAAATCCATTTCCGGAGTAAAGGTGACCAGGTCCGTGGTCATATAGTCACGCACTTTAACGGATTTCAGCATATAGCCTCCTGCTCGGGTTTCTCCCCTTACAGCTTAGCTGAACACCACCGTCTTGTTGTCATGTACCAGCACCCGATCTTCAAGGTGGTAGCGCAGCCCCCGCGAAAGCACCATTTTCTCGACGTCCTTGCCCAAACGCACCATATCGTCGGCATTGTTGCGGTGGGTGATCCGGACTACGTCCTGCTCGATAATCGGGCCAGCATCCAGCTCTTCAGTCACATAATGGCAGGTGGCACCAATCAGCTTCACCCCGCGCTGGGCGGCCTGGTGATAGGGCCGGGCCCCGACGAAGGACGGCAGAAAACTGTGGTGAATATTGATGATCTTGTGGGCATAACGCTCGCACAATTGCGGCGGCAGAATCTGCATGTAGCGCGCCAGCACTATGCACTCGGCCTGTTGCTCCTCAATCAGCCGGGTAACTTCGGCAAAGGCTGGTTCCTTATCCTTGGGGTCAACCGGAACATGGTGGAAGGGAATCCCATGCCACTCAACCATACTGCGCAGGTCATCATGATTGGAGATAACACTGGTAATGTCGCAATCCAGTTCTCCGCTGTGCCAACGGTGCAACAAGTCTGCCAGGCAATGCGACTCCCGACTTGCCATCAAGACCACTTTCTTGCGTATTGCAGAGTCGCTCACTCGCCAGTCCATCTGAAATTCTTCACCGATCGGAGCAAAGGCGGTGCGCAGCCCTTCAAGGTCAAACGGCAGAGAGTCAGCACGAATCTCGTGACGCATGAAGAACCAGCCGGAGAGATTGTCCGAGTGATGATTGGCTTCGGTAATCCAGCCGTTATAGGTCGCCAGAACATTACTGACCTTGGCAACAATCCCGACACGGTCGGGGCACGCGATTACCAGCCTGAAAGTACGCATTTTCTCTCCTGTGTATAAGCAACTTGCCCCGCATCGATGACAGACCAGGAATGGCCGCAGGGCTGCGGCATTTTACCCGCTGCGTCGAGACTGCGCAGCCACAAACAGACCAGCAGAGCGAAGGATTATGTCAACAAGGCGTCAATCGCCCGATTGCGCCGCAATTATCTCATTACTGTCAACGGAAACTTGACCATCAGTCTGACGAAACAGTACACATACCCCGTAACTACACGATTAATTCGTTAGTTATCCAAGATAACTTGTTGTACGTTTTTTAGTCTTAAACTATTATTCAACAGTCTTGATTATCTCAACTCCCAGCTAGGATTAACTTCATGTCAATGCTGCAAGAATATCGCCATATCGAAGAACAGATTCGCGAACTCAAAGATCGCCTGAACTCGCTTTCCAATGATGAAAAGCTGAAAAAGGAAATTGAGTTCGAAGAAAAACTGCGTAGCCTGATGGGCCAGTACAACAAGTCCCTGAAAGACATCACTGCCATCCTCGACCCGGACAACAAGCTGGGCGCAGGCAAGAGCAAAAGCGCGGCCACCGGTACCAAGCGCGCGCGCAAGGTTAAGCAATACAAGAACCCGCACACCGGTGAAGTAATCGAAACCAAGGGCGGCAACCACAAGACCCTGAAAGCGTGGAAGGAACAATACGGCGGTGACACCGTCGAGTCTTGGGTTACTATCCTGGGCTAAGCTTCAGCGACATAAAAAAACCGATGCTTGGCATCGGTTTTTTTATGTCCGGCAATTACAGACCAAGCTGCACAGCCAACTTGGCGCCGTAGTCGCGCCAGCTCAGCAGTAACTGCTGCTGATCCACGGAGATGTCCGGCAGCAGCGCATCAATACTGGCCAGAAATTCACCTAGGCTCAGCACGCCGACCTGCTCGCCACTCAGGCGCGCTCGACAATAGGCCAGCCACTGCTGCTGTTCAGGCGCAGACAGGCTATCGGGGAAATTGCGCGCCCGATAACGAAATAGCATATCGACCAGCCGCTGGTCACGCAGCGGCCAGCGCATACTGACAAGCGCGGCGCCATCGGCCTCGCGGATCGCCGGCAGCAAACGCCGGTCGGCATCAGAGAGAAACCCGTCATACAGCTGAACCTCGGCCTCCTGTTCCACCCCGTTCTGGGGATGTTGCTCCGCATAAATCTCGGCAAGCGCAGCCTGCCCACCGGTGCGCCAGTCCGCCAGCCGCTGCGCGTTCGCCAGCAGCGCCGGCATATCCAGCTGCAGACGTTCAATGTCGGCAGCCTGCAGCACCTTGGTATCGGCCAATACCGGGCATTTGTTCAGGTGAACCAGCTTCAGCCCCGGACGAGCCTGCCCCTCGGGGAGATCTTCAGTCCGGGTGTACAGAAACTGGCGCACCTGTTCGGGGGATTGATCCGTCAGCACCGCCGGATCAGCAGCCAGGTCGTAGACGATGACCGCATTGCGATTGACCGGATGCCAACCCAGCGGCAAAACCAGCGCCAACCCGCGGCGCTCACGGCCAAACCGCCCGGACACGTGTACCAGCGGGCGTACCCGTTGCAAATCGATAAACTCCGCTGCGCGCCGCTTGTCCCGCAAGCCCAGCAAATAGTCATAGAGTTTTGGCTGGGCCTGCCTGAACAGCCGCGCCATAGCGATGGTTGCCCGTACATCCGCCAGCGCGTCGTGCGCCTGACCATGATCAATGCCATTGGCTGCGGTCAGCAGCTCAAGTCGCAGACTGGTGAAGCCGTCAACCTGCGGCCACTCGATCCCATCCGGACGCAGCGCATGCGCCGCGCGCAGACCATCCAACAGATCCCAGCGACTGTTGCCGCCCTGCCATTCGCGGGCGTAGGGGTCGTAAAAGTTGCGATATAACGAGAACCGAGTCATCTCGTCATCAAAGCGCAGGCTGTTATAGCCGACTGAGCAAGTGCCGGGTTGAATCATCTGCTCGTGCAGTTGATGCATGAACTCGGCTTCCCCCAGCCCCTGCTCCAGACGCTGCGGACTGATGCCAGTGACCAGGCAGGCCTGGGGGTGTGGCAGCACATCAGGAGACAGACGGGCATCAATGCACAGCGGCTCGCCGATTTCCTCCAAGGCTTCGTTGGTGCGCACACCCGCCACCTGAACCGGGCGATCCCGCCTAGGATCAATGCCGGTTGACTCAAAGTCGTACCAGAAAAAGCTCTTGCTCATGCGCCCCTCACCACGATCAAAGGGGCAGGTTACCGCAATGACTGGCGTCAGGCATCCGCCAATTGGCCAAAGCGGAAGTAGCGTTGCAACGCGTGCGCCAATCCGGCAAAGGCCTCGCGATTGGCTATCACACTGAACCCACAATCATAGTGACCCGGCGTAACGTCCGCCCGACACCAGTGACTGCGCGCTCGAAATACCAGTCGCTGCGATCCAAGCGGATCGTCCAGATCAGGTAGCTGCAGTTCGAGGTCGTATTCCTGATTGAGCATGACCGGCAGCGAGCAGATCAGCATGATGCCATCACGGGAGATATTGCCGATGTAACCAATCGGCCGTCCGTTCCGACTGTTGTAAACGCAAAGGTAGGCGCTCAAATGGTGCCGCGGAATACGCCGCTGCTCAATCGAAGGCCCCTGGTTGGAATCCGGAATGACATGCATATCAGCACTGCTCCGCGATTTGTTGCCGCAAAGAGGCTTCAGCCTCCTCCAATCGCGCCCTGGACACTTCGACCCGATTACCGTCAGCATCCTCTTCGTACCAGTAAGCGCGCAGCTCAAACTTGGCGAGCCGCTCGCGAAGATCCTGACACCACCTCAGACGCTGCTGCTGGCGCTGCGCCTGCAGATCCTGCTGTTGCTGACGCTCCTGCGCCCGGATTTCCGCCAGCCGCTCCATTGACGCTTCACCCTGGCGTACCCGCTCGTCACGCTCGATTACCTGCGGACGAACCTCAACCTCATCGGCACCAGGTCGTGGCCGTTGCTCAAAATGCACCTGCCCGTCAGCATCCACCCAACGGTAGATCTGGGCATGTGCCTGAAAGCTGCAGAAGACAAGTGCAGCCATGAGCAGCTTGAGGTAAATCATTGACGTTCCCTGCGCAGACGGGTTCTTGAGAATAGCGGACTGCCACTACCTCGCCAAGCTCAGGCAACACCGCCCAGGTCAGTCTGCGACCGGTGGTATGGGCCGTTCAGGATCGTAATGCCCAAGCTGACGCAAGGTTTCAAGCCGCGCCGCAGCCCGATAGCTGTATTCGCTCTTGGGGTGGGTATCGAGCATAAACCGGTATATCTGGATTGCATCCAGATAGAATCCCTGTCGCTCCAGACACTGCCCTCTCAACAACGAAATCTCGGGCTGCAGATAGGGACGCGAGCGAATCAGGCGCTCGGTCCGCGACAGCTCAGTAATGACCTGCGCGCAATCACCATCAGCGTAAGCCTCGTAGGCGTTGTCCAAATGCCTCTTGTAGCCACTCGCACCGCAGCCACTCAGCAGCATGGCGGCAATCGGCAACAACCAGAACTTGTTCATGTCTTCCTCCGGAGAATGGCTCTGTATCGGCACGGCACGCCAATTCTTCAGCCTTTCGGCGTTTGATACACGTCAGTGTAAAACGGCGCGGATTGTTTTAGGCTGAGTAGCTACGGAGTCACTTCGACAACAGGAGTCAGTTGCATGAATATCAAGAACCTGCTGGTGGTGATCGACCCCACCCGAGAACAACAGCAACCCGCGCTGGACAGGGCAACGTCACTGCTCGGACAATTCCCGGGTGCACAGCTTACCCTGATGATCTGTGACTACATCCCGGCGCTCGATGGCGGCCTGCTGTTCGAGTCTGCGGCCCTGGAAAAGGCCCGCGAATCGCTGCTCGCCCATCACCGTGAGTACCTTGAAGAACTGGCAGCCCCGCTGCGGGCAAAGGGCACCGCGGTCGAAACCAAGGCAATCTGGGGCAAACGGCTCGACCGTCATGTGCTGCGTGAAGTGAGCACGCTCAAACCCGATCTGGTACTCAAGGCCACCCGCCATCACAACGTTTTCAAGCGCCTGCTGCTAACCAGCTCCGACTGGCAGTTAATTCGTTACTGCGAGGCACCACTGTGGCTGGTCAAGCGCGGAGACAAGACCATCAAACGCCTGTGCGCCAGTGTTGACCCCCTGCACAGTGCAGACAAACCCGCCGCGCTGGATCAGAAGCTGATCGCCTGTGGCGCCAGCCTGGGCAAACAACTGGGCGCCGGGATCGACCTGGTCCATTGCTACACCCCGCTGCCCCGGACCATGGTGTTCGATGCCAGTGTGATTGCCGATTATGAAGGGTACGCGCAGGACGTGAAGCAGCACCACGCAACGGCGTTCAGCCAGCTGCTGGCCCGCTCGCCCGCCGAGGGTGCCGAGACCCACCTGCTTGAGGGTGATCCGGAGGAAGCCCTGCCCGGTTTTCTGGAAAAAGAGAACATTGACCTGCTGATCATGGGCGCAGTATCGCGCTCGCGACTGGACAGCGCGCTGATCGGCCATACCGCAGAACGCCTGCTTGATCTGGTACCGTGTGACGTGCTGGTGATCAAACCCGACGGTTTCGTCGACCCAAGCAAGCCCTGACCTGACAGCGGCAGTTGCCTCAGGCGCTGCCGACCTGTCCCGCAGCGTGGGCGAGAGCGGTAATCTCGCCCCAGCGTTGCTGCGCGATCAGTTCGGCCGGGGCAATCCAGCTGCCTCCGACCGCCATCACGTTGGACAGCGCCAGGTACGCAGCCAGGTTGTCCTGCGAGACGCCGCCTGTCGGGCAAAAACGGGCATCCTTGAACGGCCCTGAAAATGCCTTGAGCAAGCCCACACCACCGATAATGTGTGCGGGAAACAGCTTGAAGCGGCGATAGCCAAGGCGATAACCGACCATCAATTCGGATGCTGTGGCGATCCCCGGCAGCAACGGTACCGGTCCGTCCAGCCCACACTGCAGCAACTCGTCGGTGCAGCCCGGCGTCACCACAAATTGAGCTCCGGCCGCCAGCACCGCCTGGTACTGCTCTGCCCCGAGCACAGTGCCTGCCCCTATGGTCAATGCCGGGCGCTCTGCGCGCAGCAGCGCGATCGCCTCAATCCCCAGCGCCGTGCGCAGGGTAATCTCCAGAGTATTCACTCCACCCTCTGCCAAGGCATCAGCCAACGGCAAGACGTCGTCAAGCCGCTCGATATTCAGCAACGGCAGCAGGCGGGTGCGACTGAACAGGGCATCCAGCGTTCGCGTTTTATCAGTCAGTGACGTCATTGGGCTGAGTATCATCCGGGCAGTAGTAAATTTCCATCGGGGCGCGCACTACAGCGCTGATCGGCCAGCGCATAACCTGATTCTCTTCGAGTGCCGTGCATAGCGTCCGCAACTTGGCAGCGCCGCTGATCGACAGCAACCGAAACCGCGCGGAGTTTAGCGCACGCCCGGTCATGGTCAACCTTGGCGAGCCATCGCTGGCCTGACTGGCGACGCAAAGATCGGGGCAATCCGCTGCCAACCACTGCGTCAACTGCGCCGCATGCGGAAAAAACGAGGCCGTGTGGCCGTCAACCCCCATACCCAGCACCACCACATCCAGCGGCAACCAGTCTGCCAGTTCCGCACCAGCCTGCTCGGCATCGTGCTGCGGCGACACACCTCGGTACAGCGACAACCACTGGGTCTGATCAAACACCGGCGCCAGGCAACGACGCAACAGGCCGGTATTGCTCTGCTGGTCGTACTCCGGTACCCAGCGCTCATCAACCAGCGTCAGGCGAACCCGAGACCAGTCAAGCACATGACGTGCCAGCGCTCGCAGAAACGGGATCGGACTGCGCCCGCCCGACAACGCCAGCGTCGCCTGCCCTCGCGCAGCGATGGCCATACCCAGCCGCTCAGCGACGACCGCAGCCAATTGCTCAGCCTGCTGCGTCGAGTCGTACGCACGCCTCAGCGTGACGCCCCGCTCGGCGAGCAGCGCCTCAATAACGGGCACTATTGATCCGCCGCGCGCAGACTGGCAGTGAAAACGCTGCCACCCTGATCCGCCGGGCTCGCTTCGGCGCGCATAAAGGCAAACAATTCGCGTCCCCAGCCCCGGCGCACTTGCTCAGGCGGCGCTGCCAACGGACGTTCTTGCCAGTCGGCGGCAGGGTCAACTAGCACCAGCGTGCCGGCATCCGCATCCAGACTGAGCATATCCCCGTCCCGCAGCCTTGCTATCGAACCGCCGTGCAGGGCTTCCGGACAAAGGTGAATGGCTGCGGGCACTTTCCCGGAGGCGCCGGACAAGCGTCCGTCGGTCACCAGCGCTACCCGCTGTCCACGATCCTGCATTACTCCCAGATAAGGCATCAAACGGTGCAACTCCGGCATCCCGTTGGCCGCCGGGCCCTGAAAGCGCACCACCGCGATGAGATCTCCAGTCAGCTGACCGGCCTCGAAGGCACTGACAAAATCTGCCTGGCTATCGAATACCCGGCATACAGCAGTGACCTGGCGATGCGGCTCGGCCACCGCCGACACCTTGACCACCCCCCGCCCCAGCGAGCCGCTGATCAGCCGCAAGCCGCTATCCGCGGCAAAGGGCTGATCGACCCCGCGCAGCACCTGCTCATCGAGACTGGCGGCGACACCCTCACGCCAGATCAGCTTGCCATCTTGCAGCACCGGCTCCTGGGTGTAACGCGCAAGACCCGGGCCCGCAACGGTCTGCACATCGGCGTGCAGCAAGCCCGCCGCCAACAACTCCCGAAACAGAAACGCAGTGCCGCCGACAGCTTGAAACTGATTGATGTCAGCCTTGCCACTGGGGTAAATGTGCGCCAGCGTCGGCACAACATGCGACAACGACGCCATGTCATCCCAATCGAGCTGCAGGCCGGCTGCCTGACCAATGGCAACCAGGTGCAACGTCAGATTGGTTGATCCGCCGGTGGCCAGCAGCATTACCACCGCATTGATCAGCGCACGCTCATCCAGCACCTCGGCCAGCCGCACCTTGCCTTCCCGGGCGAGCCGCACGGCTGCCGCTGCTGCCTCTCTGGTCAGCGAATCACGCAGCTCGGTATCAGGCGCGACAAAGGAAGCGCCCGGCAACTGCAGCCCCATCGCCTCAAGCAACATCTGATTGGTATTGGCAGTGCCGTAGAAGGTACAGGTCCCCGGACCATGGTAGGACGCGCTCTCCGCTGCCAACAGCGCTTGGCGGTTCACCTTGCCCTCGGCATAGAGCTGCCGTACGCGCGCCTTTTCACTATTGGGCAAACCACTGGGCATCGGCCCCGAGGGGACAAATACCGTCGGCAGATGACCGAAACGCAGTGCGCCCATCAGCAGACCCGGAACAATCTTGTCGCAGATGCCCAGGCACAAGGTGGCATTGAACATATTGTGAGACAGCGCGATAGCAGTCGACATGGCAATCACATCACGACTGGCCAACGACAACTCCATGCCGGGTTCACCCTGGGTCACCCCATCACACATCGCCGGTACACCGCCAGCCACCTGGCCGGTCGCACCCAGGCGACGCAGATGCTGACGCAAAAAATCGGGGTAACGCTCGTACGGCTGGTGCGCCGAGAGCATGTCGTTATAGGCCGTGACGATGCCGATGTTGACCTCGTCCGGCAGCTTCAGACGCTGCTTATCCTGGGCCGAGCAGGCAGCCATTCCATGAGCCAGATTACCGCAGGAAAGACCCTGTCGGCCGGCCGGGGCATTATCCATCTGCGCCAGATAAGCCGCCCTGGAACGCGCGCTGCGCGCTCTCAGACGTTCGGTCACCTGACTAACCACTGTGTGCATCCCGTCTCTCCTGACCTACTGGTCACAATGCCTATCCGTCAGACGGCATTATGGTCTATTGTATGGCCCTCCCCCAACCCAGCCGCACAAGGACCCCTGCATGTCGTTGCGTCGTACAAAGATTGTCGCCACCCTTGGACCGGCCAGCAGCAGCCCGGAAAAAATCGCCGAACTGATCAAGGCCGGGATGAACGTCGCCCGCCTCAACTTCTCCCACGGCAGTGCCGATGAACATCGTCAGCGCGCACGACTGGTTCGCGACATCGCCGCGGAACAAGGCCAGCATGTTGCCCTGCTGGGTGACCTGCAAGGTCCGAAGATCCGTATCGGCCGTTTTGCCGAGGGCCCAATCAAGCTGGATGTCGGTGACCACTTCCGGCTCTCCACCAGCCATGGCCTGAACGACGGCACCCAGGACATCGTCGGCCTCGACTACCCAGCGCTGGTAGAAGATTGCCGCGCTGGCGACGAGTTGTTGCTGGATGACGGCCGCGTCGTCCTGCTGGTCGAGAGCGTTGGCCGTGACGAAGTGCGCTGCAAGGTCACCACCGGCGGCCCGTTATCGAACAACAAGGGTATCAACCGCCGGGGTGGTGGGCTGTCGGCTCCTGCTCTGACCGACAAGGACCGCGCCGACATTAACCTTGCAGCAGAGCTGCAGATGGAATACGTCGCCGTATCGTTCCCGCGCGACGCGGCCGATATGGAACTGGCCCGCAAACTGCTGCGTGACGCTGAATCCGATGCCTGGCTGGTCGCCAAGATCGAACGCGCCGAAGCCGTTGCCGACGATGTGGCACTCGATGGCCTGATCCAGGCCAGTGATGCAGTCATGGTGGCGCGTGGCGACCTGGGTGTAGAAATCGGCGATGCCGAGCTGGTCGGCATTCAAAAACACATCATCAGCCGCGCGCGCAAGCAGAACAAGACGGTAATCACCGCCACCCAGATGATGGAGTCGATGATCACCAGCCCGCTGCCGACCCGCGCAGAAGTCTCCGACGTCGCCAACGCCGCACTGGATTACACCGATGCAGTCATGCTGTCGGCCGAAACCGCCGCCGGCAGCTACCCGGTTGAAGCCGTAGAAGCAATGGACAGGGTTTGCCGCGGCGCAGAGCGTCAGCCGGTCAGCAAGCGTTCCGGTCATCGGCTGTATCAGGAGTTCGAACGCTGCGATGAAACCATCGCCCTGGCCGCCATGTACGCGGGCAACCACTACCCCGGCGTCACGGCCATCATCACCCTGACTGAAAGCGGCTACACCCCGCTGATCATGTCGCGTATCCGCTCACATCTGCCGATCTTCGCCCTGTCACCGAACAGCCAGACGCTGGGTCGGGTTTCGTTGATGCGTGGCGTGCAGGCGATCCGCTTCAACCCGGCGGAAATGGCAGCCAGCGACATCAACCAGGCCGCCGTGAACTGTCTGCTGCAGGCCGGTCACGTGCAGCCTGGCGACTGGGTCATCCTAACCAAGGGAGATGTCTACAACTCCCGCGGTGGCACCAACTCGATGAAGCTGCTGCATGTCGGTGAGCGATTGGTGTAACACCGCTGCCCATCGCGCGTCCTTTAGCCAGTTCGGCGCCTTCGGCGCCGTCTCGCTAAAGGACTCGATGCATGCCAACACTGTTTTATCGCGCACAACACGCGCTTGATACCTGCCGTACCCTCGATTTTTGCGCACCGCTCCTCATTCGCCTGTACCTCGCGCCCGTCATGTGGATGGCCGGCAGCCGCAAGCTCGCGCACATGGATGCGACCATCGACTGGTTCGATGTCGGCCTCGGCTTACCCCTACCCGCCCTGATGGCATGGCTGGCGACACTGACCGAGCTGGTGGGAGCAATCCTGCTTCTGACCGGGCTGGCTGTTCGCTGGATCAGCATCCCGCTCATGATCACCATGCTGGTAGCCCTGTTTACCGTGCACTGGCCGTACGGCTGGCAAGCCATCGCCGACCCGAGTTCACTATTTGCCAACGAGCGGGTTCAGGAATCTGCCGCAAAACTGGCACGTGCTCGTGCGCTGCTCCAAGAGCATGGCAACTACGACTGGCTGACCAGCAGCGGACGTCTGGTCATCCTCAACAATGGTATTGAATTCGCGGCCACCTACTTCGTGATGCTGTTGAGCCTGTTTTTCACCGGCGCTGGACGCTGGGTGAGCATCGATTACTGGCTTACGCGCCGCCTTGGAACACAGGCATAAAAAAGCCCCGCACCAGGCGGGGCTTCGGTTACCACACCGAGTCTTACTTGACCTCAACTGCCAGACTTTCGGCAATCTTCTTCTGCCAGATCTGCGGGCCGGTAATGTGCGCGGATTCGCCAGTGCTGTCGACCGCGACAGTAACCGGCATGTCCTGCACTTCGAACTCGTAGATCGCTTCCATACCCAGTTCGGGGAAGGCGATAACATCGGCCTTCTTGATCGCCTGGGCAACCAGGTAAGCAGCGCCACCCACGGCCATCAGATAAACCGCCTTGTGGTCCTTGATCGCTTCGATGGCAATCGGGCCGCGTTCGGACTTGCCGATCATGCCCAGCAGGCCAGTCGCTTCAAGGATCTGACGGGTGAACTTGTCCATGCGCGTGGCGGTGGTCGGGCCAGCCGGTCCAACCACCTCGTCGCGTACCGGGTCAACCGGGCCAACGTAGTAGATAAAGCGGCCTTTCAGATCAACCGGCAGCTCTTCGCCCTTGTTCAGCATGTCGACCATGCGTTTGTGCGCAGCGTCGCGGCCGGTCAGCATCTTGCCGGACAGCAGCACGGTTTCGCCGCTCTTCCAGCTCAGCACGTCTTCCGGGGTGACGGTGTCGAGGTTGACGCGGCGCACGCCGTCACCCACTTCCCAGGTGATTTCCGGGTAGGCATCCATCGGCGGCGCTTTCAGCTCGGCTGGGCCACTGCCGTCGAGCACGAAGTGCGCGTGACGGGTTGCAGCACAGTTGGGGATCATGCAGACCGGCAGGCTGGCTGCATGGGTCGGGTAATCCTTGATCTTGATGTCCAGCACGGTGGTCAGACCACCCAGACCTTGCGCACCGATACCCAGCGCGTTGACCTTGTCCATGATCTCCAGACGCAGCTCTTCGGCGCGGTTCTGCGGGCCACGGGCACGCAGCTCATGGATATCGATCGGGTCCATCAGCGCCTCTTTGGCCATCACTGCAGCCTTCTCGGCGGTACCGCCGATACCGATACCGAGCATGCCCGGCGGACACCAGCCAGCGCCCATGGTCGGAACCGTCTTGACGACCCAGTCAACGATCGAGTCGGACGGGTTGAGCATAACCATCTTGGACTTGTTCTCGGACCCGCCGCCCTTGGCCGCGACATCGACTTCTACCTTGTCGCCCGGGACGATCTGGTAGTGGATGACCGCCGGGGTGTTGTCCTTGGTGTTGGTGCGCTTGCCGGCCGGATCGGCCAGGATGGAGGCACGCAGGACGTTGTCCGGGTTGTTGTAGGCGCGGCGCACGCCTTCGTTGATCATGTCGTCCAGGCTCATGGTGGCGCCGTCCCAGCTGACGTTCATGCCGACCTTGACGAACACGGTGACGATACCGGTGTCCTGACAAATCGGACGGTGACCGGTGGCGCACATGCGGGAGTTGATCAGAATCTGCGCGATGGCATCCTTCGCCGCCTTGGACTCTTCACGCTCATAGGCTTCGTGTACTGCCTGGATGAAGTCGACCGGGTGGTAATAGGAAATGTATTGCAGCGCGTCGGCTACGCTCTGGATCAGATCGTCTTGCTTGATTACGGCCATGCTCGGACAGGCTCCTCTATTTGACCGCCGGACCTGGACATACCCCGGGTCCGGCTCA
The DNA here is from genome assembly GCF_002903165.1 of Halopseudomonas oceani. Classification (GTDB taxonomy): domain Bacteria; phylum Pseudomonadota; class Gammaproteobacteria; order Pseudomonadales; family Pseudomonadaceae; genus Halopseudomonas; species Halopseudomonas oceani. Next base: position 98,953 of record NZ_PPSK01000005.1, read on the forward strand.
CGGAATCAGGCAGGCACCGACGTCACGGCCGGCAGTCCTGAAAAAATGCGCTGGCAAGTATACCTGAGCTTGGGAAGCGCGAAACAACCTCTTACGTTCCCCCCTGACAGCCGGGCCGGCAAGTACCGCGTGTCCGGGCCTGCCAGTCGGAAAGCCGTCACAGTTGCGGCAGGAAAAGTGAAAAGAACTTGCAAAACAGCCACCAACCGATAAATTGACGTCATATTGCCATCACAAAAAACGAGGCAACGAACGTGGCCGAAATGCAGGACGCACAGAACGCCAAGTTCCAGAAGCTGCGTCTACAGCGCTTCTATCTGGCTCAGCTCAACTACCTGATCACCTACATCGTGATCAGCGTTGCTTGGTTCGCCGGGCAGTATCAGGGCTCAATCTGGCTGATGCTCAGCCACATTGGCCTGGGTCTGGGCACCCAGTCGGTGTTCTTTGCGCTAATGCGTAGCAACTGGAATCTGCGGCTCAACGACCCGAGCATGACTAACGCGCAGATTGCCGTGGCGATTCTGCTGATTACCTACCTGCTAGCCTTCGCCGGGCCACTGCGCGGCAGCCTGATCATGATCTACGCCAATATCATGGTCTTCGGCATATTCCAGCTGTCGCGCCGCGACTTTCTGATTCACTCGGGGTTGGCGCTGGTCTGTTTTGGCGCCCTGATCACCATCGAACAGCATTACCAGGCCGATACCCAGAGATTCACCCTCAATCTGGTCGAATGGTTCATTCTCGCCTGTTTTCTGGCTGGACTGAGCATGACCGGCAGCTATATCAGGGAACTGCGCGAGCGCCTGCAGCAGCGCCACAATACCCTGCAGGCGCACCAGGAAACCCTCCGCGGCATGATGGGCCAATTGCAAAACCTCGCTACCACCGACCCGTTGACCGGGCTGGCCAATCGCCGACACTTTATTCAGGAGGCCCAGCGCCGGATGACGCTGATGCGTCCGACCCAGCAAATCGGGATCGCCCTGATCGATCTCGATCACTTCAAGCGCATCAATGACCTGTATGGCCATGCCGCGGGAGATCAGGTGCTGCAGGGGTTTGCCACGCTGGCCAACTCTACCCTGCGCGACGGCGACCTGATTGCTCGCTTTGGCGGAGAAGAGTTTGTATTGCTGCTCGGCAATGCCAATGAGAACGCGCTGTTTCAATGCGTAGAGCGACTGCGGCTGCGTTTTGCTGGACAGGTATTTGATGCCCTGCCCGAAGGCGTACACTGTACCTTCTCCGCTGGTCTGGCCCTGCTGCAGCCGGAGGACGATTTCGAGGCCTGCCTGAACGACGCCGACCAGGCGCTCTACCTGGCCAAAAACAGCGGGCGCAACCGCAGCGAGATACACCAGCCGAGCTATGCCTGATATTCAGATCAATGACCACCACCTGCAGGTTGCTAGCGGCAGTAACCTGCTCGATGCGCTGCGTCAGGCCGATCTGCCGATCAACTGGTCATGCCGTGCTGGCCAATGCCACAGCTGCCTGGTCCAGAACCGTGGCTTCGCCGATCTGAGCGCCGCCCAGCGGGGCCTGTCACCCGAGCAACAGGCAGACGGCTGGCTGCTGGCCTGCCAGTGCCGCGTCGAACAGGACTTGCAACTGCACCTGCACGACCCCACCCGCGATAGCCTGCCGGCGACCATCGAACGGCTGGAAGCGCTACCCGGCATGGTCATCCGTCTGCAACTGCGGCCGGCCCGTGTCATGCGCTATAAGGCGGGCCAGCATCTGGTTATCTGGCTCACGCCGCAACTGGCGCGCACCTTCTCACTGGCCAGCCTGCCCGGCGAGCCGCTGCTGGAATTTCATCTGCAGGATCGCGAAGACAGCACCTTTTGCCGCGCCCTGCGCAAGCTGCCGCTTGGCACCACCTGCCACATCGGCGCACCCGCCGGCCATCTCAACTACGACCCAGCCTGGCACGACCAACCACTATTGCTGCTGTCGGCTGGCACCGGACTCGCGCCGCTGCAGGCAATCGCCCGTAGCGCCCTTGCCGCAGGGCACAGTGCGCCAATCCAGCTTTGGCACTGGCAGGCCCATGGCGAGCCCTGCTACCTGCAGTCTGCCCTGGAGGCATTGGCAGAGCAGCACCCTCAACTCCAATTGCAGTTACGACCACGCAGTGAGCTGGACGCAGATCTGGGCCGACTCAAATCCCCGGGGCGCGGTGCACTGGCGCTGATATGCGGCTCGCCAGCCTTTATCGAGCTGCTGCGCAAACCTCTGTTCATGGCCGGGTTGGCCGGTCGCCAGATTCTCGACGAGGCCTTCCTCAGCCGCAGCAACTAAACGCAACGCGCAATATTGCGTTTATGGGCCTGCATTCGTAAGACACAGGGTTGTGGGTTGGCTACCCAAAGCATGCGAATATGCCCTCCACCCCAATTACCCGAGCAATAAGTGGAGTACACCGTGAGCGAACACCTGCTGATCGACCGCAGCGAGGGCGTGCTGACCCTGACGCTGAATCGCGCCGACAAGAAAAATGCCCTGACCCGTGACATGTATGGCGTCATGGGCGAGGCCATCAACGCCGCGCAAGACGACGCCAGTATTCGCGCCGTCGTCATCCAGGGCAGCACCGAGTGCTTCACCAGCGGTAACGACGTCGCAGACTTCATCAACAACGAACGTAGCGGCACCGACAGCCCGGTGTACATCTTTCTCAAGGCCATCTGCCACGCCAGCAAACCGTTGATTGCTGCGGTCAATGGCCCGGCGGTCGGTATCGGCACCACCATGCTGCTGCACTGCGACCTGATTTACGCCGCCGAGAACGCTCGCCTGAAAATGCCATTCGTCAATCTGGGGCTGTGCCCGGAAGCCGGCTCCAGCTTCCTGCTACCGCGCCTGCTTGGCCATCCTCGCGCGGCCGAGTTGCTGCTGCTCGGTGAAGAAATCAGTGGCACCCGTGCGGCCGAGATTGGCCTGGTCAACCAAGCGCTGCCGGCTGGTGAGACGGTGCTGCAGGCCGCTCGCAAGGCTGCACTGCGTATCGCCGAGCAACCGCCCGGATCGGTCCGTTTGACCAAGCAACTGATCCGCGCCGGTATCAGCCGCACCGCCGATGAGGTCATGGAAACCGAAGGCCAGCACTTTGCCCAGCTGCTGGGTGGCGCCGAAGCCAAGGAAGCTCTCACGGCATTTATGGAGAAGCGTAAGCCGGTGTTTGCCTGATTTACCCCGCCACCGGCCTCCCCTGGGGGGCCGGTGCAGGCTGTTTACCTAACGCGGAATGCCGAACAGCCACATCACCGATCGATTGATCTGCCCCCAGAAGCGAATTTTGAAGCGATGCCACAGCGCCAGTTGGCGCCAGCCAGCCAGCGTCCAGAGGTCGCTTTCGGCAAAGTCCTGCTCGAAGCTTTCGGCCACCGCCTGCACCAGGTCAGGGTCAACCGCCTGCTGGTTGGCTTCCAGGTTCCAGTGCAACGTCCAATGATCAAAGTTGCAGGAACCGAGCGATACCCAGTCATCGACCAGCGCCGTTTTCAGGTGGGTAAAGCGTGGCTGGTACTCGTAGATGCGCACCCCAGCCTTGAGCAGTCTGGTGTAAAAGCGCTGACCGGCGTAGCGCACAGGCGGATGATCAATGGTCATGCCGCACAGCAGTAAACGCACATCAACGCCGCGCTTGGCAGCCCGCGCCAATGCCCGGCGAATCCGCCAAGAAGGCAAAAAATACGGTGTTGCCAGCCAGACCCGCTGTTCCGCTCGGCGCAGCGCGGCCAGCAGTGATACAACGACCTCCTTCTGCTCGCGCGCACCAATGTAGGAAACACGGCCATGCCCAGCCCCGCCATCGGGCACCGGTGGAACATGCACCCGCCGGACAGCTGACAGACCGCGATTCTCACGTTGCCCACCCTGCTGCCACATACGCTCAAACAGGTCCGCCCAGTCTTCGACTACCGGCCCCTCAACTTCGAGCATCTGCTCGTGCCAGGGTGTTCTTCCGGTTTCAGGGTCAAGCTGGCAGAACGGATCGGTAATGCCGGTACCGCCGACGTAAGCCAGGCGGTCATCGATAATGAACAGCTTGCGGTGATCACGATGAAAAAGGCGGTGCCCGCTGAGCAGGCTGGAAGGATTGTAGAACTGCAGCTCAACACCCATCTGCTCCAGTTCGCGCCGCTCACTGCGGCTCAAGCCATCGGTGCCGATGGCATCCAGCAGACAGCGCACCCGCACACCCCGCTGGCACACGCGCTGCAACACATCCAGCCACTGTCGGGTGCTGCGGCCGGAATCCACCAGATACAACTCAATGTCAATGCGCTCAATCGCCTGATCAAGCGCAGCAAGAATGCGCGGGAAGAAATTGTCGCCGTCAATCAGCAACTCGAACCGGTTGCCGGTCCGCCATTGGTACACCCGCGCAGTCATGTCTCTCCCTGTCTTACGAGGGAATGCGGTAATCCTCCTGCGTCAGCAGATCGAGGCCGCACTCCAGATTACTGATCCAGTCGAGGAACGCAGAGATGGTAACCGGATCGCCGAACGGACGCCCATGCTGCGGCACAATCATCTTCGGCTTCAACTGCCGAACCATGTTGGCCCACAGGCGGCAAGCCTTGTTGCCCGCCATGTAACGCCGATGAAACCCTTCCATCGTGTTCTTGTGAGTGGCGAAGTCGGTCACAGGTTCCGCGTCATCCACCATCGAGGCCCCCATATCACCGGAGAACAAGATGCCACTGACCGGATCATAGAAGTGCAGGTTGCCCACCGAATGCAGGAAGTGAGCAGGCAGTACCTTGATGACGCTCTGCCCCAGTGCCACGTCCATGCCGCGATCGGGCACGGCGATCATCCGCTCGGTGGTCGTCATGCCGGTGTGCTTGGTCAGAAAACCCGCACTCAAGTGCGGTAAAAAGCGTGCCCACAGTTTGGAGCAGACCACGCGGCAATTGGTGTGCAGGAACCACTTGTCCAGCGAAGCGATGATGTCCGGATCCTGGTGCGAGGCAAACACATAGGTCAACTCACGCAGCGGTATGTAACGGCTGACAGCCATCGACAGCGGGGTGTACGTGAGGTCCCCACCCGGATCAAGCAACGCGTGCTGATCATGATCAATGATCAGGAACTGGTTGGACTGCACGCCATCCCCAGTAACCAGTTGGTCGAAGCAGAGCACCTGATGCGAACCGTTATCGAACAATACTCTGGGCGGACTCGCCATAGACAATCACCTTAACCTGCATTGGAGAGAGAATGTTCAGAGTGTATACGCCGACCGCCTGTCCGCCAGTGACCTGCATCAAGAGAAGCGACCGTCACATGATCGTCATCCGTTCTTCACAACTCTGACACTGCAACGCCATAGCCTCAGCCTGAACATCACTGAAGATGCCCAGACGGAGGTGTCCATGACAGATGCAGCCCTTGCTATTGAAGAATCCGGCAACCGTTGTCTGACGGTTGAACTGGCCACAGACCCAACCAGCCTGCGTGCTGCCCAGGCATTGCGCTACCGCGTGTTTGGCGAAGAGTGCGGAGCCAACCTGCACGGCGCCGAACAAGGCCTGGACCAGGACCATTACGATCTGCACTGCGAACACCTGATCGTCCGCGATCAGCGGACCGGAGAGGTGGTCGCCACTACCCGTATCCTCGACAGCGAGCGCGCCCGCAGCGCTGGCGGCTTCTATAGCGAGAGCGAGTTCCAGCTGGTCGGCCTGACCGACCTGCGCGGCGACGTCATGGAAATCGGCCGCACCTGCGTGCACGCCGACTATCGCAACGGCGCTACCATCTCGGTACTCTGGTCCGGCCTCGCACAGCTAATGAACGAACGTCACTACAGCTACCTGATGGGCTGTGCCAGCATCGAAATGCAGGACGGCGGCATTCAGGCCCACGCCATCATGCAGCGGCTGCGCAGCCGCTACCTGTGCCGCGAGTTCCTCAACGCGATTCCTCGCCTGCCTCTGCCGGAACGGTCTCTGCCGGACAACGTGACAGCCCAGCTGCCACCGCTGCTCAAGGCCTATATGCGTCTGGGTGCCAAGATCTGCGGCGAGCCTTGCTGGGATCCTGAGTTCAACTGCGCGGACGTGTTCATTCTGCTGCGCCGCGAACAGCTGTGCCCGCGCTACGCCCGTCACTTCAAGGCGAGCTGAGCATGACTGGCCGCTCGGTAAGCACGCCCCGCCGGGTCGTGCGCCTGATTGCAGTGATTGGCTGGATTGGTTGCGGGCTGCTACTGGTCTGCTGGGTTCAGCTGATGCAATGGCTGCAACCCGCGCGAGTCGACCGTCAGCGACAGAAGTTGACTCGCTGGTGGATGCGCAACCTGATTCGCATTTTGCCGTTGCAAATTCGCGTTACCGGGGCTCCGGTTTCAGGCACCGCCCTGTGGGTCAGCAACCACGTTTCGTGGCTGGATATTGTGGTACTCGGCGCGCAGGCCCCGGTGCACTTCCTATCCAAGGCAGAGGTACGCAACTGGCCGGTTATTGGCTGGTTGGCAAGCGCTGCAGGTACCTGCTTCATTCAGCGCGGCCAGGGCACTTCAAGCACGATTCAGGATCAGTTGAGCGGTATTCTGGCGGCCGATCGCAGCCTGGTAATCTTCGCCGAGGGCACCACCACCGCTGGCGACCGGGTACGCACCTTCCACGGCCGCCTGCTGGCCGCCGCCATTGAGTCCCAGGTGCCAACCCAGCCGGTCGCCGTCGCGTATCGCCAAGCTGGCGCGCGCGACACCGTTGCCCCCTTCATCGACAACGACGAGTTTTCACAGCACCTCTGGCGTCTGCTGGGCTCCCGGGACATCAATGTGGATATTCACTTCCTGCCAGTACTCGACAGCACCAGCCTGAACCGCAACCAGCTCGCGCGTAGTGCGCACGCGTCGGTCTGTCAGGCGCTGGAGCTTGAAGGCGGCAAGGTCGAGAGCGAGGCAGCCGAGGTCAAGGCAGCAGCCTGACCCTCGGCGTAGCGCTGCAGCTCGGGCATGAATGCGAGAAAGTCAGCTTCGAACGCTTCGTAGGCCGCTTCCAGTTCAGCCACCCCGCCCGGCAACGGGTTCTCGCGCCGCAACCGCCGCGCCATGTTGTCGACCGCCCGGTGCAGGTGGGTCAGCTCGGCATAACTGCTTAACCAGTCCTGCTCACTCATGTAGCGCACCACCGTCCAGGCGCGTTCGGGCATCCATTCGCGCTGCGCCCGCAGTTGCCGGTAGACATCCTGAGTGAAGTCCTCCAGCTGCCGATCAGCAAAGCGTGACCAGTGCCGTGCCAGCAGGTGATCGTAGAACATGTCGACCAGAATCCCGGCAAAACGCCGGCGTTCGCTACTCACCCTGGCCTTGCTTTGCAGCACCAGCGGATGAGCATCGGTGAAGCTGTCGATTCGCCGGTGCAGAACGATCCCCTCACGTACCGGCTCCGGCAGGTCAAGCCGCTGCACCGGCCCCTTGACGAAGTCGCCCAGCATGCTGCCCAGCGCCTGTTCAGGCGATTGCGAACCGAGCAGCAGGTGCGCGAGAAAGTTCATCAGTTGCCTTCAACCTGCGCGTGCAGCGCGGCAACCTGACTCTGCAGCGTATTCAGGCTACGGTTGGTCTGTAGACGGAAACTGTCGATTGCCTGCAGCGCCTGGTCGTTGGCTGCCTGACGACGATCCAGCTCCGCGCGCATGGCCTGAACGGCCTGCTGCACGGCCTCATTATTGCCCTTGTTCTGCAGCGCGGTGAGCCCCTGCTTGAGCTCGTCAAGCTGCTCGGCCTGCTGGCCCAATTGCAACTGAACCACCGAGAGAGTCCCAAGCTGCGTCTGCATCTGCTGCAGCGCCTTATCGGCGTCGGCAAATTGCTGTTGCAATGCTGCCAAACTATCGGAGCGCTTCTTGCCGTCCTCTTGCAGCGCCATGGTGCTTTCCTGCAACGCCGCAATGGCCGTCTGTTGTGTCGTTGCCTGCTCGCTACTGCGCTGATCTGCCTGCTGTAGTGCTACCAGTTGCTGCTTGTACTCCCCCTGCTCCTTGCGCACAGCCTGCAACATGTCCTCGATGCGCTCCAGTTGCGCCTTGCGGTCCTGCTCTGCAGCACCGAGGGAGTCTTCGGTGGCGGACACTTTGCCGGTTATATCCTGAATGCGCCCAGAGGCTTCTTCACTGATCCGGGCAAAGCTGTTCTGGGTTGCAACCAGTTGCTGACGCAGCAGGCTCTGCTGCTGATGGGTCCAATAGCCCAGGCCCAGCAAAGCGACTGTCAATGCAGCGCACAGGGCCCACAGCAGGCCGTTGCCAGGGGCCGCAGCACGTTCCGGGACATCTGCACGCAGACCGCTGGCGCGCGGCGGAACATTTGCCGTCGACCGATCACCCAGATCGTTGTCACGACTGGCACTGATGCTTGGCAGCTCACCCAACTCCGGTTCCTTCATCTCACCCTCTCACGAAAAAAACCCTGAAACCCTTGCGCCAGAGCAGTGCAACCCTGCACCAGCAGACTGCACAAAGCGCGAAGAAAACACCTGACTCGGCGCTTTGACCGGCGCAAAACGCGATGTATCCGCCAACAAGCGCATATTGGTACATATTCTGCTTGCGGAATACCGACTTGGCTATAACACCTTACTCAGCCAATCACCTAAGGGGGTATGAGCATGATTGCAGATGCACAGTTCAACCGCGCCACCCTGGATTGCATGACCGCACTGCGCCGGCAGATTAAACGCACGTTGGGCGTGACCATCCGTCTTGGCGATCCGGACGCCGTGGAAAGCATGATCGGGCTGAGCCGCGACAGCAGCTCGGCTGAAATTCGCGAACTTGGTTCTCGCTTGGCAGACATGGTTAAACCAGACCATGATGACGGGCCTTCGCCGCTGGCACAGGGAGCCATCGCCTCACGGCAGTTCCAGCACCGCCAAGAGAACATCGCCCGGCTGGAAGCCGAGTCGGAAGCAGGCGAAGCCCCTGCCGGCAGCGTGCGCATCTATCGAGGTCAGGTAATCCGCGGCTGACCCGCAGCCAGGCCGCCACGCACTGGTACAAGCCCGCTCAAGCCATTACTCTGATTGCTCCCCGTAACTCAGGAGCAAGTGCATGCGGCAATGGATGATCTATGGTGCCAATGGTTATACCGGCAAGCTACTGGCCAGGGCCGCCGCGGAGCGGGGTTTGCAACCCGTTCTCGCCGGTCGCAATCGCTCGGCCGTCGCCGCGCTGGCCGCAGAACTCAGCTTGCCGCACCGCTGCTTCGACCTGAGCCAGCCAGAGCAGGTACGTGAAAACCTGCAGGGCATGCAGGTGGTGCTGCACTGCGCAGGCCCCTTTTCCGCCACCAGCCAGCCGCTGATAGACGCCTGCCTGACAACAGGCTGCCATTATCTGGACATCACCGGCGAAATCGACGTCTTTGTCGCTGCACAGAGCCGGCAAGCCGAGGCCGAACAGGCTGGCATCGTCATCTGTCCGGGCGTCGGCTTCGACGTGATACCGACGGACTGCATCGCCGCCCGGCTGAAACTGGCACTGCATGATGCTGACCGCCTGGCGCTGGGGTTCGACACCGTCAGCTCGCTGTCTCCCGGCACCGCCAGAACCTCAGTTGAAGGCCTCAAATACGGTGGTCGCATTCGCAAGGATGACCGCATCCAGACCGTGCCGCTGGCCTACCAAAGTCGCGAGATCGATTTCGGCAACGGCACCAAGCACGCGGTTACCATTCCCTGGGGGGACATTGCCACGGCCTGGTTCACCACCGGCATTGACGACATCGAAGTTTTCCTGCCAATGGCACCCAGTGCGGCGGCACGCCTGCGCCGGCTGGACCGGTTTCGGCCACTCCTCGGGCTGGCGCCGGTACAGGCACTGTTGAAATACCTGGTCGCCCGCCGCATCCATGGCCCGGATCTGCATCAGCGCGAAGCCGCACGCTGCTATGTTTGGGGCGAGGCGCAGAATCGCGCAGGCAAGAAGATCGTGGCGCGGATCGAAACCGCCAATGCCTACGATGTAACGGTAGAAGGTGCGCTATACGCCGTCGGTTTCCTGCTAGAAAACGAGCCAGCGCCCGGCTACTACACCCCTTCCCGACTGCTGGGCCCGGACTGTATTGAGCAGTTGCCGGGGTCAGGCGCAATGCACATCGAGTGACACCGTCAGCCTTGCACGTCAGCCGCCAACAACGCCGGCGCCCGACGTGCTAGCTCCGCGGTCAGGCCTTCTAGCAACTGACCGCCGGTACGCCAGTAATGCCAGTACAGCGGCACCGGCTGTGACCAGCCGGGCAAGAGCTCACACAGCTGCCCGCTGCGCAACTCCGCAGTAACCTGCAGTGCCGGGACCATCCCCCAGCCCACGCCGGCTTGCAGCATGCGCACAAACCCTTCCGATGACGGGCACAGGTGGTAATCAAAGTCCCCCTCGACCCCAAGCTGGCGAATGAACCGGTGCTGCAACTGATCATCCGGCCCGAACACCACCGCCGGAACCTTCCGCACATCGGCACTCCCCAGTCCGCTCGGGAAATGGCGCGCGACAAATGCCGGACTGGCGACGGCCAAATAGCGCATTTCACCCAGCAGCATACTGCGAGCGCCGGCCACCGGCTGCTCGACAGCGCACAGACAAGCTGCCACCTCGCCGCTGCGCATGCGCCTCAGCCCAACATCCTGATCTTCCAGCTGCTGGTCCAGCAGCACACGTTCACGCTCGCACCAGGGCGCAACCGCCGCTGCCCACCAGGTAGCCAAACTATCGGCGTTAAGCGCCACCCGCAGCCGCGTGCGACCTGCATCACTGTCAATCTGCGGCAGGTCGTGACGCAGGTCGCGCTCCAGCAGCCGCACCTGCTGTACATGATTCAGCAAGCGTTGCCCCGCGGCGGTCGCCTGCGGGGGCGATGCCCGCACCAGCACCGGCGCGCCGAGCCGCGCCTCCAGCAGTTTGATGCGCTGCGAGATCGCTGATTGCGACAACCCAAGCAGATTTGCCGCCCGCTCGAAGCCACCCTGCTCGACGACAGCTGCCAAAGCAGCCAATAGCTTGTAATCCAGCATCATTACTTTCTCTAATATGACATCAGCATTATTGCTTTTTCTAATTTCAAAATCTAACGCACACTGGCGCCGTTTTCACTCGGAGCCCGTCCATGCCCAGCATTTTCTCCAGTTACATTCACGGTCTGGTCGCCGCCGCAGGCTTGATCATGGCCATCGGCGCACAAAATGCGTTCGTCCTTGCCCAGGGCCTGCGCCGAGAGCATCACATCAGCGTTGCCCTGATCTGCATGAGCTGCGACGCAGTCCTGATCCTCGCCGGCACCTTCGGCCTCGCCGCCTTGCTGCAGACTCACCCGCTGGCAATGGAAATCACCCGCTGGGGCGGTGTCCTGTTTCTCACCGTTTACGCCTTGCAGGCGCTCTGGCGCTCCGTCTCGCCGCGCGGGCTTGAAGCAATGCGTGCGCCAGCACGCTCGCGCCATGCTGTACTGCTGACCACACTGGCGGTCACGCTGCTCAACCCTCATGTCTATCTCGACACCATGGTGTTGATCGGCAGCCTGGCCGCGCAACACCGCCTCCCCCTGGTGTTTGCACTCGGCGCGACAACGGCATCAATCCTCTGGTTCACCCTGCTGGCGCTAGGGTCTGCCCGTATGGCGCCCGTGCTAAAACGCCCTCTGACCTGGCGCTGCATCGACCTCGCAGTTGCGGCAATGATGCTGACAGTCGCTTGGTCGCTGGCCAAACCCGCACTGCAGACCCTCTGGCAAGCCTAAAACCACATGGAAGGTGCGTGGATAGCCGCACACACAGGTGCTATGATCGGGGCTTCCCGATCGCAAGACGGGCAGCGCCCGGCGGAGCGAGTATCAGCTGCCGACAAGAAGGCGTAGACGGTTCGCCGCCAGGCTCAGTTCAAGCCGCGGCCGGCTGTCGAGACAAACGACACGATCGTTTCCGGAACGTGATACCTGACGATGGAGATAAACCATGGCTTTTGAATTACCCGCACTCCCTTACGAAAAGAACGCACTGGAACCGCACATCTCTGCAGAGACCCTGGAATACCACCACGGCAAGCATCACAACACCTACGTTGTGAACCTGAACAACATGGTTCCGGGCACCGAGTACGAAGGCAAGAGCCTGGAAGAGATCATCAAAACTTCCAGCGGCGGCGTCTTCAACAACGCAGCACAAATCTGGAACCACACCTTCTACTGGAACTGCCTGAGCCCGAACGGCGGCGGTGAGCCGACCGGCGAGCTGGCCGAAGCCATCAACAAGGCATTTGGCTCTTTCGCAGCATTCAAAGAAGAGTTCAGCAAAGTCTCCATCGGCACCTTCGGTTCCGGCTGGGGCTGGCTGGTCAAGAAAGCTGATGGCTCCCTGGCGCTGGCCAGCACCATCGGCGCCGGCTGCCCGCTGACCAGCGGCGACACCCCGCTGCTGACCTGCGACGTTTGGGAACACGCCTACTACATCGACTACCGCAATGCGCGTCCGAAGTACGTAGAAGCGTTCTGGAACCTGGTCAACTGGGACTTCGTAGCGAAAAACTTCGCTGCCTGATCCTGCCTGACTCTGCGTTATCCACAACACCCTGCCTCGGCAGGGTGTTGTGCTTTTGGTGATTGCAAAATGATTGCGCTTTGACCTCGTCCACTGGATTATCGATACTCAGAAGCTGGCACGCCGAATATTGTGCGCGTCGGAGTCTTGCGCAGGCGCTGGAATTGACTGCATGATGGCCTAATAGCGCAATCCATCGGGATAAGGAATAAGAAGACGTTGAAGCTCGAGCGCCGGCACAGTCTATCCATAAAACTGCTCCGCCTGGTGCTGCTCTGGGCGCTGCTGGTGGGCTTGGTACTGAGCCTTGGGCAGATCGCTTTCGACTTGCGCAAGGAGCGCCGGGAGATTGATCGCACCGCAGAGCAGATCCTTGCGATGTCGCAGGATCCAGCTACCCAGGCAGTCTACAGCCTGGATCGCGAAATGGCGTTGCAGGTCATCGGTGGCCTGTTCGAACATCCCGCAGTGCGCTTTGCTTCCATCGGTCACCCTGACGAAACCCAACTGGCCAGCCGTGAACGGCCGCTGGTCGACAGCCCACTGCGCAAGGTCACAGACTGGCTATTTGGCGTAGAACAACACTACAGCATCGGCCTGTTTGGCCGCGAACCCTACAACGAGTACTACGGCGACCTGCGCATCGTCCTCGATACCGCCCCCTACGGCGAAGACTTCCTGCAGAGCTCATTGATCATCCTTGTCTCCGGCACCCTGCGCGCCGTTGCTATGGCACTGGCACTGTACCTGCTCTATCACCTGCTGCTGACCAAACCACTGGCCGGCATTATTGACCGCATCAGTGACATCAACCCCGACCACCCCGGGAAGATGCATATCCCCATGTTGCCGGGCCAGGAAAAGAACGAGCTTGGCCTGTGGATCAACAAGGCCAACGAGTTACTTGAATCCATCGAGCGCAACAGCAATCGCCGGCGCGAAGCTGAAGCCAACCTGTTGCATATGGCCCAGCACGATCATCTGACCGGCCTGCCAAATCGCAGCATGCTGCAGGAGCAGCTCAGCCGTATTCTCAGCGACGCAGGCCGGCGCCAACGCGGTGTTGCCGTGCTCTGCTGCGGGCTGGACGATTTCAAGGAAATCAACGAGCAATTCAGCTACCAGTCCGGCGATAGCCTGCTGGTCACCGTCGCTGACCGCCTGCGCGCCAACAGCGGGCGGCTCGGCAGCCTCGCACGGCTGGGTGGCGACCAGTTCGCCCTGGTTCAGACCGGCGTCAGTGAGCCATACGAGGCAGCCGAACTAGCTCAGACCATCCTTGATGATCTGGGCCGACCGTTCGATATTGGTGAACACACCGTCAGCCTGCGCGCGACCATTGGCATCACCCTGTTTCCGGACGACGGCGATAACGCAGAGAAGCTGCTGCAGAAGGCTGAACAGACGATGATGCTGGCCAAGGCACGCTCACGGAATCGCTACCAGTTTTACATTGCCAGCCTGGACAGCGAGATGCGCGTGCGCCGCGAGCTCGACAAGGAGCTACGCGGCGCACTGGAACGCAACGAGTTCCACCTCGTCTACCAACCGCAAATCGCGTTTGACGATCACCGCGTAGTTGGCGTGGAGGCACTGCTGCGCTGGCACCACCCGGAACGCGGACTGGTGCCACCAGACCTGTTCATTCCGCTGGCGGAGCAGAACGGCAGCATCATCGAAATTGGCGAGTGGGTGCTGGATCAGTCCTGCCGCCAACTGCGTCTCTGGCACGACAGCGGGATGACCGAGCTACGCATGGCCGTCAACCTGTCGACCGTGCAGTTGCACCACAGCGAGCTTTCCCGGGTGGTCACCAACCTGATCCAGCGCTACAAGCTGCCAGCACGCTGTCTCGAGATGGAGGTCACCGAAACCGGCCTGATGGAAGACATAGCCGCTGCCGCAGGCCACCTCAACAGCTTGAAAAAAGCGGGCGTACAGATTGCCATTGACGATTTCGGCACCGGCTATTCATCGCTGAGCTACCTACGCGGGCTGCCGCTGGACAAGATCAAGATTGATCGCAGCTTCGTTCAGGATGTGCTGGTCGACGAAGACGACGCAACCATCGTCCGCGCCATCATCCAACTTGGCCGCAGTCTCAACATGGAAGTCATTGCCGAAGGGGTGGAATCGGCTGAGCAGGAAGCCTACATCATTGCTCAGGGATGCAATGAGGGGCAGGGCTACTACTACAGCCGCCCGCTCTCTGCCACAGCGTTCACCGACTGGCTGCACAGCTACAACCATGCAACTGAAAAGGCCCGGCGCTCGGAGTTGAGCTGAACCTCAGCCGACCCAGAACCAGCAGGCCAGCGGTGCGCTGATCACCAGACCCACCAGCCCCAAAAACGCGCCTCGGCGCAGACGCTTGGCCAGGTCTTCCTCGTGATGATCAGACAGGATAAAGGGCAAACCACGCCGTGGCGGCTTGCCGAGAGCGTGTACGAGTGGGCGCTGACCGTCGACCCTCGCCAACCGCCCCGCCTCACCAGCAGCAGCCTGGCGAACCCGCTCCCACTCCTGCATATCGAGTTCGCCATCACCATTACGGTCAAAGCGGGTGAGCAGATCATCGTAATCAGCTTTCCAGCCACTGATCACCTGCCGCGCTGCCGCTTGGCGGTCAAACTCATCGCGACCGCCACCACGACTTTCGAACCAACCGAGCGCATAAAGCAGCTCGCCCTCTGCAAACCACTCCTCGGTATAGCGGTAGCGCTTGCGAATTAACGTCGCCAGCAATCCCTTCTTCACTGAACTGCCAGCCGGCCAGCGCTGGCTACCCTCCCAGCGCCGACAGTGACGCGGGTGCACCTCGGCTCCACTGGGCATGACCCAGCAACTCCCGGTGTCGTCACGCAGCAGAAACGGCCGATCTGAGCTGCCTTGCTCGACAGTGTGCCAGTTGTTGTTCTTACCGCTGCGTCGATACTCCTCGACGCGAAACCGATACCACAGACAGTCGATCTCGCCGAGCGGCGAGATGAGCTGTGTATGCCCTCCAGCATCAAGCGTACCCTGCAGTTCGACCAGCCCCTGGGCCGCCGAGCGTACCTTTGAGGTTGGGGTGTCCTCTAGCCACCGCGCGCGCCGCAGGCGCGTCAGCATGAAATACAGACAGGCCAGCGCGACGGCGGTAATGATTGAGCTGAGCAGGTAGTAGTTAGCCGGCGACAGCAACAGGACGCCGTGCACATCAATCATGAAAACAGGGCCCTAATGTCGACATCAGCCTTTTCTTCAGCGGTAAACTGCAGCAGTTCGGCCGACTTGAAACCGAATAGCCGAGCCAGCAGCACCTCGGGGAACTGTTCGATACGGACATTATTGATGTTCACCGCAGCGTTATACAGTTCGCGCCGGTCGGCGATTCCGCTTTCCAACCCGGTGATTCGTTCCTGCAAATGCTGAAATGACTCGCTCGCCTTCAGGTCAGGATAGTTTTCGGCCAATGCAAACAACTGCCCCAGCCCCGCCCGAAGGGCGCTTTCCGCACGACCGACACCTTTCACGTCGGATTCTGCGCGCGCTGCGGCAACCGCCCCCCTGGCTGCAATTACTCGCTCCAGGGTCTGGGTTTCGTGCTGCATGTAACGACGACAGGCTTCGACCAGCTTGGGCAGCTCGTCATGACGCTGCCGCAGCAGGACATCAATATTGGACCAGGCCTGACTGACCGCGTGTTTCACACTCACCAACTGGTTGTACAGCATGATCGCGTACAACAGCACAACACCCAGCACGACCAACACAATAACCGTTGTAAGTTCCATTACCTGCTCTCCTGTTCCATTGATCCCGCCTGACCACTGCACGTTACCGTGCGAACCCGCCACGTCCGGACACACCCGCTCGCCCAAGTCCCTGGCAGACTCAAGGGGTCACTATAAAGAGATTAAAAAAAAGCCGCCACGCGCAAAAGGCTGACGGCTTTCAGGTCACCGAATGGCGACACATTGTGGTGGTTACTGAAAGAGCGACTCTCCGGTCAGGCCATGCTGCTCGAGAATATCGCGCAAACGCTTGAGCGCCTCGACCTGGATCTGTCGTACACGCTCGCGGGTGAGACCGATCTCGCGCCCGACTTCCTCCAGCGTGCTGCTCTCGTGGCCACGCAAACCAAACCGTCGCGTGACCACTTCGCACTGCTTTTCCGTCAACTCTCCAAGCCACTGGTCAATGCTGGCGTTGAGGTCGTCATCCTGCAGCAGATCACACGGGTCCGAGCCCTGTTCATCCGTGAGAGTGTCAAGCAGCGTCTTGTCCGAGTCAGGGCCAAGTGACATGTCGACCGAAGCGACCCGCTCGTTCAGACCCAGCATGCGTTTAACGTCTTCGACCGGCTTGTCCAGCAACTGGGCAATTTCTTCCGGCGAGGGCTCATGGTCGAGCTTCTGAGTCAGCTCACGGGCGGCCCGCAGATAGATATTCAGTTCCTTGACCACATGAATCGGCAGACGAATCGTCCGCGTCTGATTCATGATTGCCCGCTCAATAGTCTGGCGAATCCACCAGGTCGCATAGGTCGAGAAACGAAAGCCACGTTCCGGGTCAAACTTTTCCACCGCCCGAATCAAGCCGAGGTTACCTTCCTCGATCAGGTCGAGTAGTGTGAGCCCCCGGTTGACGTAACGCCGGGCGATCTTGACGACCAATCGCAGATTGCTTTCGATCATGCGTTTGCGCCCTGCCGGATCACCCTTTTGCGCCAAGCGGGCAAAATGGACTTCCTCTTCAGGGGTCAACAGGGGAGAAAAACCGATTTCGTTGAGATACAGCTGCGTGGCGTCAAGCTGTTTGGTGAAGTCGAACGCATTCTCGCGTCGATGGTTGCGCGGAGTAATCCGCTTGTTATCTACGGACACAGGCATCTCGTTCACCTCCTCATCATCCATGATGGTGCTGTCTTGCGACGTGCTGTCCAGCGATATGACCTGCTCTGGCTGTTTCTTATTTTTTACTGCCATATGCGTGCCCCAATTCCAGTAAAACGCGGCAACGACACAGCCCATCAAATCACACCCCATTATGGGCAGTGCGTCCCTACTGACTGTTGCGATGCAACAGACCAGTCACGTTCTCACAGACTGCCCGCAGAACGTGACAAACCCATGGCACCACAACCGACACCTTACCATCAAGACCGGGGCAAATACGCCAACGGGTCTACAGGTTGACCCTTGCGCCGGATCTCGAAATGCAGCTTCACCCGATCAGTACCGCTACTACCCATTTCGGCAATGACCTGTCCAACCTTGACCTGATCACCTTCTTCAACCAGCAAACGGCTGTTGTGCGCATAGGCGCTCAGGTAGGTCTCGTCATGCTTGATGATGATCATATCGCCATAACCGATGAGACCTCGTCCAGCATAGACTACTGCTCCATCAGCAGCTGCTTTCACAGGCTCACCCAATTGTCCGGCAATATCAATCCCTTTATTCAAACTCCCGTTTGACTGGAAGCGCGCCAGCAATTGCCCACGCGCAGGCCAGCTCCAGCCGGAAGCACTGACTGGCGTAGAGGAGCTGCCTGCAGACCGTGTCGCAGACGGGGCTGCCGTCGCGCCTGCAGTACTGGCAGTGCTGCCTGAACGCGGCGTGCTGGTGGTCGCGGGGGTGCTGCGTACAGCAGTGGATCTGGGGGTTGATGAGGTGCTGGAAGCCGCTGGCGTGGAAACGGTGGGCGAAGACGCAACGACAGGCGCACGGGAGGCGGCGCGACGTCCAAGACTGATACGCTGACCCGGGTAGATGGTATAGGGCGCGCGCAAGTTGTTATTGCTGGCCAGAGCCTTCCAGTCCCAGCCATAGCGGAACGCAATCTGATACAGCGTCTCGCCCCGCTGAACGGTGTGATAGCCGGTCGTCACCGCCTGCGCGCGCATGCCGCCACGGCCGCGCTCGTCGATGGGAACGGTGCCGGAAGGCCCTGCACATGCGGCAAGCAGCGCCGCCAATAACACTATACCGGCACGTTTTACCGGCTCAACGGCCCCATGCCCGCAACGCACACACAGCCCCATTCCTGGTTGGCTCCCGTTCAGTATCGCGTGTGGGGCTCGCGCGCAGCGCCTCTCAGGCTGCGGCGCGCCGTCCCCACCATTCTAATAACAACACTAATACCACGCCGAGCACCATCAACGCCAATCCGGCCTGCCAGAGCGATGGCTCACCGGTCAGCTCGGCGTACTGATGCGGCAGCAGGTTCATCTCCTGCAGCGGAACCTGCTCGCCATGGCTGTTGACCCGCCAAGTGAGTGTTTGTTTCCACGGCCAGACCTTGTTCAGTGAACCGACCAGCAATCCGGTCAAAAATGCCAGCGTAACACTGCGCGCATGGCGTAGCAGCCAGGACAATAAACGCGAAAAGCTCAGCAGTCCGGTCACGCAGCCCAGTGCGAACAGTCCGAGTAGGCCAAGATCGGCGCTTTTGACTGCGTGCAAAACACCGGAGTACAGGCCCAGCAACAAAAGAATAAAGCTGCCGGAAATACCGGGCAGGATCATTGCGCAGATCGCAATGCAACCGCCGAGAAAAACGTTCAGGGGAGTAACACTCAGCGCTAACGGCGAAGCAACGGTGATCAGGTAAGCAAATACCCCGCCAAGCACTGCCGCAACAACCGCAGCCGTATTCCAGCGGGGAATCTCGCGCCCAACCAGATAGACCGAGACCAGAATCAAACCAAAGAAAAACGACCACACCAGCAGTCCGTGATGCGCCAACAGATAGGTAATCAGGCGTGCCAGCGTGGCAATGCTGCAGAGTATGCCCGCCAGCAGGGTAACCAGAAATGCGCCATCAACCGCCCGCCAGGTATCGGCAAACCGGCCGCGTAACAGCCATACCAACTTGTCCGGTGTGCAGGCCGCAATGGCCGCCAGCAGGCGATCGTAGATGCCGGAAATGAAGGCAATGGTGCCGCCCGACACCCCAGGCACAACGTCGGCGGCGCCCATGGCGACGCCACGGAGAAAGATAAAGAGGTATTCCTTCACGGAGGCGTCCTTGGGATGAGAATTCAGGAGTGAATGGCGCCAGCCAGCAGCGGCACGAAGCGCACCGGCTCGACCTGCTGATAGGTAAACTCGTCACCGTGGCGAATAACCAGCATCAAGTGCTGCTCACGTTCGCCGACCGGAATCACCAGGCGACCGCCGTCAGCCAACTGACCGAGCAGCTCGCGCGGAATTTCAGCCGGTGCTGCAGTGACCAGAATGGCATCGTAGGGGCCGTACTGTGGCCAGCCCCAATTACCATCTGCATGACGGAAAACGACATTGCGCACGTCGATATCCCGGAGCACACGCTTGGCGCGCTCCTGCAGCGGCAAAATCCGTTCAACACTGAATACCCGTTCAACCACCTTGGCCAGAATGGCGGTCTGGTAACCGGAGCCAGTGCCGACCTCCATGACTTTGTCGAGCGACCCGCCGCCGAGCAGTAACTCGGTCATGCGGGCAACGATATAGGGTTGCGACAAGGTCTGGTTGTGGCCAATCGGCAACGCAGTGTCTTCGTAGGCTCGATGCGACAGCGCTTCATCCACAAACAGATGACGCGGCGTGCGACGCATCGCTTCGAGCACGTGCAGGTTACGAATACCCTCTTCAAATAACCGCTCAAGCAGCCGCTCACGGGTACGCTGCGAGGTCATGCCGATACCGGCACGGTAAAGGTCGTCATGTGCCATGCTCAGTCCAACCCGCCCAGCCAGCTCTCCAGGTGGTCAAACACCTCGTACAGCGTCTTGTCGACACGCAGCGGTGTCACCGACACGTAGCCCTGCATGACGGCGTGAAAATCCGTTCCTTCGCCGCCGTCCTCGGCGTCACCGGCGACCGAGATCCAGTACCCCTCCTTGCCCCGCGGATCGACCCACTTGACCGGCTTGGCGGCGCGCGCGCGGTGGCCCAGACGGGTCAGACGAATGCCCTTGATCTGCTCCAGCGGCAGATTGGGAATATTGACGTTGAGCACCGTACGCGGCGGCAGATCGAGCTGATCATGCGCCTCGACCATCTTCCGGGCGAAGTAGGCGGCAGCCGGCAGGTTGTCGGTTTGCCGGCCGGTCAACGAAAACGCCATGGCCGGACGGGCCAGAAAGCGCCCCTCCAGCGCGGCAGCAACCGTACCGGAATAGAGCACGTCGTCACCCAGGTTGGCTCCCAGGTTAATGCCTGCGACCACCATGTCGATGCTGTCTTCATACAGCGCATTGAGGCCCAGGTGCACGCAGTCGGTCGGGGTTCCGTTGATACCAATAAAGCCGTTTTCCAGAGTGAAGGGCCGCAGCGGCCGGTCCAGACTCAGCGCGCTGCTCGCACCACTGCGGTCCTCTGCGGGAGCCACCACCACACAGTCGGCATAATCGGCCAGTGCACCGTGCAGGGCTTTGATACCCGGCGCCAGCACACCATCGTCGTTGGCAATCAGAATACGCATCAGTTTTCCGTTTCCAGCCCGCCACCGGGGGTACTGGAGAGTTCCAGCAGCTCATGCAGCAACGCCGTGGCGAAGCAGCCGGTAGGCAGGGTAAATTCCAGTTCGAGACAATCGGTGGACGGATAATGCCACGTAAGTCCCTGAATGGGGAGGCGTAAAATCCGTCTCGCCTGCTCCAGACCAGCCCCTTCGAGCCAGGCGGCCAGTTCCGGTTCGGCCGTCGCCACCTGCTGTTCCAGCCGTGCGACGGCGCCGCCACTGGCCAGGGCACCGGTACCCCACAGCGCGGCAGTCGGATGCAGGTCCAGCGCTGCCGGCCGCGGGTCATCCGCCGCCAGCTCACTGGCAGGAAAGTGACTCCGACTATCGGTGAAAGCGAGGCGGTCGCCGTCGAGAATCCGGTTCCAGCTACCCTCTTCCACCCGCCTGGCGAGCATACGATTGAACAGCAGACTACGCGCTGTCGATAGCAGTCGGGACCGGGTACCACGTGCTGGCGGGTATCCACCCTGCCCGGCCCAGCGGCGGGCATCATGCAGATTGCTGCCATCGAGACCAAAGCGCTGCGGGCCGAAATAGTTGGGCACACCCTCACGGGCGATAACCTGTAAACGCGCGTCCAGTTGCTGCTGATCGGCCACCAGATCAGTGAGGCGAATAAAGAACCCGTTGGCACTGTGGGCACCGCGCTGCAATTTGCGCTGATGGCGCGTCTGCTCCAGACAGCGCAGCTGGTCGTTCCAGAGCGCGCTGAAATCCGGGTCTGCACGCCCCGGCAGCTGTAGGCTGAACCACTGCCGGGTCACCGCCTGACGATCCTTCAGGCCGGCGTAGCTGACGTTGCGCAGAGAAATACCGGCGGCGCGCGCCAGCTGTCTAGCGACTTCTTCGGTATTCAGGCCGCGCTTCTCCAGCAGTAGCCAGAGATGCTCTCCTGAACCGCTGAGTGCGATATCCAGCACCTCGGTCACGCGGAAGTCGTCCGGCGTGGCTTTCAGAGTCGCCCGGCCACAACTCTCACCCCAGGCGCGCGGCCCAAGCAGCTGTTCAGTCATGCGCTAGCAACAGGGCGACCGCGTGCACGGCAATCCCTTCCTCGCGACCAGCGAAGCCCAGTTTCTCGGTGGTGGTAGCCTTGACGTTGACCTGATCCAGCGCCACGCCCAGATCCGCGGCGATCTGCTCGCGCATCAACGGAATATGCGGCGCCATCTTCGGTCGCTGCGCGACAATAGTGGCATCGACATTACCGACCTTCCAGCCGCGCTCGCGCAACAGACCCATGACGTGGCGCAACAGCACCCGGCTGTCGGCGCCCTTGAACTCAGGATCGGTATCAGGAAAGTGCTGACCAATGTCGCCCAACGCCGCCGCTCCCAGCAAGGCATCGGCCAGCGCGTGCAGCAGCACATCGCCGTCGGAGTGGGCAACCAGCCCGCGGCTATGGGCGATCTGCACGCCGCCAAGGGTGATGAAGTCGCCGTCGCCAAAGCGATGAACGTCGTAGCCGTGGCCAATGCGCATGTGGTGCCTCCCGTCAGTCGATGGCGGCGATTCTACCGCCTCGACATGACAAGGGACAGGTCGGGCAGACTTGTCGGAGTGCTACAGCCCCAGCGCTGCCGCATGATGACGCAGGTGGTCATCAATAAAGCTGGCGATGAAGAAGTAGCTGTGGTCGTAGCCAGGTTGACGACGCAGGGTCAGCGGGTGACCCGCTGCCGCTGCCGCCGCCTCCAGAGCTTCGGGCTTGAGTTGCTCGGCAAGGAAGTTGTCGGACTCACCCTGATCAACCAGTAGCGGCAGGCGCTCGGTCGCGCCAGCCAGCAGCTCGCAGGCGTCCCACGCCTTCCATGCAGCTTTGTCGTTACCCAAATACCGGCCCAGCGCCTTGTGCCCCCAGGGGCACTCGCTCGGGTTGCTGATCGGCGCAAAGGCCGAGACCGAGCGATAGCGACCGGGGTTCTTCAGCGCACAGATCAACGCGCCGTGCCCCCCCATCGAATGGCCACTGATCGAGCGCTGATCCGACACCGGGAAGTGCTCTTCGATCAGACCGGGCAATTCCTGCACCACGTAGTCATACATGCGGTAATGCTGCGCCCAGGGCTGCTCGGTAGCATTGACGTAGAAGCCTGCTCCCAGGCCAAAGTCATAGGCACCTTCGGCATCATCAGGCACCCCTTCGCCACGCGGGCTGGTGTCCGGGGCAACAATGACCATGCCCAGCTCGGCCGCCAGACGCTGCGCTCCGGCCTTCTGCATGAAGTTTTCATCGGTACAGGTCAGACCTGATAGCCAGTACAGCACCGGCAGCGGCTTGCCCTGATCCGCCTGCGGCGGCAGGTAGATGCCGAACACCATGTCACAGTGCAGCACTTGGGAACGGTGACGATAGCGCTTAAGCCAACCGCCAAAGCTCTTGTTGGCGCTGACCAGTTCAATGTCGTTCATAAGAAACCTCCGGTTTCAGCTGCAAGCTGCAAGCTGCAAGCTGCAAGCTGCAAGCTGCAAGCTGCAAGCTGCAAGCGTAATCACGATTGGCTTGGCGACCAGGGCGTCAAGTACTTTCTAGAAGCGTTTCTACCAATCGTCGCCCCAAGAAAGTCCACGCAATTCGACGCCACGTGGTTTTGCTTGCCGCTTGCGGCTGGGTTAGAAATGAATGACGGTACGAATGCTCTTGCCTTCGTGCATCAGTTCAAAGGCGTCGTTGATTTGCTCCAGACCCATGGTGTGGGTGATAAAGCTGTCCAGCGGGATTTCACCGGTCTGGGATTTCTCGACGTAGCCCGGCAGCTCAGTACGGCCCTTGACGCCACCGAATGCACTGCCACGCCAGACGCGTCCGGTCACCAACTGGAACGGGCGGGTGCTGATCTCGGCACCAGCCGGCGCCACACCGATGATGGTGGATTCACCCCAACCCTTATGGCAGCACTCCAGCGCCGCGCGCATCAGCTGCACATTGCCGATACACTCGAAGCTGTAATCCACGCCGCCGTCAGTCATGTCGACAATGACTTCCTGAATCGGCTTATCGTGATCCTTCGGATTGACGAATTCGGTCAACCCCAGCTCACGGGCAATACCTTCCTTAGCCGGGTTGATGTCGATACCGATGATGCGGCTGGCACCGGCCATCTTGGCACCGATGATGGCGGCCAGGCCGATACCGCCCAGACCAAAGATGGCGACGGTCGCGCCCGCTTCTACCTTGGCGGTATTCAGTACCGCCCCGATGCCGGTGGTGACACCACAACCCAGCAGGCAGACTTTCTCCAACGGTGCTTCTTTCGGAATCACGGCAACCGAGACTTCCGGCAGCACGGTGTATTCAGAGAACGTCGAGCAACCCATGTAGTGATAGATCGGCTCGCCCTTGTAGCTGAACCGGCTGGTGCCATCGGGCATCAGGCCTTTGCCCTGGGTGGTGCGCACCGAGCTACACAGGTTGGTCTTGCCGGACTTGCAGAATTTGCACTCGCGGCACTCGGCGGTATACAGCGGAATCACGTGATCGCCGACCTCGACCGAGGTCACGCCCTCACCGACCGCTTCGACCACACCACCGCCCTCGTGACCGAGGATGCAGGGGAACACGCCTTCGCTGTCCTGGCCGGACAGGGTGTAGGCATCGGTGTGACAGACACCAGAGGCGACGATGCGAATCAGCACCTCGCCGGCCTGCGGCGGCGCGACGTCCACTTCGACAATCTGCAGGGGTTCATTCGGCGCAAAGGCCACGGCGGCGCGGGACTTGATCATGGGGACTCTCCATTGGATGAGGGAAACACAGGCTGCCAAGTGTAGTAGAGAGCAGTTTCGTGGATAATCACCCACTAGACAAAACATTATTGCTGTACAGGGATAATCATGAGCAACTGGGCATGAGCAACTGGGAAGGTATCGACGAATTCGTCGCCGTCGCCGAGTCGGGCCACTTCACCGGCGCAGCGCAGCGGCTGGGCGTCTCCTCCTCTCACGTCAGCCGGCAGATCGCGCGCCTTGAGGACCGCCTGCAGAGCCGCTTGTTCTACCGCAGCACCCGCCGCGTGAGCCTGACCGAGGCCGGCCAGACCTTTTTGCAGCATTGCCAACGCCTGATCGACGCCCGCGACGAAGTACTGCAGGCCATCACCGATCTGGGCAGCGAGCCCAAAGGGCTACTGCGCATGACCTGCGCGGTAGCCTACGGCGAAAGTTTCATCATGCCGCTGGTCAACAACTTTATGCAGCAGCACCCGCAGCTGCGAGTGGAAATGACCCTGACCAACCAGACCCTTGACCTGCTGCACGGCAGCTACGACCTGGCCATTCGTCTGGGCCGGCTGCAGGACTCGAGCCTGATCGCCACCCGCATTGCGCCGCGGCATATGTACCTGTGCGCCGCACCGTCATACCTGGAGCGTTTTGGCGCGCCGCACAGCCTCTCGGAGCTGCCGCGCCACAACTGTCTGATCGGCAGCAGCGACGTCTGGTCCTTTCAACAGCGCGGTCGCGAACTGCCCGTACGTATACATGGCAACTGGCGCTGCAACAGCGGTCAGGCGGTACTGGACGCCGCCCTGCGCGGCTTCGGCCTGTGTCAGTTGCCCGACTATTACGTGCAGGAGCACCTGCGCAGCGGCGCTTTACGTGCCCTGCTGCCCCAGCACCAGCCACCGCATACTGCAGTCTGGGCACTGTATCCACAGCAAAGGCATCTATCGCCTAAGGTCCGGCAGTTGGTCGACCACCTCAAACAAGGACTTGCCCGACGGCCGGAATACCAGCACAGCAGCTAACGACTGCCGGGCAAACCACCTTCTCTGCGGCCATAAGAAAAGGGGCCGAAGCCCCTTTCCCGTGAGTCAATCAAATCAGTTGAACTGCTGCGCACGCTCGCGCAACTCGGTATCGGTCTGCATGCGCGAGGCGATTTCATTGTAGCGAGCAACCTCCATACCGGAGCTCTCAACCGCCTCAACCATTTCCTGCTGGGCATCGAACTGCAATTGCTGCGCCTGTTCCTGGTCACTGGCCGCGCCCAGTTCGTCGGTCAGCTCCTGGCGAATCTCGTTGACCTTCTCTTCTGCGCTGACGAATTTTTCCAAGTCGGCTTCAGACACAGGCGCAGCTGCCGCGGCTGCGGACGGTTCGCCGTATTGCTGGCCAGCGGCTCCACCTGCGGTTTGCGCAATAGCGAACGGAGCACCCGCACTCAGGGTCACAACACACAGAGCAGCGGTCAGTTTTTTCAGATTCATCATGGTGCTTCTCCTTCGTTGAAGTTCACCAGTCACAGAGCAGAGACCGTGCCAAAAACCCAGAAAACACCATAACCATATGATTTATAAAAATAAAAACAAAAATCAAAAAAAATAAAACCACACCGGAGCCGGAACTATCAGCCATCAAAACGTATCTTTTTTAAACATGAGCAAAAAATATCCGTTCAAATATGACCCGCTAGCCTGGACAGGTATCAGCGGCCTGCAACGCACCGTCCTGCTGTTTGTTGTGCTGCCCCTGCTGCTGCTCACAGCGCTCGGTATCCGCTTCGGTTTGGAGCAGGCAAGCCAGTTTCAACAACAACGCCTGAAAGATGACCTTGAACTGATTGGCCGAGCCATCAGCATCCCTATTGGCAATGCACTGCGCGAGGGGGATCAGCAAGCGATCGAAGCGGCATTGAGCTCGGTCTTCATCATCGGCGAGGTCTATGGCGCGTCGGTGTTCGATGTGAATGGCGTGCGCCTGAGCGCAGCAGGGACCACCGAAAGCGACCTGTCGCGCACCGCCATTCCTGACCTGATCGTCTCCACCGGCCAGGCCCAACAGGGGTTCAGCCGAGTAGACGGACGCAACCTGTTCTCCCACTTCATGCCGTTGTTTGATGCCGGCGGCAATATTCAGGGGTTGATTCAGATCAGCCGGCGCGCCAGCGACTTCGGGCGGGCGCTGGATCAACTGGAGATCATCGCCTGGCTAGCCTGGGCGGTACTGGCTATCGGCATTATCTGCGCAGTCATGCTCGGCCACTACGGCGGCGTCGGGCGACACGTGGACCGCCTACTGGAACATATGCAGCACGTAGCGGCGGGCAATCACGCACACCGGGCGGCGCTGGAAGGACCGACCGAGGTCGCCTCCCTGGCTCGCGGCTTGAACCAGATGCTAGACAGTATCGAGCAGGCGCAGCAGGAGCTTGACCAGCACCGCCTCGCGGAAACCCGGCTGCTGGCACAGCTCAAGGACCAGGAAAAGATGGCCGCCATCGGCGGCATGGCGCGCGGTGTAGCCCATGAGCTCGGCGCACCGTTGAGCGTCATTGATGGCCGCGCCCGCCGACTGCAGCGAAACAGCGATACAAGCGCCGCCCAGACCCGCGAACTCAATGCCATTCGCGCCCAGGTTGCGCGACTGACTCGCACCGTTCGCCAACTGCTCGACTACAGCAGACCCAGCGCCGTGCAGCCGCGCACCACCTCTTTACGACAGATCCTGGACAGTGCCACTGCGGCGATAACGCCAGAGCTGGACGATGCTGGGCGCCAGCTGGAGGTAGTGCCTCTTGCCTCAGCCCACCTGCCCAACATCACTGTTGACCCGGCACGGCTTGAGCTCGCCCTGCTCAACCTGCTGCGCAATGCGCTGCAAGCGAGCCGGTCCTGCCTGAGGGTAACGGTGAGTCAACAACAGGATTACCTGCGCATCGATATCGAAGACGACGGCCCGGGCCTGCCCGAGGCGACGCATGCGCAATTGCTGGAACCGTTCTTCACGACCAAGCCGCCTGGCGAGGGCACCGGACTCGGGCTGGCAATCGTCGACACCATCGCCGAAGAGCACGACGGCGAGCTGCAACTGGGCAGCAGCGACCTTGGCGGCTGCCGAGCCACCCTGCTGCTGCCGACCAACAGAGAGAGCACCGCATGAGTCACACCGAACACCTGCTGCTGGTCGAGGACGACCCAGGGCTACGTGAACTACTGCAGGAGGAGCTGGAGGCCGAAGGCTACCGCGTCACCCCATGTCCCAGCGCCGAAGCCGCCCACGCCCTGCTTAAGCAGGGTGACGTCGATCTGCTGATCAGCGATCTGCGTCTGCCAGGTGCCGATGGCCTCAGCCTGCTCCCTGTCGCCCAACGCGCGAGCCCCGCCCCAGCAATTCTGATCATCACCGCTTTCGGTTCCGTTCAGCAGGCAGTGCAGGCGCTGCAGGAAGGGGCAGACGACTTCCTGACCAAACCCTTGGAAATGGATCATTTTCTGCTGACAGCCAGTCGACTGCTGGAGAATCGCCGCCTGCGCCGCGAAGTGCAGCGCTACCGTTCAATCATGGCCCTTGAGCAATTTCACGGGATCATCGGCCAGAGCAACGTCATGCGCCGGCTGTTTCAGGACATTCGCCAGGTCGCAGGCGCCGATGGCCCGGTTCTGATCCAGGGCGAGAGCGGTACCGGCAAGGAGCTGGTCGCTCGCGCAGTGCATGAGCAAAGCGCCCGTTCCAGCGCCCCTTATATGGTTGTCAATTGCGGCGGTATCCCGGGCGAGCTGATGGAGAGCGAGTTCTTCGGCCACGCCGCCGGAGCCTACACCGGGGCACGCAAGGCACGCGCGGGCCTGTTCCAGCAGGCCGACGGCGGCACCCTGCTGCTTGACGAAATAGGAGAAATGCCGCTCGCCCTGCAGGCCAAGCTATTGCGCGCCCTGCAGGATGGCAAGGTGCGCCCGGTGGGCAGCGACCACGAGATCCAGCTGAATGTGCGTGTAATCGCCGCGACCAACCGCCAGTTGACCGACTGTGTTGCCGACGGCAGCTTCCGCGAAGACCTGTTCTACCGACTGGAAACATTCACCCTGCAAGTTCCACCCTTGCGTGAACGCGCCGAAGACATTCACGCGCTGGCCGACTTCTTCCTGGCACGATTCAATGCCAGACAGCAGCGCCAGATCAAAGGCTTCAGCGACGACGCTAGAGCAGCGCTGCAGCGCCACCCATTCCCGGGCAATGTGCGCGAGCTGCAGAATGCAGTCGAACGTGCGGCCACCTTCTGTACCGGCAACCTGATCGAGCTCGTCAACCTGCCTGAGCGCTTGCAGCAGAACGAGGCCGACCTTCCCGGCGCACCAGCGGTACCGATGCTCGACAACCTCACCGGCGAAGCGCTGGACCAGCTTCCCAGCCTGGAGACGGTACAACGGCAATACATCCACCAGGTGCTCAGCGCAACCGGTGGCAACAAGCGTCGTGCAGCGGACATTCTTGGCATCACCCGCCGCACCCTCTACCGCTGGATAGAATGAGTGCGGCGATGCAGGACAGCCGCGCTCTGGGTTACAGTAGGCCCGAACCTCGAATAACCTCTCAACTCAGGAGCACAATGTGGCAAGCGCCCTGCGGCTGAATGCCCTGCTGGACCATCAATTCCAGCCGGGAGACCGACTTCTTTGCACCCTGCGCAACGAATTGAAACTGCTCGATGGCCTGTGTCGTACGCTAGGTGTCGCCGAACTGAGCCAGTTCATTGATACCACCGCGCTTGAGCTGCAAGCCGCCGTTGCCATGCTTGGTGAAGAAGGGCGCACAGCGGAGGTGCCGGAGGTTGACCCAGCAACCGGCCAGGTGTGGGGTATCGAAGACGTCAGTTGGCAACCGGTTGCCGCCGGCATGAGCACGCTAGAGGCGCTGGAGCAGCACCTGCGCAAAACCCCGCACAGTGGACTGAACAGCGCCAAGGTGCGCGACCTGCTCGATGAACTGGGCTACTGCACCACCCTGCTCACACCGCTTGAAGCCGAGGGTGCCCAGTTTCACCTGGCGCTCGAGGATCAGGGCTAGGCACCGGCGACAGCGTAGCGCCGCGCCGGTACCAACAAAGCGTTATTCGAATGGTGGCAAAGCCGCACCGGCCACCGGCTTGCCGGCCTCAGCCCAGGCATCAAAACCGCCCAGAATCGACAGCACGTCCAGGTATCCCATCTCCTGCAGCGAACTGGCTGCCAGCGCCGAGCGACCACTGTTTTTGCAATAAAGCACCAGCTTCTGATCACGAGCCGACAACACCGGGTCATTGCTGAGCTTGAATTCCAACAACCCACGAGGGATGTTGATCGCGCCCGGGATATGGCCAGCCTGAAACTCGTCCGCCTCGCGTACATCAATCAGCACATCGGCAGCCTGAATGGCTGCGTCAGCGGCCGTCAAATCAACCTCATTGACACGCGCCTTGGCGGCGGCGACCAGATCATGGGCGGTTTTCATAAGTGACTCCGGTGTTAGACATGGCAGGTTCGAGCCCGCATGCACCGCACCGGCAACACAAGACAGCCATGTGCCGGACTTTCACGAGCTCTCAATTAAGAAAAATATAAACTTTATTTTGATTCTATGCATAGCACAAAAAGGAATAACAAGCTCGCCGGAGATAAGCCAGCCTACTTACCTGACCGAAAACAGGGGCGCAAGGGAAACCAAGCCCAGCTACCCCAGCAACGCCGCGATACGCTGCCGGGTTTCTGCCATCAGCTCTGGCAGTTGCTCACGATCATAGCTGCTGGCGTCCAGCGGCTCACCGATGTGTACCGACACCTGCTGGCCTAGATTGAAACGCCAACTGCGTGCCGGAAGTACATTGTGAATACCGCGAATGGCAACCGGTACGATGATTGCGTCGGTATCCAGGGCCAGATGAAAACACCCCTTCTTGAACGGCAACAGCTCCCCGGTACGTGAACGCGTCCCTTCCGGCGCTGCCCAGAGCACAATCCCGGACTCCATCATATTCCGCGCCCGAGCCAGGTCGGCTATCGCCTGATTGCGCTTGTGGCGGTTGATTGAAGGGAATTCAGCCAACCGCATGGTGACCCCAAGCACCGGAATCCGATACAGCTCGGCCTTGGCGAGCATACGGATAGAGCCGGGCAAAGCGACGAAGCTGACCGGAATATCGTAGTGGCTGGCATGGGTGCAGAGAATGATATAGCGGCGACCGTCTGCGAAGTCCGGCGTTTTGCCGTATACCGTAACCTGCAGCCGCACCAGCCTCAGCAATTTGCTCGCCCAGCCGCGTGTGTAGCGGTCAACCCGGGCCCGATCCAGCTGCCTGAATGCGGCTCTCCAGATGACGTCCAGGCAGTACCCCAAGGTAACCAGCACAGAGCCAACCACAACGCCAACACGGCGCAGCAAGGTGGCAGATTCAGCAACGGGTGACAGACTCAGCATGACCACTCTCTTGTTATGGCTATCGACCCCTGCCGCGCCAGCAACCATCGGCAGGATGGCACAGATTGCCACAATTCCGTCATCTAGGGTCAAGCCAGCGGCTGGCTATCCTGCTCCGAGATCAGCCCCCATTCACGCAACTGGGCAAGACACTCACTGACATCGACGTCATCACGCTGGAAACCGGACAGGAACAACTGTCCGTACTGTTCGTGCACACCGGTGCGCAGAAAGAGCGCCAGCAGTGTTGGGTCAATATGCCGATCCTTAGCCATGAACAGCATGATCTTGACCGCTTCAGACAGGGTCTTGGCTGACTTGTAAGGGCGATCGGCCGCCGTCAGCGCTTCAAAGATATCAGCGATTGCCAGCACCCGATCCTGCACTGACAGCTGATCTTCGCCAAGCCGACGCGGATAACCGGTCCCATCAAGCTTCTCATGATGCGTCGCGGCCAATTGCGGCACATTGCGCAGCGCACGCGGGAACGGCAAGGTGCTGAGCATGATCAGCGTCTGCACAATATGATCATTGATCTTGAACCGCTCCTCAGCTGTGAGGGTTCCACGCTGGATGGACAGGTTGTGCAGCTCACCCAGGTCGAAACTGTATTCCGGCGGTTCCATATCGAACCCCCACTCATTGCGCGGATCATCACTGGCAACCGGCGGCTTGCGATCCCCCCAGGGCACCTTGTGCTCCGGCTTGTCGCTGAGCAGTTGCTCAACCACCGGCAGCGGCAATTCGGGTACCGCTTCGAGCTGCCGCATTTCCTGCTGCGACAGGCCAAGCCGATCATCGAAGTGCCGCGTCCAGGTCTGCCGAGCGATCTGCTGCAACTGCGCAATATCCTCATCACGCATGAACTCGCCACCAACGTTAGCCTTGGCCACCTCGGCAAACTCGGCTTGCAGACGCGCATGGGTCTGGGCCAGCTCAGCGGCCAGTGCCGCTTCATCCTGCCCGTCTGCTCGCCCCTGCCAATAGCGTATCTCGGCGTCACGCCAGAGCACTTCAAAGCGCGTGCGAATCTCGTGAATACGGTTGTAGATGGTTTCCAGCTTGGTCGCTTTGTCAACGACGTATTCCGGGCTGGTGATCTTGCCGCAATCGTGCATCCACGCGGCGATTCTGAAGGCATAGCGTTCATCCTCGTCCATGGAAAAGTCCGCCAGCGAGCCGTTTTCTGCACTCAACGCCCGATTGAGCAGCATCTCAGCCAACTGTGGCACACGATCACAGTGGCCGCCGGTATAGGGTGACTTGGCGTCAATCGCCGTTGCCAGCAGGCGAATGATTGACTCCATCAAGCGCCGCTGGTCATCGAACAGCTGCCGCGTCTCGATAGCAACCGCTAGCGTGCCGGACAGGCTGTCGAGGAATTGCCGCAAACTCCGGAGGGCCTTGCCCGATAGCAACGGCGACACTTCCACTGCCAGCACACCGATTAGGCTTTCCCGCCGATCACGCAATGCCAACGTCAGATAACGGTGATCGCGATCAAGCCGCGTCGCCAGCACCCGCTCCGGCTTGCTGCGCAATTCCTCGTCGAGAAGAATCGACTGAGGGTAATGGTCAGCGTTAATACCGCTGGCGAGTACCAGCTCAGCGCTCTTTTCTTCGTACAGAAACACGGCGCCGCCGCGCCCCTTGGCCATTTCGATAAGATGGCCAAGCACCTCATCCAGCATTCGCTCAAGCCGAGCTTCACGACTGAGCGCCAGTGAAATTTGCTGAAAGTGATGAATGGCACTCGCCATTCGCCCTAGCACCTGGCCCAGTTCACTCACTTCACGAATACGCGAGCGCACGCCGATCTTCTGGCTGAAATCCATGTCGGCCAGATAGCCAACCTGGTCAGCCAGCGATTTGAGTGGCCCTCCTAGTCGCTGCCCTAGTGCCCAACCAATCAGCACCAGCAGCAACATGAGCACCAGTGCCCAGACCGCCTGGTGCTTGAGAATATTGACTACGCCGGACAGCAGCTCCCTGCCGGGCATGGCGATCAACACACGCCCCAGATCCTCACCAATCCGGCTCAACGGCAAACTGATGACGTACCAGTCACCATCCTCTCTCGGCAGGCGCCTGACCTCCGAGGAACCAATGCGCATCGCTGCCAACTCGCTCAACACCGGCACGTTCAGTTCATCAATGGTCGCCAGTCTGGGAGACTCCGCCCCCTCCAGCACGATCAAGCGATCAACATCAGGGTAGGCAACAACGCGATTGCCACTGACGATTGCCATCTCGGTGCCTGGCGTAAGGTGCATGTCCTTGACCTCGACGGCCAAGTCATCGACTGCCGCGTCCAAGCCAAGCACGGTAGCGGTCAGTTGGCTGCGCAGCGCCATGGTCAGGCCAACCTGGTGGGTAGTGAAGTACAGATAGGGCTCAGTCAGCACAACCTCTGCAGACTGCTGCGCCATCTGATACCAAGGACGAGTACGGGGGTCGTAGCGATACTCCGGAACGGGCCGACTTCCCATCTGGTGCAGTTCCTTGTCAAAGAACAGCCAGCGGCCACGGAGCCCTTCACCGTCGCGCTCAATGGACTGCGCCAGAAAATGGGTACCTTCAGGCAAGTTGTAGCCATCAATCCCGCCCTCCGGCACCCTGCGCACCAGAAAGAAATCGCCGTCCGGATAGCCCGCATAAACAGCACTGACCGCAGTGCCATCACGCAGCAGTTGAACCAACGCCGGCAGCCGGTCAACCCGGTCAGAGAGGGTTCGCGCGCTGACCAGCGGATCGTGAACCAACAGACGCAAGGCGTTCTCGCTCGGGGTGAGCAGACGATCCGCACGCTCATCCAACAAAGCACCGAACTGCCTGGCGGAGTCAGCCGCCGCCGCAACCAGTACCGCTCGCGCGCCGCGATAGCCCTGGAAGGCAGTCACTGCCAGCATTGTCAGCAGACAGATAACAATGGACACGGCAATGAGCCCCTGCAGCGTAATCCACGGACGCACTCTTTTCATTGCCTGATCCTGTTCCCTGTCTGGATAGCGCCAGCTTCCACAACATGATGAGCATAGCTCAGCGACGGAGGATCGCATCATGTTCGCAACCAGCTCAGAGCCACTCTCCGCGAATCATGCACCAAACGGATATTCGCCACTTCGGCTGATGAATGCGCATGCGACAATCGCGCCATTACGGCACCGATTTGCCATAGTGTCGGCTTCTGATTCTTTGGAGAGCAGCATGCAGCAGACACAACAACAGCTGATCAAGGTCAACGGCATCAGGCTCAGCGTGCATATTGCCGGTCCCGAAAGCGGCACGCCGGTCTGGCTGCTACACGGTTTCCCCGAGTGCTGGTATTCCTGGCGCCACCAGATTGCTGCACTGGCGGCACAGGGTTACCGCGTGTTTGCACCGGAAATGCGCGGTTATGGCGCAACCGAAGCACCGGAAGCGGTCGAGGCCTACGACCTGATCACCCTGTGCGCCGATATCCAGGGCGCAATGAACCATTTTGGCCATCAGCAGGTGGCCATGATCGGGCATGACTGGGGCGCACCGGTCGCCTGGCACCTGGCTCTGCTGGAACCGGCACGTATCAAGGCCGTCTGCGGCATGTCGGTACCCTTCGGCGGGCGACCGCGCCAGCCGGCCATCAACATGATGCGCGAGGCCTACAAGGACCGCTTCCACTATATCCTCTACTTCCAGAAACCGGGGCTGGCAGAGGCCGAGCTGGCGGCCGACATTCCGCGCACCATGCGCCTGATGATGCACGGCCTGGATAGCCAGGAAGGCGGCGCACTGGTGCAGGACAAGCCAGCGGACGCGGCCTGGCTGGACGACTACACCGATCCCGGCAAGCCGCCTGCGTGGTGTTCGGATGAGGCCTTCGACGTCTATGTTAAAACCTTCGAGCAAAGCGGCTTCCGTGGCCCGGTAAACTGGTATCGCAATTTCGAGCGCAACTGGGAGCGCACCGAAGCGCTGGCCGGCCGTCAAATCGAGCAGCCCGCACTGTTCCTGATCGGCGACCGCGATCCAGTCGGTACACTTGAAGCCTATACCATCAAGAAAATGCCGGCCGTGGTGCCGCAGGTCGAGCAGCACGTGATTGCCGATTGCGGACACTGGATCCAGGCAGAGAAGCCAGCGCAGGTAAACAGCTTGCTGCTGCCGTTCCTGGAACGCCATTTCCCGGCAAGCTGACAGGGAGAAGAACAATGAGTCTGTGCGACCTGAGCAACAAGCGCATCCTGCTGACCCAGGCAGGCGACTTCATGGGCCCGGCGCTGCAGCGCACGCTGGAGGCCTGCGGTGCCAACGTGATCGCCGACAAGCGCGACTTTCTGGACCCGAAAGCACCACAGAAGCTGATTGCTGAAGCGGGCGAGGTTGACGTACTACTGCTCAATCTCGGGGTACCTGCGCCGAGCACACCTGCCGATCAGGTGGCAGACGAGGAATGGGGCCTGCTATTTCGCCACATGGTCGATCCGCTGCCCCGCTTCGCGCGGGCCGTTCTGCCCTCCATGATCAACCGTGGCAGCGGCAAGATACTGCTGATGGGTAGTGCCTCTGCCCTGCGCGGCATGAAGCGGGCCTCCAGCTACAGCGCCGCGCGCGGAGCGCAGCTGGCCTGGGTACAAGCGGTCGGCGCAGAAGTCGCTGCCAAGGGCATCCAGGTCAATGCCATCGCTCAGAACTTTGTCGACAACCCAACCTACTTCCCGCCCGAGATTCAGGCCAACCCGGCGTTTCAGGCCCGACTGCAACGTGAAGTGCCGCTCGGACGCCTGGTCTCGGCAGACGAAGATACCCACTTCGCCGCCTACCTGTGCTCGGACGCCGCCAACTGTTTTGTCGGCCAGGTGTTCCCGGTCTGCGGCGGCTGGAGCCATTAAGGAAAATGTTCATGCAAAGCACCATCCCGACCATCATTCGCAAGCGCTTCTGCGGGCCGCCAAATAGCGGCAACGGCGGCTACGTCTGCGGCCTGTTGGCCAACGCCATGGCCGAGCCCTGCCAGGTCACCCTGCACGCACCACCGCCGCTGGATACCGAACTGCAGATTGTGCGCGACAGCGACGGTGCTCGCCTGCTGCAGGGCGATACCCTGCTCGGCAGCGCCAAACCCTACCAGCTGGAGCTGACGCCACCTGCTGCGATCAGCCTGGCCGACGCCGAAGCGGCGCGGCCACGGTTCAGCGGCTATAACGACCACGGCCTGCCGGGCTGTTTTGTCTGCGGCACCAACCGCTGCGAACACGACGGTCTGCTATTGCACACCGGCCCGGTCAGCGGCCGCACCAGCACTGTTGCCTGCCCCTGGACACCCGACAGCACACTGGATGCGGGCGACGGCAGCGTGGCACCAGAGTACCTCTGGGCGGCCCTGGACTGCCCTGGGTACTTTGCGGTCAGGGAACAGGCAGGCGTCGCCCTGCTAGGCCGCTTCGCGGCGCATATCGAGCGGCCAATCAAGGTGGGAGAGCAATTGGTAGTAGCCGGCTGGGCCATCGCCCACGACGGGCGCAAGCACCACGCCGGCACGGCCCTCTACGACGCCGCCGGCCAACCGGTGGGCTGGGCCGAAGCGACCTGGATCAGCTTGCAGAAGCAGGCCGCCTGACCTCTTACTCAGCGCTCAGGTAAGACGAACGCGTCAGGCCGAGTCGCAGCGCGTCCACAAAGCGCGTGCGCTCGGCCGGACTCAGGCGGGCGCCGGAGACCTTGTCGCGATACAGTGTCACCAGTTCGTCCGGCGCAAAGTGCACGTAGCGAAGCATGTCTTCGATGGTGTCGTGGGTTTCGATACCACCGTGCACTACCTTGCCATCCGGGCGCAGGTAGACGTTGACCGAGTCGGTGTCGCCGAACAGGTTGTGCATGTCGCCGAGAATTTCCTGATAGGCGCCGACCAGAAAGATACCCAGCAGATAATCCTCACCCTCGCGTAGCTCGTGTACCGGCAGACTGTTTTCAATACTCTGCTCATCGACATAATGGCGGATCTTGCCATCGGAGTCGCAGGTCAGATCCTGCAACACCGCCCTGCGCAATGGTTCTTCCTCCAGTCGATCCAGCGGCATAATCGGCAGTACCTGATCAATCGCCCAGGTATCCGGCAGGCTCTGGAATACCGAAAAGTTGCAGATGTACTTGTCGGCCATCTTGTCGTTCAGCTCGTCCAGCACCTGACGGTGTGAACGCTGGCGCGCCTTGAGCAGGGTATGCAGACGGTTACACAGTGCGTAGTAGCACTGCTCGGCCAGCGCTTTCTCCGACAGCGTCAGCTTGCCTTCAGCATACTGCGCCGCTACATCCGCCATATAGTGGGTGGCCCGCCAGTAGGTCTCGGTCACCATCTCGACATCGTGCTGATCCTGCAGCCTGACCAGGTTGCGTACCACCAGCGGCAACGCCTCCAGGTCGTCAATCTGCGGCATGACATCGTTGTAGCGCTCAACATCAGTCACCTGGACGATCAGCACCGCATGGTGCGCGGTCATCGCCCGACCGCTTTCGGAAAAGATATGCGGGTGCGGCAAGCCCTGCTCGTCGCAGAAGTCGCGTAGCATGCCGACTACGGTCTGGGCATACTCGTTGACGTCATAGTTGATCGAGCTGGCGTTGCGCGAGTGGGTACCGTCGTAGTCGACCCCCAGCCCGCCACCAACGTCGATATGATCGACCGGCAGGCCCAGCGCGCGCAGCTCACCGAAGTAGCGAATCGCTTCACGGAAGCCATGCTGATAGTCCGCCAGATTGGCGATCTGAGACCCCATGTGGAAGTGCAGCAGGCGCACCCCGTCCTGCAGATTTGCAGCACGAAAGGCATCCACTACGCGCAGCAACTGCGCCGCCGACAACCCAAACTTGGACTTCTCCCCTCCGGTGTCGGCCCACTTGCTGGACGCCAGCGAAGACAAGCGTACGCGCAAACCGATATTGGGCGTCACTCCGAGCTTTTCTGCCTCTTCGATGACCAGCCGAACCTCGGACTCCTTTTCGATAACGATGAACACCTTGTGACCCAGCTTCTGGCCGATCAGCGCCAGGTGGATGAACTCGCGATCCTTGTAGCCATTACAAACGATGGTGCCGCCTTTGGGTGCCAGCGCCAGCACCGCCATCAACTCCGGCTTGGAGCCCGCCTCAAGCCCGATGGAGACATTCTCGGTGGCGATCACATTCTCAACCACGGCCTCTTGCTGGTTAACCTTGATCGGATAGAGCGCGGTATAACCGCTGCCATAATCCAGCGCCTCAATGCTGCGATCAAAGGCACCGGTCAATTGCCGCACCCGCGCCTGCAGAATGTCCGGAAAACGTACCAGCAGCGGCAAGTCCAAGCCGCTTTCTCGCAGCTGGCCAACCAGTTCATGCAGGTCGATGCTGCCGCCCTCGGCCCCGCGTGGCATGACGTCCACATGCCCCTGTTCATTGACGTTGAAATAGCCGGCACCCCAGTGCCGAATGCCGTAAAC
The DNA here is from genome assembly GCF_002903165.1 of Halopseudomonas oceani. GTDB lineage: Bacteria > Pseudomonadota > Gammaproteobacteria > Pseudomonadales > Pseudomonadaceae > Halopseudomonas > Halopseudomonas oceani. The sequence continues at coordinate 137,627 of NZ_PPSK01000005.1, forward strand.
GCTGCGGCTGTCAGCCACGGTCCAGGCAGATGCGTCTTCTTTGCGCGAACGTCGAACAGGTCCCATCACTACCTCACTTTGCTCAAATACAGGCTCGCCATTGTGAACGTCATACATGACAACAGTTCCGCTGGCTGATGTGCCAAAGGATAAGCCAAAAGCCAGATAATCACAGCGAAGGTCATCGTCGACCCATGAGCCAGTATTTGCGCTCTGGATAAACCTAGGGCCTGAAGCGAGCGCTGGTTTACCGTAAGGACCGGGCTATTACCCCATCCGATTACATCAAGGAGACACCCATGCAGCACTACTTCAGCCTTGCCGGCCGCACCGCGCTGGTCACTGGCGGCAGCCGCGGCATCGGCCGCATGATCGCCCAGGGCTACCTAGAAGCCGGCGCCCGCGTCATCATCTGCTGCCGCAAGATCGCCGAGGGCATGCAAACCGCCGAGGAACTGAGCCAGTACGGCGACTGCACCGCCCTGGCCGCTGACCTCTCTACCGAGCAAGGCGCGCGCCAACTGGCGGAAGATGTGCGCGGCATTACCGAGCGTCTGGACATTCTGGTCAACAACGCAGGCACCAGCTGGGGCGCCCCGCTGGAGGAGTTCCCGGTATCCGGCTGGGAAAAGGTCATGCAACTGAACGTGATCTCGGTATTCAGCTGTATCCAGCAACTGCTGCCGCTGCTGCGCAGTTCCGCCAGCGCAGAGAATCCGGCTCGCATCATCAACATCGGTTCAGTTGCAGGCATCAGCTCGTTCGGTGAGCAGGCCTACTCCTACGGCCCGAGCAAGGCGGCGGTGCATCAACTGTCGCGCAACCTTGCCCGCGAACTGGTTAGCGAACATATCAACGTCAACGTCATCGCTCCCGGCCGCTTCCCAAGCAAGATGACCAGCCACATCCATAACGACCCACAGGCAATGGCAGAAGACTGCCAGCACATTCCGATGAAGCGCTGGGGCCGTGAAGAGGAAATGTCCGCACTGGCAATCATGCTGGCGGGCACAGGCGGTGCCTACATGACCGGCAACATCATTCCCATCGACGGCGGTTTCACCCTGTAACGTTCAAATGCAGTACTTTTGCCACCCGCTCTGACGAGCGGGTGCGCCCCCCTTCCGACACGCCCTTCCCCCTCTTCCCGATGCCCTATGCGCCAATCCAGACGCAGGCCTTGTCGCAGCTGGCTTTCAGGCAAAATCCTTATACTAAAAAACACTTTCATGACACATCTATTTAACAGCTATAAATATATGACAAGCGGGCAAAACCCATATAAATCAGCGCCTACAGGCGGTTGAGATAATTTTTTGGATGTGTTTATTATTAAAAAAGCATTTATGCATAAGCATTAGGAACTCGTTTTGTCCCTTATACCCGTAACACTACGAAAACCAAAAAGCACGGACGGCTTCGCTCTTAACAGTCTCGTCGAACGCTGCAAGCCGCTGGACACCAACTCGGTGTACTGCAACCTGCTGCAGTGTCACGACTTCGCCGACACGGCCATCGCTGCGGAAACATCGGACGGCGATCTGGTTGGCTTCATTTCCGGCTACCGCCCACCCGCACGCCAGGACACGCTGTTTGTCTGGCAGGTCGCGGTAGACAGCCGCATGCGCGGCCAAGGCTTGGCTCTCAAGATGTTGCTGGCGCTGATCGAGCGTCTGCGCCCTGAAGGTGTAAATCGTCTGGAGACTACGATCTCCCCCGGCAACGAGGCATCCGAGGCGCTGTTCAAGAAGGCGTTTCGCCAGCTAGGCGCTGACTACAGCACAGAGGTGCTGTTCTCACGCCAGACCCATTTCAACGGCGAGCACGATGATGAAGTCATCTATCGCGCCGGCCCCTTTACCCAATCAGCACCCAACGACGCTCAGCACTGAGATCAGGAGATTTCATGAATACCTTTGAACAGTTCGAAAAAAACGAATCGGATATTCGCAGCTACTGCCGCTCGTTCCCGGTGATTTTCAAACAGGCCCGCGGCGCTGAGTTAATCACCCGTGAAGGCAAGCATTACATCGACTTTCTCGCCGGTGCTGGCACCCTGAACTACGGGCACAACAACCCGGTCCTGAAGAAGGCGCTGATCCAGTATTTGGAAGATGACGGTCTGACACACGGACTGGACATGTACTCCGAAGCCAAAGAGCACTTCCTGGAAACCTTCAAACGAGTGATTCTGCAGCCACGCGGCCTGGACAAGTACAAGGTCCAGTTCAGCGGCCCGACCGGCGCCAACGCCGTTGAAGCGGCCCTGAAATTGGCCCGCAAAGTGACCGGCCGCAGCAACGTGATCAGCTTCACCAACGGCTTCCACGGCTGCACCATCGGTGCACTGGCAGCCACAGGTAACGGCCATCACCGTGGCGCTGCTGGCGTACCGCTGACCGACATCAGCCGTATGCCCTACGCCAACTACTTCGGCGACAAGGTCAACACCATCTCCATGATGGACAAGATGCTCAGTGACCCGAGCAGTGGCATCGATAAGCCTGCCGCTGTGATCGTGGAAGTCGTCCAGGGCGAAGGCGGCCTGAACACCGCATCGGCCGAATGGATGCGCAAACTGGAGAAACTGTGCCGCAAGCACGAAATGCTGCTGATTGTTGACGACATTCAGGCAGGCTGCGGCCGTACCGGCACCTTCTTCAGCTTTGAAGAGATGGGCATCAAGCCAGATATCATCACTCTGTCCAAGTCGCTGAGCGGCTTCGGTCTGCCGTTTGCCATCGTCGTCATGCGCAACGAGCTTGATCAGTGGAAACCGGGTGAACACAACGGCACCTTCCGCGGCAACAACCACGCGTTTGTTACCGCAGCCACCGCCATTGAGCACTTCTGGTCGGACGACAGCTTCGCCAAGAGCGTTCAGGCCAAGGGCCAGCGCATCCGCGAAGGCATGCAGAAGATTGTCCGCAAACACGGCCCCGACTCTCTCTATGTCAAAGGTCGCGGCATGATGATCGGTATCAACTGCCCGGACGGCGACATCGCAGCCGCGATCTGCAAGGAAGCCTTCGCCAACGGTCTGGTGATCGAAACCAGCGGCAACCATAGCCAGGTAGTCAAATGCCTGTGCCCGCTGACCATCACCGAAGAGCAGATCGACAAGGCCCTGAAAATTCTCGATGCCGCCTTTGCCAAAGTCATGGCAGAACAGGTAGCCAACCAAGCTTCGTAAGGAACCCGAATTCATGATCGTACGTACACTGCAAGACTGTGAAAACTCCGAGCGCCGTGTCGCCACCGAGACCTGGGAAAGCACCCGGATGCTGCTCAAGGACGACAACATGGGGTTCTCGTTTCACATCACCACCATTTATGCCAACAAAGAGACCCACATCCATTACAAGAACCATTTGGAGTCGGTCTACTGCATGAGTGGCAACGGCGAGATCGAGACCCTGTCCGACGGCAAGGTGTACCAGATCCGTCCAGGCACGCTCTACATCCTCGACAAGCATGACGAGCACATGCTGCGTGGTGGCAGCGAAGACATGAAGATGGCCTGTGTCTTCAACCCGCCACTGAGCGGCAAGGAAGTTCATGATAAAGACGGCGTTTACCCGGTTGATATGGACTGAGTCATGCCTACGCCGCCGCGTGACCTGAACGCTCTCCAGACAGGAGACAACCGCGCTCAGGGTCACGCCGGCCGGAGTCACCCTGAAACAGGTCTCGACTCCGGCAGCGGCTCACAAAGACAGTGACCGCGTCCCACACGCCGCGCGTCAAATGCAACAAATAGATTCACTCAGACATCTATTCCGACGGCAGCTTGATGTGGATAATCTGCCGGCTACGCCCAAAAGGGCAATTAACGGCCGGCGTTCGCGGCGGAGCATGAGGCTCCGACCTGCCAATGGCAGGACAGCATTCACCAACGACAGAAACCAGGACCATGCATACAGTAGAGAAGATCGGCGGCACTTCAATGAGCCGCTTCGAGGAAGTACTGCAGAACATTTTCATTGGCCAACGTCAGGGTGCTGAGCTGTACCAGCGCATTTTTGTGGTCTCTGCCTATTCAGGCATGACCAACATGCTGCTCGAACACAAGAAAACCGGCGAGCCCGGTGTGTACGAGCGCTTCGCCGACGCCCACAACGAAGACGCCTGGCTGGAAGCCCTGGACAACGTCCAGCAGGCCATGACCGCCAAGAACGCTGAACTGTTCGAGGGCGAATACGAGCTGCAAGCCGCCAACCGCTTCATTGAAGGCCGCATCAGCGACGTTCGTGACTGCATGGTTAGCCTGCAGCAACTGTGCTCCTATGGCCACTTCCAGCTGACCGAACACCTGATGAAAGTCCGCGAAATGTTGGCTTCACTGGGCGAGGCTCACAGCGCCTTCAATACCGTACTGGCGCTGAAGAAAAAGGGCATAAACGCTCGACTGGCCGACCTGACCGGCTGGAACCAACGCGAGCCGAAAACCTTTCAGGAAATGGTTCGCGACAGCTTTGACGGTATCGACTTGAACAACGAACTGGTTGTTGCGACTGGTTATACCCATTGCAGCGAAGGCCTGATGAGCACCTTCGACCGCGGCTACAGCGAGATCACATTCGCCCAGATCGCGGCAACCACAGGCGCCAGTGAAGCCATCATTCACAAGGAATACCATCTATCCAGTGCCGATCCGACATTGGTCGGAGTGGATAAAGTGGTTACCATCGGGCGTACCAACTATGACGTGGCCGACCAGCTCTCCAACCTCGGCATGGAAGCGATTCATCCCAAGGCCGCGCGTACCTTGCGCCGCGCAGGCATCCACCTGCGCATCAAGAATGCCTTCGAGCCGGATCACGGTGGCACACTGATTAGCCAGGACTACTGCAGTGAGAAGCCCTGCGTCGAGATCATCGCCGGCCGTAAAGACGTATTTGGCATCGAAGTCTTCGACCAAGAGATGCTGGGCGACGTTGAATACGATCTGGAGATCACCAAGCTGCTGAGAAAGCTCAAGCTGTACGTGGTGAACAAGGACTCAGATGCCAACAGCATTACCTATTACGTCTCGGCGTCACGCAAGATGATCAACCGCGCCTCGCGCCTAATCGAAGAGCGCTACCCGATGGCCGAGGTCAACGTGCATAACGTCGCTATCGTTTCAGCGATCGGCTCGGACCTCAAGGTCAAAGGTATTCTGGCCAAGACTGTGGCTGCCCTGGCCGAAGCAGGCATTAGCATCCAGGCAGTGCACCAGTCGATACGCCAGGTAGAGATGCAATGCGTGGTTCAGGAAGAGGACTATGACGCCGCGATTGCTGCGCTACACCGCGCACTGATCGAGCCGGAGAATCACGGCGATGTGATCGTCGCCGCCTGATTTGCACCTCGTTGACGCATCAGCACAAACCCGGCAACTGCCGGGTTTGTGCATTTTGGCTCCACACACTCGGCAAAGCCGCACCGAGTTCTATATAGTTTGGCCAGAGGAGGCCGCACAGCGCGGCCATGACTGGGGGCATCCCCACACAAAAAATGGAATGCGGTTGTGATTGAAGCGGTCTGGATTGCCTTTGCCTTCGGCTTGGGCCTGCTGTTCAAGCAGGTCGGCCTCCCTCCCCTGATCGGCTACCTTGGTGCCGGCTTTGCACTCTCTGCGCTTGGCGAACGCGTCGGTGTAGGCCCCGAAGACAGCTACGTTCTCAATCACATCGCCCACCTCGGCGTGCTGCTTCTGCTATTTACGGTCGGCCTCAAACTCAAACTTAAGAACCTCGCCCGACCAGAAGTCATCGGCGGCAGCCTGCTGCACTTTGGCCTATCTACTGCCCTGTTTCTACCAGCGTTCATGTTCTTTCTTGATATGCCGGTCAAGCAGGCCGTACTGCTGGCAATGGCACTGTCGTTTTCCAGTACCGTACTGGCAGCCAAGGTGCTGGAAAGCAAACGCGAGCTACGCGCCTTCCATGGCCGGGTCGCGATCGGCGTACTGATCATGCAGGACCTGATCGCCCTGGTGGCGATCAGCATTGCCAGCGGCCAGACACCTTCCGGATGGGCTCTGATGGTACTGATCCTGCCACTATGCCGCCCGCTACTGTTCAAGTTGCTGGATTTGAGTGGCCGAGAGGAGCTGATGGTACTGCTCGGCCTGTTGCTGGCACTGGTAGTCGGCGGTGCCGGTTTCGAAGCACTGGGCTTAAGCTCCGAGCTGGGCGCACTCGCATTTGGCGCCATGCTGGCCAACCACAAACGCGCTGGTGAGCTATCGCAGTCACTTTGGAGCCTGAAGGAAGTCTTTCTGGTTGGCTTCTTTCTCCAGATTGGCTTGGGCGGCCTGCCGGATCAGCACGCCATCCTGTTTGCGCTGGCATTGACTCTGCTGCTACCGCTGAAAACCGCCCTGTTCTTCTTTCTGTTCACCGGTTTCAAGCTGCGCGCACGCAGTGCCTTTCTCAGCAGCCTTACTCTTACCAACTACAGCGAGTTCGGCCTGATCATGGCTAGCCTGGTACTGCCTGAGTGGCTGATACCACTGGCGCTAACGGTTGCCTTTTCCTTTGTCATTTCCGCACCGCTCAACCGCATTGTGCACAGCATTTATGAATACATAGCGCCGCTGCTGACTCGCTTTGAGCGGGATATTCGCCACCCCGACGAACAGCCAATCACCCTGGGCGATGCACAGATACTGATCATGGGGCTGGGCCGCACCGGCCGCGCCGCCTATGACAACCTGTCGGAGAAAGGCTACCGCGTCATCGGCCTCGACTCCGACCCCGTCGCCGTTGAGGGCAGCCTGGCGTCAGGCCGACAGGCCCTGTTCGCTGACGCCGAAGACCCGGTGTTCTGGCAGAATCTGGATATGCCGAACATTCACTCGGTGATCCTCGCCATGAACGATGCCGAGGCGAAGACGATTACGGTCCACAACTTGCGCGGTCGCGGCTTCGACGGCCTGATTGTCTCGCATGCCATGTACGAGGATATCGCGCGGCGCATTATTCAGGCAGGCGCCGATCACACCTACCTGACCATGAGCGAAGCGGGCACCGGCTTAGCAGAGCACGTGGCCAGAAGCATCCAGGAACGCAGCGCGCTGCTTACCGAGCAGGCCAAGCGGGCATGACTACTCCCCCAGCAGTTGTGCGCGTACCGCGGCAGCGGCACTGGCCGGATGCTCCAGCATAAAGCAGTGACCGCCCGCCGTCTGATGCGCTGTTACATGACGATTGCTGGCGGCCAGACGACGCGCCGCACGCCCGACAAACGGATAGGTGCTATCACCATAGACGATCTGCGTCGGGGTCGTTAACCGCCGCAATGACGACCACAGTGCCGACGGCATCGTACGAAATACCTCAGCCTCGCGACTCGGCCGGCAGCACAACTCTACCCCGCCCGCCTCCCGGTCACGCAGCGCATGGGCAATATGTGCCTCAAAGGCAGTCTCGTCCCAGCCCTTAAACATGCCGCGGTTGTGCAGCCCGGCATGCGCCGCCGTGCGGTCTGGCCAGTAGTCCCGACGCGCAGCAGCACGTTTTGCCACCGGATGATCGTGCAAGCCGAACAACCCGAGACCACGCCGCAATGCAATCAGCCCCGGCGGAAAGAACACCGGATCAAGCAGTACCGTGCGCAGAAACAGGTCCGGTTGGCGAGCCATGATCAAGGCAGTCAAAACCCCACCAAAGCTGTGCCCGCATGCCATCCGCGGCGCGTCACCGAACACCTTGCCCTGTTCGGAAAATGCCTCTGCAGCCAGCTCCGCGTTGCGGTTCCAGCCAACGAAGCGACCACCATGATCGCTCTGACCATGGCCCTGCAGGTCGCACAGCCAGAGATCGAAGTCTTCAACCAGTAACGCCAGCATCGGTTCGTAGGTCCGGGTGCAAAAACCATTGCCGTGCAAAAAGTGCAGAACCGGTTTACCACTCGGCTGGCTATGCCAACCGCGCAAGGTGAAACCAGCACTGCTTTCATGAGCCCAGGCCAACAAATCCATTCAGCAACTCCCCAAAAAACAAGTCAGCCAGTCTAATTCGCCCCTTTGCGGCTGTCAGCGGCATACCCGTCTGTTAATCTGGCAATTCGGCCTTGATGATGACACCTACATGCTGAAGACAACAGTATCCGGCTCAGGCCCCTCGCTGATCTGGGCGCACGGCTTGATGCTTTCGATGACGCTCGAAGACACCACCGGCTGGTTTCACCCAACTCAGGAAGACGGCATACGCCGGATACGCTATGACGCACGCGGACATGGCCATTCACCGGGGGGCACCGCCAGTTCAGCCTATCTCTGGACGAGCCAGGCGGACGACATGCTCGGGGTCGCCAGTGAACACGCCACAACACCACGCGCCCTGGGGGGGCACTCGATGGGGTCCGCCAGCGCCCTGCTCGCGGCGTTGAAACAGCCGGAACTAACTTCCTGCCTGATTCTGGCGACGCCGCCGACGGCCTGGCAAACGAGACCGAATCAGGTACGCCGCTACCGGCAGATGCAACGCCTCATTGAACAACGCGGTATTGCCAGCCTGCTCAGGCTAGCGGCACAGAACCCAGCTCTGCCCAACTGGCTGCTGCAAGCCCATCCTGATCACGCAAGCGCGTCACTGCGGGCCCTGAGCGGCATGCGCGCAGACGCACTAATGGCAATACTCGACGCCGCCTGCGCCTGCGACCTGCCTGCTGTGAGCGCGCTGCAGCAGCTGGAAGTACCAACGCTGATTCTTGCCTGGCGCGATGACCCGATCCATCCGCTGGAAACCGCAGAGCAGTTGGCCACAGCGTTGCCCCTGGCCGAGCTGCAGATCATCAGCGACGCAAACGACCTGCAGCACTGGCCCCGGACGATCAGCGATTTTGTCCGCAGACACGCACCGGGTTAACCCCTACTCCAAACTGTAATCAATGTTGGTGACAACGCGGATGCGCTTCACTTCCGGAGTAAACGGATCCACATCGTCGATTGAGAAATAGCCCTGGGAAGCACGACGAATACTGCCGACAGAAGCCCCGGAGTCGCGGGCAAACTGATCCGCCGCCGCACGGGCATCACGGGTCGCATCTGCAATCATATCGGGCTTGATCGCATCAAGCTGGGTGAAGAGAAAGGTGGGTTGAAACTCGTAGCTCTGGGTCAGTGCAACCCCTGACTTGACCAGTTCGCCGACCGACTGCATGCCCGCCTTGACGCCATCAACATCGGCGGTGCGAACCAGCACAGTAACTTCCGCGCGATAGCGCTCGGGCGGAAGGTTGGCACCATAGCTGTTGGCATGCTGATCGACTATCTTGGGCATCGAAAGCTGAATGTCCTTTTCCTCGAACCCCTTGAGCAGTAAAAACGAACGCACCAACCCCTGCTGATGTTCAACATCGTCCTGCAGACGGTCCAGACTGTCGCCGGTAACGCTGAAATTGATCGGCCACAGTGCCAGATCCGCCGCCACCTGACGCTCTGCCAATCCTTTGACACTGACAACCCGGTCGGCGCCACGAAACTCCAGCAGCCCGGTTTTCAGACTGACCCCGATAAACGCAAGCCCTCCCGCTACCAAGGCCGCCGCTACCACTGACCACAGCGAAACACGACTGAAAACCGCCATGACATCTCCTCGAAACCTGGTGAATATCCGACTATCCTAAATGCATCTGACGTTTGCAATATTGGCTATCCAACTTAGAATAGCCGCTATAGCCCGAGTGCGGGCACCCATTGCTGTCCACCCCGTCGCAATACATCCCAGGAGTCCCCGTTTGGATCTCGCAACCCTGATTGGCCTGATCGGCGCACTCGGCATCATCGCTGCATCCATTCTACTGGGCACTGGTGCCCAGGTGTTCTTCAATGTGCCATCAATGCTGATCGTTTTTGGTGGCAGCCTGTTTGTGGTGCTTGCCAAATTCAATGTCGGTCAATTTATTGGCGCCATTAAAGTTGCAGGCCGAGCCTTTCGTTTCAAGCTCCCCGATACCGAAACCAGCATCAACGAACTGGTTGAACTCGCCACCATTGCCCGCAAGTCCGGGTTGCTGGCCCTTGAAGAAAAGGAAATCGCCTCCCCCTTCCTCGCCAGCGGTATTCAGTTGCTGATCGACGGCCATCCGCAGGAAACCGTCAAGGCCATCCTCGAAAAGGAGCGGGTGCTGACCATGGAACGCAACCGCTGGGGGGCGAAGATCTTTTCTGCGCTGGGTGACGTCGGCCCGGCGATGGGCATGATCGGTACGCTGATCGGCCTGGTTCAGATGCTGTCCAACATGGAAGACCCGAAGTCTATTGGTCCGGCCATGGCAGTCGCACTGCTCACCACGCTGTACGGCGCAATGCTGGCAACCATGGTCTGCCTACCAATCGCCGACAAGCTGGCCCTGCGCATGACCGAAGAAGCACGCATGCAATCACTGTGGATCGACGCCATTCTGGCAATTCAGGAAGGCACCAACCCCCGTGTTATCGAACAACTGCTGAGCAGCTACCTGCCTGCCGATAAACGCAGCAAGGCGAACGACGAGGCGAAGGAAGGCTGATGGAAGAGCAGGAAGACGACAGCCCCGGCATCCCCGCATGGGTCATGACCTTCGCCGATCTGATGTCGCTACTGATGTGCTTCTTCGTACTGCTGCTGTCATTCTCCGAAATCGACGCGCAGAAGTTCAAGCAGATCGCCGGCGAACTATCAGCCGCCTTTGGCGTACAGCGCGATGTGCCCGCGCTGGAAATCCCGATGGGCACCAGTCCGATTTTCGACAAGTTCTCACCGGGCAAGCCCGAACCCACCCCCGTCGATAGCGTGCGCCAGCAGACCACCGAACAGGATCCAAAGCTGGATACCCTGCGCGAGGAAATGGAAGCAGACGTCCAGAAGCAGGTTCAGGAAACCACCAAGGAACAGATCGATACCAGCATGGACGCCCTGCGTGACGTACTGGAAAACGAATTGGCGCAGGGCCGACTGCAACTGGAACACGACCGCAAGCGGATCATCATTCGGGTAGAGGAGAAGGGCTCCTTCCCTTCCGGCTCGGCCGACATGACCGACGATTTTCGCGACATGCTGGACCGTATTGCCGAAGTACTGGCCAAGCTGCCGGGCGAAATCACCATCGAGGGACACACGGATAACATTCCGATCCACACCAACCGCTTCCAGTCCAACTGGGACCTCTCCGCAGCGCGCGCCTCATCGGTCGCCAACGCCCTGCTGCTCAACGATACTATCAAGCCGGAGCGCATGCGGGTACAGGGCTACGCCGAGACCCGCCCTCGTGCCAGCAATGAGTGGCCGGAAACCCGTGCGCTTAACCGCCGGGTCGAGATCATTCTTGACCTGTCAGGCTCGATAGAAGAATACGAAGCAGAGCTGCGTCGTCTGATGGAGGAAGACCTGGGTGACCTGATTCAGGACCTCGAGCTCCATAATGCCCCCTCATCCAGCGAGCCGCCACCCGACAGCCCGCCTCCCACCGCGCCCTGAAACAGGGTCAGTGCTTGAGATCGTCGGGAATATTCGGATCAGGCATCGGCCCCGGCCGCTTGCCCTGACCCGCGCGGTACTGGCGTAACTGGAATACGTACGCCAGGACCTGTGCCACCGCGAGATAGAGACCGGACGGAATTTCATGGTCAATCTCGGTGCTGTAATACACCGCCCGGGCCAATGGCGGTGATTCCAGGATGATAATTTCGTTCTCGTTCGCCACCTCGCGAATACGCTGGGCGACAAAATCAGCACCCTTCGCCAAAAGCACCGGCGCACCGGAAGCCATCGGATCATATTTCAGCGCTACAGCGAAATGGGTCGGGTTGGTAATGATAACGTCGGCCTGCGGCACATTGCTCATCATCCGACGCTCCGCCATCTCGCGCTGCAGCTGTCGAATACGCGACTTGACCTCGGGCTTGCCCTCCGAGTCCTTGTATTCGTCCTTGACCTCCTGCTTGGTCATACGCAATTTCTGCTTGTGATCCCATAGCTGGAACGGCGCATCCACAGCGGCAATCAGAATCAGCGAACAGGACAGAATCAGCAAGGACGAGCCCAACACCCAGGCACAATGGATGATCGCTGCCGACAACGGCTCATTGGCCATGCTGAGCAGGTCTTCGGTGCGTAATTGCAGCACAACCAGCGCCACACCAAGGACCACGAGGAACTTGGCCAGCGCCTTGAGCAACTCAACCAGCGCCTTGACCGAAAACATCCGCTTGAGGCCCGCCAGCGGGTCCATGCGCTCAAACTTGGGAGCCAGCGAACTGGCACTGAACAGCCAGCCGCCGAGCAGGATAGGCCCGACAATGGAGGCCACCAGCAGCACTCCAAACAGCGGGCCAAGCACTTCAAGCCCCTCACGCAGGGATGCAAACAGGTGCAGCCCCATGGCGTCGGTGCCGTACAGCGACTCGCGCTCCAGGGCGAAGTTGAAAATCATGATGTCCATGAGCTTCTGGACCATGCCCGGCCCAAGCATCAGCAAGCCAATCGCCGCCGCCATCACCACGGCCAACGTATTGAGCTCGCGTGATCGAGCAACCTGGCCTTTGTCGCGCGACTCTTTAAGTCGCTTGCCCGTGGGCTCCTCTGTGCGTTCCTGACCGCTGTCTGACTCTGCCATCAGCTCGCCCTCACCAGTCCACGTAGCCAGATCAGTGCATCGGCGGCGAGTTCCTGATACTGCCCCGGCACGTTACCCATCAGAACCCACATGATGAATAGACCAAATACCAGCGTCAGCGGGAAACCGATGGAGAAAATATTCAGCTGCGGTGCCGCGCGCATCATCACACCAAAGGAAATATTGACGATCAGCAGCGCCGTAATCGCCGGCAGACCAATCAAAATCGCGGCAGCCAGCACCCACGAGAAGCGCAACACCAGCGCTTGGAAATCCAACCGCCCCAGGCTCTCACCAACCGGCAAGGTAGTGAAGCTTTCAGTCAGGACTTCCAGCACAACCAGATGTCCATTCATGGCCAGGAACAGCAAGGTGACCAGCATGGTAAAAACCTGCGCCACCACCGCCACCGAGATCCCCGTGGTCGGGTCGTTCATGGACGCGAAACCGAGCCCCATCTGCATAGCAATGATCTGGCCCGCCAGCACGTGGATCTGGAACAGCAGCTGCAGGGAAAATCCCATAGCAGCTCCGATCAAAATCTGCTCGCCAATCACCACCCAGGTACGCAACGACAATGCATCCAGCATCGGCACCTCGCCGACCTGCGGAGCGATCAGCATAGTCAGGGCAAGGGCAAAATAAAGACGTACCCGTGTTGGCAGTAGCTGCGTACCGATTACCGGCATCGTCATCAGCAGGGACGCAATACGAAACAGCACCCACAGGTAGCTCGCTACCCAGCGACTGATTTCGGCGCTGGACAGTTCGATCATCAGCCAATCAATCCCGGGATCTGGCGATAGAGGTTATCGGTAAACTCGATCATCTGCGCCGCCAACCAAGGGCCAAGCCAGATCAGCGTGACAAAGGTAATCAGTAAACGCGGCAGGAAGCTCAGTGTCTGCTCGTTGATCTGCGTGGCGGCCTGAAACATCGCGACGATCAGGCCCACAATCAGGCTTGGCATGACCACAATGGCAACGACCACAGCGGTAAGCCACAGCGCTTGACTGAACAATCCTACTGCCACTTCGGGAGTCATCTGCAGCCCTCCTAGGGAACAGCGAAGCTGGCAGCCAGGGTGCCAATGATCAGCGCCCAGCCATCCACCAGCACAAACAGCATGATCTTGAACGGCAACGAAATGATCAGTGGTGACAGCATCATCATACCCATCGCCATCAGGACGCTGGCCACCACCAGATCAATCACCAGAAACGGAATAAAGATCATGAAACCGATCTGAAAGGCTGTCTTCAGCTCGGAAGTCACAAACGCCGGCACCAGAATGTGGAAAGGCACGTCATCCGGGCCGGTCAGATCGGTGCGCTTGGCCAGACGTACAAAGAGTTCAAGGTCGGTTTCGCGGGTTTGCGCCAGCATGAATTCACGCAACGGCAGGCTCGCGGCCTGCAAGGCCTCCTGCGGCTGCATCTGCTCGTTGAGATACGGCTGCAGCGCCGCCTCGTTGATCTTGCTGAATACCGGCGCCATGATGAACAGGGTGAGAAATAGCGCAAGACCGATCAGAACCTGACTGGACGGTGTCTGTTGCAACCCCAGGGCCTGACGCAGAATGGCAAAGACAATGATGATCCGGGTGAAGCTGGTCATCATCATCACGAATGCCGGAATGAAGGTCAGCGCAGACATCAGCAGCAGCACCTGCAGGCTGACCGAATAGGTCTGCTGACCTTCGCTATCCGTGCTCAAGGTGATGGCTGGCAAGCTGAGCGGGTCCGCTGCCGTCTGAGCCAGTACCGACGGTGCCAGCAGCACCAGCAAAAGTCCGAGCCAGCGCATCATGACTGATCTTCCCTTTTCAACAAGGCTTGCAGCTTGCGCGCGAAATCGCTGTTGCCGGCTACAGCCGCATTGAGGTCAGCCACCGGCTGATCAAATACATGCAACGTGTTGATCCGCCCCGGTGAAGCCCCCAGCAGCATCTGCTTGCCACCAACATCAACCAGCAGCAGGCGGTCGCGCGGCCCGAGCGGCAAGCTGCTGACCAGACGAATGTGTTGTCCACCCTGGGCAGCCAGCGGCCCGACCCGGCGCAACAACCAGCCCAGCAAGACAATCAGCCCGACCACGAAGCCGAGCCCCAGCGCCAGCTGTGCCAGCTGCAACGCGAGCGAGCCGCCACCGACGTTGCTCATTGCCGCTGCCGCCGGTTCGCCACTTTGCGCATTCACGCCGACTGGCAGGACCAGCAGCAACGCCAGCATCAGCCCCCGCATCAACGCAGCTTCTTGATGCGTTCAGAAGGACTGATGACGTCAGTCAGGCGGATACCGAACTTCTCGTTCACCACCACCACTTCACCATGCGCAATCAACGTACCATTGACCTTCACATCCAGCGGCTCGCCCGCCAGCCGATCCAGTTCGACCACCGAGCCCTGATTGAGCTGAAGCAGGTTGCGAATGGTGATCTCGGTATTCCCCACCTCCATCGAGATAGTGACCGGAATATCCAGAATCACGTCCAGGTTCGGGCTATCGCCGGGGTCCATATCCTCGCCACCGGTACGCGCAGGCGCATCGAACTCTTCCATCTGCATGCGTGGCTGCGCGCTAGTCTGCTCCAGCATCGCATCGATGTCGTCCTGATTAGCGTCACCGGCTTCGTCCAGCGCAGCCGCCCACTCGTCAGCCAGCGCTTGCTCTTCCGGGCTGATTTCGTCGGGTTTGTTGTCGTCAGCCATCTCGCTGCCCCCTGTCATTGATTGTTATGGTCGATCAGCGCGGTCGCGCGAGCGGCCCGAGAATCTGCAGCGCCAGATTGCCCTTGACTGAGCCCAGCTTGCTCTTGAACGTTGGCACGCCGTTGGCACAGAGCACCATATAGTCAGGCATCTCGACTGGAATCACATCACCCGGCTGCATACTCAGCAGGTCCTTCAGCTTGAGCTGGGTTTTTACCACGGTCGCGTTGAGCGGAACCTTGACCCCTGTTATCTCTTCACGGAGAGCGCGTACCCAGCGCTCGTCATGCTCATCGACATCTGACTGCACGCCCGAATCCAACACTTCGCGCAACGGCTCGATCATCGAATACGGCATGGTGACGTGCAGATCACCGCCGCCACCATCAAGCTCGATATGGAACGTGGACACCACAACCACTTCGCTCGGGCTAACGATATTCGCCAGGGCGGGATTCACCTCAGAATTGACGTACTCGAACTGTACGTCGTGAACCGCCTGCCAGGCCTCCTTCAGATCGACAAATGCCTGATCGAGCACCATGCGCACAACACGCAGCTCGGTTGGGGTGAACTCGCGCCCCTCGATCTTGGCATGGCGACCGTCACCACCGAAGAAGTTGTCAACCAGCTTGAACACCAGCTTGGCATCCAGAATGAACAGGGCAGTACCGCGCAATGGCTTCATCTTGACCAGGTTGAGGCTGGTCGGTACGTACAGGGTATGCACGTACTCACCGAACTTCATAACCTGCACGCCGCCGACCGCCACATCGGCAGAGCGACGCATCAGATTGAACATGCTGATCCGGGTATAGCGGGCAAAGCGTTCGTTGATCATCTCCAGCGTCGGCATCCGCCCACGCACGATACGATCCTGGCTGGTCAGGTCATAGCTTTTGATCGAACCGGGGTCACTATCCAGATCGGTATCAATGGCGCCATCATCCACCCCATGCAGAAGGGCGTCGATCTCATCCTGGGACAGCAGATCCTGTACAGCCATCGGTATCTCCTATTGAAGAACCATGTTGGTAAACAGCACCGACTCGATGACGGGGTCGCCTACTTCCTTCTCAAGCAACGCCTTAACCGCGAGGGTCGCCTTGTCACGCAAAGCCTGCTTGCCTTCAGCCGTCGTCAACGCCTCAAACTCTTCACTGCCAAATAACATGACCAACTGATTGCGAATCAGCGGAAGGTGCTGATTGAGTTTAGCCATGCCAGCCGCATCGCGACCCATCAATACCACACTGACCTGCATATAACGCTGCCGGCCAGAAACGGCGTAGTTGACGACAAACGCCGGATCCAGCGGCTGGTAGATTGCCTCCTGCTTGACCGGCTCAGCCGCGACCTCCTCAACCGGGGCGTCGTCGCCACTGAGCAGAAAGTAGGCCACGCCGCCCGCTGAAATCAGCAGCGCCAACAGGCCAACACCAATCAGGATAAAAAGTTTCTTGCGGCTTTTCGCCGGCTTTTCCTGCGCGTCGTCTTCAACAGGTTGCGCTTGCTTCGCCATGCCAATATTCCGTCAATTAGGCTTTTCAGCCGCTGTTCAAGGAGGTGTATGCATTCTACGTGCCAGCAACTCGGCAGCATACAGCCCTGCCCGATTCACTGGCAGTCTCCATAGGATACTGACTTGCAGGAAAAATGTCTTTTGCCGCCCGAGTTGGGCGCAGAGATCCGGGGCAGTTGATACTGCCCCGGCAGGAACGCAGGAAAGCCGCCGGATCAGGCGTAGTAATCAACCAGCCGAGCGGCGGTCAGCCGGGTCTGCAACACGGCAGCCGGGTCGCTGGCAAGCGCATCGTCACTACCATCCATCCGCCCGGGAGTATTACCACCATCACCACGACCGCCGCCCTGATCAGCCAGCCCGGCGAAACTGCCCTGCGACTGACGCCCTTCCGCCGAGCCGTCCGACACATTGACGTCAACCAGTGAAGCTCCCTGCTGGGTGAACATATCACGCAGCCGGTGCATCTGCCCTTCCAGCGCATCACGCACGCCAGCGTGCTGACTCACGAACTGCACCTGATGTTCCTGGCCGCGAGTCTGAATCTTGATTTCCAGCGGTCCCAGCTCTGCCGGGTCCAGCTGAATCTCAACCGATTTGACGTTCTGACTGGACATCCACATCACCTTGTTGACTACCGCCTCACTCCAGCCGGATTGCCCCATCGGCACCCCCAGCGTCTGGGTGGCGCCAGTCACCGGCCGCGCCGTCATCGCCACCTGTCCGTTGCTCTGCACCTGAGCTGCCGCCGCGCCTTTACCGTCATCAATAGCATTGCTATCCAGACTGCTGGCACGCGCAGCAAGACGCGACTCCAGCTGTTCAATCAGTTTGCCAACCGGAACCGGCTGCTGTTCAGTAGCGCCGGACTGCATTGCGCGTTGCTGTTGAACGTCCGCCTGCGTCTGGCGCTGGTTGGCATCAACTTGCGCAACAACCGCATCTGCCGACTTGGCGCTCCCATCACGCGCAGTCGCCTGGCCATCAGCAGTAGCGTTTGCTTGGGCTTCGCCACGCAAAATTGCGCGCAACTGGGCAGCCAGATCAGCAACAGTCGTGCCGCGCCCACCACCACTAGCCAGAACATCGTCCGCCCCAGACTCCGCCGCGGCTGCCTTTGCCGCGGCATCAATGGCGGCCAACGCCGCAACCGCCGGATTACTGTCGGCCGTCAAGGACTCGTCACCCCCCTCTTCCGCCGAGGGCTCGCCATCGCTCGGCAGCCGAGCCAGCCATTGCTGCCACTGCTGGCTAATACCGGCCAGAATGCTGTCCGGGTCATCGGCATCAAGCCCCGCCACGTCCTCGCCCTCGCCGGGCGTCACGCCCTCGGCGCGATCACCATCAACGCTACCCATCACCTGCGCGAGCTGTTGAAACCAGCCTTGCATGCTACCCGGCAATTCCTTGCCGTCCGCGGCAATCAACGAGGGCAACGGCAGGGTTGCGTCGACGTCGCTGGTTACCTCGGCAAGCCGCTGCATCAGAGCATCCAGGTCCTCTGGCGTCTGCTCGGCAAGAATGGCCGAGAACGCTGCTGCCGCGCCGGAGCCTGCGCCCTTGCTGCCGCCGGAAGCAACACCGGCAAAACTGTCACGGGGAAAGTCAGCGCCAAAAAGCGCCATCAGATTCTGCCCGATTGGCATGATGTAATCTCCACCTGAAAAGGCTTGGCCAATGATTCAGGGGAATAGCTGCAAACGACGGGCCAATCTGAAAAAGAAAGGAGGAAAGAATCAACCGAGCAGCGGTTTGAGGCGCGTAAATGCCTGCTCAATATCAGCGAGCAGCACGCTCGCAGCCTGGCGGTCGCCCACAACACCTGCACCTTCAGCCTCAAGGCAGGCTTGCTCCAGCGCCAGCGCGCCCATATTGCCACAGCTACCCTTGAAGCTGTGCGCGGCCTGGCGGAACGCATCCATATCGCCTTTGCCAAGAGCGTCGTGCAATTGACGCAACCGGTTGTCCGCATCAGCAAGAAAGGTTTCCAGCAGTAGCGCGTAATCGTCCTGCATCAACTCACGCAGCCCCTGCTGCACATTCAGATCTATATCTGGCTTGCGATCTGCCATCGCGCGGAGGTCCTTATCAGCGGAAGCTGAGTCAACTGTCATTGCCCAGCAGTATGCCCAAGCGACCAATGGAAGACCACCCTGACCAGGCTTCCCTGTGCACTGAAGCTCACTTCGTCAGCGAGCGCTCTGATCAGCGCCAGCCCACGCCCGGCATAGTCAGCAGACGCACTGACGGCCGAGAACCCGGCACCACTGTCTTCACACTCGATCACCAGTCGCCCGCCATCTGCAACTGGCTGATGGTCCAGCGAAAACCGAATCCACCCGTCATCAAGCGTCCTGAGCCGCGCACTCCGCTCCTGATAGTAAAGCGCGAAACCGTCAGAGTCCTGCTTCCACGCAGACTGCAGGTTGAGCAGGCCGTGCTCCAGTGCATTGCTGTAGAGTTCGCTCAGTACCGTGAACAGGCTCCCGGCACGGCAGCGCAGCCCCGGAATCGAGAGCAGCGTCTGCAACAAAAAGGGCAGTGGGTTCTGTTCACGAATGGCATTGGCCCGATAGGTGTAGTTCAGCTGCCAGTCATGTCCGCCCTGCGCTGCCGTCCCCAAGGAGGCCGGCGGTATCGGTGGCGACAGGTCCCGCGAGGGCATCACTACCTGCAGCAGGCTGATGTCGTCTTCAGGGCTACCATGAAAGCGCTCCAACGCATCCAGCAGGCCGTCAAACAAGGCGTCGGGGCGACCCGCGTGGGCGGCAACTGCCTGCAATACGCCGTCCTCACCAAACTGTTCACCGGCCGCGTTGCGGCACTCGATGACACCGTCAGTCCAGCACAACAAACGCTCACCCGGATGCATCACCATAACCACCGGTTCGGGATTGAAGCGAACCCGGCTGGCAACGCCCAGCGGCAGGTTGGTCGACGCGGCCCGCTGAAGCAGTTGGCCCTCTCGTCCGAGAATCATCACTTCCGGCAGACCACCGTTCCAGACCTCAACCAACCCCTTGGCCGGATTGAGTTCAATCAGCACCGCGCAGCAGAAAATGCCGACCGGCAGAATGTTGCTGAGCTTGGCGTTAAGCTCCAGCAGAATATCCCGCAGGGCGAAACCCTTGGCCGTCATGGCATAGAAGACCTCTGCCAGCGGCATCGCCCCGATGGCAGCCGACAGACCGTGCCCGGTGAAATCACCGAGCAGCAGATGCATTTCGCCAGAGGGGCGGTGGGCTGCCAACAGAATATCGCCGTTAAACATGGCATAGGCTGACTGCAGATACCGCAGGCAGGCGTCATCCAGCGCCCCGGCATGGGCGACCCGATCGAAGACGATCTTGGCCAGCTCCTGATCACGCAGTAACCCGGCGTGCTGCCCGGCGATCACATCACGCTGGCTCTGCAACGTTTGGTGCATCTCGCGCATTCGTCTGAAGGCGCGAATCTTGGCCTCCAGAATCACCGGATTGTAGGGTTTGGTGAGAAAGTCGTCGCCCCCGGCCTCGAGGCATTTCACCAGGGCTCCGGTCTCGGTCAGGCTGGTGAGGAAAATAATCGGGACCAGATCTTCCCCGGCGTGCAACTTGATCTGGCGAGCAGCCTCAAAACCGTCCATGGTCGGCATCAGGGCATCAAGCAGGACAATATCGGGAGACTGCTGAATGAACAGCTCAACGGCCTGCTGGCCATGCTCGGCCTGGCAAACGCGATGCCCGAGCCGCTCAACCAGACGCCCGAGGATCATCCGGTCAGCAGGATTGTCATCGGCAACCAGCACCAACAACGGCTGCGCGCTCTGCTCGGCGCGTGCGCTGCTCGGGCTGGTGTTGGTCATGGTTACTCGATACAGAACAGCTGTTCGAAATTGGAGATACTCAGGACCTTGCGTACGTCCGGGTTGCAGTGGACGATGCGAATATCGGCTGCATCACCGCCGGCGTGATCCCGCAGCAGCAGCAACATCCCCAGTGCGGAGCTATCGATATAGTCGGTATCCTGAAGGTCAACGACATACTGGTTCGGCGTCAGGCCACTGCGCTCGTAAGCATTGCGGAAGTCCTGATGCGCGCCGAAGTCAAAGCGCCCATTTACACTGATGGTCAGTACCTGGCTGTCGCTGGACATTGACGCCTGAATCGACATGTTTTCTCCCTGTCAGGTGCCGCGCTACAAGAGACGTATTACTTCTCGTTTTAGCACAGCGTCGGACGACTGTCAGGAATTATTTACCCGTTGCGAGTGGGCACGCTGAGACAATTCATCAAGCAGCTTTTGCTCCTGACGATCAGCTCTGGCTTGAGCTTCCTGGCGGTATTTTTCGATCAGTTTGCGTAGCGCCTCCAGGCGCTGGTAACGCTGCCGCCAGTTGTCCCGCGCGCGCTCGATGCTCTCGCCATGCCAGCGCACGGTCTGACGTTGCTGATCAATAGCCACCTCCATCTGGGCCATGAAGCGCTGGTAGTTCATCAACCAATCTCGCCCGACCCCCTGGGCTCCACGCTGAGTCCAGCCTTTGGCGTATTCGCTGCAATAGTATTCCAGGTCACGCAGGCGAACTTCGGCGTCCTGGAATTGCTTCTGACACTGACCAAGCACTGTGGCAGCCTTGCGCTCCTCTTCCAGCGCCATATCCAGCACCGGAGCAAGGCGGCGAATCCGCGCTTCACTCATTAGTCAGAATCTGTTCCAGCCCAGCTTGGCTGTCGGGCAGCGAGACACTTTCGTGCAATCCCTGGCGCAAAAAACCCTGCATCGACGGCATCTTCTCCAGCGCCTTGTCTGTCAACGGATCGGACCCGGCGGCATAGGCACCAACGCTGATCAGGTCGCGGCTCTGCTGATAACGCGCATATAGCTGCTTGAACAGCTGCGCCTTCTGCAAATAGTCCTGCGATACGATCTGCGGCATCGCACGACTGATCGACGCTTCAATGTCGATGGCAGGATAGTGCCCTTCCTCGGCCAGTCGCCTCGACAGCACTACGTGACCGTCGAGAATCGCCCGCGAGGCATCGGCTATCGGGTCCTGCTGGTCGTCCCCTTCGGACAGCACGGTGTAAAACGCAGTAATCGAGCCTCCGCCCTGTTCAGCGTTGCCAGCGCGCTCAACCAGCTGCGGCAACCGGGCAAACACCGACGGCGGGTAGCCCTTGGTCGCCGGCGGCTCGCCAATGGCCAAGGCGATCTCACGCTGGGCCTGGGCAAAACGAGTGAGCGAGTCCATCAACAGCAGCACATTCTTGCCCTGATCACGGAAGTACTCGGCAATGCGCGTGCAATACATCGCGGCACGCAAACGCATCAGCGGCGCGTCGTCGGCCGGTGAGGCGACCACGACGGACCGTGCCATCCCCTCTTCGCCAAGGATCTGCTCAATGAACTCCTTGACCTCACGGCCCCGCTCACCGACCAGCCCGACAATGGTGATGTCGGCATCAGTGAAGCGGGTCATCATTCCCAGCAACATACTCTTGCCTACGCCGCTGCCGGCAAACAGGCCAAGCCGCTGGCCGCGGCCAACCGTCAACAAACTGTTGATCGAACGGATACCGACATCAAGGGGTTCCTCGATCGGATGGCGCTTGAGCGGGTTGATGGTTGGACCGTTGATATCGACCCAGTCTTCGGCCTTGAAGCCGCCCTTGCCGTCCAGCGGACGCCCAATGCCGTCCACCACGCGTCCCAGCATGCCCGAGCCCATTGGCAGCTTGCCGCCGCCGGCCGAAGGCACGACGCGGGCACCGGGCTGCATGCCTTCCAGTCGATCCACCGGCATCAGATAAATCTTGTTACCGGCAAAGCCCATGACTTCGGCCTCAATCTGGCTTTGGCCATGCAACGTGTCGCTGATAACCAGGCAACGGCTTCCCACCGGCGCCTTGCATCCCTCTGCTTCAAGCGTGAGGCCGACCATGCGGATCAGGCGGCCTTCAACGACCGGCTGGGCAGGTAACTGCAGCGCCTGCTGGTAGCCAGACAATCGACGCGCGAAGCTGATGCGCTCTGGCGTGTTCATTCCTGCTCCGACGCACTGTCCGGGATCGGCAAGTCCGCCTCTGGCGGATGAGCACGCTGTTCGCGGCGCTGCTCGTAGAGCTGTTCAATCAACTGCTGCAGCCGGGTTTCCAGCGTAGCGTCAACCTGGCTGTGCTCGGTTTCGACGCGACATCCACCGGGCATCAATTGGTCATCCTCAAGCAGGCGCCAACTCTCTTCGTGGCGCTCGCGCAGCGCCTTGATGCTGTCAAAGTCGAGTGGATTGAGGTATATACGGATATTCTCGGCACCAACCGGCAGTGCCTTGAGTGCCGAGCGCAGCACGCCCATCACCTGATCACGATCCGATTGCATTTCACGCTGCAGCACCGCACGCAGCATCTGCTCGAGCAGCACCAGCAGCATATCTTCAATCTGCTCGTCCTGCTTTTTCAGCGGCGCCATCAACTGAACCATTAGCGCGTCCAGCTCGTCGGTGCGCTTGGCCAGAACGGCCTTGGCTTCCTGTTGCCCCTTCAGCTGACCAGCGTGAAACCCGTCTTTCTCACCGGTTGCAAAGCCTTCGTTGTAGGCTTCTTCACGAATCTGCTCGAGTTCTTCGACGGTGAATGGTTTGACCGTCTCAAGCTCCTGCTCTTCTTCAGGCTGCGGGTCGGGCGCGGACTCCGAAGACGGCTCCGTTTCGCGCTCCAGGGCGATCTGATGCGGCTCAGCGTCAAAGCTAGGCAGATCCCAGCGACTGAATGCCGACACCTCGCTGCTGCGCAACAGCTCGCTTTCATTCTTGACCTGCGACATGACACCCTACCCCGCTTGGAAAACCCGGCCAGCATACCACCGCCAAACGCACACGGCAGCGCGCTGCGTTCGTCAGATCATCTCTTCGCCGCCCTTGCCGCCCAGCACAATTTCGCCGGCGTCGGCCATGCGGCGCGCAATGGTGAGGATTTCCTTCTGCGCTGCCTCCACTTCGCTGATGCGCACCGGCCCCTTGGCTTCCAGATCGTCCTGCAGCAGCTCCGACGCACGCTTGGACATATTGCGGAAGATTTTTTCCTTGATCGCCTCATCGGCTCCCTTGAGGGCAACGATCAGCACTTCGGAAGACACCTCACGCAGCAGCGCCTGAATTCCACGATCATCCACATCAGCCAGGTTGTCGAAGACAAACATCAGGTCCTCGATCTTCGAGGACAGGTCCTCATCAACTTCACGGATCGATTCAATCAACTGAGACTCGGCACTCGACTCAAGGTAGTTCATGATATCTGCCGTACGCTTGACACCGCCCATAGAGGCCCGCGAGGTGTTTGAGTTACCAGCGAACTGCTTCTCGAGAATCTCGTTCAGCTCCTTCAGGGCCGAAGGCTGTACCGTATTGAGGGCTGCCACACGCAGCAAAATGTCGAGCCGTACCTTGTGATCAAAGTAACCGACCACCTCGGCCGCCATGTCAGGATCAAGATACGCGACAACGATTGCCTGAATCTGCGGGTGCTCGAAACGGATCACATCAGCTACCGCACGCGGCTCCATCCATTTCAGGCTGTCCAGACCAGAGGTGCTGCCACCCAGCAGAATGCGATCAACCAGGCTATTTGCCTTATCCTCGCCCAGCGCCTGGGTCAGCATGGTGCGAATATAGCTGTCAGCGCCAACCCCCAAGCCGGTCTGCTCGCCCACCACCTCGATGAAATCGCCCATGACCTCCTGTACCTGGTCACGCTGAACCGTACGCATACCGGCCATCGCGCTACCGACCCGCTGAACCTCCTTGGGGCCCATGTGCTTGAGAATCGCCGCAGCATCAGACTCACCGAGACTGAGCAGGAAAATGGCCGCCTTGTCCAGTTTGGACATCTTCGCATGGCGTTTGCTGGCTTCTTCACTCATCGGCGTTGATCCACTCTTTCACGACTTGCGCCACCCGGCCCGGGTCTTCGGCCAGCAGGCCCTTGATGGCGTTGAGCTGCTGCTCATAACCCGCACCAGGCGGCGGCAGCAATACCGGGTTGGAAGCCGGTCCGGACAGGCTCACCTGATCATCTCGCAGAGCAGCATCCATCCCATCATACCCGCCACCGGCCAGCGCAGGGTAACCGTCACTGCCACCTTTGCCTGCGACAGTGAGATTCTTCAGCGCAGGGCGCAACACTGCAAACACCAGGACCAGCACGAATAGAATACCCAGTATCTGCTTGGCAACGTCCCAGAACCAGGGCTGTTCCCAGAATGGGATGGACGGTAGGGGTTCCAGCTCGGTTTCCGGCACGAACGGACTGTTGATGACACTGACGCTGTCACCACGGCTGGCGTCATAACCGACCGCATCCTGCACCAGGCGAGTCAGCCGAGCCATCTCGGCCTCACTGATTGGCGTCCGGGTGACCTCACCGGTCTGCGGATCCACCTGAGCAGGATCATCTACTACCACCGCAACCGACAACCGCTTCAGGCGGCCCTGCTGCTGGCGGGTGTGGCTGATCTGACGATCCAGCTCGTAGTTGCGCACAGCCTGCTCACGTTTATCCTGGGGTACCGCTGCCACTACTGGCTGACCGGTTGCGGGGTCAATCACCTGCTCCGGCACCTGAGTAGCGCCGGGCGGCTGGTTAGACAGCGCACCTGGCACGCCCTGCGGACCCGCATTGGCGGCACGCGCCTCGCTGACAACTTGTTCACTGCGCAGAGCTGCATCTGGACTGAACATTTCGGCGGTCGACTCGACTGCACTGAAATCCACATCAGCAGAGACCTCGGCCTTGTAACGACCTGAGCCCAGAACCGGCTGAAGAATGTTGTGAACCCGACGGGTGTAGGTGTCTTCCAGACGACGGGTGTAATCAAACTGGCGACCGGCCACGGTGAGTTCGTTGAGCTCGCTTTGGTTGGAGAGCAGATTGCCGTTCTGGTCGACAACCGTTACCTCATCTTTGCCCAGCTCCGGAACGCTAGTTGCCACCAGATTGACGATAGCCATTACCTGAGCCGGCTCGAGGCGGCGACCGGCATACATTTCCAGCAACACCGAGGCACTGGGCTTGCGGTCATCCCGCACAAAAACAGTAGAGCGCGGAATGGCAATATGCACACGAGCGCCCTTCACGTTATAGAGGCTGGAGATGGTCCTGGCCAACTCCCCTTCCAGGCCGCGACGGTAACGGGTGGTCTCCATGAATTGACTGGTGCCCAGCCCCTGCTCACGATCCAGAATCTCGAACCCGACATTGCCGTCTGTGGGCGAAATACCGGCGCTGGCAAGGCGCATGCGGGCATCAGCCAGATCCTCACTGCGAACCAGCAACGCGCCGCTGTTGGGCTCCACCTTGTAGTCGATACGGCTCTGCTGCAGCAGCTCTACCACCTGGCCGGCATCGAAGCCATCCATGCTGTTGTACAACGGCCGATACTCCGGCTCCTGTGACCACAGCACGACAGCAAACCCGATCGCCACACTCGCCGCCAACCCCACCAGCAAACCAAACTGGCGTAGCATCGGCAGTTGCGACAGGTTCTCCAGAAAGGTCAGCCCCATCAGCGGCTTGCGGTCAGCGACAAGCGGGTCACGGGTAGCCGGAGTGTTGCTGGCGGAATCCATTGTCATTTCCTCAGGCGGTCGGGCTCAAATAAGATTAGATAGGCATTTTCATGATGTCTTCGTAGGCGGCAACCATCTTGTTGCGCACCTGCGTCATTGCCTGGAAAGCAACGGACGATTTCTGCGAGGCAATCATCACTTCGGTCAGATCGATACCCTCGACCCCACGCTCGTAACCAGTCTGCAATTCGGAGGTAGTTTTTTGCAATTCGTTGACGCGGTCGACGGCTTGCTTGAGCAGATCATCAAAACCTGGACCGTTGACGCTCGGCTCGGTCGGCTTGACCGGTTGCGGCTTGCCCATGGCTTCCATTTGCATGGTGCGCATTTGCAGCATCAATCGATTGAATTCAACACCCTGAGTCACGTTTGCCTCCAGGCCGTCCGGTTTTTTGACGGCTACAGTCGCTTTACAGGGTACTCAGCAAGTTTGATGCCAAAAGCGCATCCTGCGCCAACGGGCACAGGAAAACGACCTACGCCAGCCGAGAGGCTGGCGCAGAAGAAGGGGAATATAGGGTGAGGGGTCAGAAGCCCGCGAACAGACTGCCTTCCACATCCAGCCCTGCATCACGCATCTGCGCGAGCTTGTAGCGCAACGTCCGTGGGCTGATACCGAGCCGCTCCGCTGCCTCCTTTCGACGTCCCCGCTCGGCGCGCAGGACATTGATAATCAATTGGAACTCACGTTGCCGCACACCGGTACCCAGGTCACAACCAGCCTCCTGCCCAGCATCAGCCAACGGCTGCTCAACCAGCGGGTCAAGCCGACTGGCTGGCACCCTACGCAAAACCGGCGTGCCGCCGTTGGCCTGCAGATCCAGGCACAAGTCTGACGGCTGAATTACACCACCAGCCTGCAGCACCAACGCCCGCTGTATCGCATTATCCAATTCACGCACATTGCCCGGCCAGGGATGCGCCTCTAGTGCCTGAACCGCCTGCGGCGAAAAACTGACACTGGCCATGCTCATCTTGCCCGCATGCTTGGCCAGCAAGCGCTCGGCAATCGGCAGAATGTCTGCCGGCCGCTCACGCAGCGCGCGCCACTGCAGCGGGAAAACACCCAGCCGGTAGAACAGGTCCTCACGAAACCGGCCTGCCGCAACCTCGGCAGGCAGATCGCGGTTGGTGGTGGCAATGATGCGGATATTCAGTTCAATCAACTTGCGCCCGCCAACGCGTTCAACCTCCCGCTCCTGCAACACGCGCAGCAGTTTCGCCTGCAACCCAAGTGGCATTTCGGAAATTTCGTCCAGCAGCAGGGTGCCACCGTTGGCCTGTTCAAACTTGCCTGGCTGCGCGGCTACCGCACCGGTAAACGCCCCCTTTTCGTGACCGAACAGGGTTGCTTCAAGCATGTTGTCGGGAATGGCTGCGCAATTGATCGCAATAAACGGCTGTTCGGCACGTGAAGACTGCTGGTGAATATAGCGCGCCAGCACTTCCTTACCGGTACCGGACTCGCCTGAAATCAGCACTGTCGAATCACTGACCGCCACCCGCGCTGCCAGCTCCAGCAACTGCACGCTACCTGGATCGACCGCCACCGGGCCGCTACCCGGCGCCGAACTCAGGCGCCCCTGGGTGTGCTGCGCTATCAGGTCCAACAACGCTTTGGGGGCAAAGGGTTTTACCAGATAATCGACAGCCCCCTCACGCATGGCGCTGACAGCTTGCTGCACAGTGCCATAAGCTGTCATCAGCAGTACCGGCAATTGCGGATAATCGGCACGCAACGTCCGCAGCAGCGCATGACCGTCCATGCCCGGCATGTTCACATCACTGACCACCATGCTCACTTGCTCGCGCCCGAGTAGGGTAATCGCCGACTCGGCATCAGCCGCCTGAACGCAGGCGTACCCCGCCAACAGCAGGGTATCTGCCAGAGCCTCACTGAGGCTGGCATCGTCTTCAACCAGCAGGATACGGATATCAGACTTGCTCATGGTCTAGCTCCTTCGCGGCAGGGAGCAACCGCAGCGGCAGCAGGATTTCAGCACTGGTTCCCCAACCGGCCTTGCTATGCAGATGAAAGGCACCACCATGGGCACTCACCACCGACTTGACGACGGTCACACCAAGACCGGTGCCCTGCGGCTTGCTGGTATGAAAGGGCTCGCCGATATGTGCCAGCTGCTCGACCGTCATGCCCTGGCCAGCGTCGACCACGCACAGGCTCAGCTGCCCTTCGATCAGGCGCGCCACGACTTTCAGTCTGGGTGCCGGCATGCCTGCCTGCAGCGCGTTCTCAATCAGATTGATGACCGCGCCGACCAACGTATCCCGGTTGCAGCGGAGCATCGCATCCTGTGGCAACAGGTTGACCCAGCGACAGATTCCGCCACGCGCTTCGATGACGCTTTCAGCCTGACTCTGCAGCCATTCAAAAAAAATGGAAACCGGCAGCAGATCGTTGATTGGCAGATCACCCTTGGCAAACTGCAGCATGTCACGAATCTGATGCTCAATACTCAACAGCCGTCCATGCAGACGACTGGAAAAACGGGTGCGGTGCTCGGTCGGCAGCGTCTCATCACCGAGATGCTCGGCGTACAACAGCGCAGAGGCCAGCGGCGTACGAATCTGGTGTGCCAGTGAGGCCACCATACGGCCCAGCGCGGACAGACGCTCATTGCGCGCCAGCTCAGACTGTAGCGCACGCGTCTCGGTCTGGTCCTGAATCAGAATCAACTGACCCGGCTCGCCTTCCAATGAACGGGTCGCCAGCGAGACACGCCGTCCACTGCGCAACGACACTTCATGGTAATCGTCTTCGCGCGGGGCAAAGCGCTGCTGGATAAGGTCGCGCCACAGCTGCCCCTCAAGCGGCTCACCAAGCAATTCGCGAGCAGCCGGATTAGCCTCACGTACCACGCCTCGACCATCAAGAATGATGACGCCACCGGGCAACAGATTGAGCACATTCTGCAAACGGCCTGCCAGTCGAGCCTTTTCGGCCAGCTCCCGGGTACGTTGGGCCTGACTGTCAGCCAACTGCCGTTTAAGCAGCACAACCTGCCTTTCCAGCAGCGCATGAGAAGCCCCCAACTGGGCAGACATCGATTGAAAGCGTTCGAACGCGTCGTGCAGCTGGTCGCTGTCGGTCGCACGATCCGATGTCATCACCTCACGAACGATATCGTCGAGGTAATCTGCCGGGTTCTGATTGGGTTGCACGTTGGCCGCCATGGGGTATCCCCTGAATACATGAAGCACACAGGGGAAGCACAGCAAACCTTATGCCAAGAAGAAGTTCTCCTTTAAAAACAGGATCTTAAAAAAAGATTAGCGTAGTCACGTCAGTCTTCTGACGCATCAGCACCACGATTGAGTCCATACTTGCGCATCTTCTCGACCAGGGTAGTACGGCGAATACGCAAGCGCTCCGCCGCCCGCGCCACAACACCACCACACTCGTCCAGCGCCTGTTGAATCAGCGTTTGTTCCAGTCCCGCCAAATACTCCTTCAGGTCCAACCCCTCCGGTGGCAGAAACGCAGGACTGTCCAGGCCGACCAAGCCGCTGAAGGCATCGCTGCGCTCATCCTCAGTCTCTCGCAGCTGGCGCAGATCATCCTGATCATCCTCCACATAGCGGAACTTACGCGGCAGCTCGCCAACACCAATTACGCCATGGGGGTGCATGATGGCCATGCGTTCAACCAGGTTGGCCAACTCACGAACGTTGCCCGGCCAGTCGTGCTGACACAGCGACATGATTGCCGATGTACTGAAGCGAATGGAGCCACGCTTTTCGGTTTCCATCCGAGTGATCAGCTCGTTGAGCAACAACGGCAGGTCCTCGATACGCTCGCGCATGGCTGGCATATCGATGGGGAATACGTTGAGACGATAGTAGAGGTCTTCGCGGAAGGTGCCATCCTCAATCATCTGCTCGAGATTTTTGTGCGTTGCCGCGATGACGCGGACATCAGCGCTCTGCACCTTGTTGCTACCAACCCGCTCAAAGGTTCGCTCCTGCAGCACCCGCAGCAGTTTTACCTGCATCGGCAACGGCATGTCACCGATCTCATCCAGGAACAAGGTGCCACCCTGCGCCAGCTCAAAACGCCCTGCCCTGCTGGTGATAGCACCAGTAAAGGCACCTTTTTCGTGGCCAAACAGCTCGCTTTCCAGCAGCTCGGCCGGGATAGCACCGCAGTTGACCGGCACGAAGGGAGCGTCCTTCCGGCGGGAATGGTAATGCAGATTGCGGGCAACTACTTCCTTGCCGGTGCCAGACTCGCCGAGGATCAATACGGTGGCTTCGGTGTCAGCCACCTGCTGCATCATCTGCCGTACCGACTGAATAGAACGGCTGGTGCCAACCAAACTGCGAAACAGATTGGGTTCGCGCTGACGCTGACGGTTGGCGTTCTCTTCAAACACCTCGCGATAGACTTGGGCACGATGCAAAGCGTCAAGCAGATGGTTGTAGCTGAGCGGCGGCTCCATTACCGCGAGCAGACGCTGCTTCAGATGGTCCGGCCAACTGACCGACTGACTGGGATCAAGCAGGATGACGGGCAGATTCTCGTCCCACTTGTCGAGCTGACCCAACAGTGCGGGCAGCCCTTGGTCAAGATCGCAACGCCCAAGAATGACGCATTTGACCTCGCCTGCCGATTCGACCTGGTTGGCGGCAACCTGCAGCCAGTCGGCACTGTCGGCGATGATTGCATCTTCCCCGAGAAACTCCAGAACGACACTCAGATCGTGACGACTCTGAGCGGAATCATCAATCAGCAAAATATGATTGTTTGGCAGCATAGACGGGGCGCTATTCCTGTTAGCAGGCTTGAGCAGTGCGCATCACCATGATGGCGCTGCGCCACACTCTGTTATGGTCCGATAATGTAGTCAGAAACGACTAGCGAGTCAAATAGTTGGCGCATCGCTGTCGGCGCCAAATTGGCAGGCAGGTATTCCCGCAGGTGGCCTGACAAACACAGCCGAGGCGACCAACGTCGAGCAAAAAGGCACGAAAATGCTCAAACCTCGCATCACGCCACTCCAGCACCGGGGAACATGATACCCAGCGGACGCACGACCGGTATTAGCCTCAGTAGGGACGATCGAGAACGTTTCACCAGTCGGCTAGCGAAACATCTGATAGACCTTTGCTCCCTGACGCCCCCGCTGCAGCCCCTGCAGCTCTTCGGCAAGCTTGCCTTGAACCGCCTGGCACAAAGCAACCACCTCGCGGTAGGTTTCGCTTAATTCCTCAAGCGTGGACGCTACCTGCTGATCATCTCTCGCAGGATCTTCCATTGCAGCGCGCACCTGCTCACGGCAAGCCTTGTCCAGCTCACCGACCTGCTGCCAGTCACACGCCTGCACGGCCGCTATCAGCGACGCGTGTGTTTCCTGCAGTTTTTCTACAGCATTGGCCATGCTTGAATCCTCACGATTGGCGGATGCCGTCCCAGCCAGCCTTGACTTCGCGCAGTAGCTCCGCCACCTCGTCCAGCATACTGACGTCATTTTTCAGGTTGGCCTGACTCAGACGATCCTGCATGAAAGCATAAAGTCGATCCAGGTTGAGCGCCAGTTCGCCGCCTTGATCGGCATTCAGCGAATCACGCAGACCGCCAATAATCCCCAACGCCTTGCCAATGAGTTCGCCCTTGAGCGCAACATTACCATGTTGCATTGCCCCCCTGGCCTGAGCAATGCGCTGCAGACCGCCCTCCATCAGCATCTGAATCAACCGATGCGGGTCCGCTTCACTGACCTGAGCGTTGACGTTCACCGTCTGGTATTGCTTCATTGCTGCGTAGGCGTTCATCTGCAAGATCCTGCGTTGCTGTGGCACATGCCCCTGTATCGGCTAGCAGTCAAAAAGCTGAAGCGCCTTCGCATAAAAAAACCGGCCAACCCAGGCCGGTTCCTCAGTTAACCAATAATCACAGGACCAGGTTCAGGCTGGTTCAATAGCGTCCCACGCTTCCTTGATCTCGCCCAACAACTGCTGCACCTCATCCAGCGAGCGGGGCGTGTCGTCTACGGCTACGCCGACCAGCTTGCGCGTCATGTACTCGTAAAGAGCATCAAGGTTCTCGGCAATCTCACCGCCCATATCCTTGTCCAGCGAAGCCTGTAGCGCACCAATGATGCTGATGGTGCTGCTGACCGCGACACCACGACGCTCTGAATTGCCTAGCGCCTGTGCGTGCCGTGCAAGCTTCAAACGCTCGATGGCACCATCAAGAAGCAGTTGTACAGCACGATACTGCGACACTTCCTGGGTAACATTTACCTGCTTGTAGGTATCAATAGGGTTTGCCATAAGTTCACGACTCCTTCGCTATACCAGGCAGGTTGGCTAATTGGCTAGCCAGAAAAGAACTGGTACTGGACAAACCAGCCACCAGGGTGTCCATCGCGTTGAATTGCGCCAGCAGGCGTGTTTCCAAACTTGCCAGCCGCGCTTCCAGACGCTCCCGCTGATCGTCGATACCGGACAGCGTATTCTGCAGAGACGTCGTACGCTTCTCCAAAATGCCATCGTCTTTGGTATAAGGCTCAATCTTCGCGTTCAGTCGGCTCATCAGACCGTCGTCGCCGGCCAGAAAGGTGCTTAGCGACTCAAACTTGTTCTCAAGCGCGTCATCCAGCTTCTCGGAATCAATTTCCAGAGTACCATCCGACTTTGTGGAAATGCCCAAGTCAGCCAGAATTCTGACATCGCCTTTGGCAACCGTCCCCATCTCGGTACGCAGCGCTGCCGTCAACGAACGGACAGATGCATCACCAACCAGAGCAGCGGCCAACGGCTCGCCATCATCACCACCGACAGGAGTAACCGAAGTGAGGGAGTTGATACTCTTCATCATGGCGTTATAGCCATCAACGAATGACTCCAGCGAGGTCCGGACACTTGATTTGTCCAGCCCTACCGACAGGCTGATAGTCGAACCGGCATCAATATCTTCCTGGCTTTGAGCCTTCTTCAGCGTAATGCTGACGCCGTCGATAGCATCAGAGATCGTATTACTGGTACTGCTGATCGCCAGGCCGTCGATCGACAGATTGGCATCGCGCGCGTAGGAAACAACGCGCGGCCCCAACGGATCCATCGGATCGCTCGGGGTAGGTTCAAAATCCGTGGTTGCAGGCGGCGTATACGCCAGCACACTAAGGTCACCGGTGTCACTGCCATCGGTTGTCACGGCAACACTGATGTCGTTACCGGTGCCCGCAGTATTGGAACTGAGTACCAAACGGGAGCCACCTGCGCCATTAGGGTCAGTCACAACCGTCGCTGTAATCCCGCTGTCAGCGCTTTTCGCATTGATAGCATCACGAATACCCGAGAGACTGCTGTTATCTTCGATAATTTCGACATCAATTGACGTGCTGCCGGCAGACAGCGTCAGGGTCCCGGTACCAACCGGATCAGTCGCGTTGGCTTGCCCGCGCAGCGCCACCTTGCTGGTCTGGGCAAGATTAAAGACCTGGAGGTCATAGCTGCCTGCCGAAGCCGCCGAGTCTGCCGTTACCGAGAAGACCTTGGAGTCACCGGAGGTTGCACTGCGAGCATTGTAGAGATCAGCGCTGTTCAGCTTTTCCAGAACCGACTGAAACGTCGACAAGGCACTGCGAAAACTACCCAGCGCAGTGAACTTGGAGGTTGTTGCGTTCTCAAGGCGAGACAGCTGGGCCGTCTTTGGCGCGCCATCCGCACTCACCAGAGCGCTGACAATCTTGTTGATTTCGAGACCTGAGCCAATACCGGTAATAGCCATAGTACTTACCTCGCGACCGTTTTTTGACGTATCGCCTGCCGAAAAGAAGGTTCCGGTCTATCAGGCAAGTTACGTGCCAGCAAACCGGCAAGCAGAGTCAGGCCTCTGCTTCGAACAACACGCTGCGAATTTCCGACAGGTTCTCGGCCAGCCGCAACGCTTCCTCCGAGGGAATCTGGCGAATCACATCGCCGCTGGTTGCCTCGGTGACGTTGATAACCACCCGGCCGCTGTCTTCATCAAGGTTGAAGTTGATATCGCGGCGCACCGACTGGACAAAACCCTGAATATCCGACACTGCCGCCTGCAGCTTCTCGCGCTCGGCTTCGGGTGACTGCTCAACCGCAGAGCGGGTCTGGGTTGCCACCTGTTCGGATGAGGAGGAACGATTCTGTGCAGCATCCATCTGCTTGACCTGACTTGCGTCAGTACCCGCTTCCACCGCAGCTGCGCGACTGGCAGGACGGGTCACTTCAAACGGTTTGATAACACCCATATCCATGGTGCTTACCTCGCAACGGACAAAGCGGGGAGAAGGCTGAAGCCCTCCCCCCGCATATTACCCCGGATCGTTTCTTAGCCCAAGAGGCTGAGAACGGCCTGAGGCAGCTGGTTGGCCTGGGCCAGGATCGCAGTACCTGCCTGTTGCAGGATCTGGTTCTTGGTCAGGTTTGCAGTTTCAGCCGCGTAGTCAGTGTCCTGGATCCGGCCGCGAGCGGCAGAGGCGTTCTCGGACACGTTCTGCAAGTTAGCGATGGTCGACTCGAAGCGGTTCTGAATCGCACCGAGGTCAGCTCGCTGAGAGTCGATGGACGCAATCGCCTCGTCGATGATGTAGACCGCTTCCTGAGCAGATTTCGCATCGCTGATGTCGATATCTTTCACAGTGTTTTTAGTGGTCACGTCGGCCAGTGCTACGTCAGTGGCAGAACCAGCTGCAGTCTCTGCTGCCGCCACGGTCGCACCAGTAGCAAACGCGAAGGACAGCTCGCCCTTGGCAGTACCAACATCGGCGTCAGTAACCACAGAGATAGTGCCATCATCCTGTACGAAGGCACCCACACCCATGTTGGCATCGTTGATCACGGTTGCCAGCAGTTGGGTCTGTTCAGCTGCAGTTGCGCCAGACGCGTATTCAGCGCTGATGGTGAAGACACGGTCAGTGCCGTCAGCGCTGCCGGATGCCACGGTAAAGGTGACTGCAACGGCACCAGAAGCACTAGCGGCGGCCTGAGCAGCAACCGAACCGGAGCTGATCGAATCGCTCTTCAGCTCTTTGGTGCTAACTTCATCCAGCTTGATGCTGATCGCTTCGTTAGCAGCGCTACCAACCTGGAAGGTTTCGGTACCAAAGCTGCCATCAAACAGTTTCTTGCCGCCGAACGCAGTAGTGTTGGCGATACGATCCAGCTCTTTCTTCAGCTCGGTCACTTCGGCGTTCAGAGCGTCACGCTCGGTTTCACCGTTGGAGCCGTTGGCTGATTGCAGAGCCAGGTCACGCATACGCTGCAGAATGTTGGTGGACTCTTGCAGAGCACCTTCAGCAGTTTGTGCGATGGAGATACCGCTGTTGGCGTTCTTCGCAGCGACGCCCAGACCATTAATCTGACTGGTCAGGCGGTTGGAGATCTGCAGACCGGCAGCATCATCTTTTGCGCTGTTGATGCGCGAACCGGAGGACAGACGCTCAAGAGAAGTGGCCAGCGCGTTGGAGGAAGATCCCAGGTTGCGCTGAGCGTTCAGAGAAGCTGTGTTTGTGTTGACTGTAAGGGCCATGGTATTGCCTCCAAAGGACCTGAAAATGTTTGCCTGAGCTTGCGACTCGTGGGCCGGACCTGCCCAGGCACCCATTGAGTTCGCATTCGATTACTTTATCGACACCTTGTCCGAAAGCTTTAGGAGGAAATTCATTTTTTATCGGCGAATTCTTCCAGTCAGCTATAGCGTGACTGGCAACCATGCCAGCCACGATCCATGTATCGACCTCAGGCAGAAATCCTTTAGCGACCGTTCGTCACTGCCCAACGGTTCAGGGCAACCAGCCCTGCTGCCAGGCGGTGAGCCCCTGCTCGTCCAACATCCAGCGCGCACGCACCGCCTGCTGCAGGGCCCTGCCCTGGCTGGCTGAGGCGGCAGCGTCGGCCAGGTGCATGCGAATCGCCTCCATCCAGTCGCGATAACGGTTCTTCACTCGAGTTACCGGCAAATCACCCGCGTAACAGCGTACGTCCGAGCAGATGACCGGGTACGCGCAGATGCCATATTCGAGCAGACGCAGATTACTCTTGCACTCGTTGAACAGGTTCTCTTCAACTGGGGCCAATGCCAGGTCCAGATTAAGGCTTGCCAGCTTACGCGGATACTCGTCGATCCGTACACCGGGATGAAATTCATGCACATAGGGCCTGATCGCATCCGGACACATCCCAAAGAACACCCACTCAACCTCACTTGCCAGATCACGAACAACATCCATGATCAGTTCAAGGTCACCAGTATGACTGGAGCCACCAGCCCAGCCGACGCGCGGTTTTCCGGACTGCCCCCGCAGAGACTCCGGCAGGTTGCCCCAAATGCGCGGCTCCAGCCGATTGGGGACCATGCGAATATCAGGGTGATAACCACTCAGCGCCTCAGCCAACGGTTCGGTGGAAACAACGAACCGGTCTACCAGCGCAAGACCGCGCTTGAGCGAGCGCACGATGTCCTTGGGCATATGTGCCCGGTGAACACTCTTCATCGGCAGATTGGGTAGATAGTCGTCAAGCTCATACACTTTAAAGGCTGGAGAGAAGGCTTTCATGCGCCGCATCGCTTCCAAACGCTCGTCACCGATCTGGCGCTGCAAAATGATCACATCCGGGTTGTATCGCTCAAGGTCAGCAGGGTGCATCAACCCTTGTGAAAGCGCACCGTCCACCAGCCCGGCCGCCAACAACGCGCCGAACGGTTGAATCACACGATAGTGCCCGCAACCAAAGATGTCGGCAGGGTGCGCCAGCACAACTGGACTGGGCCGCCAGATATCCAGCGGCCGCCAGGAAATCTGCGTATCAGTCAGCTTGAAGCCGCCCTTCCTTACTAAGGAAAAATTCGCGTTATAGGCAGGATCCCGTGCCAAGCGTGGCAGCCAACGTTGATAGAGTTTGTCCTCAACCTCAGTAGGCAACGCCTCAGGTGTGCTCGCAAGCAACAGCGTAGCCGCCGGCGTCCAGACCAACAGATGGCCGTTTGCCGTCAACCGCAGGCACAGATCCAGCAGCGCCGCTTGACCATCAAACTCGACAGCGTCAAGACCACCAAGCTCAACGTAGACAGACTTGCGGACCAGCACACAGCCCGCACCCAGCGCGCTTGGATTCAGGTCAACCTGCAGGCGCTGCATATAGCCGGGCGCATCGACCGACTCACCGACAAACACCCTGCCCGCGGGCCCCTGCAGCCCAAGTACAAGACCGGCACTGGTTACCTTGCCATCAGCATCAATCGCTTTGGCACCTACAGCGCCCACCTCCGGCCGCAGTCCATGATTGAGCAGCGCGTCCAGCCAACCGGCCTCCAGCACCGCCGCCTCTGCCTGTAACAACAACAGATAGTCACCCTCGGCGTTCAAGGCTGCCTGGTTGTATAGGTCGCTGTCGGACAGCTCCGTGGCTGAACGCAGGACCAGCAGTTGATCACTCGCCATCTCTTCAACCGACTGCAGCCACTGCAGCGTTGCCGGATCAGAGCTCGCGTTATCCACCAGCAGAATCTGATATCTGGGGTACCGAGTATGCTCCAGCACACTCATGACACAGCGCTGGGCTGCCGCCAGTTGGTCTCGTACGATAATGACGATGGAGACTAAAGGCTGCTCGCTGTGTCCGTATTCGACCCGATACTGCCCAGGCCGAACCGCCACAACAGCAGCCTGGTCATAGCCACGCGCACGCAGATGCCGGGTGATGGCGTCACGCTCGTTTACGGAGTCGGTAAGCAGTGATGCCGAGTTCAGCACCAGTGGCTCGGAAACATGCCCAAAACCGCTCACTCCCTGCTGGTTGATCAGACGCAACACCACATCCAGCTCCATGGCCTCGCCACTATCTTGCGCGAAGCCTCCCAGCCCCAGTAGTTCGGTGCGTCGGAACAACCAGTTACCGATCAGGCCACGAGGAAAACTCAACAAGTAGTCGAGGTTGAAGTCCGGACGCAAAAGGGGACCAAGGTCATCACCTTCCTGGTGCCACAACGCATCCGCATAGATGGCACGGCAGTCGGGGTTGGCCAACAATTCCAGCGACACCACCTGCACCCCGCTGGAAACCAGCTCATCGCCGGCCTGCAACAACATGACCCAGTCGCAGGTCAGCTCTGCCAGCAAACGGTTTAGCGCTTCGACCCAGTCTTGCTGCTCACATTGACTCCAGGCTGGCATCGAGTTATCCGGCCGCGCGCCGGTACTCAACACATGCAGCGAGATGTTCCCGGCATCGACGTCGCAGGTCAGTGAGCGGATCGACCGCGCCAACGCAGCTGCGTCGGCAGCCATATCCAGTACAAGAACAGTCAGCGTCGCGCCAGCGGATCGACACGCTTCAATGTGCTCCTTCGCAAGTCGCTGCTGCACCGGCGTCATCACCCGAGAAGCGAGCCAGGTGCGCACTGGCGTCGCATCGACCTTGCCGGTCACCCCAAGGCTTCGGAGCTGAAGCGCTCGCCCCTTGCGAACACGGTCACTGGCCAAATCAGAATGGCGTCGATAGATCTCCTGGTATAAAGAGGCGAACCGCTCTCGTTCGCGGCTCAACATATGATCATCCGAACCGCTTCCAGCTTCCCGGGTCCGCACCTCGGCGGTGACGTCCGCCACATGCACCAGAGGGAAGCGAGCCGCCAGGCGCAGCAGCAGGTCCCAATCTTCGAGCGCGGTCAGGCTGGTATCGAACTGCCCGACGTCGCGCAGCATAGAGCGCGGATGAGCCCAGGTATTTACCGGTATGTAGTTATGAATGAACAGTCGCTCACGGTCATAACTGTCGTGTACAAACTGGACTTCACGCGAGAGCTCTACCCGTTCACCCGCCTCAATACGTTCGGCAACGTATTCTACCCCGGTATAAACAACACATTCGCCGTGCTCCTCGAACGCCGCAAGCAGCGTCTGCAGGTGAGATGGCGCATAGCAGTCGTCGTCATCCAGGTAGCAAACGTAGCGCCCGCGCGCCAGCGCCAGTGCCGAGTTGCGCGCAGCAGACAAACCCTCGTTGCGCCCCTTGTAGATATACGTGAGCGGAAAATCAAACTCACCCAGCAGCGCTTCCACTGGCTCACCGTGGTCATTCACCAGAATCACTTCGAAGTCACGCAGAGTCTGGGCAGACAGACTGCGTAATGCGTCCAGCAGCATCGCCGGACGGTTGTAGGTGGTCACCACCACAGAAAAAAGAAAATCGGAACTCGCCTCATCCACCTCAGGAAGAGCAAAGAGCAAACGTCGCACTCGCGTAATATCGTCGCGGTACTTGGCAACCACCTCTGGCGAGAAATGCGACATGCGCCCCTCGACCAACTGCCAAACCCTTTCAGCTGCCGCTTGCAGGCGCGGCCGAGTCGCCAGATCAAGCAGGTTCAGTTCGAGGATGTGCAGATGCTCCCATAGCGGCCGCTCGGAGCGATAAAAATCCTGAGATACCTGGTTGCCGTGCACCCGATAGCCTACCGACGAGCGTCTGACAAAGGCGAAGTTCGGGTGATGGCGGGCAATCCGAACCCACAGCTCCCAATCACCCGCGAGCATCCCTTCTTGCGCGTAATCGCCGTTCTCGAGGCGAATATCATCCAAAATGCTGCGACGCAGCATCACCGTCGAGGGCGTGATGTAGTTGTCGAATGACAACAAATCAACAACCTCATCTCGCCCACCGGAATAGGACTGGGGCAGGTGTCCGCGATGGTCCACATACTTCAGCACCTTCCCGGCCTCATCAATCCACGTACATTGCGAATAGGCCAGGGCAGCCTCAGGATTGGCATCCAGGGCCTTGACCAGCTCGGCCAGGTGCCCGGGATACAGAACATCATCAGAGCCAAGCACGACAACATAGCGGCCCGTTCCGCAGACCACACACTTGTTGAAGTTGCCGGTCTGTCCGAGGTTCTCAGCGTTTACCTGCACGCTGAGCCGCGGGTCTTTCTGGTAGCGGCGGACAACATCCAAAGAGCCGTCAGTGGAGCAGTCATCCACAATGATCAGCTCAAGCTCAACATCCTGCTGGGCCAGAACCGATTCGATGGTCTCACCGATGTAGCGTGCATTGTTGTACGACATGACAACAACGGAAACATCAACAGGTTTTTCAACGCGCATGGGATTCCCTGATTCCTGGATTAACCGGGTGAGAAAGAGCCCCCCGGCAATAAATAAACGTCATCGCAACAGCACTGATGGATCAGCGCGATGCTGCCGCACAGAACTGCTGGTAATCGCGAAAATAGTCACTCTCGTCATAGTGCGCGGAGGCCAACACCATGCAGACAGAACCACCTGAAAAGTTGTCCATCTCTCGCCACACCATCGGCGTAATCAGCAGGCCATAATGCGGCCGAGCCAGGTGGAACTTTCTCTTTTCGCACCCGTCATCCAGCAAGATGTCGAAGCTGCCGGACATCGCGATGATCAACTGAGACAACTCGCGATGGGCATGCCCACCACGGTGCGAGCCGGCAGGAACGTCATACAGATAGTACGCACGGCGTATATCGAAGGGTACGTGACGTCCGCCCTCGACAAAGGTCAAATTGCCACGCTGATCATGTACTTGCGGCAATTCGATAATTCGACAATCGTCCAGCGCCAAGGTGAGGTCTCCTGTGTTGTTATTCGGACCAAGCCGCACCGGAGAACCGATTGCAGGCATCAATGACAGACTGCGAGTCCACCCCAGGATAAATCGGCAGACTGAGCACGCTTTCCGACAGACGCTCGGTAATCGGCAAGACCCGGGTGCTCAAATCAGCATAGGCTCCCTGGCGATGTGGCGGCAGCGGGTAATGTATCAGGCAACCGATACCTTCGCGGGTCAGGTGCTCGCGCAAGCGCTCGCGCTCGCGACAGCGCACAACGTAAAGGTGCCAGGCATGCTCGTCTAAGACACCCGTCGGCAGTTTGAGTGCAGAATTGGCAATTCCCTGCTGATAAGCCAGCGCTGCCGCCCTGCGCCCAGTCAGATGTTGTTCCAGTTCGTTCAGCTTGATATTCAGAATCGCTGCCTGTAACTCATCCATCCGACTGTTGCTTCCCTTAACGGGAAAAATGTACTTCTCACTGGATCCGTAGTTTGCAAGACAGCGCACCACGCCTGCCAGCTCCGGATCCGAGGTCGTCACCGCGCCGGCATCTCCGAGAGCGCCGAGCACCTTGCCCGGGTAAAAGCTAAAACCGGCAGCGTGCCCCCAACTGCCGGCCCGCTGTCCCTCACACGTCGCGCCATGCGCCTGAGCCGCATCTTCCAGCACCAGCAAGCCGTGCTCCTGTGCC
The DNA here is from genome assembly GCF_002903165.1 of Halopseudomonas oceani. Taxonomy (GTDB): domain Bacteria; phylum Pseudomonadota; class Gammaproteobacteria; order Pseudomonadales; family Pseudomonadaceae; genus Halopseudomonas; species Halopseudomonas oceani. Next base: position 179,323 of record NZ_PPSK01000005.1, read on the forward strand.
AGCGACATAATCGCCGGCATGTCGACCATACGACCATACAGATGCACCGGCAAAACCACGCGTGTACGCGCTGTGAGCGCACGCCGAACACCGTCTGCGTCAAGATTGAAAGAGTCAGCATCGGGGTCAACCGGCACCGGCACCAAACCGCTGGCGCTGATCGCCAGCAGCGTTGCGATGTAGGTGTTGGCGGGCACGATGACTTCGTCGCCATCGCTCAGTTGCCCGAGTTCCTTCCACCCTCTCAGCACCAGGGTAAGCGCATCCAGCCCATTGGCCACGCCGATAGCGGCAGCGCACCCGCAGTAGCGCGCAAACCGACCCTCGAAAGCGGCAACCTCCTCGCCGAGCAGGTAATAACCCGAATCCATAACACGGTCCAACGCTTCTCGAATTGCCGGGCGAAAAGGCTCGTTAAGCGCTCTCAGATCGAGAAACGGAACACGAGCATCAGCCATCGGACGCACTCGCCAGACGGACACGCACAGCCAGATTTGCAAGCAATTGCGCAGGCAACTGCTCACTGAGTGCATTGAGCCCTGCGATCAGCCCCTCGCTGTACTCAAGCATCATTGAGTTGGGCAGCGTCTTGAGGAAAAACCCCTTGCTCTCGATCACCTCAAAACCACCGGCTTCAAGGTCAGCAATCAACCCGGCGAGGTCATACACTCGCTGATGTCCCACGACCTTGTCGCGGGCGCTAAGCGTATCCAGCTCTGGCTGCAGCCCCATCAAGACCGCAAGACGCCGGTGCAACGACTCACTGTTGGGAACGACCACGATCATCTCCGAATCCGGCCCCATCCAATTGGCCATGTGGCGCAGCAGGCTAACCGGATCGTCAACGTGTTCCAGAACATGCAACGCCAAGACCCGGTCGTAGGGCTGCGCAGACTGATGCTCCTCAAACAATTGATGCAGAACCTCAACCTTCGGATGCTCACGCCGCACACGCTCCGCGAGGCTCTTCGCGCCTTCGATTACCCGGTAACTCGGAACCAGCGGACTAAGCCGAGAGAGGGTTATTCCGTCACCATATCCCAGTTCCAGCACGCTTTCTGCGCCTTGCAGATGACCAGCGATCCAATCACAGCAGTAGTGTTGGCAAGCACTTTCAATAAAGCGGTCCGGCACCTCATCACTGAGATGGTAGCGCTGAGCGATATGCTCAAGACTTTCCAGAGAATCCGTCATCAATGGCTCCAGGTTCGGGCCAGCTTGAGCCCTTGAATAATCTGATCGTTGAATGAAGAAACGCCCATTCCGAGCAAGCTCGCGGTCAGCTCCAGTCCAGGCCATTGAGCGGCGGCGTCGCCAAGCTGGCGGCTGAAGTCCAACAGCGACTGATCGGCAAATGGCAACGCACCGCTCGCATCGATACTGCGCAGCAGGCGGAAGTCTTCTGGCTGACTGATAACACCGAACTCGACCAGCTCCGCAAAGACCCTATTCTGCAATGCAGCATCATCCAGGCCAGGGTAAACGTGCTCGGCCCACTGTGGATTCAGCTCGACCGTCACTCGACAGAGAGGATCGTCAGTCCCGGCCGCGACATCCTGGTTGGTTACACGGTAAATGGCATACCGCTCATCCAACACCAACAGACAACTGTCCAGACTTAAGAGACTGGTTCTCGGAATCAGCCCGAAGCAGATCCGCACCGAGGCGCCCACGGGCGGCTTCTGCCCAATCCCAAGCAGCTCGGCTGCCCGCCCCTGAGCCAGGCCCATGACCAACACCGGGGCACGCCAACTACTGCCATCAACGGTCGTAACCAGCCCACCACAGGCCTCAGGTTCACAGCGCTCAAGCGGAGTCTCGACGAGGGTCACGCCGGCAGCGAGCATGCTCGCCTGCAACTCCCTGACGAACGCCCCGGTAAACCCCTCTTGCGCGGCGCGAAACGGATATTCTGGCAACCCGCAAGGCTCGCCCTGCAACGCCGCCTTGAGGGTCTCTGGGTAGTAGAGAGGCAGCCACGCCAAGCGATGCCAGGGTGCCAGAATATCGCGACTGGAGCGGCGGGTTATCTTCTGCACCAGCCCTTCGAACAACGCGTGCAGCGGCGCGCCATGGTTTGCCAGCGAAGCCTCCTCATAGCTGACCCACTGATAGCCGGGCGTCAGCTTGCGAGAAGCGTGCAGCACGCCCGGATCGGGCAGCGCAGCCACAGCTTCAGCCAGCTCCGGGCGACAGGCAGCGGACGCAAAGTAATCAAGCCGGTTGGCAATCACAAAGTCAGGGTGGCGTTGCCCATCAAGCCATACTGACGGTGTAGGCACCGGCACCGTCGTCACAAACTGCCCGACATATTCGGCGACTACCGCCGCAAACCGCGCAGAATCGTTGCGGACCCGATCATCGTAGCCAGTTACATCCGTCGACTGTTCGCCACGCATCACCTGCTCAAACAGCACCATCCCGATATCGAAGTCGTAATTATCGATACGCATTCCGGTGAAATGGGCACCGGGACGCTTGCTATCGGTAAGCATGATTACCGAGCGCCCCTGCAAGGCGAGCTCTCGTCCAGCGACCATCAGGGCAAGATTGTTGCCCAGCAATACAACATCGGCGTCAGCAGAGTTTGGCATTGGCATATATCTCCGAACCGAACGCCGGCAATCGCCGGCACAGTTTGAACAAGCCTTCTAGGTGGTCAGCAGTCAGCATCCCCTGATCAACCAGCTGCTGCATCTGCGCATGGGTAAACGGCTTAATGAAAAAACTGCCACTGTCCTGGACTGCAAAACCGTTGGCCTCAAGCAACGACTGCAACGACTCCTGGCTGAAAGTGCTGTGCTGCTGCATGCGGGTCTGAGTGCCGGATAGAGTAAAGGGGTCTTCAATCAGCCCCATTTCGACCGCCAGCAGGCGGTGAATCGAATACGCATTGGGCACGTTGAAATGCACCAGCGTGTCAGTACCGCAGATCCGTCTGACCGCAGCCAACAGCGCCTCAGGATGCTCAACCTCATGCAACAGACTGCTGACAATGACCATATCGGGTTCGCCATCGAGCTGATCGGCAACGTCTTCCAGACGCCCCTCCAGGACATGCACACGAGGGTCATCAGCCGACAGGACACGGGCGTTGGAGGCAAACTCGGCGGCCGGCTCGACCACCGTGATCACCTCTGAACCAGTCCAGTCACAGAACAACGGGCGCAATCCACAACCCACTTCCACCAGCCGTCGCGGCTCGCAGGCGGCGATCTGCTCCAGAACCACGCGCCGCCGGAACGACAGTTGCGTCGCCTCGAACGGCAACGCGTGATAGTCCTGTTGATACTGCTGCAAGTCACGACTCAAGGGTTTTCTCCAGTCTGAATTTCAGCGAAGCCTCGCAGCCGAGCCCCCGCTTAAAGCGAATCAGGCCGTGATTGGCCTGACCGTCAGCGCTTGCAGTACCAATATCGAGCAGGGCGATGGCCTGCTGTTGACAGTATTCATAGATGGCACTGGCAAGCAGGGTTATGGGGCTAAACTGGGAAAACGCCGCCTCATCGCCCCAATAGAAAACATAAAGCACTTCAGGCGACACCCGCAGACACACCGCCGATGCGACCATCTGCTGTGCAGCATGACAAGCAAACAACTGAACCTGCTCCGGGAAAAGCACCTGCATCTGGGTAAGTTGCGCGAGGGTCATGGTCATTGGATACCCTTTGCCCAACCGGTTGCGCGCTATCACCTGATAAATTGCCGGCAGCTCAGTCGGCTCTGCCATTCTGGCGGCAAAGCCCTCACGCTGGCACTTGTTCAAGCGCTTTCGATTAGCATAATTGAGGTGTTCCAGCAGCGGCCTGGTGTCCACGTCAATCGCATAGTTGGCATCGCAGAGCGATTCGGTGAAGCCCAAAGAGCGCAACACAAAAAACTGCTCCGCGGCCCGTTCCTCGGCGTGCGCCATGGGGGGCAACAGTATTTCCAGGCGCTCAACACCCTGTCGGTGCAGATATTCCAGTACCGCAACCAGAAACGCCTCAAGCTCCTGCACGCTAACGTCCGCAAAGAAGCTAACCCCACCATAGGTACCGCGTCGCGGGGACCGCCAGCAACCGGGGTTTACCTCGCTGGCATGCAGGCACATGACCGCGCGCCCTTTGAGAACCCATTGGAAAAAGCAGGCATTGTCCGGCGCATGCAAACGGAAGAATGCCTCGGTATTAAACAGCCTGTCCTGTGGCTGGCTCACAAACTGATTAACGCTCAGCACACGCCACCTCCGGCGTCCGGAATTCTTTACATCGACTTATCATCTACCAACAATCCATGGGCTGCCTGACATAAACTGCGTAACGACCAAAACCTGACACTTAACATCCGATTTGGTAAGGGAGGCAATTATCTTGCCAGCCAACAGCAACAGCCCTGCTCGCAAACTGTTAATCACCGGTGGCGCCGGCTTCATAGGTTCTGCCGTAGTCCGCACTCTGCTGGCAAGTACAGCTCATCAGGTACTGAACGTCGACAAACTGACATATGCTGGCAACCTGAACTCACTTCCGGGTGCCACTGAGTCGCCGCGTTACCGATTCGCCCAGCAGGACATCACCGACCAGGCGGCAATGAGCCTGCTGTTACAGGAATTTCAGCCGGACATCGTCATGCACCTGGCTGCCGAGTCGCACGTTGACCGCTCCATCGACGGCCCCAACGAGTTTATTCAGACCAATATCGTCGGCACCTACAACCTGCTGGAAGCCTGTCGCGGCTACTGGCAAGGCCTGTCACAAGAGCACCAGGCCCGCTTTCGCTTTCACCACGTTTCGACCGACGAAGTGTACGGCGACCTCGAAGGTGACGAAGATCTGTTCCGCGAGACCACGGCCTACGCACCCAGCTCCCCTTATTCCGCCAGCAAGGCAGCCTCTGACCACCTAGTGCGTGCGTGGCAACGCACCTTCGGTCTGCCGACAGTCATAACCAACTGCTCCAATAACTACGGCCCCTACCACTTCCCGGAAAAGCTGATCCCGCACATCATTCTCAACGCGCTCCAAGGAAAGTCCCTGCCGGTGTACGGCGACGGCGCTCAGGTGCGCGACTGGCTGTATGTCGAAGACCACGCCAGGGCGCTGATTGAGGTCGCAACCCGAGGAGAAGTTGGCCAGACCTACAACATCGGCGGGCACAACGAGAAACGCAATATCGAGGTAGTCGAAACGCTGTGTGCGCTGCTAGACGAGCTGGCGTCCGCTGAACGGCCTGCACAGATCACCAGCTATCGTGAGTTGATTACATTCGTCAAAGATCGACCCGGGCATGACCGACGCTACGCCATCGACGCGTCAAAAATTCAGCGCGAGCTAGGCTGGGTACCACAGGAAACCTTTGAAAGCGGCATCCGCAAGACCGTGGAATGGTATTTGCTTAACCGACGATGGTGGCAAGATGTTCTCAACGGCAACTACAAGTTGAACAGGCTCGGCAACACCGAACACTGACTCCAACAACAGGAAACGCGCATGAAAGGCATCATTCTGGCTGGCGGCTCCGGTACTCGGCTGCACCCGATCACCCGCGGTGTTTCCAAGCAACTGCTGCCTATCTACGACAAGCCGATGATCTACTACCCGCTGTCAGTACTTATGCTCGCTGGCATTCGGGAAATCCTGATCATATCCACACCGCAGGACCTTCCGAATTTCCGCAACCTGTTGGGTGACGGCAGCGACTTCGGCATCCAGCTGAGCTACGCAGAACAACCCTCACCCGACGGGCTCGCCCAAGCTTTTCTGATCGGCGAGCAGTTCATTGGCGACAGCAACGTATGCCTGATTCTTGGCGACAACATTTTCTACGGTTACGGCTTCAGTTCCATGCTCAAGGAGGCTTCGGCACGTGCAACAGGCGCCACGGTTTTTGGCTACCACGTCAGCGATCCGGAGCGCTTCGGTGTCGTTGAGTTCGATGCCGGCGGCACCGCCATATCGATTGAGGAAAAACCTGCAACGCCAAAGTCCAACTATGCTGTTACCGGGCTCTACTTCTATGACAACGACGTGATAGAGATCGCCCGCAACATCAAGCCCTCCGCCCGTGGAGAACTTGAAATAACCGATGTCAATATGGCCTACCTGCGCCGTGGCGATCTCAAGGTCAGCCTGTTGGGGCGTGGCTTTGCCTGGCTGGACACCGGAACCCACGACTCACTGATGGATGCCAGCGCCTTTGTCCAGACCATTGAAGCGCGCCAGGGATTGAAGGTGGCCTGCCTTGAGGAAGTCGCCTTTCGCCAGGGCTGGTTATCGGCGGAGAAGCTTGAAGCAGAGGCCACTGCCCTGAGCAAGACGGGCTACGGCCAGTACCTGCTCCGCCTGCTACAGCAGGAAGGCGATCAATGAAAGTACAGCAGACAACACTGCCTGGAGTCCTGTTGCTGCAACCCCAGACATTTGGTGACGAGCGCGGCTTCTTCCTGGAGAGCTTCCAGAGCCAGCGCTATCGCGACATCGGCATCGAGCTGCCCTTTGTTCAAGACAACCATTCGCGATCGGGCCGAGGCGTGCTTCGTGGTCTGCACTTCCAGCGTACCCGGCCACAGGGCAAGTTGGTGCGCGTAAGCCGTGGCAGTGTATTCGACGTTGTAGTCGACATTAATCCCCAGTCAGCGACCTTCGGCCAGCACGTCGCCGCCACGCTCTCCGACGAAAACCACCTGCAGATGTGGATTCCGCCCGGCTACGCCCATGGTTTTTGCGTCACCAGCGATGTCGCCGACTTTGAATACAAGTGCACCGACTATTACCTGCCGAGCGACGAAGGGGGCGTTTTGTGGAGCGATCCCGAACTGGCCATCGAGTGGCCGGTAGCCGACCCCATATTGTCTGACAAGGACCGCAACCACCCACTTTTGCGCGCTCTGATTCAGACCGAGAATACTTGATGCGGGTATTGCTGATTGGCGGAAGCGGACAGGTCGGGCAGGCCCTGCTGGACTGCAAACCTGATGCGGTAGAGTGCATTGCACCACACTCTACCGAGTTGAACCTGGAGAACAGAGAGCAGGTCCGCCAATGGATTGCTCACACGCGCCCGCATTTGATCATCAATGCGGCCGCCTACACCGCAGTGGACAACGCAGAAGGTGAACCTGAGCGTGCATTTCAGATCAACGCTGCGGCTGTAGCGGCCCTGGCAGCGGCCGCTGCCGAAGCCAATGCCAGGCTGTTCCAGCTGTCAACCGACTATGTTTTTGACGGCAACGCTGAGGCGCCCTATCCGGAAACAGCGGCCTGTCATCCACTCAGCGTCTATGGCGCCAGCAAGCTGGCAGGTGAGGAAGCGGTTCTGGAGCTGGGCAGGGCCGGCCTGGTAATGCGCACCAGCTGGGTCTTCAGCTCGCATGGCAGCAACTTTGTCAAAACCATGCTGCGACTCGGTGCCGAGCGCAAGGAGCTCGGCGTAGTGGACGATCAAATCGGCGGCCCGACTCCTGCTGGGGCCATTGCCACGGCGCTCTGGCAACTGGCCGACCACGAGAACGCCAGCGGCATCTACCATCTGAGCGGGACACCCAGCTGCAGCTGGTACACCTTTGCCGGTCAGATATTCGCCGACGCCACCGCCTGCAGACTATTACCCCAGAGCCCGGCGCTGTCTCCCATCACCAGTGCACAGTTCCCGACCGCGGCCCGTCGCCCCGGCTGGTCGGTACTCGACTGCAGCAAGCTGAAACTCGAATGCGGTATCACGCAGCCTGACTGGCGGCCAGCGCTAAGGGCGATGATCGAGGAGTTGGCCAGTCAACAGGCTGTTGAATGACACCCTGATGAACACAGACAAACGGCAACCTGATGCAACGCCCCTGTCATCTGCCTGGGGTTAGCTGGGGGCACTCCGGTCGGCGCACCGCGTCGGCAACCCCTACTGACATCGAGGTGCCCATGTACGCTGAGAAAGCTGTTATTCGCGTGCACCGTGATTTGCAGGTGCACACCTGGTTTTACCCCAATCCCGCCAGCGAGACGACCATCATCCTGGTCAACGGCTCGCTGGCAACCAGTGCATCCTTCGGCCAGACCCTGCGTTATCTGCAGCCGCTGTGCAATGTGGTGCTGTTCGACCAGCCGTACAGCGGTCACTCGCGCCCGCACAACCCCTCGCTGCCGTTGATCGGCAAGGAAGATGAAGCACTGATCCTGCTCGACCTGATAGAACACTTCCAGGCCGATCAGGTCATGTCGTTCTCGTGGGGAGGCGTGGCCACCATGCTGGCGCTGGCGCAACGGCCGTCACGTATTCAGCGTGCCGTCATCTCCTCTTTCTCGCCCATACTCAACCCGCACATGCAGGACTACCTGACGCGCGGCAAGACGCATTTGGCAGCCTGTGATCGACAGGCTATCGCCCTGCTGATCAACGATACCATCGGCGAACATCTACCTTCGCTGTACAAGCGTTGCAATTTCCGTCATGTCAGCAGCCTGGATGAACACGAATACAGCCAGATGCTGTTCCACATACGTCAGGTACTGGAGCTCGACGCAGGGCAGTACATGAGCTGCGTGCGCAACATCGACATTCCGCTATTGTTCATCAATGGCGCATGGGACAAGTACACCAGCGTGGAGGATGCCCGCAGCTTTGGTCGGTTGGCGACCAACGCGCGCTTCGTGAGCGTCGCGCATACGGGGCACTTTCTGGAGATGGAGCATAAAACAGCGATGCAGGATACCCGCGCCGCAGTCGAGGGTTTTGTGCTGGGAGAGCCTGCCAGAGCCGCCAGGCAGAAACTGGCGTTGGCAGGCTGAAAAACACCCGACAGACAGTAAGACCGAGTTTCAACTCGGCCAACGTGCTGCATTCCCGCCTGCAGGTCGAGCCGGGGCTCGACCTGCCCAAAAACCGCCTGCTCCGCTACTGCGGCATGCAGCGGAGCAGCCTGTTACTGGGGATTCAGCGAGTCGAATACGGTCTGTTCGTTGTCCGCTGCCTGCGCGCGCAGGGCAATCAACTGCTTGATCTTGCGATGCGGGAACACATAGAACTGGTTGGCCTCAACCGCCTTGACGGTCATTTCGGCGACGTCGGACGCTTGAATCTTGCCCTTGGCAACTGCAGCCTTGGTCATCTCGCTACGCTTGATCGCAACCTCACTGAGGGCGACCGTATCGGCCTTGTCAGCCGGACGGTTACGCTCGGACTCGGAAATACCGGTGGGGAAGAACGCCGGGCACAAGCAGGTCACGCCGACGTTGGCACCCACGTCACGCAGATCCAGCGCCAGGGTTTCAGACAGTGCAACGACTGAGTGCTTGCTGACGTTGTAGACCGCCATGTTCGGACCATTGAGCCAGCCGGCGGCAGAGGCAGTATTAACGATGTGGCCTTCACCCTGCTCAATCATCATCGGGGTGAACACCTTGACGCCCCAGATCACGCCGTAGACGTTAACGCCCATCACCCACTCCCAGTCATCCGGGGTGTTTTCCCAGGCGGCACCACCAACGCTGACGCCCGCGTTATTGAACAGCAGATGAGCACCACCAAAGCGCGACTTGCACAGGTCGGCCAACGCTTGTACCTGTTCCAGCTTGGAGACATCCAGACGCATGGTGGCTGATTCGGTGCCTGGTGCTGCGTCTTCAACCAGACGCAACGTTTCCTGCATGCCGCGCTCGTCCACATCCCCCAGCACCAGCTTCATGCCGCGTGCCGCGCAGCACAGCGCCAGTTCGCGACCGAGGCCACTGCCACCACCTGTGATTACCGCCACCTTGCCCTGAAGGTCTTGCATGCTGTGTCTCCTCGTAAAATGCACTACATCGCTTATGCGCAGACTTGCTGATAATAAGTTGTCTGAATAGGATGCGCCGCCGAACACCGTTCCACCAGCGCTATCGGTCTGCTTGATCAGACAGCAGCAATCGGATTTATCGAAATATTTCCAACCGCCGATAACGCCGACGATTTCACCTATATTGATAAAGAACCCTTCAGGAACTGCCGCCGATGCTCCGCGTATTGATGCTGCCACTGCTGATTTTGTTGGCCTGCACGACTCAGGCTGGGAGCATTCGTCTGAACACCGACATTTTTCCGCCCTATCAGGTACGTGAAGGGGACCGGCTGGCGGGCAGCTCAGTCAAGGCGCTAGCCTGTATTTTCGACGCCATGCAAGTCGAGTACGAGATTCGCGTGCTACCGTGGGAACGAGCGATCCAGGAGGTCGCCGACGGCAAGGCCGAAGGTTTTTTTTCCGCCACCCGAATGAATCGAGCGAGCAGCTTTGCCACCCTTTCGGCCCCGCTTGCGCTGGAGAAGTGGTATTGGTTCAGCAACAGCGCCAGCCGGCCACCGAGCCTGGGGCTAGGCTCGAGCTTGCGCGTTGCCGGCATCCGTGGCAGCAACGAAGTCGAGTGGCTGCAGCAACACGGGTATCGGGTTGATCCGCTGGTCAGCGGCACCGGGCAACTGCTGCAATTGCTGCAACGCGACCGAGTTGATGCATTCCTCGCCGACCAGCAAACGCTGCGGATCGAAATGACCAGACAGCCCACGGTGCTGCGTCCCAGGTTTGCGCATTTCCAGCAGTACACCACTCTGGGCGTCTATTTTTCCAATCACTACATCGGCAGACATCCCGACTTCCTCGAACGATTCAATAACCATGTCTTCGGCTGCTTGCCCGAGTTTGGTGTGCTGCGAGCCGATGAACGCCAGCGACTGCACAGGCTTCACGACACGCTGTTTGACCGGTGGCGCCACGAGCCAGCCCTTATCGCCGCGGTCGCCGAGCAGAACCAGCGCAATCAGACGCTGTCTATCCAGCAAATTGAGCAGCTGGATCAGCAGTGGCGCCAGGAGCAAAGGCTGCCCGCTGACCAGCGGCCACTGACCAACCGCATTCTGAATACCCCATTGGCCAAGTGGCTGCGGGCCAAACAGGCCGAGCACGATGGCGTCATCAGTGAGATCATTGTCACCGACCAACAGGGCTTGAACGTTGCCATTAGCGAACCCACGACCGACTACTGGCAGGGCGACGAGACCAAGTTCGCCGATCCGTTCTTTTCCGATCAGCCCTACATGAGCACGCTAAACTATGACCAATCCACTCGCCGCTTTCAGGTTCACGTCAGTACCAGCATTCACGACCCGCAGGGCGGTGCCGTGATTGGCGTTCTTATCATCGGCCTGGACATCGAGAAGGCGCTACGCATGGAAGACCTGGAACCCCACAACATCAAGGCGGAAACGCCATGAACAGACTGTCAGTGGTTGCGGCATGTCTGCTGCTTGCCGCCTGCTCAGCACAACCCCAGCCCCCGCTTGCCAGCGACCGCGTCAGGGTTACTCTGGACGCTGATGTCGGCAGTCTGGTACGCGCCTACAGGCTGGACGGCGTGCCAGAGCGCAGCTTGCGCTTCGACGACTTCACGCCCGGCCAGCATGAGCTGCAGGTCCGATTCGAATTTGAAGTGTCCACCGGCGGATCGGTACAAGGCGCACTTAACAGCGGTCGACGCACCTGCATCATGGCGGTAAAACACAACTTCATGCCCGGACAACACTACCGCTTTGAGCTGGCCCGCCGCGGCTGGCGCCCGGCGGGCTGGCTGTATGATGATCACAGCGATGAACCGCTGGCCCGAGCCAGCGAAGTACGTTGTGGCCCCGGAGTCTGATCAGCCGACCCAGCCAGCCGCCCGCCAGTCTGCCAACCACGCCAGGGTGTCGTTCACACCCGGCCGATATTCGGCGGCCAGCCAGCCACGATAGTTGGCCTCATCAAGTGCCTGCATTGCGCCGACAAAGTCGAGGCTACCCGAACCGGGCGCGCCGCGACCCGGCGCGTCAGCGAATTGCACATGACCAATCCGTCCGGCCAACCGGCCAATCGACTCCGGCAACGCCTCGCCCATGCGCACCATGTGATAAAGATCAAGCTGGGCAGACAGATTCGAGTGATCAACCCGGGCCAGCAAATCGTCCAACTCAGCGGAGCTGGAGACCAAAAAACCCGGCATATCCAGCCGATTGATCGCTTCGCAGCAGACGCCCACCCCCAGACCGGCAAAGCGGTCGGCCGCCAGCCGCAGATTGTCGGCCAGACAGGCCAGTGCGGCCTCCCGCTCAACGCCATCGGCCAGCCGCCCCGGCAAGACATTAACGCGCTGCGGCCGAGCGCGCTCGGCATATGCCACGGCCTGCTCCAGAGCGGCCTGGAACCCGGCGCGGCATTCGGGCACAGCAGCCAGCCCGGCTCCGCCTTGCATCAGGTCACCAGCAGGTACATTGATCAACACGAGCGGCAGCGCCAGACGCGCCAACTCACGCTCAAGCTGACTGGCCGCCAGCTCATAGGGAAACTGGATTTCCACCCCGGCAAAGCCAGCCGCGCAGGCAGCAGCCGGCCGCTCATGCAAAGGCAGTTCGGAAAACAACATCGACAGATTGGCAGCCAGCGGCCAGCGCATGGGAAGACTCCGAGCGAAAACCGGCAGTGTAATCCAAGCGACAACAATTGCGCCTGCATCGAAGCAGTGCTTCGCCTCGTCATCATTTTTCACTAAACTGCGCACACGCCCTGCCCAAGTAACAAGCTTGAGCTTGAGTATTCCGCTATTGAACCGGAGAAAATCATGTCTGAACGCCGTCGCCCCGCCGCGCTGCTGGCAGGCCTTTGCCTGTCTGTTGCCACCCTGTTCTCTGCTGCTGCCAGCGCTGAAACAACCGAACTTCGCGTTTCTGCCATTCCGGATGAAGCACCTACCGAGTTGCTGCGCAAGTTTGAACCCCTCGGTAATTACCTGCAGGAGCAACTGGGCATCCCGGTCGTATTCCAACCGGTATCCGACTACGCCGGCGTAGTCGAAGCGCTGGGCTCCAAGCGTCTGGATATGGCCTGGCTCGGCGGTTTTACCTTCGTGCAAGCCAAGCTGCGCACCGGCAACGCCATTCCGCTGGTACAGCGTGAACAGGATGAAGTCTTTACCAGCACCTTCATCACCGCGGACCCGGACGTACACAGCCACGCCGACCTCAAGGGTAAAAGCTTCGCCTTTGGCTCGGTCTCGTCCACCTCAGGCCACCTGATGCCACGCTACTTCCTGCAACAGGACGGTATTGACCCGGATACCTTCTTCAGCCGCGTTGGTTTCTCCGGCGCCCACGACGCCACCGTCGCCTGGGTCGAGTCCGGCAAGGTAGACGCAGGGGTACTGAACTCCTCGGTCTGGGAAAAACTGCTTGAGCAGGATAAGGTCGACACCAGCAAGGTACACGTCTACACCACAACCCCGACCTACTACGATTACAACTGGACGGTGCGCGGTGATCTGGAGCCGGAACTGGTTGAACGCATCCGTGCCGCCTTCCTGGCACTGGACCCGGCCAACCCGGCGCACAAGACCATCCTCGATCTGCAACGCGCCTCGCGCTTCGTACCGACCAGCGCCGAGAACTACACCGGCATTGAAGAAGCCGCACGCTCAGCGGGCCTGCTGGAGTGAGTGTCCGCCTGTCCGGGGTGGGCTATGTCCACCCCAACGGGCAAACGGCACTGCAGGCAGTTGACTTGACGCTGGCACCGGGCGAACAGGTCGCCATTATTGGCCCGTCCGGTGCGGGAAAAACCACGTTATTGCGGCTGCTCGCCACCAGCCTGCTGCCCAGCAGCGGCGAGCTGGATCTGCTCAACCAGCGCCCGGCAAGGCTACGTGGCGGCGCCCTACGACGCCTGCGCAGCCGCATTGGTCTGATCCACCAGAGCCCACCTCTGCCACCGCGACAGCGGGTGGTCACCGCCGTACTGGCCGGGCGATTGGGCCAGTGGTCACTGCTGCGCGCACTGGTCTCGCTGTGCTACCCGCTGGACATCCCGGGGGCGCGGCAGGAACTGGCCCGTCTGGACCTGGCCGATCGTGTGTTCGAGCGCTGCGATCAGTTGTCCGGCGGCCAACAGCAACGCGTCGGCATTGCTCGCACCCTGTATCAACGCCCGGACCTGCTGCTGGCCGACGAGCCAGTTTCGGCGATGGACCCGGTGCTGGCCGATCACACGCTGAGCCTGCTGGGTGAAGTTGCCCGCGAACGACAGCTCCCCCTGATCGCCAGCCTGCATGCAGTGGATCTGGCGCTCAAGCACTTCCCACGTATTGTCGGCCTGCGCGCTGGCAAGGTGCTGTTCGATAAACCGGCTGACGAGGTGAGCGAGCAGGACCTGACCGCACTCTACGCCAACAGCACACTGTCAGCAGGTACGCCCAGGCCGTTGTCCGGCGACCCTGCCCGGCCGGTCCGCTGCCTGTGATGCCTGCGTCTGCCCACTGGCGCCAACGCGACCCTGCCGCGCTGCCCCGCGCTCTGCTGACGGCGGTTATATTGCTGCTGCTCTGGCCCGGCCTGCAGCTAACCGAATTTCGTCCGCAGACGCTGTTCAACAGCCAGAGTCTGGAAACCATGGGCCGCTTTCTCAGCGGCTTCTGGCCTCCGGCGACCGACGCCGAATTTCTCCGCCTGCTGGTACGCGCTACGCTGGAAACCCTCGCCATGGCAACCGCCGGTATGGCGCTAGCCTTGTTACTGGCAATCCCTGCCAGCCTGATGGCCACCCGCGCGCTGTCGGTCTCCGCTTTACTAACGGGCCGGCCCAGCCGACTGGGGCGGGCCTTGCGGTACCCGATGCGTCTGCTGTTGATTGTGCTGCGCAGCATCCCGGAGATCGTCTGGGCGCTGCTGTTCGTCCGGGCCGTGGGCCTGGGGCCGACCGCCGGGGTGCTGGCCATTGCCATTACCTACAGCGGTATGCTCGGTAAGGTCTACGCCGAGATTCTCGAGTCAGTCGATCAGGCGCCGGCACGGGCATTACTGCAGAGTGGCAGCTCGCGCACTGCCGCCTTCTTTTATGGCCTGCTGCCCAATGCAGCACAGGAGCTGACTTCCTACAGCCTCTACCGCTGGGAGTGTGCAGTACGGGCTTCGGTCGTAATGGGCTTTGTCGGTGCCGGCGGACTGGGTCAGATGATTGACCTGTCGATTCGCATGTTTGCCGGTGGTGAGGTGGTAAGCATCCTGCTGACCTTCCTGCTGCTGGTACTGTTCGCAGACCAGATCAGCCTGCACCTGCGCAGGAGGCTGGCATGAAACGCATACTGGCCAACCTGGTCACCCTGACTCTGCTATGCGGCGCGGTTGCTGCCTCGTTTATCTGGCTGCAACTGGATTTCAGTGCGCTGGTCACCGCCGATGGGCGCGAACAGATGGCCCGCTATGTGGCGGCCTTCTTCCCACCCAATACCACCCCGGCGTGGCTGGCCAAGCTCTGGCAAGGGGCGCTGGAAACGCTGGCTATCTCGGCGATCGGTACACTGCTGGCAGCCTTGTTCGGCGCCGTTCTCAGCCTGCTCGCTGCCGGCCGCATGGGTGCTGTCGCCCGCAGCCTCTGCCGGCTGCTCCTCAACGCGCTACGTTCGGTACCGGAACTGGTCTGGGCGGCACTGATGGTGCTGGCTGCCGGGCTCGGCCCCTTTGCCGGCACACTGGCACTGGCGCTGCATACCACTGGGGTACTTGGCAGGCTGTTCGCCGAGGCGCTGGAAAATACTCCGACCGCTCCGGCCGTTGCCCTGCGTGAGTCCGGCGCCGGGCGCATTACCGCGTTCCTGTACGGCACCCTGCCCGGCGTCCTGCCGCAATGGCTGTCTTACACCCTGTATCGCTGGGAAAACAACATCCGCATGGCTGCGGTACTCGGCTTTGTCGGCGCTGGAGGGCTCGGCCAGATGCTGCACGTCACACTCAGCCTGTTCCAGCAGTCCAAAGCCTCCAGCGTCATCATTGCGATGCTGGCGATGGTGCTGCTGGTCGATGCCTTGAGCGGTTGGTTACGTGCCCGACTAGGCTAAACAAACGCCCACCGTTAAGCAGACCGATCAGGCCGCCCGCTCCTGCACCAGCACCCAGGGCCGAATCACCACCGCCCACAGGGTATCCGGATCACGCTCGGCCCAATCGGCGGCGCAACTGTCGCTTGCCACCTGCAGCTTGCCAGAGTCCATCCAGCCTTTGATTGCTTCGCTGTTGTCCTCCATCATCGCCGCCGCCACTTGCACCAGATCCAGCGCCGCATCAACTGCCAGCAGGTCGCCGCGGGCAAAATGCGGCTCCAGCACCTTCCATTCGATCTGCGCAGTCGCGCCAAGAATCGCCGCGTAGGCTTCATCTGATACCGTCATACTCGCTCACAGTCTCCCTTGGTTTAAGCCGCAGAATACTAATGCCCTCGCGCCGTAACGCAAGCCACTGTTGTACTTCAGATGACGCAGGTTCTGCATAAATGGCTATTCTTGATCCGAAGATGTCGCCATAAAGACAGATTATTGCAGTTTGAGGACATGGGTTTATTTTTTGCACAACCCAGATTCCATTGGCCACAGGACGGTTGCTAAACTGCGCCGGTACAGTTCCGAACCGATGTCGCGTTCTATTACGAAGCACTGCACCGACCCCTTTTTCGGCATAACAACATAAGTGAGCAGATGACATGAAAATGGCACACAAAAAAGCACTTTCCCGGATGATCGCCGCAGCGGCGCTGGTTGGCGCCAGCACCTGTGCAGTCGCAGCGGACACCATCAAGATCGCTCTGGCCGGCCCGGTTACCGGCCCGGTTGCCCAGTATGGAGACATGCAGTTCATTGGCGCCAAGATGGCCATTGAGCAGATCAACAACGCTGGCGGCGTAAACGGTGCCCAGCTCGAAGGTGTGGTGTTTGACGATGCCTGTGATCCGAAGCAGGCCGTAGCGGTGGCCAACCGGATCGTCAATGAGGGCATCAGCTTTGTGGTTGGTCACCTCTGCTCCAGCTCGACCCAGCCCGCATCCGATATCTATGAGGAAGAAGGCATCCTGATGATCACTGCGGCCTCTACCAGCCCTGAGATCACCGACCGCGGCTACCAGATGGTCTTCCGTACCATCGGCCTCGACAGCCTGCAGGGCCCGACCGCCGGCAACTATATCGTCGAGCACATCCACCCGCAGAAAGTTGCCGTCATCCATGATAAGCAGCAATACGGCGAAGGTATTGCTACCGCCGTGCGTGATGTGCTGCTGGCCAATGACGTTGAAGTACCGGTATTCGAAGGCATCACCGCCGGCGACAAGGACTTCTCTGCCCTGATCGCCAAGCTGCGCCAGGCCGACGTGGACTTCGTCTACTACGGCGGCTATCACCCCGAACTCGGCCTGATCCTGCGCCAGGCTGGCGAACAGGGTCTGGACGTTCGCTTCATGGGTCCGGAAGGCGTCGGTAACACTGACATCTCCGCGATCGCCGGTGAAGCATCGGAAGGCCTGCTGGTTACCCTGCCGAAAGCTTTCGATCAGGACCCGAAGAACGCCCACCTGGTTGAGGCATTCAAGGCCAAAAACGAAGACCCCTCCGGTCCGTTCGTGTTCCCGGCCTACGCAGCAGTCCAGGTCATTGCCGACGGTATTCGGATCGCTGACAGCACCGACACCGAAGCCGTAGCTGACGCCCTGCGCAGCAACAGCTTCGAAACCCCGACCGGCACTCTCAGCTTCGATGAAAAGGGCGACCTGAAGGACTTCAACTTCGTCGTCTATGAATGGCACGCTGACGCCAGCAAGACCGCACTGACCGAGTAATCGACCCGCAACGGGCCTGCCCAACCCTGCGTTGGCAGGCCCGCTTTTTTAGCGTCGAACGCACGCCTGTGCGGACCAGCACTGTTTCCCTTGTCCCTTCGGTGTCATGGCCATGCCAGAGTCCCTTTATTACCTTATTCAACAGTTGCTCAACGGTCTGACCGTCGGCAGCACCTACGCCCTGATCGCCATTGGCTACACCATGGTCTACGGCATCATCGGCATGATCAACTTCGCCCATGGCGAGGTGTACATGATCGGCAGCTACATCACCTTTATCGTCATTGCCGCGCTGGCGATGTTCGGTATCGAGTCGGTGCCGGTGATGATCGTCGCGGCGTTTGCCATCAGCATGATGGTGACCAGCGCTTACGGCTACAGCATCGAACGTGTCGCCTACCGCCCGCTGCGCGGCGGCAACCGCCTTATTCCGCTGATTTCCGCCATCGGTATGTCGATCTTCCTGCAGAACCTGGTGCGTATAGCCCAGGGCTCGCGCGACATCGCCATGCCAACCCTGATCAGCGGCGGCGTCGACCTAGGGCCACACGATGGCTTCCACGCGACCCTCTCCTACATGCAGATGGTCATCTTCGTCGTGACCCTGGTCACCATGACCCTGCTGACCTTGTTCATCTCCCGGTCACGCATGGGCCGCGCCTGTCGTGCCTGCGCCGAAGACCTGAAGATGACCAACCTGCTTGGCATCAACACCAACGCCGTCATCGCCCTGACCTTCGTTATTGGCGCTGCACTGGCTGCCGTCGCCGGTGTCCTGCTGGGCATGTACTACGGCGTAATCAATCCCTACATCGGCTTCATGGCCGGCCTCAAGGCCTTCACCGCCGCCGTACTTGGCGGAATTGGCAGCATCCCGGGAGCCGTACTTGGTGGCCTGCTGCTGGGCGTAACCGAATCAATGACCGCCGGTTACTTCAGTACCGAATACAAGGATGTGGTCTCCTTTGGCCTGCTGATTCTGATTTTGCTGTTCCGCCCCAGTGGCATCCTCGGGCGCCCGGAGGTGGAGAAGGTATGATCCGCGCAAACCTCAAACCGGCGATCATCTCTGCCGTCGTCGTTACCATTCTGACCGGCCTGCTGCTCGGCATACGCCTTGATCAGCAGGGAACAACCCTAGCCCTGGTTGGCGCCGGGCCAGACGTGTACTGGAAAATCGGCGCTGCCGCCGCCTTCCTGTTCTGCTTTAACCTGTTCCGCGATCAGCTCAGTGCGCTGTGGAAGGGACTGCCGGGCCTGCCCAAAGCACCTGAAAGCATGAATCAGTTTGCCAGCAAGCCGGCCATACGCCGTCTCTTCTGGTGTTTCATGATTGCCGCAGCCATCATCTGGCCGTTTCTGTCCAATCGCAGCGGAACCGACCTCGGCACCCTGGTGCTGATCTATGTGATGCTGGGCCTGGGTCTGAACATCGTGGTGGGTCTGGCCGGCCTGCTGGACCTCGGCTACGTCGGTTTCTACGCGGTTGGCGCGTATGGCTACGCGTTGATGGCGATGTACTTCGATGTCGGCTTCTGGACTGGTCTGCTGATCGCCGGTTGCCTGGCCGCCCTGTTCGGCTTCCTGCTCGGCTTCCCGGTACTGCGCCTGCGTGGCGACTATCTGGCCATCGTGACGCTCGGCTTCGGCGAGATCATCCGCATCCTGCTGAACAACATGACTTGGCTGACCAACGGCCCAAACGGCATCGGCGGCATCCCCAAACCGACACTGTTTGGCCTGGAATTCAGCCGCCGCGCCAGCGAAGGCATGCAGAGCTTCCATGAGTTTGTCGGCATCAGCTACAACTCTGAACATCGGGTGATCTTCCTCTACCTGCTGGCCCTGCTACTGGTGCTGATCACCCTGTTTGTGATCAACCGCCTGCTGCGCATGCCGATCGGCCGTGCCTGGGAAGCCCTGCGCGAAGATGAGATCGCCTGCCGCGCACTGGGCATCAACCCGACTGCTGTCAAGCTGGGTGCCTTCACCATCGGCGCCAGCTTCGCCGGCTTTGCTGGCTGCTTCTTCGCCGCACGCCAGGGCTTCATCAGCCCGGAATCGTTCACCTTCATTGAGTCCGCCATCATCCTCGCCATTGTGGTACTCGGCGGCATGGGGTCACAGGTCGGCGTCATTCTGGCTGCGATCATCATGACCATCCTGCCGGAGATGGCGCGCGAATTTGATGAATACCGCATGCTGCTGTTCGGCCTGATGATGGTCCTGATGATGATCTGGCGACCGCAGGGTCTGCTGCCGATGAGCCGTCCGCACATGGAGTTACGTACATGAGCCGCCCCCTTCTCGACGTATCGGGCCTGACCATGCGCTTCGGCGGCCTGCTGGCCGTTGACGGCGTTCACCTCAGCGTCCAACCCGGTCAGATCGTGTCGATGATCGGCCCCAATGGGGCTGGCAAGACGACCGTGTTCAACTGCCTGACCGGCTTCTACAAGCCGAGCGGCGGCAAAATCGTCTTCGATGGCCGCGAGATTCAGGGCATGCCCGGTTTCAAGGTCGCCCGTCGCGGCATGATCCGCACCTTCCAGCACGTGCGCCTGTTCAAGGAAATGACCGTAGTGGAAAACCTGCTGGTAGCGCAGCACCAGCACATGAAAACCAACCTGCTGGCGGGTCTGTTCAAGACCCCGGGCTACCGCCGCAGCGAGCAGGAGGCGATGGAGCGCGCCGCATTCTGGCTAGACCGTGTCGACCTACGCGAGTTTGCCAACCGCCCGGCCAACACTCTGGCCTACGGCCAGCAGCGTCGGCTGGAGATCGCCCGCTGCATGGTG
Source organism: Halopseudomonas oceani (assembly GCF_002903165.1). Lineage (GTDB taxonomy): Bacteria > Pseudomonadota > Gammaproteobacteria > Pseudomonadales > Pseudomonadaceae > Halopseudomonas > Halopseudomonas oceani. The sequence continues at coordinate 199,744 of NZ_PPSK01000005.1, forward strand.
ACTCGGCCGAAACTGCTGATGCTTGATGAACCCGCCGCCGGCCTGAATCCGAAGGAGACTGACGACCTCAAGACGCTGATCAGTGAACTGCGCGATGAGCACCAAATTACCGTGCTGCTGATCGAGCATGACATGAAGCTGGTTATGAGCATTTCCGACCACATCGTCGTAATCAACCAGGGCCGCCCGCTAGCCGCCGGCACCCCGGACGAGATCAAGCAGAATCCGGACGTCATCAAAGCCTATCTGGGCGAGACCTGAGGGAAAGCACCGCATGCTGTACATGAAGAACGTGTCGACCCACTACGGGAAGATTCAGGCGCTGCATGACGTCAACCTTGAGGTACGTCGCGGCGAAATCGTTACCCTGATCGGCGCCAACGGCGCCGGCAAAACCACCCTGCTGATGACTCTGTGCGGCGACCCCAAGGCCACAACCGGCAGTATTCGCTACGAAGGCGACGAACTGACCGGCCTGACCACCGCCGAAATCATGCGCAAGGAAATTGCCATCGTGCCGGAAGGACGCCGCGTGTTCTCGCGCCTGACGGTCGAGGAAAACCTGAGTATGGGGGCCTTTTTCAGTGACCGGGAAACCCGTCAGGTTCAGCTCGACACTGTGCTGACGCTGTTCCCACGACTGAAGGAGCGCTACCAGCAGCGCGCAGGGACCATGTCCGGCGGCGAGCAACAGATGCTCGCGATCGGCCGAGCACTGATGAGCAAGCCGCGCCTGCTGCTGCTGGACGAGCCGTCACTGGGCCTGGCGCCCATCATCATCCAGCAGATCTTCGATATCATCGAGCAGCTGCGCCAGCAGGGCGTTACCGTCTTTCTGGTCGAACAGAACGCCAACCAGGCGCTCAAACTGGCTGACCGAGGTTACGTAATGGAGCACGGTCATATCGTGCTGGAAGACAGCGGCGAGGCGCTGCTGGCCGACCCGGAAGTGCGCAAGGCCTACCTCGGCGGCTGATGCCTGGCAGCAGCCGCTGTGGCTATCAGGGCGTGGCCAGAGCACCCTGGTAGCCACAACCACGCAGTTGCTCACCGTTGACCAGCAGCGTGGCGCGCAGGTGGAAATAGTCCCCTGTCGTCGGGTCCTGGCAGGGTTGCGGATACAGCCACAACTCGACCTGATGATCAGGCAGACTGGCCGCATTCAGTGCGCCATCGGGTAGCTGTTCGATCACCACGGAACGCGCCGGGTAAGTCAGCTCGCCATCAAAACGCACCAACCCGCCCGGAGACAACCAGGCCTGCCAGACCGGTTGGTATCCCTGCGCAACCCACTGCGCGGTACGTGCGCTGTCATCACTACAGCCACGCCCATGTGACTGCATGCGCAGCACCTGATCAGGATGCAGACGGCCATGCCGATCAAGCTGGCCGGTCAGATCGGTAAAGATCGCCGTTTGGCCGGGCTGACTGGCTTGCAGGTAGATCGCGCTCACGTTTTCTGACTCGACCAGCGGAATCACGCGTTGGCTACCACATTCACGGAGTACAAAACCGCCGTTGCTGCGCTCCAGCAAGCCGCTCAACCGCTGCTGTTCACCACTCCAGACTCCCTGCATGACGCCACAACCGGTCAGCAGCAATGGCGACACCAAGGCCGCTATACCCCAGCGAATCGGACTCAATCTGTGAACTCCTTTGCGTTAAGCGGACTCAGGCGTGAATCATGACATACGGCAGCTCACAAACCACCACGCCAATGGTAACCTGTGCCGCATCGTCCCGCTTGCGATTCCAGCAAGCGCATTTGGTTCCCGAACTGCGTGTGGATATATAACAATGAAACTGCTTTCTGCCATTTCACTCGGAAGTGCCCTGATTCTGCTGACCGCCTGCTCCAGCACCAAGGCAACCCCTCCGCCACCGCCGCCGCAGGTCACCCCTTGGGTGCACTTGCACATCGACGAACTTAATACCATTGCCGCAGAAGAGCGTTACGAGATTGAACGCGACGGCGACAACGTACGTCTGATCATCCCGGTCAATGGCAACTTCCACCCCAAGCGCACCCTGCTGCTGCCCTCCGGGCTGGTCCCACTGTCCCGGGTTGCCAAGCTGCTGCGCGGCGCTACCGACAGTCACATTCAGGTGACCGGTTACAGCGACAGCCTGGGCGATGACACCATCAACCAGCGCCTCAGCCTGGAACGCGCGCAAGCGGTTGCCAGTGTGCTGCAACTCGGCGGCGTCAGCCGCAACAACATGGAATTGATCAGCCTGGGCGAAGCCGACCCCCGTGGTGACAACGCTACCGCCGCCGGACGTGAGCAGAACCGCCGCGTAGTCATCAACATTGCCCCGCGTATGCCTGCTACACGCGTTGCTCTGGCACCCTGAGTCTGACCAGGCGGGTCACAGTGACCCGCCAGCTCCCGACCAGTTGCATACTCGAGCCTGACAGCCTCTGCTACACTGCGCGGCCATCGTCGACAGACCCGACGTGTCCCTTTGCTGTCAGAGACAACCCATGCCTAAACCCGTACATCCCAGGGCCTCAGCCCTGCTCCCGCTGTTGCTGTTCCTGCTGATTTTCCTCGGCAGCGGCATTTACTACAGCCTGTCCGGCACCGACTTCGCGTTCTATCAGATCAAGGCCCCGGTCGCGATACTGCCCGCCATCATCCTCGGGCTTCTGCTGGCCAAACCGAGCTACCGCGAGAACCTGCAGACCTTTATTGACGGCATAGGTGATCGCAACATCATCACTATGGCGCTGGTATTTCTGCTGGCAGGCGCCTTCTCCAGCGTGACCAAAGCAATTGGCGGCGTCGACGCCACCGTGAACATGGGCCTCAGCGTACTGCCACCGAGCCTGATCCTGCCGGGCCTGTTTGTGATTGCCGCCTTCATTTCCACTGCGATGGGCACCTCAATGGGAACCATCGGTGCACTGGTGCCCATTGCCCTTGGCTTTGCCGAGGCTACGGGCCTATCGATTCCGCTGGCGGTTGGCGCGGTAATTGGCGGAGCGATGGCCGGAGACAACCTGTCGATCATCTCCGACACCACCATCGCTGCCACCCGGACCCAAGGTGTCGGCATGCGCGACAAGTTCCGTCTCAACCTGATTATTGCCCTGCCCGCCATGCTGCTGACCCTGGCAGTGCTGTTTGTAGTCGGCGATGCTCACGGGGCCGCCGCCGTTGAGGCCTACAACCCCTGGCTGGTACTGCCGTATCTGAGCGTACTGGTTCTGGCCCTGTGCGGGCTCGACGTCATGATCGTGCTGATGACCGGCATCATCCTGTCTGGCGTGACCGGCATGCTGGTCAAGCCGGACTACGCGCTGGCCAGCTACGGCAACGACATCTACCAGGGCTTCGCCGGGATGCTGGAGATCACTATTTTGTCGATGCTGATTGGTGGCCTGTCGGCCATCATGAAGCAGGAAGGCGGGCTGGACTGGCTACGCGAGCGCATTCAGGCGCTGACCTCACGCTCTGCGGGCCGTCGCAGCGGAGAAACCGGGATCGCCGGACTGGTCAGCCTGACCAACCTGTTTGTCGCCAACAACACTGTCGCCATCATCATCAGCGGCAGTGTCGCGAAGGATCTGGCTGACCACTACCAGGTAGACCCGCGCCGCAGCGCCAGCCTGCTCGACATCTTTTCCTGCGTGATTCAGGGCCTGATTCCCTATGGCGCACAGATTCTGCTCGCCGGCTCGCTAGCGGCGCTGTCACCAATGCTGCTGATCAGCCAGGTGCACTACTGCTGGCTGCTTGGTCTGATGGCAGTACTGGCGATCGCCTTCGGCCTGCCGCGCCTCAAGCCCGCGACACCAGCGGCATGATTGCCCGGGACGCAGCCTGCTGCGTCCCTATTGGTCCCAGGGTTCGCCGCGAGTGCGAGGCTCGCGGCGCAGCTTCTCGTGCATGGCAGCCTTGGCCAGCATATTGGCGCTGACCGGTGCTGTCAGGAACAGAAAGAAGGTAATCAGCAGCTCGTGCAGGCTGATGCTGCCACTTTGGGCACTGAAATACGCCATCGACCCCAGCACCAGCGCCCCCACGCCCAGCGTGGTTGCCTTGGTCGGCCCATGCAGGCGCATAAAAAAGTCCGGCAACTTGAACAGCCCGATCGCGCCAACCAGCGCAAACAGGCTCCCGGTCAGCAGCAACGCTGCGACCAGCCATTCCACCCAGCTCGCATCGCTCATGGCACGCTCCTATTCAATGATGTTGCCGCGCAACAAGTGCTTGGCGATGGCAACGGTACTGACGAACCCCATTACTGCAATCAACAGCGCGGCTTCAAAGAACAGGTTTGAGTCCAGATACAGACCGAGCAGCATGATCAGCGCGATGCCGTTGATATAGAGGGTATCGAGCGCAAGAATCCGATCAGGCAGATCCGGCCCCTTGATTAACCGGGCAAAGGTCAGCAGCAGAGCAGCGGTGATGATGCCCAGACAGAGCAGAATTACGGTGTCGAGCATTCGAAAATCTCCCGAATGGGTTCTTCATAACGCTGGCGGATATGATCGATCAGCGCCTGCTCATCGCCCACATCCAGACCGTGAATCAGCAGGGTACTGCGATCCGGACTGATATCGGCCGACACTGTCCCGGGCGTCAGCGAAATAGTGCTGGCCAGCACGCTGATCGAAAAATCCTGCTGCAACTGCAGCGGATAGTGGACAAACGCCGGCCGCAGCTGCCGGCGCGGCCCGAGAATTAACCTAGCCACTTGCAGATTGGCCAGCAGGATATCGCTGAGCACCCGGCAGACGAATACCAGCAACTGGCCAAACCGCAAGCGATGGGGCGAGCGGGGCCAGAATACATGGGTCAGCCAGGGAATCAGGCATGCCAGCAGGGCGGCCATGATCAGATTGCCGAACGATACCGAATTCATCAGCAGCAGCCAGCCGATCAGCAGCGAAACGCTCAGCCAGGGATGAGGGAAAACGCGATCAGGCATTTTCATGGTGTAGCTCCTCCAACTGGTACCTGCGACAGCACTGCATCGATGTAGATCTGCGGCAGCAGCAACTGCTCAGCCGTCTGCCCCAAATAGCCCAGCAGAGGCCCGGCCAGCACAACCAATAGCGGGCTTCCAAGCAACAGCAGAACCACAGCCCCCATGCGCGCACCGTCCACCGGCTCACCGCTGGCGGCCTGATCAGTCTGCCGCCAGAATAGGGTGCTGCCGGCTCGGCTGAGCGCTACCAGACCAAGCAGCCCGCTGCCCAGTACCGCCGCATACAGCCAGGCGGCCGCGTTGCCCTGCCCCGCCGCACCCAACAACATCAACTTGCCAAGGAAACCGGACAGCGGCGGCATCCCGACGATGGACATGGCAATAAGGAAAAACACACCGCCCATCAGCATCGGGAAAGGCAACTGTGGCCCGGAAACCAACCGCGCCGAGAAACGTGGACCGCGAATGCGCTGGATGATGCCGGTGAACAGGAACATGGCGCCGGTAATCCAGGTCGAGTGAATCAGGTAGAACAGCGTCGCCTGCAATGCCTCAGCAGTCCCCAGCGCCAAACCAGCCAGCATAGTGCCGACCGATACAACCACCAGGTAAGCAGTCAGGGCACTCAAGGTGCTGGCAGCCAGTGCACCGATCGCGCCGAGCAGCAATGTCACCAGCGCCAACGGCCACAACCAATGCAGAGCCATGTTCGCCAGTTCGCCTGCCTCGGCCCCAAAAATCAGGGTGTAGACCCGCAAAATCGAGTACAGCCCGACCTTGGTCATGATCGCAAACAAAGCAGCGACCGGGGCACCGGCGGCAGCATACGCACGGGGTAACCAGAAGTAGAGTGGAAAGACTGCCGTCTTCAGACCGAAGACGACCAGCAACAGCATGCCCGCCGCGCCCACCAGCGGCGCGTCAGCCGGATCCAGCGCCCGCACCTTGAGTGCCATGTCGGCCATGTTCAGTGTGCCGGTCACACCATACAGGGTGCCAACGGCAATCAGAAACAGTGCCGACCCGGTCAGATTGAGCAACAGGTAATGCAGGCCAGCGCGCACCCGTGCCGAACCCGCGCCATGCAATAGCAGAGCGTAAGACGAGATCAGCAAAATCTCGAAGAATACGAACAGGTTGAACAGGTCACCGGTGAGGAAGGCGCCGTTGATACCCATCAACTGAAACTGGAACAACGGATGGAAATTGCGTCCGGCAGCGTCATCGCCGCGCACCGCGTAGATCAGCGCCGCCGAGGCCAGCACCGCGGTTACCAGCAGCAACAGTGCACTGAGGCGGTCAACCACCAGCACAATGCCGAACGGCGGCATCCAGTTGCCTAGCGCGTAGACACTGATGCCCTGCCCTGCCTCGACCAGCAGCATCGCCGCCAGCGGAATCTGCAGAAAGGTCGCCAACAACGACAGCGCCCGTTTGGTATCCATGCTTGCGCCGAGCACCAGCAGCAGCGCACCGGCAAACATCGGCACCAGAACTGGCAGGATTGGCAGGTGACTCATCAATGGTCTCCTTTGCCGTCAACGTGATCGCTGTCCAGCTCGCCCTGCGCCCGCAGCGCCAGTACCAGCGCGTAGGCCGTCATGGCAAAGCCGATGACAATCGCCGTCAGTACCAGCGCCTGCGGTAGCGGATCAGCATAGACCTCGGCCTTCCCGAGAACTGCCGGAGCGGCATCACCCAGCCGTCCCATTGCGAATAAAAACAGGTTCACCGCATAACTCAGTAGCGCCAACCCAACCACTACCGGGAAAGTACGCGCACGCAGCATCAGGTAAATCCCGCAACTGGTCAGCACAGCCAGTGCCAGGGCATACAACAATTCCATCAGTATCCTCCTTCTGCTACGCGCGGCTGCGACAGCTTGCCGAGATTCGCCAGAATCAGCAGCGTTGCGCCTACCACGGTGAGGTACACGCCCAGATCAAACAGCATCGCGGTCGCCAATTCGATGTCGCCTATCAGCGGAATGTGGAAATGATCAAACGCACTGGTCAGGAACGGATAGCCGAACACCCAGCTACCCAGCCCCGTGGCGCCGGCGATCAGCACACCGGCGCCAGCCAACCAGTGATAATTCACTGGCCAGCGCTGGGAGGTCCAGGCTTCGCCACTGGCAACGTACTGCAGAATCAGCGCAACCGCAGTGATCAGGCCGGCGATAAAGCCGCCCCCAGGCAGATTGTGGCCGCGCAGGAAGATGTAGACCGAGATCATCAGCGCCAGCGGCAGCAGCAGGTGGGACAGATTAACCAGCATCAGCAGGTCGCCACGGTGTGCCCAGGGCTTGCCAAGACTGTCGGCGCCGGGAATGCGCAGGCGCAGACCGTCGATCAGGGCGTAGATGGCGATAGCGGCGATGGCGAGCACGCTGATTTCACCCATCGTATCGAAGCCACGGAAGTCGACCAGGATGACGTTCACCACGTTGTGACCACCACCACCGGTGACACTGTTGGCGAGGAAGAAGTCGGCGATGCTGTCATACGGCCGGGTTAGCACGGCAAAGGCCAACGCACCGACCAGCGTGCCGCACAGCAGCGCTATGACCAGATCACGGCTGCGGCGCAGGCCAGAAGATTCGCGCGGGGTACGCGCCGGCAGGAAAAACAGCGCCAGCATCAGCAGAACGATGGTCACCACCTCGACCGAGATCTGGGTCAGCGCCAGATCCGGTGCAGCAAAGCGGGCAAAGGCCAGCACCACACCCAGACCAACCACGCTGAGCATGACCAGAGAGACCAGCCGCAGACGGTGCCAGTAGACGGTCGCGACTGCACTGAGCATCATCACCACTGCTCCCGCCAGGGTCACGCCGTCAATTGGCGTCAGCGCCACCGAACCACGCAGAGCGGGCAGCTGCACCAACCAGAAGCCAGTCACCACCAGCGCGGCAAACAACAGGCAGAGCAGGTAGCGCTGCAGCGAGGCGTTCTCCAGCAACAAGGTTACCTGGCCCGCACCGCGCACCAGGCGCTGCACAGCGGCCTCAAAGACCAACTTGGCATCCACATCACGCTGACGGGCGTACCAGTCGAACAGCGGACGGCGCAACGAGTAGACCAAAATGCCCAGCACCATAGCGGAAAAGCTCATCAGCAGCGGCAGATTGAAGCCATGCCAGATCGCCAGACTGTACTCGGGCAGCGCATTGCCCACTGTCGACTCGGCAGCCACAGCCAGCAGACCGGCAACGGTGAAGCCAGGTGCCAGCCCCACCGCCAGGCACATGACCACCAGAATCTCGACTGGCACCCGCATATAGCGCGGCGGTTCGTGGGGCGGGTACTTGGGCAGATTCACCGGTTTGCCGTTGAAAAACACGTCGTGCACGAAGCGCAGCGAATACGCCACCGAGAAGACCCCACCGAGGGTCGCCCCGAGCGGGATCAGCCAGCTCCAGTTGCCGAGCATGTGCTGTTCCAGGGTTTCGGTGAAGAACATTTCCTTACTGAGGAAGCCGTTGAGCAGCGGAACCCCCGCCATCGCCGACGCCGCGACCATCGCCAGCGCCGCCGTATGCGGCATGAAGCGAAGCAGCCCGTTGATACGCCGCATATCGCGGGTGCCGGTCTCGTGATCGATGATTCCGGCAGCCATAAACAGCGAGGCCTTGAAGGTTGCATGGTTGATGATATGGAATACCGCCGCCACCGCGGCCAGCCGGGTGTCGAGGCCAAACAGCAGGGTAATCAGCCCCAGATGACTGATGGTCGAGTAGGCCAGAAGCCCCTTGAGATCATGCTGAAACAGCGCGGTGCAGGCACCCACCAGCAATGTCGCCATACCGGCGCTGCTGACTATGTAGAACCACAAGTCGGTGCCGGCCAGCGCCGGATACAGGCGCGCCAGCAGGAACACCCCGGCCTTGACCATGGTCGCCGAATGCAGATAGGCAGAAACCGGCGTCGGCGCCGCCATCGCGTGCGGTAGCCAGAAGTGGAAGGGAAACTGCGCCGACTTGGTGAACACGCCCAGCAGTACCAGCACCAGGATTACCGGATACAGCGCGTGCTGACGAATCTGCTCCCCCGCCGCGAACACATCTGTCAGCTCGTAGCTGCCGACGACCTGGCCGAGCAGCAAGATGCCGGCCAGCAGCGCCAGACCGCCGGCACCAGTGACGGCCAGCGCCATACGCGCGCCCTTGCGCGCATCAGTGGAATGCGACCAGTAGCCGATCAGCAGGAAGGATGACAGGCTGGTCATCTCCCAGAACACCATCATCAGCAGCAGATTCTCGGACAGCACCACACCGAGCATGGCCGACATGAACAACTGGAGATAACAGAAGAAACGCCCCATAGGGTCGTTCTTGGAAAGGTAATAGCGGGCGTACAGAATGACCAGCAGGCCGATCCCCTGAATCATCAGGGCAAACAGAAAGCTCAGGCCATCAAGCCGAAAACTGATGTTGAGACCCAGCTCGCTGAGCCAGGGCCAGGACTGAATCAGAGCGTTGCCAGCAAAAACCGCATCAACATGACGCCAAAGCAGCGCCAGCCCAACAACGGGGGCCACCATGGCCATTGCAGCACAGAGCGAGCGCCCTTGGTTCTTGAACAACAGTGGAAGCAGGCTGCCAAGCAGCGGAAGAACGACGATCAGCGCCAGGGTCATGCAGGACTTACTCCTTATATGGCCATTGCGACCTCCAACCCAGCACGGACAACACCGCATCAAGGCATATATTGCCGGGCAATCCAGGTCAGGAAGTGCAAGCCATTATAGGGGCAAGTTGACACCATCGATCAACGCAAGCCGCTGAATCCGTTACAAAATGCGTAGCGCCAGCGAGGCGGCAACGGGGCATTGCCGCCCGCAGAGGCTGCCAGGGCCTACTTGACCACCCTGGACTGGCCATTCACCGACATGATGCGCACACGGTCACCGGGAGCAAAGTTCACGCCTTCTGCCACTTCCTGAACATAGGCACGAGTATAGCCGCCGTCTTCATGGACGGTAATTTCCACGCCCTGGGTGCGGGTGATACCTTCCTCGGCAGCGGCGCCAGCCACGCCACCGGCCAGAGCACCGACGATGGCAGCAATGGCGCTGCCTTTGCCGCCACCAACACTGCTGCCGGCCACACCACCGATAGCCGCACCCGCGGCCGGACCGATGACCGTCTTGGTGCCTTCGATCTGCACCAAACGCACTGACTCAACTGTCCCCATGCGCACGGTTTGCGGCGCACGCGCGTCATCACGGCTGTACACATCGCCGGTCAGCGAGGAGGCACAACCACCCAGCGCCAGAACTGCGCTAAGCATCAGGGTTACCACATACCGCTTTTTCATAACGACACCTCAGTTATCGCGCCTTTTACTCAGGCCTATTCCGCAAGGGTGCGCGCTGTATTGTCAACAGGCAATACTGGCCGTCTTGCGGGCAAACCGTTGATCGGATTTTGATCAATCCGAGTCGAATTTAATCGCGCCGTGGCATAACATCGGCCGCGCTTATCAATAGACGCGCTGAGAGCGGCGCGCCTAAACATTCTTCTGCGTTTCGTCGTAACCAACAAAAAAACCAATAGAACCTGGTTGCCCGAATCCGAGACACCGGAGGTTCTGCCATGTTTCCACTACAGGCAGCTTGGTTGTACTACCTTGAAAACCCGGCGCTGGTCCTCAACGGTCTGGCGCTGTTCTTCGCCATCAATGGCAGCTGGCTGTGGATTGCCACCCAACTGCGCAGCAGCCTGGGCCGCCAGCGCCTGGCTACCTTGCCAGCCAGCACGTCAGACCTGAACCTGCAACGCGACCAGCGTATCAACCGTCTGTTCTACAGCGTCGGTACCGTATGTCTGACGATGGCTCTGACACTGAGCATGATCAGCACCCAAGTCTGACCCCGCTCCGACCTACTCGCCAGCCGACTCAGCCAAAACCCGCAAACGACTGCGTACCGGATTGGCATATTGCAGCAGCCAGAATGGCCGCTGGGCCTCAGGCAACGCCTGCAGGCGCGCCTGGAAACGCTGTTCTTCTGCAGCCAGATCAGCCGCTGCGTATTCCTTGCGCCAGTCGGCCAAAGCCGCTGGCAGGCCTTCGGACTGCTCAAACGCCAGATAGTTGCTCGGATACAGTCGATAGTGCCCGAGAATCTGTCTATCCACCGCCGCCGCAACCAGCTTGGCATCCCCATATTCAGCCGTCAGCGGTTCGCCGAAGGCAACATGCACACGCCCTTTGTACCCGGTGAGCCCCATGGCAATGGACCGGTCATCCTCCCCCGGCTCCTTGCTGTAACTACCTTCGCGCGCACGCTGCTCCAGCTCGCGCGCCTTCATGCCATCACAGGGGTCCCACTCGTAGGAGATGGACACCGGCACCATGCTCAACGAGCGGATCACCTCGGCGAAGGGTTCACTCTTGCGGCCCATGCAGAACATCTTGATGATTGCCGAGTCGGTTTCGTCCAACCCGTCCTTGGCACGCCCTTCCGCCTGGGCAATCCAGATCGACTGGCCCTCAGCAATCGAGTGGCTGATATAGGCCGACATGGTCTGGTACGCCTGCAGCTTCTCGCGGCGCCCGGTTAGCGACCGGTGCACGATAAAGCTCTTGTTCAAGCGCATGAGGTCAGCAACGAAGGGGCGTTGCAGCAGATTGTCACCAATGGCAATACGCGGCGTCGGGTGGCCCGCATGATAAAGCGCATAGTTGACGAACGCCGGATCCATGACGATGTCACGGTGATTAGCGATAAACAGGTGAGCCTGATCACGGCGCAGGTTGTCCAGGCCGCTGTAGGTGACAGTCAGGGTGCTACGCTCGATCAGGCGGTCCAGATAGGGCTCCAGCCTGTGCTGCAGGTCGTCAACCGATTTAACGCCGCGCGCTTCGCGCTTGAGCGCCATTTGCACTACCGACCGAGCCAGCCCCGGCAGCAGCCGATTGAGACGCGGAAAGCGGTAGCCCGCCAGCATGCGCATCAGGTCCTGGTCAGACAGCAGACGCTCCAGCACGCCCGGAACTTCGGCATCGTTGTACGGGCGAATGCCCTCGAACTCGCTCATGTCACCCTCAGAGTCTTGTCGTCAGCCGCGCATTATGCGTTGCCAACCGTGGTTTCGCCAGATTGACGATGCGGCTACACTTCGTGTCACACACAAGCCGCAAGGAGTATTTACAGTGCAGGCACTGGAAGAAGCCAATCTGGCTTGCCCTCACTGCGGCGAGCCCATCACCCTGCTGCTCGATCTGAGCGGTGGAGCCCAATCCTACACCGAAGACTGTCAGGTCTGCTGTCAGCCGATTCACGTCAGTGTCTGGATTGACGAGCAAGGCGACGACTATCACGTCGATCTGCGCCGAGAACAGGACTGAGCATGCAATGCATCTACCGCCCTGCGGACATGGCAGAGGCTACGCTGCTGGCTGGCGTTCTGGCTGATCACCACATCCGCTGCCATGTCAGTGGCGGCTATCTGCAGGGGGCAATTGGCGATCTGCCCGTGCACGACCTGCTCGGACTCTGGGTAGCGGACGAAGACAGCAGCCGAAGCCTTGAACTGATCCACGCTTACCTGAGCGCCAGTCCGGTCGGCGACGACGATTTGGAGGCGCCCCGTTCATGAGTGGCCGTCTTGCCCAGTTCAACGCGCCCCATTCGGACCTCCCGGCCGGCTGGCAGCCGCAGTGGAACCTGGCACCGGGCAAACAGGTGCTGATCCTGCGCAAGCACGTCGGCAAACTGGAGTGTACCTCGGTACTGTGGAATCTGACCCCTGGCTGGTTGAAGGACTTGAGCCGCGCGACATTCTCTGCCCGGGCGGAGTATCTGCATGAGAAGCCGATGTTCCGGCACGCCTTCGCCCAGCGCCGTTGCCTGATTCCGGTGGACGGCTATTTTCTCTGGCTGCAGCAGGGTGCGCGCAAGCAGCCCTGGTATCTGCGCCGTCGAGAAGGGGGGCTGGCGCTGGCGGGTATATGGGAACGTTATCAGCTTGATGACGGCCAGTTCTGGGACAGCTGCGCCCTGATCACGGTGCCCGCCAAAGGCCTAGCCAGCCGTCTGAGTGACCGCATGCCGGTAGCATTGAACAGCGGTGAGCAGGCTATCTGGCTGGCTGAGCACACCGCTGTCAGCGCCCTGCAACCATTACTCATGAACGCCGACAGCCGCATCGAAATGACCTATCCGGTCAGTACTGCCGTCAGCAACCCCGCAACCCAGGGGCCGCATTGCTGCAGCCCCGCGGGCCCGGCTCAGACCTTGAACTGATTGATCAGACGACGCTGATGTTCGGCCAGTTTGGTCAGTGACGCACTGGCCTCAGAGGCCTCTCCTGCGCCCTTGGCCACATCCTTGGCAACCGTATCAATGGTAGTGACGTTGCGGTTGATGTCTTCGGCAACCGCACTCTGCTCCTCGGCTGCGCTGGCGATCTGGTTGTTCATATCATTGATCACCGACACCGCCTGGGTAATCGAGGTCAGTGCTGCATCAGCTTCCTCCGCCTGCAACACGCTCTGCTCAGTACGGGCACGACTCTGCTCCATGACCTTGACGGTTTCCCGTGTACCATTTTGCAGTTGCTCAATCATGTGCTGGATTTCTTCGGTCGAACTCTGGGTCTTCTGCGCCAGATTGCGAACTTCATCGGCAACCACCGCAAACCCGCGACCCTGCTCTCCCGCACGCGCCGCCTCGATGGCAGCGTTCAGCGCCAGCAAATTGGTTTGCTCGGCGATACCGCGGATGGTGTCGAGAATGCCGGTAATATTTTCGCTGTCGCGTGCCAGTGACTGCACACTGTCGACCGCCCGCTGGATATCCTGCGACAGATTTTGAATCGTCTCGGCGGTTGCCCGCACCACTTCACGCCCGTGGGAGGCTGACCCGTCGGCGTTATGCGCGGCACTGGCGGCCTGCGAGGCATTGCGCGCCACATCCTGCGCAGTCGCAGTCATCTCGGTTACCGCCGTAGCGACCAGATCGATCTCGCTGAGCTGACGCTGAACGCCGTCATTGGTACGCAGCGCAATATCAGCAGTGTGCTCCGAAGCATCCGTGACCTGCTGGACCGAGCCGACGACCTCACGAATCATGCCCTGCAGCTTGTCGAGGAACGCATTGAAGCCACGGGCAATAGAGCCGAGCTCATCAGCCCGATCCACATTCAGCCGCTTGGTCAGATCACCTTCACCCTTGGCGATGTCATCCAGCATCGCAACCAGTTGACGAGCCGGCTTGGCCAGGCCATAGGCCAGCAGCACCATCACACCGAGACCCGCCAGGGCAACCAGCAGACCAATACCTGCCAGCAGCAATGTGTCCTGCTGACGCATGTCGGTCAGTTCAACATCCAGCTGGTTGAAGTCTTTCATTACCACATCTAGCGGCAGCTTGATCACCAACGCCCAGCGAACCCCAGTGCCCTCGAGGGTAATCGGCATGATCAGCTGCATGTGCGACACGCCTTCGTGATCCACCTCAAACAGCGGTTCGCTCCCCAGCTTGGCAATCGCGTCCAGCTCCTGGGCATCCAGCACTTTCGACGCCTGGTCTCCCGGCTTGGCCCCATCACCGGTGTAGGCAACAAGGCGGCCACTGCCGCTCACCAACGCCTGCTCACCCTGCCCGCCATACAGATCCGCATTGCTTGCTTGCAGCATACCCTGCAGAAAGTCCATCGACAGATCAGCGCCGGCAATCCCCATGAACTGGCCGTCACTCATAATCGGAACGGTAAACGAAGACAACAGAACCGTTTTGCCACCCACTTGGTAGGGTGCAGGGTCAATCACACAGTTGCTCTTGGTCTCGCGCGGACACAGATAGTATTCGCCGGTACGTACACCATTATCGAGGACGACTTCGCTCTCCATGTCGCCCAGCGCCTCCAGGCTCAGGCTGCCGTCATCGTTGCGATACCACATCGGCATGTAGCGGCCCGAGCCGTCATAACCATCAGTCTCGATACCCTCAAAAAAGCTATCGAGGTTATCCAGCGAGTTGGGCTCCCAACCGACGTAGGCATCCCAGAGGTTCGGATTACTCTCCAGCGTCATCCGAATAACCCGCGTCATCTCCTCGCGCCCCATCATCAGCGCAGGCATGCCGTCACCCTGAATTTGGCCGAGCATGGAATTAAGCTGCGCGAGCTGTGATGCAACGCCAAGTGGGTACTCCAGATGGCGACGAATACGCGCCTGCTCACCGGCGGCAATCGCAATCACACGATCCTTAACCAAGCCATCAATCAAAGCCCGCGAGCGTTGCTGCACCAACGACTGACTCCGCTCGGTGGAGTAAACCGAATACAGCGTCATCACCCCAACGGCGATGAACAGGCAGGCACCGGCCAGCACGGCGATGGAGAGCTGAATTGACCTGAATTTCATGTAATACCTCGACGTTGGCGCAACAGAGCGGCGAAAGATACCGGTTCATCGTTTTTATCGGCCAGAGACCAAAAATCTACAGCCTTTTGTATAGTTTTACCCAAATGCGGGTCCAATGGCTTAATATTTTCCAGTCACGTCTGCAGCGACGGGGCAATGCCCGGCGACATACAACGCCCTCTAAACATCTAATGAGAGAATAGAGCATGAACAAATCACTGATACTGCTGCTCTGTGTCTTGCTCGGTGCCACCAGCCTGGCCGGGTGCAATACCATGGAAGGCCTCGGCAAGGATATCCAAAAAGTTGGCGATAGCATCGAAGGTGCTGCCAGCAAATGAATTCGGGCCGCTGCCTGATTAGGGAGCAGCGGCAGTGTTTACCCTCAACCTATCAAGGAAGTTAGCGATGAAACTGCGATACGCCCTTCTACTCCCCACCGTCTTGCTGATTGGCTGCCAAAGCGTGCAGACCACCCAGGGCGGCAATGTTGGCGTCAACCGCACCCAGTACATGATGAGCGGCCTGTCCAGTGAAGAGGTCAATCAAATGGCCGCGGAGTCCTATCAGGAAACGCTCGACGAGGCCAAGAAACAGGGGTTGCTCAATACCAATGCGTCCACCGTGCGACGACTCAATCGCATCGCCGCCAAGCTGATCGCGCAGGTGCCGCATTTTCGTCCTGACGCCAGCAGCTGGGACTGGGAAGTCAACCTGATCAAGGACGATCAGCTCAATGCCAGCTGTGCGCCGGGCGGCAAAATTCTATTCTACTCGGGCATCATCGACCGCCTCCAACTGACCGATGCCGAGATCGCCCAGATCATGGGCCACGAGATTGCCCACGCGCTGCGTGAACATGGACGCGAGGCGATTTCCCGCGCCTATGCAACCCAAATGGGCACCCAGCTCGCCAGCGCCTTGCTGGGCTTGGGCGAAGGTGGAAACCAGGCAGCCCAGATGGCAGTGCAATACGGCCTGACCTTGCCCAATAGCCGCTCCAACGAAAGCGAAGCCGACCTGATCGGTATGGAACTGGCAGCCCGCGCCGGCTACAACCCGCAAGCGGCGGTCAGTCTGTGGCAAAAGATGCAGGCCGCTTCCGAAGGCGAGCCACCAGCCTTCATGAGTACCCACCCATCCTCCTCTGGCCGGATTCAGGCACTGCAAGCCGCTGCTCCACGCGTCCAAGGTTTGTACGAAGCTTCCAAGTAAGTCCTTCCGACCGGCGGCCCAGCAGCTCCGCCGGTCGGAAAGCAGCAAATACTCTGGTTAATCCGCGCAAAACCCGTACAATTGCGCGCCGTCGCCATGGGACCGTCGAAACATCATTACGCGCCCACTGACGAACGATATGGGTTCCCTCACCCCATTTGACAAAACGGCGAGTCAACAGACTCGAATCGTAAAAAAGGACAGACCATGACCGCACTTACCTCCGGCATGCAGCGCCGCGCGCTCGCACTGCTGATCAGTTTTCACATTGCCATAATCATCGCCAGCAACTATCTGGTGCAGCTGCCCATCACCCTGTTCGGCTACCACACCACCTGGGGCGCTTTCAGTTTTCCATTCATTTTCCTGGCTACCGACCTGACCGTTCGCCTGCTCGGTAAACAAGCCGCCCGCCGCGTTATTGCGCGCGTCATGCTGCCGGCGCTGGTTGCGTCTTACGTGGTGTCTGTGGTGTTTCAGGAGGGCAGTTACCGTGGCGTTGAGGCTTTGCTATCGTTCAACGACTTCGTACTGCGCATCTCGCTGGCCAGTTTCGTCGCCTACGTGATCGGCCAGTTGCTGGACATTCAGGTATTCGACCGCCTGCGACGCATCAGGGCCTGGTGGATCGCACCAAGCCTGTCTACGGTGCTAGGCAATCTGGCTGACACTTTTGCCTTCTTTTCGGTCGCCTTCTGGCACAGCAGCAACCCGTTCATGGCCGAGCATTGGGTCGAGATCGCCACGGTCGACTACGCCATCAAGCTGACCATCAGCATGCTGTTGTTCCTGCCTCTGTATGGAGTGCTGCTGCGCGCCCTGATGAATCGTCTCGGCGGCCCGGCGACCTCAGCCGCCTGAGCCGACTCAGGGCACCAACCCAGTCCAGCCCAACAGCAGCCCTGCTGCAGCGCCCAGCAGCAGGGTCTGCAGCACCGTCCAGCCCCTCCCGAACAGCAAGCCGGCCGCAACTAGCCCCACTCCCAGCGCCAGCCAATCCGGCCCTGCGGCGTCAGCCGGCATGAAAACGTGCCAGCCGAAGTACAGCGCCAGATTGACGATAACACCCACAACAGCGGCACTTACGCCGGTCAGGGCTGCTGTCAGGCGCAGTTCGCCACGGGTGGCCTCGATCAACGGTGCGCCGCCGAGCACAAACAGAAACGACGGCAGAAAGGTGAACCAGCAGACCATCAGCGCCGCCAGCATGCCACCAACCAGCGCCTGGTCAGCCCCCAAAAACGCGCCCTGATAGCCACCAAGAAACGCCACAAACACGACCACCATGATCAAAGGCCCCGGCGTGCTTTCACCCAGCGCCAAGCCGTCGATCATCTGCAACGGCGAGAGCCAGCCGTATTGCAGCACGGCGCCCTGATAGACATACGGTAGCACCGCGTAGGCGCCACCGAAGGTCAGCAGCGCCGCCTTGGTGAAAAACCAGGCCATCTCGGTCAGAGGCCCGTGCCAGCCTTGCCACAGCATCAGCAGGCCCATTGGCAAGGCCCAGAGTGCAGCCCCGACCAGCAAAACTCGAAGCAGGCGCCACAGGTTGAAGCGGGCATGCTCAGGTATCGGACTATGATCATTCAGCAGCGCATCCCCGCCGCCATCAGACGGCGCCTGGGCCGCCGCCGAAGGCGAAAAGGCCAATGGCCGCAGTCGCCCGCCCAC
>NZ_PPSK01000006.1 GCF_002903165.1 Halopseudomonas oceani
GTTCGCCAGTTTGGCTTTGGTGCGGTATTTATAGCGCTCCAGCGGCTTGGCGATGTCGAAGGTGTGCTTGGCAATGTCGATTCCGATAACGCAGGTCATGGGGCCTCCGGCTCTGTTGACAGGCGATCGTCACCACACTCTGTTCTACCTTGCGAATACGTGCTCAGGCGCTAAGCGCCGGCACCAGATACCGTTCGAACTGTCTGAGTGTGTTGGCAGGTGACGGCCCATCTACGAACCAAGCTCTTGAGGCTTCAGGGGCACACCGGCCTGTCACCTGCCGCCCGATGATCAGTCGGGGACCATGGTCACAGGAACCACAGTCAACATACAAGGGGCACGGCATGCCGTGCCCGTGGTCATGCTCGCACGGCGGCTTCCCGGGCCGACCGATGTAAGCGCCACGGCCGTTCGGGCACAGCATGCTGTGCCCCTACGCCAGGATTGGTGATTGGTGCGGCTTGCCGCACGCACGGTGGTGCGGCCGTCGCGGATATCTGCGCCCGGCGGCGCTCAGAAGGTCGACAGTCCGCTCGCTTCCATAAAGCGGTACACCAGATAGCGCCAACGGCTGTGGTCTGCAAAGTCTGCGTAGGGCAGGCTGTAGACCGCGCCGTTGGCGTTCTGCCATTGGCGCTCGAAGTCGGCACGCTGCGCGCTGATCTGCGGGTCGTCGCGGCGGCTGACCAGGCGCACGCTGGTTTCTAGGTTGAGGTCGTGCAGATTGCGCCGGGTGAAGTTGGCTGACCCGGCGATCAGCTCGGCGCTGCCATCAGCCCGTTCCAGCCGAATCCACTTGCGGTGGCACTGCTCACCGAAGGTCGCACACCAGCGCACCGCGATGCCGGCGTCGTGCAGGTCCCATGCCGCCTGGCGGTTGGGGATGCCATTCTTCTCGCGGCCGAAGGCGTCCCGGTTGGGGTCGAGCATGACCCGCACCGTTACGCCGCGCTTCTGGGCTGCGATCAGCGCGTCGATGATCGGCCGCGAGGACAGATAGAACACTTCCACATCCAGCTGCTCTTTGTTCTGGGCCGAGCTGATCAGGTGCAGCAGGCCGCGCTCAATGGCCCCCTCAGTCAGTACCTGCAGCTGGTTGCCGGCCGCCGGCCTTGTATCAAGCGCCGGCGCAGACGGCCAGTTGATGGCGGCCGGGTAGCCGGACATCAGCGCGACGGCGCGTTCGGTCTGCAACAGGTCCAGCGCTGCCGCACCGCTGAATTGCACCGCGCTGTTATCGTGACGGCTGCTGGCATCGTGCGGGTTCATCGAGGTGACCAGCGCCTTCCACTCGCTACCGGTGCCGACCACCAGCGTCTTGCGGTGGTTGGCGCGGAAGTTCAGCAGGTGCAGGTAGCTGCGCAAGGTGACTTTGCCGGGGCCAACCGGGTTCGGCAGCCAGCCCCCCTCAGTGCTGTTACCCACATAGCTGCAGCACAGGGTCCAGATGCCGGTCCACAGTGGGTTGGACGCCGGCAGCTGGCTGAGGTCGGTCATCACCACGTCTACTCCGGCGGCGCGCAGTCGTGCGAAATGGGCGGGCTGAAGGCCGCCATACAGGGTGTTGAATGGGTCGGTGATCAGCACTACCGGCATCTCGGGGTGCTGGTGGCGCGCGCGGATCAGGGCATCGGTCAGCTCGGCGGAGAGCGGCCTGTAGCTGTCGGTGCCGGCAAAGTCGTTGAACAAAAACATGTCAACCACCAGCAGCTCGCGGGCCTCATCTATCAGCGCGAGGATGTGGTCCATGATCTGCTGCCGGGTACGGAGATCGCCGTGCGTATCACGCCAGCTCTGGTCGAATAGCAGCACCACGTCCTGTGCAGGGCGCAGTGGCGTGCTTACGGACAGGCCGGGGGGCATGGGGCGCCAGGCAACGATCAGACACGCGATAATGACCGCTGCGGCGAGCAGCAGACAGCATAGGCGAAGCAGGTTGGTTGTGAGCATGGTGCGCATCGGTGGTGAGCAGGTGTTCAGCCTGCCGAAGCGGCGAGATTAATGCAATGGCAGAGCCGCCAGCGCGGACGCGCTGGCGGCAGGGCGATCAGGCCAGTTGGGCCGTGCCGTCCTGTTTCGGGTTAGGACCGAAGCGGTTGTCGCCAGCGGTGCCTTCCAGACAGGTGAAGATCAGCAGGATGATGCCGCCGACAGCGGGCACCAGTGAGATCAGAATCCACCAGCCGCTGCGATCGGTATCGTGCAGGCGACGGATGGTCACGGCCAGCGACGGGATCAGCACGGCCAGAGCGTAGATCGGCATGAAGATCATGATGCCGAGTACGCCGTCAATGACACTGCAGATAACGTAGGCGATGATGTTGAAAAGCGTAAACATCCAGTATTCCTTGCGGCGCGCGCGGCCTTGAAATACGGCGTATTGCTTGAGTACAGCGAGATACCAATCCATGAAACGTCCTTCCTGTCTATAAGTCGTTTTGGCAGAGAGAGGGAATGGGTCGGGCGTACAGGCTGGCTCGGTGGCGAACGTTCCCTGCGCGCGATGGTCACTCCCTTGGGAGGCGGTGATGGCCGCCAGACGGCATTAGAGACTGTTGCACCATTTCAGGTCAACCGTCGAGTGTAGCCTGCGTGCTAACCTGTGACCGGATTCCGGCTGAGTGTAAGGACGATGCGTCGACGCATTTCCATTTTTCTGTTGCTTGGGTTGCTGCTGTTGCTGGCAGGGCTGCTCGGACGCCTGTATCTGCATCAGCAACTGCAGCGTGCCGGCGTCAGCGAACTGGTATGGTCCGCGCCCGGTTGGCAGCACGGCGCTCTGACCCTTGACCGACTGACGCTGACGCTGGACGACGGCAGCACCGTCGAGCTGCAGCAGCTGGACCTGGCGCCCGGCTGGCGTTCAGGGTTTATGCTCAAGCGTGCCGAGGTGGATCGGCTGCTGTTAAGCCTGCCGGCGACCGATCAGGTATCACCCGCTGCCGAGTCCGGCTCTCCTCTGCTACTTCTGGGTGACGAAACCTTCTGGCGCTCGCTGGCGCGTTGGTTGCCTGACCGGGCGCGGGTGCAGCAGATTCAGGCGACCTTGCCCTGTCGTGCCGGCAGTTGCCAGCTGGCTGGCAGCTGGCTGCTTGATGCTGAGCACAGCGACACTGGCACAACCCTGGCGAGTCGATTGACGCTAGATCTGGAGGGCCAGCAGTTGCTGCTCAGTCCGCACCTGCAGGTCGATACAGAGCATGTGGTGCTGCAGGCCGCGCTGGCGATTGACGGCAAGCCGGCCGCTCAACTCGACAGCCAGTGGCAGCAGGGACACGCCTGGCAGGGGCATCTGGCGATCCCCGGCTGGCCGCAGACGTCCTGGTTGTTCGGCTATCTCGGGCGCTGGGTAACGTTGGGCGCCCTGCCGTTTGAGCAGGTGCCGACCGCGGCACAGGCTGATCTGAAGTGGCAATTACGCCCTGCGGTGCAGCCCACCAGTGTTGATGACTGGCTGGGCGGTGCGGTCGCCCTGCAGGCGAACGTCTTGCTGCCTGAGCCTTGGGCGATTGCCGGGGTGGGCTCGCTGACCGGCGAGATGAGTCTGCAACTGAGCGGTGATCATGGCCGCTGGGCGTTACCCGACGCACAACTGAACATGGTGTTGGTGCCTGACCTGCTGGCGACACTGCAGCAGCTACCGAGCGCGCTGCAACCGACGCAGGTAGCATTGCAGCTGCAACCGGCTACCGAGCAACAGCTGGTGCTGGGGCAGCCGTTGGCGCTGCAGCTTTCTGCTGACGCGACCTTGCCCAGCGGCGGCACCGCTCAGCTGGATGGGCCTTTGCAAGTGCAGGGGTTGGCTGATTGGCAGATCAATAGCGACGCGCTGCTGGTTCAGCTGCAACTACCACAGCTGACCCTGCCGGAGTTGGCGGTGCGTTCGGTTACCGCGCGTTTGCCGTTGCAGCTGCAGGCCAATGCCCGGTCGGCAACCATTGGTTTGAGCAAGGCCGGTGAATTGGGCTGGCAGCGCCTGCAATTGCCAGCGGCCGAGCTTACGTTGACGGCTACCTCCACGCGGATAAGCGCACTGGCGATCACCCTACCGCCGGATGAGGGCCAGTCAGCGAGCGCCACCGGCGAACTTGCCGCCGAGATTAACCGGGTCGAGCACGCAGAGCTCAAACCGCAAAGCTGGTCGCTCTCTGGTGACTGGGAGTGGCAGGATGGCGCGCTGCTCTGGCAGGGGCAGGTGGCTAACGCGGCCGGTTTGCAGCTCGATCATCAGGCGAACGTCAGCAGCAATGGCCAGTGGCAGCTTGAGGGCACGCTGGCACCGATCTTTTTCCGCGCCGGTAATCCGCTTGAGCAGACCTTCGCCAGTTGGCCTGCACTGCTCAGTCTGTCCAGCGGCCAGCTCAGCGCTGAGCTGCAGGCGGGCGACAGTGGCAAGGGCCTCAGCGTCCAATTTAACGGCCAGCTCAACGGTGCCAAGGGCATCTACGATCGCACCGCGTTCAGTGGTCTGAGTACGCCGCTGCGCGCGTCGCTGCAAGGGCAGCATTTCAGTCTGACGTTGGCGGATTTGCAGCTGGGCGAATTGAACGCCGGTATTCCGGCCGGGCCGTTGCAGGCCAGTCTGGACTATCAGGGGGCGTTGGCCCATCCGACAACCGGGACCCTGAAGGCCAGGCGACTGACCCTCGAACTGCTGGGAGGGCGGGTGTCGCTGACGCCCGCCACGTTGGACCTGGCTCAGCCCGAACAACGCGCCGAGCTGGTGCTGCAGGGGCTGGAACTGGGTCGCCTGTTCGAAGTCTATCCAACAGAGGGGTTAAGCGGTGGCGGTACGCTGGATGGACGGTTACCGGTGCTGCTGCGCGATGGCCAGGTGTTGGTGGATCAGGGCGCAGTCGCCGCAAGGGCCCCTGGTGGTGTGCTGAGTTACCAGTCCGATAAGCTGCAGCGACTGGCGGCGAGCAATCCAAGCATGCGTGAGCTGGCCGGTGCGCTGGAGGAATTTCACTACACTGTCTTGAGTAGTCAGGTAGAGTTGGCCGAGGGTGGTGATCTGACGCTGGCGCTGCGCCTGCAGGGCAGCAACCCTGATTTTCAGCAGGGGCGTCAGGTCAACCTGAACATTAACCTGCAGGAGAACATTCCGGCGTTGCTGGCCAGTTTGCAACTCAGCGGCAAGGTCAGCGACATCATTGAACAACGGGTGCAGCAGTACCTGCTCAAACGGCGGGTTCAGCAACCCTGACGAGGAGCGCCTATGTACGGGCGAGAGCTGATGATTGCGGCACTGGCGGGCCTGCTGGTCGCCTGTGCCGGACCCACGGTGCAGCTGGCTGCGCCGAGCGAGCCGATCAACATCAATCTGAATGTGAAGATCGAGCACGAAATCTACGTCAAGGTAGACCGTCAGCTGGACGATGTATTCGACCAGTCCAGCGGCCTGTTTTGAGTCGGCAGAAGGAACGAGACAATGCGCAAGACGATATATCTGACCTGTTGCCTGCTGGCGCTGCTGATCGGCAGTGGCTCAGCCTGGGCGCTGAGCCTGAATGAGGCGATGTCGGCACTGCCGGCAGCGAAGGAGGCAGGGCTGCTGGGTGAGCAGTCGAATGGTTATCTGGGCGTGGTACGGGCGTCTGGTAATGCGGCCGAGGTGGCGCAGCAGATCAACGCAGCGCGCAAGGCGGAGTACCAGAAGGTGGCGCGCGACAACGGTATCTCGCTGAGTGACGTTGAGTTGATAGCCGGCCAGAAAGCGATTGATCGCACCCCGTCCGGGCAGTACATCAAACTTAACGGTCAGTGGCGACAGAAGTAGCCGGTAGCCACTCGATGCTGCCGTACCAACCGGTGACGGCCTGACCTCTGTTGTCGCAATCGGTCATGATCGCCAGCCCGTCAATCTGATCCAGCGTCTGTCCGTGCAGGCGCTGGAAATCCTCTCTGACATTTCGTTCCAGTTGCACCAGTGCCCTGCCGTTCGGTGTACCGCTGCTGACCGCCAGCATCTGCGCGTTGCCGGTGTAGGCGTTGGGCCAGTGCTTACCGGCCGTCTGGCTGGATGACCAGACGTAGTTCACCGCCAGCGTCCGCCAGGGCAGCAAACCGCCATCCTTCACCACGTAAAGCCGCACGGGATAGTCGTCACCTTGCCTGCTGGTTTCGTCGAGTTGGCTGAACGGCTGGCTGATGGTCCAGGACCAGCGGAGCAGCGGCGTCTTGCGCAGATCAATCGGCTGCTGAAGATAACGGGCGCTGGCCTGGCCGTGCCGGCAATCGGCGCGCAGGACCGTTTGGCCGTTACGGTCTTCAATCTGATACCGGGTTGGCTGGGTGAAGGTTCGCTCGGGCCACTGGCTGATGTCCGCCGGGCTATAGCTTTGGGCTGAGCAGACGCTGGTGATGAGTAAACCCGTCAGCAGCAAGCGTGGTGGGTGCATGCGGGGCTTCTGTATGGCAGAGCCCCAGTATGGCAGCTTCAGCGGCTCTGTGCCGATGGCGCAAGCGCGCTGACGCGTAGTCGTTCGGTGGCGTCGAAGCGTTCTTCCAGCAGTGTCTGCACGGCGTTTGCGCGGTCACTGTCGGCGAGTCCCGGCTGGCTGAGAATGGCGTCGCGCTCGCGGTTGAAGTCGTTAAGCCGTTGCTGCCAGGCGGCCCGTTGCTGATCCAGTGTTTCCAGCCGTTCGGTCGCCTCCGGACCGACCAGCGACAGCCTGAGCGCCCGTACCTCGGATTCGCTGGCGCCCTGAGCGCGCAAGGCGCTGGTCTGCTGGCGCAGATCCTGATGAATCTGCGGCACCAACAGTGCCTGCAAGTCTTCCGGCAGACGTTCGCGTAGTGCTTCGACCTCGTAGGCCTTGTCGGCATCGCTCAGGTCCGGGTTGCGCACAATCGCCAGGCGTTCCAGGGTGAAGCGGTTGTACAGCTCCTCGCCAGCAAAAAACGCTTGGTGCTCCTCGGCGCTGAACAGCTCGGCCCGCAGGCGCTGCACGGCGTCCTGGCGTGGCCACAGCGCATCCAGATCGGCGGCCACCGGAAAGCGCTGCTCCAACTCGACCAGTCGCTGCTGATACTCGAGATAGCGCTGGAGCAGATCCAGCGCCTGACTACGGGCCGGGTCTGACAGACTGTCGGTGATCAACTGCTGCAGTTGAAGGATGATGTCGGCGCGTGGCTGCTCGCCTGCCGTGCTCAGGTAGTAGTCGAACAGATGACGTAGCTGATCGCTGACCAGCAGGCTGCCGTCGGGATTGGCCTGCAGGCGGCCGTCGACATCGGTTCCTCGCAGCGACGGAGCCGCCGGCAACGCGGCCGGGGCGGGCGCGCTACGCAACAGGCTGGCAGGCACGCTGTCTGAGGGTGTGGTCGGGTTCGAGGCGACTGGGCTGCCGGCAGTCTCGACAACCTGTTCCTGCGCGTTTTGACTCAGTTGCCAGCCGAGCAGCAGCGCGGCGGCGAGTAAAGGGAGATAGGCAAGCGCTTTCATGACGTACTCGGATAGATCGGGGAAGCGGGCCGCCGCAAGGGGGCGGCCCGCGCACTTACAAACCGGCTTTCTTCAGCCGGTTGGCCTGCTGGCGGTAGACCGTGACCGGGTCGGTTTCGAACAGGCTGGTCAGGCCCAGGGTTTGGTTGACCTCGTCCAGGTGGTTCATCCGGTAGTTGTCGCGAATCACCATGCCGAGGTGCGAACTGCAGCGACCGACCAGGCCATCGTTGGCTTCACCGCCGAAGGTCAGCGAAGAGGCACCGAGCAGCAGGTCCGACACGTCCAGCATGTTGGTCAGCGGGCGTGTACCACTCCAGGAGTAGTAGCGCACGTTGTTGACGACGTAGGCACCCTCGCCGCAAGCACTGGTCGGCAGACCCTGCGGGAACTTGGCGTTGAAGCGTGCAGCGCCTTCGCTGTTGAGTGACTCCAGCGAGCCGAGCGCATTCTGCGGGGTATTCGAGCTGCTGCCGGAGAGGAAGTTGATCAGCGCGCCGAGACCGTTGACGATGCCGGCCAGCAGCGTCTCACCAGCCGATCCTTCCGGCACCTGGCGCAGGAAGTCGGCGGTTGCCGAACCCTTGTGCGGAGCGCCAACGCTGGTGACCGAAGCGACCAGATCCGGCCGGACGGCAGCGACATAGCGGACGGTCGGGCCGCCGTGGCTGTGGCCGATCAGGTTGACCCGGCCCTTGCCGCTGATAGCGACAATTTCCTCGACCTGTTCCAGCAACTGTTCGCCGCGGGCCTCGGAGGTATCAAGCTGGCTGACTTCGGTGACGTAGACGGTAGCACCGTCTTTGCGCAGGGCGCTGGGGATGCCGTACCAGTAATCGACGCCGAGCAGGCTGTCGAAGCCGAGCATGCCGTGGGTCAGCACGATGGGGTATTTGGTTTTGGTGTAGCCGGAGGAACCAAACCAGAAGGCATTGGCCTGGGTGCTGACGCCGAACGCGGCAATCAGCCCGCAGGCAAGACTTAGTCGAGTCTTGCGCGACATGACGAAACTCCTTGTTGTTGTGCTTGTTTTGTATCGTCTTGAGGCACTTTTTCCAGTGCCTGGCCGCTGAGCATAGCCAGCCTATTCAGGGGAGAGTAGTGATTGAGCGACAGAACAGCCGCGTCAGGGCGCTACAGAGCGAATGACCGGTGAGTCACTCGCTCTGCACTGCGACTATTCAGCCAGCTGATCCGATGAACGGAAATTCAGAGCTTGTTGGTGTTACAGCTGCTCGCCGAGGTAGGCACGCTGAATCAGCCGCCACTCGTCGGACTCTGTAACTCGCAGCACTGCCTCGTTCAGTTGGTCGCGCAACGGGCTGCCGCTGGGAATGGCCAGCGCATACAGCTGCTGATCAAACACGCCGGGCAGCAACTCCAGCCGTTCTCTGCCGAGTTGCTGATTGCGGTACTGCAGCAGTGGCCGGTCGTAGACCACGGCGTCAGTCTCGCCTGCGCTGACCGACTGCATGGCACTGGTCAGATCAGGGTAACTGCGCGACACGATGCGTTCCTCGCCGAGGTAGCGGGCGCTGGCGGTGCCGTCGATGGTTGCAACGGTGCTGCCGGGCAGATCCTGCGGGCCGCGAATCTGTAGCTGCAGATTGCTGACGGTCAGGGCGCTGGTGATGGCGGCGGTGAAGCTGGCGACCATGATCAGGCCGGCAAACATCCAGATCAGCGCGACCAGCCGGCCGGCGAAGGTGACCGGTGCCTTGTCGCCATACCCAACGGTGGTCATGGTCACCGCTGCCCACCAGAAGCTGGCGCCGATACCCTGCGTCGCCGTTCCGCCGAACTGCTCGGGGTTGCGGTGGCGCTCGAACAGCCAAAGGGCGACGCCGACACCAAGGAGCAGCAAGCCGAGTCCCCCGATGACGCTCAAAAAGCTCCAGCTGAACAGGGCCTTGAGGCTCTGCAACAGGCCTGCCTTGGGTGCACGGGGCACGCCGATCGACAGCCCGGTCTGGTAGAACGGATGACTGAAGTCGAACACCAGCTCCCGCTCTGCGGTCATGGTTAGTGCGCCGACGGCAACGTCGACCTTGCCGGACTCGACCGCGTGCAACAGGTCGGCAAAGGCCATTGGCTGGAGCTCGAACGCCCAGCCCTGCTGCTCGGCGATGGCCCGCCAGAGATCCACACTAATGCCTTCCCAGCCGCCCTGGCCGTCGGCGATGACGAAAGGCGGTACTTCGGTAATACCGACGCGCAGCGGTGCTGGTGTGTCGGTGCCGGTTTCGCTGGCACTGGCTAGCGGAGCCATGAGCAGCAGGCACAGGATCAGGCGGGTGATAAGGCGATCTGGCATGGGACTCTCCCTGTCGGCATTGTGCTCAGGGTACCAGACTGCCACTCAGCTGCCAGTTTGCCGCTGCGTGTTTTTCCCGGGGCGCAGCAGGCGACCATCTGGTAGTCTTCCTGCAGTTTGAATTAAAGGGCAGGGAGTGCAGATGTTGACGGGTTATCTGGAAAGTTACGCCTTCTGGCTGTTGCTGGGCCTGCTGTTGCTGGCCTCGGAGTTTTTCATCCCCGGTTTGATCGCCGCCTTTTTTGGCCTTGGTGCCTTGCTGGTCGGGCTGCTGACACTGCTGGGTATCATCGGCTCGCTGCCGGTGCAGGTGACGGTGTTTGCGCTGTCGAGCATCGTGGCGCTGTGGCTGTTGCGTCGCCGCTTCCAGCGTTGGCTGCAGGGCAGCGAGGTCGATTTGGCCGCCCGGGATCAGGACGACGCCGGCTTGTTGGGCGTGCGGGTCAAGGTGCTGACGGACTTTGTCGATGGCGTCGGTCATGTGCAGCTGAACGGGGCCAAATGGGATGCGGAATCGGCTGACCCGCTCACTAGCGGTCAGTCGGCGTGGGTCACCGACCATGCGGGGATTGTCTTGCGAGTCAGCGCAACCAAGCCTAATACCAATAACTGATCTTTTCGGACCAAGGAGCTTTTCATATGGAAATCGCAACAATGCTGTCACTCGGGTTTTTGGTGCTGGTCATCATTACCCTCACCAAAACGGCTCGCATCGTGCCGCAGCGCTCGGCCTTTATCGTCGAGCGGCTGGGCAAGTACGCCAAGACCCTAGAAGCTGGCTTTCACATCCTGATTCCATTTATCGACCGGGTGGCCTACAAGCACACACTCAAGGAAGAAGCCATCAACGTGCCGAGCCAGGCGTGTGTAACCAAGGACAACATCCAAGTGGTGGTCGACGGGGTGATCTATCTGCAGGTGGTTGATCCCAAGCTGGCCAGCTATGGCATCAACGACTACCGCTACGCCTCCATTCAGTTGGCGCAGACCACCCTGCGCTCCGTGGTCGGCAAGATCGATCTGGACAAGACCTTCGAAGAGCGTGAAACCATCAACGTGCAGGTGGTCGAGGCGCTGGATGAAGCCGCCAAGCCCTGGGGCGTGAAAGTCCTGCGCTACGAAATTGCCGATATCGAACTGCCGGCAACCATTCTGGATGCGCTGGAGAAGCAGATGCGCGCCGAGCGGGAGCGTCGCGCCGTGGTGGCCCAGTCCGAAGGGGAACGTGAAGCCAAGATCAACGTCTCCGAAGGCCAGAAGCAGGAAACCATCAACCTGTCCGAAGCCGACAAGATGCGTCAGATCAACGAAGCCGAAGGTAAGGCCCGCGAGATCGAGCTGATTGCCACTGCGACCGCCGAAGGTCTGCGTCGCGTTGCCGAAGCGATCAACACCCAGGGTGGCCAGGAAGCGGTTTCGCTGCGCGTTGCCGAGCAGTACGTCAAGGAGTTCGGCAAGCTGGCGCAAACCAACAACACCATGATCCTGCCGGCGGAGCTGAGCAATATCGGCTCGGCGGTCGCCGCGATCACCAAGACGCTGGAAGTGGCTAAAAAGTAAGCGGCAAGCTTCAAGCCTCAAGAAAAAACCGTGCGGCGTGAGTCGTGCGGTTTTTTTTGCTTCACGGTGGCGCAGGTTTGATGGTTCCCACGCTCTGCGTCCGGTTGCTGTAAAGCTGCAGCGGACGCGACATGTCGCGTCCCTACAGTTGGGTGCTGTTCAGGTTGCAGCTCAGGTGGTACCTGGACGTAATTTGCAACCACCCTTCCGTTGGTTCAAGCATCCGCGCAAGCTGTTGGCTTCCAGCCCCAAAAAGCAAACCCGGCGCCAAGGCCGGGTTTGCTTGCGGCTTGAGGCTTGCAGCTGGCGGCCGCCCTAGGCGGCCGCTCTACGCGCTTTCCAGCCTTCCAGCAGCGACAGCAGCGCCGGGACCACCAGCAGCACCAGCAGGGTCGAGAAGCCGAGGCCAAAGGCGATTGAGGTGGCCATCGGAATCAGGAACTGGGCCTGCAGCGAAGTTTCGAACAGCAGCGGCAGCAGCCCACCAATGGTGGTCAGTGACGTCAGCAGCACAGCCCGCAGGCGCTGCACTACCGCCTCGTTGAGCGCCTCGTTCACCTGCAGTCCGCGTGTGCGCTGGTCCTGGTAGAAGCTGACCAGGATGATGGAGTTGTTGACCACGATACCGGACAGGCCGAACAGGCCGAACAGCGACAGAATGGTCAGGTTCAGACCCATCACCCAGTGACCCAGCAGGGCGCCGACCAGTGCCAGCGGAATGACGGACATGACGATCAGTGGCGTGCTCCAGGATGAGAACACCCAGACCAGCACCGCGTACATCAGCAACAGGCCGATGATCAGGCCGTCACGCATATCGGCGAGGGTCTCCTGCTGATCGACCGAGCGCCCTTCGAAGCTGTAACGCACGTTGTAGCGACTGGCCAGGGCCGGCAGCTCCAGCGCCGCGGCCTTGAGCACCGCGCCGGCGGTGGTCTGACTGCTGTCGATATCGGCGGTCACATCGGTGGCCAGCTGGGCATCGGCATGGCGCAGGGCCGAGAAGCCCTGGTTGCTGGAGAACGTGACCACTTGGCGTAGTGGCACGAAACGGCCATCATCTAGGCGAATGTTCAGGTCGCCCAGGCTGGCCAGGCTCTCCCGTTCGACCCGGGGCAGTTGCACACGAACTTCGATTTCGTCGCGTTTGTCCTGGTAGATCTGCGCGAGCCGACCGTCGTAGGCTGCGCGCAGCTGGTTGCCGACACTCTCGATGCTCAGCCCCAGCGCCTGACCGTAGGGCGTGAGACTGTAGACCAGTTGCTCGCGGCCCCAGGTCATGTCGTCGTCGGTGCTGACCACGCCTTCAATGCTGGCGAGAATCACCGACAGCGCGTCGGCTGCGTCCTTGAGCTGCTGCGGGTCCGAGCCTGTGAGTCGGATATCAACATCCTTGCCGGGCGGGCCGCTTTGCTGCTCGGTGATGTTGATGCGGTCGATGCCGGGCGGGCGCTGAATGCGCTGCTGCCATTCGCGGATGAAGGTCTTGTTGCGGACATCCCGATGGTCGGGCGATACCAGCTCGACCATCAGCGAGCCAAGGTTGTCACCCTGCCTGGCAATGCCGTTGTCGCCAAGGGTTTCCCCTTCGCGGGTCAGTGCGGTGAGGATCAGATCGCCGCCCAGCGCTGCTTCCGTTTCGCCAAGGCTCTGCTCCAGCTCACGCATGAACTCGACCATGCTGGCGCGCGGCGTGCCGGCAACGAAGCTGACGTTGGCGTACAACACCTGCGGCTCCGGCGTTGGGAAGAAACTGAAGCCGATACGCCCGGTGCTGAGCAGGCCAATGGTGATGATGACGCTGACCAAGGCGCAGGCCAGGGTGGTGCCGCGGTTGGCCAGTGCGGCTTGTGACAGGCGCCGGAAGCGGCCGTCGCGGAAGCGGTTGAAGGCACTGTCGAAGCGGCCGCGGACATCGTCCAGGCGGTTGCCAATGGCCGCGAGTTTGCCCCTTCGCGGCTTGCTCGGGCGGAAGGCTTCGCGCAGGTGATGCGGCAGGACGACAAAACACTCGAGCAGCGAGGCGATCAGTACGCAGATCATCACCACTGGGATGTCACCGAGGATATTGCCGAAGATGCCGCCGACCATCAGTAGCGGCATGAAGGCTGCGATGGTGGTCAGCGAGGAGGCAACCACCGGCCAGAGCATGCGTTTGGCAGCGCCTTCGGAGGCGCGTTCGGAGGCTTCGCCACTCCGGTGATGAGCGTCGGCGTCTTCGCCTACCACGATGGCATCGTCGACGATGACGCCCAGCGCCATGATCAGCGCAAAGAGCGAGATCATGTTGATCGAGCCGCCAATGACCCAGAAAACAGCCATGGCGGCAAGGAATGCGGTCGGGATACCGACGGCAACCCAGAGGGCCACGCGGGCGGGCAGGAACAGGTAGAGCAGGATCAGCACCAGCACCAGACCGCTGAGGCCGTTGTTGACCAGCAGCCGGATGCGGTCATCAATCAGTTGCCAGGCCTGATCATAAACGTGAATCTTCAGTTGTGGCGGCAGCGTCGGGCTGATTTCTTCCAGCCAGTCATTGAGAATCTTGGCCGACTCGAGGGAGTCGCCGTCTTCGCTGCGTTCCAGTTGCAGCTCCACGGCGGGCTGGCCGTCGTACCGCAGCAGCACCTGGTTGCGGCGCGGCCCCTGGCGAATGTCGGCGATATCGCCCAGCCGCAGGTGGCTGTCACTCTCCGGCTGCAGGGCGATGCTGCCAAAGGCCTGCGGGTCCCGGCGTTGCTCGATGGCACGCAGCTCGCGGGCCGAATCCAGTTCGCCGGCCTGTCCGGCGGGCAGGTCGCGGGATTCGGCGTTGATGCGGTTAGCCAGTTGATCCAGTGACATGCCAAGGCGGCGCAGCTCGGCATTGGGTACTTCAATGCTGATCTGCTGCTCGGGTACGCCGTTGATGACGATGCGGTCGATACCGTGATTGAGCAGGTCGTCTTCCATGCGGTTGGCGATGCTGCGCAGTTCGTGCGGTTCAAAGGGGCCGTACAGCAGCAGGTTGGCGATCGGGTCGTAACGGGCTACCCGCACCACTTCCGGCTTTTCGGCGGCAGCGGGCAGATTGCGGAATTCGTCGACCTGTTGACGGGCGTCGTCCAGCGCGACAATGGGGTCGGTTCCCTCGCGGAATTCCAGGGTGATGCTGGATACACCCTGGGCCGAGGTCGAGGTCATGTTCTTGAGGTTCTGCAGGCTGCGCAGGCGTTGTTCCAGCGGGATGGTTATGGCTTGCTCGACGTCTTCGGCGGCGGCACCATTCCAGACCACCCGAACGGTGACGAAGTCGAGTGCGAAGGTCGGGAAGAACTGAATGTTCATGCGTGACAGGCCGATCACGCCGCCCATCAGCATGACCAGCATCAGCAGGTTGGCGGCGACCTTGTGGCGAACAAAGAAGCCCAGCGGCCCGGTGTTGCTCATTGGGCCGGCTCCGCCACCGGGTCAGCGGTGTCCACCTTCAGCCCGGACATGGCATTGGGCAGATGGGTGGTGACAACCTGCATGCCACTCTTGAGGTCGTCGGAGCGAACCAGTACCCGTCGGTTGCCGTGCTCGTCCAGCGTTTCTCCGACCCGCTCCACCGCAAGCGCCTGCAGGCGGCTGTCGTTGACCGTGTAAACCGTGTTGTTGCCGTACAGCGCGCTGTACGGCAGGGCGACGCTGTTGTCGTGGGCCGGTCGGGCAACACTGATGGCAAGCAGAGTGCCAAGACGTAATTCCGGACGCGGATTCTCGACCTGGAAGATGGCCTCAATACCGCGGGCGTCGGCCTTGCCGGCGATGCGGGTCAGGGTCAGCTCGATTGCCGGGGTGCTGTCGAGGCTGTGGGCGTCCAGCTTTTGCCCCTGACTTAGCGCGGCGATGAAGTCCTGACTGTGAATCTGCGGTACCAGCGCACGCAGCTCCATCCCCTGTAGCGGATAGAAGTCGAGCAGCGCAGTATTGGTGTTGACCTGATCGCCTACCGCAACTTTGACCTCGCCGACCACACCGTCAAAGGGCGCCACAAAGCGGCTGCGCTCGGCGTCGCGCTGGATGCTGTCCAGTGTCGCGCTGGCGCGCTCGACCCTGGCCTGCTGAGCGGCCAGGCGCGAAGGGTAGGTCGACAGGCTGCGCTGGCGGTTGGCGACGGTCAGCGCAGCCCGGTCCAGTGCATCCTGGGCATTGTCGACCTCAACTGTCGGTACCATCTGGCGGGCGACCAGCTGCTGCATGCGCTCGAGCGTCTTGCGGGCGTTGGCTTCCAGCCGCTGCTCCATGCGCAGGGCCTGCTGGTCGGCCTGATGTGCCAGCTTTTCACTTTCCAGCTGCGCCTCGGCATCCGCCAGCTCGGCCTTGGCCTGTTCGACCCGTGGCGTGATGTCGGCCTCGTCCAGCGCGACCACCAACTCGCCAGCGTTGATCTGGCTGCCATCGGTGGCCGGTAATGCGGCGATACGTCCTGCCAGTGGTGCGACCACGGTGAAGCGCCGTGGTGACTCCAATTGACCGTACAGGGTCAGCCGGGGCTGGAAGGCATCGGGGGCGATGGTTTCGGTAGCGACCCGCCACGAACGTTCCTGGGTTCCCAGCGGCTCGGGTTGATCTCGGGTCACGCGCAGCAGGATGAAGATGATGATTCCGACTACTACGATCAACAGCGGGGTGAGACGTTTACGCATTCCTTCTCTCTTGTTCTTTCCTGCGGGCGTAAGGGTCTCCCTGTATAGCCTGTGACGGCGATGGTCGCAATAGCGCTGAGTGTCGTGACAGTGTCCTTGCGGCCCCGGCGCGGATCAGTGACTGCCAGTGATCTCCCGTTCGAGGCGATCAAGCTGCTGGGCGACCTGCGCACTGGCTTGTTCCATGTCCAGCAGCAGTCGGTGCAGCAAGTCGTTATCGCCCTTGAGTGCGGCTTCACGCGCCTGCAGGCCGCATTCATGTACCTGGCGGTGTGCGTTCTCCAATTCACGAAAGGCGGGAAGCTGGCTGTACAGGTCGGCGCCCTGGCCGCGGTAGTACCACTGACCAAGGCGGCATTCATGGTGGTCGGTCAGCGACTGACTCAAGTTGCCTGCAGCGATGCGCTGATACAGGTCCATTTTCCAGACCACGTGATCCAGTTTCACCGCGGACAGAAAGCTGTGGGTGGCTGACCCGTTGATCACCTGCTTCATCCGGTCGGCGCGGTTGATGACCTGATCGGTTACCTGATCAATTTGCTCGGCAGAGGCAGCGATGTCGAGACTGCTCTGCATCGATTCCTCAGCCATGCCCGACAGGGCCTGGCTCTTTTCCATTACCTGGGAGACCAGGTCTTCGATGTTTTCACTGGCATGCTGGGCCTTCTCCGCGAGACTGCGCACTTCGTCGGCAACCACGGCGAAACCGCGACCGACTTCGCCGGCGCGTGCCGCTTCGATGGCGGCGTTCAGCGCCAGCAGGCTGGTCTGCTTGGATATATCGTGAATGACGGCGACGAAAGAACGGATGCGCCCGGCGGTCTCGTCCAGGCTGCTGGCGGACTCGGCGTTACGTTCGGCATGGCTGCCGATGGTATTGGAGCGTGCCTGCAGGCTGCGTACCGCTTGCTGGGTCTGGGTGAAAATATCGCTCAGGGCGGTCAGTGTTTGCTGCTCTTCCATCAGCCGGCTGGCCGCACCGGCCACGGATTCACGCACGTCCTGCACCAGATGGTCGCCTGTCTCCCGGCAACTGAGCAGCTTTTGTGACAGCGTCTGTTCGCTTTCGGCAATGCCGATGCGGGCATCGAATTGCCGTTGTCGCTCGTCCATTTGCGTCGCCAGATTGCTGAGCTGATCCTTTAGCTGCCGGTTGATATCGTGAGTCTGTTGCAGCTCGGCGCGTAATTGACGGCTTTTGAACACGGTTGTGCTCCTGAACGGGTTTGGTTGAATTGGGGAGGCGACGCTGGAGCGCTATCGGCTGAGTCGCGCAAAAAGTGTAATGATGCGGTGATTCGGCTGGCAGATTATTGATTTACCGCAGTATTTGCTGTGCCGGTCGGCGTTGGCAACGGCTATGGTCCGACATATCCGCAGTCGATCAAGCTTCTCTATGGCACGGCGCAGCGACTAGGGTTGGGAAAACAAAAAGCGCCCCGCGCCAAAGCCGCCCGGGGCAGACAATGGAGAGCATGCTGTGGACACCGAACTGCGCTGGTTGAAGTCGTATCCCTCGGATGTGAACTGGGAGCTTACCCACACCCCGGAGGCCATTCCGGCGTTGCTGGATGCGGCCGTCGCCGAGTTCCCGGATAACTCGGCAATCGATTTCTTTGGCCACAAGCTGAGCTACCGTGAACTTGACGGGCTGGTGTCCCGCGCTGCACGGGGTTTGCAGAAGCTGGGCGTCGGTCCCGGTGTGCATGTCGGCCTGTATCTGCCTAACTGCCCGCATTACTTCATCGGCTTTCTCGGCGTATTGCGCGCTGGCGGCACCGTCGTCAACTACTCCCCGCTGGACGCCGAGCGCACCCTTGAGCACAAAATCGAGGACAGCCAGACCGACATCATGCTGACCCTTGATCTGGAGGCCTTCTACCCGCGTATGGTCACGCTGATGGCGCGTACCCGCCTGCGTCAGCTGGTGGTGGGCAATCTGGTCGAGTTCTGCGGTGAAGTGAGCGACGATCAGCGTCATCTGCTGGGCCGCCCGGCCGCGGTGGAATGGAATGCCCAGTGCTGCAGCTTTGCCGAGCTGCTCGACAACACGGGTGATTACCAGGCGCATTCACTGGCCGACCCGGCCAGCACATTGGCAGTGCTGCAATATACCGGTGGTACTACCGGCGTACCCAAGGGCGCGATGCTGACCCACGGCAACATCACGGCGTCCTGTGCCCAGTTGCGCCAAGTTCTTAGCTCGGCCATCGTGCCCGGCCAGGAGCGGGTGCTGGCGGTGCTGCCGCCTTTCCACATCTACGCGCTGATGGTGAATATGATTTTTGGCCTGCGTGCTGCTGCCGAGATCTACCTGCATCCGCGCTTCGACGTGCTCACCGTGCTGCGCGAGATTAGCCAGAGCCGGATTACCACCTTCCCGGGCGTGCCAACCATGTTCATCGGCCTGCTCAGTCACCCGCAGACTGATCAACACGACCTGTCGTCGCTGAAAATGTCCAACTCGGGTGGCGCGCCGTTGCCGGTCGAGGTGCAACAGCAGTACTTCTCCCGCTCGGGCTGCGCCCTGCGTGAGGGCTGGGGGATGACCGAAACCACCACCAGCGGCACCTTTACGCCGCGTGATGCCCGTCCGCGCCCCGGCTCATGTGGTGTGCCGGTACCAGGTACACAGATTCGCATTCTGCCGCTCGACGGCGGCGAGAACGAGTTGCCGGTCGGCGAGCGCGGCGAGGTTTGCATCAAGGGACCGAACATTACCGCTGGCTACTGGAAGCGCCCGGATGCGACGGCAGAGGCGATGACCTCCGACGGCTTCCTGCGTACCGGCGATGTTGGTTACATGGATGAAGACGGTTACGTCTACATTGTCGACCGCACCAAGGACATGATTCTGTGCAGCGGCTACAACGTCTATCCGCGGGTGATCGAAGAGGCCATCTACGAGTACCCGGGCGTTGAGGAGGTGTCGGTGATCGGTATCGACGACCCCTATCGCGGACAGGCGCCGAAAGCCTTCATCAAGCTGCGGGCTGGTGCCGAGCCCTTCGACTTTGACACCCTGCAAGCGTTTCTCGCCTCGCGTCTTGGCAAGCATGAGCGGCTGAGTGCGATGGAGATCCGTCCAGAGCTGCCGAAAACGCCGGTTGGCAAGCTGTCGAAAAAGGAACTCTACGAGGAAGAACGTCAGCGCCAGGCCGCCACCGCGACGGCCTGACGCCCACGTCCCTGGCTCAGGCCGACAGGCGCTGGGTCAGGGTGCTCAATTCGCCGGACAGGTCATGCAGTGCCTGGCTGGCACGGGCGGTATTGTCGACCTCACTCTGGTTGGCGGCGGCAATGTCGGTGATCTCGGTGATGTTGCGGGTGATGTCCTCAGCGACGCTGGTCTGCTCGTCGGCTGCCGTCGATATCTGCCGGTTCATATCGCGGATAGACTCGATGGCGACCGTGATCTGGGTGAGCCGCTCACCGGCCAGGTTGACCTGCTGCATGCTCGACTCGCTGCGGGTCTGGCCGATGGCGATGGCCTTGACCGCCTCGCCGGCACCGGACTGCACGTCGTTGATAATCTGCTGAATCTCCGCCGTTGACTCGGCGGTGCGTTTGGCCAGCGTACGCACTTCGTCGGCGACGACCGCAAAGCCCCGTCCCGCCTCACCTGCGCGCGCCGCTTCGATGGCCGCGTTGAGGGCCAGCAGGTTGGTCTGCTCGGCGATGCCCTGAATGACATCCAGTACCTTGCCGATACGATTGCTGTCGCCCTCCAGGCGGCGAATCACTTCGGTCGTCTGGGTGATCTGTGCCAGCATGTCCTGCATCGCGTGGATGGTGGCCTGCATTACCTGGCCCCCTTCCTGCGCATTGCTGTCGGCGTCGTCTGCTGCGCGGGCCGCCTCGGCAGCGTGCTGTGCCACCTCCGCGGCGGCGGCAGACATTTCCTGCATCGCGGTGGCTACCTGGTCGGTGCGCGAAAACTGTTCACGGCTACCATGCGCCATGCGGGTGGCAATGGTATTCAGCTCGCCACTGGCACGGTCTAGTTCGCTGGTGCTGCGTTGCAGCTGGCTGAACGTATCCTCGAGGAAACTGCGCAATTGATTGGCGGCACGGGCCAGGGTGCCCAGCTCGTCGGCCCGGTCCAGGCTGACCGATTGACCGAGTCGGCCCTGGCTCAGGCGCTCAATCTGGGCGATCAGCTGGGTGATCGGGCTGACCAGTCGGCGGTTGACCAGCCACTGGCTGAGTACGCCAATAACCAGTGCCGCGATGACCAGCAGTACCAGCCCGGTCCAGACGGTACGTGCGGCGGTGGTATTGATTACTGTGCTCTGTTCCAGCGCTGTGGTGTTGAGCTGACCGGATAGCTGGTCCATGTGCTCGCTGACCTCGCGGTCGATGCCTCGCGCCGCACGGTCGCCGGCGGTGGGGTCCAGACCAGCGGCCTCATAGGCTTTCAGGCTGTCGCGGTAACGCGCGCCGAGCTGGCGATGCTTGTCGGCCAGTGACCGCACCTCGGCGAGCACCTCGGGTGCCAGGGCTAGGCTGCCGATCTGCTGCAAGGTGTTCTGTACCGCTTGTTCGGATGCCTCAAACTGGCTCCAGTATTTGTCCTTGTCAGCCGGTTTGGCGCCGCGCAGCAGGACGTTCTTCCACTCCTGTACTTGGGTTTTGAACTCGAGATTAGCCCGGTTGATCAGCGTCGCGCTGGTCACGGGGCGCTCCAGCAGGTCGCGGTAGCCATCGACGCTGTTGGCCAGCGATACGGTGATGGCGAGTGACACCAGCAGCATGAGCGCGAGGCTGCCAGCCATGAGTACGAGGGTCTGCAGACGCAGTGAACGATTGATTGCCATTATGAGCACCTGTTAGATCAGGGTTATTGGGCGATCCCTCACCACGGGAAAAAAGCGGACACAGAGTGTATCGGCGGATTTGCCGAACGCTGAACATTTTTGTAACGGCTGACGTTCGCTGCCCCTGTCTCCGCCTGTCGCTTTCATTGATAATGGACGCTATTTCTCAATTTGGCACAGGAATCTGATGATGTTGCTGGCATTGGCCGCGGTGGTAGTGGGCTTGGGGCTTTTGGTCTGGAGTGCGGATCGTTTCGTCGATGGGGCGTCAGCGACTGCCAGCCATGCGGGCATGCCGCCGCTGCTGATCGGTATGCTGATCATCGGCTTTGGTACCTCGGCGCCGGAAATGGTGGTCTCGGCACTGGCTGCCGGGCAGGGCAACCCGGGGCTGGCGCTGGGTAACGCCTACGGTTCGAATATCACCAATATTGCGTTGATCATCGGTCTCGTTGCGGTGATCAGCCCGATCAAGGTTCACTCCCAGGTGATTCGCAAGGAATTGCCAATTCTGCTTGGCGTTACCCTGCTGGCGGGGTATCAGTTGCTTGACGGCGAGCTCACCCGCAACGATGCCTGGGTGCTGCTGGGAGTGTTTTTCGTACTGATGGGCTGGTCCATCGTGCAGGGCATGCGCGGCAAAGACGATTCATTGTCTGGCGAATACGCTGAAGAAGTCGCCAGTCACGCGATGCCGCTGCCCAAGGCGCTGTTCTGGCTGGTGCTTGGCCTGGTGCTGTTGATCGCCAGCTCGCGGCTGCTGGTCTGGGGCGCGGTGTTTATTGCAGAAAGTTGGGGGGTGAGCGATCTGATCATTGGTCTGACCATCGTGGCGGTGGGTACATCCTTGCCGGAACTGGCCTCCTCGCTGGCGGCGATTCGCCGCAACGAGCACGATCTCGCGCTGGGTAATGTGATTGGCTCTGGCCTGTTCAATACCCTGGCGGTGGTAGGTATTGCCGCCGGGATTGCGCCGCTGGCAGTCGACCCGGTAGTGCTGCAGCGTGACTGGGTAATTATGTTTGTGTTGACCGTGGTGTTGCTGGTCATGGGCATTGGACGTTTTGGCAAGCAGGGCGAGGTGTCCCGCTTCAACGGTATGCTGCTGCTGGCAACCTACCTGGGCTATACCGGCTGGCTGGTCAGCACCATGCTGCGCTGACCGGTCGGCGGCTGGGCGCGTCGTGTTGCTATGCGCCCAGCCCAGCCAGTGTATGATGGCCCTTCTTCATTCCGCCAGAGACTTTCTGTTCCGCCATGTCTGACGCGAAAACCGCTCCTGCGCAGCATAAGCCGCGCCCGCTGATCGATCTGCTGGTCAGTATCATCATCCCCTCGATTATTCTCATGAAACTCAGTGGCGACAGCCACCTGGGGGCCACCAAAGCGCTGATTCTGGCGTTGGCGCTGCCGGTGGGCTGGGGGCTGTTCGAACTGGTGCAGTACCGCAAGTTCAACTTTATCGCGCTGCTTGGCGTGGTCAGCGTGTTATTGACCGGTGGGATTGGTGTGCTGCAACTCGATACCAAGTGGCTGGCGATCAAGGAGGCAGCGGTACCGGGGGTGATCGGCCTGGCCGTACTGGTCTCGACCCGCACCCGTTATCCGTTGATTCGTACCATGCTCTACAACGAGAAGGTCATCAATGTGGCACTGGTGCAGGAGCGGCTGCAGGAGCGGGGGCTGGTCGAGCTGTTTAATCTGCGCTTGCTGCGGGCGACCTATTTTCTGGCCGGCACCTTCTTCTTCTCGTCGGTCATGAACTACATTGTTGCCAAGTGGATTGTGGTCAGTCCGGCGGGTACTGAGGCCTTCAATGAAGAGCTGGGGCAGATGACGCTGGTCAGCTATCCGATGATCGCCATTCCGTCGATGATCATGATGATGGCCATTCTGTTCTACCTCTGGCGCACCATTCACGGCCTGACCGGTCTGAGCATGGAAGAGATCATGGCGCAGCAAAAGGGCTAGCTGGGCTAGCCAGCGGCAAGCCACAAGCTGCAAGCTACAAGCAAACCCGCGCGGTGTTCAGCCGTGCGGGTTTTCTTTTGGCTTTATACGGGGCACGCTGTGGTAGGTGGCGCCAGCAGAACTGCATGCTGCGCGGCAGCCAACCCCAGCGCACAAACAAAACCCGGCATCGAGACCGGGTTTGCTTGCGGCTTGCAGCTTGAGGCTTGTCGCTGTTTTTGCTGCGCCTACAGCGCAGCAAAGGCCTCGCGCAGCGTGGCAACCGTGCGTTCGGGATTGTGCAGCTTGTCCAGACCGAACAGGCCGAGGCGGAAGGTCTTGAAGCCTTCCGGTTCGTCGCACATCAGCGGTACGCCGGCTGCGGTCTGCAGGCCGAGCGGGGCGAAGGCCTTGCCGCTCTGAATACCGTCGTTATCGGTATAGCTGACGACGACACCCGGTGCGCCGAAACCCTCAGCGGCGACGCTCTTGTAGCCCAGTTCCTGCATCAGCTGGCGCACTTCAGTGCCGAGCGCCAGTTGTTCCTGCTTGACCTTAGCGAAGCCGTAGTCGCGGGTTTCCAGCATGGTGTCGCGGAACGCCTTGAGCGCGTCGGTTGGCATGGTGGCATGGTAGGCGTGACCGCCATTTTCGTAGGCCTGCATGATCTGCCGCCACTTCTTCAGGTCGGCTGCAAAGCTGGTGCTGGTAGTCTGCTCCAGAACCTGTTCGGCGCGTTCGCTGAACATCACCAGCGCACTGCACGGAGAGGCGCTCCAGCCCTTCTGCGGAGCACTGATCAATACATCGATGCCGCAGGCCTGCATGTCGACCCAGACCGTGCCGGAGGCGATGCAGTCGAGTACGAACAGACCGCCGACTTCGTGTACCGCATCGGCTACGGCGCGCAGGTAGTCATCGGGCAGGATGATGCCCGCGGCGGTTTCGACGTGCGGGGCGAAAACCAGATCAGGTTTGCTGGCACGAATTTCGGCGACCACCTGTTCAATCGGCGCCGGGGAAAACGCCGGCTGGTTGCTGCTGTCTGACTTGACCGCCTTGAGCACGGTTTCGCTGGCTGGAATGCGTGCCATTTCGAAAATCTGACTCCAGCGATAGCTGAACCAGCCGTTACGGATAACCAGACAGTTTTTGTCCTGGGCAAACTGGCGGGCAACCGCCTCCATGCCGTAGGTACCGCCACCGGGGACGACTGCGACCGCATGCGCGTTGTAAACGCTCTTCAATGTTGCGGAGATGTCGCGCATGACCTGCTGGAAGGTCTGGGACATATGGTTGAGGGAGCGATCGGTGAAGACGACTGAGTATTCCAGCAGGCCTTCGGGGTCGATGGCGGGAACCAGTTTGGACACGGGGTTTCTCCAGACGGGTGACAGGAAAACGCCGGCAGTGCCGGCGTTGATGTGACGTCAATCCTACCCCGATTTATGGCTGGGCGCAGTCCCGAAAAGCGGCGTTTTGTTAACTGCGCGCAGGGGCGTGCGGCGGGGCGGGTTTCAGTGGTCGCGTGTCAGGTGGAAGAAGAACTCCAGTGGCCTGCCCTTGATGTCGCCCAGGCCGATTACCACGTCGTCGTTGACCTTGCGGAAGTAGTCGATGATCGGCTGCTGATCGTAGATCAGCGCAGCAGAGACTGTGCCGTCAAATACCATCTCACGGATCTGGGCACGGCCGAGCTTGTCATAGTTTTGCAGGGTTCCATCCGGGCTGGGGTAGAGGACAGGCTCGACATCGTTGACGCTGGTGAAGCGTTTGCCGTACCAGTTCAGCGGGTCTGGTTCGGCACCACCATCAAACTTGCCGCCACGCCAGGTACCGAGCATGAATTCCAGACTGACCGGCTCCAATTGCTTGAACAGCGGCATCAGGGTGTCGGCCGAATAGGCTTCGCCGCTCGCTATCATCTGCAGCACGCGCTCTTCTGTTTCACCGGCCACAGCTCCGGTACCAAGCGCTGCGCTCAGGCCCAATGCACTCAGGGATTTCGCTGTCTTGCTCATTATTGCTGCCTCGTGTTATGGGTCTGGCAGCAAGGTGGTTGTCAGCCGGTAAGCATTGACCAGCAGGTCTCGCAGGCCGCCTCCAGATCTTCGCTCTGCAGTACCAGCAAGCCTTCGCGCTCGCACTTGACCAGGTTGGCAAAGGTGCCCCAAACCATGGTCAGCAGCACCTCTGCGCGCAGATCGCTGCGGTAAACGCCCTGCTGCTGATACAGCCGGTACTGCGCGACCAGCGGGGCAAAGAACGTTTGTTCCAATTGGCGGCTTTGCTCGTCCAGATACGGGCGGTGATCCTGCATTTCCAGAAACCGGTAGGTGTCCGGGTGTTCGCGGCTATAGCGGATCATGCGTTGCCAGACGACAGCAAACTGCTCGTGCGCCGACAGGTTTGGATCCAGCCCTTCGAACAGCAGGTCCCGTTTGAACTGTCGCTGCTCGCGAAACAGCTCGTTGACCAGAACCTCCTTGCTGCTGAAATAGCGATAGATCGTGCCGGTACCAACCTGAGCCTGTTCGGCCAAGGCGGGCATGGGAACGCCGTTCACACCGCCTTTGGCAAAGACTTTCAAGGCCGCATTGAGAATGGCCTGGCGTTTGTCCTTGATGCGTGGACGGGGTGTTTTTACGGTCATCGAATGAGTGTTCATTCGCGTATTCTAGTCACTATCGCCAGCGTTGTGCAGTGCGTGATAGCGGCTTTTCGCACGTTATGAGAACGCTCTGCACTTATAGAATGAATATTCATTCATAGTAGAGAGGTTAAACCGATTGGTGGTCAAAGCCAACTGTTTTATCTCGGGAGGGGCAAGGTCGTAGTGATGAGCACGGACGAGGCAGGTTGGCTGCCTCGTCCGTGCTCGGATGGATCAGTTGCGACGGCTTTCGATGACCGCCTGCCAGGTGATGGTGTCGTCATCCTCTGGCGGCTGCGCACGGCGTTTGTCGGCACTGCGGGCGATCAGCCAGCCGATCAGGGTGAAGATCGACACCGCTAGCAGGATCAGGCTCGCGACTGCGTTGATTTCAGGCTTCACACCAAGCCGAACGGCGGA
The DNA here is from genome assembly GCF_002903165.1 of Halopseudomonas oceani. Taxonomy (GTDB): domain Bacteria; phylum Pseudomonadota; class Gammaproteobacteria; order Pseudomonadales; family Pseudomonadaceae; genus Halopseudomonas; species Halopseudomonas oceani. The sequence continues at coordinate 25,832 of NZ_PPSK01000006.1, forward strand.
GAAGACTTCCATTGGCAGCGTAGTCGAGCCGGGGCCGGATACGAAGCTGGCCAGTACCAGGTCATCGAGCGACAGGGTAAAGGACAGCAGCCAGCCGGCGGCGATCGACGGTGCAATCATCGGTACGGTGATCAACAGGAAGGTCTTCCACGGACGGGCACCCAGATCCATCGCGGCTTCTTCGATCGATTGATCAAGTTCGCTCAGGCGGCCACTTACCACTACCGCGACATACGCGGTACAGAAGGTCACGTGCGCTATCCAGATGGTCACCATGCCGCGTTCCGCCGGCCAGCCGACCATTTGCGCCATCGCCACAAATAGCAGCAGCAGCGATAGACCGGTAATGACCTCAGGCATGACCAGCGGCGCGGTGACCAGGCCGGAAAACAGGGTCCGGCCCCTGAAGCGCTTGATGCGGGTCATGACGAAGGCGGCCAGGGTGCCGAGGCAGACCGCGGCGCAGGCGGTGAAGAAGGCAATCTGCAGGCTGCGTTTGACCGCGTTCATCAGCTGGGTGTTGTCCAACAGGCCAACGTACCAGTGCACTGACCAGCCGCCCCAGACGGTTACCAGCCTGGAGGAGTTGAACGAGTAGACCACCAGAATGATCATCGGCAAGTAGATGAAGATCAGACCCAGCCACAGCATCAGGGTGGAGAACGAAAGGCGCTTGCTCATGCTTTTTTCTCCATTTCCTTGGCTTGGTTGTAGTGGAACAGGACGAGCGGGATGATCAGGATTACCAGCATGACAATTGCCAGCGCCGAGGCCACCGGCCAGTCGCGGTTGTTGAAGAATTCCTGCCACAACACCTTGCCGATCATCAGTGTTTCCGGACCACCCAGCAGTTCGGGGATGACGAACTCACCGACTACCGGAATGAAGACCAGCATGGAGCCGGCAATGATGCCGGTTTTCGACAGCGGCACGGTAATGCTCCAGAACGCTTTGATGCGCCCGGCGCCAAGGTCCATGGCCGCCTCCAGCAGACTGTGATCATGCTTAACCAGGTTGGCATACAGCGGCAGCACCATGAACGGCAGATAGGCGTAGACAACGCCGATATAGACCGCGGTATTGGTGTTGAGAATCTGCATCGGCTCACTGATCAGGCCCAGGCTCATCAGCGTGCTGTTGAGCAGACCGTTGTTGCTGAGAATCCCCATCCAGGCATAAACGCGGATCAGGATCGCGGTCCAGGTCGGCATCATCACCAGCAGCAGGTAGACCAGCTGCTTCTCGCGCGGAGCGCGAGCGATGGCATAGGCCATCGGGTAGCCGACCAGCAGGCAGATCAGGGTCGAGAAGAAGGCAATCTTCAACGATCCCAGATAGGCCGACAGATAGAGGCCGTCCTGGCTGAGGAAGATGTAGTTGCCGAGGTTGAGCATGACGTTGAGCTTCTGCTCGACGTACTGAAAGATCGGCTGATAGGGCGGAATGGCGATCGCGGCTTCCGAAAAGCTGATCTTCAGCACGATGGCGAAGGGCAGCAGGAAGAACAGGAACAGCCAGAGATAGGGGACGCTAATGACCCAGAAGCGCCCAGGCGGAGTCAGGCGTGGCATTTTCATGAGTGCAGAATGACCCCGCTGTCGTCTTCCCAACTGATGTACACCTCGTCCTCCCAGGTCGGGCGAGGCAGCCGGCGTTCGGAGTTGGCGAAGAAGGCCTGCACCATCTTGCCGCTGTCGAGCTTGATGTAGTACACCGAGTGGCCGCCAAGATAGGCGATGTCATGGACCACGCCGTGGGAGCTGTTGTACTCGCCTTCGGGCTTGTCTGCACTGACCCAGACCTTCTCCGGGCGCAGGGCGTAGATGATGTTCTTGTCCTGGGCGCGGGTGGTGATGCCGTGGCCGACGTAAATCGGCTCGTCCAGACAGTCGCACTGGATAATGGCGTGGTCTTCCATGTCGGCGGTGATTTCGCCTTCAAAGATGTTCACGCTGCCAATGAACTCGGCGACATGCCGGCTGACCGGGCTCTCGTAGATGTCCATCGGCGTACCAACCTGGGCAATCCAGCCCTGGTGCATGATCGCGATGCGCTGGGCCATGGTCATGGCTTCTTCCTGATCATGGGTCACCATGATGCAGGTTACGCCGACCCGTTCGATGATCTCGACCAGCTCCAGCTGCATTTGGGTACGCAGTTTCTTGTCCAGTGCACCCATCGGCTCATCGAGCAGCAGGACCTTTGGCCGTTTGGCCAGTGAGCGGGCCAGGGCGACACGCTGACGCTGGCCGCCGGACAGCTGATCCGGTTTGCGGCGCGCATACTCGGTCATGTGTACCAGCTTGAGCATCTCTTTGACGCGCTCGGTGATTTCGGACTTTGACAGCTTGTCCTGCTTGAGACCGAAGGCGATGTTTTGTTCGACCGTCATATGCGGGAACAACGCGTAGGACTGGAACATCATGTTGATCGGACGCTCGTAGGGCGGCAGATCGGTGATGTCCTGACCGTCGAGCAGTACTCGACCCTCGGTCGGTCGTTCGAATCCGGCAAGAATGCGCAGCAGCGTCGACTTGCCCGAACCCGAGCCGCCGAGCAGGGCGAAAATCTCACCGCGATTGATGCTCAGACTGACGTCATCAACGGCCAGGGCTTCATCGAACCGCTTGCTGACGCGTTCAATCTTCACAAAGTCATTGGGTTCGGCCTTGGCCATCGCCTGTTTCATGGCTCCTGCTGCACCAACCATATTCGTCTCCGGATCTCATTCCACCTGTGCAGCAAGGCTGCACAAAAAGATATTGGCAGGTCGCCGGGGCGGCACCTGATGTCGTTGTTCTGTTGATTCAACAAGGGGCTGCCCGCAGGCAGCCCCTTGTGTGTTACTGACCGGACTTGATCCGGCTCCAGGCGCGTGTCATCAGACGCTGGCCGGCCATGGAACGTGGTACGTTGACATACAGACGGCTCATCACCTCATCGGAGGGGTAAATGGCCGGGTCGTTGAGAATGTCCTGGTCAATCAGTTCATTGGACGCCTTGTTCGGGTTGGCATAAGCCACGTAATCGGTGATCGGTGCGATTACGTCAGGGCGCAGAATGTAGTTGATGAAGGCATGGGCGTTGTCTGGGTTTGACGAATCCTTCGGAATCGCCAGCATGTCGAACCACAGGGTCGCGCCTTCTCTGGGGATGATGTACTTGATGTCGATGCCGTTTTCGGCTTCCTCGGCACGCGCAGCCGCCTGGAAGATATCACCAGAGAAGCCGGCCGCTACGCAGATATCGCCATTGGCCAGATCGGAGATGTAGCGCGAGGAGTGGAAGTAGGTAATGTCCTTGCGCACGCCGAGCAGCAGTTCTTCGGCTTTCTTGATGTCTTCGGCATCACTGCTGTTCGGGTTCAGGCCCAGATAGGCGAGAGCATTGGGCAGCATCTCATCGGCTGAGTCGAGCATGCTGATGCCACAGCTGGAAAGCTTGCTGGTGTACTGCGGATCGAAGATCAGCGCCCAGGAGTTGGGTGGTGCCTCACCGCCCAGTGCGGCCTCGACCTTTTCTACGTTGTAACCGATACCGTTGGTTCCCCACAGGTAGGGAATCGAGTGAGCGCTGCCCGGGTCGATGCTTTCCATCTGCTTCATCAGCTCGGGATTCAGGTTGCTCATGTTCGGCAGTTTGCTGTGGTCCAGCTCCATGTAGACGCCAGCCTGCACCTGCTTGGTCAGGAAGTTATTGGAAGGCACGACAATGTCGAAGCCCGAGCGCCCAGTCAGCAGCTTGGCGTCGAGTACGTCGTTGGAGTCGTAAACGTCGTAGGTCACCTGAATGCCGGTTTCCTTCTCGAAGTTGGCAATGGTGTCTTCGGCGATGTAGTCCGACCAGTTGTAGATGTTCAACTGACCGGCAGCGTGTGTGACACCGGCTCCGCCCAGCAGGGCGGCAGTGGTCAGTGCCAGCAACGACTTTTGCATTGGATGCTTCATGGTGTCTCCTGATTCAGGCGCCGGTGCTTGCCAGGCCTGTTTTGGTTCTGGCCGGTGCAGGGAGAGCGCCCCGCAGCCGACCGTTTCTTGTTACTGTCTTCTGTATTACTGACCGGATTTCACGCGCGTCCAGACACGGGTCCGGGTGCGTTCGATGTTGGCCGGCAGCTCTGCCAGGGTAAAGAGTTTTGCCAGTGTCTCGTCGCTGGGGTACACGCCCGGATCGGTGAGTACGCTTTCGTCGACCATCGGCTTGGAAGCCGCATTGCCATTGGCATAGGCAACATAGTTGGAGATGCCGGCGATCACGTCGGGGCGCAGAATATAATCCATAAACGCGTAGGCGTTATCGACATTTTTTGCGTCCTTCGGAATGGCCATCATGTCGAACCACATGGCCGCCCCTTCCCGCGGAATCACGTACTTCACTTCGACTCCGTTTTCGGCTTCATCGGCGCGCGCTGCCGCCTGCAGAATGTCGCCGGACCAGCCTACGGCAACGCAAATGTCACCGTTGGCCAGATCGGTAATGAACTTGGAGGAATGGAAGTAGGTAATGTACGGCCGCACACTCATCAGCAGTTCCTGCGCCTTCGGATAGTCCGCTGCGTCGGCACTGTTCGGGTTCAGGCCGAGGTAGAACAGGGCAGATGGAATGATCTCGGCGGGTGCGTCCAGAACGGCCACGCCACAGGAGGCCAGTTTCTCCATGTTCTCGGGTTTGAATACCAGATCCCAGGAGTTGACCGGTGCATCTTCACCCAGTACGGCCTTGACCTTCTCCGGGTTGTAGCCAATGCCAGTGGTGCCCCACAGATAGGGGAACGCGTATTGGTTACCCGGGTCGTTGGTTTCCAGCGCGCGCAGCAGCGTCGGGTCCAGGTTCTCCCAGTTCGGCAGCTTGCTGCGGTCCAGCGGCAGGAAGGCGCCAGCCTTGATCTGCTTGCCCAGGAACTGGTTGGACGGTACGACAATGTCGAATCCGGAGCTGCCCGACAGCAGTTTGGCTTCCAAAACTTCGTTGCTGTCAAAGACGTCATAGACCGGGCGAATGCCGGTTTCCTTCTGGAAGTTGTCGAGGGTGTCCTCGGCGATGTAGTCCGACCAGTTGTAGACGTTTACCACTTCCTCTGCCATGGCTGCGGTACTGATGGATACAGCAGTGGCCGTTGCCAGCAGGGTCTTGCCCAGATGTTTCATCATCGTTTCAACTCTCCATCCATTGTTTGGAAACGCTGTGTCGGCGTGGACACGTGCCCCTGATCGGGGTAGCGCGCCCACTGGCAGCATAGCCGCTGGTCGGGGGCCGCGCGATCAAACGCCCAGCTGTTCAGCCACCTGATCAAGCACTTTCCAGGCCTTCGCGACGAGCTCGTCGATCTCATCGCGGCTGATGATCAGCGGCGGCGACATGATCATGGTGTCACCCACCGCACGCATCACCAGGCCATTGGCGACACAGAGGTCGCGACACAATGTGCCGACGGTACCCTTGTCCGGGAAGCGCTCGCGGGTTGCCTTATCCTTGACCAGCTCAATGGCACCGAGCAGGCCGACACCGCGCACTTCACCAACCAGGCGATGTGCTGCCAGGCCAGCAATTTTGTCTTGCAAATACGGTGCCGCTTCATCGCGAACGTACTCGACAATCTTCTCGTCGCGCATGATGCGCAGGTTTTCCAGGCCGACTGCCGCCGAGGCCGGGTGACCGGAATAGGTGTAGCCGTGATAGAACTCGCCGCCGTGCTCAAGCATGGTTTCGACCATGCGGTCGCTGACGATCACGCCGCCCATCGGCAGGTAACCGGAAGTCATGCCCTTGGCTATCGGCATCAGGTCGGGCTGCAGGTCATAGTGCTGGCTGGCGAACCATTGGCCGGTTCGGCCGAAGCCGCAAATCACTTCGTCGATGACCAGCAGAATCTCGTACTTGGCCAGGATGCGTTTGATCTCCGGCCAGTAGGTGTCTGGCGGGATGATGACGCCGCCAGCGCCCTGGATCGGCTCGGCGATGAAGGCGGCGACCTGGTCCTCGCCCAGCTCCTGGATCTTGGCCTCAAGTTGCTGGGCGGCCCAGATGCCGAACTCGTCCGGCGACATGTCGCCACCTTCGCCATACCAGTACGGCTGCGGGATGTGGACGATGCCGGGAATCGGCAGGTCGCCCTGTTCGTGCATCACAGACATGCCGCCAAGGCTGGCACCGGCGACGGTGGAGCCGTGGTAGCCGTTGATGCGGCCGATAATGGTCTTCTTGCTCGGCTTGCCTTTCAGGTCCCAGTGGCGCCGGACCATGCGCAGCACGGTGTCGTTCGACTCCGAGCCGGAGCCGGTAAAAAACACATGATTCATGTGCGCTGGCGCGACCTCGGCAATAGCCTTGGCCAGCTCAATGGCCGGCGGGTTCGCGCATTGGAAGAAGCTGTTGTAGTAAGGCAGCTTGAGCATCTGCTGGTAAGCGGCTTCAGCCAGCTCCTTGCGGCCGTAGCCGATATTCACGCACCACAGACCGGCCATGCCGTCGAGCACCTTGTTGCCTTCGCTGTCCCAGAGATACACGCCCTCGGCGCGCTCGATGATGCGCGTGCCGCGCTCACCCAGCTCCTTGTGGTCGGTGAAGGGGTGCAGATAATGGGCGGCGTCCATGGCCTGCAGTTCGGCGGTATTGAGTTTGCTCATACGGTACTCCGGTTTCCGTGGTGTCGCTGCCCTCCGGCAGCGACCGTTACAAGGTTAAGGAATCAGACGGACAGCAGCAGGAATTCGCGCTCCCAGGAACTGATAACCCGTTTGTAGTTCTCGTGTTCAGCACGTTTCACCGCGACATAACCGCGGCAGAACTTACTGCCCAGGACGCTTTCAACGTCCTTGCATTGCTCCATGCGTTCCAATGCCGATTCAATGGTCAGCGGCAGGCGCAGGTTGCGGCGTTCATACGCGCGGCCCTTGACCGGCGCGGAGGGTGCGATCTTGTTCTCCATGCCCAGATAGCCGCACAGCAGACTAGCCGCGATGGCGATGTAGGGATTGGCATCTGCGCCCGGCAGGCGGTTCTCGACCCGGCGGTTCTGGGGGTTGGAGTCCGGCACGCGCAGACCGGCGGTGCGGTTTTCCTCGCCCCACTCAACGTTGACCGGTGCCGAGGTGTCTGGCAGGAAGCGGCGGAACGAGTTGACGTTCGGCGCGAACAGCGGCAGCACTTCCGGGATGTAGCGCTGCAGGCCGCCGATGTGATGGAGGAACAGCTCACTCATGCTGCCGTCATCATTGGAGAAAATATTTTTGCCGGTCTTGGCGTCGACAATGCTCTGGTGCAGGTGCATCGCACTGCCCGGCTCATTGGTAATTGGCTTGGCCATAAAGGTGGCTGTCATGTCGTGCTTGAGGGCTGCTTCGCGCATGGTGCGCTTGAACACCTGAATCTGGTCAGCCAGATGCAGTGAGTCGCCGTGACGGAAGTTGATTTCCATCTGCGCGGTGCCTTCCTCGTGGATCAGGGTATCCAGATCCAGGCCCTGTGCCTCGCACCAGTCGTACATGTCTTCGAACAGTGGATCGAATTCGTTGGCGGCGTCGATAGAGAAGGACTGGCGACCGGTTTCCTGGCGGCCGGAGCGGCCGATCGGCGGCTGCAGCGGCAGGTCCGGGTCTTCGTTGCGGCGGGTCAGGTAGAACTCCATCTCGGGCGCGACGATTGGCTTCCAGCCCTTCTTTTCATACAGCTTGAGCACGGTCTTGAGCACGTTGCGCGGTGCCATCTCGATGGGGTTGCCCATCTTGTCGAAGCAGTCATGGATGATCTGCGCGGTCGGTTCCAGCGCCCACGGCACCATGAACATCGCGGTCTCGTCCGGCTTGCAGATCATGTCGATGTCGGCCGGGTCGAGCAGGTCGTAATAGATGTCGTCTTCTACATAGTCACCGGTGACCGATTGCAGCAGGATGCTTTCGGGCAGGCGCATGCCTTTTTCCGAGATAAATTTCATTGTCGGAGCGATCTTGCCGCGGGCAATGCCGGTCAGGTCGCCAACCATGCATTCCACTTCAGTGATCTTGTTTTCTTTCAGCCAGCTTTCAATCTTGTTCATAACTGCCTCAGGAGTGCCGCGACGCGCGGGCCCGGCAGGCGTTACCGAACGCCTGGAAAATGGACAGGTAAAAGGGGGTTTGGGTTACCTGCCATTCGGGGTGCCACTGTACGCCGAGAGCGAATTGGGTTGCCTGACTGACCGAGAAAGCCTCAATCAGTCCATCGGGTGCTGTCGCTTCAGGCTGCAGACCGGTTCCCAGTGTAGCGACTCCCTGAGTGTGCAGGGAATTGACCTGAGCCGAGCTGCAGCCTGAAATTTCGTAGAGCAACCCCCCGGGTTCAAGGCGAACCTCGTGGGCTGGTCCATACTGGACGTCGACGGGCTGATTTTTGTCTTCGCGGTGTTCGATATAACCGCCAACTTCGTACAGTCGCTGATGCAGGGTGCCGCCGAAGGCGACGTTCATTTCCTGAAAGCCGCGGCAGATGCCAAGTACCGGTACGCCGCGGTCAATGGCGGCGCGAATCAGCGGCAGGGTTGTCGCGTCGCGCTTGGGGTCGTGTTTGGTGCCTTCGACACTGTCCGGCCCTCTATAATGATGGGGCTCGACATTGGACGGCGAGCCGGTAAACAGAATGCCGTCCAGCATCTCTAGCAGCTGATCGCTGTCCAGTCGCTCGCCCAGGGCTGGAATCAGCAGCGGCAGGCCGTTGGCACCGTCTACAACGCCGAGGATGTACTTCTCTCCGACGATGTTGAACGGGTGGAGGCCAAGCTGTTCTGAGCAGCAGACGATACCAATGACGGGTTTGCGTAGGACGGACATTTGATGTTCCAGCAAGTCAGTGACAAAGTGAATGCGAACCGATTGTTGTTCGTTTTTTCGTACAATAGCAATAAAAAATAATTAACACAAAGAGCAAAAATAACGAACACAAGAGCCGCTTATTTTCGTCAATATTCGCCATGTGTGGCCTTTTATAGTGCAGTGCGCACCATGTTTGTGCGGTATTAGTTCTATTGACTCCGAAGGGCCTTTCGGATTAACTCACAGCGTGTAAGTTCTGTGATTGATATATTTTACAAATAACAGGTGAAATCCCATGCAGCCCCAAGCCGGAGCGGATGCTGTAACCGCCGTTGCCGCCACGCCCAGTGAGCCGGTAGGCATCCAGGAAGCGGAGGCCTTTCTCGCCACGCATCCGGAAACCCATTTTATTGACCTTCTTATTGCCGATATGAACGGCATCGTGCGCGGCAAGCGTATTGATCGTTCTGCGTTGGCCAAAGCATTCGAGAAGGGCATCGCATTGCCGGCATCGGTCTTTGCGCTCAATATCCAAGGTACGACCGTAGAGGAGACCGGACTCGGTCTGGAGATCGGCGATGCTGACCGCATCTGTTTGCCGATTCCCGGAACGCTGACGGTGGAGCCATGGCAGAAGCGTCCAACTGGACAATTGCTGATGACCATGTACGAGTTTGACCGCAAGACCCCCTTCTTCGCAGACCCCCGCTATGTTCTGCAACGCATCGTAGAACGCTTCAAGGACCTCAAGCTGACCCCGGTTTCTGCCTTTGAGCTGGAGTTCTACCTGATTGACCAGGAGAACATCACCGGCCGACCGCAGCCGCCGCGCTCGCCGATGTCCGGTAAGCGTCCGAATTCGGTGCAGGTTTACTCCATGGATGATCTGGACGAGTACGCCGAGTTTCTTGAGGACGTCATCGAAGCTGCCCACGAGCAGGGCATCCCCGCTGACGCCATCGTGGCCGAGTCGGCTCCGGGGCAGTTCGAAGTCAACCTGCATCACGTTGATGATCCGGTGAAGGCCTGTGATTTCAACGTGCTGCTCAAGCGGGTGATAAAGAACGTCGCCTATGACCATGAAATGGATACCACCTTCATGGCCAAGCCGTATTACGACCAGGCCGGCAACGGCATGCACGTGCATATCAGCCTGATGGACGAGAACGGCCGCAATATCTTTGCACCGAACCCGGATGGCAGCCTGAGCGACACCCTGCGTTGGGCGATTGGTGGGTTGCTGGAAACGCTGCCGCAGTACATGGCCTTCCTCTGCCCCAACGTCAACTCCTATCGCCGCTTCAGTCCGAGCTTCTTTGTGCCTTGCGCGCCGACCTGGGGTATTGATAACCGCACGGTGGCAGTTCGCGTACCCGGCGGTGAGCCGGAGGCCATGCGTATCGAGCATCGTCTGGCTGGTGCCGATGCCAACCCGTATCTGTTGATGGCTGCATTGCTGTCAGCGATTCATTACGGTATCAGCAACAAGGTCGAGCCGCCGGAGATGACCGAAGGTAACGCCTACGATCAGCACGAACCGTCGTTGCCGACCAACCTGCGGGATGCGCTGCGTGAGCTGGAAGCCTCCGAGGTCATGAAGGAGTACATCGGCGAGGAGTATCTCGACGTCTTTGTGCTTTGCAAGGAAAGCGAGATGGAGGAGTTTGAGAAGACGATCTCCGACCTTGAGTACATGTGGTACCTGCACACCGTGTAAGGGCGTGTGGAGTTGGTCGGCGCTTCCTTGACGGCGTGACCCATCACAATCCCGCCATCCGGCGGGATTGTTCGTTATACGAGAGCCTTTGTGATGAATGATTCCTGGTATCGGGCCAGTGTGCCTGCTGTTCCGCCCCGTGCGCAGCTGCAGGGTGTGCTGGATGCGGATGTCTGTATCGTGGGTGCCGGTTTTACTGGCCTGTCGGCAGCGCTGGAGCTGGCCGAGGCCGGGCGCAGCGTGATTGTGCTTGAGGCCGAGGATGTCGGCTGGGGGTGTTCTGGTCGCAATGGCGGGCAGATCAACCCCGGCGTGGCCTGCGATCATGCAAGGGTGGTACGCGAGTTGGGCGAGACCGATGCGCGTCGGGTGTGGCAGCTGGGCGTCGATGGCGTGGACCTGCTCCGTGACCGGGTCGAGCGGCATGGCATTGACTGCGATCTGAAATGGGGCATTCTGCTGGTTGCCAACAAGGCCCGTCATGTCCCTGAGCTGCATGCCTGGCAGGACGAGCTGGGTGCGCTGGGCTACGACCGATTGGAGTTCCATGACCGCGCAGCGCTTCAAGGTCTGCTCCGAGCCGATTATCACGCCGGCGTCATGGACTGGGGTGGCGGTGATCTGCATCCGTTGAAGTACGTGCAGGGACTGGCGCGCGCAGCTGAGCAGGCAGGCGTGCGTATCCTTGAGCGGTCCGCTGTGCGCAGCTATAGCGAGCAGCGCGGGCAGGTTCAGGTTTGTACGGCTGGCGGTCAGGTGCGCGCCGGCCATCTGCTGCTGGCGGGTAACGCCTACCTCGGCAAGCTGCTGCCCTGGTACCGCAAGGGCTTTATGCCGATTGGCAGCTATATCGGGGCGACTCGGCCGCTCGGTGATCTGGCCGGGCAGTTGATTCCCTCCCGCGCAGCGGTCTGCGACATGAACACCCTGATCGATTATTACCGCCTGACGCCGGATAACCGTCTGCTGTTCGGTGGGCGCGCGAGCGCCCGCGATGCCCGTCCTGATGCATTGCGCCAGACCATGCGTGAGCGCATGGCGCAGGTGTTTCCGCAGCTGGCGGGTGAGGATTTCGAATATCTCTGGGGTGGTCAGGTAGCAATGACCATGAGCAAGGCCCCGGTGTTTGGTCGGCTGGGCCAGCGGGTGCTGTTCACCCAGGGGTATTCCGGGCAGGGGGTGGCGCTGGCCGGGCTGGCTGGCAAGCTGATGGCCGAGACGGTGTTGGGCGATGCGCGCAACTTCGACCTCATGGCGCGCTGGCGTCACCTGCCGGTTCCGCCGGGTGCGCCGCTGCAGACCGCTATCCGGGCGCTGGCGTTGCTGTGGTATCGTCTGCAGGACAGTCGTTGATACGGAACCCCTATGAGCAGATCCGCCCCGAAACGCCGCGCCAGCAGTCAGGACCGGATCGACCGTATCCTCGAGGCGACCACTGCGCTGCTTGATCAGGGCGGACTGAGTGCGCTGTCGATCTATGCCATCGCCGAGCAGGCCGGCATCCCGCCGTCTTCGGTGTATCACTTCTTTCCTCAAGTCAGCGACGTCTTGGCGGCGCTGGCCGAGCGCCTGTTTCTCCAACTGGATGCGATTCTCCAGATACCTCCGGTCTCCCGTCCGTCCAGCTGGATGGAACTGGTGGCCGACATTGAACAGCGCTTTCAGGATTACTACCGCAGCAACCCGGCCGCCCGTGAGCTACTGCTGGCTGGGCACGATCTAGCTGCGATTCGGCAGGCGGATCAGCAGCACGATCAACTGCTTGGGCGGCGTTTTCAGCAATGCCTGGCAGAGGTCTTCGTGTTGCCGTCGTTGCCGAATGATGTGGATGTCTTCGCGTTGGCGATGCAGGCGGCAGACAAGCTGCTCGCCGTCGGCTATCAGCAGTCGGGTGAGCTGTCGGGCCCGACCTGCCGTGAAGCAACACGGCTGATGACCGCGTATCTGGGTGTCTACCTGCCGCCGGTGCTGGCGCGCGTCGAGGGACGCTGAGTGGGGCTGTTGCGCTGGTGGCGTGCGCGCAGCGAGCAGCGTCGACTGCAACGCGTGCAGGCTGAACTCGACCCGGCGCTTTGGCAGCAGGCGCTGGGTGACTGGCTCTGCTACCGTCACCTGAACCCGGAGCAACGTGAGCGTCTGCACGATACCGCGCTGCGCTTTCTGCTGCGCAAGCACCTGCACCCGCTGGAGGGTGTTGAGCTGGATGATGTCCTGCGACTGCGAGTCGCTGGAATGGCGGCGCTTCCGGTGTTGGAGATCGGTCTTGACTGGTACGACGGCTGGCAGACGCTAGTGCTGTACGACGGCCCGTTTCGTACCCGGCAAAAATGGCGTGATGAAGCTGGCGTCGTGCACGAAGCGGTACGTGAGTTGAGCGGTGAAGCCTGGTTGCGCGGCCCGGTGGTGTTGTCGCTGGAGGATGTGAGCCACTCGGGGCGCGCGGACGGATTCAACGTGGTGATCCATGAGTTGGCGCATACGCTGGATATGCGCTCGTCGGTCGCCAACGGCTCGCCGCCGTTGCACCGGGGCATGAGTCAGACGGACTGGGCGCGTGATATGCAGGCTGCCTGGGATGATCTGGCCCTGCGTGCCGAGCGCGGTGAGCACCTGCCCCTGGATGCCTACGCGCTGGAGGCGCCGGCAGAGTTCTTTGCCGTGCTGTCGGAGAGCTTTTTTGAGTGCCCCCAGGTGTTACACGGCACCTGGCCGGCGGTTTATCGGCACTTGACCGATTTTTATCGGCAGAACCCGCTGCGTTGGCATACCTGAGCGGCAGGCTGACGTAGACAGGGCTATGCTTGCCCTGCTGAATCGGAGTAAATGCGGTTAAATATCGATTTTCCGGCCTTTGTTTTATTGCTAGTCTGATTCTGATTAGGTATAAGTCGATAATTATCGGCTTAAATGGCTTTTATCTTCAGGAGTGCGTCATGACCCGTACCGTTACCGTAGCTGCAACCCAGATGGGCTGTTCCTGGGATCGTCAGGCCAACCTTGCGCAGGCAGAAAAGCTGGTGCGCGAGGCCGCCGCCCAAGGTGCGCAGGTCATCCTGATTCAGGAGTTGTTTGAAACGCCGTACTTCTGCCAGAAGCCCAACCCGGACTATCTGCAGTTGGCGACACGGGTCGAAGACAACCCCGCAATCAAGCACTTTCAGGCGCTGGCGAAGGAGCTTGCGGTGGTGCTGCCGATCAGTTTCTTCGAGCTGGCCGGACGGGCGCGCTTCAACAGTGTTGCCATCATCGACGCCGATGGCAGCAACCTGGGCATCTATCGCAAGAGCCACATCCCTGATGGTCCCGGTTATCACGAGAAGTACTACTTCAACCCGGGCGATACCGGCTTCAAGGTCTGGCAGACCCGTTATGCGAAGATTGGCGTTGGCATTTGCTGGGATCAGTGGTTCCCCGAGTGCGCGCGCAGCATGGCACTGATGGGCGCCGAGCTGCTGTTCTATCCGACCGCCATCGGCAGCGAGCCGCATGACCACAGCATCAACTCGCGTGATCACTGGCAGCGGGTGCAGCAGGGCCATGCCGGTGCCAACCTGATGCCGCTGATTGCCAGTAACCGGATTGGTCGCGAAGAGCAGGATGGCTATGACATCACCTTTTACGGCTCCTCATTTATCGCCAACCAGTTTGGCGAGAAGGTGCAGGAGCTGAACGAGACGGAAACCGGCGTGCTGGTGCAGACCTTTGATCTGGACGAGCTGGAGCACATCCGCAGTGCTTGGGGGGTATTCCGTGACCGTCGTCCGAATCTGTACGGTCCGGTCAAAACCCTGGATGGTGAACTGGAGTCCTGAGCTGATGTTCAACCTGCATACCACGCCGCGCCACGATGGTTACTTCATGCCCGCCGAGTGGGCGCCGCACAGCCAAACCTGGATGATCTGGCCAGAGCGACCGGATAACTGGCGTCAGCAGGCGGCGCCGGCGCAGGCGGCTTTTGCTGCTGTGGCGCAGGCTATCGCCGGATTTGAGCCGGTGACCGTTGGCGTTTCTGCGGCAGAGTATGCCAACGCCTGTGCTCAGCTCGACCATCCGGCGATTCGCGTGGTTGAGCTGAGCAGCAACGATGCCTGGGTGCGTGATACCGGGCCGACCTTCGTCATTAACGGACAGGGCGGGCTGCGCGGCGTTGACTGGACGTTCAATGCCTGGGGCGGCGAGCTTGGTGGGCTCTACCGCGACTGGGCGCTGGACGATCAGGTCGCCAGCAAGATTCTGTCGATGGAGCGCTGCCCGCGTTATCGCACCGAGGGCTTCGTGCTCGAAGGCGGTTCTATTCATGTCGACGGTGAAGGCACCCTGCTGACAACCGAAGAATGCCTGCTAAACGCCAATCGCAACCCGCATCTGCAGCCCGAGGAGATCGAGCTGCAACTGTCGGAGCACCTGGGGATCAGCAAGGTCATCTGGTTGCCCGAGGGCCTGTTCAACGATGAAACCGACGGCCACGTTGATAACTTTTGCTGTTTCGTTCGTCCTGGCGAGGTGCTGTTGGCCTGGACCGACGACCCGCAGGACCCGAATTATCCGCGCTGCCAGGCAGCGGCCGAGGTGCTGGCCACCGAGCGCGATGCTCAGGGGCGCGAGCTGATCGTGCACCGGATTCCGATCCCCGGGCCGATTCACGCGACGGCCGAAGAGTGCGCGGATGTGTTGGCGGTGGACGGCAGTCAGGCCCGTGACCCCGCGATTCGTCTGGCCGGCTCCTACGTCAATTTCCTGATCGTCAACGATGGGATTGTTGCGCCCTGCTTTGATGATCCGCGTGATGCCGAGGCGCTGGAGGTGCTGCAGCGGATATTTCCCGAGCGACGGGTGGTGACGGTTCCCGGCCGTGAGATTCTGCTGGGCGGTGGCAATATTCACTGTATTACCCAGCAACAACCGTCAGTCGGATGAGCGGTGCGGAATTGGCTCACATCCCAGGTTTGAGTACTGGAGACTGGCGAGCCCAGCGGGCATAATCGGACTGTACCAATACGGAGCCGAGCGCTTAAGCTCGGCGGTTTCAGGATGTAATCCGTCCAGAAGGAATTTTCATGCTGTTTATCAAAAATCTTCCCTTCCCGCTTACCCGTGGCGCTGTCGCGCTGGGTATGGCGGTTACCCTTGCTGGTTGTGCAGCTACCCAAGGCACCGCGGTATTCGATGCTGAAGGCAAGGCTCGTCTGCAGGGCGAAATTACCAGCACCAGTCCGGTCAACTTCAGCGACGGCTCGCACCATCAGGTCTTCAGCGTCAAGCTCAAGCAGGGCGATCTGGTACGTGTTCAGCAGGGTGGCGCGCTCGATGGCGCTGTGTTGACGCTGGTCGATGAGCGCAATCAACTGGTCAGCGGCCCGAATCACGGCACGCTGCATCTGACCCCTGACGCCGATGGCACCTACCGTCTGGGCGTTAGCGGCTCTGGCCCCAGCACCTTTGGTCCGTTCCAGCTGGCGCTGGAAAAGGTCTCTGCGCGTAATGGTGGCGCACTTGAGCTGGATGACTCGGTCTTCGGTCTGCTGACCCGAGGCAATCAGGCCAACGACTACACCTTGACTGTTGCTGAGGCCGGCCTGTACGAAATTACCATGACGTCTGATGACATGGATACTGTGCTGAAACTGAGCGGTGGTTCTGTGTCGGCTGAGGATGACGATGGCGGTGGCGGTACCAACTCCCGTCTGACCGTTCAGCTGGATCCTGGCAGCTACCAGGTCACCGCGACCGCACTGGATGACCCGGCAGAGGGCGCTTACGATCTGTCGGTGACCAGCCGTCCGCTGCCTGAGGGTGTGGAGCTGGTCAACGGTGGTCCGATCGAACTCGGCAGCAGCATTACCGGTCTGGCCGATAGTAGCCCGAAGGTCTACAGCTTCGATGTGTCAGAGCGTTCGCTAGTGCGCGTGGTCATGAGTTCTGCGGTTGTCGACAGCTATCTCTCCCTGCAGGGTCCGGGTGTTGACGTGAGTGACGACGATGGCGCCGGCAGCAATCTGGATGCGGCCATTACCACTCTGGTTGCTCCCGGCAGCTATCGGGTCAGTGCCTCTACTGTAGACGGCAGTGCCGGTCTGTTCACGCTGACCACCTCAACCCAGGCGGTCAATGGCAACGGCTCCAGTCTGCGCCCTGGCGAGGCCGTTTCCGGCGTGCTGTCCGGTGCCAGTGTCGAGAAGACTCTGGTCGTCAGGGAGGCCGGCCACTATAAGGTTGAGCTGTACTCCAGCGACTTTGATGCCATGCTGAAGCTGACTGGCAATGGTGTAGAGCTGGAAGACGATGACGGTGCCGGCGGAACAAACTCGCGTATCAGCACCTATCTGGAAGCGGGTCGTTACACGTTGGCCGCGAGCAGCTACGACAACAACGGTCGTGGCAGCTTCGTGATCAGCGCCGAGCGCGAGTAGTAAGTAGTAAGGCCGGCAGCCCGGTTGGGCTGCCGGTTAGAGGCCCTGTCGCCGTTTCGTTCGCTCTGCCTGCCTGGTCGATACATGGCCGCCGGCAAGGGGGTAAGCGAAGCGGCAACAGGCCCTGACTCAGGCTTTGAGCAGGGCGCGGCCGCGTTGGACTGCTGCCAGCACCTGAGCCGGTGCCGTGCCGCCAATATGGTCGCGGGCGTTGACTGAGCCTTCCAGTGTCAGAACTTCAAATACGTCCTGTTCGATCTGGTCGCTGAAGCGGCGCAGTTCATCCAGCGACATTTCTGCCAGATCCTTCCCGGAATCCACACCGTACTTGACCGCATGCCCGACGATCTCGTGGCAGTCGCGGAAGGGAATACCTTTGCGCACCAGATAGTCGGCCAGATCGGTGGCGGTGGAGAAGCCGCGCAGCGCCGCCTCGCGCATGACCTCGACCCGCGGCTCGATGGCCGGAATCATATCGGCAAAGGCGCGCAGGCTGTCGCGTAGGGTGTCAACCGCGTCAAACAGCGGTTCCTTGTCTTCCTGGTTGTCCTTGTTGTAGGCCAGTGGCTGGCTCTTCATCAGGGTCAGCAGCCCCATCAGGTGACCGTAGACGCGGCCGGATTTGCCGCGCACCAGCTCAGGAACGTCCGGGTTTTTCTTCTGCGGCATGATCGAGGAACCAGTGCAGAAGCGGTCGGGCAGGGCGATGAAGTTGAACTGGGCGCTGGTCCAGAGCACCAACTCTTCGGAAAAGCGCGACAGGTGCATCATTGCCAGCGAGGCGGCGGCGCAGAATTCGATGGCGAAGTCGCGGTCGGAAACACCGTCCAGCGAGTTGCCGGAGATGGCTTCAAAGCCGAGCAGCTCGCAGGTCACGCTGCGGTCGATCGGGTAGGTGGTGCCGGCCAGCGCAGCGCTGCCCAGCGGCATGCGGTTGACCCGCTTGCGGCAGTCGATTAGGCGCTCGCGGTCACGCTGCAGCATCTCGAACCAGGCCAGCAGGTGGTGGCCGAAGGTCACCGGCTGGGCGGTCTGCAGGTGGGTGAAACCGGGCATGATCACGGCATTGTGGCGCTCGGCCTGATCCAGCAGACCGGTCTGCAGGCGGATCAGCTCGGCGACGATGACGTCAATTTCTTCGCGCAGCCAGAGGCGGATGTCGGTGGCGACCTGATCGTTGCGTGAACGGCCGGTATGCAGCTTCTTACCGGTGATGCCGATGCGGTCGGTCAGCCTGGCTTCGATGTTCATGTGCACATCTTCAAGGTCGACCCGCCAGTCGAACTGCCCGGCTTCGATCTCGCTGCGAATGCCGTTCAGGCCATCGATGATGGTGTCGCGCTCGGCATCGGTCAGTACGCCTACCTTGGCCAGCATAGTGGCGTGGGCGATCGAGCCCTGAATGTCGTGCTTGTACAGACGCTTGTCGAAATCCACGGAGGCGGTGAAACGGGCAACGAAGGCGTCGACCGGTTCGCTGAACCGGCCACCCCAGGATTGGTTGGTTGTCTTGTCTTGGGTCATGTCTCGGATGGGTCCGCTGCGTGTAGTATCAGAAAACGCGTAGCATACCACTTCATGCTTGCACGATGGCGGCGGGCTGGCAGACACTGATGCGATGAAGAACGGATTCTGGACGTTGCTCAAACAACCCTATGACGGAGAGGATTTCTTCCTCCCCGATCTGTGCTCGTCCGTGGCCGTATTCACCCTCATTATTCTGGCCCAGCTGGTCGTGCTGGTATGGGTGTTGGCGCAGCCGGTGGCCGGCGTCTTTGATTGGCTCCAGTTGGCCATGGCGTCATTGTTCGTGCAGTGGATTGTGCTGCTGTCGGCTGCCCTGCTGTGCCGCTTGCGAGGATGGATGCAGCGCAGGCCGCTGGCGTTAGCAGTGGCGGTCTGTTTCGCGGTCGTTATCGCTCCGACTCTGCTGTTCACCGTGCTCGGTGACTGGGTGGTCTACCGGGGTATGCAGGGCGCATTGCACTGGGAAGCCGAGCAGCTGCTGCGCCACGGGCTGATTGCCTTGATCATGACCAGCCTGTTGTTGCGCTACTTTTACCTGCAGCAGCAATGGCAGCGGCAGAACCAGGCCGAACTGCGCTCGCGCCTGCAAGCGCTGCAATCGCGCATCCGGCCGCACTTCCTGTTCAATAGCCTCAACAGTATCGCCAGTCTGATCGAGATTGAGCCGGCCAAGGCGGAGCAGGCGGTGCTCGATCTCTCTGACCTGTTTCGGGCCAATCTGGCTCGCCCCGACACCTTGTCCAGCTGGGGCGAGGAGCGGGCCTTGTGCGAGGGTTACCTGCGGATCGAACAGTACCGCTTTGGTGAGCGCATGCGTGTGCACTGGGCGGTTGCCGATTTGCCGGACGACGTGCCCATGCCGTTGCTGACCCTGCAGCCGTTGCTGGAGAACGCTATCTTGCATGGGCTGCAGCCGAGAGTGGATGGCGGCGATATTCATATTGAAGGCCGGTTGCAGAACGGGCTGGTTGAACTTGTGGTACGTAATACCTGTCCTGAGCAGACAGGGGCGCATCATGGTGCGCAGATGGCGATGGGAAATATCCGTGCACGCCTGCAGGCGCTGTTCGGGGAGCAGTCGGAACTGGAAGGCTGGCGGGAAGGGGAATGCTTCTTCAGCAGGCTGGTCTATCCTGTTAGACAACGTCCAACAATGGCAGAGAAGTCATTATCGAATGAAAGTATTGATCGCTGATGATGAGCCGCTGGCCCGCGAGCGGCTGGCGCGACTGGTCGGATCACTGCCGGGTTACAAGGCACTACCGGAGATGGCCAGCAACGGTCATGAGGCACTGCAACTGGTGGAAGAGCACCACCCGGATATTGTTCTGCTGGACATTCGCATGCCTGGGCTGGATGGTCTGCAGACGGCTGCCAAGCTCTGCGAGAATGCGGAAGCGCCAGCCGTCGTGTTCTGTACGGCGCATGGTGAGTATGCACTGGATGCCTTTGCGGTCAGTGCGGTTGGCTATCTGCTCAAGCCGGTGCGCAGTGAGGCGCTGGTCGAAGCCCTGTCCAAGGCGCAGCGGCCCAATCGCATGCAGCTGGCGAACCTTGGCAAGGCCACTCCGCCGGCCGAGGGCGCCCAGGCGCGTAGTCACATCAGTGCGCGTACCCGCAAGGGTATCGAGCTGATTCCGATCGAGGACGTGCTGTATTTTATTGCCGATCACAAATACGTCACCCTTCGTCATGTGCATGGTGAGGTATTGCTGGACGAGCCGCTGAAGGCGTTGGAGGAGGAGTTCGGCGACCGGTTTGTACGCATCCACCGCAATGCGCTGGTCGCGCGGGCGCGTATCGAATGTCTGCAGCGAACATCGATGGGGCACTTTGAGCTTTGTCTGAAAGATCTGGAAGGCGAGACCCTGACGGTCAGTCGCCGTCATGTGCCGGGTGTGCGCCGGCTGATGGAGCGGTTGTGACCGGCCTGCGACACCGACTCGCGTGGATGCCCACCTGACCATGGCGTATGATGGGGCCTGGTTTGAAGCGAGAGTCTCATGAGTCGACATCTGCGAATTGCCACCCGCAAGAGCGCACTGGCCCTGTGGCAGGCCGAATATGTAAAGGCGCGTCTCGAACAGCTGGACCCGACGCTCAGCGTCAGTCTGGTCCCGATGGTCAGCCGCGGCGATCAGCTGCTGGATTCCCCGCTGGCCAAGATTGGCGGCAAGGGGCTGTTCGTCAAGGAGCTGGAAACTGCCATGCTGAACGACGAGGCGGATCTGGCTGTGCACTCCATGAAGGACGTGCCGATGCAGTTCCCCGACGGTCTGGGGCTGTACGCCATCTGCGAGCGAGAAGACCCCCGCGACGCCTTTGTTTCCAACACCTTTGATCATGTCGACAGCCTGCCGCCTGGCAGCGTGGTCGGTACCTCCAGCCTGCGGCGTCAGGCGCAGGTCATGGCGCGTCGGCCTGACCTGCAGATCCGGTTTTTGCGTGGCAACGTCAATACCCGTCTGGCCAAACTGGATGCCGGTGAGTACGACGCCATCATTCTGGCAACCGCAGGCCTGATGCGGCTTGGCTTTGGTGAGCGTATTCGTTATTCGATGCCGCCGGAGGAGAGCCTCCCGGCTGGGGGGCAGGGTGCTGTTGGCATTGAGTGCCGCAGCGGCGATACCGAGCTGCAGGCGCTGCTGAGCAAGCTCAACGACGAAGACAGTGCGCTGCGTGTGCGCGCCGAGCGAGCACTTAACACCCGCCTGAACGGCGGCTGTCAGGTGCCGATCGCCTGTTATGCCGAGCGCGAGAACGGCCAGCTTTGGTTGCGCGGACTGGTTGGCGACCCGGACGGTCAGCGTATGCTGCGAGCTGAAGCCAGCGGCCCGGAAAACGATCCGGAGACACTCGGCATTGCGGTGGCTGAGGATCTGCTGGCGCAGGGTGCGCAGGCGATTCTGGATGCCGTGTACGAGGAGGCGCCGGCGCGGTGAGCGGGTGCCTGCTGCTGACCCGTCAGGCGGCGGATAATCAGCGTCTGGCTGCACGGTTTGCAGCTGAAGGGGTTGAGACCTGCAGCGTACCGCTGCTTGAGCTGCGGCCCTGCGTGGAAGGGCCGGTCGAGCGACAACATATGCTCGACCTGGATCGCTATCACGCTGTGGTCGTGGTCAGTCCGACTGCTGCCCGGCTGGGTTTGGAGCGGCTTGACCGCTACTGGACACAGCCTCCGGTCGGTATCGATTGGCTGGCGGTGGGTGGCGGAACTGCGCAAGTGCTGCGTGAATATGGTCTGCCGGCCCAATGTCCGGAGCAGGGGCAAGATAGCGAGGCATTGCTGGCGCTGCCGTTGTGGCAAGCGCACTTTGCCCGGCCGGATCTGAAGGTGTTGATCTGGCGGGGTGAGGACGGCCGCGAGCATCTGGCCGATCAGATTCGCGCTGCCGGTGGTACGGTGGACTACCTGCCGTTATATGCGCGTAGCGCACCGGATTCGCTGTCTGCGGAGTTGACTGCGGTGGCCCGGCGGGTAGATCGGTTGATCGTGCTCAGCGTGCAGGCCTTGAACAACTGGCGAACGGCCGCTGGCGATGACTGGCAGCGCCAGCGTCACTGGCGCTGCTGGGTGCCGAGTGAACGGATTGCGGCACAGGCCGCGGCCTTGGGTTGTACGGATGTAGTAACCTGTCGAGGTGCGGACGATAGCGCGTTGGTCGAGGCCGTGCTGACCGGCTCGTCGGGATGACAAAGGGGATGCGTGTGGAACCGAGCGAAGCGAACAACAAGACCGAACAGCCGCAGACTGCGGTCAAGCCCGAGGCTGCCAAGGCTGAGCCGAGCAAGCCGAGTCCGGCGACGAGTCGTAAGTCAGCGGGCAATGGTGGTGGCGGCCGTGGGGTCAGCTGGCTGGCGCTGCTGGTGGCTGCAGCGGCGCTGGGGCTGTCTGGCTGGCAATGGCAGCAGGCTCGCCAGCAACAGCAGGCCCAGCTTGCTTTGCTGGAACAGCAGAGCAGCCAGTTCGACAGTGCCAGCGCGAGGCTTGATCAGCGCCTTGAGGGTGTTCCGCAGGGGCGCGACTGGGACGCAGCTCAGCGGCTGATAGCCGAGATGCAGCGCGGTCAGCAGGCGCTGGTTGAGCGTCTGAACGTTCTTCAGGGGGATGGTCGCGAAGAGTGGAAGCTGGCGGAAGCCCAGTACCTGTTGCGCCTTGCCTCGTTACGTCTGCTGGCGGTGCAGGACGTGACAGCAGCACGTGAGCTGCTGGAAACCGTGGATGGCATTCTGAAGTCGATGCCTGACAGTGGACTGTACGGTGTCCGCGAGCAACTTGCCCGTTATCAGACAGAACTGGAGAGCCTGCCCGAACTGGACCGCGCCGGTGTTTTCCTGCGCCTTGGCGCCCTGCGTGACCAGGTCGAAACCCTTGCCGCTCTGCCCGTCCCTGAGTTTGATCCGGATGAGGTCAGCACTGAGGAGGAATACGCCGACCGCCTGCAGCGCCGTGATCGTTGGGATCGGGTGCTGATGCGCTTGGAGCGCTATGTTCGGGTGGATTTTCAGCGCGGCAAGGTGATTACCCCGTTGCTGGATGATGCCGAGTTGCAGCGGGTACGCCGGACCCTGCAGTTGACGCTGGAGCAGGCCCAGTGGGCCGCGCTGCGGGGAGAGGAACAGGTATATCAAGCCAGCCTGACCCAGGCAGAGAAGTTGCTGACCCAGTACTTCGAGCTGGAGAATCCGAAGGTCCAGGCCATGCAGACACAGCTGCAGGCCTTGCATGAGCGGGCTGTCAGTCTCTCGCCGCCGGACCTGGCACCGCTGCAGCAGAGCCTGGCCAATTACCTGCAGTCGCGCAAGACGCCGCAGGTAGAGGAGCCGGCCGATGAGTAAAAGCTATGTGGCCATTCTGGCGGTAGTGCTGGTCGCTGCGTTGCTGGGCATGGCGATTGCCGAGGACCCGGGCTACCTGCTGATTGCCTGGCGTAATGTGTCGATTGAGACCAGTATCTGGGTCGGTATTGGTGTGTTGCTCGCCTTCTGGCTGTTGCTCTGGCTGGTGCGCTCGCTTTGGCGTCTGCTGACAGCGTCCGGTCGCCGGATCAACCCCTGGTCGCGGCGCAACCTGCAACAGCGCGCCAGCGCGCTGGCGACTCGCGGCCTGCTGGAGTTTGCTGAAGGCCACTGGCAGCAGTCGGTACGCCTGCTCAAGCGCTCTGCGCCCCATTCAGAGCTGCCGTTGATCAACTATCTGGCGGCTGCCCGTGCAGCCAACGAGCTGGGAGACTACGCCGAGTCGGACTCCTTGCTGCGTGCGGCCTACGAGGCTACGCCCAAGGCTGACGTTGCCATCGCCGTGACCCAGGCGCAGCTGCAGATCGCCCGCGGTCAGCTGGAACAGGCGCTGGCGACGCTGACCCGTCTGCGCAAGGATCATCCCAAGCATCTGTATGCACTCAAGTTGATGAGCCAGGTCTACCTGCGGCTGGAAGACTGGGGGAGCTTACTTGAGCTGTTGCCGGAATTGCGCAAGCAGAAGGTGCTGCGCGAGGATGAACAGCAGGCGTTGGAGCGTCAGGTCCACGCCGCCTTGTTGGCTCAGGCCGGGCAGCGGTCGGCCGCGGCGGATGCCGACCCGGCCAGTCTGGTCATTGCTGCCTGGGAGCGTATGCCTAAGCGGCTGCGTGAGGATCCGGAGCTGATCGAGGCCTATGCGCTGCAGCTGCGCGCACATGGACGCGACGCAATGGCTGAAGAAGCGCTGCGTCACGGTCTGCAACAACAGTTCAACGAGCGACTTGCTAATCTGTATGGCCTGGTCAAGGGCAAGGACTGTGCGCGTCAGCTGGCAAATGTCGAGCAATGGCTGGTCACGCACCCGCACAACGCGGCGCTGCTGTTGGCCGCTGGTCGTCTGGCCCAGAGAAACAGTCTGTGGGGCAAGGCGCGTGACTACCTTGAAGCCAGCTTTGCCAGCCGCCGAGATATCCAGACCTGCGCCGAACTGGCTCGGTTGCTGGACCGGATGGGGGATGCCAGCGGTTCCCTGCGCACGATTCGCGACGGCTTCGAGATGCTGGAAGATCACCTGCCGGCGTTGCCGCTCCCTGACGCCTGATAGTGTTGAATCTGCTGCAGGCCCTGATTGAGTAACAGCCGGGCCTGCTCTCCGGCCTCGCCAGGGATGAAGCAGACGTGCATGGTGGGTTCGCCAAGCAGCTGTTTGGCAAACGTCAGTTTGTCCGCATTCTGGCGCAGCAGGGGCTCATGGCTCAGCCAGTGTTGCATCACCTGTTCGTCGATTACCGCCAGATCCAGTCTTCCGTACACCAGCTTGAGCAGGTTCAGCTGGTCGTTGGCGGCCTCCTTGACCTTGAGCGTGCCGTCGGCCACCAGCGCATCGAACTCGGGCACGTTACGATAGCCGCGTACTACGCCGATGCGGTACGTTCTCAGGTCCTCCAGCTGGTCCCAGCTTACGGAAAGATCGCTGCGGGTTGCCAGGCCAACCCGGCTGGTGCCGATGCTGTCTGAGTAAAGGCACAGCTGGTCGTCGGCAAAGTAGCGGGGGAAATAGCCGACGATGTCAGGTTCGGTCGTCGCGGACCTGATGGCTCTGCTCCAAGGCTGGAAATGGATCAGCAGAGGGGTATCCTGACTTGCCAGCGCACGGCGTAGCAGCTCTGACAGCGAACCCTGGCCCGGCAGGTCCGCGCCGCTGTAGGGTGGCCATTCCAGGCTGCTGAGCTCGATCGCGGCCAGTGGGTTGCAAAAGAGCGAATGCAGGGCGATCAGCGCAACGCCGAACAGCGCCCTGTGCCGCGATCTGCTGCGATGCGGAGCGTATGCTTGAGTGAATTCAGATACGTCCGCGTCGCTAGTCATGGTGTGGGCTACCGGGGTGCGTAGGCGAAGACGTCGGCTAGCATGCGATCAGCTGGCATGCCGGCAGCGACCAGTGCATCCAGGGTTGCGTAGACCATGCCAGGCGAGCCGCTGACAATAAAACGGTAGTCCGCCAGGTCAGCGATATCCTCACAAACGGCCTGATGCAGCACGCCCTGACGCTCCGGCCAGTCAGGCTGGTCGCTGACCACCCGATGCAAGTACAGGTTAGACGCCTGTTGCCAGCTCTGCCAGTGCGGCGCCTCATACAGGTCGCTGCTGTGGCGAACGCCCCAGTACAGGTGGATCGGCTGAGCGAAGCCCTGTCGCAGGCATTGCTCAACGATGCTCTGCATTTGTGCCAGCCCGGTACCGGCGGCAATCAACACCAGCGGTTCATCTGGCAGCACCGGCAGACAGGCCTCACCGAACGGTGCCTGAATGCGCGCGATCTTGTGTTGCTGCAGGTAGTTGATGACGCCCTGGGTCACCGGGTCGCGGGTCAGGATATGCAGCTCAAGCATCCGGCCTTCATCAGGTGCAGACGCAATCGAGAATGCTGCGGGCTCCGCGCCATCGCGCTCCAGCAGCAGGTATTGGCCAGCGTAGTAACGCAGTGGCTTGCCGGCAGGGGTACGCAGGCGGACGCGCCAGACATCGCCGCCAATCGGAGTGCATTCGACGACCTGACAGGCCAGTTTGCGCACCGGCAGCTGCCCCGGGGCAAGAATGCCTTCCCAGTGCAGTGCACAGTCTTCCAGCGGCTCGGCCACGCAGGTGAAAATCTCTTCGCCCGGTCCGGCTTCGCGGTTGTCCGGCAGCTGTACGCGGCCATGCAGTAATACCGCCGCACAAACATGGCAGTTGCCGTTGCGGCAACTGCTGGGCGCATCAAAGCCCTGGCGGCGTGCTGCGTCGAGGATGGTTTCGCCTTGCTCGGCCTGCAGGTTGAGACCGCCCGGCTCCAGTGTCACTCTCATCAATCAATACCCAATTCTGCCCAGAGCGCATCGACACGCTGGCGAACCTGCGCGTCCTGCTCGATCGCAACGCCCCATTCTCGCGTGGTCTCGCCCGGCCACTTATTGGTCGCGTCCAGTCCCATTTTGCTGCCGAGACCTGAGACGGGCGAGGCGAAGTCGAGATAGTCGATGGGGGTGTTGTCGATCATCACCGTGTCGCGTTTGGGGTCCATTCGCGTGGTGATGGCCCAGATAATGTCGTTCCAGTCGCGGATGTTGATGTCGTCGTCGACCACGATCACATACTTGGTGTACATGAACTGGCGCAGGAAGCTCCAGACGCCGAGCATCACTCGCTTGGCATGGCCCGGATACTGCTTCTTCATCGATACCACCGCCATGCGATAGGAGCAGCCCTCGGGTGGCAGGTAGAAATCGGTGATCTCCGGGAATTGCTTCTGCAGCAGCGGGACGAACACCTCGTTCAGCGCTACGCCGAGTACGGCGGGCTCATCCGGCGGCCTACCCGTGTAGGTGCTGTGGTAGATCGGTTTTTCGCGCTGGGTGATACGCTCGACGGTAAACACCGGGAAGCGGTCAACTTCATTGTAGTAGCCGGTGTGATCGCCGAATGGTCCTTCATCGGCCATCTCGCCCGGGTGGATAACCCCTTCGAGCACGATCTCGGCACTGGAAGGAACCTGCAGACTGGAACCACGACACTTGATCAGCTCGGTACGCTGCCCCCGAAGTAGGCCGGCAAAGGCGTATTCGGACAGGCTGTCGGGCACCGGGGTTACGGCACCGAGAATGGTGGCCGGGTCGGCGCCCAGTGCCACAGCAACCGGGAAGGGTTCGCCCGGATGGGCGCGTTGCCATTCCTGAAAGTCGAGCGCACCGCCGCGATGACTGAGCCAGCGCATGATCACCTTGTTGCGGCCAATGACCTGTTGGCGGTAGATGCCCAGGTTCTGTCGTTCTTTGTGCGGGCCGCGGGTGACTACCAGTCCCCAGGTGATCAGCGGCCCAGCGTCGCCGGGCCAGCAGGTTTGTATCGGAATGCGCCCGAGGTCGACATCGTCGCCTTCAAATACCTGGGCCTGACATGGCGCGTCCTTTACTACCTTGGGCGCCATATTGATGACTTTTTTGAAAATTGGCAGCTTTGACCAGGCGTCCTTCAGGCCTTTCGGCGGATCGGGTTCCTTGAGAAAGGCCAGCAGCTTGCCGATTTCGCGCAGCTCACTGATGCTCTCGGCGCCCATGCCCATGGCGACGCGCTCGGGTGTACCGAACAGGTTGCCAAGGACGGGCATGTCGAAACCGGTAGGGTTTTCAAACAACAGGGCGGGGCCACCCTTGCGTAGGGTGCGGTCGCAGACTTCAGTCATCTCCAGCACGGGAGAAATGGGTGTCTGGATGCGCTTGAGTTCGCCGCGCTGTTCCAGGCCCTTGATGAAATCGCGTAGATCGGAATATTGCATCTAGCTTCAAGCCTCAAGCTGCAAGCGGCAAGCTGGACGAGGCATGCCGCTTGGGAGTTTGACCCGCCCGCCGGGTTGGCAGCGGGGCGGCGGGCCCAGCGCGAAGCGGCAAGCCCGCGCGGAAAGCTTGCCGCTTGTGGCTGGGTTTTAGTTCTTGCTGCGCTTCATCGACAGGAAGAACTCGTCGTTGGTCTTGGTATCTTTCAGACGGTCCAGCAGGAACTCGATCGCGGCGATCTCGTCCATCGAATGCAGAATCTTGCGCAGAATCCACATGCGTTGCAGTTCGTCTTCGCTGGTCAGCAGTTCTTCGCGACGGGTGCCGGAACGGTTGATGTTGATCGCCGGGAAGGTGCGCTTCTCGGCAATCTTGCGATCCAGGTGGATCTCCATGTTGCCGGTACCCTTGAACTCCTCGTAGATCACCTCGTCCATTTTCGAGCCGGTATCGACCAGCGCGGTGGCGATGATGGTCAGGCTGCCGCCTTCTTCGATGTTGCGCGCGGCGCCAAAGAAGCGCTTGGGCTTTTCCAGGGCGTGGGCGTCGACACCACCGGTCAGTACTTTGCCGGAACTCGGGATCACCGTGTTGTAGGCACGGGCCAGACGGGTGATGGAGTCGAGCAGGATGATCACGTCTTTCTTGTGTTCAACCAGACGCTTGGCCTTCTCGATCACCATTTCGGCGACCTGAACGTGACGGGCTGGCGGCTCGTCGAAGGTAGAAGCGACCACTTCGCCGCGCACGGTGCGCTGCATTTCGGTTACTTCTTCCGGGCGCTCGTCGATCAGCAGAACGATCAGGTGGCACTCGGGGTTGTTGCGGGCGATGTTCGAAGCGATGTTTTGCAGCATCAGCGTCTTACCGGCCTTCGGCGGTGCAACCAGCAGGCCACGCTGGCCTTTGCCGATCGGCGCGCAGAGATCGATGATGCGGGCCATCAGGTCTTCGGTGGAACCGTTGCCGGCTTCCATGACCAGGCGCTCATCAGGGAACAGCGGGGTAAGGTTTTCGAACAGGATCTTGTTCTTGGTGTTTTCCGGCTTGTCGAAGTTGATCGAATCAACCTTCAGCAGGGCAAAGTAGCGTTCGCCGTCTTTCGGCGGGCGAATCTTGCCGGAAATGGTGTCACCGGTACGCAGGTTGAAACGGCGGATCTGGCTGGGCGAGACGTAGATGTCGTCCGGGCCGGCGAGATAGGACGAGTCAGCCGAGCGGAGGAAGCCGAAGCCGTCCTGCAGAATCTCCAGAACGCCATCACCGAGAATGTCTTCACCGCCTTTGGCGTGCTTTTTCAGGATGCCGAAGATCACATCCTGTTTTCGCGATCGGCCCATATTCTCGAGGCCCATCTGGTTGGCGATTTCCAACAGTTCGGTAATAGGTTTTTGTTTGAGGTCGGTCAGGTTCATAGGTTCGGAGAGTGATGTAAGAGTTTCGGCAGGAAAGGTTTGTTTCGGCCGCCACGGAACATGGGGCGATCAGCTTGGCTGCGGTGTGTGTTTGAGAAGCCGCTGCGCAGGGTGCGGTCAGGGCGTTGGAAGCCAAATCTAGCACCGCCTGCCGGTGACGTCCAGCATTGCGGTTGCAAAAAAAGCCCCGACGGCTGTGTCGGGGCTGGATATATCAGATGTTGCTGTCGAGGAAGGCTGCCAGTTGCGACTTGGACAGGGCGCCAACCTTGGTCGCCTCGACGTTGCCGTCCTTGAACAGCATCAGGGTCGGAATGCCGCGTACGCCGTACTTTGGTGCGGTTTCTGCGTTTTCGTCGATGTTCAGCTTGCAGATTTTCAGCTTGCCGCTGTAGTCCTTGGCTATCTCGTCCAGTACCGGGGCGATCATTTTGCAGGGACCACACCATTCTGCCCAGTAATCAACCAGAACAGGGGTATCGGACTTGAGCACTTCGTCTTCGAAGCTGCCGTCAGTGACATGCACAATCAGATCGCTCATGTGTTTCTCCAGAGGGATAAAAAGGCGGAATTGCCGAATCATAGCACCACCGGATGCGGCTGCGAAAGGCGATGATCAGTACCGTTGTGCAGGCAATTGTCATCGACCCGGTGCTAGAATCGGGGCAACTGAGACCTGACAGGAAGAGTGCATGGCAGACGCACAGCCGAATGATTTTTCGCTGGTAGCCGCAATTGATCTGGGCTCCAACAGCTTTCACATGGTGTTGGCACGGGTTGAGCAAGGGGAAATACGTATCCTCGAGCGGTTGGGCGAAAAGGTGCAGCTGGCCGCTGGGCTGGACGATGACAACATGCTCAGCGACGAGGCAATGCAACGAGGGCTCGACTGTTTGCGCCGGTTCGCGCAGTTGATCAACGGTCTGCCGCAGGGGGCGGTGCGGATCGTCGGTACCAACGCCCTGCGTGAGGCACGCAACCGCGGACAGTTCATTCGTCAGGTGCAGCAGGTGCTGGGCCACCGGGTTGAAGTGGTATCGGGCCGCGAAGAGGCGCGCCTGATTTACCTGGGGGTATCCCACACGCTGGCCGACGACGAAGGCAAGCGCCTTGTGGTCGACATTGGCGGTGGCAGCACCGAGTTCATCGTCGGTGAGCGCTTCGAGCCGCTGCTGCGGGAAAGCCTGAGCATCGGCTGTGTTGCTTTCACGCGCCAGTTTTTTCCTGATGGCAAGATCACGGCTGCGCGCTACAGCCAGGCCTACACTGCGGCCCGCCTGGAGCTGATGAACATCGAACAGGCTATTCAGCGCCTTGGCTGGAGCGAGGCGATTGGCGCATCTGGAACCATTCGCGCGGTTGGCCAGTGCATTCAGGCTGGTGGCCGCGGTCAGGGCGAAGTAACCCGCGAAGGGTTGCAGTGGCTCAAGCGCAAGGTGCTGAAGGCCGCGCATGTCGACAAACTGGAGGTGCAAGGTCTCAAGTCGGATCGGCAGCCGATCCTGCCAGCCGGCCTCGCGATTCTCGAAGCGCTGTTTGATGCCCTTGGGGTCGAGACCATGCATCATTCCGAGGGCGCCTTGCGTGAGGGTGTGCTCTACGACCTGCTTGGTCGCTACAGCCATGAAGACGTGCGTGAGCGCACGCTGAGCGCGCTGATGGAGCGTTATCACGTCGATCTGGAGCAGGCCGCCCGGGTCGAGGCCAAGGCCCAGCGGCTGCTGCACAAGGTGGACGCTGCCTGGCAACTGGCTAACAGTAAGCAGGCCCCGCTGTTGACCTGGGCGGCGCGGGTCTACGAGATCGGGCTGGATATCGCCCACAGTCAGTACCACAAGCACGGTGCCTATCTGATCGAGCACTCTGACCTGCCCGGTTTCTCACGGCAGGATCAGCAGGCATTGGCGTTGCTGGTGCGCGGGCATCGGCGCAACATGCCGAGCGGCGACCGGCTGGCCGAGTTCGGTGATGAGGCGGTCAACCTGCTGCGGTTGTGCATGATCCTGCGGCTGGCGATTCTCTATCACCATATCCGTGGCTTTCAGGAAATGCCGGAAATCGCCGTCGAGGCCAGTCACGACGCATTGGTCGTGACCTTCCCCGGTGGCTGGCTTGAGCAGAACCCGCTGACCCAGGCTGACTTCGAGCGTGAAGCGCAGTACTGGGCCAAGGCTGGTTACAGGTTGACGGTCCGCTGAGACGAATTGGCTAGTTTCTCCAGCAGTGTTGCCTGGGCACTGCGGGGAATCTGGTTGCCGCTCGGTGAGCTCAGCACGTAGGAGCCATCGGGTTGCAGGATCCAGCTGCGGGTATTGTCGGTCAGAAACACCTGCAGTTCCTGTTTGGCGCGGGTGATCAACTTTTTGCCTTCAAGTGGGAAGCAGGTCTCGACGCGCTTGTCGAGGTTGCGCTCCATCATGTCCGCACTGGACATCCAGACCTGCTCCTGACCGTCGTTGAGGAAGTAATAGACCCGGCTGTGTTCCAGGAAGCGACCGATGATCGAGCGCACGGTGATGTTGTGCGAGACCCCGGGAATGCCAGGGCGCAGGCAGCACATGCCGCGCACGATCAGGTCGACCTTCACCCCGCACTGGGAGGCCTTGTACAGGGCCTTGATGACCTTGGCATCGGTCAGCGAGTTGGCCTTGGCGATGATGTGCGCCGGCTTGCCGGCCTGGGCGTTGAGGGTTTCCCGGTTGATCAGCTCCAGCAGGCGCTTCTTGAGAGTGAAGGGGGCCTGCAACAGCTTCTTCATGCGCTGGGTCTTGCCCATGCCGATCAACTGGTTGAACAGCTTATGCACGTCTTCGGTCAGCGCCACGTCCGAGGTCAGGATGCTGTAGTCGGTGTACAGGCGGGCGTTGCCAGCATGGTAATTGCCGGTGCCCAGGTGTACATAGCGCTTCAGGTTCTTCTCTTCCCGGCGCAGGATCAGCATCATCTTGGCGTGGGTCTTGAAGCCGACCACGCCATAAATCACTACCGCCCCTGCCTGCTGCAAACGGCTCGCCAGCTGCAGGTTGGACTCCTCATCAAAGCGCGCCCGCAGTTCGATCACCACGGTCACTTCCTTGCCGTTGCGCGCTGCATCGACCAGCGCGTTAACGATTTCAGAGTTGGCGCCGGTGCGATAGAGGGTCTGTTTGATCGCCAGCACGTTTGGATCCTGTGCCGCCTGCCGCAGCAGGTCGACGACTGGGGAAAATGACTCATAGGGGTGCTGCAGCAGAATGTCCTGCTTGCTGATGGCCTGAAACAGGTTGTCGGCACCCGATAGTACCCGCGGCAGGCCCGGGCTGAACGGCGGGAACTGCAGTTGCGGGTGATTTTCCAGGCCGGTGATGGAGAACAGCCGGGTCAGGTTGACCGGGCCGTTGACCTCGTACAGTTCCGCTTCGGTCAGACCGAATTGGCGCAGCAGAAAGTCGGTCAGCGGCTTCGGGCAGTTGTCAGCGACCTCGAGCCTTACCGCGTCGCCATAGCGGCGCGACAGCAGCTCGCCGCGCAGCGCACGGGCCAGGTCGTCGACTTCGTCCGGGTCCACGATCAGGTCGGCGTTGCGGGTCAGGCGGAACTGGTAGCAGCCGAGTACTTTCATGCCGGGGAACAGCTCGTCGGCATGGGCGTGGATCATTGACGAGAGGAACACGAAGTTGTCGCCACCATCACACAGCTCGTCGGGTAGGCGAATCAGGCGCGGCAGCGAGCGCGGCGCGGGAATGATCGCCATGCCGGAGTCGCGACCGAAGGAGTCGATGCCGTCGAGCTGAACGATAAAGTTCAGGCTCTTGTTCACCAGCAGCGGGAAGGGGTGCGTCGGGTCCAGCCCAATCGGGCTGATGATCGGCGCGACCTGCTGGCGGAAGAAGCGGCGAATCCACAGGGTTTGCTTGTGCGTCCACTGATAGCGGCGCAGGAAGCGAATGCCCTTTTCGTTCAGTTGCGGCAGCAGAATATCGTTGAGGATGCTGTACTGGCGGCTGACCTGATAGTGCGCGGTTTCGCTGATCTTGCTCAGTACCTGTTGTGGCTGCAGTCCGTCCGGGCCGGTTTGCTCGCGGGCGAAGGTAATCTGCTTTTTCAGGCCGGCAACGCGGATTTCAAAAAACTCATCCAGGTTGCTGGAGAAGATCAGCAGGAACTTCAGGCGCTCAAGCAGCGGGTAGGACTCATCCAGCGCCTGTTCCAGCACGCGGATGTTGAACTGCAGTTGCGACAGTTCTCGGTGAATGTAGAGCTCAGGCGCATTCAGGTCGGGTACCGGGGTAGCCTCGACGACCTTTTCGCTGACCTGTGCCGGACGGGTGACCAGATCGCTGCGGGGACTGCTTTCGGCAGGCGGCGCGATATCGTCCTTGGTGGTGTCTCGGGTGCTGTTGAGCTCTGACATGGTCTCCTCGATAGAACTACTGACGGCTGCGTAACTGACGGGCAGCGGTCTTGGCGAAATAGGTCAGGATGCCGTCGGCTCCTGCGCGCTTGAAGGCGGTCAGCGATTCCAGGATAACCGCTTCGTTGAGCCAGCCATTGTTGATGGCGGCGCAGTGCATGGCATATTCGCCGCTGACCTGGTAGACAAAGGTGGGCACCTTGAAGGTTTCTTTCACCCGGTACACCACATCCAAATAGGGCATGCCGGGCTTGACCATGACCATGTCCGCACCTTCAGACAGGTCCGTGGCGATTTCGTGCAGTGCCTCATTGCTGTTGGCCGGGTCCATCTGGTAGGTCGATTTGTTGCCCTTGCCAAGGTTGCCGGCCGAGCCCACCGCGTCGCGGAACGGGCCGTAGTAGGCGCTGGCGTACTTGGCGGAGTAGGCAAGAATCCGGGTGTGAATGTAACCCGAGGCTTCCAGCGCTTCACGCATGGCGCCAACCCGCCCGTCCATCATGTCGGACGGGGCAACGATGTCGGCACCGGCTTCGGCGTGCGAGAGGGTCTGCTTTACCAGCGCCTCGACCGTGACTTCGTTTATCACATAGCCGTTGTCGTCGATGATGCCGTCCTGCCCGTGGGTGGTGAACGGGTCGAGGGCAACATCGGTAATGACGCCCAGGTCTGGGAAGCGGGCTTTCAGGGCGCGCACTGCGCGCTGGGCCAGGCCTTCCGGGTTCCAGGCTTCGGCAGCATCCAGCGACTTTTTCTCCAGCGGCGTAACCGGGAACAGGGCAATGGCTGGAATGCCCAGCTCTACCAGTTCGGCAGCTTCCTCCAGCAGCAAATCGATCGATAGCCGCTCAATGCCCGGCATGGAGGCAATCGCTTCGCGTTGTTGCTCGCCTTCCAGGACAAAAACCGGGTAGATCAGGTCGTCCGTGGTCAGGGTGTGTTCACGCATCATGCGGCGGGAAAAATCATCCTTGCGCATGCGGCGTGGGCGGCTGAGGGGAAAAGGGCGCTGAACAGGGGAATTACTCACGGGGACTCCAGGGGGGTGCGGGTCGCAGTGCACCTGTCTGACTGACGTTATACGTCCAGATTGTGACGGAAATGTGACAGGAGGCGGAGGGCAACCAGCTCCTGGGCAGCATCGCCGGGAGCCTGGGCTTGCTCGACGCGGTTGCGCCCGAGCCCCTTGGCACAGTAGAGCGCGGCATCGGCAGCGCCGAGCAGCGTAGTGAAATCATAACCGTGATGCTCGGAACAGGCTACTCCGAGGCTTACGGTGATGTTGACGGTGTGCTTGTGTGTGGGCCACGCGGCATCGCTGATCGACTGCCGAATACGCTCTGCAACCTGGCTGGCGCTCAGGCTGTTCAGGCCCGGTAGCAGTAGCACGAACTCTTCGCCACCAAAGCGTCCGAGCAGGTCTCTGCTGCGCAGATGCAGGCGTGTCTGGTCGACCAGGTGGCAGAGCACCTCGTCACCGGTCTGATGCCCAAACTCGTCATTGATGCGTTTGAAATGGTCGGCGTCGAGCATGATTAGCGTAATCGGCTCGTTGCTTAGCCGGGTGCGGCACAGCATCAACTCGGCCTGTTGCTGCAGGCTGCGGCGGTTGAGCGCGCCGGTCAGCGGGTCCTGTTCCGACAGGGCACGGAGCCGGTCCAGATTACGGTAGTGGATCATCAAAATGAAGCCGCTAACCATGCCGATCTGGGCGGCTATGGCACCCAGTACGGTGATCAGCTGTAGCGGCCCGCCGAGCAGGTCGGCAGGTCCGTTCCAGCCGGCCAGTGATGCCGCCGGTCGGGCAACCAGGATGAGCCCGTAGGCAAGTGCAATGAGGCCACTGAACCAGCTCGCGGTGCGCATAGGCGCGCGTGTGGGTACCAGCAGCTCTGCGGCGCAGAGCAGGCAGAAGCCGCCGAGCACCAATGAACTGATGGCGTAGCGAACGGGCAGGTTGTCGACCTGATAGCGGAAAAACCAAAGTAGTAGCATGGTGACCAGCGCAGCA
This sequence comes from Halopseudomonas oceani, assembly GCF_002903165.1. Lineage (GTDB taxonomy): Bacteria > Pseudomonadota > Gammaproteobacteria > Pseudomonadales > Pseudomonadaceae > Halopseudomonas > Halopseudomonas oceani. The sequence continues at coordinate 61,366 of NZ_PPSK01000006.1, forward strand.
AACATGGGCATCCATTGCGGCTGCGAGAGGTCGCGGAAGTTGCGTAAGCCGAGCCAGACGACGCCCAAGCCCAGAGTCATCAGGCCGTTGGCGAGCACGATAGACAGGCTATGGGGGATGTGCCCCTGATTGATGTTCAGCAGCAAACCAAGCATCACGGCGAGGTTGCCAAGCGTCCAGTAACGCATGCCATGCCGTGGTCCGACCTGCCAGCCTACCAGGCACAACAGCAGCGTGATTGCCAGGGTGACTACCGTCAGGGTGACGGTCAGTGTCTTGAGGTCCAGATCAGCCAGCATGTGCGCACTCATCCTCGGCCAGGGGCCGTCAACGCTGTTTCGTCCGTGACAGGTTGGTTTGCCCGCAGTCGGGGCAGTTGCAATCAAGCCGGCTACGATAAAACACGGTGCTATGAGAGCAAATGGCCAGCTGCCGAAGTTGTGTCCGGGTTTGCACAAATATCGCGCATGCCAGAATGTCGCATAGCGCTGTGGTGGTGCAGCACTGTGGCACAATAGCGCCGATACTTGGCATGGTGAATTGTGAATGAATATCTGGCTGCGCAGGTCTCTCGTCGGTATGGCGATGTTGCTATGGCTGGCGGGATTGGCCTGGGCCTATTGGTGGTTTGAGGGGCGTTACGTCAAGGCGTTTGAACGCCCGGCGTTCTTCCAGGCAGAGCAGGTTGCGCCGCCGTTCCCGATTGGTCAGGTGCAGGTAGTGCACGTGTGGCAGTCAAACTGTCCCTGCAGCGCAGGTCATGAGGCTTACGTAGACGAGATGACGGTTCGCTTCGCCGGGCAGGGGGTGCGTTTTGCCCGTTCAGGTCAGCAATCGGCGGAGGGTATGCCCTCCGGATTGAGCCAGTTGCCCTATTGGCCGATACCCGAGGCCTGGGCCGAATGGCCGGGCGCGCCCTCGATTGCCATTTGGGCCGCGGACGGCAGTTTGACCTATGTTGGTCCTTACAGCGATGGCGCGCATTGCAGTGCTGACAGCAGTTTTGTCGAGCCGGTGGTTCAGGCTCTGCTGGCAGGGCGCAAGGTGGATGTTACCCGGCAGGATGTCGTTGCCTGTCTGTGTGACCTGCCTTCACTGAAGGACACCGCTGGGGGTGTCCCGTTTCCCTCAACGGCTGAGCCTTGATGCAGCGTTAGCTGCACGCCGAGCGTGCACGGTTTAACGCTTTGACCAAGATTAGCGAGGCGGTCGAGCTGGATATGGTGTGCGCTCTGTTTTTGGTGTCCGACGGTGCACAGTTGCGCGCGAGCCCTGAGTTTCAAAGGCGCGCGATCAGTCGGTCCAGTGCGTTGGCGAAGGCCTGTTTGTCTTTGTCGTTGTAGGGTGCTGGGCCGCCGCGTCCGGCCAGTCCGGCACCGCGCAGCTCGTCCATCAGGTTGCGCACTGCCAGACGCTCGCCGATGCTGCCCTTGTCGTAGATCTGGCCGCGCGGGTTGATGGCAGTGACGCCGCGGTCTACCAGGCCAGCTGCCAGCGGCACGTCGGCGGTCACCACCAGGTCACCTGGCCGTGAGTGTTCAATGATGTAATGGTCGGCAGCGTCGGCGCCGGCGGCTACTGTCACCTGGCGTATGCCGGGGCCGGGCGGCAGTTGCTGGGCACTGTTGGCAACCAGTACCAGCTCGACCTGCTTGCGTCGGGCGGCTTTGACGGTGACGTCGCGTACCGGTCTGGGGCAGGCGTCGGCGTCGATCCAGATGGTCATCTTGGCTCCTTGCTCAGCTATTGCCGAGTTCTTGTTGCAGCGCTTCCAGCTCTTCCTGAGCCAGCAGCCAGTCTTCTTCCAGCTGGGCAATCTGCTGGCGGTACTCGGTCTGCCGCGCCAGCAGCTCCTTCAGTTGGTCCTTGTTGGCGGCTTCGTACAGGCTGCTATCAGCCAGTGTGTTCTCGACCTCGGCGTTCAGTTCGCTGACCTTGTTCAGCTCTTTCTCAAGTTTTTCCGCCGCTTTTTTCAGTGGTGCCAGCAGCTGGCGCTGTTCGGCGGCCGCCCGGCGCTGTGCCTTGGCGTCAACCTTGGGGGCGCTGGAAGCGGATTCAGGTGCGGCAGCGGCGGCTTGCTGTTGACGGAACTGGGCTAGCCAGCGGGTGTAGCTGTCGAGATCCTGTTCGTAGCTGCGCACGCGGCCGTCGGCGACCAGCCACAGTTCGTCTGTGGTTTCGCGGATCAGTGCGCGGTCGTGGGACACCAGCAGCATGGCACCTTCGAAGGCCTGCAGGGCGACAGTCAGTGCGTGGCGCATTTCCATGTCGAGGTGGTTGGTTGGTTCGTCCAGCAGCAGCAGATTCGGGCGTTGCCAGGCAATCAGCGCCAATGCCAGCCGGGCCTTTTCGCCGCCGGAAAAATTCAGCACCGGCTCTTCGATGCGATCGCCCTTGAAGTCGAAACCACCGAGGAAGTTGCGCAGCACCTGCTCGCGCTCATCCGGTGCCAGCCGTGCCAGATGCAGTAGTGGGCTGGCGGCCGGGTCGAGGCTGTCGAGCTGATGCTGGGCAAAATAGCCGATCGCCAGGTGCTCTCCGGTTTTCAGCTCACCACCAAGCAGTGGCAGGCTACCTGCCAGTGATTTGATCAGGGTCGATTTGCCGGCGCCGTTGGGGCCGAGCAGACCGATGCGCGCACCCGGTGCCAGCTGCAGCTTGACCTGTTCGAGAATGGCGTTGCCGTCGTAGCCGAGGCTGCCCTGATGCAGGTCGATCAGTGGTGTTGACTGGTTGCTGGCCTCGCGGAAGCTGAATGAGAACGGCGAGTCGATGTGCGCGGGACTCAGTTCTTCCATCCGCTCAAGGGCTTTCAGACGGCTTTGTGCCTGCTTCGCCTTGCTGGCCTTGGCGCGGAAGCGGGCAATATAGCTCTGCATGTGCTCACGCTCGGCCTGCTGCTTCTCAAAGGCCGACTGCTGCTGTGCCAGGCGTTCTGCGCGGGTGCGCTCGAACTGGCTGAAACCGCCGCGGTAAAGATGCAGCGCGCGGTTTTCAAAGTGCACGATATGCTCGACCACCGCATCCAGAAAGTCGCGGTCGTGGGAGATCAGCAGCAGGGTGCCGGGGTAGTTACGCAGCCAGTCTTCCAGCCAGAGGATGGCATCGAGGTCGAGGTGGTTGGTTGGCTCGTCTAGCAGTAGCAGGTCGGATGGGCACATCAGCGCCTGGGCCAGGTTCAGGCGCATCCGCCAGCCACCGGAGAAGTCGCCGACCCGGCGGTTGCACTGCTCGCTAGTGAAACCAAGCCCCGCGAGCAGGGTGCGGGCACGGCTGTCGGCGCTGAAACCGCCGTGACTTTCCAGTTCGGCGTATAGTGCGCCGAGTTGCTCGGCCTGCTCCAGGCGCTCGGCTTCGGCCAGCCGTCGCTGGATGTCACGCAGGCGCTGGTCACCGTCGAGGACATAGTCGACCGCATGGCGGTCCAGTGCGCTGACTTCCTGCTGCATGTGGGCAATGCGCCAGTCAGCCGGTACGCTGCAGCTGCCGGCGTCGGGTTCTATCTGGCCACGCAGCAGGGCAAACAGGCTGGATTTGCCGGCACCATTGGTCCCCAGCAAGCCGACTTTCTGGCCGGCGTGCAGGGTAAGGTTGGCGTGTTCAAGCAGTCGCAGGGGGCCGCGCTGCAGGGTAAGGGAGTCGATGCTGATCATGGGGCGGGAGTATATCAGCGCCAGAAGGCGGGAGAAGCATAATGCGTGAGACAACCTTCGGCTTGCCGCAATGGGCGCAATGGCTTTACGCCATAGACGGCGTAGCGCCGCTGCTGCTGGCGCTGCAGGACGAGTGCGACGAGGACGTGTTGCTGCTGCTGTTGGCCATCTGGTTGTGGCAGCAGCGGCGGGCGTTGCCGGCGTCCCGCTGGCAGGCTCTGCAGACGGAGCAGGGCGCCTGGCGCGAGGCGGTCATTCTGCCGGCCCGCGAAGCCCGGCGCAGTCTCGCTGGTGACCCACAGTCGCAGGCGTTGTATCAGGTCGCGAAGCAGACGGAGATCGAGGCAGAGCTAAATCAATTGGCTCGCCTGGGGGCTTGGCTGGGCTGTAGCGAGTTGACTGCTGCCGATTTGTCGGCCTGTCTGGCAGGGGCCTGCGAAGGTGCGCTAAGCGGGCGTCGCGCCGAGCTGCTGGAGCAGCTGGCGCTACGCCTTGAGCAGGAGCTTAGTTCGCTTCTGTAGTGGGCTGCGATTCGGCTTTCGTGGTCGCAGGCTTGCGCTTGGCCGGGGCCCGGCGGCTGCGCGGCTTGGCTGCCGGTTTGGGAGCGTCGCGTCGGTCGAGCGCCTGGCTGACCTGGGCGTCAATACGGTCAAGCCCCTTGGCCAGACGCAGCGTCTGGCGCACATCGGCTTCCAGCTTCTGGATGTAGTTCTCAGCATTGCTGCGAGCCTGCTTGAGATCAAGCAGGGCGGCCTGCAGGTCAGCGATCTTGCGACGGGTCTTGCCGCCACCTTTGCCGGGATCCTCAGCGGTGCGATCCGCCAGCTTGGCTTCGCTCTGCCTGAGTTTGTCCTCGAGCTTCTCCTGCTGGCGCTGGAGTTTCTCCAATGCCTTGCCGGCATCCTTGACCGCCTGCTCGCAGGCCTCGGTAAGGTGCTCGTTGAGGGTTCGGGTCAGCGTCTGCAGCAGGTGCAGCGGTGAGGAAACTTTGTCGGCGGCTTTTGGCTTGTCTGTGCTGGTCACGAGCAGATGTTCCTTATGCGTGGATTGCTCAGACAGTGCTGAGCAGATCCTTGTGAGCGTTGTGCAGTACTTCGATCAGACAGTCTTCAAGCTCAAAACGTTCATGTAGCAGGGCACCCAGCTGTTGCAGTCTTTGCTGCATCTGTTCTTCGTCAACAATGCTCGCCAGTTGGCCGTAACTGTCATTGAAGGTGACTGCTTCGCGAGTGATGGCCTCGATCCTGGGATAAACCTGATGAGCCAGTTCAATACCGCGCTGGTCGTCGAAATCCTGCGCTTCGCGCAGCAGCTGCTCGTAGATTTCGAAGTGGCCGGCCGAAACATAGTCGACCAGAACGTCGCAGAAGGCGGATAGGGCCGTGTCGGCCGAGTCGGGTGTGTGAACGCGCTGACGCAGGCGGGTGTAGTCCATGATCAACTGGTTGCGTTCGGCCAGCCAGCGGTCGATCAGTTGGTGGACGCCGCCCCAGCGTTCCTGGGAGGTTGTGCAAGTTTCCAGCATCTTCCACCTCTTTCGGCAGTGTCGGCTGTGCCGACATGTTGGCTGTGAGTGATTACCGAGTTGCAACAGAATAGGCCAGTCAGTGTTGCTGCATCAAGGGTTCTGACGCGGCGCGGCTCGCCCGGTCAGTCGACCTTGCGCAGCACCTGCATCAGGCCAAACACGGTGTAGCAGATGAAGGCGATCAGGGTGCCCTCGGCGATGCTCAGGCCAAAGAAGGTCCAGGTCACCTCTGCGCACTGCGCGGTGCCGCTAAATACCTGACTGAGCACGTCCCAGAACGGCATTGTTTCGAGCATGTAGTCCAGCGGCAGGATGCACGAGGGCACCTGATCCGGTGGCAGGTGCTGCAGCCAGACCTGACGGCCGGCAGTGATGGCGCCGGCCAGGCTTGCCAGTGTCACCAGGACGCCGTAGACCCTTGCGCCGGTTCGTCTGCCATGCTTCGGGCTCGGGTTGTGCAGCACAGCTGCGAGGCAGATCAGGCCAACCACGATGACGGCGATGCGCTGGATGATACAGAGCGGACAGGGCTCAAGGCCGACAACATGCTCTAAATACAGGGCGGCAGTCAGCAACAGGACAGACACGATCAGAGCGAGCAGATAAAGGGGGCGAGAGGCCGGCAGGGTCATGCGAGATTCCGTCTTCGTTCGGGGTGCGGACGCCTACCTTAGAGCATGCGCTGGCGGGCGCACAAGATCAGATAGTTGTCGGGCGTCTGGTGCGCCCGTTGCCGGACCAGATGGCCCGGCACGCAGGTACTGATCAGGCAGTGCCTTCAGCTTCGCTGGCACGACGCTGTTCGGATTGGGCGAACAGGGCATCGAAGTTGACCGGTGCGAGCATCAGGGGAGGGAAGCTGCCGCGCAGAACCAGGTTGTCGATGGCTTCGCGGGCGTAGGGGAACAGGATGTTCGGGCAGAAGGCGCCGAGGGTGTGGCGCAGGGCGGCGTCTTCCAGGCCGTCGATGGCGAAGATGCCGGCCTGCTGGACTTCAGCGATGAAGCAGACCTCGTTTTCGCCACTGGTAACGGTGGCGTTGACGGTCAGCACTACTTCGTAGACGCCGGGCTGCAGCTCGCTGTTACGGGTGTTCAGGTCCAGATTGACGTGGGGGTTCCACTGGCTCTGGAAAACGGCCGGCGACTTCGGCGACTCGAAGGAAAGGTCTTTGACGTAGATGCGCTGCAGGCTGAACTGCGGCTGACCTGCCTGTGCGCCGTTGGCGGCTTGATTGTTCTGTTCTTCGGCCATCGTGAAAAATCCTTGATGTGATGGTTGTAATTGCGTGTTGAAAGCGCTGCTTACCCTGCCAGCAGCGCATCCAGTTGTCCAGCGCGCTGGCTGGCGAACAGCTCGTCGCAGCCGCCAACGTGGGTATCACCAATCCAGATTTGCGGGACTGAGGTGCGGCCGCCGGCCAGGCGCGTCATTTCCGCGCGCAGGGCAGGCTGACCGTCAACGCTGATTTCGCGGTATTCCACGCCCTTGCTGGCCAGCAGTTGCTTGGCACGCGTGCAGAACGGACAGTAGTTGCTGCTGTAAATTACGACGTCAGCCATATCATTTCACCAGTGGCAGGTTGTCGGCGCGCCAGCCGGAAATGCCGCCGGACAGGCGAGCCACGCTTTCGTGGCCGGCGGCTTTCAACTGCTTGGCGCAGCCGGAGGCGTGCTGGCCGGCGGCGCAGACCAGCAGCAGGGGCTTGCCCTTGTGCTTGTCGAGTTCGCCCATGCGTTTTTCCAGCGCGTCGTAGGGGATGTTGATGGAGTCGACGATGTGGCCTGCGCTGAAATCTTTCTTTGGCCGCAGGTCGATCACAACAGCCTGCTCGCGGTTTATCAGGGCAGTCGCCTGGCTGGTGCTGAGCGACGCGCCAGCCTTGCGGCCTTCGGTAAACAGCAGCAGGGCGAGGATGACAAGAAAAGCGGTGGTCAGCAGGTAGTGATTGCCGATGAATTCGATCAGATGTTGAAGAAACTGCATTGAACTGGCTTCCGGTACGCTGAAAGCTCGCGAGTATACACCAACGATGGCGGGAACCGAGCATGACAGGCTGCCGCCCGACCAGTAAACTGTCGAGCATGTTGGCGGCCGACAGGCACGCAGTTCCTTTCCTGATCTTCCCAATGTGAGTTATTTGCCATGACAGCAGCGCCCAAACCTCTGGTTCTGATGATTCTGGACGGCTTCGGTCACAGTGAGTCCCCTGATTCCAACGCGATCATGGCGGCCAATACACCGGTCTGGGACCGGCTTTGGGCCAATGCCCCACATACGCTGGTATCCGGTTCAGGCATGGATGTCGGCCTGCCTGATGGCCAGATGGGCAACTCTGAAGTTGGACACATGAATCTGGGCGCCGGCCGGGTGGTCTATCAGGACTTCACCCGTGTTACCAAGTCGATTAAGGATGGCGATTTCTTCGAGAACCCGGTCCTCTGCGCTGCGGTCGACAAGGCCGTGGCCGCGGGTCGTGCGGTGCACGTCATGGGCCTGCTGTCGCCGGGTGGCGTGCACAGTCATGAGGATCAGCTGGCCGCCATGGTCGAGCTGGCGGCCCGCCGTGGCGGCGAGCACATCTATGTGCACGGTTTCCTTGACGGTCGCGACACGCCGCCGAGGAGCGCCGAACCCTCGCTGCAGATGATGGAAAACACCTACGCGCGCCTTGGCAAGGGGCGCACGGCCAGCCTGATCGGTCGTTACTACGCGATGGATCGTGACAACCGCTGGGAGCGGGTCGAGGCGGCCTACAGCCTGATCACTGAAGGTCAGGGTGAGTTCAATGCGCCGACGGCGGCCGACGGTCTGGCTGCTGCCTACGAGCGTGGTGAAAGCGACGAGTTCGTCAAAGCCACCACCATTGGCGCGCCAGTCAGGGTCGAGGACGGCGATGCAGTCATCTTCATGAACTTCCGCGCAGACCGTGCCCGGGAACTGAGCCGTGCGTTCGTTGACCCCGGTTTTAGCGGGTTTGCCCGTCAGCGCGAACTCAAACTGGCCGGCTACGTCATGCTGACCCAGTACGCCGCCGATATCCCGGCCCCCTGTGCCTATCCGCCGGCAACGCTGGAAAACGTGCTGGGCGAATATCTGGCGAAGCAGGGCAAGACGCAGCTGCGTATTGCCGAAACTGAAAAGTACGCCCACGTGACCTTCTTCTTCTCTGGCGGCCGCGAAGAGCCGTTCGAAGGTGAAGAGCGCATCCTGATCCCCTCTCCACAGGTTGCCACCTACGACCTGCAGCCGCAGATGAGCGCGCCGGAAGTGACTGATCGCATCGTTGAGGCTATCGAGCAGCAGCGGTACGACGTGATCATCGTCAATTATGCCAACGGCGACATGGTTGGCCACACCGGTGTATTTGAGGCGGCAGTTGCCGCCGTTGAATGCCTGGATAGCTGTATCGACCGCATCAGCGCCGCGCTGGCGAAGGTGGGTGGCGAGGCGCTGATTACCGCTGATCACGGCAACGTCGAACAGATGGCTGATGAGCACACGGGGCAGGCGCACACCGCGCATACCTGCGAGCCGGTACCTTTCGTCTACGTGGGGCCGCGCCAGGTCGAGCTGCGTGATGGCGGCATCCTCTCTGACGTTGCCCCCACACTGCTGACGCTGCTCGGTTTGCCGCAGCCGGCCGAGATGACCGGTCGCAGCATCATCACCAGCGTGAAGTAAGCGCCGATGCCTAGTTCGCAGCAGGGACGCTGGTGGCGGCCGCTGATGGCCATGCTGCTGACCGCCGTGTGCGGTTGGGCTGCACCGCTGGCGGCGGACCAGCCGGCTGATTCGCGTGCCGCGAGGGCCGAGCTGGAAAAGGCGCAGGCGGACATCGAGCGACTGAAGGACATGCTGCAGGGGCTGCGTCAGGAGGTCTCCGGTATGGAGGCCGAGCTGAAGGAAAGCGAGACCGACATCGGTCGTCTGCAGCGCGAGCGGCGCGAGCTGGAGCAACAGATCCGTGATGGCGAGAGCCGGCTGATCGATTTGCGCGAACAGACCCGCACCCTGCAGGCGTCGCTCAAGGGGCAGCAGGAACAGATTGCCCGGCAGGTCCGGGCTGCCTACATGGCCGGACAGCAGAGTTATATGAAGCTGCTGCTCAATCAGGACGATCCGGGACGCATGGCGCGGATGCTGCGCTATTACGATTACGTCGGTCAGGCGCGGGTTGCGGAAATCTCCCGCTTCAACGACACCCTTGCCGATCTGCAGCAGACCAGTGCGCAAATCATCACCCAGCAGAACGACCTACAGCAGCAGCGTGAAGGGCTGGCCGAGCGCACCACTGCGCTGCAGGCCCAGCAGCGCAAACGCAGTGAGCTACTGGCGTCACTGCAGGGTCAGCAGCGCAGCCAGAACGAACAGCTACGCGCGCGCGAGGCCGAGCGCGCGGAATTGACTCGCCTGATTAAACGTCTCGATGAAGCTGTTGTCAGTATTCCGGTGCCTGCCGGCAACCTGCCGTTTGCGCAAGCACGCGGCAAGCTGCCGCTGCCCGTCAGAGGGCAGCTGGCGGCGCGCTTCGGCAGTCAGCGTGGCAGCGACGCCCGGTTGAAATGGGACGGACTGGTGATAAACGCGCCGAGCGGAACGCCAGTGAATGCGATTCACGGTGGTCGGGTGGTGTTTGCCGACTGGCTGCGTGGCTCGGGCTTGCTGCTGATTCTGGATCACGGCGGCGGTTATCTGAGCCTGTACGGGCATAACCAGACACTGCTCAAGGAAGTCGGTGCGTGGGTGCAGCCGGGTGAGGCGATCGCCACGGTCGGCAATAGCGGCGGCCAGGCGGAGCCTTCGCTCTACTTCGCAATTCGTCATCGTGGTCAGGCGCTGGATCCGTTGGGCTGGTGTATGCTGTCTGGATGACAGCACCAGGCAGACGGCAGGGCGCTCGTTGAATTTCCCGGACTGGAGAGTTACATGATTGCAGCGCGTAGTCTGTTGGTGGCCGGTTTTACCCTGGCTTTTGGCCTGTCGCAGGTTCATGCCCAGGAACAGGCTGCCGAGCCCGCCGCTGCGCCCTTGCCGCTCAACGAACTGCGGACCTTTGCCGAGGTGTTCGAGCGTATTCGCAGCTCCTACGTCGAGCCGGTGGATGACGCGACGCTGCTGGAAAACGCCATTCGTGGCATGCTCGAAGGGCTAGACCCCCATTCCGCTTATCTGACCCCCGAAGACTACACCGGCCTGCAGGACAGCACCGAAGGGCAGTTTGGCGGCTTGGGGATCGAAGTGGGGCAGGAAGACGGCTTCCTTAAGGTCGTCTCGCCCATCGATGACACGCCGGCCGCTGAAGCTGGCATCGAAGCGGGCGACCTGATCATCAAGATCGATGACCAGCCAGTAAAAGGCATGAGCCTGATGGACGCGGTTGACCGCATGCGCGGTGAACCTGGTTCCGAGGTGCGATTGACGCTGGTGCGCGGCGAGGGGCGCCCGTTCGAGGTGTCCCTCAAGCGCGCTGTGATCAAGGTCAAGAGCGTCAAGACCGAGGAGCTTGAGCCTGGCTATGCCTACTTGCGTGTTACCCAGTTCCAGGTCAACACCGGTGACGAGGTGCGGGCGGCGATCAATCGCCTCAACGCTGACGGCCAGCTCAAGGGGCTGGTGCTCGATCTGCGCAACAACCCCGGCGGCGTTCTGCAGGCGGCGGTCGAGGTGGTCGACAGCTTTGTCGACAGCGGCCTGATTGTTTACACCAAGGGCCGCCTGAGCAACGCCGAGATGCGCTTCAATGCCACCAGTGCCAACCCGTCCGGCACGGTGCCACTGGTGGTGCTGATCAATGGTGGCTCTGCCTCGGCCTCGGAAATTGTCGCTGGCGCGCTGCAGGATCTGGGGCGCGGTGTGATCATGGGGACCGACAGTTTTGGCAAGGGCTCTGTGCAGACCGTATTGCCGCTGAACAACGACCGGGCACTTAAACTGACTACCGCGCTTTACTACACGCCGAGCGGGCGCTCGATTCAGGCCCAGGGCATTGTGCCGGATATCCGTGTCGAGCGCGGGCATCTGACCCTTGATGAGGGGGAGATGGGCTTCCGCGAAGCGGATCTGGCAGGCCACATCAACAACGCCAGTGGCAACGAGCGGCCTACGGGCAGCGAGCCCAGAGCGGAGCGCAATCTGCTTGATGAGGATTATCAGCTGACCCAGGCGCTGAGCCTGCTAAAGGGCTTGAATATCGCCACCCGTTCGCGCGCCGCAGACTGATTGATGGGCTGGACCTGTCCGCCATGCGGCGGCGTGTCGCGCGCGCTTGCCCTGAGTTTTTCGCTGCTGCTGGTCGCCTGCTCGGACGATGAGTCGCCTGAAGCGCCTTCGTCCGCCCCGGCGACCGAGCAGCCGGCCAATGCCGGCGCTGCTGTCGTTCCCGTCGTGCCGGTCGTGCCGGTCGAGGTCCCACCGCTGTCTGCGGTCGAGCCGCCGCCGGCGGTCATCGAGCCCGAGCCAGTCCCGCCGACGTTGCCCACTGAACTGCCTTCCCTGCCCCAGCTTGCCATCATCATTGATGATGTGGGCCAGAGCTTGCCGGTTGGTCGGCGGGTGGTGGCGTTGCCCGGTCCGGTTGCACTGGCCATCCTGCCGTTTCTTCCCCACTCTCAGCTGCTGGCCACTGAAGCGGCTGCTGCGGGCAAGCCGGTGATGCTGCATCTGCCGATGGAAAACATGGCTGGTTTGTCGATTGGTCCGGGCGGGTTGACCACGGCCATGCCGGAAGCCGAGTTTCGCTCCCGTTTGCAACTCGCCTTGAATGCCTTCAGCCCGATTCAGGGCGTCAACAATCACATGGGCAGTCGGCTTACTGCGGATCGTCAGCGTATGGACTGGTTGATGCAGGTGTTGGGTGAGCGTCAGCTGTTCTTTGTCGACAGCCGCACCACGGCACAAACCCAGGCGGCCTTTGCTGCCGAGACGGCAAAGGTGCCGAGCGTGTCCCGCGACGTGTTTCTCGACAACCAGCGGACCGAGGCGGAGATTGATCACGAGTTCGCTCTGGCTGTCGCCAAGGCGCGCAAGGACGGCGCGGCGGTACTGATCGGTCATCCGTATCCTGAGACCTTGCGCTATCTGGAGCGACGCTTGCCGCAACTGGAGGGAGAGGGGGTGCGGTTGGTGAGTGTGCAGGTGTTGTTGGAGCGGTAGCTGCTGAATCGTTGATCGCTCTCATGCTCTGCGTGGGAGCGCCCGTCAGGATGTGCATCTCGGGTGCGTTCAGTTTTGCATGGTGTTGCCGGCTGCGGTGTCGTCTGACGGATGGCTTTTCGCCTTTTACGGCGAGCCAAGGGGGGCCGCTTGCCCAGCCCCCCTTAGCGATCCCCCGGGGCACCCGGCTACGCGGCCCTTCGGGTTCGCTGCGTTGCTCGGCCTGGCGGGGGACGGCAGAACTCGTCGCTGCGCTCCTCAGGCATGCTGCCGTCCTGTTTCCCGCCAGCCCTGCGCTACTCGCCCGCGTAAACGGGACTGGAGTCCGTGCGCGCTCCGCCGTCGCTGATCGTTCCAATGCTCGCCGCTTATCGGTATGCGTAACGTCCGTGCGGTCGGTTTCCCAGGCAGAGCGTGGAAGCCGTCAGCGATATCAGAGACGCATCTCGATTCCACGCTCGGCCATATAGGCCTTGGCATCGGCAATGCTGTATTCACCGAAGTGGAAAATGCTGGCTGCCAGTACCGCGTCGGCGCCGCCCTGCAGCACGCCGTCAGCCAGATGCTGCAAGTTGCCGACGCCGCCAGAGGCGATCACCGGGATGTGCAGTGCATCGCTGATGGCGCGGGTGACGCCCAGATCGTAGCCGCTCTTCACGCCGTCCTGATCCATGCTGGTCAGCAGAATCTCGCCGGCACCCAGCTGTTCCATCTTCTTCGACCACTCGACTGCGTCCAGCCCGGTTGGCTTGCGTCCGCCGTGGGTGAAGATTTCCCAGCGCCCGGGTTCGTTCGGGCCGGAGACGCGCTTGGCGTCGATGGCGACCACGATGCACTGCGAGCCGAAGCGATCCGCCGCCTCGCCAACGAACTCGGGATTGAATACCGCCGCAGTGTTGATCGACACCTTGTCCGCGCCGGCATTGAGCAGGTTGCGAATATCCTGCACGGTGCGCACGCCGCCACCGACGGTCAGCGGGATGAACACCTGGCTGGCCATGCGCTCGACCGTGTGCAGCGTGGTGTCGCGTTCCTGATGGCTGGCGGTGATGTCGAGGAAGGTAATCTCGTCCGCGCCCTGCTCGTTGTAACGACGAGCAATTTCCACCGGATCACCGGCGTCGCGGATGTTCTCGAACTTGACGCCCTTGACCACGCGACCGTTATCGACGTCGAGGCAGGGGATGATGCGTTTGGCCAAGGGCATGGGCTTTCTCCGAAAGCAGCTGCAAGCGACAAGCTTCAAGCTGCAAGCAAAATCAGTAAACCAGCGCGGACAGCTTGCCGCTTAAGGCTTGCGGCTTGCGGTTGCGTTATCGCACAGCGCCTGCGCTTCAGCTACATCCAGCGTGCCTTCGTAGATGGCACGACCGGTGATGGCGCCGATGATGCCGGGGGCGCGGGCGTCGAGCAGGGTCTGAATGTCGCCGATGTGGTGGATGCCGCCGGAGGCGATCACCGGAATCGAGGTGGCGTTGGCCAGCGCGGCGGTGGCTTCGACGTTGCAGCCCTGCATCATGCCGTCTTTGGCAATGTCGGTGTAGACGATGGCGCTGACGCCGTCGGCTTCAAAGCGCTTGGCCAGATCGACTACCTGAATGCTGCTGACTTCGGCCCAGCCGTCGGTGGCAACGAAGCCGTCTTTGGCGTCCAGGCCAACGATGACCTTGCCCGGGAAGGCGCGGCAGGCTTCGCCGACGAACTCCGGCTCTTTGACCGCCTTGGTGCCGATGATGACGTAGCTGACGCCCGCCTTGACGTATTCCTCGATGGTTTCCAGCGAGCGAATGCCGCCGCCGATCTGGATCGGCAGGTCGGGGTAGCGCCGCGCAATCGCGGTGACGGCATCGCCGTTGACCGGCTTGCCCTCGAAGGCGCCGTTCAGGTCAACCAGGTGCAGGCGTCGGCAGCCGGCTTCGACCCATTTGGCGGCCATGGCCACCGGGTCGTCGGAGAACACGGTGGCGTCTTCCATCAGGCCCTGACGCAGGCGAACGCAGGCGCCGTCTTTCAGGTCGATAGCGGGAATTATAAGCATTGTCGGAGTTCCTTGGCCTGGCGGCATCGCTTTAGGCTGAAAGCTATAGGCTGGATTATCAAGCTCGGTGTAGGTCTTCCAGCCTTTAGCCTCAAGCGGGTTTCTCGGGGTTTATTCGGTTTACCAGCGCCCGTCCCAGGCGAGAAAGTTGCTCAACAGCTGCAGGCCGTTGGTGTGGCTTTTCTCGGGGTGGAATTGGGTGGCGAATACATTGTCCTGTGCCAGTGCGGCGGCGAAGTCGACACCGTAGTGGCAGCGCCCGGCCAGTTGGCCGCTCTTGTCCGGCGCGGCGTAATAGCTGTGCACGAAGTAGAAGCGGGCATCCTGCTCGATGCGGTGCCAGAGCGGGTGGTCGATCGCCTGTTTGACCTGATTCCAGCCCATGTGCGGGACTTTCAGGCGGGTGCCGTCGGCTTCATGCAACTCATTGCCAAAGAAACGCACCTTGCCCGGGAACAAGCCGAGGCAGTCAACGCCGCCATTTTCTTCGCTGTGCTCCAGCAGCATCTGCATGCCGACACAGATGCCGAGCAGCGGCTTTTCCTTGGCGGCCTGACGGACCACGCCGTCCAGTTCGAGCTGGCGCAGTTCGCTGACGCAGTCGCGAATGGCGCCGACGCCCGGCAGCAGCACGCGGTCGGCAGCGAGAATGATCTGCGGATCACTGGTCACGTCGACCTGACGGGCGCCGGCGTGTTCAAGCGCCTTGGCAACCGAGTGCAGGTTGCCCATGCCATAGTCGATGACGGCTACATGACTGCTCATGGCTTACAGGCAACCCTTGGTTGAAGGTGTGATGCCGGCCATGCGCGGGTCTTCTTCAATCGCCATGCGCAGCGCGCGGCCGAAGGCCTTGAACACGGTCTCGATCTGGTGGTGAGTGTTGACGCCACGCAGGTTGTCGATGTGCAGGGTGACCTGGGCGTGGTTGACGAAGCCCTGGAAGAACTCCATGAACAGGTCAACGTCAAAGCCGCCGACGCTGGCGCGGGTAAAGGGCACGTGCATCTGCAGGCCGGGGCGGCCGGAGAAGTCGATCACCACGCGGGACAGCGCCTCGTCCAGCGGCACATAGGCGTGGCCGTAGCGGCGGATGCCTTTCTTGTCGCCGATGGCCTTGGCAAACGCCTGGCCGAGGGTGATGCCGACGTCTTCGACGGTGTGGTGGTCGTCGATGTGCAGGTCGCCGCGGGCCTTGATGGTCATGTCGATCAGCCCGTGACGGGCAATCTGGTCGAGCATGTGCTCAAGGAAGGGAACCCCGATGTCGAAATCGGCCTGGCCAGTGCCATCGAGATTGATGGCGACCTGGATCTGGGTTTCCAGCGTGTCGCGCGCGACGCTGGCCTTACGCTCAGCCATGGGTGTCTCCGCTGATGGATGCATTCAAAGGCGTGCATTATACGTGCCTGCCAGCCAGAAGGGCTACCGGTGACTGATGGCCTCTGCCAATCGGCTTGATAGGCAGGGCTGTTGTCGAACCATTGCTGACGGCACAATGGCAGCGAAACAGGAGGAGAGCTGCGCGTGGATGTGGATCTGGTGGTCATCGGAGCAGGGGTTGTCGGGCTGGCTGTCGCCCAGCGCATGGCGCGCGGCGGCCGCAGTGTGCTGGTGCTGGAGCAGGAAAGCAGCATTGGTCAGCATTGCTCCAGCCGCAACAGCGAGGTGATTCACGCGGGTATCTACTATGCGCCGGGCTCGCTCAAGGCGCAGCTTTGCCGGCAGGGGCGCGACCTGCTGTATGGCTGGTGCCGCGCCCATGCGGTGCCGCATCACACCATCGGCAAACTGCTGGTGGCGGTTACCGAAGACGAGATTCCTGCGCTTAAAAAGCTGCAGGCCAACGCCGCGGCCAATGGCGTCGAGCTGCTCTGGCAGAATGCCGGCGAGGTTGCCGCACGTGAGCCGCAGGTGCGGGCGGTGGCCGGGTTGTTCTCGCCGCTCACCGGGATTGTCGACAGTCATGCGCTGATGCAGTCGTTCGAGGCGGCGCTGCAGGTCGCCGGCGGCGAGCTGTACTGCAACACCCGGGTCGCCGGGCTGGAGCCGGTCAGCGGAGGTCTGCGGGTGTCGGGTACCAGTGCGGGCGAGCCTTTTATTGTCAGCGCCCGACAGGTGGTCAACGCCGGGGGGCTGTTCGCGCAGCAGGTGCAGGCTGCCGCCGGTGCGGGTGAGATTCCGCCGCTGCAGCTGTGTCAGGGGCGCTATTTCAATTACAGCGGCCGCTCGCCGTTTTCCCATCTGGTCTACCCCATGCCGGAAGCCAATGCGACCGGGCTTGGCGTGCATGCGACGCTGGATCTTGGCGGACAGCTGCGCTTTGGCCCGGATGTGCGCTATATCGATCAACTGGATTATCAGGTCGACGAGGGTTTGCGCGATGTCTTTGCCGGCGCGATTCGCCGTTACTGGCCCGATTGCGATGCTGAGCGGCTGCAGCCAGCCTATGCCGGTGTGCGCCCCAAGCTGTCCGGGCCGGGGGAACCGGCCCGGGATTTCGTCATCCAAGACCACAACACGCACAGTATCGTTGGGCTGGTCAGTCTGCTCGGGGTTGAGTCGCCGGGGCTGACGGCGAGCCTGGCGCTGGCTGAACAGGTCGCGGCCAGACTGGATGCCGTGTAGGCTGCACGCAGGCGGCGCGGAGGCCGCAAACGACAAGGAGCAAGTATGAAATCCTTTGCCAAGGTATTGGGGATGGTGCTGGCAGGCATCGTTATTCTGGTGATCGGCGCGCTGTTCTTCCTGACCCGGATGTTTGATCCCAATGACTATAAGGACGATATCCGTCAGGCCGCTCGTGAGCAGGCCAACGTTGAATTGACGCTGGACGGGGATATCGGTTGGTCGTTGTTCCCCTGGCTCGGCATCGAGCTGAAAGATGTGGGCGTGGCTCCGGTGGCAACGCCCGATCAGCCGTTGGCCTCCGTCGGCACCCTGGGTCTTGGGGTGAAGGTGCTGCCGCTGCTGCGCAAGCAGCTGCGCATGAGCGACGTGATCCTCAACGATATCCAGCTGCAGCTGGTGCGGAACGACAAGGGGGTTGGCAACTGGGAAACCGTCGGCCCGCAGGCCAAGCCAGAGAAAGCCGAGGACGGCACCCCGAGTGGGATGGATGCGTCGCCTTCCGATGCCGGTGGCACGTTTGACATCACCGTTGAAAGCGTACGTGTTACCAACGCCAGTGTGCGCTATGAAGACCGCCAGACCGGCCGCACCCTGAGCCTGGACGAAGCCAACTTCACTACTGGCGCGCTGGTGCCCGACGAGCCGTTCGATGTGGCTTTTCAGGGCCTGCTGACCACTGACCAGCCGGCCATGCGGGTGCGCGTTGATCTGTCTTCAGTGGCGACGATGCAGCCCGAGGCGCAGCGCTATCAACTCAGTGCGGTTGACCTCAAGGTCGACGCCAGTGGCGATCCCTTTGGCGGCCGTGCGGTGAACTTCCAGCTGCAGGGCGACGGTATGGTCGATCTGGCCGAACAGGTGGCCGAGTTGGGGCAGCTGCGGTTGTCGCTGGCTGACATGCGCGCCACCGGCCAACTGAAAGTGACCGGACTCAGCAGCGAGCCTCAGCTGAGTGGCCGGCTTGACGTTGCGGCCTTTGATGCCCGTGACCTGCTGCGAGACATCGGCCAGGAGCTGCCGGAGATGGCAGATCCCGGCGCCCTGTCGAGTGTTGCCCTGTCGGCCAACCTCAAGGGTGGTGCCAACAGTCTGATGCTCAACGACCTGCAGTTGGCGCTGGACGGCTTTGCGCTCAACGGCTCGCTGGGTGTCGCGGACTTAGAGCGTCAAGCGCTGCGCTTTGACCTCAGTGGTGACACGCTCAATTTGGATAACTATCTGCCCCCGCGTGAGGCTGGCGAGGCTGACGGTTCAGGTGCCGCCGGCGCTGGTGGCAGCCGCTCGCAGTCGGCCCCAGAGGAGTGGAGTGATGACGCCCTGCTGCCGCTGGATCTGTTGGCACGTCTGGACGTGGACGGCAAGCTGGCGCTGCAGCAAGTCACCCTGACTGGACAGCACATCAAGCCATTCAGTGTGGCGGTCAGGGCGCGCGACGGCCTGGTTCGTCTTACGCAATTTGAAGGCGGCATCTTTGCCGGCAGCTTCTCAGCGACCGGCAGCATTGATACCCGCAAGACCCCGGTCAGCAATACGCTGAAAGCGCAGCTCAAGGGGATTGACTCGGCGGCTGCACAACAGGCCTACGAGGTGCCCCAGCAGGTGCGTGGTCTGATGGATATGAATCTGGAGGTTGCTGCCGGTGGTAACAGCCTGCGTCGCTGGATGAACAGCCTGAACGGCTCGGCTAGTTTCAAGGTGAACGATGGTGCATTGCTGGGCGTCAATCTCGAACAGCAGGTTTGCCGCGCCATTGCGCTGGCCAATCGCAAGTCGTTGAGCGGTGAGCACGGCAGTGAAAATACGCCCTTTGAACAGCTGAGCGGCAGCTTCACCATTCGCAATGGGGTCGTCAGCAACCGTGACCTGATCGCCGATCTGCCGGGACTGGCCGGCAAGGGGCAGGGCGAGATCAATCTGCCGGATCAGCGGATTGATTATCGGCTCGGCTTGCTGCTGGAAGGTGATCGCAGCGAGATGCCGGACGAAGCGTGTCAGGTTAATGAGCGCTACGCCGGTATTGAATGGCCGATTCGCTGTCAGGGCTATCTGCACAACGCCGGCAGCAGCTGTGGCGTGGATACCGATGGGGTTGGCAAGATCGCAGCAAAACTGGTTGGCAACGAAGTGCAGCGCAAACTGGAAGAGCGCATTGACGATTCTCTCGGCGACAAGGCACCGGAACTGCGTGACGCCATCAAGGGGCTGTTTTCACGGTGACACCCGAGGTTTTCGCCCAGCGCGTGCTGGACTGGTATGACGGCCACGGTCGCCACGATCTGCCCTGGCAGCAGGATATGACGCCCTATCGGGTTTGGGTGTCGGAAATCATGCTGCAACAGACACAGGTGGCGACCGTCATTCCCTACTACCTGCGCTTTATGGAAGCGCTGCCCACCGTTGAGGCGCTGGCGGCGGCCGACGAGGATCAGGTGTTGCACCTGTGGACCGGGCTTGGCTACTACAGCCGTGCGCGTAATCTGCACAAGGCCGCCAAACAGGTCGTCAGTGAGCACGGAGGCGCGTTTCCGCGCAGTGTGGAAGGGCTTTGCGCGCTGCCGGGTATCGGTCGCTCGACGGCCGGGGCGGTGGCGTCGCTCAGCATGGGCATCCGTGCGCCGATCCTGGATGGCAACGTCAAGCGAGTGCTGACCCGCTTCGAAGCCGTCGACGGCTGGCCCGGCGAGAAGGCCGTGCATGATCGCCTGTGGCGTATGGCCGAGGCGCTGACGCCCGAAAACAGGGTGGCCCACTACACTCAGGCGATGATGGATCTGGGGGCGACACTGTGTACCCGCAGCAACCCTTCCTGCCTGCTCTGCCCGCTGCGTGATGGCTGCAAGGCGCGGGCGCTGGGGGAGCCGAAACGCTTCCCGGCGTCGAGGCCGCGCAAGGTCTTGCCGGTGCGCAGCTGTGTGATGCCGCTACTGATGAACGAGGAGGGCGCCGTCTGGTTGCAGCGTCGTCCGTCCAGCGGACTCTGGGGTGGGCTCTGGTGTCCGCCTCAGCTCGACGCCGAAGACGAGCTGGCCGACCTGCTCGGCCGTTTGCAGATGGCGGCCCATGAGCGCGAGGCGCTGGCACCGTTGCGGCATACCTTCAGTCACTTCCACCTGGACATTCAGCCTGTGCTGCTACGGGTCTCTGCACGTCCTGTCGTGGCCGAAGCCGGGCAGGTCTGGTATAACCTGCGGCATCCTGAACCGCTGGGTCTGGCGGCGCCCGTGAAGAAATTGCTGCGCCAGATCGAAGCGCGAGTTCCGTCACTGGCCTGAGAGGAGTTTTGTCGATGACACGCATGGTGATGTGCCGAAAGTACAAGAAGGAGCTGCCGGGACTGGACCGTCCGCCTTATCCGGGCCCCAAGGGGCAGGCGGTTTTTGACGAAGTGTCGCGCAAGGCATGGGATGAGTGGCAGAAGCATCAGACCATGCTGATCAACGAGCGTCGTCTGAACATGATGGATCCTGAGGATCGCCGCTTCATTCAGCAGGAAATGGACAAGTTTCTTGCCGGTGAAGACTATGCGCAGGCCGAGGGGTATGTCCCTCCCAGCGAGTAATCTGCCGGTAAGCAGCTGAAAAAGTAGAAAATATTTTTCAGAGTGCTTGACAGGTCGAGGCGCAATCTATTTAATGGCGCCCACGTTGCCCGGGTAGCTCAGTTGGTAGAGCAGGGGATTGAAAATCCCCGTGTCGGCGGTTCGATTCCGTCCCCGGGCACCATCTTTTAAAAAGCTCGCTTCTAGCGAGCTTTTTTTTGCCTGAAATTCCGCCTTCCGTTGTTTCCCTGCAACACGACTGGCGCGGATAGCGCAGCACCGTTATGTTGCCCGGCACCCATCGCGCGGCGGATCGGTTTGCCCGTGCCTCCTTTTACGTCAATGCAATCCCCAAGAGCGCAGATCCTAATCGCGCGATAGCCAGCGTATTTAGCGTGTTGCGCAACGTTTCGGTGCCCTATGGCATCGCCACGGAGAATGAACCGAACATCTCCTCCACGCGGTGGCGTGTCGTCGCAGATCATCAGCCGCGGCTGCACTTTTCGAGTCGACCCTGACGCCAAATACCTTCTGGGTTGACCTCAAACGAGTTGACTTTTCACCTGAGAAAGGTAGTGTGCGCCGCCTTGATCTTGGCAAGGACCAGAACCACACTTATTCCGGCGACGCCGCCGCAGACTTTACAGAGACTGCACCGTTTCGGTTCATGGGGTTGTGATTTGGTTAGCCTGTCTGCTCACCGTAAAGGCTCTGTTTCGGGCATTCTGGGGGCTAGATCAGTGAAGATGGCAAGGCTTTTGCGTGTAAGTGGCTCAATGTGACCAAGAGTATGTTCTTGGTCATGATTAGCAGCTGTGCTAGGTTTGCCATCAGCATGACATTCGGATTACTGCAGACGGAACTGTCGAACGGTGGCGCACCACAAGTGCGGTACCTGTGATACCTGATGGCCAACACAGCCTGGTGGATACTGATACGTGACTTCGCCCGCTCTGGAAGTGCGCAACCTGCACAAACGTTATGGCGACCTTGAGGTTCTCAAGGGCGTTGATCTGGTCGCCCGTGATGGCGACGTCATTTCAATTCTTGGCTCTTCCGGTTCCGGCAAGAGCACGATGCTGCGTTGCATCAACCTGCTGGAAAATCCCCACCAGGGGCAGATTCTGGTTGCTGGCGAAGAGCTCAAGCTCAAGCGCAGCCGCAACGGTGAACTGGTGGCGGCAGACAACAGCCAGATTAACCGGTTGCGCGCCCGCGTCGGCTTCGTATTTCAGAGCTTCAATCTCTGGCCGCACATGAGCATCCTCGACAATATCATCGAGGCGCCGCGTCGTGTGCTGGGACAATCCAAGGCGGAAGCTGTTGAAGCGGCCGAAGCCTTCCTGGAAAAGGTCGGCATTGCGGACAAGCGCCATGCCTTCCCGACACAGCTTTCCGGTGGTCAGCAGCAGCGTGCAGCGATTGCCCGCACGCTGGCCATGCAGCCACGCGTCATCCTGTTCGACGAACCCACCTCCGCCCTCGATCCCGAGATGGTGCAGGAAGTTCTGAACGTGATCCGTGCGCTCGCCGAAGAGGGACGTACTATGCTTCTGGTTACCCACGAGATGGGTTTTGCCAGGCAGGTATCGAGTGAAGTGGTATTTCTGCATCAGGGGCAGGTTGAGGAGATCGGCAACCCGGAGCAGGTATTCGGCAATCCCGTTTCCGAACGTTGCCGACAGTTCATGTCAAGCCATAAGTAAGGAGTCCTTCCATGAAGCAATACAAGAAAGTCTTGCTGGCAGCCGCCACCGCGTTGTTTGTAAGTGCTCCCGCTGTTGCCGAGAGTCTGCGTATCGGTACCGAAGGAGCCTACCCTCCCTTTAACCAGATCGACGCCAGTGGTGAAGTTGTCGGCTTTGACCTGGATATCGCCCACGCCCTGTGCGCGGAGATGAAGGTTGAGTGCACCGTGGTCACCTCTGACTGGGACGGTATTATCCCGGCCCTGAACAACAACAAGTTCGATTTCCTGGTCGCGTCCATGTCGATCACCGACGAGCGCAAGCAGGCGGTAGACTTCACCAACCCCTATTACACCAACAAGCTGCAGTTCGTTGCGCCCAAGTCGTCCGACTTTGCCACCGACGAGGACAGCCTGAAGGGCAAGACCATTGGCGCTCAGCGTGCGACCATCGCCGGTCAGTGGCTGGAAGACAACATGGGTGACGTGGTGGATATTCGCCTGTATGACACCCAGGAGAACGCCTACCTGGACATGAGCGCGGGCCGTATTGACGGTGTGCTGGCTGATAACTTCGTGCAGTACGAGTGGCTGCAGAGCGACGCGGGTGCGGATTTCGAGTTCAAGGGCGACCCGGTGTTCGACAATGACCAGATCGGCATCGCGGTACGCAAGGGCGACCCGCTGCGTGAGCGCCTGAATGCGGCGCTGCAGACTATCGTCGAAAATGGTACCTACGAGACCATCAACGCCAAGTACTTCCCCTTCAGCATCTACTGATGACCAGTCGGGCCCTGCGGGGCCCGAGCTGGATGTAAACTCATGCCTGATCTTCACGGTTTTGGTCCAGCCCTGCTCGAAGGGACCTGGATGACTCTACGTCTGTCGCTGGCCGCACTGGTGTTCGGCCTTCTGTTCGGCTTGCTTGGTGCCTCGGCCAAGGTGTCCGGCAATCCTGTCGCGCGTCTGTGCGGTGGTTTTTACACATCCGTTGTACGTGGCGTACCCGAGACCGTCTGGGTACTCATGATGTATTTCGGCACGGTGTCGGCGATGAATGCCATCGGTGCCTGGTTCGGCAACCCGACGCTGTCTTTGAGCCCCTTTGTTGCGGGCACCTTCGCTCTCGCGTTGTGCTTTGGCGCCTACGCCACCGAGGTGTTTCGTGGCGCGCTGCTGGCCATCCCCAAGGGGCAGAAAGAGGCCGGTCTGGCTTTGGGCATGTCGAGTCTGCGGATATTCTGGCGCATTACCCTGCCGCAGTTGTGGCGTGTTGCGCTGCCCGGGCTCGGTAACCTGTACCTGATCATGCTCAAGGATACCGCGCTGGTCTCGCTGATTACCCTTGAAGAGATCATGCGCAAAGCTCAGACCGCGGCGAACGCGACCAAGGAGCCTTTCACCTTCTATTTGCTGGCCGCGTTGATCTACCTGTTCCTCACGGTCTTTATCATGGCGGCGATGCACTGGTTCGAGCGTCGTGCCAACCGGGGCTTTGTGAGGACTGAGCTATGACCTGGGCCGAACGCTGGGCGCTGATCGAGCGCTTTCTGCCGCAACTCTGGGACGGCACGCTGGTAACCCTGCAGTTGGTCGGGCTGGCGGTGGTCATCGGTCTGTTCTTCGCCATTCCGCTCGGGCTGGCGCGGGCATCGCGGCACTGGTATATCCGCGCGCTGCCGTACAGCTATATCTTCTTCTTCCGTGGTACGCCGCTGCTGCTGCAGCTGTTTCTTGTCTACTACGGCATTTCCCAGTTCGAGGTCGTGCGCAAGAGCTTTCTCTGGCCCTACCTTCGCGAGCCCTACTGGTGTGCGCTGATTACCATGACCATGCATACTTCGGCCTATATCGCCGAGATCCTGCGTGGTGCGATTCAGGCGGTACCGCCGGGTGAGGTCGAGGCGGCGCGGGCGCTGGGCATGTCCCGTCGTCAGGCGCTGCAGTACATCATACTGCCGCGGGCAATCCGCATCGGTCTGCCGGCCTACGGCAACGAAGTGATCCTGATGCTTAAGGCCAGTGCTGTGGTCTACACCATCACCATGATGGATATCATGGGCGTGATCCGCACGATCAACTCCCGCACCTATCAGTACGAGCTGTTCTTCCTGGTGGCCGGGGCCATGTACCTGATCATCACGCTGGTCTTTACCCAGCTGTTCCGGCTGGTCGAGCGCTGGCTCAAGGTCGACGCCAGCCGCGAGCAGCGCTGACCCCGTCTGCGTGGAGTTGCTCGCGCGGTTCACCCGGCTGACGGACTGGCTGCAGCGCCATCAGGTGCTGTGGCGGTCCCGGCCCTTCACCACCCCCGTCCTTGCATGGGAAGCTGATCTGCCCGAGCTGGCTGGTTGGCTGCGCGGCCGTTCGCTGGCCGATGCGGAGTTGGCCCAGTCGCAGCCCGAGCTGCTCTCGGGGGCGCCAGAGCCGTTTGGCCGATTGGCAGCCGAGGCAAGCCCGCTGTGTGCCCTACCGCGCTGGAACGAGTCGCTGTCCGCACCGATTCCCGAGCTGTTGCACCGCCATATTCCCGGTCGCAAGTGGCAACAGATTACCCGTTTTGCCGCGGTGACCGCCGCGCGTCTGCCGACACCGGCCCGACGCTGGGTCGACTGGTGCGCCGGCAAGGGCCATCTGGGCAGGTTACTGGCCTGGCACAGCGGCTGCCCGGTGTGTTGTCTGGAATGGGACGCCGAGTTGAACCGCGCTGGTGCCCTGCTCAGCGAACGGCTGCAGGTCAGTGCCCAGCATCTGGACACCGATGTCATGCAGGGCGCTAATGCCGAACGACTTGAGTGCGATGACACCCTGGTTGCGCTGCACGCCTGCGGCGACCTGCACCGTCAACTGATCGAACAGGTGGTTGCCCGTCAGTGCCACCAGCTGGCACTTTCTCCCTGCTGCTACAACCGCATTGCCGGGGCGGCGCATCAACCGCTATCGCGCGCAGGTCAGGCGGCGGCGCTGCCGCTCAGTCGTGATGAACTGGGGCTAGCGCTGCAGCAGAGCGCCACCGCGGGTGCCCGTGAGTTGCGCCAGCGTGACCGTTCGATGGCCTGGCGTCTGGCCTTCGATCACTGGCAGCGCGAGGGCAGGGGAGTGGATAGCTACCTGCCTACCCCGTCACGTGCGCCCGGCCCGCAGCCGCAAACGCTTGCACACTTCTGCCTTGCCATGGCGGCTTACCACGACCTGCAACTGCCGGCTCCCGCGGACTGGCAGGCGCTGGAAGCGCTGGGCTGGCAGCGGCTGGCCGAAGTGCGCAACCTGGAGCTGGTCGGCGGCCTGTTTCGTCGTCCGCTGGAGCTGTGGCTGGTGCTGGAGCGGGCGCTTTACCTGCAGGAGGCGGGATATCGGGTTCAGCTTGGCGAATTCTGCGAGCCGTCGCTCACGCCACGCAATCTGCTGTTGTTGGCTCAACGGGATAACTGACAGGCCATCACCAGTCTGTGAACCGCTTGCGCACAGACTTATCCACAGCTTGTGCGTATCTGTGGTTATCCACGCCTTCTGTGTATAACTGTGTTGATGACACTGTAGTAACCACCCCAAAGCGAGAAAGCATGCGGCTTTGCGGGGTCAGGTCAAATGTTGATCAGTTGTCTTTGATGCATGAAAACAAGGGCTTGCATAGCCTTTATGAAGTGCTGGTCGAAAAGTCATGCACAAGTAGACCAACGGTATGAGCAGGAAAAAAACCAAGATAATCAGTGCCTGGGTGTTGCTACTCTCTTTACACAGAAATCTGGCGATATATAATGCACCCCGCGCCGGTATAGCTCAGCTGGTAGAGCAACTGACTTGTAATCAGTAGGTCCCGAGTTCGACTCTTGGTGCCGGCACCAAAACACAAAAAAAGGCTTGCGAGAAATCGCAGGCCTTTTTTGTTTTCCGAACGGCTGTTGCAAAAACGGCCCGGCTCGACGAGACCCTCCGGTGCGGTCAGACGTGCCGTCTTCCCGCAGTGAATAGTCAGCTCACCGAATGCCGCTGAGACGTGTAAGTCCTGCTGCAGCATCTGTATACCCGGAGTGTTTGAATGGACCCTGATGGTGATCCAAAGTGGCGATACGCCGTGCTCGCTTGCCTGGTTTCGGCTGCGTTGATGGTGGTTGCCCTGGCGCTTCCCCGGGTGCCGTTGTTTGTCGCGCGGCCGCAGGATTATCTGTCAGTTCATCTGTTGCTAGAGCTGGTTGCAGTGGTTGTGTCGGTGATGGTGATAACCATCGCCTGGGGTTCGTTGGGTAAGCGCGACCTGCCACGTGCCAATGTCCTGATTTTTGGCTTCACCCTGGTGGCGGGAACCGATCTGGCGCATGCTCTGGTTTACGCTGGCATGCCATCACTGATTGTGGATGGCAGTATCGAGCTGTCTATCTTTTTCTGGCTGGCAGGGCGCAGTGCCGAGGCGCTATCGCTGCTCCTGGTTGCCGCGGGCGCGCGCTTCGCTGGCACCCCGGTGCGCTGGCTGACGGCTGCGGTGCTGTTGTTCGCGGGTTTGCTGCTAACCGGTGTATATGCCTTGCCGCATCTGCCGGATACCTATGTGCCGGGGCTTGGAGTTACATCATTCAAGGCTCGAATTGAATATGTTCTGAGCGCGGCCAACCTGTTGCTAGCCGGTTGGTTTTTCACCCGTTATCGACGCGAGAGCAATTCGCGTTTTCTTTGGCTTGGTTTGGCGAGCTTTGTCATGGGGGTGGGCGAGCTGGCGTTTACCAACTATGTCGAGCCGTCCGACGCTATTAGTCTGCTTGGCCATATCTACAAGGTGGTCGGTTACTCCTGTATCTACCGCGCTGCCTTTATTGTCGCGGTGCACGACCCCTACGCCCTGCTCAGCCGGTCCAGCGAGCGGACGCGGGCCAAGGAGCAAGAGCTGAACCGGTTGATGCAAAGCCTACCGGTTGGTGTGGTCCGGCTGGATAAGCGCCTGGGAGTGCGTTACAGCAATCCGGCTTTTGACCGCAGCTTGTTGCGCGCGACCTCCTGTGTCGATGGCATGCCCCTTGAGCGGCTGATCGACAGCGCCAGCTATCGACAGTTGCTGCCGTTACTGCAGCAGGCGCTGAATGGTGAGCGTGGCCAGCTGGATGGAGGCTATTGCACGCCGCAAGGCGAGCAGCGACATGGCCATGCGGTCGTGGTGCCCGACGGTGAGGGGGTCATGGCGATCTTTACCGATACCACTGTGCGTGAGCAGAGCCTGCGCAAACTCGAGCTGTCGATGCGCGAGAATAGCGATATCCGGCTGGCGCTTGATGCTCACGCGATTGTTGCCTTTACCGACGCGCGCGGCGTGATCACCAAGGTCAACGACAAGTTTTGTGCGATCTCCCAATATGCGCGCGATGAGCTGATCGGGCAAACCCACAGCCTGCTCAACTCGGGCACTCATCCGCGGGCGTTCTTCGCCGAGCTTTGGCGCACCATCGCGCATGGCGAGGTTTGGAATGGTGAGGTCTGTAATCGGGCGAAGGATGGCTCGCTCTACTGGGTGCAGACCACCATCGTACCCTTTGTCGGTGACAACGGTTTACCGGAGCAGTACATCGCGATTCGTGCCGACATCACCAAGCGCAAGCAGGCAGAGGCGCAGGCGTTGCATATTGCCTTGCATGATGAGCTGACGGGATTGCCCAATCGTCGACTGTTGACCGAGCGTCTGCTGCAGGCGACCCGCAAGGCTGTGCGCAGCGGTAGTTATGGTGCGGTGTTGATGATTGATCTGGATAACTTCAAGGAGGTCAACGATACCCTTGGCCATGCCCAAGGCGACGCGCTGCTGTGTCAGGTCGCTGGCCGGTTACAGCAGATGGTGCACGATGTTGATACCGTGGCCCGGCTGGGCGGCGACGAGTTTGTACTGCTGCTCGAAGATCTGGGCTGTGATCTGGAGCAGGTCATTGCGCGGGTTGTCGTTCGAGCGGAACAGCTTCGTCAGCGGCTCGGTGAGCCCTGCCTGCTCTCCAACCTGCAACTATCGGTGTCGCCGAGTATCGGAGTGACGCTGTTCACGCTGAACGACGATCAGGCTGAGGAGCTGGTCAAGCAGGCTGACATGGCAATGTACCGAGCCAAGGACGCTGGACGTGATCAGGTCTGCTTCTTTGATCCGGCGATGCAGACCGAGGTGCTCGAGCGGGCGATGCTGCTGCGCGATCTGCGCCAGGCGTTGGATAACGATGAGTTCTGTCTGTTCTACCAGCCGGTAGTGGATGGGCAGCAGCGGATATTGGGTGTCGAGGCTCTTATCCGCTGGCAACACCCACAGCTGGGCATGGTGTCACCTGCCACCTTTATCCCTCTGGCCGAAGACTGCGGACTGATTCTGTCGATTGGACAGTGGGTACTGAAAACAGCCTGTCTTCAACTTGCCAGCTGGGCGCAGGACCCGGAACGGGCTGACTGGCATATCGCAGTCAATGTCAGTGCCCGGCAACTGAACCAGGATGACTTTGTCGATCAGGTGGCTGCGATCATCGATAGCACCGGTGCCTGTGCGGCCAGATTACGCATGGAGTTGACCGAGAGCATGTTGCAGGAAAACCTGCCGCGCACTATCAGCAAGATGAGGATTCTACGGCAGATGGGTATTCGCTTTTCGCTGGATGACTTTGGAACCGGATACTCCTCGTTCAGTTATCTGCAGCGCCTGCCGATGGATCAGTTGAAGATCGACAAGTCGTTCATCGACCATGTACTGACCGACGCCAACGACGCAGCGATCGCCGGCACTATCGTTGCGCTGGGCCGCACCCTAGGTCTGGGAGTCGTGGCCGAGGGCGTGGAAACGGTCGAGCAGATGCGTTTTCTGGTCGACAGCGGCTGCCAGGTATTTCAGGGCTACCTGTTTGGCCGTCCTGTGGAAGCCGCTGCGCTGGGCCGCAGTCGCCAGGTGTTGGCAGCCAGCTGAGGGGGCGGCCAGTGGTAGACGGTGTTGCGGATGCTATTGCGCGAGTCAGGGGGCGGCGCATTGCTTTGCTTCGCCCGGTTCCTCGAGCGTTATTTCAACGGCGATTGCCAAGGTAGCCTGCCGGGGTCGAGAATGAAGTTGCCGTTGCGGCCCAGGAGGTCGTATCTATTGTTACGCCGACGATGATGACCGTCGGCGTCCGCCAAGGAAGCCTTGCATGACGCAAACCAGAGTAATCAATGCATCAGTCAGCCCGAAAGGCAGCCTGGAAACGCTCTCCCAACGTGAGGTGCAGCAGCTCAGTGAAGTCGGCTCCGGCGGGCTGCATCAGCTGTTCCGGCAGTGTGCACTGGCGATTCTCAACACCGGCGCGCGGGTCGATAACGCCAAGACCATTCTTGAGGCTTACGCCGATTTTGAAGTGCAGATTCACCAGCAGGATCGTGGCGTCCGGCTGGAGCTGATCAACGCGCCGGCCGATGCTTTTGTCGATGGTGAGATGATTGCCAGCACCCGGGAAATGCTGTTCAGTGCGCTGCGCGACATCGTCTACACCGAAAGCGAGTTGGGTGGTCAGCGCGTGGATTTGGACAGCTCCGCCGGGATCACTGATTACGTCTTCCATCTACTGCGCAACGCCCGCACCCTGCGCCCCGGGCTGGAGCCGAAGATGGTGGTGTGCTGGGGCGGGCACTCGATCAGCATCGAGGAATACAAGTACACCAAGAAGGTGGGCCACGAACTGGGCCTGCGCAATTTGGACATCTGTACCGGTTGCGGGCCGGGGGTGATGAAAGGTCCGATGAAGGGCGCGACCATTGCCCATGCCAAGCAGCGCGTCCTCGAGGGACGCTATCTCGGCATCACCGAGCCCGGTATCATCGCCGCCGAAGCGCCAAACCCGATCGTCAACGAACTGGTCATCATGCCCGACATCGAGAAGCGCCTGGAGGCCTTCGTGCGGGTGGGCCACGGCATCATCATCTTCCCGGGCGGTGCCGGCACGGCGGAGGAGTTTCTTTACCTGCTGGGCATCCTGATGCACCCGGACAACCGTGATTTGCCGTTCCCGGTCATCCTCACCGGCCCGCGCAGTGCCGAGGCCTATCTGCAGCAACTGCATGCCTTTGTCGGTGAAACCCTCGGTGCGCAGGCGCAGCAGCACTACCGCATCATCATTGACGACCCGACCGAGGTCGCGCGCTGCATGGCCGCCGGTCTCAAAGAGGTGGAGCGGTTCCGGCGCGAGCGCAACGACGCCTTCCACTTCAACTGGCTGCTGCACATTGAGGAAAGTTTCCAGCGTCCATTCGATCCGACCCACGCCAACATGGAGGCGCTGCAGCTCACGCTGGATGTGCCGCCGCACGAACTGGCAGCGAATCTGCGCCGGGCGTTTTCCGGGATCGTTGCGGGCAACGTCAAGGACAAGGGTATTCGTCTGATCGAGGAGCACGGGCCGTACCGCATTCACGGCGACCCGCGCATCATGCAGCCGCTGGATGCGCTGCTGCAGGCCTTTGTCGATCAGCACCGGATGAAGCTGCCCGGCGGTGCCGACTACGAGCCGTGTTACCGCGTGGTCAGCTGAAGCAGGAGGTGCCTCGCCGTTAATGCGGCGAGGCACCCGGTGTCAGACCGGCTGACAATAGCGACGCTGGAAATACACCAGGCCGTCGCCGCTGTCGCGTTGGCGGATCGCCAGAATCTCGCAGATCAGAACGTCGTGGCTGCCGGCCGAGACCCGGTTGCTGATGCGGCAATCGAAGTTGATCAGCGCGTCGTCCAGCATCGGCGCACCGCTGATGTCGGTGCTCCAGTCGGCGCTGGCGAAGCGTTCATCCATCGCCGTTTTGCCGCCGAACAGGTTGGACAGCGCCTGCTGATCGCAGGTCAGCGTGTTCACGCACAGATGGTCGTTGGTCTGAAAGATGTCGTACACCGATGCGCTGCGGTTGAGGCAGACCAGCAGGCTTGGCGGCTCGTCCGACACGCTGCACACGGCGGTGGCGGTGAAGCCGGCGCGGCCGGCAGGGCCATCGGTGGTGACCACGTTGACGGCTGACGCCAGCACCGACATGGCGTTGCGGAAGGCGTCCTTGGTGACCGGGGCGGGCATGGGTTCCACTATCTTGGCTGCGAGCATGATGGGCTCCTTCAGGTGAGAATGCAGGCCTTGGAATAGGCCAGACGCGGCAAACGGTCGAACACCTTGCTGCTGTCGCCGTAGCCGAGGTTGATCAACAGATTGGACTTCCAGTGGCTGTCGCTGAAAAACGCGGCGTCCAGCGCCTTGGCGTCAAAGCCGGACATCGGCCCGGTATCCAGCCCCAGGCTGCGGGCGGCCATGATGAAGTAGGCGGCCTGCATCGAGCTGTTGCGAAAGGCGGTTTCGTAAATCATCTCCGGGCTGCCGGTGAACCAGCTGCGTGCGTCCGCATGCGGGAACAGCTCGGGCAGGGCGTCGTAGAAGCGCGAGTCAAAGGCGACGATCACGGTGACCGGCGCGCTCATGGTCTTCTCCAGATTGCCGGATGACAGGCACGGCTTGAGCAGCTCCTTGCCCTGGCGGGTGCGCACAAATACAAAGCGTGCCGGGCTGCAGTTGGCCGACGTCGGGCCCATCTTGGTCAGGTTGTAGATGGTTTCCAGCAGGCTGTCGGGCACCGGCTGGTCGAGCCAGCCGTTGTGGCTGCGGGCCTCGGTGAACAGCTGTGCCAAGGCGGTTTGATCTAATGGTTCGTACATGGTTGCCCTCACTCAGGCGGCGTATTCGGTGTCGTGAATGACGCTGGCAAGAAAGCGCTTGAGCGTCGTATTGATGGTGTCCGGGCAGGTCACGCTGGAGGCGTGGCCGCCATAGTCAAAGCATTCCAGGCGGGCGTTCGGCAGTTGCTCGGCAAGCTCTCGCGAGCACTGCCAGGGCACCAGCATGTCGTCGCGGTTGGCGATCAGCAGCGTTGGCTGACGGACCCCGGCCAGCGCCTGTGCGTCCGGCGCAAACGCCTGCAGAGCGGCAATGCGGCGCAGCAGGTTGTCGGTCGGCGGAAAGCCCGCCACGTGCCTGCGGTCGTCGATTTGCAACTGCTCGATGTTGGCGGCAATCCAGTCCGGCGGGTAGAGAAACAGCGCCTGCGCCTCGACATAGGCAGCCGGCCCGCTGCCGGCCAGCAATTGCTTGCGTACCGAGAAACAGCGCGCGGTATGCGGGCTTACCCGCGACCAGGCGTTCATCAGCGTCAGGCTACGCAGCCCCGGTGCCTGCTGGATGGCCAGCGCCAGCCCGACCAGACCGCCGAGGGCGTGACCGATTAGGTGATAGTCGCCGATGCCGTGGCTGGCGAGCAGCGTGCGCAACTCGCTGGCCATGGCGTCGATACTGTAGTCGGCGGGTAGCGTGGCGGGGCTCTTGCCAGTGCCGAGCTGGTCGTACAGCACGACGCGGTAGTCGCTGGTCAGTGCGTCCAGTTGCGGCATCCAGAAGTGCGCCGCGCCACCGAGCCCCGAGCTGCATACCAGCGTCGGGGCGTCGGCATCACGCCGGCCGTGGATTTCGATATGCATCACGGCCGCGGCCTCAGCCGACGTGGGCAATGCTGGCGATTTCGATCAGCGCGTCCGGTTTTACCAGACCGCACTGGATGCAGTAACGCGCCGGCTTTTCGCCCGGGAAGTACTCGGCGTAGACGGTGTTGATGGCGGCATAATCGCTCCAGTCGCGCAGCATGATCATGTTGAAGGTGACGTCATCCATGGTGCCGCCGGCTTCCTCGACCACACCCTTGATGGTTTCCAGCACGTGACGGGTTTGCGCTGCCGCATCGCCAACGTGCACCACGTTGTTGTCCTTGTCGAAGGGCAGGGTGCCGGAAACATACACAATGCCATCGGCCATCGAGCCCGGAACGTAGGGGGCCAGCGGTTTGCCGGTGCCGGCGGGGAGTACGGTTTGCTTGCTCATGCAGTTGCTCCTTGAGTAACGGGCTTGGTCAGGGCATTACAGAAGTCGTCGACGGTGCTGACCCAGCCAAAGAAGGTTTCGATGTTGTACAGCGAGGCCTGCTGGACGAATTCCGGGCCGGCCTGATGGGTGGCGTCGGCCAGTACCACGCCGAAGTATTCGAGGAAGAAGCCGTCGCGCAGGGTGGATTCCACGCAGACGTTGGTGGCGATGCCGGTAAACACCAGATTGCGGATGCCGCGGGCGCGCAGCAGACTGTCGAAGGCGGTGTTGAAGAAGCCGCTGTAGCGCGGTTTCGGCACCACAAGGTCGCCCGGTTGCGGTTGCAGGGCGTCGACCAGATCGTAGTCCCAGGTGCCCTTGGCCAGCAGCTTGCCCTGCAGCTCCGGGTTCTTGCGCATGGTTTTCAGCGCGTTGGACTTGTGCCAGTTCGGCGAGCCGGGGCCGCCGGCTTCGGCGTACTCGCTGTCCCAGCCGTTCTGGAAGAAGATGACCTGCACGCCAGCGGCGCGGGCCGCTTCGATGGCGCGGGCGATCTGCTCGATCACCGGCCCGGTGCTGGAGACATCAAAACCCGCCAGATCCAGATAGCCGCCCTTGGTCGAGTAGGCGTTCTGCATGTCGACCACGATCAGTGCGGTCTCGCCGCTGTTGATCGCCAGCGACTCGGGGCGCGCGGGCAGAATCACATCGGTCGGGTTGTTGCGTACCGGTGCATGACCGACAACAGGTTTGGTCAGGCTGTTCATCACGCAGTCTCCAGCATCTCGTCAACGTGTTGGCGGCTCTTCATCAGCGGCTGGATCTTGCTACCGAAGTCTTCGATGCCCTTGATGAAGTCGTCGAAGGTCAGCATCACGCCGCTGTTGCCGGGCACGGTGGCGACTTCGTCGAGCATGCGCGCAACGTTTTCATAGGAGCCCACCAGAGTGCCCATGTTGATGTTCACGGCGGAGGTCGGATCGGCCATCTGGCGGATGTTGGTGTCACCCTTGGACTTGGTGTCGGCGGCGCCCTGTTCGCCCAGCCACGCGATGGCTTCGTGGTCGGCGCCGTCCTTGTAGTGCTCCCAGCGGGCGCGGGCGGCTTCGTCGGTTTCATCGGCGATGATCATGAACAGCGCGCAGGAGGTGACGTCGCGTCCGCTTTCTGCGGTGGCCTTGACCAGTCGTTCGACGGTCGGCGCGAAGGCAGTTGGCGTGTTGACGCCCTTGCCGAAGCAGAAGTTGTAGTCGGCGTACTTGGCGGTGAAGGCCATGCCGGCCTCGCTCTGCCCGGCGCAGATGACCTTCATGTCGGCCTGGGGTTTCGGGCTGACGCGGCAGTCGTCCATCTGGAAGTGTTCGCCCTTGAAGTCGCTGCGACCGGTGGTCCACAGGTCGCGCAGCACGGTGGCGTACTCACCGAGATAGTCGTAGCGGTTGGCAAAGAACTCATCACCCGGCCAAAGGCCCATCTGGCTGTATTCCGGCTTCTGCCAGCCGGTCACCAGGTTGACGCCGAAGCGGCCGTTGGAGATCGAATCGATGGTAGAGGCCATGCGCGCGACGATCGCTGGCGGCAGGGTCAGGGTGGCGGCGGTGGCGAACAGCTGGATGCGTTCGGTCACGGCGGCCAAGCCGGCCATCAGGGTGAAAGACTCGAGGTTGTGTTCCCAGAATTCGGTCTCGCCGCCAAAGCCGCGCAGCTTGATCATCGACAGTGCGAATTCGAAGCCATAGTGCTCGGCGCGTTGCACGATGGCCTTGTTCAGATCAAAGGTCGGCATGTACTGCGGCGCGTTCTTGGAGATCAGCCAGCCGTTGTTACCGATCGGGATGAAGATACCTACATTCATTGGATTGCACTCCGTGGTCCATTTGTTCAGAAGGTCGGCGTATACGGCCGGCCGCTGAACTGGAAAAAGCACAATCCAGGCCATGTTTTTTTTATTGATTTAAATCAATGGTTTGTGTGGTTTGATTGGTTTAAGTTAGACCATTTAGTCCGAATTAGAGCACTTGGTTTGTGCATGCAACTCTGTTTTGGGGCCCATTTTGGGGCTTGAGTTGGACTGTGTTACCAAGGGTAGAATGCGACCACCAAGGATTAAGGCTGCCCCTCCAGTGAGCAAACAAATACAGCGTCCCGCAACACCTGCAAAGAAGCCCAAGGCGCGCAGCCGGGTGCCCAGCGAGGCGACGCTGAACCGCCGCAAGCGGCTGATGGAGACCAAGCGCAGCGCTATCATGGAGGCGGCGCTGGATGTGTTCTCGCGCTATGGACTGCACGGCACCAGTCTTGATCAGGTTGCCAGTCAGGCCGATGTATCCAAGACCAACCTGCTGTATTACTTTGCTTCCAAAGAAGATCTGTACATCAATGTGCTGCGTCAGTTGATGGATGTCTGGCTGAGCCCGCTCAAGGCGTTCAGCGTCGAGCAGGACCCGGCCGAGGCGATTGGCGATTACCTGCGCGTGAAGCTGGAACTGTCACGTGATCATCCGGCTGAGTCCCGGCTGTTCTGTCTGGAGGTCATTCAGGGGGCACCGCTGTTGTTGGGCGAGTTGCAGGGCTCGTTGCGTGATATCGTCGAATCCAAGGTCAGCGTCATCAATGCCTGGATCGAGGCCGGTAAGCTGGCACCGGTCGAGCCGCATCATCTGATCTTTTCACTCTGGGCCATGACCCAGCACTACGCCGACTTTCGTACCCAGGTTGAGGCCGTCTCTGGTCGTACCTTGGAAGACCCGGCCTTCTTTGCCGAGACGCTGACCAATCTCAAGGCATTGGTGTTGCAGGGCGTCTGTCCGCGTTCTTGATGTAGATCAATATCTCCGCCCCTTTTTTGGGCTAAACGCACAAACCGAGTGCTCTAGATCAGACCGTTTGTTCCAAAATAAGCGGTCGGTTTTCATTATCTATCTGTTTTTTAAGAAAAAACACTTTTTGGCATAGTTGCTGCAAACGTCTCCGCTGATTGGAAAATGGCGCGTTGAATACTTCTCGCGTCGCTTCTTCTGCTCAGTGCTCTCGCTGAGCTCCATTTGGAGGAAACGGTTGTATGACGCTTCAATACGTTCCCATTATCGACCTTGGCCCCTATTTCGGCGGGACTGCCGAGGGTAAAGCTGAGGTGGCCAAAGCGGTCAACCAGGCCTGTCGCGACATCGGCTTTCTGGTGATTACCGAGCACCAGATTCCCAAGGAATTGATCGAGCGGGTCTATGCCTTGACTTCACAGTTCTTTGATCTGCCGATGGCCGAAAAGCGCAAGGCGGACCGTCCGCGTCCGGACATGGTCCGCGGTTACAGCGCGGTTGCCGAAGAAAGCCTGTCCTACTCGATGGAAGAGGCGGCGCCGGGCGATCTCAAGGAATCCTTCTCGATCGGCCCGACCGATGTACCGGCCGAGCCCTACTACTCCGAAGCCATGGCCGGCCCGCACTTCGCGCCGAATGTCTGGCCCGCTGACCTGCCCGGATTTCAACAGGCCTATGCCGAGTATTTCGAGGCCATGGGCGATCTGGCCCGCACGCTGATGCGCATCTTCGCGCTGGCGCTGGAACTGCCGGAAACCTTCTTCGATGACAAGATCGACAAGCACATCAGCATGTTCCGCAGCCTGCGTTATCCGCACCTGAAAGAGGGTATCGAGGAAGGCCAGCTGCGCGCCGGTGCGCACACCGATTACGGCAGCCTGACCATCGTCAAACCCGACGGCGCGCAGGGTGGTCTGCAGGTCTGCAACCGCGACGGTGAGTGGGTCGATGTGCCTTATGTGGAAGACGGCTTCGTGGTCAACATCGGTGACCTGATGATGCAGTGGACCAACGACCAGTGGATCTCGACCTTGCACCGGGTGATCAATCCGCCGGAAGACGCTGCCGGTGATCAGCAGCGCCAGTCGCTGGTGTTCTTCCATCAGCCCAACTACGACGTGATGGTCGAATGCCTGCCAAGCTGCCTGGCCGAGGGCGAGACGCCGCGGTATGCACCGGTCAGCTCCGGCGATCACCTTAAGTCCAAGTTCGTCCGTCAGACGACCTTCGGCGGCAGCAAGGTGGCCTGATATGAGCAAACTCTCCTACGTCAACGTATTCGCCCGCGACATCGAAGCGCTCAGCGGGTTCTACCAGCGGGTGTTCGACTTTCCGGAAGTGGAGGCGATTCGCTCGCCGATCTTTGTCGGTTTGGATGCGGGCACCTGCTGCATCGGCTTCAACGCGCCGGATGCCTATGAGCTGCTGCATCTGGCCGAGCACTCCGACACCCGCGGTTGCAAGTTTCTGCTCAACATCGACGTCGACAGCCCCGCCGAGGTCGACCGCATGGTGCCGATCGCCGTCGAGGCGGGCGCCACCCTGATCAAGCCGCCGTATACCACCTATTACAACTGGTATCAGGCGGTGCTGATGGATCCGGAAGGCAACGTGTTCCGGATCAACCACATGATGTAGTCACACCACCTGATCGCAAGAAGGACTTTGGCAATGAAAAAACTGATTGCGGGCGCCGTATGCGCCCTGGCCGCCTGCGGCCTGCCGACCCTGGCTGCTGCCGAGGAAGGCGGATTTACCCTGACCGGCCCGGCGAAGATCGCCATGCTCTACATCAGCCCGCGCAACGACGGTGGCTGGACCCAGGCGTTCGACGAGGCGCGTCAGCGTCTGGAAGGCGAGATCGGCCAGAAGATTCAGTACGTGGAAAGCGTGCCGGAAACCGCCTCGGCGATCAAACCGACCGTTGAACGGCTGATTCAGCGTGGCGCTAACATCATCATCGGTACCGCCTTCGGTTACTCCGACACCTTCAAGGAGCTGGCCGACAAGTACCCGGAAGTGGCCTTCCTGAATGGCTCCGGCACCACCAATTCGCACAACCTGGAATCCTTCTACGGTCGCACCTACGAGAGCCAGTACCTGTGCGGCA
Organism: Halopseudomonas oceani; assembly: GCF_002903165.1. Lineage (GTDB taxonomy): Bacteria > Pseudomonadota > Gammaproteobacteria > Pseudomonadales > Pseudomonadaceae > Halopseudomonas > Halopseudomonas oceani. The sequence continues at coordinate 99,384 of NZ_PPSK01000006.1, forward strand.
TGGCGGCGGGCGCCGCTTCTGAAACCGGCAAGCTGGGCTTCGTTGCCGCCAACCCCTTCGGTCAGGTGAACTGGACCGTCAACGCCTTCGCCATGGGCGCCCAGCAGATGAATCCGGATGCTACCGTCACCGTGATCTACACCGGCGCCTGGAACGACCCGGTCAAGGAGCGCGCGGCAGCCACCGCACTGATCGACCAGGGCGCTGACGTCATCGGCCAGCACGTGGATAGCCCGACCCCGCAGATCGTTGCCCAGGAGCGCGGCGTCTATGGCACCGGCCACCACCGTGATATGAGCGAGTTCGCCCCCGAAGCCACCGTCTGTTCCTCGGTCTGGGTCTGGGATCGCTTCCTGGCACCGGAGCTGAAGAAAATCATGGCCGGCAACTGGGTACCGGCTGAACACGGTGCGCTGCTGTCGATGGAGCAGGGCGGTACCGACGTCTCCTGCTGCGGCAAGGGTATCGACGAGGAAGAGAAAGCCAAGATCATGGCCGCCCGTGAGGAGCTGCTGAATGGCGAGAAACTGATCTACGCCGGCCCGATCTCCGACCGTGACGGCAACGTCAAAGCGGCGGAAGGTGAAGCGCTGTCCGACGGTGAACTCTGGTCCATGGACTGGTTCGTCAAGGGAGTGATTACCCAGCAATGAGTAACCCGAACGCGATCCGGCTGGACAGCGTAAGCAAGTCGTTTGACGGCTTCAAGGCGCTGTCCGAAGCCTCCTTCACCGCACGCTGGGGCGAAGTGCATGCCCTGCTGGGCGAGAACGGAGCGGGCAAGTCGTCCCTGATGAACATCGCCGCAGGGCTGTATGCGCCGGAAACCGGATCGCTGTTCATCGACGACAACCCGGTTCGTCTGAAGGGGCCGCTCGATGCCGCAGCACAGGGCATCGGCATGGTGCACCAGCATTTCAAGCTGGTGAAACCCTTCACCGTGGCAGAAAACATTCTGCTCGGTCTTCGTCACCTGCAGGCCGGCACGTACCGGCAGCGGCTGGCGCAGACCGCCGAGCAGATCACCGCCATGGCTGCCAGCCTGGGGTTCAGCATCGAACCCCACGCGCGGGTGGATCAACTGTCGGTGGCCGAGCAGCAACGGGTCGAGATTCTCAAGGTGCTGCTGGCTGGCGCCCGCATTCTGATTCTCGATGAACCCACCGCGGTACTGACCGATGCGGAAGCAGAAAACCTGCTGACCACGGTCCAGAATTTCGCGCATCAGGAAGGTGCTGCCGTCATCCTGGTGACCCACAAAATGAATGATGTCATGCGCTACGCCGATCAGGTGACGGTGATGCGCACAGGCTCAACGGTTGCCAGCCTCAAGCCGCAGACCGTGTCGGTCGGTGAACTGGTCAAATTGACCGTTGGCGATGCGCCGACTCCACCGCAGATTCCATCCAGCCGAGACGCGGGCGAGGTCAAGCTGGCGGTGCGTGATCTACGCTCCAGCAGCGACGCGCCGGTGCTGCGCGGCGTCAATCTTGAGCTGCGCGCTGGCGAGATTTACGGCATCGCCGGGGTTGGTGGCAATGGTCAGAGTGAACTGGCCGGCGCGCTGATGGGCCTGCCCGAGCCGGTGTCCGGCGAGATGGAACTGGTCGGTGAAGGTGATCTCAACAGCCTCAGTGCGGCCCGTCGCCGCGAGCTGGGCATCGCCTGCATCCCGGCCGACCGCTACAGCTCGGCGCTCGCCGCACCGCTGTCGATCAGCGACAACTTTGCCATGGGCGATGTGCACAGCGGTCGCTACGGGCCGTTCTGGTTCCTGCGCCGCAAGCGCATCGAAGCCGACACCGCCGCCGCGGTCGCCGAGTTTGATGTGCAGGGTGTGCGCTCGCTGCAACAGAAGGCGGCGCTGCTGTCTGGCGGCAACGCGCAGAAGCTGGTGATTGCCCGCGAATTCGCCCGTGCCCCGCAACTGGTCATCGTCCACAGCCCCAGTCGCGGGCTGGATGTGCGCGCCACCCTGGCGGTGCACGAGCGGCTGCGCAGCGCGCGTGATGCCGGCGCTGCCGTGCTGCTGATCAGCGAAGACCTCGACGAAGTGATGGCGCTGGCAGACCGCATTGGCGTGATGTCGGCAGGACGTATCATCGGCGAGTTTGCCCAACCGGCAGACCGCCAGGCAATCGGGCAGGCCATGGTGAATCATGTTTGATACAACGAATTTTCAACCGCTGCTGGCGCGCCGCTACACCCTAGAAGTACGCCAGCAGATGGCCTGGTACTGGCAGGCGCTGGTCATCGCGCTGGCGCTGCTGGTCGGGATGCTGATTTCGGCAGCCATTCTGGTCGCCGCCGGGGTGCCGGCCGCTGAGCTGCTCAACGAGTTTGTCATCCTCACGCTGTTCGACAGCCAGAGTCTGCGTGCGGTGCTGTTTCAGGCCGCACCGCTGATCATGGTCGGTCTGGCCGGCTGTCTGGCCTTCCGCGCGCGCTTCTGGAACCTGGGCCTCGAGGGTCAGATGATCTGGGGCGCGATTGGCGCAACCGCGATCTCGCTGTTCGAGATCGGGCCGCCATCGCTGCGCCTGCCGCTGATGATGGTGTGCGCCATGGCCTGCGGCCTGCTCTGGGCGCTGGCGCCGGTGCTGCTCAAGCTGCACCTGAAGGTCAACGAGATCATCTCCACGCTGATGCTCAACTACATTGCGATCAACTTCCTGCTGCATCTGGTCTACGGCAGCTGGAAGGACCCGCGTGATTCGTTCCCCTATTCGCCGCAGTACAAGGTGTTCGAGCGTCTGCCCGAGCTGTTCGATGGCGTCAGTCTGGCGGTCGTGCTGGCGCTGGTGGTCGCACTGTTCGTGCTCTGGTTCACCGGCATTTCACGCGCTGGCCTGTACCTGCGCTTTGTCGACAGTAGCCCGGGTGTGGCGCGGGCGGTCGGTGTGCCGGTCAAGCGGGTGATCCTCGGGACCGTGCTGCTATCCGGTGCGCTGGCAGGTCTGGCCGGGCTGATGATTACCGCTGGACAGGAAGGGCGGCTGACACACTCGTTCTACGCCGGGTACGGTTTCTCCGGAATTCTGATTGCCTTCCTGGCGCGCAATCAACCGATTGCCGCGACCGTGGTGGCGGTGCTGGTGGCCACGCTGTTTGTCGCCGGGCGCAGCCTGCAGGTGTTCTATCAGATCCCGTTCTCGATGGTGCAGTTGATCCAGGCGATTCTGGTGATCTGCGTGGCGTCGTCCGAGTTCTTTATCCGTCACCGTATTCGCCGCATTCAGGGAGGGCAGGTCTGATGGACATGATTGCAAGCTGGATCGGCAACATTCCCGACTTTGCCGTGCCCTTTGCGCTGGCGGCGCTCGGGTTGATCGTCATAGAGCGCTCCGGGGTGCTGGCACTGGGCGCCGAAGGCTTGATGCTGGTCGGTGCGCTGGCGGGTATCGGGGCGTCGCTGATGACCGGTGGCGCGACTGTCTGGGCGCTGATTCTGGCCATGTGCGCGGCCGGATTTGTCTCGCTGCTGTTTGCCCTGATGGTGCTGGTGATGCGCATCAATCAGGTGATCGCCGGTCTTGCGCTGGTGTTCTTCTGTCAGGGCCTGACCGGGTTGCTTGGCACCCTGCTGGACTGGACCAACAAGCCGGTCGCCGGGCTACACGCGGTATCGCTCTGGCCGTTCTCGGAGCTGCCGGTAGTGGGCAAGCTGTTTGTGCAGAACCCGCTGGTATTTGTTACGCCGCTGGTCTTCGTCGTGGTGGTTCTGGTGCTCAATCGCAGCGTGCTCGGCCTGCGCCTGCGCGCGGTCGGTGAGAACCCGCAGGCCGCCGATGCCGCCGGTATTCCGGTGCTGGGCTATCGCTGCGCGGCCATCGTCGCTGGCTCCATGCTGATCGGTCTGGCCGGTGCCTATATCTCGGTGCTGAGCACCAAGATGTGGATCGCCGACATGGTCGGCGGGCGCGGCTGGATTGCCGTGGCGCTGGTGATTTTCGCCCGCTGGTCGCCGTGGAAGGCGCTGGCCGGTGCCGTGCTGTTTGGCTGTATCGAGGCGCTGATTCCGCAGATGGCCGCCTCCGGTATTCGTCTGCCGCAGTACTTCGTATTTATGACCCCCTACGCCGTCACCCTCGGGGTGATGATCTGGGTAGCCCTGGCCAGCCGCGATAGCAGCAGCCAGCCCGGGGCGTTGGGAGAACCCTTTATTCGAGAAGAACGCCGCTAGCGGCCCTGAAAGCTGGCTACGTGGCCATCGCAGCGCTAAGAGTCAGCTAAACATGCTCATTTACTGTTCGTAAACTGCGCTGTTTCGCCAACGCTTGCCTTGCGCTGACTGCCTCGCCGACGCGTTCAGCACCGCTAGCCCGGAACTGAAAACAGGACATATTCATGCAAGGTGCAGTATTGATTACCGGCGCGACCTCCGGGTTTGGCGCCGCCAGCGCGCGCTGTCTGGCGCGGCAGGGCTGGCCGCTGATTCTCTGTGGTCGCCGTCTGGAGCGCCTGCAGGCGCTGGCCGATGAATTGAGTGAGCTGACTACGGTGTTGCCGCTGCAGCTGGATGTGCGCGATGCCATCGCCGTGCAGCGCGCCATCGATAATTTGCCGGAGCCGTTCTCCGGGATTCAGGTGCTGGTCAACAACGCCGGGCTGGCGCTGGCGCCGGGACCGGCACAGGCGGTCGAGCTGAGCGACCTGCACACGATGATCGACACCAACATCACCGGGCTGGTCAACATGACACACGCGGTGCTGCCCAGGCTGATTGCCTGGGGCAGCGGCGCGACCGTTATCAACATTGGTTCCACTGCAGCTGGCAATCCGTATCCGGGCAGTCATGTCTACGGTGCCAGCAAGGCGTTCGTGCAGCAGTTTTCCTACAACTTGCGCTGTGACCTGCAGGGCACCGGCGTGCGGGTGACTGATTTGGCTCCGGGTATTGCCGAGACTGAGTTCAGTCTGGTGCGCAATGCCGGGGACTCGGGTGCCGCGGACAAGGTCTATCAGGGCACAGTACCGCTCACCGCCGACGATGTAGCCGCACAGGTGGGTTACATCGCCGCGCTGCCTGCGCACATGAACATTAATCGGCTGGAAGTGGTGCCGGTGCGTCAGGCCTGGGGGCCTTACGCGATTCACCGGGATCAGCTTACCGAGTCGGCCTGAGCGCTGTTCACAAAGTCAACCACCCGCTGCAGTGCCGCATCAGCGCTGTGCAGCAGCCCAGCGTGGGCCTGAAATACATGCCACAGGTCCTCGTAGCGCTCCAGCCGTACGGCGACATCGGCTGCGCGCGCGGCTTCGGCCAGCCGCAGGCTGTCGTTCAGCAGCACCTCGTCTTCACCGACCTGCAGCAGCAATGGCGGCAAGCCCTTGAGCTGGCCGAACAGCGGCGACACCATCGGATCGGCGCGGTCCAGCCCGGCCGGGCAGTAGGCGTCGCGGGCGCTGTCTAGCCAGGACGGATGCAGCAGTGGGTCGCCGGCCGCAGGCGCGTGCAGCTGCTCGGCAGTCATATCGGTAACCGGTGAAAAGCAGACCAGCGAGGCGGGCAGCGGCAGCTTGAGCGCGGCCAACTTTTGCGCCGTCACCAGTACCAGGTTGCCGCCTGCCGAATCGCCGATCAGGGTGATCTGCGCGGGCGTATAGCCTCGCTGCAGCAGCGCCTGATAGGCGGCGACCGCATCGTCACGGGCCGCCGGTGCCGGATACGCCGGGGCCAGTCGGTAATCGAGTGCGCAGACATCAAACTGACCACGGCTGGCGAGCGCCGAGCAGATGCCCCGATGGGTCTGCGGGGAGCCGATGACGAAGGCGCCGCCATGCAGGTACAGCAGCACGCGACCGTTGCCCCCAGCGGCCGGGCGGTGCCACATACAGGGTCGTCCGGCGATCTGCTCTGCGCTGCGGCTGACGCCTTTGGCCAGCGGCATGCCGAGGGTCAGCAGGCGCAGGATTATCGCCTGCAGGAAAAACGGAATGGGTGGCCGCACTAGACCGCGAAACAGCAGTTTCAGCATGCCGCGCAGAAAGGCGCGCAACCCGGGCTGCCCTGGATTGCGATACAGCTCATCAACGTACCTGGACATAATCGCTCCATGTCGGTTTGCGGGTCATGTATCGATAGGTGAAGGTAAAGCCGGGCCAGTTGACGGTCTGTTTGCCGTCGGCGGTCAGATACCAGCTCTGGCAGCCCTGAGCCCAGATTGTGCCGCGGGCGTCATCCTGCAGCTGCCGGTTGTAGCGCGCCTGCACTTCGGGCTGCAGATCAAGGTAGCGCAGGCCACGGTCGCGCACGGCCTTCACGCAGGCAATCACGTAGCGGAACTGACTTTCCAGCATATAGATAATCGAGTTGTGGCCGAGGTTGGTATTTGGCCCGTAGAGCACGTACAGGTTGGGGAAGCCGGCGACCGAGATGCCTTTGTAAGCGTCGGCACCGTCGCGCCAGGCTTCATTCAGCTCGCTGCCGTTGAGCCCGGTGATGCGTATCGGCGCGAGGAATTCGGTGGCGGCAAAGCCGGTGCCATAGATCAGCACGTCGGCCGGGTGCAGGGTGCCGTCCTGGGTGATTACACCCTCTGGCACGACCTTCTCGATACCGTCGGTGACGACATTGACGTGAGGCTGATTCAGCGCCGGATAGTAGTTGTTGCTGATCAGGATACGCTTGCAGCCGAGTGGGTAATCCGGGGTCAGGGCCGCGCGCTTGGCTGGGTCGCTGATGTTGCGCTGCAGGTGGCGCAGCGCGGTCTTTTCGCTGCTTTTGACCAGCGCCGGGAAATGCACGAAAGCCAGCGCGCGCACTTCGTGGGTCAGGTACTGCCAGAGCCGGTCCAGCTGGTGTAGCAGCGGCAGGCGGCTTAGCCAGCGGCGGCGTGAATCGCTGTATTCGCGATCGTCCTTGGGTAGCACCCAGGCGGCGTTGCGCTGGTACAGGTCAAGCTGAGCCACCTCGGGCACGATCTGCGGTACGAACTGGATCGCCGAGGCGCCGGTACCGATGACCGCGACCCGCTTGCCCTTGAGGTCAACGTCGTGCTGCCACTCGGCCGAGTGGAAGGCCGGGCCGGCAAAGCTGCCGAGCCCTTCGATGTTCGGCATCAGCGGGCGGTTGAGCTGGCCGGTGGCGGCGATCAGATTGCGCGCGACCAGGGTTTCTCCGCTGCTGGTAGTGACCTGCCAGCAGCCGCTGTCGGCGTCAAAGCGGGCTTCGCTGACTTCGCAATTGAGGCGAACGCGCTGGCGCAGGTGGTATTTGTCGGCGCAGTGGCGGATGTAGGCGTGAATTTCGTCCTGGCGGGCGTACTTGTGCGGCCAGGTGGTGCGCGGCTCAAACGAGTAGGAGTACAGGTGCGAAGGTACGTCGCAGCCGGAGCCCGGATAGTGGTTGTCGCGCCAGGTGCCGCCAATGTCGGCGGCCTTTTCCAGCAGCAGAAAATGGCTGATGCCGGCGCGGTCGAGCTGGATGGCCATGCCAAGGCCGCCAAACCCGCTGCCAATGATGATGGCGTCGAGTGGTGCGGCAGGTGAGCTTTTTTTAGTCATTGTGTGCTTCCTCCTGTGCGACTGATATTAGGCCTTGTCTATCACTGGGGGTATGGCATAGTCGGTCAAAAAATTGTGAGTTTCGGACACGTCATGACTGCTACTGCTCCTCCCTGGCCGCGCCTGCGCAATATCGGCAGCGTTCAGTTGCTGACCCAGCTGGGCACCGAGCTGGGCCTCACCGTTCCGCAGTGCCTGCAGGGCACCGGACTGGATGTCATGGCGCTGGCCGATGGTCAGGCCCGGGTCGAGGCGGCGCAGGAGCTGCAGGTGGTCAGCAACCTGCTCGCTGGCCTGCCTGGTCAGCCGCTGCTCGGCCTGTTGGCCGGGCGTCGTTACCAGCTCAGCCGGTACGGCATCTGGGGTTATGCGCTGCTTAGCAGTGCTTCGCTGGGCGAGGCGCTGGAGATGGGGCTGCGCTATCTCGACCTGACCTTCGCCTTTTGCCGTATCCATGCCCGTGAGGACGCCAGCGGTCGTTGGCTGGTCATCGATGACCGCTGGATTGAGCCGTCTCTGCGGCGCTTTCTGTTGCTGCGTGACAGCGCCGCAACCGCGCGAATTCAGCGTGAACTGACCGGGCTGAGGCAGCCCTTCAAATCAGTTCGGCTGACCCTGCCTGCACCGCCGGATGCTCTGTTGAATGCCTACACCGAAGCCTATGGTTGCACCCCGCAGTTCGATGCCGCCGAAACCTTGCTTGAACTCGACCCGGCGCTGCTGGCCCGTGGTTTGCCTGGCGACAATCCGGCGATTCGGCAGGCCTGCGAGCAGCAGTGCCATCAACTATTGCAGCGCTACCGGGCGCGCGATGGCCTGGCCGGGCGGGTGCGGGAATTGTTGCTGGACGGTGGTGCGACCCTGCCGGACATGCCCACGGTCGCTGCCCGGCTGCATCTGACTGAGCGCACCTTGCGTCGCCGTCTTGATGGCGAGCGGACCAGTTTTCGGCAGCTACAGGAGGAAACCCGTGAGGCGTTGGCAGAAGAGCTGCTGCGGGTACCGGGGTTGTCGCTCGAGGAGGTGGCGCAGCGACTGGGTTACGGCGAGGTCTCCAACTTTGTCCATGCGTTTCGGCGCTGGAAGGGAATGACTCCACGGCAGTTTTGCCGTAGCGCCCGGGCCTGACGCATCAGCCTGAATGATGGGTGACTATTCGGTCAGTCAAGAGCCGCTTCCGTGCGGCGCCGGCCGGAGTATCTTTGTGGTCTGACCGATTCAGCGTTTCCTGCAGATAAATCACAACAAAGGAGAATGCCCGTGGCCGATCTGGATGTGTTTCGCCAGCAAACCCGCGCCTGGCTGGAAGAGAACTGCCCGCAGAGCATGCGCACACCGCAACGCTCGGACAACGATGCCTGCTGGGGTGGGCGTAAGTTCACGTTCGCCAGTGAAGATCAGAAACTCTGGCTCGAGCGCATGGCGGCGCGCGGCTGGACCGCGCCCGAGTGGCCGACCGAGTATGGTGGCGGTGGCCTCAGCCAGCAGGAGCATAAGGTGCTGCGCGAGGAAATGGCGCGCATCAACGCGCGTCCGCCGCTGTCCAGTTTCGGGATCTGGATGATCGGCCCGGCGATTCTCAAGTTCGGCTCCGAAGAGCTCAAGCGTCAGCATCTGCCGCCGATCGTCCGCGGTGAGATCCGCTGGTGTCAGGGCTACAGCGAGCCGGGTGCCGGCTCCGACCTCGCCGGCCTGCAGACCCGTGCCGAAGTCCACGGCGACCACTTTATCGTCAATGGCCAGAAGATCTGGACCTCCTACGCCGACAAGGCCGACTGGATGTTCTGTCTGGTGCGTACCAACCCTGATGCCAAGAAGCAGCTGGGCATCAGTCTGGTGCTGTTCGACATGACCACCCCCGGCGTGAGCACCCGCCCGATCAAGCTGATTTCCGGCAGCTCGCCGTTCTGCGAAACCTTCCTGGACAACGTCCGGGTAGAGAAAAATCAGGTGGTCGGCGAAATTAACGCCGGCTGGACCATCGCCAAGTACCTGCTGACCCACGAGCGGGAAATGATCGGTGGCATGGGTCGCACCGCGGCTGGCCAGAAGACCCTGCCGCAGATTGCGGTGGATGCCGTTGGGCTGGAAGACGGCAAGTTGGCCGATGGCATGCTGCGCGGTGAGCTGGCGACATGGGATCTGGACGCGGCTGCCTTTGCACTGACCGCCGAGCGGGTGCTGGATGAAGCCAAGGCTGGGCAGGGCGTCGGCGCGGCTTCGGCCATGCTCAAGTATTACGGTACCGAGCTGAACAAGCGGCGGCAGGAACTGATGGTCGCGCTGCATGGCAGCGATGCCATGGTCTGGGAAGGAGAGGCGTCACGCGAAGGTGTCATTCCTCGCACCTGGCTGCGCTCCAAGGGCAACTCGATCGAGGGCGGTACCACCGAGGTGCAGCTCAACGTCATCGCCCGCAATATCCTCGGCCTTCAGTAAGGGAGCACTGTCATGTCTGCATTGGTACTTAACGAAGAACAACAGATGCTCAAGGACGCGGCCAAGCGTTTCATGAGTGAAAGTGCACCGGTCAGCCAACTGCGAGCGCTGCGCGACAACCGCGACGAAACCGGCTTCTCCCGCGAACTGTGGCAGAGCATGGTCGAGATGGGTTTTGTCGGCACCCTGATCCCGGAAGCGCTGGGCGGTGCCCAGTTCGGCTACGTCGGTATGGGCCAGGTCAGCGAACAGGCTGGCCGCAACCTCAGCGCCTCACCCTTGATCTCGACCGCCATTGGCGGTGTGGCTGCGCTGCTGCTGGCCGGTTCCAGTGAGCAGCAACAGGCGCTGCTGCCGCAGGTTGCCGAGGGCAGCCTGTTGCTGGCGCTGGCCGTTGACGAAGCACCGCGTCACGCGCCGAATCGGGTGGCAACCCGGCTGCAGGTGGCCGATGGCGGGTATCTGCTCAATGGCCGTAAGACCTTTGTGGTGGATGGCCACGTCGCCGACAAGCTGATCGTGTCAGCGCGCAGCGAGGGTGCCGAGGGCGACCACGCCGGTATCAGCCTGCTGCTGGTGGACCGCAACGCCCCTGGCGTGAGTGTCGAGCGCACCATCATGGCTGACAGCCGCAATGCGGCGATTGTCAGCTTTGAGGACGTCAAGGTAGCAGCCGGTGATCTGCTGGGTGAGGCGGGCAACGCCTGGCCTGCGCTGGAACTGACGCTGGATGTGGTCAACGCGCAGCTGGCCGGTGAGCTGCTGGGCCTGTCGCTGGAGGTGTTTGAGCGCACCGTTGCCTACCTGCAGGAGCGTAAGCAGTTTGGGGTTGCGCTGAGCACCTTCCAGGCGCTGCAGCACCGCTGCGCGCATCTGTTCAGTGAGCTGGAACTGGTCAAGTCGGCGGTGTTGAAGGCGCAGATGGCGCTGGATGCGGGTGATGCCGAGGCGGCGCAGTGGGTCAGTCTGGCCAAGGCCAAGGCCTGCGAGGTGGCTGAACTGGCGACCAACGAAGCGGTGCAGATGCATGGCGGTATGGGCATGACCGACGAGTTTGATATCGGTCTGTTTATGAAGCGTGCGCGCAGTGTGCAGGCGTTGTTTGGTGACTACCGCTACCACGCCAACCGCTTTGCGGCGCTGCGGGGTTACTGAGGGGGAGGGCCGAGTTTCAACTCGGTCAAGGTGTTGCACGGTGGCTGCTGGTCGAGCGGGAGCTCGACCCTCCCGGGTGCCACATGCATAAAAAAACCGCAGCCTTGGCTGCGGTTTTTTTATGCCCTGATCAGAAGTGAACTTTGACGATCAGGTTGGTGGCGCTCTGGTTGGTGTCCAGACCGAAGGTACCGTTCGAGATGCCGTACTTGTGCTTCCAGTAATCGTACTCGATACCGGTATACACCTGCTTCTCGGACCAGCCCAGCGCCTTGCCCAGATCGTATTTGATCTGCGGGTTGATGTGCAGGTTGGCGTGGTAGTTGTCGCCGTCGTTGTCGACAACCCAGTCGATAAAGCCGTCGATCAGCACGTCGGAGTTGCCCACCGGTACGGTGTAGGCCCAGACCGGGGTGATCTGCCAGATACCGCGGCCGCCTTCGTCGTTGTCGGCATGACGGTAGTAGGTGTTCAGTTGGAAGTAGTCGAAACCGGGGATGTTCAGGTCAACGGCCGGGCCGAGCAGGTAGTTCTTGATGTCGTGACGACCGAACTCGTAGGTGCCGGCCAGCAGGACGTCGGTGATCGGGCCGAAGGCAAAGCTCTGGCCGGTGATTTTGCTCAGCGACAAGCGCGGCGAGATTTCACCGTAGTAAGTGCTGTTGTCGCCAGCTGCGTTGGTGCCGCCGTTGTAGTGGATACTGTCGAAGAAGGCGAACAGGTCACCCTTGGTCCAGCCGCTGGCGTGTTCCAGAGTAACGGTCTGCTGGGTGTCCGGGTCGACCTGGAAGTCGGTGCCGTACAGGTAGGTAATGCTGTTGTTCTGCCACAGCAGGGGATAGGCGTGTGCAAGGCTGCTGGCCAGCATCAGGGTGCTACCCAGTGCGGCGCGGGTCAGGCTGTTCATGGATGTTGCTCCATTTCGTATTGGCATTATGGGTGTAAAGCTGGGGGTCAGCTGACCTGATGGCCGACCTGACCGCTAATCCGGCGCGCATGGTATAGCAAAATGCGGCTGGAAGCAGCGGCTGACGCGGCCTTTGCTACATTTTGCCGCGCTGTGGGGCGCCGCGTCAGGGCAGGATGGCAGCCGAATTTTTGCTCGCCAGCAGGGTTTCGGCGCTGGCGCAGTCCAGCGGCTGCCCCCAAAGAAAGCCTTGGATTGCCTCGCACTCCAGCTGTTGCAGCAACTGGAGCTGCCTGGCAGTTTCCACCCCTTCGGCCAGGGTGCTGATGCCGAGGTTGTGTGCCATCTGAATGATGCTGCGGACCATGTCGGCGCTGCCCTGGTCGTGGTCGATGTCTTGCACGAAACTGCGGTCGATCTTCAGGGTGTCGACCGGGAAGTGGCGCAGCTGGGCCAGAGAAGAAAAACCGGTGCCAAAGTCGTCAATCGCCAGCCGCACGCCGAGCTGACGCAGGCTGCTCAACTGCAGGCGCGCCTGCGCCGGGTCTTCCATGGCCGTGCCTTCGGTCAGCTCAAGTTCCAGACACTCAGGGGGAATCTGGTAGCTTTCCAGTAGCTCAGCAATTTGTTCGGCCAGGTCGGTGCTGCGGAATTGTACCGCGGACAGATTGATCGCGAGGAGGGTGTCGAGACCCTTATGGCGCCACCGCGCCAGTTGAGCCAGGCCCTGCTTGAGTACCCAATGGCCAATCTGGGCGATCTGACCGCTGCTCTCGGCAACGGGTATGAATTCCGCCGGAGAGATGCTGCCCAGAGTCGGATGCTGCCAGCGTAGCAGCACCTCAAAGCCAGTCAGGCGTTGCCCCACCAGTGCCCACTGGGGCTGGTAGTAAAGGCAGAGTTCATTGTGTTCAATCGCGGTGCGCAGCGCGTTTTCCAGCTCCATCAGACGCGACATACGTGCCTGCAGATCGGCGGTATAGAACTGCACATTGTTGCGCCCGCGCTGTTTGGCCAGGTACATGGCCGCGTCGGCATGCTGCACCAGGCTTTCCAGGTTATCGCTGTCGTTGGGGTACAAGGCGATGCCGATTGAGGCACTGGTGGTGGTGACGTGGTTGCCAAAATGCAACGGTTCGAGCAGATCGCCGAGCAGCCGCTGCGCGGCGTGCATCGCGCCCTGCGCTTCGATATCGGGCAGGGCGAGGATAAACTCGTCGCCCCCCTGGCGCGACAGGATGTCTTCGGTGCGCAGATGCGGCCGCAGTCGCTTGGCGACGGCGCAGAGCAGTTGGTCGCCAGCGCGATGACCAAGGGTGTCGTTGATGTGCTTGAAATGATCCAAGTCGATCAACAACAACGCCACCGATTGCTGGTGGCGTCGTGCCTGACCGAGTGCCAGCGTTACCCGCTGTCGGAATAGGGTCTGGTTGGGCAGCCCGGTCAGGGAGTCGAAATGCGCCAGGTGGAGAATGCGCTCTTCCTGCTGTTTTAGCAGGCTGACGTCGCGTACTAGCAACACATGCCCGTTGGGGCGGCCGCCGAGCTTGCGGGTGGATACGGATAACTGCAGCCACAACGCTTGTCCGGGCTGCTCGAGGATAAAAGGCTGGCTCTGTGCATAGCCGCGCTTGCTGGCATTGCGCATGGTTTGCCTGCATTGTTGCAGCAGGTCGCCGCTCAACAACTCTGGCATTGACTTACCGATCATCTGTTTTGGGTCGACCTTCAGTCTGGCGTCGGCCGAGGCATGACAATTGATGATGCGCTCTCGCTCATCCAGTTCGAACAGCATGTCCGGAATGGCATCAAAGGTGGCCTGAAGCTGGGCGCGAGAGCGGGTCAGCTGGTCATACGGCTGCTCGATGGCCTCGACAAAGATGCCTTTGTACAACAACCAGTAGGCAATCACCTTGAACACATGGCCCAGCAGGTTGAACTGATCGGTGAAGCTGGTATACAGGGTAAAACAGAGTTCGCCCAGCGCCATCGCCAGCGAGGCGCAAAATAGCGCGGTGACGTTGAACGGCTGCGGCTCGCGGATGCTGCGCCAGAAGCAGCAGGCGGTGAACAGATGAACGGCAATCAGCAGGTATTCGAGGCTGACTTTGTAGGCGGTCAGCCCCTGCCCACCGACAAAGGTGCGTGGCAGCAGGTACGGATGCCTGAACACCGTGAGGTATACCATCGTCACCGCAAACAGGCTGAGGCCGAGGATCGCCCAGCGTTCTAAGCGATGACCGGACGCTTTCCATGGACGCAGTGCAACCCAGAGCATGGTTCCGGCGGCCATGCCGCGTGCCGCCAGCCAGAAGTTGATGGCCTTTTCCGGGTCCGCCGGGGTGATAAAGACGGGCATGCCTTGAAACGACAGCATATGGCTGAAATCGAGCAGTGCGACCCCGGCAAAGCCGCAGGCCAGGCTCAGCAGGGTGTCGGTCTTGAGACGCCGGTAACAGGCCCAGCTGATGGCAAACACCAGCGATGCCGCGATGATGGCCAGTGTCTCCAATAGCATGTGCAGAGGCAGATAACTGGCCGGATCGTGCAGCCATTGGAGGGGCGGCAGCAATGCCACGGCCACCAGTGCCAGGCACATTGCGCCAAGCAGCAGAACGGCCCGACGCAGGCCGGTTCTGTGGCTGGAGTCGCGGCTGGAGAACAGCCACAGGTGGCGCAGCGGGATTGGCATGAACTCGATACAACATCTGATTCGGGTAAATGTGAAAGCAGCTCACCTTATCAGCGCTTTGTCGATTGTCCATTGATCCAGGTCGGTATTTGCCCGAAAGATGCGTTTTTGGTCGTCTGGCACTAGGCACTGGGAGGCCGAGTGTTTACCCTTTCAGGGTCTCTATCCTGCTGGATTCAAATCAATGCTCTTACGCGGAATGACCTGGCTGGTGTTCTTCCTGTTGCTGGGCACCGGACTCAATGTCCTGCTGTTGCCGTTTCTCCCAGGACCGATCATCGGCATGCTGCTGATGGTGGTGTATTTGAGCGTGCGCGGCGGTGTGAGTGAGTCGATCAGCCTGGCCGCCAGCGGGCTGCTGACCTATCTGCCACTGATTCTGGTGCCGCCGGCTGTGGGCGTCATGGCTTATGGTACCCAGATCATGGCTGACGCTACCGCAATCTTGGTGACGCTTGGCGTGTCACTGGCCGTCAGTCTGCCGTTCTGTGGCTGGCTGATGCAAAAAATGATCGAGCGTCAGGATCGGAGGAAGGGTCAATGAGCGGCACGCTGTCTGATGCCTGGCAGGCGATTGTTGCCCATCCGCTGTTTTGGGTAGGCGCTACGCTGGCGGCTTATCAGTTCGGGCTGGCGCTGTACCAGCGTACCCGGCTGGCGGTGTTTCATCCGGTGCTGGTATCGACTCCGGTTCTGGTGCTGGCCATCTGGCTGGCCGGTGAGGACTATCCGCACTACCGCGACGCAGTGCAGCCGTTGCTGGTGTTGCTGGGCCCGGCGACTGTTGCGTTGGCTGTGCCGCTATACATGAACCTCAGACGCATTCGCAGCTATCTGGTGCCGGTGCTGACCTGCCTGCTGGTAGGGGGCACGGTTGCGACCGTGCTGACGATCCTGCTGGCCTGGGCGCTGGGTGCCGAGAATATGATCATGATGACGCTGGCGCCCAAGTCGGTAACCTCGCCAATCGCGATGCTGGTAGCCGAGCAGATTGGCGGTGTTGCCGCGCTGGCGGCGGTGTTCGTGATGTTCACCGGCGTGTTGGGGGCTATCTTCGGGCCGATGTTGCTGCGCGTTTGCGGGGTAGATCACCCGGCGGCTTGGGGCATGGCGATGGGCCTTACCGCGCATGCAGTCGGCACCTCGCGAGCACTGGAGCAGGGCGAAGAGGCCGGTGCCTTTGCGGCACTGGCGATGAGTCTGATGGGGACGGCAACGGCGTTGTTGTTGCCGCTGGCGGTATCCATCTGGATGATGTGGTAGGCAAACCGTCGGTCGGACGCAGTTTTCTGGACTAATCTGCGTTCTGCTTGCTGTGCGTCAATTCGCCCAATCGCCGCAGGAGCGATGATTACGGCACACTGTAGTGGCAGTCTTGGGTAACCGGGCCTGTCTGCAGTGCCGAATTGACCTGATGATGACTTCTCCGAGCGGAGTACGCAGATGGATATCGTAGAGCTCTCCCGAATGCAGTTCGCCTTGACGGCGATGATTCACTTCTTGTTTGTCCCCCTGACGCTGGGTATGGCTTTCCTGCTGGCGATCATGGAGTCGGTCTATGTGATGACCGGCAAAACCATTTACCGCGACATGACCCAGTTCTGGGGCAAGCTGTTCGGTATCAACTTCGCGCTGGGGGTTACCACTGGCTTGGCGATGGAGTTCCAGTTTGGTACCAACTGGTCCTACTACTCGCATTACGTCGGGGATATCTTCGGTGCGCCGCTGGCGATCGAGGCCTTGATGGCTTTCTTCCTCGAGTCTACCCTGTTCGGTCTGTTCTTCTTCGGCTGGGAGCGCATGAGCAAGGTCAAGCACTTGGCGGTGACCTGGCTGATGGCCCTGGGGACCAACTTGTCGGCGCTGTGGATTCTGGTTGCCAACGGCTGGATGCAGCATCCGGTGGGCTCGGAGTTCAATATCGAGACCATGCGCATGGAGTTGACCGACTTCGCTGAGGTACTGCTCAACCCGGTCGCCCAGGTTAAGTTCGTCCACACCGTTTCCGCAGGCTATGTGACTGGCTCCATTTTCATGTTGGCGATTTCCAGTTACTACCTGCTCAAGGGCCGCGATCTGGCCTTTGCCCGCCGCAGCTTTGCCATTGCCTCAGCTTTCGGGTTGGCTAGCGCGCTGTCGGTCATCGTGCTGGGTGACGAGTCCGGTTACGAAGTTGGCGAGGTACAGCAGGTCAAGCTGGCGGCCGTTGAAGCCGAGTGGGAAACCCAGGTTCCGCCTGCTTCCTTTACGCTGTTCGGCATTCCCAACGAGGAAGCGCAGCGCACCGACTATGCGCTGAAGATTCCGGCGGTACTCGGCCTGATCGCGACCCGCTCGCTGGACGAAGAGGTCAAGGGGCTGCAGCAGATCAAGGAAGAGAACCTGCAACGCATTATCCGCGGGCAGGAAGCTTACGACCTGATGCAGCGCATTCGCGCTGGCGACAAGTCCTCTGCCACGGTTGATCGCTTCAATGAGGTGCGTGTTGATCTCGGCTTCGGTCTGCTGCTGAGCGGCTACACCGATGATGTGCTGAACGCAACTCCGGAAGAAATCGCCAACGCGGTTGAGGCGACCGTGCCGAAGGTCTGGCCGCTGTTTTGGAGCTTCCGGGTCATGGTTGCCTGCGGCTTCCTGATGCTGCTGCTGTTTGCCTGTGCCTTCTGGCATAGCGCACGCCGCACTGTCGACAAGCCGAAGTGGCTGCTCAAGTTTGCCGTGTTCAGCCTGCCGCTGCCGTGGATCGCGAGTGAAATGGGCTGGTTCGTCGCCGAGTACGGCCGTCAGCCGTGGGCCATCGGTGAGATCCTGCCGACCCACCTGGCTGTGTCGCAACTGAGTCCCGGCGATGTGCTGTTTACCCTGATTTCGATCGCCGTGCTCTACAGCATCTTCGTGATCATCGAGATCTGGCTGATGACCAAGTACGCGCGCAAGGGGCCATCGAGCCTGCACACCGGTCGCTATGACCTGGAAACTGCCGAAGCACAGGAGGCCTGATCATGGATTACGAAGCATTACGGTTCATCTGGTGGCTGCTGATCGGGGTTCTGCTGATTGGCTTTGTGGTAACCGATGGTTTTGACATGGGTGTTGCTGCGCTGCTGAAGGTTATCGGCAAGAACAACGACGAGCGCCGGGTGATGATCAACTCGATCGCGCCGCACTGGGACGGTAACCAGGTCTGGCTTGTTACCGCTGGTGGCGCGTTGTTCGCAGCCTGGCCAACGGTCTACGCCGCCTCATTCAGTGGCTTCTATATCGCCATGATGTTGACCCTGTTTGCGTTGTTCCTGCGCCCGCTGGCGTTTGAATACCGCTCCAAGATCGATAATGAGCAATGGCGCAGCCGCTGGGACTGGGCACTGACCGCCGGTTCAGCCGTTCCTGCACTGATCTTTGGTGTGGCATTTGGCAACCTGCTGCAAGGCGTACCGTTTCACTTTGACGATTTGCTTCGGTTGAAATACACCGGCAGCTTCTGGGCACTGCTCAACCCGTTTGCGCTGCTGGCCGGCGTGCTGAGTCTGCTGATGATCGTCAACCACGGTGCGACCTACCTGCAGCTCAAGACCGAAGGGCAGATCAAGGCCCGCGCTGAGGCGATCTCGTCACTGATGGCACTGGCCTGTGCGGTGGTCTTCGTCATGGCCGGGATCTGGCTGTGGCTGGGTGTTGATGGCTATATCGTCACCAGCGTGATCGACACCAATGGCGGTAACCGCACCATTGAGAAGACAGTGGAAGTGGCTTCCGGTGCCTGGTTCATCAACTATGGCAAGGTGCCGCTGCTCTGGGCCGTACCGGCGCTTGGCGTGATCTGCTTCGTGCTCTGTGCGCTG
The DNA here is from genome assembly GCF_002903165.1 of Halopseudomonas oceani. Lineage (GTDB taxonomy): Bacteria > Pseudomonadota > Gammaproteobacteria > Pseudomonadales > Pseudomonadaceae > Halopseudomonas > Halopseudomonas oceani. Next base: position 117,925 of record NZ_PPSK01000006.1, read on the forward strand.
TTCAGCAAGGCGCGGGCGCACGCCATGGCGTTTGTCAGCTCCGGGTTGGCGATGGCGATGGTGCTGGTCACTACCGGCATCAGCATGTTCCCCTTCGTCATGCCGTCCTCAAGCATGCCGAACCACAGTCTGACTATGTGGGACGCAACCGCCAGTGAAAGCACGCTGTTCATCATGTTCTGGGTGGCCTGTGTGTTTGTTCCGCTGATTCTTGGCTACACCGCTTGGGGTTACTTCGTGATGCGCGGCCGTCTGAACGAGCAGCATATTCGCGACAACACTCACAGCCTGTACTGAAGGGAAGGACAATACTATGTGGTATTTCACCTGGATTCTCGGCGTACTGCTGGCCTCTGCGTTTGGCATCGTCAATGCCATGTGGCTGGAACTCAACGGCTATGTAGGAGAAGAAGATCAAGTCGACTGAGATTGATCCGCGTAGTGCCAGCAGTTGGCTGACCCGGCTGCTGGCGCCGCAGGCTTCCCTGCTCAATCTGGCCCTGCTGTTCGCGCTGGCGGCAGCGGGGCTTTTTGTCTGGCAGTGCTGGCTGCTGGCGCAGCTGTTTTCCGGCTGGCTGGTGGCCTGGCAGCAGGGCGGGCTGGGCGAGACGCAGGCACAGTTGCTGACCGCGTTGCTGCCCTGGCTGGCGCTCTGTCTGATCCTGCGTCCGCTGCTGCAGTATGGCCGCGAGCAGGCAAGCCAATTGGCCAGCCTGCGCGCCCGTGGCGAGCTACGGCGCACCTTGTTGCAGCGTCTGGCGGCGCTGGGGCCTGCGCGGGCGCAACTGGGCGCTGACGCGGAACTCGGCAGCCGTTTGCTGGAGCAGGTCGAGGCGCTGGACGGCTATATCAGCCGTTATCGAGTGCAGCGCCAGCTGGTGCTGCTGGTGCCGCTGCTGCTGGTGGTTTGTACCGCTCTTTTCAGCCCGTTGGCGGCGGTGTTGTTGCTGCTGACGGCACCGCTGGTGCCTGTGTTCATGATTCTGCTGGGCAAGGCCGCGGCCTCGGCCAGTCAGCGCCAGTTCGTTGCGCTGGCGCGGATGAGCGGGCGCTTCAGTGACCTGCTGCGCGGCAGCTGGACGCTGCGCCATCTGGGGGCACTGCCTGCAGCCGAGGCGGAGGTTGAAACGGCCGCCGAGCACTACCGTGCCGGCACCATGCGGGTGCTGCGTATGGCCTTTCTTTCCGGTGCAGTGCTCGAGTTGTTTGCCTCATTGGCGATCGCGCTGGTGGCGCTCTACCTGGGGCTTGGCCTGCTTGGCATTTTGCCCTGGGCCAAGGGCGAGATTCCGGTTCCCTATCTGGGCGCGCTGTTTATCCTGCTGCTGGCGCCGGAGTTCTATGCGCCGCTGCGTCAGCTCGGCGCGGATTACCACGCCAAGGCGGAAGCCGAAGGGGCGATGACCGAGCTGCTGCCGCTGCTCAATCAACAGGTGTGGGCGCACCCGGGGCGTGAGCCGGTGACGCTCAGCGCCGCGCCGCGTATCGACTGTCATCAACTGGCAATTGAGGGTCGCCTGGTGCCGCTCGATCTGCGTGTGCAGGCGGCCGAGCGGGTGGTGCTGCAGGGCGCCAGCGGCAGCGGCAAGTCCAGCCTGCTCGAAGCGCTGCTGGGCTTTGTGCCCTGGCAGGGTGAGCTGCTGATCAATGGTCACTCGCTGCTGGATCTGTCGCGACCGGACTGGCTGAGGCACGTTGGTTATCTGGCCCAGCAGGTGCCGATACTGCACGGCAGCATCGCCGACAATCTGCGCCTTGCCGCGCCCGCGGCCACTGACGCCGAGCTGATCGCTGTGCTGGAGCAGGTCGCGCTCTGGCCGTTGATTCGCCAACTGCCGAAGGGGCTGGAGACCGAACTGGGCGAGCGCGGGCTGGGGCTGTCGGGTGGGCAGTTGAGTCGGCTGGCACTGGCGCGATTGCTGCTGCGCGATACCCCGGTTTGGCTGCTGGATGAGCCAACCGCGCACCTGGACGCCGATACCGCCGAGCTGATTCACGCGCTACTCGAACGCCTGAGTCGGGGGCGCACATTGCTGCTGGTCAGCCATGATCTGCAGGGGCTGGATTGGGCTGATCGGGTGGTGACGCTCGGCCGGCATGAGCATCGCGAGGAGGGCGCTGATGTCTGAGCAACCCATTCGTCTGCGGACCCTGCTGCGCAGCCGCCTCGGGCAGTGGAGTCTGGCGCTGTTTCTCGGCGCGGTGACGCTGTTGTCGGCCATTGGCCTGCTGGCCACCTCCGGCTGGTTTATCAGCGCGGCGGCGCTGGCCGGGCTGGCCACGGTAGCGGCCTACGGTTTCGACTACTTCCGCCCGGCGGCGATCATTCGCTTCTTCGCCATCGTGCGCACGGCAGGCCGGTATGCCGAACGGCTGGCCTCGCACAACGCTGCGCTGGCCCTGCTCAAGGACCTGCGCACCCGCCTGTTTGCCCGCGTTGCCGGGCAGCGCAGGCTGACGCCCGCAGCGCGTTCGGCCATCGCCATGCACCGGCTGGTCGCCGATATCGATCTGCTCGACTTTTTCCCGCTGCGCTTTGTTGCGCCCTGGTTCTGGGCATCGGTACTGACGCTGCTGGTGCTTGGCTGGCTGGCGCTGCTCGACACCTCGCTGGCGGTTGCGGCGCTGCCGGGGTTGCTGCTGGCCTGGCTGGTGGTGCCGAGGCTCGGTGGACGGCTGGCTGCCCGCCTGGCCCGCCGTGATGCCGAACTGGCCGAACAGCGCCGCGAGTTTCTGCTCGACCGTCTGCAGCTGCTGACCTCTCTACTGTTGTGGCAGCGCTGGGACGATCAGCAGTCGGCATTTCTGCAGCAGGATGATCAGTGGCTGGCGCAGCGCTTGCGCCAGCAGAAACTGGTCAGTTTGACGGCGCTGGGGCAGCAACTGGGCCTGGCGCTGGCGTTGCTTGCGGTGCTCTGGCAGGGGCATGCGCTGTTGCAGCAGGGGGCGTTGTCGGTGCCCTGGCTGCTGGCCGCCTTGCTGTCGGTAATGGGGCTGGCCGAAGCGTTGCTGCCGTTGGCGGCGAGCTTTATTTCGCTGGGTTTCAGCCAGGCGGCGCGGGATCGGTTGAATCAGCTGGCCGCCGCCGAGACCGACCTTGCCGGCACCGCAACCGCGCTGCCTGAGCAGCCACTTAGCCTGGTGCTGTCTGGCCTGAGCGCCAGAATGCCCGGCGCGCTGAACGGCCCGGAAAATGTGTCCATCGCCCTGCATCAGGGCGACGTGCTGCTGGTCGAGGGGCCGTCCGGCGGCGGCAAAAGCACCCTGCTGCAGGTGCTGGCGGGCGAGCCGCTGGCGTTCACTGGTGAACGGCTGATCAACGGGCAGGGCTTTGAGCATTGGAATCTGCGTGAGCTGATCGGCTATCTGCCGCAGCAGTTGGATATCTTCGACATGACACTGGCGCAGAATCTGCGCTTGGCTGATCCCGAGGCCACCGACGAGACACTCTGGCAGGTGCTGAACGATGTCGCGCTGGCTGACTGGGTGCGCGGGCGCAAGCATGGCCTGAACACCACGCTGGGCGAGTTTGGTGCCAAGGTCTCCGGTGGGCAGGCGCGGCGTATCGCCTTGGCTCGCTTGCTGCTGACCAAACGGCCGTTGCTGCTGCTGGATGAGCCCTTTGCCGGGCTGGATTTTGATACCCGCGAGCGGGTGCTGGCGTCCCTGCTGCGTCGGCGCGAGCAGGGCATTATCGTAATAGTCAGCCATCAGCAGGTGACGGTCCCGGAGGCTCGCCACCTGCGTATTGGCTAAGGGCCGGGGCTATTTTTCGGCCATGCTGCGTTGTCGGTCGCTTATGTGGGATGACCACACTGCACTCCCTCCGCCTTGCCTGGCCGAAAACTAGCCTCCGGCAGGCAGGCGGGTGAACTAAACAGCAACAGTCTCGGGTTACCAGGTGTCGACGAACGGACGTGTGCCCTTCTTCAGCGCCTCGTCCGGGGCCGAGTGCAGGCCACGCATCAGCCAGTCGCGGGTTTCCAGCGGGTCGATCACGGCGTCGATCTCGAGGAAACTGGCCATGCTGATGCCCTTGCCGCGCTGGTACAGCTCGGCGACCAGTTTCTCGAAGGTCGCCTGACGTTCGCCCTCGTCTTCGATGGCGGCCAGTTCCTTCGAGTAGCCCAGACGCACCGCGCCTTCCAGGCCCATCGCACCGAACTCGCTGCTTGGCCAGCCGATGGTGAACATCGGTGCGTGGAAGCTGCCCGCTGCCATTGCCTGCGCGCCCAGGCCGTAGCCCTTGCGCAGCACCACGGTAAAGAACGGGATGCTAAGGCTGGCGGCGGTGACAAACATGCGCGACACATGGCGCACGGTGCCCTGCTGCTCGGCGTCCGGGCCGACCATAAAGCCGGGGGTGTCGCACAGCGAAACCATCGGCAAGCCGTGGGCCTGACACAGCTGCATGAAGCGCGCCGCCTTGTCACCGGAGACGGCATCAATGGCGCCGCCCAGATGCATCGGGTTATTGGCGATCAGACCGAAGGCGCGGCCCTCGATACGAATCAATGCGGTGATCAGCCCCGGCGCAAACTCGCGGCGCAGCTCCAGCACCGAATCGCGGTCGGCGAGGGTTTCGATGACCTTGCGAATGTCGTACACGCGCAGGCGGTTTTCCGGAATCAGGTGGCGCAGCTCGCGCTGGTCCGCCGCCTCCCAGTCCGTCATATCACCCTGGAAGTAGGACAGGTACTGCTTGGCCACCGCGGTGGCCTCGGCTTCGTCCTGTACCCGCACGTCGATCACCCCGTTCGGGCCGTGCATGCTGGTCGGGCCAACCTGCTCCGGGGTAAAGCGGCCGAGGCCGCCGCCCTCGATCATCGCTGGCCCGGCCATGCCGATGGTGGCGTTCTCGGTGGCGATGATTACGTCGCAGCAGCCGAGCAGCGCGGCGTTACCGGCGAAGCAGCGGCCGGAAACGATGCCGACGGTGGGTACCATGCCGGACAGCCGCGCCATGCGCATGAAGGTGGTGCAGTCCAGACCGGCCACGCCGACCTTGTCAATATCGCCCGGGCGGCCGCCACCGCCCTCGGTGAAGAACACCAGCGGCAGCTTCCACTGCTCGGCCAGCTCGAGCATGCGGTCGGTCTTCTTGTGGTTGGTGACGCCCTGGGTGCCGGCGAACACCGTGTAGTCGTAGGACAGCGCCATGCAGCGGGCGGCGTGCTCGCCAAACTTGTCGGCATTGATGGTGCCGATGCCGTTGATCAGGCCGTCCGCCGGGCTCATCTTCAGCAGCTCTTCGTGCGTGCGGCGTGAACGCTGGGCTGCGAGGGCAAAGCCGCCGTACTCGATAAAACTGCCGTCGTCGAGCAGGTCGGCGAGGTTCTCGCGGGCGGTGCGCTGGCCGGTCTTGCGGCGCTTGGCGACGGCCTCCGGGCGGCGCTCGTCGGTCAGCTCGGCGCGGCGCTCCAGCACTTCCTGCAGGTCGGCGCGGATATGGTCGATGGCGACGGTCTCTTCGTCCTGCTGGGTGTTGCCCGCGACCTCGGCCGGCTCCAGGTAGAGCAGGGCGCTGCCTTCGAACAGGCTGTCGCCGGCGTTGGCCGCCAGCGCGCGAACGATACCGCTCTGGGTCGCCTTGACCACGAACTCCATCTTCATGGCTTCCATGATCGCGACCTGCTGACCGACCGCGATGCTGTCGCCAACCTGCACATCGAGGCTGACCAGCACGCCCTGTACCGGCGCGTTCAGTGGCTCGGTGCCGGCCGGAGCGTCGGTCTGCGTGTGATTGGCGGCGGTGCTGCCGGTACCGCTCTGGAAGAAACGATGCGGGTGGGCGCTGGCGTGGGCGGCAGTCAGGCTGGCGGCTTCGGCTTCGATAAAGGCGGTGGATACGTCGTTGCTCTGCACCTGCGGGTGCTGTAACAGGTTCTGCAGCAGATGCAGGTTGCTGGCGGCGCCCTCCAGACGGAATTCGCACAGCGCACGGTAGGCGCGGCGCAGGGTGTTCGGATAGTCACCGCCCGCGTGCACGATCAGCTTGGCCAGCAGGGAGTCGTAGCGCGGGCTGGTGGTGTAGCCGGCGTAGCCGTAGCCATCGACGCGGATGCCCGGGCCACTGGGTGGCTGATAGGCGCTGAGCGTGCCACCGGCCGGGCGAGTGCTGCCGTCGGCGGCCATGCTTTCCAGATTGATGCGCAGCTGCACGGCAAAGCCGCGGGCGGCGGGGATGTCGGCCTGGGTCAGGCCCAGCTCTGCCAGGGTCTTGCCAGCGGCGAGCTGAATCTGCGTTACGGCAAGATCCAGACCGGTCACCGCCTCGGTTACCGTATGTTCAACCTGAATGCGCGGGTTGGCTTCCATAAAGACAAAATCGCCGCGCTCCTCGTCGAGCAGAAACTCGACGGTACACAGGCCGCGGTAGCCAACCGCGCGGGTTAGGGTGCAGGCGGCGGCGTGCAGTTGCTCGCGCACAGCGGGGTCAAGGCTCGGCGCAGGCGCCACTTCCAGCAGTTTCTGGTTGCGGCGTTGCAGGGTGCAGTCGCGCTCCCAGACGTGGGCAACCTCGGTGCCGTCGCCGATGATCTGCACTTCGATATGACGTGCGCGGCGGATCAGTCGTTCGACATACAGATCGCCACGGCCAAAGGCGGCGGTGGCCTCGGAGCTGCAGCGGGCGAAGGCGTCGTCCAGCTCGGCAAGGTTGTGCACCGCGCGCATGCCGCGTCCGCCGCCGCCAGCCAAGGCTTTCAGCATCACCGCGGCGCCCTCGCCGAGCGACTGCATAAAGTCGCGGGCCTGCTCCAGCGTGGTCGGCTCGTTGGTGCCCTGGGTCAGGGGCACACCCTGCTGCTGCGCCAGTCGACGCGCACTGGCCTTGTCGCCAAAGGTGTCGAGCACCTCAGGCGCGGGGCCGATAAAGGTGATTCCGGCCTGTTGGCATGCGCGGGCGAAGTCGGCGTTTTCGCTGAGGAAACCGTAACCGGGGTGGATCGCATCGCAGTCTTGCTCCTTGGCGATGCGAATCAGCTGGGCGGCGTCCAGATAGGCGGCAACACCCTGGCCCCGCAAGGCGATGGCCTGATCGGCGCTGCGTACATGCAGCGACTGGGCGTCATCTTCGGCGTACATGGCGACGCTCTCGGCGCCGCAGTCAGCGATGGCGCGAGCGAGGCGAATGGCGATTTCGCCACGGTTGGCGATGAGAATGCGGTTGAATGCCATGGGTTAGTTGATCCAGTCCTGTAGTTCCTGTTTTTTGACCTTGCCGGTCGCGGTCATCGGCAGTGTATCGACCAGCCGAATCTCCGGCACCTTGTAGATTGCCATCGCCTGCTTGCACCAGTCGCGCAGCGACTCGGCGCTGGCCTGGCTGCCAGGTTTGGTGATGATGAAGGCAAGGGGCGTCTGGCCGCGCTGCGGGTCGGGCTTGCCGATGACCGCTGAGGCGAGAATGTCCGGGTGCTGGCCGAGCATGGCTTCCAGCTCGCTGGGAAATACGCTCATGCCGTTGACCTTGAGCATCTCCTTGCGCCGGCCGAGGTAGCGGATAAAGCCCTGCTCGGTGATCACGCCGCTGTCGCCGGTATGTAGCCAGCCGCCGTCGCGCAGTGCTTCGGCGCTGGCGTCGGGTTTGTTCCAGTAGCCCTTGAGCAGCGACGGACTGCGCAGACACAGCTCGCCTTCGCTACCCAGCGGCAGCAGCGCACCGGTCTCGAAGTCGCAGACCTTGAACTCGGTACCGGGCACCGGCAGGCCGACAAAGGTGGGCTCGGATTTCAGATCGAAGTCGTCATTCTGCAGGCCGGCGGTAAAGGTGTCGCAGGTGTGGGTTTCTGTCATGCCGAAGCTGGTTTCGAACAGGGTGCAGCCGGTCAGCTCACGCCAGCGGCGGCGGTATTCCGGGGTCAGCTTCTTGATGAAGGAGACGCAACTGGTGGTCTCGAGCGAGCTGAAGTCAAACTCGCCGACCTGCGGGTGATCGAGCACCTCGGAGGTGCTGTCGACCAGCAGACCGGTCTGGGTAACCCGGTAGTGTTGCACGGCGCTCATAAAGGTCAGCGCGTCCCAGCGGGCCAGCAACACCAGCGTGGTGCCGGCGAACACCGGGAACAGCAGGCCGGAGTTCTCGCCGGCGATCCAGAATTCCGGCATGAAGTTCAGGCCGATGCGCTCCTCGTCAAAACCCATGGCGACCGGAACAAAGCTGGCGCAGGTGTAGAGCATGTCACCGTGGGTATGAATGCAGCCCTTCGGCAGACCGGTGGTGCCGCCGGTGTAGTTGAGCGCGGCGGTATCGTCCAGATTCAGCTTGGGCAGGTTCTGCGGTGCGGGATCTGTGGCGGCCAGTGCGGACATCAGGTCGATGTTGTCAGTGACCGGCAGTTTGGGTGCCTGTAGCAGGTCCGGTACCGGAATCGGCGGCTGGGCCGGGCAGAGTTCGGACAGGCTGGTGGAAAACACCTGCTCTAACGCGGTCTGCTCGCGAATCTCGCGTACCACCGGTAGCAACTGGTCGAAGCAGATGATGGCGCGGGCGCCACAATCGTCGAGCTGGTAGCTCAGTTCCATGCCCTTTGCCATCGGGCTGACTGGGGCGTGGATCGCGCCCATCTTGAGAATGCCGTAGAAAGCGATATGCAGCTGCGGGCAGTTGGGCATGAACACCGCGACCCGGTCACCCGGCTTGATGCCTTGGGCCTGCAACAGGGCGGCGCAACGGTTGCTCAGGTCATCCAGCTCCGCGTAGGTCAGTTGGTGGCCATAGAAATGCACGGCAACCCGGTCTGGCGTGGTGCGCGCCCAGTGGGAGAGGTACTCGGTCAGCGGACGTTCGCCCTGCGGGTAGACCGTTGTGGTCGGTTTGCCTGCCGGCCAGACCTTGGTCTGAATCGCCTTGAGGGTATCGAGATAGTCCTGCTCGTGCATGTCCGTGCCTCTTGCTGTTGTTATCGCTCAAGCTTAGGAGCTGTCGAGGCGGATAAGAAGCGATCAATATTCATTCAGAACCATGATTGCTATTCATGATTTGGCTGCAGGCGCGTAATCTCGGGCCTATAGCCCATGGTGTAGGTGTTTGTTGATGAGTGAAAAGAATGATTCCCCATCATTGGCCCGGATTGACCTCAATCTGTTTCGGGTATTTGAGGTGGTTTACCGCGAGCGTAACCTGACCCGTGCGGCGGCGGTGCTGCATGTCAGCCAGTCTGCTGTCAGCCACTCGCTGGCACGGCTGCGTGAGCACTTCTCCGATCCTCTGTTCGTACGCGAAGGCCGCGGCGTAACCCCGACCGCCGCGGCAATGCGGCTGGCGCCCGGGATTATCGACAGTCTGAGTCGGCTGCAGCAAAGCCTCGGCTATCTGCAGCAGTTTGATCCGCAGGAGGATGCCCGTACCTTTACTATTAGCCTGCCGGAACAGCTTGAACCCGTTTTGATCCCGCCACTGATGACCCGGCTACGTGAACTGGCGCCGCGCAGCCGGGTGCGCACCGTGGGTGTGCGCTGGTCTGAGCTGAAGCTGGAATTAGCCGCGGGACGGATTGACCTCGCTGTGCAGATCGCGCGACCGGCGGACGCCAGTCTGCGGCAGATGCAACTGGTCAAGGAACCGCTGTGCGTGGTGGCCGGGCCGCAGTTTGAGGGCGAGCTGACGGCCGACAGCTACATGGCTGCCGAGCACATTGCAGTGGCGTCCTGGCGGCGAGGGCTGTCCTATGAGGATCTGGCGCTGGGGCATTTGGGCCTGATGCGCAATGTGGTGCAGCAGTGCCAGAGTTATCAGGCGGCGAGTCTGGTGGTAGCGCAGACGCCATTGCTGCTGACCATGTCGCGGCGTCACGCCGAGTTGATCAACCGACCGCTGGGTAATCGACTGCTGGACATGCCGTTGCCACTACCGGAGATTGGACTGACGCTTTACTGGCACAAGGGCATGGAGCATGACCCGGTCAACCGCTGGTTGCGGCGCCAGGTCCATGCGTTGGCTCAGAACAACTCGAGTGGCGAGACGCTGCCGTCGCCATTGCTGTAGCTGCCCATCTCCAGCTCGCTATAGGGCGGCGGCGCTTCTTCCTGCTTGAAGATTTCCATGAAAGCGCCGTCGGTACCGGGCGGCGCGCTGCGGCCGGTGGTCGGGTCTATGCGCGCGGTGACAAGGCCTCTCGGCATGCGGGGCAAGTTTTCAGGAACCCCCTCCAGCGCCGGGCCCATGAACCGCATCCAGATTGGCAGCGCAGCGGTGCCACCGTACTCGCGGCGACCAAGGGTGGCCGGTTGGTCGAAGCCTACCCAGACCGTGGCTACCAGGTCCGGATTGAATCCGGAGAACCAGGCGTCCTTCTGGTCGTTGGTAGTGCCGGTCTTGCCGGCCAGGTCGTTACGTCCCAGCGCGCGGGCGCGGACGGCGGTACCACGCCGCACGACATCCCGCAGCATGCTGTCGAGCTGATAGATGGTGCGCGCATCGACGATACGCTCTGCGGCAGAGGGCTCGTCTGATTGCTCTGCCTCCATTCGCTCGGCGTAGGCTTGCAGGCGCGCGGTCTGTTCTTCCGTCAGCTCGGGTGTTACCGCCGGCCGGGCGTAGTCGATCAGCTTGCCGTAGCGGTCTTCGATGCGTTCGATCAGGTAGGGTTTGACCGCATAACCGCCGTTGGCAAAAGCGGTGTAGCCCTGAGCGATTTGGAGCGGTGTCAGCTCGGGGGTGCCGAGCGAAGCGGACAGGTTGCGAGGTAGCTCCTGGCGGCTGAAGCCAAATCGTTCGATATAGCTCAGCGCCTTATCGACACCAAGGTCCTGCATCAGACGGATGGATACCAGGTTGCGTGAGCGGTACAACGCTTCGCGCAGGCGGATTGGGCCGAGGAAGTCACCGCCCGAGTTCTGCGGGCGCCAGATTGAATCAAGGTAGTCGTCGACGAAAATCAGTGGTGCGTCGTTGACCATGCTGGCTGGGTTGTAGCCGTTGTCCAGTGCTGCGCAGTACAGGAAGGGCTTGAAGCTGGAGCCTGGCTGGCGGCGTGCCTGGGTAACCCGGTTGTAATTGCTTTGCAGGAACGAGAAGCCTCCAATCAATGCCTTGATTGCGCCGTCATGCGGGCCAAGCACGACCAGCGCGCTCTGTGCCTCTGGTATCTGCGCCAGACCGAAATTATCGCCTTCGAGGCGGGTCACGCGAATGATGTCACCTGGCTGGAGCACATCCGAGGGCTTGCTTGGGCGCGGTCCCATGCCGTTGGCGCTAAGATAGGGGCGAGCCCACTTCATATCATCCCAGGCAATGATGCCGGCCTGCTCGCGCCGCAGGCGTATCTCGACATTGTCGTCGTTCACTGCAGCGACGAGGGCGGGCTCAAGCCCGCCGGTGCTGCGGTAGCCGTTCAGCAGAGACAGGCCCTGCTCCAGTGTGATGTCGGGGTTGCGTGACTCCGGGCCCCGGTAGCCATGACGGCGATCGTATTCCTGCAGGCCGTCGCGCAAGGCGCTGTTGGCCATTTCTTGCAAGCGGCTGTCGACAGTTGTGTAGACGTTGAACCCCTGAGTGTAGGCGTCGTCACCGTAGCGCTCGACCATTTCCAGACGTGCCATTTCAGCGATGTAGGGCGCCTCCATCTCCGGGTTGGCGCCGTGGTTGCGTGCGGTAATCGGAGTGGCGACAGCATCGCGATAGCTGGCTTCATCTATGTAGCCAAGCGTCAGCATGCGATCAAGAATCCAGTCGCGACGTACCTTGGTGCGTTCGGGGTTGGCAATCGGGTTGTAGCGAGAGGGGGCCTTGGGCAGGCCGGCGATCATTGCCAGGTCCGCGAGCGGCAGCTCGTTGATCGACTTGCCGTAATAGACCTGGGCCGCAGCCTCAATGCCATAGGCGCGATTGCCGAGATAGATTTTGTTCACATACAGTTCGAAGATTTCCTGCTTACTGAGGTTGCGTTCGATCTGAAGAGCGAGCAGGATTTCGTTCAGCTTGCGTGAGAACACGCGTTTGCTGGACAGGAAATAGTTTTTTGCGACCTGCATGGTGATGGTGCTGCCGCCGGTCTGAATGTGGCCGGTCTGAACCAGCTCTGCTGCAGCCCGCAACAGCCCCATCGGGTCAACGCCGTGGTGATTCAGGAAGTTGTCATCTTCCGCGGCAAGCAGCGCATGGACGAAGTCCGGCGGAATCTGTTCGTAATTGATTGGGAACCGGCGCATTTCGCCGAACTCTGCAATCAGTCGGTTATCTGTGCTATATATCCGCAACGGAGTCTGCAGTTCGACGTCACGGAGGGACTCGACGTCAGGAAGCGATGGGCTCAAATAGAGCGCAACGCCGCTGAGAACCATGGCTGGGGCGCATGCCAGCGCTAGGGCTGACCAAAATAAAAACTTCAGCAGTCGCATAAGGGATGCGGAATTCCCTGATTAATTAGAACGTTAGCAGGATTGCTAAACGAGAACGGGATAACAGTCTGCATTATAAGCGTATTTTTTTTGTTTTAGCCATTTGCGCTTGTACAAGTCCTGTTATTTAATGTAGGAAAACATAAACCGTCCGTAAGTGTCGGATGCTGATAGGAAATTGGCTGTGCTAGGGCTCTTCAAGAAAAAAGCGAATACGCTGCTGGGCATCGACATCAGCTCCACCACCGTGAAGCTGCTTGAACTCAGCCGCTCCGGTGGCCGCTACAAGGTCGAGGCCTATGCGGTCGAACCTCTCCCCGCCGGGTCGGTGGTTGAGAAAAATATCGTCGAACTGGAAGGCGTCGGACAGGCGCTGGAAAAGGTTCTCGCGCGATCAAAGTCATCTCTCAGACAGGGCGCCGTTGCGGTAGCCGGGTCCGCGGTCATCACCAAGGTGATCGAAATGGATGCCGGGCTTGATCCTGATGAGATGGAAGAACAGATCAAGATCGAAGCCGACCAGTACATTCCCTACCCGCTCGATGAAGTGGCAATTGACTTCGAGGTTCAGGGTGTCTCTCCCCGAAATCCTGCCAGAGAAGAAGTGCTGCTAGCGGCCTGTCGTCGTGAGAATGTCGATATTCGCGAAGCGGCTCTGGCGTTGGCCGGGCTGACCGCCAAGATCGTTGAAGTTGAAGCCTACTCGATGGAAAGGGCGTGTGAGTTGGTAATCGGTCAGCTGGATGGCGGCGATGATGGCCTGACCATCGCGGTGATCGATATCGGCGCCACGATGATGACGCTAAGCGTGCTTAGCGGTGGGCGCACCATTTATAGTCGCGAGCAGCTGTTCGGCGGCAAGCAACTGACAGATGAGATTCAGCGCCGTTACGGCCTGTCCCAGGAGGAAGCTGGGCTGGCCAAGAAGCAGGGCGGCCTGCCGGACGACTATGAAGTCGAAGTGCTGGGCCCCTTCAAGGATGCGGTGGTTCAGCAAGTTTCGCGCTCGCTTCAGTTCTTTTTCGCGGGTGGCCAGTACAACGATGTTGATTACATACTGCTGGCCGGTGGTACCGCTTCGATTCCAGGGCTGGATCAGCTGGTACAGCAGAAAATTGGTACCACCACTCTGGTTGCCAACCCCTTTGCAAATATGACCCTGTCCAACAAGGTTGACGCGGTTGCCCTGAGCAACGATGCGCCGGCCCTGATGATTGCGTGTGGTCTGGCAATGAGGAGTTTTGACTGATGGCTCGCATTAACCTGTTGCCCTGGCGCGAGCAGCTAAGGGAAGAAAGAAAAAAGGAATTTCTGACAATTTTGGCGCTGGTGGTTCTGTTTGCCGGTGCGCTGGTGTTTCTGGGAGACCGGTACGTCAACGGGCAGATCGAAAATCAGAACGCGCGTAACGCCTTCATCAAGAGTGAAATTGCTCAGCTAGAGCGGCGTATCAAGGAGATTGAGCAGCTTCAGGCTCGTCGTGCCCAGTTGCTGGATCGGATGAAGATTATTCAGGATCTGCAGGGCAAGCGGCCAATCATTGTTCGAGTCTTTGACGAGCTGGCACGCACGCTGCCCGACGGAGTCTACTTCACTGACGTTGGAATGAAGGGCAGTTCCATCTCTATCAAGGGGGGGGCTGAGTCCAACAGTCGTGTGTCTAATCTGATGCGTCAGCTGGATGCGTCTGACTGGCTGGCCGCTCCGAACCTGACTGCCGTCAAGGCGGTTACCTCGGGTGCTCTGGATCAGGCCAACGTGTTTGAGTTGACCGTAAAACAAACCGAGCCCAGAGCCGGTGCCGCTGAGGGAGAGCAGCAGCAATGAGTTTCGCTCAATCTATGGAGAGCTTGAAGAAGGTCGATTTTAATGACCTGGACTTCAACAATATCGGCTCGTGGCCGGGCGCGCTCAAGGTCATCGTCTGTATCGTGGTCTTTGTCGCTCTGTTGGCTGCGGGTTACCAATTTCACCTCAAGGACCTCAAAGCGGGCCTGGAAAGGGTGCAGGCGCAAGAGGTCACGCTGCGCAAGGAGTTCGAGGACAAGTCCTTCAGGGCGGCCAACCTCGAAGCCTACAAGGAGCAGTTGGCTGAAATTGAAGAGCGATTCAGCGGGTTGCTCAAGCAGTTGCCTAAAGACAGCGAAGTGCCGGGGCTGCTGGAGGATATCACCCAGATGGGCTTGAACAGCGGTCTGGAGTTCGAGTCGATTACCTTGCGTCCCGAGGTGGCCAAGCAGTTTTATGTCGAGCTGCCAATCAATATCGTGGTGCGGGGCAGTTACCATGACCTCGCTACCTTCGTCAGCGGTGTCGCGGGTTTGCCGCGAATCGTGACCCTTGGGGACTTCAACATCAAGCCAGTTAGTTCGGGTAACCCGGATCTGCTGGTAATGAATATTGTCGCGAAGACCTACCGCTATAACGAAGCCGGAGGTCAGCAATGAAAATGACCAAACGAATGACCGGTTTGGCCGTGCTGGCGGCGCTGTCGCTCAGCGGTTGTGGCGGTAACGACTTCTCTGATCTCCAGCGTTTCATGGATGAGGTGCGGGCGCGGCCAGCAGGCAAGATCGATCCTCTGCCGCGGTTTGAGCCCTACGAGGCATTTACCTACAGCGCGGCGTCGTTGCGCAGCCCGTTCCAGCCGCCGATCAAAATTGATCTGTCGCAGCGGCAGAAAGGGTCGCAAGACATCAAGCCTGATGAGAATCGCGTCAAGCAGTTCCTTGAAGGTTTCAACATTGAAAGTTTCCAGATGGTCGGCACCATCAGCAATGCCGACGGTATGCAGGCGCTGATCACGGGCGCAGGTAGTGTTCACCGGGTGAAGGTGGGGGACTATCTGGGGCGTAATCATGGGCGTGTCACCGGGATTGAAGAAAATCGCGTTGATGTAGTGGAAATCGTGCCGGACGGAGAAGGCGGGTGGTTGGAACGACCGCGCACCCTCAGCCTTGCTGAGCGCGGGTAGGACAACCAGGGAGAGAAAACATGAACTGCAAACAGTCACGCGTGGAACGCAAGCAAATGTCTCTGACCAGAATTATGCCGCTCGCAGCATTGATAACACTGTTGAGTCCGCTGGCCCTTGCGGCCGACCTGCAAAGCATGGATGTCGCGTCCCTGCCGGGCGATAGGGTTGAGCTGAAATTGAGTTTTGATGAACCGGTTACCGGTTCGCCCAAAGGCTATACCATTGATCAACCTGCCCGGATTGCACTTGACCTGCCTGGGGTCAAGAACAAGCTCGGTGAGCGCGGTCGCGAGTTGGGTCTTGGTAATGCCCGAAGTGTTACAGTTGTCGAAGCGGGCGATCGAACTCGTCTGATTATCAACCTGACCAGTCTCGCGCCTTATACCACACGTGCTGAAGGCAATGACCTCTACGTCATGGTAGGGGCCGCCGCAGCAGCTCCGACGGCGGGGGCTACCTCTCCGGTCGTCACCAACAGCAATTGGCGAACCGACAGCGAGCCGGCAGTATCCAGCCCTGCCACGGTTAGCGGCCGGGCTATCAGCAGTCTGGATTTCCAGCGTGGCAGCGACGGTTCTGGCAACGTCATCATTGATCTGACTGATCCGACCATCAAGGTGGATGTGGAAGAGCAGGGGGGGCGCGTCAGGCTCAACTTCCCGAACACCCGTCTGCCTGATGAGCTGCGCGTTCAGCTTGATGTCAAGGATTTCGCGACACCGGTCAACTTTGTCAATGCCAGCGGCAGTGGCAACAATGCGACCATCGTGATTGAGCCGACCGGCTACTACGAGCATCTTGTCTATCAGGCAGATAACCGCCTGACGGTCAGTTTCAAACCGCTGACCCGCGCTGAGGTCGAGCAGCGTCGTGCTGATGCTTTCACCTACACCGGTGAAAAGCTGTCCCTTAACTTCCAGGATATTGAAGTACGCTCGGTATTGCAGTTGATTGCCGACTTCACTGACCTCAATCTGGTCGCCAGCGACACGGTTCAGGGCAGCATCACCCTGCGTTTGCAGAACGTGCCTTGGGATCAGGCGCTCGATCTGGTCTTGAAGACCAAAGGATTGGACAAGCGTCAGGTAGGCAACGTGCTGCTGGTGGCACCTGCCGACGAGATTGCTGCACGCGAGCGTCAGGAGCTGGAGGCACAGAAGCAGATTGCTGAGTTGGCTCCGCTACGCCGTGAACTGATTCAGGTCAATTACGCCAAGGCGGCGGATATTGCCAAGCTGTTCGCCTCCGTCACGGCTGCTGATGCGGACTCGCAGCGTGGTTCGCTCACGGTTGATGAGCGCACCAACAGCATCATTGCACTTGAGACCCAGGAGAAGCTCGATGAGCTGCGTCGAATCGTGACCCAGCTCGATATCCCGGTCCGCCAGGTCATGATCGAGGCGCGGATCGTCGAGGCCAACGTTGGTTTTGACAAGGCGCTGGGTGTGAATTGGAGTGGTGAATTGACCGTTGGTAATAGCGACAAGTACCGGGTGTATGGTGATGACGGCCTTGCTTCGACCGCCAATACCCCGTTTGTGGATCTCGGTGTCAATGCCGCAACCTCAGGCATCGGTATCGGCTTCGTAACCGACAACACCGTTCTCGATCTGCAGCTATCCGCCATGGAAAGCACTGGTAATGGCGAGGTTATTTCCCAGCCGAAGGTAGTAACTTCGGACAAGGAGACTGCGAAGATCCTCAAGGGTTCCGAGATTCCATATCAGGAAGCAAGCTCTAGTGGCGCAACTACGACCTCGTTTGCCGACGCGGTGCTCTCGCTGGAGGTGACGCCTCAGATTACGCCTGACAACCAGGTGATCATGGAGGTCATTGTTACCAAGGATGAGCCTGACTTTTCTAATCAGGTCAACGGTGTGCCGACTATTCGCAAGAATGAGGTCAATGCGAATATCTTGGTGGCTGATGGCGAAACGATTGTGATTGGTGGCGTATTCCAGAGTGAAACCTCAACTTCTCAGGAAAAGGTTCCCTTCCTTGGTGATCTGCCCCTGCTGGGCAAGATGTTCCGCCGGGATATCAGTGCCGAAAGCAAAACTGAGCTGCTGATCTTCCTGACGCCGCGTATTATCAATAACGGTGCAATCACGCTGGCCAGGTAAATTCCTTGCGTAACGTCTTTCTTATTGGCCCGATGGGTGCTGGAAAAAGCACCATCGGGCGTCTTCTTGCCAAGGAATTGAAATATCCCTTCAAGGACTCTGATCGCGAGATTGAGGAGCGCACTGGCGCCGATATTCCGTGGATTTTCGACGTCGAAGGCGAGGAGGGGTTTCGTCAGCGAGAGGAGGCGATGATCGCGGAACTCGTTCACGAAGGTGGAATTGTGCTGGCGACCGGTGGTGGCGTTGTGATGCGCCCCGCCAATCGTGCGGCGTTGAAGTCCGGCGGTCTGGTGGTTTATCTGCGTACCAGTGTTGAGCAGCAGTTGCAGCGCACAGCCAAGGATCGCCAGCGCCCGCTGTTGCAAACGGCGGACCCTGAAGCGGTTTTGCGTGATTTGATGGCCAAGCGCGACCCTCTCTACCGGGAGATTGCGGACCTGATCATTGAAACGGATCAGCGTGGCCCTAAGGTTGTGGTTAACGCGATTCTTGCTCGTCTTCAAGAAGACTGAGTTTGCACGCCTCTGCTCGCTAGCTCCCCCTCCCGTATCGCTGCTTCCCGCGACTGTTGTATGCTGTGCCCGCTGAATGGGAGTGCTTTGATGCAGTGTCTGAATGTCGATTTAGCTGATCGTAGTTATCCAATTTATATCGGTGCGGGCCTGATGGCCCAGGCCGAGTTGTTCGCGCGTCATATTGGCGGTCGGCAGGTATGCATCGTGACTGATGATACCGTTGCGCCGCTTTATCTTGAGTCCTTGCAGCAAGTGCTCAGTGACTACAAGGTAACCTCGGTTATCCTGCCGACGGGCGAGGCCTATAAGACCTGGGCTACCCTGCAGCAGATATTTGATGCCCTGCTGGCGGCGCGTCACGATCGCAGGACGACCTTAATCGCTCTGGGCGGTGGTGTTATCGGCGATATGACTGGCTTCGCCGCAGCGTCTTACCAGCGGGGGGTTGACTTCATTCAGGTGCCCACGACGCTGCTGTCCCAGGTGGATTCCTCTGTCGGCGGCAAGACCGGCATCAATCATCCGGCTGGCAAGAACATGATTGGTGCGTTTTATCAGCCCAAGGCGGTGCTTATTGACACGGATAGTCTGAACACGCTGCCTGAGCGGGAGGTGAGTGCCGGGCTCGCCGAGATCATCAAGTATGGCCTTATTCGTGATGAAGCCTTCCTTGGTTGGCTTGAGCAGAATATGGCGGGGTTGCGGCAGTTAGACGCCGGGTTGGTCACCCAGGCTATCCTGCGTTCGTGCGCTATCAAGGCTGAAGTCGTTGCGGAAGATGAACGTGAAGGCGGGGTGCGGGCGATCCTGAATCTGGGGCATACCTTTGGTCATGCGATCGAGGCTCACCAGGGGTATGGCAGTTGGTTGCACGGCGAGGCGGTTGGTGCCGGAATGGTTATGGCGCTGGACCTGTCGGCCCGGCTGGGCTGGATCAGCGCGCAGGGTCGTGCGCGCGGGGAGGCTGTTATCGCGGCCGCAGGCCTGCCTACATTGGCTCCGGTTGGAATGCGGGCAAGTGATTTCGAGCGGTTGATGGCTGTCGACAAGAAGGTGCTGGATGGCCAACTGCGGCTGGTGCTGTTGCGTCAGATCGGTGCCGCTGAGGTCACTGCCGATTATGACGTCGAAGCGCTTCGAGCCTGTTTGCAGGAAAGCGAGCAATGAGCAACGGATTTGATGAGGTATTCAGCGCGGTAAACAACTCTGATGAGCTGCTGGAGCACTACCAGCTCAATCATGACCCCTTTTCGGCGCGCACCCCCGGGTTTAAATTTTTCACCCCCAAGAGAAGACCGGTTCTGGCCGAGCTGCATCACCTTGCCCGCTATGGCGAGCAGATGCTGGTCGTTGCTGGTCCGCTTGGGGCGGGCAAGACATTGCTGCGCCAGGCGTTGGTCGCCAGCAGCAACAAGGATGCGGTGCAGTGCGTTGTTCTGTCGGCGCGAGAGCATGCGTCTGAAGCGGCGTTGCTGGCACAAATCTGCCAGGCTCTTAATACCGAGCAGCGCGATGTGGCGAGCCTGCTGGCGAAAGCACAGCAGAGTGAGTTGGTCGGTATTCAGCTTTATATTGTTATTGATGACGCCGAGTTGCTGGAGTCCTCGGCGATTAGCATGCTGAGCGAAATAGCTGAAGCAGGTAGCTTCGCGCCACGGGTCTTCTTGTTTGTCGACAGCGAAGGGCTCGAGCGATATTCCAGCGTCCTCAATGCGGAGGAAGGTTCCAGCATCCATGTGGTAGAGCTCGCCGCGCTGGGGCTGGACGAAACGAGAGAGTATCTCGCGCAGCGCCTGGAAGGCGCGGGTCAGGGTATTGAGCTGCTTACTGATCAGCAGGTTGACGAGATTCATCAACGCAGTGCTGGATGGCCTGGGGCTATCAACCAGGTCGGTCGCCAGGTGATGGTTCAGGCAATGCATGAAGGGCCCGTCGCGTTGGGCAGTGGTGGCAGTCGCGGACTGTCTTCAAAATTGCTTCTTGCGGCAGGGCTGGTAGCTGTTGGTATCGGGGTCGCATGGTATCTGGGTGACAAGGCGCCAGCCGAGCCCGAGCGCACGGTGCTGCAGTTGCCCGAGCCGGTGGTTGAGGCTCAGGTCGGGGTTCCGGAGCCGGTTGCGCCGCCAGCACCGGCTCACAATGCAGGGCAGAGCGGTGTGCAGTCTGATGCGGCTGCGCCGGTGGCGGCTGTGGACAGCGTACCTGTTGTGGTCGCACCTGAATCGTCGCCGGAAGTGGCGGTTGCTGAAGAAGTGGCGGCTGCTGAAATTGCACCACAACCAGCACCGCAACCAGAGCCAGCACCACAATCACAGCCAGCCCCAGAGCCAGCACCAACGCAAGCTACGGTGCCAACTCCCGCACCGCCCGTCAGTCGGGCTGAAGCTGATGAGCCGGCTACAGTTTCTGCTGCCGGAGGTCCCCACCGCAGTGACTGGTACCGCGCGCGCTCAGGGTCGGAATACGTAGTACAGTTGCTTGGGACTCGTTCAGAGCAGGCGGCCCGAAGCTTCGTCAGCAAGCACCCTGGTGTACAGGATGTGGGGTATTTTGAAACGACGCATCAGGGCGCGCCCTGGTTTGTGGTGACGCAAGGGATCTATAGCTCGCGACAGGCAGCTCAGGCTGGTGTCTCTTCCTTGCCAGCAGCGCTTCGAGACAGCAAACCCTGGCCGCGCAGCATTGCAGATATCCAGGCGGGTCTGCGTTAAGTCGAGTGCCCGCCGGTGCAAGGCTGGCGGGGTACTTTCGGGCGGCACGAATGCTGTTAGACGGGTGGTTTGCTAGCCCGGAGTCAGGCGGTAAAGTTTCCTATTTACGACATTTGAATACGCTTAAGCGGCATTTTTCCCCCAAAAAAAATTGTGGGGGCGCATGCCGCTGTGTACAATTACTCCCCTTTTGTCCGGCGCCGCGCCAGATTTTTCCGTGGTCTGGAGCCGCACGCGCCCGAATTTACTAGCTTGTTGAGAGAGTGCCTATGAAAGCAGGTCTATACCAGCCTGATCAGTTCAAGGATAACTGTGGTTTCGGCTTGATTGCCCACATGGAAGGCCAGCCCAGTCATCACCTGCTGCAGACGGCGATCGAAGCACTGACATGCATGACTCACCGTGGTGGCATCAACGCCGACGGTAAGACCGGCGACGGTTGTGGTTTGCTCATTCAAAAGCCGGATCGTTTCCTGCGTGAAGTTGCCCGCGAAGCGCTGGCAGTCGAGCTGCCCGAGCAGTACGCCGTCGGCATGGTGTTCATGGGCGCTGATGAGGCCGCCAGCACCGCTGCCAAGCAGGCCTTTGCCGATGCGTTGAGTGATCAGGGGTTGACCGGCCTGGGCTGGCGCGAAGTGCCGGTTGATCCGTCTGTTCTCGGTCCGCTGGCGCTGGGCAGCATGCCGCGCATTGAACAAGTGTTCGTATCCGGCGAAGGGCTGGACGAGCAGCAGTTTGCCGTCAAGCTGTTTTATGTTCGCCGCAAGGCCGAAATTGCCATGCAGGCCGACAGCAGCTTCTACGTCTGTAGTCTGTCGCACAAGGTCGTTTCCTATAAAGGCCTGATGATGCCGGCGGATCTGGACAAGTTCTATCCCGATCTGGGTGATGCCCGCATGGAAACCGCGATCAGCGTTTTCCACCAGCGTTTCTCCACCAACACCCTGCCGAAGTGGCCGTTGGCACAGCCGTTCCGTCTGGTTGCCCACAATGGTGAAATCAACACCATCACTGCCAACCGTAACTGGGCCCAGGCGCGTCGCCACAAGTTCACCAATGATCTGATGCCCGATCTGGATAGTCTGGCGCCGCTGGTTAACACCACCGGTTCCGACTCCTCCAGCATGGACAACATGCTCGAACTGCTGATTTGTGGGGGTATGGACCTGTTCCGCGCCATTCGCATGGTCGTGCCGCCGGCGTGGCAGAACGTTGAGACCATGGACGCCGATCTGCGCGCGTTCTACGAATACAACTCCATGCATATGGAGGCTTGGGACGGCCCGGCCGGTATCGTACTGACCGAGGGTCGCTACGCGGTCTGTCTGCTGGACCGTAATGGCCTGCGTCCGGCGCGTTATGTCATCACCAAGAACGGCTACATCACCCTGGCCTCCGAAATCGGTGTCTGGGATTACCAGCCCGAGGATGTGATCAGCAAGGGCCGTGTTGGCCCGGGTCAGATTCTGGCCGTCGATACCCAGACCGGCGAAGTGCTGCACACCGATGACGTCGCGAACCGGTTGAAGTCCCGCCACCCTTATCGCAAGTGGCTGAAGGAAAATGCTGTGCGCATCCAGGCGCACCTGGATGACCGCGACCACGGCTCTGACTTCCTGTCTGCCGAACGTCTGAAGCAGTACATGAAGATGTTCCAGGTCACCTTCGAAGAGCGTGATCAGGTGCTGCGTCCGCTGGCCGAGAACGGTCAGGAAGCAGTCGGCTCGATGGGTGATGACACGCCGATGGCTGTCCTGTCCGGCCGTGTGCGTTCGGTCTACGACTACTTCCGTCAGCAGTTTGCCCAGGTGACCAACCCGGCGATTGACCCGCTGCGTGAAGCTATCGTTATGTCGCTGGAAACCTGCCTGGGTGCCGAGCGCAACGTCTTTGAAGAGACGGCTGATCACGCCAACCGGGCGATCCTCAGCTCGCCGGTGATCTCGCCGGCCAAGTGGCGTGCGATCATGAACCTGGAGTCTCGTCCCGGTTTCGCCCGTCACACGGTTGACCTGAACGTCGCTGAAGGCACGCTGTTGAGCGATGCGGTGAATGATATCGCCGCTCAGGCTGAAGCTGCCGTGCGTGAAGGCAAGACCCTGATCGTGCTGAGCGACCGCTCGATCGAACAGGGCAAGCTGCCGGTTCACGCCGCGCTGGCTGTCGGAGCCGTGCACCATCACCTGACCGCCATCGGCTTGCGCTGCGAATGCAACATTCTGGTTGAGACCGCTACCACCCGTGACCCGCACCATTACGCGGTACTGATCGGCTTCGGTGCGACCGCGGTGTACCCGTACCTGGCCTACGAAGTGCTGGGCGACCTGATCCGCACTGGTGAGGTCATCGGCGACCTGTACGAGACCTTCAAGTACTACCGCAAGGGCATTTCCAAGGGCCTGCTGAAGATCTTGTCGAAGATGGGTATCTCCACCATCGCCTCCTATCGTGGCGCCCAGCTGTTTGAAGCGGTGGGTCTGGCCGACGAAGTCGTTGATGTCTGCTTCAAGGGCGTTGCCAGCCGCATTCAGGGTGCCCGCTTCCAGGATCTGCAGGCCGAACAGGCGCTGCTGGCCAAGGAAGCCTGGAATCCGCGCAAGTCGATCCAGCAGGGTGGTTTGCTCAAGTTCGTGTTTGGTGGCGAATACCATGCCTACAACCCGGACGTGGTTCGCGCGCTTCAGGACGCGGTACAGGGCGACAGCTACGACAAGTATCAGGAGTACGCCGCGCTGGTGAACAGCCGTCCGGTTGCGGCGCTGCGTGACCTGCTCAAGGTGCGCGATGACCAGCAGGCGATTGCGCTGGATGACGTCGAGCCGCTGGAGTCGATCTTCAAACGCTTTGACTCCGCCGGTATCTCTCTGGGCGCACTGTCTCCCGAGGCGCACGAGGCGATCGCCGAGGCGATGAACCGTCTGGGTGCGCGCTCCAACTCCGGGGAAGGCGGGGAAGATCCTGAGCGTTACGGTACCGAGCGTACCTCCAAGATCAAGCAGATCGCCTCCGGTCGTTTCGGTGTTACGCCTGAGTATCTGGTCAACGCGGAAGTGCTACAGATCAAGGTTGCCCAGGGTGCCAAGCCCGGTGAAGGCGGCCAGCTGCCGGGCGGTAAGGTCAACGAACTGATTGCCCGCCTGCGCTACGCGGTGCCGGGTGTGACCCTGATTTCGCCGCCGCCGCACCACGACATCTACTCGATTGAAGATCTGTCGCAGCTGATTTTTGACCTCAAGCAGGTCAACCCGCAGGCGCTGGTCTCGGTCAAGCTGGTATCCGAACCGGGCGTTGGCACCATCGCTGCTGGTGTGGCCAAGGCCTATGCGGACCTGATCACCATTTCCGGTTACGACGGTGGTACCGGCGCCTCGCCGCTGACCTCCATCCGCTACGCCGGCTCCCCATGGGAGCTAGGCCTGTCCGAAGCCCATCAGACCCTGCGCGGCAACGACCTGCGTGGCAAGGTCCGGGTACAGACCGACGGTGGTCTGAAGACCGGTCTGGACGTGGTCAAAGCGGCGATCCTCGGTGCCGAGAGCTTCGGCTTTGGTACCGCGCCGATGATCGCCCTGGGCTGCAAATACCTGCGTATCTGCCACCTGAACAACTGCGCGACCGGTGTTGCGACCCAGAACCAGCATCTGCGCGACAACCACTACATTGGCACAGTGCAGATGGTGATGAACTTCTTCACCTACGTGGCTATGGAAACTCGCGAGTGGCTGGCTAAGCTGGGCGTGCGTAGTCTGGAAGAGCTGATCGGCCGTACCGATCTGTTGGAGATCCTGCCGGGTACGACTGCCAAGCAGCAAAACCTGGATCTTGAGCCGCTGCTGTTTAGCAAGGACGTGTCTGCCGACAAGCCGCAGTTCTGCGAGTCGCCGCGTAACGAGCCGTTCGACAAGGGCCTGACTGCCGAGAAGATGGTTGAAATGGCGCGCGCTGCCATCGATGGCCGCACCGGTGGCGAGTTCGAGCTGTCACTGACCAACTGTGACCGTTCCATCGGTGCTCGTGTATCCGGCGAGATTGCCAAGGTGCACGGCAACCAGGGCATGGTCACTGCGCCGATCACCTTCCGTATGACTGGCACCGCCGGTCAGAGCTTCGGCGTCTGGAACGCCGGTGGTCTGCACATGTATCTGGAAGGCGATGCCAACGACTACGTCGGTAAGGGCATGACCGGCGGCAAGCTGACCATCGTGCCGCCGAAGGGTAGTCCGTTCCGCTCGGAGCAGACCTCGATCATCGGTAACACCTGTCTGTACGGTGCCACCGGTGGCAAGCTGTTCGCAGCCGGTGTGGCCGGCGAGCGCTTCGCAGTGCGCAACTCCGGCGCCCACGCGGTTATCGAAGGCGCTGGCGACCACTGCTGCGAGTACATGACTGGCGGTATGGTTTGCGTACTCGGCGGCACCGGCCACAACTTCGGTGCCGGTATGACTGGCGGTTTTGCCTACGTGCTGGACATGGACAATGCGTTCTTCGACAAGCTGAACCATGAGCTGGTCGAGATGCACCGCATCAGCAATGAGTCGATGGAAATGTACCGTAGCCACCTGACCCAGGTGCTGACCGAGTATGTTGCCGAGACCGCTAGTGCATGGGGTGCCGAGGTGCTGGACAACCTGGACGACTACATCCGCCGCTTCTGGCTGGTCAAGCCAAAGGCCGCAAGTCTGCGTGCCCTGCTGACTACCACGCGTGCGAACCCACAATAAAGCCGCCGCAGGCAGGCTGCCGCGCCGCTGAGCGCCCAGCCTGTTGCTGGCCCTGATGAGTCTTGCAGTGGCGTGATCAAACCGCCGTTGCAGTTTAGAGGTTGAGATATGGCAGACCGTTTGAACAACGACTTCCAGTTTATCGATGTAGGTCGTGAAGATCCCAAGAAGCGCCCGCTGCGCGCGCGCAAGACCCAGTTCGTCGAGATTCACGAGCAGTTCAAGCCGGAAGCGGCGTCCGAGCAGGCGCATCGCTGCCTCGGCTGCGGTAACCCGTACTGCGAATGGAAGTGCCCCGTGCACAACTTTATTCCGAACTGGCTGAAGCTGGTGTCCGAGGGCAACATCCTCGAAGCCGCCGAACTGTCGCACCAGACCAACACCTTGCCGGAAGTCTGCGGCCGCGTTTGCCCGCAGGATCGCCTGTGTGAAGGCGCCTGTACCCTGAACGACGGCTTTGGCGCGGTTACCATCGGCTCGGTCGAGAAATACATCACCGACACCGCCTTCGCGATGGGCTGGCGTCCTGACATGTCGGGCGTGGTGCCGACCGGTAAGCGTGTCGCCATCATCGGTGCCGGCCCGGCCGGTCTCGGCTGTGCTGACGTGCTGGCCCGTGCCGGTGTCAGCCCGGTGGTATTCGACCGCTATCCGGAAATCGGTGGCCTGCTGACCTTCGGTATCCCGGAGTTCAAGCTGGAGAAGAGTGTGCTGTCACGCCGCCGTGAAGTGTTCGAAGGCATGGGTATCGAGTTCCGCCTGAACACCGAGATCGGCAAGGACGTCATGATCGACGATCTGCTGGCCGAGTACGACGCGGTGTTCATGGGCATGGGTACCTACACCTACATGAAGGGCGGCTTCCCGGGTGAAGACCTGCCAGGCGTCTACGATGCGCTGGACTTCCTCATTGCCAACGTTAACCGCAATCTCGGGTTCGAGAAATCGGCTGATGACTTCATCGACATGAAGGGCAAGAAGGTGGTTGTCCTCGGTGGTGGTGATACCGCTATGGACTGTAACCGCACGTCCATTCGCCAGGGTGCGACCGCCGTGACCTGCGCCTACCGTCGTGACGAAGCCAACATGCCGGGTTCGCGCAAGGAAGTGAAGAACGCCAAGGATGAGGGCGTGAAGTTCCTGTTCAACCGTCAGCCGATTGCGATTGTCGGCGAAGACAAGGTTGAAGGCGTCAAGGTGGTGGAAACCCGTCTGGGTGAGCCGGACGCCCGCGGTCGCCGCAGTCCCGAGCCGATTCCGGGTTCCGAAGAAGTGCTGCCGGCAGACGCCGTGGTTATTGCCTTCGGTTTCCGTCCGAGCCCGGCAGACTGGTTTGCTGACAAGAACGTCGAGACTGACAGCCAGGGCCGCGTGATTGCGCCTGAGCAAGGTCAGTACAAGTTCCAGACCAGCAACCCGAAGATCTTTGCCGGCGGCGATATGGTGCGCGGCTCTGATCTGGTGGTAACGGCGATCTTTGAAGGCCGTCAGGCTGCCGAGGGTATCCTCGACTTCCTCGAGGTGTGACAACCAGTCACACATGCAAGGGCGCCTCCGGGCGCCCTTGTTGTTTCACTCGCTGATCTTTGCCTGCAATTGCCGCTACAATGGCCGCTGACTTTTTCGACTGGATGTGCCCCCATGACCGAACTCAAGAATGATCGTTTCCTGCGCGCGCTGATGCGTCAGCCGGTAGATGTCACCCCTGTGTGGATGATGCGTCAGGCTGGCCGCTATCTGCCGGAGTATCGCGCCTCGCGTGCACGGGCGGGTGACTTTATGGGGCTGTGCATGAATCCGGAGATGGCCTGCGAGGTCACCCTGCAGCCGCTGGATCGCTACCCGCTGGACGCAGCCATTCTGTTCTCCGATATCCTGACCATCCCAGATGCCATGGGCCAAGGGCTGTACTTTGAGACCGGCGAAGGTCCGCGCTTTCGCAAGGTGATTAACAGCCTGGCCGATATTGAAGCCCTGCCGGTTCCCGATCCGGAGCAGGACCTTGGGTACGTCATGGACGCAGTGCGCACCATTCGCCGTGAACTGAACGGCCGGGTGCCGCTGATTGGCTTTTCCGGCAGTCCCTGGACGCTGGCGACCTACATGGTCGAGGGCGGCTCCTCCAAGGATTTCCGCAAGACCAAGGCCATGCTGTACGACCAGCCGGAAGCCATGCACCTGCTGCTCGACAAGCTCGCCCAGTCTGTTACCAGTTACCTCAACGGCCAGATTCTCGCTGGAGCCCAGGCGGTGCAGATTTTTGACACCTGGGGCGGCAACCTGTCTGCCGACGCCTACCAGAAGTTCTCGCTGGCCTACATGCGCAAGATCGTTGCCGGCCTGATTCGCGAGCATGAGGGGCGCAAGATTCCGGTTATCCTGTTCACCAAGAACGGCGGCCTGTGGCTGGAAAGCATCGCCGATGCCGGTGCCGACGCCCTGGGTCTGGACTGGACCATGGACATTGGCGTTGCCCGTTCGCGGGTTGGTGCAAAGGTTGCATTGCAGGGCAACATGGACCCGACTGTGCTGTACGCCAAGCCGGCGGCGATTCGCGCTGAGGTTGCGCGCATCCTGGCCAGTTACGGCAAGGGCAGCGGCCATGTGTTCAACCTGGGCCACGGCATTACACCCGAGGTCGATCCGGCTCACGCTGGTGCCTTCATCGAAGCGGTACACGAATTGTCAGCGATCTATCACGATCCGAATGCTATCGTGGTCTGACGATTCCTGCGCCAAGATGGCGCACGGCGGGAGCGACTGAACAAGGAGAAGGCGTATGCGCAGGGTAGTTTTCAACCAGAAGGGCGGTGTCGGTAAGTCCAGCATCGCCTGCAACCTCGCCGCGGTCAGCGCTGCGGCGGGCTACAAGACCCTGGTGATTGATCTGGATCCGCAGGCTAACTCCAGTCACTACCTGCTGGGTGAACGGATGGCGGACATCGATACCACCATCGCCGACTTCTTCGCCCAGACCCTGTCCAGCGGACTGTTCAGCAAGAAGGCCGAGAACTTCGTCACCGAGACGCCGTTCGAGAACTTATGGTTGATGCCGGCCAGCCCCGAGCTGGCCGAGCTGCAGCACAAGCTGGAGTCGCGCTACAAGATCCAGAAGCTGCGCAAGTTGCTGAACGACCTCAAGGACAACTACGAGCGGATCTACATCGACACCGCCCCGGCGTTCAACTTCTACACCATGTCGGCGCTGATTGCCTCGGACCGCGTGCTGATCCCGTTCGACTGCGACAGCTTCTCCCGGCAGGCGCTCTACGGTCTGCTGAGCGAGTTGGAAGACGTGCGTGAAGAGCATAACGAGGATCTGGCGGTTGAAGGTATTGTCGTCAACCAGTTCCAGCCGCGTGCGGCGCTGCCGCAGAAGATGCTTGATGAACTGATCGCCGAGGGGTTGCCGGTGCTGCCTGTGCACCTGAACAGCTCGGTACGCATGCGCGAGTCGCATGAAGCAGCCACTCCGCTGATCTTCCTTGACGGTCGGCACAAGCTGACTCAGCAGTTCATGGCGTTGCACGATCACATCGAGAGTCAATAAGTCACGCCTGTCCGGATTGACCGTTCGGGCTTCCTTCTGCATGCTCGGCGCTGGGCTTGAACAACTCGACAACAAGGACAGCGCAATGAAGCTTGAAACGCTCGCCATTCACGCCGGCTACACCCCAGACCCGAACACCCACGCGGTGGCCGTGCCGATCTACCAGACCACCTCGTACTCCTTTGACAATACCCAGCACGGTGCCGACCTGTTCGACCTGAAGGTGCCGGGCAACATCTACAGCCGCATCATGAACCCGACCAACGATGTGCTGGAGCAGCGGGTTGCCGCGCTCGAGGGCGGTGTCGGTGCGCTGGCCGTTGCCTCCGGCATGGCCGCTATTACCTACGCGATCCAGACGCTGGCTGAAGCCGGCGACAATATCGTGTCGGTGGCCAAGCTGTATGGCGGCACCTACAACCTGTTTGCCCACACCCTGCCGCGTCAGGGCATCGAGACCCGGTTTGCTTCCCACGACGACATCGCCGCGCTGGAAAGCCTGATTGATGCACGCACCAAGGCGGTGTTCTGCGAATCCATTGGCAACCCGTCCGGTAACGTCATCGACATTCAGGCGCTGGCCGACGCGGCTCACCGCCACGGCGTCCCGCTGATCGTCGATAACACCGTGGCCACACCGGCGCTGTGCCGCCCGTTTGAGCACGGCGCGGACATCGTGGTCCACTCGCTGACCAAATATATGGGCGGTCACGGTACCACTCTGGGCGGCATCGTTGTCGATGGTGGCTGCTTCCCGTGGGCCGAGAACGCGGAACGTTTCCCGCTGCTCAATACCGCCGACCCGTCCTATCACGGCGTGGTCTACACCGAGGCCTTCGGCCCGGCCGCCTTTATTGGTCGCTGTCGCGTTGTGCCGCTGCGCAACATGGGCGCGGCACTGTCGCCGTTCAACGCCTTCATGATCCTGCAGGGGCTGGAAACGCTGGCGCTGCGCATGGAGCGCCACTGCGACAACGCGATGGCGGTGGCGGCATTCCTGAAGAACCACCCGCAGGTCGCCTGGGTGCAGTACGCCGGACTGGAAGATCACCCCGAGCACGCCCTGGCCAAGCGCTATATGGGCGGCAAGCCGGCGTCGGTACTGTCGTTCGGAATCAAGGGCGGCCAGGAAGCCGGTGCGCGCTTTATCGACGCGCTCAACCTGGTGGTGCGACTGGTCAACATCGGCGACGCCAAGTCATTGGCCTGCCACCCGGCATCCACTACCCACCGTCAGCTGAACGACGAGGAGCTGGCCAAGGCCGGTGTGCCGCGTGACATGGTGCGCCTGTCGATCGGTATCGAACATATCGACGATATCCTCGCCGATCTGTCGCAGGCGCTCGACGCTTCGCTTTAGTCACCTCCCGCTTTGCGGGAGCTGAGCCACAAGCGTCAAGCCACAAGCCACAAGCAAAACCCGCGCGGTGTTGAATCGCGCGGGTTTTCTTGTGGTTGGGATAGCACCCTGAATGCTAAAAAGCGTTTGACTGCCTGTAGGCCAATTCATCCTGACTGCGCTTGCAGCTCGCGCGCGCCAGCGCGCGCTAGGGAAACAGCGGCCAGACGAGCGGAATGATCAGCGAGCCGGCTGCCCACATGATCAGGTTCAGCGGCACGCCGATACGCATGAAGTCGGCGAAACGGTAGCCGCCAGCGCTGTAGACGAAGGTGTTGGTCTGGTAGCCGATCGGGGTGGCGAAACTGGCGCTGGCAGCGAACATGACGGCGACGACGAATGGGCGAGGGTCGGCGCCCAGCTGCTGGGCAACGCCGATGGCAATCGGGGTGACCAATACCGCTACCGCGTTGTTACTGACCACCTCGGTGAGAACCGAGGTCAGCAGGTAGATGAACGACAGCATGAACAGCGGGCCGAGCAGCGGTGACAGGGTCATCACGTGGCTAACCACGGTGTCGACCAGGCCGACCTTGTTCATCGCGATGCTGATCGCCAACATGCCGAAGATCAGCGTCAGGATGCGCCAGTCGATGGCCTTGTAGGCGTCTTCGGTATCCAGACAGCCGGTGGCGACGACCAGCGCGGCGGCGATCATCGCCAGCCCCTCAATCGGCATGACCTTGAATGCGGCCAGCACCATCACGGCCAGCACGGCAGCAATGGCAATCGGCGCCTTGTCGCGGCGGTAGGCGCGTTCCTGTACCGAGTTGAGGCTGATCAGTTCGCCATTGTCGGCAAACTTCTTGATCTGCGCGGGCGTGCCCTCGACCAGCATCACGTCGCCGAATTGCAGCTCGAAGTCGTCCAGGTTGTCCTGAATATTCTCGTTATGGCGATGCACTGCCAGTACGTGAATACCGTAGCGTGCCGTCAGGTTGAGGTCGCGCATCGGGCGGTGGCTGTAGCGCGAGTTGCGGCCGACGATGGCCTCGGCCAGCATCACGTCGCGGGTCGAAATGGTCTCGAAGCTGTCCGGGCGGTTGATCGCCAACAGGCCGTTCTGACGCAGCTCGACGAAGTCGCGCATGCCGGCGTGCAGCACCAGCCGGTCGCCGGCCAGCAGCCGAGTGTCGTTGAGCGGGGTCGACAGCTCGTCGTCGCCACGGAAGATTTTCAGCACCCGGATGCCGCTGTTGCCATTCAGGTTGGCCTGACTGATGGTCTGGCCAATCACTGGCGAGTCGTGCGGTACCAGCAGCTCGGTCATAAAGGTACGGGACTGATCCGGGCGCAGCTGGCGCGACAGGCTTTCGCGCTCCGGCAGTAGGCGGTGGCCAATCAGCAACACGAAGGCCATGCCGATGCCGGCCAGTATCAGCCCGGGCAGGGTGATCTCGAACATGCCGAAGGGCTCCATGCCCATCTGCCGGGCCACGCCGTCGACCAGGATGTTGGTCGAGGTGCCGATCATGGTCATGGTGCCGCCAAAGATGGTGGCGTAGGACAGCGGGATCAGCATTTTCGATGGCTTGCTGCCGACGCCCGTTGCCAGGGCGATGGCGACCGGCGTGAGAATCGCGACCACCGGGGTGTTGTTGATAAAGGTCGACAGCAGCAGGGCGGTCATCATCAGGCTGAACAGGGTGCGCCACTGACTGCCGCCGCCCATGCGCGACAGCCAGTTACCCAGCGTCTCCACGCAGCCAGTGCGTTCCAGTGCGGCAGACAGGATGAACATGCAGGCGATGGTGATGGGGGCGCTGTTGGACAGTACGCCAAGCACTTCGGAGGGCGTCAGCAGTTGGCTGACCAGCAGGACGGCCACGGCGATACCGACCACCACGTCGGGGCTGAACTTTTCCCGCGCGAAGGCGTAGAAAACCCAGCACAGCAGCAGTGCCACGCCAATCAGTGGCAGCGAATCCCAGCTCATCGGTTACCGAACTCTCTCGTGAGGGTCCGGACTCGGACCCAGGCTGGGCGTCACATTAAGAGGCGGAGCTATATTTGTCCAAGTACAAAAACTGATTTTTATATGCTTGTGAGGAATAAGCGTTGCAACAATCAGGATCAGGAGGAGCAGCTGATTTCCAAGTGTTTGCCCCAGTCTGGTGGCATGGCTGCGTACGCATCGGCTCCTGCTTGCGTTTCGAATGGCCGGCGCAGGATATGGTGCAGGCGGCGCACCTCATCAAAATCCTCCTGCTCGGCTGCGGCGATGGCGTTTTGCGCCAGGTAGTTGCGCAATACGTAGAGCGGGTTGGCGGCCTGGCGCTCGCGCGTGCTGGCCTGGCAACGCGCTTGATGCTCTCGCAGCCAGCTGTCGAAGGCGCTGCGGTCGATGAAGTGGTCGCGTACCAGCGGGTTGTCTTCGGCCAGCTTGCGCAGGCTCAGGTGGTAGTCGGCGCCGCTGGTCTGCATCAGTTGCAGCAGCGCGTCCAGCTGCTCTGCGTCTTCTGCACGGGCGTCGCCCCAGCCCAGGCGGCGGCGCATCAGTGCCAGATAGTGCTGCTCAAATGTTGGTATGAATTGAGCCAGCTCGGCTTTCAGCGTATCGACGGCGATGAACGGCGTTAGCGCTTGCGCCAGGCAGGCGACATTCCACTGTGCGATCAATGGCTGGCGGTGGAAGGCATAACGCCCTTCGTGATCAGAGTGGTTGCAGACGTGGCGGGCATCGAAGGCGTCGAGGAAGGCATAGGGGCCGAAGTCGAAGGTGATTCCCAGAATCGACATGTTGTCGGTGTTCATCACCCCGTGACAGAAGCCCGAGGCCTGCCAGTGGGCGATCATTCTGGCGGTGCGCTTGAGTACGGCGCGAAACATCGCCAGCTCGGGTTCCGGCTGGTTGCGGCAGTCGGGGTAGCAGGTGTCGAGGGTGAAATCGAGCAGTTGGCGCAGTTCGTCGTGCTTGCGGGTGTAATAGAAGTATTCGAAGTGGCCGAAGCGAATGTGCGAGCGCGCCAGGCGCAGCAGCATAGCGCCACGCTCCTCGCGTTCGCGGTAGACCGGGTTGTCGCCGACGGTCACGCACAGGGCGCGGCTGGTCGGGATGCCGAGCGCATGCAGCGCTTCGCTGGCGAGGAACTCGCGGATCGACGAGCGCAGCACCGCACGGCCGTCACCCATGCGCGAGTAGGGCGTACTGCCGGCCCCCTTGAGGTGCAGATCCCAGTGTTCACCAGCCTGGTTCACCACTTCGCCCAGCAACAGGCCGCGACCATCGCCGAGTTGCGGGTTGTAGGCGCCGAACTGATGGCCGGAGTAAACCATCGCCCGCGGCTCAGCAGTGCTCCATAGCTTGTGGCCGGAAAACAGCTCGGTGAATAGCGGGTCGCTGGCCTCCGTCGGACCCAGATCTAGTAGTTGCAAGGCGTCCTCGCTGCATACCACCAGTCGTGGATTGTGCAGCGGATCAGGCATGACCTTGCTGGAGAACGTATCGCCCAGCGCAGCGAAGCGGTTGTCGAAGTGCAGATCGGCCAGAGTGGACACGGCGGGTTCCCGGGGGCAATGGATGCAGTGCCTATGCTACCGCAGGATGCTTCCGGTGTTATGGTCCTCCATCAGGCGGGGTAATGGACTGGCCAAAACCTTGACCGCAAGGGCGTGCATCCCTAGTGTTCAAACACCTGTATGAAATCATGCTGCCAGCAGTGACTGGCTGCCCTTTGGAGAGTCGACATGCCTGAATATAACGCCCCTTTGCGCGATATGCGCTTCGTCATGGACGAGCTGCTGGACATGACCGGCAGCTACGCTGCATACGGTCTGGAAGACGCCACCCCGGATCTGGTCAGCGCCATTCTCGAAGAGGGTGCCAAGTTTACCAATCAGGTGCTGTCTCCGCTGAACCGCACTGGTGACGAAGAAGGCTGCCACATCGAAAATGGTGTGGTCACCACGCCGAAGGGCTTCAAGGAAGCCTATCAGGCCTACTGCGAAAACGGCTGGGGTTCCATGACCGCTTCGCCGGAATACGGCGGGCAGGGTCTGCCGTCTTCGCTTGGTCTGATCATCGCCGAGATGGTTGCCTCCGCAAACTACTCCTTCAGCATGTACCCGGGGCTGTCCCACGGCTGTGCTGCGGCGATCGCTGCACACGGTACCCAAGAGCAGAAAGACCTGTACCTGAGCAAACTGACCCCCGGCACCTGGACCGGCACCATGTGTCTGACCGAGCCGCATTGTGGTACCGATCTCGGTCTGGTCAAGACCCGCGCCGTACCGCAGGCTGACGGCACCTACAAGGTCACCGGCACCAAGATCTTCATCTCGTGCGGTGAGCACGACATGTCCGAGAACATCGTCCACCTGGTGCTGGCCAAGCTGCCCGACGCGCCGGCTGGCACCAAGGGGATCTCCCTGTTCATCGTTCCCAAGTTCCTGCCGGATGCGAACGGTGAAGTGGGCGAGCGCAACAGCCTGGTCTGCGGCTCCATCGAGCACAAAATGGGCATCAAGGCTTCCGCAACCTGTGTGATGAACTTTGACGATGCTACCGGCTTCCTGATCGGTGACATCAACAAGGGTCTGAACTGCATGTTCACCATGATGAACCACGCCCGTCTGGGTACCGGCATGCAGGGCCTGTGTCACGGTGAAGCGTCCTATCAGTCCGCTCTGGCGTATGCCAAGGACCGTCTGCAGATGCGTTCGCTGAAAGGCCCGGCTGCTCCTGAGAAGGCGGCTGATCCGATCATCGTTCACCCGGACGTGCGTCGCATGCTGCTGACCATGAAGGCGTTCAACGAAGGTAACCGCGCGCTGGCCTACTATACTGCCAGCCTGCTGGATCAGGCCCACTACGCGAGCGAAGAAGCGCGCGCTGACGCCGAGGCCCAGCTGGCCTTCCTGACGCCGATCTGCAAAGCCTTCATGACCGATACCGGTCTGGAAGCGACCCTGCTGGGTCAGCAAGTGTTTGGCGGTCACGGCTTCATCCGTGAGTGGGGTCAGGAGCAGCAGGTACGCGACTGCCGTATCGCGCCGATCTACGAAGGCACCAACGGCATTCAGGCGCTCGACCTGCTGGGTCGCAAGGTGCTGGGTAGCCAGGGCAAGCTGCTGAAGGCGTTCACCAAGCAGGTTCATCTGCTGTGCAAGGAAGTCGAAGGCAATGCTGCGTTCGGCGAGTACGCCAAGAAACTGGCCCAGCTGAATGCCCAGTGGGGCGAGCTGACCACGTCCGTCGGCATGAAAGCCATGCAGAACCCGGAAGAAGTGGGCGCTGCAGCGGTTGATTACCTGGCGTTCTCCGGCTACGTCGTGCACGCCTACTTCTGGCTGAAGATGGCACTGGTTGCCCAGGCCAAACTGGAGGCCGGCAGCACCGAAGTGGACTTCTACAAAGGCAAGCTGGCGACTCAGGCGTTCTTCTATCAACGTCTGCTGCCGCGCGCTCAGGCCCACGCCGAAGCGCTGACCGCCGGTGCATCCAGTCTGATGGATATCGCCGTCGAGCAGTTCTGATCGGTTCGCTGATCTGAATAAAGAACCCCGGCCATGCCGGGGTTTTTTATTGCGCGTCAGGCGGCTAGCCTGACCCTGCCTTAAGTAATGTTGTTTATGGTGACCAATCAATAATGAAAAGTCATAAAAAGACGCTATAGGTTTTTTTGTTGTCGATATACAATCTCCCGCCTGCGCCGGTCTGAACCGGCACCGAACCACGAGGAGATATCCATGGCTGACTATAAAGCTCCCCTGCGCGACATGCGCTTCGTTCTCAATGAAGTTTTTGAGGTTTCCAAGCTCTGGGCACAATTGCCGGGCCTGGCTGAAGTGGTGGACGAAGAGACCGCTGTAGCCATCCTGGAAGAAGCCGGCAAGGTAACCGGCGGTGTCGTTGCACCGCTGAACCGCTCTGGCGACGAAGAGGGCTGCTCCTGGAACGATGGCGTCGTGACTACACCGGCCGGTTTCCCGGAAGCCTATCGCACCTACGCCGAAGGTGGCTGGGTGGGCGTGGGCGGTGCTCCCGAGTTCGGCGGCATGGGCATGCCGAAGGTGATCGGTGCTCAGGTCGAAGAAATGGTCAACTCCGCCAACCTGTCCTTCGGTCTGTATCCGATGCTGACCTCCGGCGCCTGCCTCTCGATCCTCAATCACGCGAGCCAAGAGCTGAAGGAAAAGTACCTGCCGAACATGTACTCCGGTACCTGGGCGGGCTCCATGTGTCTGACCGAGCCGCACGCCGGTACTGATCTGGGCATCATCCGTACCAAGGCCGAGCCGCAGGCTGACGGCAGCTACAAGATCAGCGGTACCAAGATCTTTATCACCGGTGGTGAGCACGACCTGACCGAGAACATCATCCACTTGGTACTGGCCAAGCTGCCTGATGCACCGGCCGGTCCGAAGGGGATTTCCCTGTTCCTGGTGCCCAAGGTCATGGTCAATGACGATGGTTCGCTGGGTGAGAAGAACTCCCTGTCCTGCGGCTCCATCGAGCACAAGATGGGTATTAAGGCCTCGGCTACCTGTGTGATGAACTTCGACGGTGCTACCGGTTGGATCGTTGATGAGCCGAACAAGGGCCTCAACGCGATGTTCACCATGATGAACTACGAGCGTCTGGGTGTGGGTATTCAGGGGCTGTCGCTGGGTGAACGCTCCTACCAGAACGCCATCGAATACGCCCGTGACCGCATCCAGAGCCGCGCGCCGACCGGCCCGGTTGCCAAGGACAAGGCCGC
This sequence comes from Halopseudomonas oceani, assembly GCF_002903165.1. Classification (GTDB taxonomy): domain Bacteria; phylum Pseudomonadota; class Gammaproteobacteria; order Pseudomonadales; family Pseudomonadaceae; genus Halopseudomonas; species Halopseudomonas oceani. The sequence goes on from NZ_PPSK01000006.1 coordinate 154,967, forward strand.
TGACCCGATCATTGTTCACCCCGACGTGCGTCGCATGCTGCTGACCATGAAGGCGCTGAACGAAGGCGGTCGTGCGTTCTCCAGCTATGTTGCCATGCAGCTGGATACCGCCAAGTACAGCGAAGACAAGGAAGTGCGCGCCCGTGCTCAGGAACTGGTAGCCCTGCTGACGCCGGTTGCCAAGGCGTTCCTGACCGACATGGGTCTGGAAACCACCGTTCACGGTCAGCAAATCTTTGGCGGCCACGGTTTCATCCGTGAGTGGGGCCAGGAGCAGCTGATCCGTGACTGTCGCATTACCCAGATCTATGAAGGCACCAACGGCATTCAGTCGCTGGACCTGATGGGTCGCAAAATCGTTGGTAGCGGTGGCGCCTTCTACAAGCACTTCAGCGATGAGGTCAAAGCCTTCATCGCCAGCGCTGACGCTGCTCTGGGCGAGTTCACCGGCCCGCTGGAAGCAGCCATCGGCAACCTCGATGAGCTGACTGCGTGGGTGATTGAGAACGCCAAGAACAACCCGAATGAAATTGGCGCCGCATCGGTCGAGTATCTGCAGGCCTTCGGTTACACCGCCTATGCCTACATGTGGGCACTGATGGCACGTACTGCGCTGGCTAAGCAGGCAGAAGACGAGTTCTACGTGAGCAAGCTGGGCACTGCGCGTTTCTACTTCGCGCGTCTGCTGCCGCGTATTCACTCGCTGACTGCGTCGGTCAAGGCTGGCAGCGAGTCGCTGTTCCTGCTCGACGAAGCTCAGTTCTGAGTCTGACGGTGCAGTAAAAAGCCCCGCTTCGGCGGGGCTTTTTCGTTTCTGCGCAGCCTTGTTGTCGCCGCCGGGGAGTATTCAGGAGGCGAAGCGCTCCCGGAGCGGGTAAACTGTGCGCGATTTTACTTTTCTCTCCGGAGCTTGCTCATGTCCCGTGTATCTCTCAGCCGCTACCTGATCGAACAGACGCGCAGCCACAACACCCCCGCCGATCTGCGTTTTCTCATCGAGGTGGTGGCACGTGCCTGTAAGGAAATCAGCCATGCCGTATCCAAGGGCGCCCTTGGTGGTGTGCTGGGCAGCATGGGCACCGAGAACGTACAGGGTGAGGTGCAGAAGAAGCTGGACGTGATCTCCAACGAGATCCTGCTTGAAGCCAACGAGTGGGGCGGTCACCTGGCCGGCATGGCGTCTGAAGAAATGGACAACGCCTACCAGATTCCGGGTCAGTATCCGAAGGGCGCTTACCTGCTGGTGTTTGATCCGCTGGATGGTTCCAGCAACATCGACGTCAACGTCTCGGTCGGTACCATCTTCTCGGTACTGCGCTGTCCCGACAAGTATGTGGAGCAGACCGGGAGTCTGGATGAGCAGGCCTTCCTGCAGCCGGGTACCGAGCAGGTGGCTGCCGGTTACGCGATCTACGGTCCGCAGACCATGCTGGTACTGACCTTGGGCGACGGCGTGATGGGCTTTACCCTGGACCGGGAGATGGGCAGCTTCGTGCTGACCCACGAGAACATGAAAGTACCTGCCAGCACCGCTGAGTTCGCCATCAACATGTCCAACCAGCGTCACTGGGAAGAGCCGGTCAAGCGCTATGTCGCCGAGCTGTTGGCGGGCAAGGAAGGTCCGCTGGAGAAGAACTACAACATGCGTTGGATCGCCGCCATGGTCGCCGACGTGCATCGTATCCTGACCCGCGGCGGTGTGTTCATGTACCCGCGCGATGCCCGCGAGCCGGAAAAGCCGGGCAAGTTGCGCCTGATGTACGAAGCCAACCCGATGTCGATGCTGATCGAGCAGGCTGGCGGTGCTGCCACCAATGGTCACCAGCGCATTCTCGATATTCAGCCGGAGTCGCTGCACCAGCGTGTTGCCGTGTTCCTGGGTTCCAAGGACGAGGTTGAGCGCGTTACCGGGTATCACAAGGGTTGAGCCGGAGCAGGCCACCGACCCTGCCGGTGGCCTGCTGAATTGATGTAAGCATTTGCTTACGCGTTGTGCTGGCGTTGGCCTATGTGCACACCCTGCGATGCTGCGTACTATCAATCGCGCTAGGAGCATCGCAGGAACCGACCAGAACAACAGGGAACAGGGACAGTGCCTCGGAGGCACTTCGTATTAGGGATGATCAGGACCATTCTGCAAAACCTCGCCTCGGCGGGGTTTTTTCTTGCCTGCGATTTGAGCAGGGCACGGCGTTGATGGCCGTGCCCAGTGTGCTCAGGCGCTGAAGCGGCAGCTCACACTGCCCAGCGCGCCCATCTCCACTTCGGCCAGATCGCCGGCGGCAACCGGCTGCATTCCGGCCAGCGCGCCGGTCATGATCACATCACCGCTGCGCAGTTGCTGTCCGGCAGTGACCATTTGATTGATCAGCCAGAGCGCCGCGTCCAGTGGGTTGCCCATGCAGCTTGAGGTATTGCCGTTGCCCACCTGTTCGCCGTTAAGCTTCAGTGCCACCGGCAGGTCATCCAGCTGCACGCTGTCGGCTGCAACGCACTGGCCCAGCACGTGGGCACCAAAGGACAGGTTGTCAGCAACCGCATCAGCCAGCGACTTCGGCCAGCCCTCAAAGGCTGAGTCGCAAACCTCCAGCGCGGGCATCACGCCTTCGAGCGCCGCGATCAGGTCGGCGCGATCGGCCAGCGGGTCTTCGATATCGCGGGCCAGGCGCATCGCAACCTCGATCTCCAGTCGCGGCGCGATAAAGTCCGCATGCTGCAGTGTCGTTCCGGTCTGATATTCGTTGGCTGTCAGCAGTACGCCGCGCAGCGGTTCTGCCACGCCGAGGGCCTGGCGGGCGCGGGCATCGGTCAGCCCCAACTTGTAACCGGCCGGGCGCTCGCCCTGAAGCTGCCGGCTAATCAGCGCGTTTTGTACGGCGTAGGCTGACGCTAGGTCGGTCAATGCATATTCGCTAGCGACCGGGCCGCGTGGTTTGCCGCTGGCGCGTGCTTCCAGCAGCGCCTCTGCGGCCTGTTCGATGTGACTCATGCCGTTTCTCCTCGGCTCGGTTTTTCGCCAACAACCGTGGTGCGGAACATCTCGCGGCGCTTGCCGAAGTAATCCGAGATGGGCTGATGCCATACGCAGCGGTTGTCCCAGATCGCCAGTGTGCCCGGCGTCCAGCGCATGCGGCAAGTAAAGGCCGGAGCAGCGGCAACGCTGAACAGGTAGTCGAGCAGCGGGCGTGATTCCTCCGGTTTCATACCGGCGATACCGAGGGTGTAGGCCGGGTTGGCGAACAGCACCTCGCGACCGGTTTCCGGATGGCGGGTGATCATCGGGTGGGTACGGACATCCTCATCGACGTTGTCGCCGAAGCGGATCTGCATGTTCTCGATGCCGGCGTTGTGTGCGGCCTTGGGGCCGTAACCGAACTCCGGGGTGTGGATGCCGTCGAGCTGGCGCAGCAGATTGCGCAGGGTTGGAGACAGCCACTCGCAGGCCAGGTACATGTTGTTGAACAGGGTGTCGCCGCCGCTTTCCGGCACATCGTGGCCGTACAGCAGAGTGAAGGCCGGCGGTCGCTCCTGGAATGACCAGTCGCTGTGCCAGGCACCACCAAACACGAATGGGCTGCCCTCGCCGGCTTCTTTGAGCACATGCACCACATGCGGATGATCGGCCATCGGCTGTACATAAGGTTCCTTGCCGAACTCGCCGAAACGCAGAGTCACGGCTTCGAGCTGTTCGACGCTCAGGTTCTGGTCCCGAATAAAGAGTACGCCGTGGTCCATGAGGGCTTGGCGGAGATCTGCCTGACCGGCGTCACTGAGGTTGTTGAGGTCGATGTCGTGGACGTCTGCACCCAGTGAGCCAGCCACCGGTACGGTGCGGAAATGGTTGCTGGAGCGGGCCTGGTTGTTTTTTGCCGTGGTGTAAAAAAATTCGGGCATGGCTGTTACCTGCAGTGGTCTGTCTTGTTGTTGATGTTTTTGTTCTGCCAGGCAAGATTGCGCCTGTGCGCGGTGGCTATCCATGATAATTTCTGCCATGACATGACAATAACTGCCACGAGGTTGTATGAACTGGCGTGAAGTGCGTGATGCCACCAACGTGCGCCACCTGCTGAACACGGCTCACAGTATTGGCTGCTCCGTCGAGGCCTGCCTGCAGGGCAGTGGGTTGGACGAAGGTGTGCTGAGTGCCGGAGCCCGGATACAGCGCTGGCAGGAGTTGGCCGTGATTCGCAACCTGGTGGCGCTGGCGCCGGAACCCGGTCTTGGGCTGCTGGTGGGCAGTCGTTACCAACTGACCAGTCTGGGGCTGCTCGGCTACACCATGCTGGCCTGTCGCAATCTGCATGAGGCACTGGTGGTCAGTACCCAGTTTCGTGAACTGACGCTGTCGATCTGTCCGGTTCAGCTGCAACCGTTTGACGGTGGTGTGCGCATGAGTCTGGACCACAGTGTGCTGCCGCGGGATGCGCAGGATATGGTTGCCGAGCGCGGGCTGGCAGTCTGGAAGCGTATCTTCGGTGAGTTACTGCAGCGCCCCTTTGTACCGCTGCGGGTGGAGCTGGCGCTATCGCGAGCTGCCACCGCCGACCGTTACGAAACCTACTTCGAATGCCCGGTAGTCATCGGCGCGGCGAGCAACGCAGTACTGATTGCGGATGCGGATCTGGCCAGTGCGCTGCCGCTCGCCAACGAGCTTACCCGCAACGCCTGTGCAGCCCTGTGCCGGCAACTGTGTGATGGGCTTGAAGACGTTGTTTCGCCGTTCGCGCGACAGGTTCTTCAGGTGCTGATCAGCCGTTCGGGGGAGCCGCCCGTCGCCGCTGAGGTGGCGGCTGCGCTGGGGATCTCCGAGCGTTCGTTGCATCGCCGGCTGGCGGCTGAGGGCCAGCCCTTTCGTCAGCTCGATGAGCGAGTGCGCGGGCGCCTGGCGGAGCGCCTGCTGGGCGACAGTGATCTCGGGCTGGATGCCATCGCCGCGCAGCTGGGGTACAGCGAAGCGGCCAGCTTTTCCCGTGCCTTCAAGCGCTGGACCGGCGTCTCGCCGTCGCATTGGCGTGCAGCTCAGCGGGCAGCAGCGCTGGGGCTTGAGTCGTCTTCGCTGGCGGGTGTTCCGTCTCGATAATGTCGACGGGTCTCGCTTGCGAGACAGCGCGCATCTCCTGTCTATACTGACCAAGTCGTCCGCATCCGGGCGGACGCGCAGGTAGTCCACCGACGTTGGATAAGGAGTGCTTCATATGGCTGGTTGGTATGAACTGAGCAACAGCACGGACGGGCAATTTCGCTTTGTCCTCAAGGCAGGCAATGCCGAAACCATTCTCACCAGTGAGCTCTACACCACGCGAGCCAGCGCCGAGAACGGCATTGCGTCGGTACAGAAAAACTGCTCAGAGGACGGGCGCTATGAGCGCAAAGAGGCAAAGGACGGGCGCCATTTCTTCAATCTCAAGGCGGCCAATCATCAGGTGATCGGCACCAGCCAGATGTACGCTGCGGCGGCCAGCTGCGAGAAGGGCATCGAGTCGGTCAAAAACAACGGTACCAGCGACGTCATCAAGGACAAGACCGGCTGAGCCTACCCGCGACCGGCCGGCGCCGCGAATGCTGCGTGCGTCGGCCGGTTTGCTGGGCGCTGACATCCTGTCGGCGCCCGTTATCCACATCAGTCTGCTAGCCAGGCAGGGCTGCATGGGGCATCGGACCGTTCTTTCGTTGCTCCGGTCGACATCAGGTTACTTTGATCCCACCCGTTTTCCGGCTGCCGGTGACGACATCGCTGAAGCTGTGCGCCGACATGGTGCGATAGTGCCGCTTGCTGCTTTCTTGTGGTGCGAAAGCGGGCTGCCCCTCTGGCCGCAACCGCCGAATTTCAGTGAAGCGGGCTCTGGTATGAACTTTGCTGATTTGTTCATACTTGCACCCGGCTCGCCTATGCCTGGCCAGTTGAGAGGTGCTGCAACCGACCCCGCATAAGGATGCCTGATGCTACTCCCTCGTCTCACGCCGCTAGCGGCTGCCCTGTTGTTGCCTTTGCCCGCGTTGGCCTCTACTGAACCTGTGTCGCTGGCCAGTATCACCGTCAAGGGCCAGGCCATGGCCGATACCACCGATCAAGCCTATTCGGTCACCCGTCTGCTCGCTGACGATATTCGTGAGGCGCACGTTGATCAGGTGCAAAGCCTGCTGCGCAAGGTTCCGGGTATGAATGTCAGCACGCTGGGGCTGCCGGGAGTGGCTGACAATATCTCGCTGCGCGGCTTTGGAGCCGGCGGGCACGGCGGAGACATTGGCTTTGTCGTCGATGGCATTCCGCTCAACGAGGCCATGTCCCACGCCGATGGTTACGGCGATTTGAACGTCGTCATTCCGCTGGAACTGGAGCGCATTGATGTGCTGCGTGGCCCGGTATCGGCGCTGTATGGCAACTACAACCGGGCCGGCACGGTCACGCTGCAGAGCCGCCGGGGTGGTAACTACCGTGACCTGGACATCAGCGCAGCAGAATTCGGCAAGCTGGATCTGCAGGCCGCCGGTGGCTTTGAGGCCGAGCGCCAGCGCCTCAACCTGGCGGTGCAGGCGGTCCATGATGACGGTTTCCGCGATCAGTCGCAGGCCGATCGCCAAACCCTGGCTGGGCGCTGGGCGCTGGATCTCAGCCCTGATCTGGAAGTGGCGCTGTCGACCCGTCTGCATCATGCCGAGGCAGACAACCCGTCCTATCTGCCTTACGCCGATTATCAGCGTGACCCTTACGGGGTCTACAGCGAGGTGCAAAACGACGGCAGCGAGAAGGACTTCAGAACCCTGCGCCTGGACGCCAACTATCAGCTTGATGACGATGTGCGCCTGCTGAGTTTCGTCTACCACACCCAACAGGACTTCAGCCGCTGGTTTACCCGGCCAGTCAGCGGCGTCTGGACCCAGCGCGAGGAAACCTACGACCGTGATGTGCTGGGCGGCGGCTTCAACCTTAATGGCGATAGCCAACTGGCGGGCAAGTCGCTCACCTGGGTCACCGGCGTCGAAACCTATCGTGAACGCACTGACTACCTGAAGTATGAAAACACCCAATACCGCCAGCGGGTCGGGTTGCCGCAACTGGATCGGCGCTTCAGCCTGAACAACCTGGCGGCCTTCGGCGAGATGCAGTGGCAGCTGCACCCGCTGTTCATGCCCAGCCTGGGCTTGCGGTGGGACCGCTTCACCGGGGATTGCGACCTGGAAGGCGCGCAAACCTCCACGGCGGAGTGCGAGCGCATGTCGTCGGTCAGTCACACCAGCCCCAAACTGGGCATTCGCTCGCAGCCGCTGGATTGGCTGGAGCTGCGTGGCAGCTGGGCTGAGGGCTTTGCCATCGCCCCGGAAACCGCCAAGTACTCGCTCGGCACGAGCAGCGTCTCTCCCAACGTGTTCCGTCAGATCGAACTGGGCATGACGCTGAGCTGGCGTGACCTCGGGCTGGACCTGGCGACCTATCGCATCGACTCCAGCGATGAGATCGGCCGCAACCCGGCCGGCGACTACGAGAACTTTGGCGAGACCCGGCGTCAGGGCGTGGAAGTTTCGGGCTACTGGTACCTGACCGACAGCCTGGATGTGTCGCTGGCCTGGGGCACGGCGCAGTCGGAGATCCGCAAGCACCGTGATGCATCCCTTGAAGGCAACCGGGTGACCGGCGTGCCCAGCCACACCACTACCGCGCAAGTAAATTGGCGCCCGCTTTCGGATTGGGAAGGCAGTCTGGTGCTGCGCGATATTGGTGATTACGCGGTCAACGCCAGCAATCAATTGGTCGATGGTGGTTACCGGGTGACTGACCTGACGTTGGCCTATCTGTTTCCCGGCACCCCGGGCTACCGCGCTTATCTGTCGGTGGAGAACCTGACGGACAAGGTCTATGCCTCCACCGTTTCTACCATCGGGTATGCCACCGGCGCGCCCCGTCGTGTCAGCCTGGGCATCCAGGCGAGTTTCTGACCCTCGTGCACAAGGAGTTTTACCATGTCTTACCCCCTACGCAGCCTGCTTGCCGCAACCGCTCTGGCGCTGCTCAGTCCGTTGGTCAGTGCGCATACCGTCTGGCTTGAGTCGACCGAGAGTGCGAACGGCTACGTCGTCCGTTTCGGCGGGCATGCCGGCGTGCTGGAAGACTTTCCTCCGGCCAAGCTGGAACAGGTCAGCGCCGTCGATGCAGCGGGTGTGCCGGTCGCTGTCGCCCGCGAGGACCTGACAGCCGGAGTGCGGCTACAAACCGCCGAGCCGGCGTCGGTGTTGACGCTGTATTTCAACAACGGCATCTGGAGCCGACTGCCGGATGGCCGCAGCGAGAACCTGCCGATGGATCAGGTCGAGGGTGCCGAGTCAGCGGTCAACGCGGTCAAGTATCACAAGTACATTGCGCGCTGGGACGCGCAGGCAACCCAGCCGCAGGGGCAGGCCTTCGAGCTGCTGCCGCTGGATGCCGAGGCACCTGCCGCCGGTCAGCCGGTGCGCCTCAAGGTGCTGATCGACGGCCAACCGGCGCAGGGCATTGCCCTGGCATTTGGTGAGGAAGGTGACGATGCCGTCAGTGACGCCGAGGGAGTAGCGGTGCTGATCGCCCGCAGTGGCGTCAATCGGATCTGGTCCGGCCAACGGCTGGCAGTGGCCGACAATCCGGCGTACACCCAGCTCAGCACGGAATACAGCCTGGTGTTCCATGCGCAGGATTGAGCTAAAGCGTGCCACGCTGCTGTTGCTGCTTTGGCTGTCGGCCACCGCCGCTCAAGCGCATGGCCTGGATGTGATCGCCCAGCACAGTGAGGGACAGGTGTCCGGTTTGGCGCTGTACTCCGACGGCACGCCGGCTGCTGCGATCTACGTAGCCCTGGTAGCCTCTGAAGATGCCAGTAGGGTGTTGGCACACAGCAAGACCGGCGATGACGGCCGTTTCACCTTCGCCGCCCGCGAGGGCGGTGGCATGCGAGTCATCGCCGAGGGCGAGGAGGGGCATCGCGCGCAGGCGCTGGTCAGTGATTTGCCGAGCGGCAGCAGCGGCAACCAAAGCCTGTTGCTGCTGCGCGAGGATATTGCCCGGCTGGAGCAGCATTTATGGTGGCGCGACGTGCTGGGTGGCATCGGCTATCTGGTTGGCGTGCTCGGCCTCTGGGCGCTGTGGCGCAGCCGTCAACCTGGTCGAGGACTCTGATGCATATTGCCGAAGGGGTGCTCAGTCTGCCAGTGCTGGCCAGCTGTGCGGTGTTGTCGGCGGGCGGTATCGCACTGGGTGTGCGCCGCCTGGATGAAACGCGGATGCCACTGGCGGCGCTGCTGGGTGCTGCCTTTATGGTTGCCAGTACGCTGCACATGCCGGTGGGCGTGGGCAGTGTGCATCTGATCCTCAACGGCCTGGCCGGCTTGCTGCTGGGCTGGGCGGTGTTTCCGTTGTTCTTTGTCGCGCTGCTGCTGCAGGCCGCGCTGTTCTCCTTTGGTGGCTTTACCGTGCTGGGTGCCAACCTGCTGATCATGGCCGCGCCGGCGCTGCTATGTCATGTCCTGCTGGCGCCCCTGCTACGCGGTGAGCCGAGCCGTCGGCGGTTGTTGCTGGTTGGCGCCGGATGCGGGCTGATCGGGGTCGGTGGTGCTGCCGTGGTGGCCGCGTTGGTGCTGAATCTGAGCGGTGGCCGGCTGTTCGATCACCTGATCGGCATGTTGGTGCTGTCCCATGCGCCGGTGTTTGTGGTGGACGCGCTGATCAGCGCCCTGGCACTCAACCTGTTGTGGCGCATGTTGCCCGATATGACCCGCGAGCTGTGCCCATGACCGCGCCGCAACGGCTGTTATTGGCACTGGCCGGGGCGCTGGGAGCTGCCCTGTTGCAGCAGACCTGGCAATTGCTGGCGCTGTTGCTGGTGGCCGGGGTTGCCGTGCTGGCGGCGGTCGTGCTGCGGCTAGCCTCGCCCAGCTGGCTGCTACGTCGGATTGCGCTGCTGAATCTCTTCGTGGTGCTGGTCTGGTTGACGCTGCCCTGGCATTGGACCGGCGGCGGCCTGGCTTGGAACCCGGCGGGCGTGGACGCGGCGCTGCATATCAGCTTGCGCAGCAATATTGCCGGCCTGCTGTGCATTGCCCTGCTGGCGGGTATGAATGCCTTCGATGTTGCGGCAGCGGCGGCGCGTCTGGGCATGCCCGCGCGGCTGGCGCAGTTGTTGTTGCTGACGGTGCGCTACCTCAGTGTCATGCAGCAGACGCGTCAGCAGGTGCAGCGGGCAATGCAGGCACGGGGTTTCCACCCCCGTTGTAACTGGCGCACGCTGGAGGTGCTGGCACTGCAGGTCGCGTTAATTCTGGTGCATGCCTTGCTGCGCGCCGAGCGGGTGGCACAGGCGATGCAAGCCCGCGGCCTGGCCCAACGCGTGCGCGCGCCTAAACGGGCGACTGCGGTGGCGGGTGTGACCGCAGGGCAGGAATCGCTATGAGCGTGCTGATTCAGGCCAGCGGCTTGCGTCTGGCGCGCGGCCCGCAGCGCCAGCTCGCGTTGCCCGACTTCGTCTTGCATGAAAACGAGCGGTTGTGTCTGCTTGGGCCTAGCGGACGCGGCAAGACCAGTTTGCTGCACGCGCTGTTGGGGTTTGTACCTCTGCAGGCTGGCTGCCTGCAGGTATTTGGCCGCGAGCGTTCTGTCGAGGCCGACTTTGTCCCGCTGCGTGGCCCCCTGGGGTTGCTGTTTCAGGACCCGGTCGATCAGCTGTTTGGCCCGACGGTGGTTGATGACGTGGCCTTTGGGCCGCGCAATCAGGGACTGGATCGCCAGCGGGCCGGCCAGTTGGCGCTGCGCACCCTGGCTTCGCTGCGGCTGGAGCATCTGGCGGAGCGGCCGGTGCAGCAGCTCTCTGGCGGTGAACAGCGGCTGGTGGCGCTGGCCGGGGTGCTGGCGATGAACCCGCGCGTGCTGCTGCTGGATGAGCCGAGCAATGGTCTGGACCAGGCCAGTTGCGAGCGGTTGTTTGCCTGTCTGCTTGAGACCGGCTTGCCGATGCTGATTGCCAGCCACGATCAGACACTGGTACAACGTCTGGGAACCCGGATTCTGACGTTGCCCGCATGAGGACCCCATGGAGCGCATCACCATTTCCCTGGAAAGTGAACTGGCCGAAGCCTTTGACGCGCTGATTGCCGAGCGCGGCTATCGCAGTCGGTCTGAGGCGATGCGTGATTTGCTGCGCGCCGAACTGGAAAGTGCCCGCCAGACGCGGGAGCCGAGCGAATATTGTGTTGCCTCGCTCAGTTACGTCTACAACCACCATCAGCGTGAATTGGCCGAGCGCCTGGCCCGCCATCACCATGAGCATCATGATATTAGCGTGTCTACGCTGCTGTCCTATATCGACCATGACCATTGCCTGGCAAGCTCCATCCTGCGCGGGCCTACTCCGCAGGTGCGTCAGCTGGCCGAGCGCATCATGGCCGAGAGCGGCGTGCGGCACGGTCAGTTGAACCAGGTCTCGCTGACAGAGGATGAACACGAGCACCAGCACGCCGGTCATGATCACAGCAGCCGACATCGACACCTGCGCCCGCTGACCTAGGGCCTCCCGAACCACCGATAAGAGGTTTTCCGTGAACCCAGTTTGCCCCGATGATTTTGTAACGGTCGATTCCGCGGAAGCGGCGGTCGACCGCCTGGCTATGCTGCACCAGCAGGCCACCAATGCACTGCGCGCAGCGCTCAAGCAGTACCTCAAGGATCGCGTCCCGCCGAGCGAGGCGCATTGTGCCTTCCGCTACCCGGAGTTGCGCCTGACCTACCATTGCCAGGGTGAAGTGCCGAGCAGTGTGCGCGCCTATGCCAAGGTGCAGGTGCCCGGCACCTACGCGGTAACCGTGACCCAGCCCGATGCCTTCCGTACTTACCTGTTGGACCAACTGCGGCCGCTGATGTCCGACTTTACCGTTACCGTGGAAGTCGGGCCGAGTCAGGCCAATATTCCCTATCCCTACGTGGTCGAGCAGGGTGATGAGCTTGGCGCCTCTGGCGTGACTGCGGCCGAGCTGGCGCGGGTGTTTCCGAGCACCGACCTGTCCGCCGCCAATGATGGCACTGCTGACGGCCTGTACGACTGGGAGAACCAGGACCCGCTGCCGCTGGCGCTGTTTGATGCTGCGCGTACCGACTTCTCCCTGCGCCGCCTGGTGCATTACACCGGCAGTGACTGGCGCCATGTACAGCCCTGGATCCTGCTGACCAACTACCACCGCTACGTCGATCAGTTCATCCGCCACGGTCTGAACATGCTGCAGACCGAGTCGCGCTTCCAGCGCATGGTGCTGCCCGGCAACGTGGTGGTTGAACGTGGCATGTCCGAAGGTGAGATGCAGGCGATCATCGAGTCGGTGGTCTGGCACCGCTTCCAGATGCCAGCGTATCACTTGCAGGGCAACAGCCCGAGCGAAGGTATCACCCTGGTCAACATCGGCGTGGGCCCGTCCAACGCCAAGAACATCACCGACCATCTGGCTGTGCTGCGGCCGCACTGTTGGTTGATGATCGGCCACTGTGGCGGTCTGCGTCAGTCGCAGACCATCGGTGACTATGTGCTGGCGCACGCCTACATGCGCCGCGACGGTATCCTCGACCGGGTGCTGCCACCGAACATTCCGCTGCCGGCGCTGGCCGAGGTGCAGCAGGCGCTGCAGCAGGCGGCAGCCGACGTGACGGGCGAGCAGGGCGATGACCTCAAGCGCCGTCTGCGCACCGGCACGGTGCTGACCTATGACGACCGCAACTGGGAACTGCGCTGGGCGCAGGAACGGCCGCTGATCAATCTGGCGCGGGCGATTGCGGTCGACATGGAAAGCGGCACCATCGCTGCTCAGGGCTACCGTCTGCGGGTGCCCTACGGCACCTTGCTGTGCGTGTCCGACAAGCCGCTGCACAGCGAGATCAAGCTGCCGGGCGCGGCGGGCGCTTTTTACGAGCGCGCCGTGACCCAGCATCTGCATATCGGTATTCATGCGCTGGAGCTGATGCGCAGCCAGCTCGATTCGCTGCATTCGCGCAAGCTGCGCAGTTTCGACGAGCCGCCGTTCCGCTAGCCTGCGCTGTCACCACCCTGTCATCCGTTGTCGCCTAGTATCGGCGCGACAGTGGACAGGAGCAGGGTGGATGAAGCTGCATACCAGCAAGGGGCGTATCCATGTCGGGTACGCTTGAATGGGGCGGGCCGCGGCGGCTCCTGCTGTTGCTGCTGACGGTCAGCGCGTTGGCCGTTCTGGTTGCCTGGCAGGGCACGCTGCTCAAGCTGACCGAGTTCCATCGCGCTGATGCAATTGTTAGCCCGGCGAACGGTGTATTCAGGCTCGCCGACTACCGCGCGGCGGTACAGGCGCTGAGCATCCCCGGTATTGGCAATGATCTATCTGGTATTAGCTACGTCCCGGAACACGACCAGCTGCTGGCGATTACTAACGCGGGCCCGGTTCAACTGGTGGCGCTCGACCGCCAAGGAAGCCTGCTCGGCCGCTACCCACTGATTGGCTTCGAGGATCCGGAGGATCTTGCCTGGCTGGGCGATGGGCTGGTGCTGATCATTGAGGAGCGGGTGCAGCGATTGAATATCGTGCGCCTGCCCGAGCAGTTCGGCCCGATCACCCGTGATAACGCTCGCCAGTTAACTCTGGGTGTGGCCTTGTCGAACGACAACAAGGGCTTTGAGGGTGTTGCCTACGATGCGCAGCGTGATCTGCTCTACGTGGTTAAGGAGCGCGACCCGCAGCAGCTTTACCGTATCGGCGGCCTGCGTCCTACCTTGGCGGGCGATCTGCAACTCGACATCCACGACCTGACCAACTGGGTCAGTGCTGCCGGCGTTTCCCGCGATCTCTCTGCAATTACGGTGCACGCGCCGAGTGGCCACCTGCTGCTGCTCAGTGATGAGTCGCAGCTGCTGTTCGAGTTGGGGGCTGACGGTCAGTTACTCGACCGCCGGTCGCTGCGTGCCGGTAATGGACTGCAGGAGGGCATTCCCCAGCCCGAGGGTGTGGTGGTGGCTAAGAGTGGTGAGCTGTTCGTGGTCAGTGAGCCCAACCTGTTCTATCGTTTCGTGCGCTAGCGATACGGCGCTTCGTAACAACTCCGTGATCAGAATGTAACCGCTCTGTCTCGGGCCTTTCACAGCGCATCTGTAGTGTTCAGACCTCATTCATATGGTTCGAAAAGGATGCGCCATGTTTGTTCGTACAGGATTGGTCTCTTTAGTGGCGGCAGGTCTGTTGACCGGCTGCCTTTCGTCGGGCAGCAGTAGCAGCGATGCAGGGGGAGCGCCGCCTGCCCCTGATGCACCGACGTTGCGGATTGGGGTCATTCCCGACACCCAGGGTGGCGGGCAGAATACCTCGGTGATGCCCATGCGTGCGTTGATGGAGTTTTACCGCGAGCAGGACGTAGACCTGCTACTGATTGTTGGGGACCTGTCCGAAGAAGGTACCCCTGCCGAGTATGCCCAGTGGCGCAGTGTTATCGATGACTACCGTGATGACTTTGTCATGCTGCCGTTGCAGGGGAACCACGATATCAAGGGCACGGATCAGGACTGGTATGACAACGTCAGTGATCTGATTCCGGACGACGCCATCCAGATGGCGGGCCAGCGCGACAAAAACTATGCCCTGGTGCGTGACAATGTGCTTATCGTGACGGTTTCCTATGGGCAAATTCCGTTCGCCTATGACTTCGTCCGGGAGATGATTGAAACCTACCGTGATCAGGTTGATCACATCATCGTATCGTCCCACAACACGATGGTCGGCAGCCGTTACGGCAACATTCGCGAGCGTGCGGTAGAAGCTTACGACACCTCCGAGGGGGATCAGCAGTTTTTGCTGGTGCACGACGATTACCGTCAGTTGTTTGCCGACAATGACGTCATCTACGTGGCTGGTCATGAGCATCAGTATATTCGCAGCCTGATATCGGGCTATTACGGAGGCCACTACACCGAGCTGGTCAGTGGTAGCGCCTCCTACAAGGGTTACGACAGCCGCTATGGTGAAAGTGAACTGATCCAGCAGGTGGTGATGACCAAAATCAACGACGGCAGTGTCGACGGCACACTCGACGTCAACGCCTCAATTCTGACGTTCAACGGCGCGCTGGTCGACTACCGCTCCTACTACGAGAGTCACACGATCCGCAGTAACGAAGACGGCATGCGTGAGCTGGCAACGCCGGACTGGAAGCTGATCGATCGCTTTACCCGCTCTGCAGAGCGTTGCGACAAGATCGTGTTTCCGTCGAGCATCCCTGCCGGCAACCAGTTGAACATGACTCATGACAAAAGCTACCGCACCAGCTTGTGTGTCGCCGGGTCGGGTGAAGCGGCGCGGATTCTGGATGGCGACAACCAGATATTCAATCGCTATGACACCCGCACCCGTACCACCAGTGTCGAGCCCGGTGTATCAACGGCGCAGAGCAACACTGCGCTTGCCGCTCGCTACTACCGCTGGCTGCATATTCCCCATGCCAGCTACAACCCTAACCTGAACAACAGCCAGCGCGTGCGCCTGATCAACGCGGGCACGGAAGACGAAGAGGTGGAAATCCGCCAAACGACCATCGACTTGAAGAAGCAGTTGTCGCTTAGCTGGGTGCCTGCCCGTGAGGGGGCAAAAAGTGCGGTTCTGCTGGTCAGCGGTATTCAGGGCCAGGACGGCACTTACAGCAGCGCGCGTGGAGCGCTGAAACGGCTGGACCAAGACACCGGTTTCGCCGGCAGCTTTGGTGATGGCAGCGAGCAGGGCAAGCAGCCCTACGTGTTGCCAGAAGGCCGGGTCAACAGCAACTGGAAGCTGGATGACGACCTGCGCGGTGATGACTTCGTACTGCAGTTCAACGTGCCGTCCGGCGCGGATGCCAGCAACCTGCAGTTGGCTCGCTGGAATGATACTGCGGGCAGCTGGGAGCCGGTGGTGGCTGTCGACTGCCTCAGTGCGCTGGATTATGACAACAGCTATATGGCTAGCCTGCCGGCTGATGTGGATGCCGAGTGCAGTACCGCAGCTGGTTTGGTGACCGTAGGCACGCCACATTTCTGGGTGCGGCTGGATCGTGAGGGCGCCTTTGCCCTGATTGATCGTTGAGCGCAGCGGCCACCTGTTTGATGCAGGTGGCCATGCTCTGTATACCGCGCCGGGTGTTTTTGGTATCCGGCGCGGTGTTGTTGCCGGTCAACGAGGTTGGCCGGGCTACCCTTGCCAGCGCAGTTTTGCGCCGCAGTGGCGCAGGCGCTAGGGTTTGCTGCCTATTGTGGCTGACGCATCAGGAATTGCGCCAGCGCGCTGTAGGCCGGTAGCGAGATCGGGTCGTTGGCACCGTTGGCTGCCACCGGGTTGGAGGCGAAGCGGGCGATGACCATCTCGGCCTTGGGATCGACGTAGATCGTCTGACCGTGGATGCCACGGGCAGCGAAGACACCGTGCGCGTTGTTGGAAACCCACCACATATTGCGATAGCTCCAGTTCGGCAGCGTGGCGTAGCCTGCTGCGGCGAACTTGGCTGGGTCGCCACCGTTACGGATGTCGGCCACCACTGCTTCGGGTATGATCTGCTGGCCGTTGAAGCGACCGTTGTTGCGCAAGGCTTCACCGAATCGGGCCATGTCGCGCAGACTGGCATTGAGGCCGCCTCCGGCGAACTGGGTACCGACTTGATCGACCACGATGTAGGCGTCCTGTTCGGCACCCAGCCGGCTCCAGATACGCTGTTGCAACAGCTCGGCGAAGGAACTGCCGGTTACCCGCTGAACGATCCATGCCAGCACGTCCGAATTAACCGTCTTGTAGGCGAATACCTCCCCGTGCTGACCCTCGGGCTGTACCTTCTGCAGAAAGCCGTACAGGGATGTCGCGCCAGCATAGTCCGCCGGACGCGGGATCAGGTTGCCAGCCCGGGAGTACTCCCAGATCTCAGCCGTCGGGTCGGAGTAGGTTTCGGAATAGCGAATGGCAGTGGTCATGTCCATGACCTGACGCACGGTAGTGTTACCGAAGCCGCTGTCCTTCAGCTCCGGTACGTAGCTCGATACAAGGGCCTGTTCGTCCAGCGTACCTTCGGCAATCAGCATCGCCGCGAGGGTACCGATAAACGACTTGGTCACCGAGAAGGCCATGTGCGGGCGTTCGGCCTGCAGGGCGCCGAAGTAATGCTCGTAAACCACCTGACCGCGGTGCAGTACTACGATGCCGTCGGTGTAGTTGGCCGCCAGTGATTGTGCCCAGGTCATGTTCGAGCCGTCGGCCAACTGGAACTGCAGGTCGTTAATGTCGTCCCGGCGGGCGTCGGGTAGCGAGCTGACTGCGCCAGCCCCTCGGCCTACGTTTGCTGTCGGCAGCAGTTCGCGAATATGTGAGAAGGACCAGCGGGTTCTTGGGAACAGGAGATAGTTGTTGCCGTTCACCTGTTTATCAGCTGCAGGCGGAAAGCCCTGCATCCAGCCCATGACCGTCGGATCACTGGCATCGGCATCGAGTGGTGGCTGCCCCGCGATAGCCTGGCCAGCCAGCAGGCCGCCGAGCAGCAGGGACAGGCAGTTACGCTGCCATCGGGTTGTGCGTTTCATGAGTTACCCCTTTTATCTTGTTGTTCTTGTCGGGCCTGCCGCGCCGCATGCCCTTGGGGTGAGTATTGGTTAGTGCTATATATCAAGTCCAATGCATGTATTGTGAGTTATTGATGCAATGAGTTCATTAATGGACCTGAAGCGCCTCGGTCACATGGTTCTGCTCAGCGAGGAGCTGCATTTCTCCCGGGCCGCCAAGCGCGCGCACCTGTCGCAGACCGCGTTCAGCCGCAGCATCCAGTCGCTGGAGAGCGACCTGCAGTTGCGGCTGTTTGACCGTGGCACTCGCAGCGTGCAGCTGACCGCTGCGGGCAGGCAACTGCTGTCGCAAGCCCGGGATCTGCTGCGATGCGCTGAAAACCTCAGTGCATCGGCGCAATATCTGGCCAATGCCGAGGGGGGCGAGCTCAATGTGGGCGTCGGCTTGCTGGCCGCGCACAGCTACATGCAGGAGGTGTTGCCGCTGCTGCGTCGGGATTGCCCGGGCCTGCGGCTGAATGTCGAGGTTGATCATTGGCAGAACCTCCTGCGCCTGCTGGAGCAGGAGCGCATTGAGTTTCTGGTCGGCGGCACCGGGCCATTGCATGAGGATCCGCGTTTTCAGATCACCCGCTTGCCTCCGAGGGACACGGCTATCTACTGCCGCAGCGGCCATCCGTTGCTGGCCGTGGCACCTGTGTTGCAGTCTTCGCTGTTGCTGGACTACCCCTGGTCTGCCGCGCTGCTGGATGATGCCTCGGCGCTGCAACTGCTGGCATTACTGGCGCTACCTGCTGATGCCAGGCTACCTGCGCTCATGAGTTGCAATAGTCTGCCGCTGTTACGGCAAACGGTTCTGCACAGCGACAGTCTGCTTTTTACCTGGGAGGGCTGGTTGCGCGACGACGTGCGTGCGGGGCGGCTGGTCGATCTGACCCGGCATCTGGAGCCGGGGTTGCCTGCGCAGGGCTACCAGTTGCACAGCAACCTGATTCAGTTGGCCAATCGCACCCTGTCACCGCCGGCACAACGCGCGCTTGCGCTAATCCTGAAGATGGCGGGGCAGAGTGCAGGCTGACGTTGTAGCGACTCGAAGTCGGGCAATAGCGCAAGGCAGCCAGAGTATTGTGCTATCGGTTGCGACGCCGCGCTGGTTACTCTCCGTTTATTTAGACTGGTTGTTTTCCCGCTTGCTGCAGTTGTTCGGCAGTTGCCGACTGCCTCGACCGTGATGTTCTAAGGCTTTATGTCTCAAGCTAGCCACAGATGCTAGAGTGAATCGAAAACCAATAACCTGCGTTGCCTGACGAGGTATCTATGATTCAGTTGTCCGTTAACGGCGAGCGACATGAGCTCGACGTTCCTGCTGACATGCCACTGCTCTGGGTGGTGCGCGATGTGCTCGGCCTGACCGGCACCAAATTCGGCTGTGGTATCGCCCAGTGTGGCGCGTGCACCGTTCATCTTGACGGTGAAGCCGTGCGCTCTTGCGTGCTGCCGGTTGGTGCTGTGGCCGGCCGTGCGGTCACCACCATCGAGGCGGTTGGCGAATCGGCGCTGGGCAGTCAGGTGCAGCAGGCCTGGCTGGAGCACGAGGTCGTGCAGTGCGGCTACTGTCAGTCGGGGCAGATTATGTCGGCCACCGCGCTGCTGCAGCGCCAACCCAACCCCAGCGACGCGGAGATTGACGTCGGTATGGCGGGGAATATCTGCCGCTGTGCGACCTACACCCGCATTCGCGCCGCCATCAAGGACGTCGGCAAGGGGGAACAGGCATGAGCAGGCAACCATGGCAGGTATCGCGTCGGGGGTTTCTGAAGGGCTCCAGTGCAGTGATGGGTGGGCTGGTGCTGAGCACCTGGCTGCCCGGTTTTATCCCCGACAGTGTGGCGGCTGAAGCGACTGCTGCCGGCCGTCTCGGTGATCAGACGCCCCGTGGCTATGGCGCCTATGTGCGGGTCGGGCATGACGGCAAGGTGACCGTGATCTCACCGAAGATCGAGATGGGGCAGGGCACGCATACCGGTATCGCCATGATGGTGGCCGAGGAGCTGGAAGTTCGGCTGGCCGATGTCAGCATCGAGGACGCCCCGCCGGACAGCGAGCTTTACGCCGACTCGATCATGCAGTTCCAGGCGACCGGGGGCTCAACCTCAACCCGGCACGCCTGGCAACCCCTGCGTGAAGCCGGTGCGACCGCGCGGCTGCTGTTGATTCAGGCGGCTGCCCAGCAATGGTCGGTCGGTCCTGCCCAGTGCGAGGCGCGCGAAGGCGTCGTCTATGGGCCGGGCGAGCGTCAGGCGGGCTATGGCGAGCTGGTCGATCTGGCCAGCACACTGCCGCTGCCGACCAGCGTCACGCTGAAAACGCCGGATCAGTTCCGTTTGATCGGCACCCCGGCACGCCGCATTGATACCCCGAACAAGGTCAACGGCAAGGCGCTGTTCACCATCGACCTGCAGGTGCCGGACATGCTGGTTGCCTCCAGCCTGACCTGCCCGGTGTACGGTGGCACCCTGAAGTCGGTCGATGCCAGTGCGGCGCGGCAGGTACCGGGCGTGCGTGACGTGGTCACGTTGGACAACGCCGTTGCGGTTACCGCGACCAACTACTGGGCCTGCCAGCAGGGGCTCAAGGCGCTGAAAATCGAGTGGGATCTGGGCGAACATGCAGGTATCAGCTCACCCGAGCTGGACGCCGCACTGCAACAGGCGTCCAGCGCCGACGGCGTGGTTGCCCACAGCAGCGGTGATGTCGCCGCTGCACTGGAGGCGGCCAGCAGCCGCTTCGAGGCAGTGTACGAACAGGCGTTCCTGTCCCATTCGCCGCTGGAGCCGATGACCTGTGTGGCGCATGTGCGCGCTGATGGTTGTGATCTGTGGGTAGGCACCCAGGTGCCGGTATTCGCCCAGCAGACAGCAGCCAGCATCACCGGACTGAAACCGGAGCAGGTGGTTGTGCATAACCAGTTGATTGGTGGCGCCTTTGGCCGCCGGCTGGACTACGACTTCATTACCCAGGCCGTCGCGATTGCGCGGCAGGTCAGCTATCCGATCAAGCTGATCTGGAGTCGTGAAGAAGACATGACCCACGATATGTATCGCCCGCACTATGTTGACCGGCTGACCGCCGCGCTGGACGCCGCCGGCAAGCCGCAGGCCTGGCAGCATCGGATCGCTGGCGCCTCGGTGCTGGCTCGTTATATGGGCAGCCTGCCCGAGAACGGTGTCGATGGCGATGCGGTGGAAGTGGCTATTGACCCGATTTACGCGCTGGACAGTCTGCAGGTTAATTACATCCGCGAGGAGCCGAAGGTGATTCCGGTGTCCTGGTGGCGCGGGGTGGGTCCGCTGCGCAGCACGCTGGCGCTGGAGTGCTTTATCGACGAGCTGGCCCACAATGCCGGCAAGGACCCGGTCGACTACCGGCTGGCGCTGATGGATAAGCATCCGCGGGCACAAGCGGTGCTCAAACTGGCCGCCGAGAAGGCTGACTGGCAGACGCCGTTGCCGGCTGGGCAGGGGCGGGGCATTGCGGTCAGCGCGGTGTTCGGCAGTTTTGTCGCGACTGTGGTCGAGCTGGAAATGCAGGCGGACAAGGGCATTCGTATCAAGCGATTGGTCAGTGCCATCGACTGCGGTCTGGTGACCAACCCGACCTCGGTGCTGGCGCAGATCGAAGGCGGCACCCTGTTCGGGCTGTCGGCCTCGCTGTTCAATGAAATCACCATTGAGCAGGGCAGGGTGCAGCAGCGCAACTTCAACACCTACCGGCAACTGCGCATCGGTGAAGCGCCCGGCGTCGAGGTGCACATTGTGCCGAGCACAGAGTCACCCGGCGGGGTCGGCGAGACCGGGACCGCGCTGATTGGTCCGGCGCTGCTCAACGCGCTGGCGGCTGCGTCCGGCGAGCGGTTGCGGCGTTTGCCGCTGAGCCGCGCTGGCTACTTCCCGGTTTAAGGAGCTGAACCCATGCATCTGAGCAAATCCGTGATTCTCGGGCTGGGGCTGGCTGCCTCGGCGTTATCCGCACAGGCCGCAGACGACGACCTGATCGCCCGTGGCAAGTATCTGGCAACTGCCGCTGACTGTGTGGCTTGCCACACCGTGCCAGGCGGCAAGCCCTTCGCCGGGGGCGTCGAGTTCAAGTTGCCGTTTGGCTCGCTGTATTCCCCGAACATTACCCCGGACAAGGCCACCGGCATTGGCGATTGGACGGATGCCGACTTCCTGGGTGCCCTGCATGACGGTGTTGGCAAGGATGGTAAGCGCTATTATCCGGCGTTCCCGTACACCGCTTACACCCTGATGTCGGACGACGAAGTGAAGGCGATCAAGGCCTATCTGTTCAGCCTGGAACCGGTGAGCAATACGGTGCCGGAGAACACGTTGAGTTTTCCCTACAACCAGCGTTGGGGCATGTTCTTCTGGAATCTGGTATTCCACGATAACGAGCGCTTCGAGCCCGATCCGGATCAGTCCGAGGAGTGGAACCGCGGTGCCTATCTGGTTGAAGGGCCGGGTCACTGCGGCGAGTGCCACACCCCACGCAACTTTGCCCAGGCGCTGAGCAGCAGCCAGCCGCTGGCAGGTAACCTGGTGCAGGGCTGGCAGGCCTACAACATCAGCTCGGACGAGACCTATGGCATCGGTGCCTGGTCGCCGGCCGAGCTGGTGAGCTATCTGGGCAAAGGGTATGCGCCGGGCAAGGGGGTGGCCAGTGGGCCGATGGGCGATGCGGTCAACCATAGCCTGCGTCATCTGACCCCGGAAGACCTGTCTGCCATCGCGACCTACCTGCTCAGCACTCCCGCGCAGGCCAGCGGTATCGCCCGGCCCGAGGTGAACGTGGATCCGACCCCGGTGGCCGATGGCGCTCTCGGCAGCAAGCTGTTCGCCGGTAACTGCGCCGGCTGTCACGCCTGGGATGGTGGCGGCACGCAATCCCCGGTCGCGGCACTTGGCGGCCTGAAAACCGTCAATGACCCGGCCGGCACCAACCTGCTGGGTATCCTGCTGCGCGGTCACGGCGCACCGGACGCGCGGGTAGATCAGCAGATGCCGTCCTTCGCCGCGGGTTATCAGGACACCGAATTGGCGGCGGTTGCCAGCTTCGTGCTGCAGCACTTCGGTCAGAGCGGTGGAACTCTGAGCGCCGCTGATGTGGCGGCCAAACGCGGCAATACCGGCCACTGAATCGAATGCAGGAGTTGTAATGTCGGCGGTTGAACAGCTACTCAAGGCGGTCGATGAGGCCGCCCGGCAGGGCGACGATGCGGTGCTGGCGACGGTGGTCAAGGTCGAGGGCTCGGCCTATCGCCGCCCTGGCGCGCGCATGCTGATCAACGCTCTGGGGCAGACCGAGGGGACAGTCAGCGGCGGCTGCCTGGAAACCGAGGTGGCGCGCACGGCCCGCTGGTTGACCGAGCGCGGCCCGGCTCTGCGTAGCTACAGCACCGCCGAAGAGGATGAAGACGGCGATGCGGCGGTGCGTTTTGGCCTCGGTTGCAACGGTACCGTGCACCTGCTGTTCGAGCGCGTCGATTCCGTGGCCTGTCAGTTGTTGCTGGATGGCTGCCGGGCGCTGACCGACGGCACTGTTGGACTCAGTGTGGCGACCGTCGTCAGCGCTTCGCAGCCTGATTTACTCGGGCAGCGACTGCTTCTGACTGCCGATGATCAGTTGCAGGGCAGCCTGCCCGACGCTTGGTCGGCGCCGTTACTGCCACTACTGCGGCAGGCGCGCTCTGCCCGGCGTGCTGCGCTGCATTGTTTCCGCCAGCCCGGCGGCGCGGTCGAGGTGCTGATCGAGCACCTGCGTCCGGCGCGGCGGCTGGTGATTTTCGGCGGCGGGCACGATGCCCAGCCGCTGGTGCGGATGGCCAAACTGCAGGGCCTGCATGTGACGGTGATCGACAGCCGGGCGCATTTTGCCCGTCGCAGTCGCTTTCCGGAGGCCGATGCGGTGTTACTCGGGCAGCTGGACAACAGCTTCGCACTGAAGGATTTGCTGGCCGACGCGGCGGTAGTGGTCATGACCCACAGTCTGCAGCAGGATGCCTGGTGGCTGGCGCAGGCGCTGGCGTCGTCGGCGTGCTACATCGGCCAGCTCGGACCGCGTGAGCGCACCGAGCGGCTGCTGGCCGGCATGGCGCAAGCTAGCTTGCCGGGCGTCGAACGCCTGCATTACCCGGTCGGTCTCGACCTGGGTGGCGATACCCCCGAATCCGTCGCGCTGGCGATTCT
This sequence comes from Halopseudomonas oceani, assembly GCF_002903165.1. GTDB lineage: Bacteria > Pseudomonadota > Gammaproteobacteria > Pseudomonadales > Pseudomonadaceae > Halopseudomonas > Halopseudomonas oceani. The sequence continues at coordinate 178,746 of NZ_PPSK01000006.1, forward strand.
GGGCGAGATGACCGCGGTGCTCAACGGCCGCGTGGGTGGAATGCTGCAACAGCGGCAGTCCGCCATTCACGAACCTTCTGCAATTCATATCCATGACGGGGGCGAGCAGGATCTGCCAGCACCCTCCAGTATCGAGAGTAACTAGATGTCCGAAATCATTACCGTCGTAGCGGTGCTGCGCGCCGTCCCCGGCGCGGCCGAACAGGTCGCAGCCATTCTTGCCGACGCGGTCGAGCCGTCGCGCGCCGAGGCCGGTTGCCGGGGGTATGTGCTGCACCACGACCGCAGCGATGCCAGTCGCTTCGTATTCGTTGAGCAGTGGGCCGGGATGGAGGCCATCGAAGCCCACCGTCAGGCGCCGCACTATCAGGCGATGGGCAAGGCGCTGGCTGGCCTGATTGCCGAGCGCGAAGTGATGCTGTTGGACGCCAAGGCCTGATGCCACGGGTTGCCGCCCTGATGCTTGGCGCTGGGTTCTCCCGGCGCTTCGGCGGTGACAAGCGACAGGCACGCCTGGCCAGCGGCCAGATGGTCCTCAATCGTGCACTGGAGAATGCACTGGCGGCCTTCGGCGCAGTAACCCTGGTACTGCGCAGCGATGATGACCCGCAAGCACTGGCGCTGCCGGAGGCGGTCGACGTGCTGTTCAATCCGCGCAGTGCGCAGGGCATGGCCAGTTCGCTGGTATTGGGTATTGAACATCTGCGGCATGGTGATGCGGATGCCATCGCGGTGCTGCTCGCTGATATGCCGTGTATTCAGCCGGCCACCCTGCAAGCGCTGGCGCAGCGGTCTGGCCCGGAGGATATTGTACTGCCGAGCTGGCAGGGGCAGCGCGGCCATCCGGTGTTGTTCGGGCGGCGCTTCTGGCCGCAGCTGCTGACCCTCAGTGGTGATCGCGGCGGACGCGAGATTGTGCGCGCACATGCCGATTGCGTTAAGGTGCTGGCGGTGGAGGATGCTGGTGTCTGTCTCGATCTGGACCAGGCCGCAGACCTTGCCACGCTGAATCCGCTTGTCTGATCCACGCAGGAGATCCCCGGTGCCTTCGGTATATCTGGCCGGTTTTGACGTGTTCTATCCCGACGCCCTGGCGCGCGGCGAGTATCTCAAGGCGCTGTGCGCCACGCATGGGCTGGAAGGGCTCTATCCGCTGGATGCGGCCCTACCGGAGGGGCTGAGCGACCCGGCTGGCTGGATTTGTCAGGCCAATCTCGACAGCCTGCGCCGCGCCGATGCGGTGCTGGCCAATCTGGGCCACTTTCGCGGCAACGAGCCGGATTCCGGCACCGTCTTCGAGGTGGGCTTTGCCTGTGCGCTGGGCAAACCCGTGTGGGCGTACTTCCCCGATCAACAGCCGATGATCGAGCAACTGCCGCGTGATGAGCAGGGGCTGTGTCCGGACGGCTTTGTGGTCGAGAACTTCGGTCTGCCGCGCAACCTGATGCTGGCTTGCAGCTGGGTCGGTGCCAGCAGAACGGCGCCGCAGGCCGTTGCCGAACTGGCCGCCTGGCTGCAAGCCAATCCGCAACCGCGCTAGCCGTCGCGCAGGGTCAGGAACAGCCGCAGGTCCAGCTCCAACTGGTGATAGTCCGGCTCCATGTGCCGGCACAGCTGGTAGAACGCCTTGTTGTGTTCCTTCTCGCGCAGGTGCGCCAGCTCGTGCACCACCACCATGCGCAGCAGCGGCTCGGGCAGGCTCTTGAGGATGGCCGAGACCTTGATCGCGTTCTTGCTCTTCAACTTGCCGCCCTGTACCCGGCTGACAAACTGGTGTTGCCCCAGCGCGTTGTCGATCACGTGCATGCGGGTGTCGAACGATACCTTGCTGATCTGCCCGCTACTGCGCATGTGCTGCTGCTTGAGGCGTTGGGTGTAGTCGTAGAGCGCGGCGTCGGTCTGGATCGGATGCTGCTCGCCGGGCGGATAACGTTGCTCAAGCCAGCCGCCGAGCTGGCCACGGTCGATCAACTGCTGGACCTGCTGGCGCAGGTCGGGGCTGTAGCCCGCAAGGTATTTCAGCGTTGCCATGGCGTCCCCCTCAAGCCTGCGACAGCCTGTTGGTGCGCAGTATCGGTGCTCCGGCAGCCGCTGTCACGAGCAGCCGTGGGGCAGCCCGCGCGCAGGGCCGCTAGCCGGTTAGCCGTTGCAGGATGCCCGCGTACAGCTCAATACCCACCAGCACGTTGAACGGGAAGGTCACGCCCAGCGAGGCCAGCATCACCAGCCCGATGTCGGCCTCCTCAACGGCGTGCCGCACGGCCACCGGGGCTGCGATATAGGAGGCGCTGGCGGTCAGCGTGGCGAGGATCACGGTGGTGCCCGGTGCCAGCCCCAGCAGTAGTCCGGTAAACATGCCGGGCATTGCAAGCAGGGTGGGCATGCACAGGGCAAAGGCGATAACCCGCCAGTGCTGCAATCGAACCTTGCGCAGGGTTTCCGCGGCCACTAGCCCCATCTCCAGCAGGAACAGCGCGAGAATCAGGGCGAAGCCGCTGGTCAGCGCGCCAGTGACCTGGCTACCGCCTTGCTTGCCGTACAGCAGGCCAATCACCACGCCGCCGACCAGCAGAATCACGCTGCGGTTAGTCAGCGTCTCCTGCCAAAGCGGCGTGCTGGCAACCGTCTGGGGTTGGCCGGGTGAGCTACTGAGTCGGCGATACAGCCATAGCCCGGTGATAATCGCTGGCAGTTCCAGCAGCACCAGGTACAGCGTGACCTGCCCGCTTACCAGCATTCCGCGTGACTCGGTCCAGGCCAGGGCGACGGCAAAGGTGCCAGCGCTGACCGAGCCGTAGTGGGCGCAGAAGCTGGCCGCATCAGCGACGTTGAGTTTGACCAGGTGACGCAGCAACGGGTACAGCATTAGCGGGATAAGGAAGCCGAGCGCCGTTACCGCAAGCACTTCGCCGAGCAGCGACCAGTGCAGGTTGCCGTGCAGGGCCATACCGCCCTTCAGACCGATGGTCAGCATCAGCAGCAGCGACAGGATGTCGTAGACCGCTTTCGGGATGGCCAAGTCCGAGCGCAGGGAGCCAGCGATCAGACCGAGGATGAAGAACATGACGATGATGTCGGGCATGGATGTGCTTCCGTAGAGCCGGTTGGATGAATTGCGCGCAAAAAAGAGCCCCGAAACGGGGCTCTTTAACTCAGCGTTTGGATCAGGCGCTTAGTCTTAACTCGCTGTGCGCCGGTGTTGGGTGTTGTCCTTCGGGGCTGGCTTCCTGCAGATCGCTGGCCTGCACCACCTCGTAGACATGGAAGGCCTCCGGGCCGAACGGGTCAATCGCGGTATCGATGTAGCGGTGGCTGACCGGCACCGGGACACCGGACCCGACCACCAGGAACTGATGCTCGGTAACCGGCAGATCGATCTTCAACGGTTCTTCGACCCACAGGTAAACGCGTTTCTGTGCGAGTACGTACTCACAGCGTACGATTCGGAAGCCCTCGCGCAGTGCCAGGCTGGTGGTGTGCTTGTCGCTAGCCAGTTGATACTGATGGATGGTTTTCATGACCTGTCTCCGAACAGTTTTCGACAGGCCTAGGATCGCGAATAATGGATTCTTGATAAATCGAGCTTTTTGGATTTTATAGATCGGTTTTTTCGATGCTGTCATCGAGTTCCGGTCGTGCTTTCAACAGCGCAGTCACAGCTGCGTTGCCGCTTGAGCGGGCCCGGGTGACTGCGTAAAGGGTTTCTCTGACTTCCTCGATCGAACCGATGCACTCCACCTCATATTGTCGGCAAACCTCGTCGCTGATCACCGTCGGGGCCGCAAAGTACCCTAATCCCTGACGCCCGAAGACCTTGATCAGTGCGCTATCGTCCACTTCAGCGACGACATTGATGCGGATTCGCATGGTGGCGAACCAGTTCATCAACTCGTTGATATAGGGCGCATTGATGGAGGTGGTCAGAAACGGCTGGCGGTCGAGACTTTGCGGAAATCCGGGCCTCAGCCGTGCGCCAAGTTCGGGAGTGGCGAACAGCGATATCGACGAGCTTGCCAGTCGAGTCGCCCGGAACTGCCCCGCGTCCTTGAAGTCAGGCTGACGGTCCGTCAAGAGAATATCCAGTTCCCGCTGCCCGAGCTGCTTGAGCAACTGCCCCGTTTCGCCGGTCTGGCAGACCAGATGTACCGGTCTGGGCAGCGCCAGCGCGGGTTCAGTCAGGTGGTAGGCGATCAGTTTGTGGATCGATGCGGCGATGCCAACCGAGAGGTTCAGCGGCCGCTCTTCCGGTGGCTGCTGCAGGATATCGGTCAGCGACTGAACCGACTGAAATATATCGTCGGCATAGGCGAATACGGTTTTGCCGAAGTCGGTCAACTGCAGTGATCGATTGGCGCGTTTGAACAGCGCGCTGCCCAGTGTCGCCTCAAGGGTCGCCAACTGGCCGCTCAGGGTCTGCGGTGACAGGTCGAGACTCTCGGCCGCCCGGACAATCGAGCCTGAGCGAGCGATCATCCAGAAATAGTGCAGGTGGCGAAGGTTGAGGTGTTCCACGGGGCTGCGCTCTTCGGCTGGAGGGATGATGTGTTGCCGGCTCGATGGTAGCAGTCCTGCGCCGGCCGCTGTCCATTACGCCGCGACGCTATTCGTAGGCGAGGCGAATCTGCTCCAGTTTGCCGCTGCTGCGCAACTGGTCAAGCGCCTCTGCCCAGCGGGTAACCACGGCCTCTGCACTGTCGCGGCTGAAAGCGATGTAGAGGGAAGAGCGAAACAGCTCCAGCGGAATCTGTCGCAGGGCGCCTGCGGGTATCTGCAGGCGCTTGCTGTAGTAGGCCACCCCGGCCGGGGTGTCGCCGACAATGATCTGAGTGCGGCCGGCCAGCAGCATGCGATACAGCTGCACGTTCTGGTTGGCGCTGCGATCAATATTTCTAAAACCAAGGGATTCAAGAGTGTCGGGTACCAGACCGGCATGCCGGGTGGTGATGCGCGGCGCCTGCATGAGCTGCGCCAGCGAGTGTATGGGCACTTCGCTGCTGGCTAGCTGGTACGGGTAGATAGCTTCCTCAGCGATGGGGCCAACCCAGCGGTAGCTAGACTCGCGCTCAGGCGTGCGAAACAGCGAGTACATGATCGTTTTCGGCTGCTGGCGAAGGTCGTGGGTTGCCCGCATGCTGGGCACCACCTCAATCGGGAAGTCGTCACCGGTGAGTGCCATGATTGCACGCACAATCTCGGTCGTCAGTCCGGTCAGTTGTCCGTCCTGCAGGTAGTTGTAGGGTGCCCACTCCTCAGTCACGATCCGATACTCATCCGCCTTGGCCCTTGCGCCGAGCAGGATGCAGAGCAGTGTGACGAGCAATACGCTGTGCTTCACGAGACAGTCTTGGGTCTGATGAGGATCGGTGTGCCGCTAGCTGCAGCATAGTCAAACGCGGGCGAGAGGTACAATCAGCGCGGCAAGCAGGCGTAGCAATTCACCCCTGAAAATCAGCTACAGCCGCATAGCGCCCAAGAAGCAGACGGTTGAGTACTGAGCGAATGGCCGGCATGCGCGGCCAGACATAGCCATCTTTCTGCGGCCTTGAGCATTGAGCTTGGAGAGTTCTTGAGTTGAACTCTCCAGGTGGCTAACATCAATCAGCGGCGCCCGATTCAGCCCGCATCATTTATCGAGGTTTGGATGTTGGATATTGCAGTAATCCGATAACCAGAACCCTGCACACGCAGGGTATTCAGGTTATCGCGGTCACAAACATGTGCAGGCCACCAGCAGGTGGTTTGCGGTTTTTGCTCGTCCTGATTACTGCAAATGGATTTTCAACATGACTACTTCCAAGCCGAAGCAAGCGGCTCTTCATAAGCTTGCCCATGATTGCCACACTGCCGATACACGCGGCGACTCAGGTCGCTCTGTGCCTATCGCATGCGATCACCATAAGGATTTATCGCCGCCTGACAGATATTGTCGCCAAGGCGAGTCCATCGCCAGAGTGACTGCTGTTGATCGCGATCAATACACAGTCAGGAATTCCGAGAAGGAAGTGCCTGCCAAGCTAACGGGCAAAGCCATTCACTCCAGCGCATCTTCTGTCGATCTGCCTTGCGTCGGTGACTGGGTCAGCGTCAGGTATCACGACTCCGGTGCCCATGCGAGCATCCTTGAGGTGCTGCCGCGCAAGTCGTTTCTGCGGCGGAGAAAGCCTGGCGCCAAAGTTGAGTTCCAGATGATTGCCGTCAATATCGATTTGGCCTTCATTGTTCAGTCCTGTTACGTTGACTTCAATGTGCGAAGACTGGAGCGCTATCTGGTGATAACGAGCGAAGGGGGGATTGAGCCAGTGATACTGCTGACCAAGAGCGATTTGGTCAGTCCGGTTGAGCTGGAGCAATTGATCGCGAGGATCCGCGACGCCGGGATAAGCGCCAGAGTCATCGCGCTAAGCAATGTCAGTGGAAATGGCGTTGACCTGGTTCGCGAACTGATTGAGCCCGGGAAGACCTACTGTCTGCTCGGCTCATCCGGCGTAGGCAAGACAACGCTCATCAATCGTCTGGTTGGTGGCTCCGACCTGACTACCAGCGCAGTCAGCGCTTCCGGCGAGGGCAGACATACCACCACCCGGCGTCAGCTGATCGTGCTTGAGCAAGGTGGGTCTTTGATCGACATGCCTGGTATGCGCGAATTGGGGATGCTTGGCCTCGGTGAAGGTATCGACGATAGCTTTAGTGATATCCAAGCGTATTTGCACGAATGTCGGTTTGCCAACTGTACGCATACCAGCGAACCGGGCTGCGCCATTCGGGAGGGTATCGCTAACGGGGAGTTGGACCCGGAGCATTTCCAAAACTATCTTAAGCTCAAGAAGGAATCCGAGTTTCACGAGATGTCGAATCTTGAAAAACGCAGGAAGGATAGAGCGTTTGGAAAGTTCGTGCGCTCTGTCAAGAAAGGCAAAGGAAGGCAGGATAGGCACTAGGATCAAAGGACAAGCGCGCTAGTAGAACTGACGCTTCCCAGCAGGCTGGGAAGCGTTTTTTCGACTCAAACATGGAGCCGATTGGCTGTTTGGAATGCCCCCCTAAAAGACAGGAGCCAGCCTGTCGGCATCTAATGAATGCTTCTGACCGGTTTCAGCCTTTTGTGACAGGCGCCTCTCGGCCAAGAGCAGTCACTCAGAGGTGTCTACAAAACTAGGGGCAATTCAATCCCGCCGAGACTTAGGCGGGTATTTCTAAATCGAGTAGCGCGACTCCCGTATGCGATTATCGCCAAGCTGCGTCATACCTTAGGCCGGTGGCTCGAGAAGAATTTGGTTGCGACCCTTGAGTTTGATAATGATCTCGGTTGGGTCGTATACGATCACATCGTGGCCGGAATCCTAAGCGGTGGAGCAGACACGGTGAAAAGCGGGCTTGGCGAAGTCCGCCAAGGTGGGCAAGTCACTCAACGGTCCCGACGTACACTCGACCACGCAATCAATGGCCCTATTGGCATGTGTGCTGAGGCTCTGTTTCATGCGGTTTCCAAGGAGGAGAAAGAGGCTGGATCACTCATCCCTGATCACATCAAGCTTCGTATAGAGCGCCTTTTTTCGGCACCTGGTGAGGGTTCGGATCATGCGGTGTCGATAGTGAGCAGAAGACTGAACTGGCTCATGTTCGTTGATCCCGTCTGGACTGAGGGGCGTCTTATTCCAATGTTGGAATTTGATCATCCTGCTTCGGAACCTGCGTGGAACGGGTTTCTTCATTGTGGGCAGGTGCCATGGCCGCCATTGGCCGCAATCATAAAACCGCTTCTGCTTCGTCTTTTTCCGTGGGTCGAAGGCTTTTCCTGGAGCCAAGAATTCTCAAACATCGCCGCCCAATGGCTGGGCTTCATGCGGGTATTCCACCCGAATGAGCAGAGCGGTCTCTCACAAGTCGAAATGCGTTCGGTTTTGCGGGCAATGTCTGATGAAACTCGGAATCGATTCATTTTCTGGTTGGGTCTAGTTGGAAAGGAAAACGAGAATGGTTGGGCCGAACACGTCACCCCCCTAATCAATGAGGACTGGCCAAGAGAGCGTCGATATAGGACTGCTGCATCAATGAGGTCCTGGATTGGCTTGCTTGTGCACACCGGCGATAGTTTTCCAATCGTCTACGAGGCGATGAATAAGTTTGTGGTACCGGTGGAGACAAATGACTATCCGTTCTACCGGTTCACCGGAGAGATCCGTGATGAAAAGCCGATTACCGTTCTATTCCCTGAAACGACGCTGGGTTTGATGAACAGAGCTACACCTCAGGTTCTCACCCGTCCGTCATATGAGCTACCGAAGGTGCTAGCACTGATCGCGGAAACCGAACCTAACCTGACATTAGATCGG
>NZ_PPSK01000007.1 GCF_002903165.1 Halopseudomonas oceani
AATGAAATCTTCTTGGGCGGAGCATCAGATCAGTACCAAGTCATCGAGGGTGACGCTCTGGATACTGGCGCTGATGGCTCGATCAATGGCGTATTGTTCAATGACCCGGCGGGTCTTAGCGTGTCGAGCGTTTCCAATAATGCCGATGGCACTGGCGGCACTGCAGTGGGCGTTGGTGGCGCCGTTTTGACTACCGTGCTGGGTGGCACCGTTACGGTTTATGCCAACGGTGAGTTCACCTATCAAGCGCCGGTGCTTGATCATCCGCTTGCTGATCCGTATCTGACTGACAGCTTCTATTACTCTGCTACGGATGGCATCAATACCGCAGAGCCGACTCTGGTCAGTATCCGAGTGTACGATACGGCGCCGCTGATCTCTGCGGTAGACGACATGACCTCCTTCAATGAAGCTGGCGTCACCGTTGGTAACTGGTCCTACAGCGCCGGTGCCGATGGGTTGTCGGACGTTGCAGCGGATCTGGAAAGTGGCATCAATCTGAGTTTCGATGCTGCCGGTCTCGGCGATGACTTCACCGCCGTGCGCGAGGATATCTATAACGCGGGCGAGTATCAGGGCGAGCTGCTGACCGTAAGTTATGCCGACGGCGCAGATAGCTACACCTATTTCACTCTGTTCATGAAGGTGGATGGCACCTACGAGTTTGATCTGGTTACTCCCAAGCCAACTGGTTCGGAAGGCGTGCTATTTACCACTGCCAACGGCGGGATCGCCAATACCCTTTGGGCATCGCAGGTGATCAATAACTATGGTGGAGAGACCGATATTCGCTTCACCGCGACCAAAAACGGCAGCACCGACGAGGTGAACTGGGGCAATCAGGGCATTGGTTCTGACAACAACCTGTTCTCCAAGGACGAGACCCTGACGCTCGCGTTTTTCGATGCCACCGGCACCGCTACGTTGCCAGCGGCCGACGCGAACAAGATGGTCGACATGGCAACCCTGACCTTCAATTTCAACGGTTCAGGTGACGACGCCAAAATCAGCATCGATGTGCTGAATGAAAACGGTGATGTGATAGCCACATTGAATGACATCGCCCTGACAGACACCTCGCCGACGATCGTGGTCAGTGCTGACGACCTCAATATTGATGGTTTTTATGCCATTACTATCAAGCATGAGGGCGGTTTCGACAGCACCAATGGTGATGAGATTCGTCTGACATCGATGGATATCGAGACCGCGCTACTTCCGGAAGACACCCATTTGGACTTCGGGGTCGAGATTGTCGATGCCGATGGCGACACGGACGATGCCCAGTTCGGTGTGGATGTCAGCTCCCCGGCAGTTGATCAGCTCATCGTCGGTACTGCCGAGGATGACACGCTTAATGGTGGACGGGGGGATGACATCATTATCGGTGATGTTGAGGGCTCCTATAGTGTGGTCGTGCCGGAGGATTACAATATCGCGCTGATGGTCGACCTGTCCGCGAGCATGGATGATAACTCCGGTACAGGAGGGCTGAGCCGCCTGGAGTTGATGCAACAATCGCTCACCAAGCTGGTGAACGACCTGGGTTCGCATGGCGGGGCAGTAAATGTGCGCCTGATAACCTTCGGGGGCGATGTTGGGCAGGAAGCTACCTACTCACTGAATAGCCCGGCGCAAGTCAATGCTTTGCTGCTGGTGATTGCGGGCCTGACTGCTTACTCAGGTTACACCGATATGGGCGGTACCAACTACGAAGCCGCCCTACGCGCCGCCAAGAGCTGGTTCGACGCCCAGACTCCGGGCACGCCGGACTTTGAAAACCTGGCGCTGTTCCTGACAGACGGGAATCCGACGTTCCACTTGAACAATTACGGTAACCCAAGTGATGGAGGCAGTGGCAGCAGCACGCAATATTACGATATGGCCGATGCGGTTGGCGCCATGGCTTCCTTGGTTGGTCAGTCCTATGGTGTCAAGGTCAATGCGATTGGTATCGGTGACGACATCAATACGGACTACCTTCAGTATTTCGACAACACAAACTCCACTGGTAATCAGTGGATCTGGGTTGATGGTGGCTGGATTAACGGCGCGGTTGGCCAGGTTGATAACGTCAATACCGCAGAGGATCTGGAGCTGGCTCTGGACAGCAGCGTGACCGTTGTGCCGAAGGTCGGGGATGACACCTTGGTCGGTACTGCCGGCGATGACATCATCTATGGCGACACCGTCAGCTCGGACAGCTTGGGAGGTGCATACGCCGGTATGGGCTATCAGGGGGTCGTTGACTACCTGACCGATACCTTGGGTCATGCACCGAGCACTGAGGAGGTCATCGCGCTGTTGCGAGCCAATCCGCTGAACTTCTATGACCAAACCACGAATGAAGGGGGCGCTGATACTATTTACGGCGGCGCAGGCAATGATCTGTTGATGGCCGGTGCCGGCGATGACGTGCTGATTGGCGGCCAGGGCAATGATGTCATGTACGGCGGCCTTGGCGCTGACACCTTTGTGTGGCAGAGCGGTGATGCCGGTACCGTTGGCACCCCCGCAACCGACCTGGTTATGGATTTCTCCCTCGGGACCGATGTGCTTGATCTGAGCTCTTTGCTGGGAGGGATTGACGTCGCCGATATCGCTGACTACTTGCAGGTAAGTAGCGTCTCGGTTGATGGTGTGGCCAGCGCGCAACTCAATATCAGCAGCTCGGGTGATATTGGCAGTGGTGCCGATCAGGTGATTGTGGTCAAGGGCCTCAATCCAGTCGATATCAGCAATATGTTGGCAGATCCCGATCCCAGTCTGATCGTTTAGGTTGCCGCAGCCTGATTCAAGGGCCGACACCGGGTGACCGGTGCCGGCCCTTGTTCTATAGTCTTTTCATTAACTCAGCCTTCGGCAGAAGGGGACTGATCGATGTACGTTAAACGTGATCCCGCAGGCATGATTGCTGTGGTTTCCAGCGAGGCGGTGACTGGCTGTACCGAGTGGATCGCGGATGATGCTGCGGAACTACTGGAGTGGCAGCAGGAGCGCTCGCTGAAAGAGAGCCTGCAGCGGTTGCAGGGAAGCGATACCGATATGATCCGGGTGCTGGAGGATCTTATCGAGGTGCTGTTGCAGCGTGGTGTTATCCGTATTACTGACCTGCCGGGAGCGGCGGTCGCCAAACTCAATAGCCGGTCTGCTGAGCGGGCGAAACTCAGTGAATTGAGCAGTTTGATTGATCAGGATGAAGTTGACGTACTGATCTAGACAGGCTGTTCTGCCAGCACCCTGCCGATGCCTGTGAGGGCAAAGGCAAGGCGCTTTGGCCCGCCAGAGGGATCGAGGCTAAGTGTTGCCCTCGGTTTTCCACTCGCCGGGCTCAGCTAATGCCCGGCCCTGCATGGCTTCAATCCCTGCCGCCTTCAGCGCAGCAATCTCTCCCTGGCTCTGCACCTGCTCGGCAATCAGCAGCAGGTCAATGCGCTGAGCGGTGCGTACCAGGGCTTCAAGGTAGAGGTGCTTGTCGCTTTCGGTGTCCAGATCGCGAATGAAGCTGCTCTCGATTTTCAGGTAACTTAGACCAATCAGCGCGAGTTCGCCGATCAGGCTGAGCTGGCGACCGAAGTGCTGCAAGCCCAATTGCACTGACAGCGGGCGCAGATCCTGAGCAAGGCTGGCGAGGTCGTCGCAGTTCTGCAGGTAGCGCGCGTCGACTTCCAGGGTCAGGTGGGCAGCCTCGTTACGGTGCTGCTCGAGCAGTTGGCGAATTTGCTTGCGGTTCTCGGCGCTGTGCAGGGTGTCATTGGTGATGCTGAGAGCCAGCGGGCCCGGGTGACGTTGCAAGTGAGACAGCGCCAGCCCGACCATGCAGCGGTCAAAGGCGGCTGAAAGCCCAAGGCGCTCGACCCAAGGCAGGAACTGACCGGCCATCATCAGTTGGCCATCTGCGCTGCGCATCCGCACCAGCAGCTTCTGGTGCAGAAGCTGTTTGAGGTCAGCTCCTTGCAACACCGGCTGAAAGTGCAGCGTGAACTGAAAGTCCTTGAGGGCTTGTTCCAGCAGGCTGCGCCATTCGTGCGCATTGTTGAGCGTCTGGTCATCTTCGCTGGCGGGTTTGTAGCCGGGTTTGATACTGGTGCCGCTGAGGCTGGATTCGGTCATTGCCTGATCAACGCGTCCAAGCAATTGCTTACTGTCGTCACCGATGCGGTACCCGGCTATGCCGAACTCCAGCGGCTGCTGCTCGTGCAGTTCTGTCAATGCTTCCAGGGCTGCGGTCTGAATGGCGAGTTGCTCGGTCACTGCCTGCACACTTTCGAGGTTGCTGCCGGGCGCAAGGATCAGGAACTCGCCGCCCCGCGAGCGGCAGCACAGCCAGCTTGGGTGGGCCTCCTGCAGCGCCTTGAGCTGAGTGCCAATGCTTTTTAGCAGCGCGTCGGTCCGGGCGCCGCCAAGCTGCTGGTTGATCTTGTTGAGGTCGCTGATCCGCAGGCCCAGCAGGTGGCCTTCCAGGCTCTCGGTGGAGGTGAGGGCTGCGGCCAGCGTGTGGTCGAACGACAATCGGTTTGGCAGGTCAGTCAATGCATCATGGTATGCCTGTCGGCGATAGTGCTCAGTTTGGGCTGCTTCCTCTTCAAACAGCGTTTTCAGCTTGCCGACCATCTGGTTCATTGCCATGACTACGTGCTTGAGTTCAGGCGTGCGTGGAATACGCGGCAGGGTGCGGTATTCGCGACGGGTGATGGCTTCGGCCTGGTCGGCCATCGACATCAGGGGCATCAGTTGGCGTTTCAGCAGTAGGGCGCCAAGCAGGGCGCTGAACAGACCACAGACTACCAGCCAGGCTAGCGTGCCCAGAGCGCTGTCCCAGAGTTTGTTCAGGGCGAACTGTGGATGGCTGACGACTTCAACGCGGGCAAATTGCTGCCAGCCGTTCATGATAATGGCATCCCCGGTTTGTTCCTGCAGATTGACCAGCCTGACGAACCAGTCCGGTGCCTTGGTCTCATCAAGGCTGCGAACCCGCTCGACGATGACCTGGCCATCGCTGACCGCATAGACGCGGATTCGGGCAAAGTAGCCGCTGTCAAAAATCGAGCTCACCATCAGCTCAACCATGGCTGGATCTTGCACGTGGGGCGTGAGGGACAAGCCGAGCGCCGTTGCTGCGTCCTGCGCGTGCGAGCGCAACTGAGTCTGCAGCTGATTGCGTGAGCTCTCCAGGCTGACCAGAAAGCTGCCGCTGAAGGCGATCAGCAGGAACAGGCAGATGGCGAGGATGAGCTGTTTGACCAGTGACATGGTTGGTTCCTCTTTACTCAGGGTAGCGCGAGGTCATCGAAGCCCTCGTTCTGCATCTTTTTCAGCAGGTCCTGCCAGCGTGAAAGCTGCTTGGCCGAGCCGGTTTGGCTGTTGCCACGGCCAGCCAGCCACAGGCCTTCCGCGTTGAAACTGTAAACCGGCAGCAGGTCGTTGCGGTGTGAGGCAGGCAGGATGCGGTCGGTCAGATTGTCGAGCACCAGCGGTTCGCTGTCGGGCGTTGCATAGTACGTCAGCACCATATGCGCCTGGTTCAGTTCGAGCGCCTTGACGTAGGTCAGGCGCAACTGGTCGTTGGGGATGCCGGCGCGGCGCAGGCTGAAGTATTTGGCGATAGAGTAGTCTTCACAGTCGGCGGCACCCTTGACCATGGACTCTGCCGGAGAGGCCCAGTAGTCGACCTCGCCCCAGATGCTGATATCGTCGCTGAAACGCAGGCGCTGGTTGAAGAAGTCGTTGACGGCTTCCAGTTTCTGCTGGTCGCTCAGGGTCTGGCTGTTGTCCAGCAGTGTGCGCCATTCCTGCAGCCGCCACTGGGCCTGCATGTCCGGGTTGTAGAGGGTGTTGATGCGGGCGAAGATATGCTCATAGTCCCAGCCGATGGCCGATAGGGCGACCAGCAGCAGGCAGGCAGGTAGCAGGGACCAGGAGCGCAAGGATATGTTCACTGTGATGGCATTCCGGCGGGATCAGCCGAGGTAATGCCACCCAGTGTAGGCAAGTGCGCGCAGTTAGTCATGCTGCCACGCGCCGCTGCCTCTGTCAGTGGATCAGGAGCGCTTCAGCAGCGCAGGACGGGGTTTCTCCTCCGGCGCGTGGAACAGCAGGAACAGCTGTGTCAGCACCTGGGGAATATGCTCTGCCATGTCCTCAACCATATCCGGGTCTTTGTCGATCTCGGCAAACTCCGGTTGATCAGCAAACAGTCCGGAGCCGACCATGACCGGCAGCAACAGCTCGCTTACCAACTCCTCATCACCGCTGAACCAGGCTTCTTCACGCAGGAATACGCCTTCCATGAAGCCGATGCACCAACTGCGCAGATCCGAGTAGTCAGGCTCGTCACCGAGGCTCAGCTCGCAGGGCAGTTCAAGATCTTCATCACTGGCCAGCTCGCGGGCGATACGTGCTTTCAGCTCCAGCAGGGTACTGACAATGGCTTGCTGCTGTTCGTCGCTTTCGTAGTTCGGGGTTTCGGCGAACAGCTCTGCCAGCATTTCATCATCAGCAACGGCTTCCGGGCTGATGGCCAACGCGGTCAGATAGCCACAGGCGGCCATGTAGTCCAGCGCTTCGTCGTGCAGGTCATCGGCGTCCAGAAAAGCTTGCAGGCGCTGGAGTTGATCATTGAAGGACATGGGACACCTCTCTTTGGTTGTCCGGGCATTTTACGCATGCCCCGGGCAATTGCCAAAGGCGTTATACTCTGCGGCCGCTGATTCTGCCCATCAACGGAATCAGATCTGGTGAGGAGACCCATGCGCGAGCAAGCACTGCAGCAACTGAAGAACGTGTTTGGCTACGGCGAGTTCCGTGGTCAGCAAGCCGACATCATTGATCAGGTCGCCTGCGGTGGCGACGCGTTGGTGTTGATGCCAACCGGTGGCGGCAAGTCGCTGTGCTATCAGGTGCCGGGTTTGCTGCGCGAGGGTTTGACGGTGGTAGTTTCACCGCTGATTGCCTTGATGGATGATCAGGTGGCGACGCTGAATGAGCTGGGCCTTAAGGCGGCAGCGCTCAACTCGACGCTGAGTGAAGATGCCCAGCGCGAGGTGGCCCGGCAGATGCGTGCCGGTGAGCTTCAGTTTCTTTATCTCGCCCCGGAGCGGCTGCTCAAACCCCGTACTCTGAATTTTCTGCAGTCGCTGCCTCTTGCGCTGTTTGCGATTGACGAAGCCCACTGTGTCTCCCAATGGGGCCATGATTTTCGTCCCGAATACCTGCAGCTGGGACAGTTGGCGGAGCTGTTCCCCGGCGTGCCCCGCATGGCGCTTACCGCCACGGCGGATGAGCGTACCCGTGAGGAGATGGCTCAACGACTGAAGCTGGAGCAAGCGGCCTGTTTTGTCTCCGGTTTTGATCGCCCCAACATCTTTTACCGCATCGTGCCCAAGGACAAGCCACGTCAGCAATTGCTGGGCTTTCTGCGCGAGCACAAGGGCGATGCCGGTATTGTTTATTGCCTGTCGCGCAAGAAGGTGGAGGAAACCGCCGCCTGGCTGTGCGAGCAGGGCTGGCCGGCCTTGCCTTACCATGCGGGCTTGCCGCCGGAGCTGCGGTCAACGCACCAGAAGCGCTTCCTTAATGAGGAGGGGCTGGTGATGGTGGCGACTATCGCGTTCGGTATGGGGATCGATAAATCCAACGTGCGTTTCGTTGCCCATCTTGATCTGCCCAAGAGCGTGGAAGCCTACTATCAGGAGACTGGGCGGGCGGGGCGCGATGGTTTGGCCGCGGACGCCTGGATGGCCTACGGCCTGCAGGATGTGCTGATGCTGAACCAGATCATGGCCAGCTCGGAAGGCGATGAACGCCACAAACGGATTGAACGGCACAAGCTCGATGCCATGCTTGCGCTCTGTGAGCTGACCACCTGTCGCCGGCAGACGCTGCTGGGCTACTTTGGCGAGACGCTCGAACAGCCCTGCGGTAACTGCGACAACTGTCAGGAGCCGGTCGTGACCTGGGACGGCAGTGAGCCAGCCCGGATGGCGCTGTCGACCATCTATCGCAGCGGGCAGCGCTACGGTGTGGGTCACCTGATCGATATTCTGCTTGGGCGTGACAATGAAAAGATCCGCAGCGCCGGTCATCAGCATCTATCGACCTACGGCATTGGGAAGTCTTTGGGCGAGAACGAGTGGCGCTCGGTATTCCGTCAGTTGATCGCTCGTGCACTGGTTGAGGTGGATCTCGACGGTTATGGCAGCCTGCGCCTGAGCGAACGGTGTCGTCCGCTGCTGCGTGGTGAGGAGAGCCTGCAGCTGCGCCGCGATGTCAGCAAGCCGGCAGCCTGGGGTAGCCGGGGCAGCAACAAGCCCGTTATTGCCGAGGCTGATCGCGCGCTTTGGGAAGCCTTGCGGACCCTGCGTAAGCAACTGGCCGATGCCCACGGTGTGCCGCCCTACGTCATCTTTACCGACAACACGCTGGTCGACATGCTACGCCAGCGCCCTGCGACCCT
Source organism: Halopseudomonas oceani (assembly GCF_002903165.1). Classification (GTDB taxonomy): domain Bacteria; phylum Pseudomonadota; class Gammaproteobacteria; order Pseudomonadales; family Pseudomonadaceae; genus Halopseudomonas; species Halopseudomonas oceani. The sequence goes on from NZ_PPSK01000007.1 coordinate 8,456, forward strand.
GCAGGATATGGCGCTGGTCAGCGGCGTCGGCTCGCACAAGTTGGAGCGCTACGGCGCTGATTTTTTGCAGGTGCTTGACGGCAACGGCTCCGCGGCACAGGCCCAGGAGCAGCGCGATGCACACGAAGCGATTGCGCTGGTGCGCGCCGGCATGAGCGCAGAGCAGGCGGCGGTTCAGCTTGGTCAGCCACTGCGAAAGGTCTACGGCCAACTGGCGCAGGCGATTACCACCGGCAACCTGACGCTGGAGCAGGCCGTTGATATCGGCCCGGTCCAGCTGGAGCGATTGCAGGACGCTTTTCTCAATCATGATGGCGACGATCTGCCGGGCGTCCGAACGCTTGCGCGTGAGCTGGACGAGCAGGTTGATGAGGGTGTCCTGCATTGCATCCGAGCCGCTTTGGTACTGGAGATCAGCGGCTGAGGCGCACGCCCTCAGAAGGTCTGACCGAGCTTCATGTACAGGGCTTCGTGCCCCTCTTCGTTGACCCCAAGGCCGAAGAATAGCGGACCAACCAGCGTATCCATGCCCAGCAGCAGGCTGCCCGCGCTGAAGTAACCGGTATCAAAGCCGGCGTCGTCGCGGTTGTATACCCGGCCATATTCCAGACTTGCGCCAAGATAGAGCGGCAGGCTCAGGGTGTCGAAGTAGCTGGGAGTCAATCGGCGGTAGTAGACCAGGCGGCCAAGCTGATAATTCTGACCAGCCAGACCGTCCTGACGGAAACCGGAGAACCAGCCTGGCCCACCGAGGCTGAAGCTGCTTTGGGCTACATCCACGTCACTGTCTGTCCGGCCGATGAAACCGCCGACCTGAAGGCTGTTTGGACCAAAGCCAAATGCCTTGTTTGCCTTGAATTCGATCTGCTGGTAACGCTCGTCCGCGCCCAGGTCTGGCTCGGACTGACGCCAGCTGAGGCGGGCTTCCTCGCCGGAGTGCGGGAAGTTCACATCGTCCAGCGTGTCGCGGTCGATTTCGATGGAGTAGAACGCTTCGTTGAAGTCGATTGATGGCAGATCAGGGTCGCCGATGCGCACCCGTGAATTTCCGCGGTAGCGCGACAGGCCGAAACGCACCTCGCCGCTGTTGGCGATCTGGCGACCCAGATTCAGGCCGGCACCATAGCGTTTCTGGCGGTAGGCAACGATCGGGTCATCGTCGTCGATCACGTCGATATTGCGCGCCTCGGCATCGATGAAGGGCGCGAGAAAGTAACGAGAGCCATAGTCCAGCGGCTGATAAAATTCGGTATACAGCTCCTGATCCGAGCCAACCTGAAGGCGCGTGAGCCATTCAGCGCCCAGCGGATTAAGGCCATTGACGCGGAAACTGGCACCGAGGTTGTACTGGCTGTCGCCCTCGAAGTCGTCCACCAGATTCAGGCCCAGGCGCAGGTAGTCAGTGCCGGTGCGGCGCCCGGCGGTATGGACCAGCAGGGTGTTGCGGCCGCTGTCATGCACGACTTCGTAGGTGACGCGGCTGAAGTAGTCGGTCCCATAGATGGTGCCCATGTCCGTCTGCAGGCGGGCGAGGTTCAAGGGCTCACCAATCGGCTGGCGAATCATGCTGAGCACCACCTCGTCTGCTACCTTGCCGCTATTGTCGACCTCAATCGCATGGATGATGGCTTGGCGTTGCGGCCGGCTGCTAGCCAGGTTGCCGCCGCTGGAGCCGTCATCCGGGGCGACGAAGGCCAGCACGCCATTGGCTTCCGCGAGGCTGCGGGCACCAGCATCAATTGCTTGCTGCGTTTCGGCGAAGCTGCTGAACCCCATATTGCCAAGCGCCGGCTGCAGCAGCAGGTCGCGATCGGTCAGGGTGGCAAGCTGCTTCTCTGTGTTGGTGCGGGTGAGCAGGGTGGTCGTCTGATCCATGATGTCGAGCACCGAGGTCAACTCGCTGGCAGACTTCAGCGGAGTGCCAATATCGACCACGATGACCCGGTCAACGCCCATGGCGCGGGCGACGTCGATCGGAACGTTCTTGCTCAGTACGCCATCAACCAGCAGGCGGCCATCGACCTCAACCGGGGCGAAGAATCCGGGCAGCGCCAGGCTGGCGCGGATCGCCAGCGGGAGATGACCGTGGTCGAACACCACGGCTTCACCGGTCGCGATGTCGGTGGCTACTGCGCGGAATGGAATTGGCAGCTTGTCGAAGTCGTCGATCTCATTGGTGTGGACCAGCAGGCTTTCCAGCACCACGCCCATGTTCTGGCCCTGCATCAGGCCAAGTGGAAAACTCAGGACGCCATTGTTGAAACTCAGACGCTGTTTGACCAGAAAGTCGCGGTCGTCCTGCTTGCGTCGATAGGGAATGTCCTCTCGCCTTGGGGAGTCGCCCAAGGTGTTCTGCCAGTCCAGGCTAAGTGCCAGTTTCTCCAGTTCGTCGGCGCTGTAGCCGGATGCGTACAAACCGCCGATGACCGCGCCCATGCTGGTACCGGCAATGGCGTGGATCGGAATATTCATCTGCTCCAGTTGCTTGAGTACGCCAATGTGAGCCAGGCCCCGGGCGCCACCCCCTGACAGGACCAGGCCTGTACGCAGAGGTTCAGCCAGGGTCCAGCTGGACACAATCAGCAACAGCAGAGGCAGCAGGCGTTTGAACATGGTGTTGTTCCGGACGAGGGCGTTCGACTAAGGCTGGCCATTGTATACGAAGGTGAGCGGCTCTGCGGTGCTGTCGCGCTGTCATGTTGTTGTCATTTGGGTGACACAATCCGGTCACTGCCTGCCAGTAGCGTGAAGGCAACTTCCCGAGGAGACAGGCGCATGAACACAGCAGTGTCGTTGCCAGCGGAGCAGAAACAGCGAGTCAGAACCCTTTGGATCTCGGATTTGCACTTGGGTACCCGCGGTTGTCAGGCTGACAAGTTGGCGGCTTTCCTCAAATCTTACGAATGTGATCAGCTCTATCTGGTCGGCGACATCATCGATGGCTGGCGTCTGCGCAAGGGGATCTACTGGCCGCAGGCGCACACCAATGTGCTGCGCCGCATTCTGACCATGAGCAAGCGCGGTACACGGGTGGTGTATGTCACGGGTAACCACGATGAGTTCCTGCGGCGCTATTCCACGCTACTGCTGGGCAGTATCGAGCTGGTAGATGAGGCGGTGCACCACTGTCAGGACGGGCGCCGACTGCTGGTTATTCATGGTGACCAGTTTGATGTGATTACCCGTTGCCACCGCTGGCTGGCGTTTCTGGGGGATCATGCCTACGAGTTCAGCCTGGTTCTCAATCGCTGGCTCAATCACTGGCGCAACCGCTTCGGGCTTGGCTATTGGTCGCTGTCCGGTTATCTGAAGCACCGGGTGAAAAAAGCGGTCAATTTCATCAGCGAGTTTGAGGAGGCGCTGGCACATGAGTGCAACAAGCGCGGCCTGGAAGGCGTTGTCTGCGGACACATCCACCACGCAGAAATCCGCCAAGTCAGCGGTATCGACTACCTCAACTGCGGGGACTGGGTCGAGTCCTGCACCGCGCTGATCGAGCACCAGGATGGCCGGATCGAGCTGTATCGCTGGAATGAGGCGACGGCAGCTGCCTTGCAGCCGGTCGATGACGCACTCGAGGGCAGCGTGGTCTGAGCTGCCCTAGACGATGACCTTGTCGCGCAGTTTGCGGGCGGCCTGTTCAAGCGCCTTGATGATCTGCTCTTTGTCGTAGTTGCGTACGTGGTTGGTGTCCAGATACATCGAGAATCCGGTCAACTCGTGTTCAACAAAGGTCGGTGCCGCACCCAGCTCGCGGCGCAGGCCGACTACTTCATAGATCTGTACTGGTCGAGAGAAGCCCTTGACGCTGATCTGGCCCTTGTCACGGCACATGATCAGCTCCTTCACCAGTGAATAGGTCTCGTGCGAGATCAGAATCTCGCCCGCATCGGCTGCGCCTTCGAGGCGGCTGGCTAGGTTAACTTCCCGGCCGATGATGGTGTAGTCCATGCGGGTTGCGGTGCCGAAGTTGCCAACCGTGCAGTAGCCCGTGCTCAGGCCCATGCGAATTTCCAGCGGCTTGGTGATACCACGACTGCGCCACTGTTGCCGTAGTACCTTCATATGCTTGCGCATGGCGATGGCCATGGACACGGCGGCTTCGGCGTCCTGTTTGGCGCCGCGGGTGTTGGGGTCACCAAAGAACACCATCACGCAGTCACCGACAAACTTGTCGATGGTGCCGCCGTATTGCAGGGCAATGCGCGACATCTCGTCCAGGTAGTTGTTCAGCAGATCGGTGAGCGCCTCGGCCTCAAGCTCTTCGGCCAGCTCGGTAAAACCGCGAATGTCCGAGAAAAATACGGTCAGCTTTTTGCGTCGGGTTTCCAGTCGTGCACTGCGCTTACCGGAGAAAATCGATTCCCAAACCTGTGGTGATAGGTATTTGGAAACGTTGGCGGCGAGCCGCGCGGTTTTTTCCTGTTCACGCTGTAGCTTTTGGCGCGTCTGCTCCAGGTTGTGGCTCTGCTTGTGCACGAAGGCGGCCATGACCAAAAGGAACACGCCGCCGCTGATCAGGCTGACCAAGGCAACCAGCGGGGAACTGGCTAGCGCGATTTGCGGCTGAAAAGCGGCCGCGCCGAGCAGTGTTCCGGAGATCGTCAGCAGGCTGCCGGCAATCAGGTAGGTCGAGCCGCCGGCGATCAGACAGGCGACGCCCATCAGCAGCAAAAACATCAGGCTCGGAACTACGCTGAAGCCAATCAGAGCAATAAACGCGCCAGTGTGGAAGGCATCAAGAGCAAGCAGGGCCAGGCGCGGGGAAACGGGTTTATCCTGTGGCAGCCGCCGACCAAGCACTTGCGCGAGTTGCGGGTACAGCAAGGCATAGAGAATGGTGGCGAGATAGGGCAACTGGTGACCCCGTTCGACCAGCAGGGCACTGAAGGTCAGGGCGACGCCAAGATAAGCGATGACGCGGGAATAGTAACCATCGAGCGGCGGTTTGACAGGCGTTGCGCGGGTGTCGGTGATCATGTTCAGTCAATTCCGTGGCCAGGAAAGAGCACCGAGCGGGTGTCCATGACTGAGCATGATAGGCCCTAATCCGCACGGCGGACAATGCCGTGCGGACAGGCTGATATTGACTAGAGCTTGTAGATGGAGTTGCGCGGCTTGGCGAATACGCGGCGTAGCATCGGTTCGAAGAACTCCAGCGGCTCGCTTTCGTAGTCCGGATCAAAGGCCGGCGCATCGTACTTGGCACAGAACTCGGCGGTGTACTGATACAGAGGATGATCCTTGAACTGGTCGCGCAAATGGCGATCCATGCCCAGGTGATGGAAGAAGTAGTAGCCCTGGAATATGCCGTGCTTCTCAACCATCCAGAGGTTTTCCGGGCTTACGAAGGGCTTGAGAATGGCGGCAGCAATGTCCGGGTGATTGTAGCTGCCCAGGGTGTCGCCAATATCGTGCAGCAGCGCGCACACCACATATTCTTCGTCCCGACCATCACGGTGGGCGCGGGTAGCGGTCTGAATCGAATGTTCCAGCCGGTCGATCGGGAATCCGCCGTAGTCGCCGTCGAGCAGACTCAGGTGGGCAAGGATGCGGTCGGGCAGCTTCTTGGCGAACGGACGGAAGTGTTCGGAGATGATGCTCCAGTCTTCGGCTGTTCCCTCTTGCATGGCACGGAACGTAGCGTGTTGCTCACCCATGATGGATCTCCTCTTGTTATCTGTTTTGGGGTCAGGCTACGAGGCATCATAGAGGTGATGGCTGGCACTGACTGTCGCTGTGCTGACATTCACGTGATTCACCCCCTCAGAAGCGGATGCGCCCAGTCATCGCGTCGCGCAGCATGACCCAGTCCCCCAGCAGGCTATAAAAGGGGTGGGTGAAGGTGGCCGGTTTGTTGTGTTCAAAAAAGAAGTGACCAACCCAGGCGAAACCGTAGCCGGCGACGGGCAGGGCCAGCAACCACCAGAGGTTGCCGCTGAGCAGGCTGTAGATCAGCAGTGCGATCACCAGGCTGCTGCCCGCATAATGCAGCCGCCGACAGGTATCGTTGCGGTGCTCGCTGAGGTAATAGGGGTAGAATTCAGCGAAGTTGCGGAAGGGGCCGGGGGCGGAGGAAGTCGACTCGGGCATGATGGCGTCTCGGCAGGTGAGCGGAACAGTGGGCGCTGGCCTTATGGCGCGCAGAGTCAGCTTAGTCATTGCTTCTGGTCGCGGGTATGGCTCTGGCGGCCAAGTGGCGGTGCGCAGGTTTTTTCTTCCCTTCAACTTTAGTCTATGATCAGCCGCCGGACATAAAAACCAGTTCACCGGAATCAGCACACAGCAACGAGAGATCATGGAGCGCGCATCACGGACCACATCAGCAGGTTGGGTTTCGGCCATCGGTCACGCGTTGGCCGTCGACGGGCTGGATATCGCCGCATTATTTCGGGAGCTGGGTCTGGATACCGACGTGCTGACCGACCCGGATGCACGGATCAGTCAGGACAGCATGACCCGGGTCTGGCATCTGGCGGTGGAGCGCAGCGGCAATCCGGCTATCGGACTGAATATGGCCAGGGTGCTGCGGCCGGGGCATTTCAGTGTGGTTGGCTACTCGCTGATGTCGAGTCGCAGCCTGCGTGAAGGCTTTGGTCGAGTGGTCCGCTACCAGCGGCTGATCGGTGAGTCGTCCGACATGATGATGCAGATTGAGCCGGATACCTGTCGACTGCAGTTTGCCATTCATGGTGACCGCCTGCCGGCGGCCCTGCAGAGCGTTGAGGCGGCCATGGCCTATGCGCTGGCGTTCTGCCGCTGGATGACGGCTGATCCGATAGTGCCGATCAAGGCCACCTTCGCCCGGTCGGAGCCGCAGGATGTCGCTCCCTATCGTGCGTTGTTCGAGTGCCCGCTGGAATTCGATGCGCCAGCCTATTCATTGTTAATGTCGCGGCAGTTGATGGAAGCGCCCCTGGCAACGGCCAACGACAGTCTGGCCAAGTTGCATGACCGCTTCGCCGGCGATTTTCTTGCCCGCTTCGAATCCGACCCGGTGACACACCAGACCCGTCAGGTGCTCTGCCGCCTGCTGCCTCAAGGTGAACCCAAGCGGCAAACCGTTGCCAGTGCCATGAATATGAGCACGCGTACCTTGCAGCGCCGCTTGCAGGAGGAGGGTGTCAGCTTTCAGCAACTGCTTGAGCGTACCCGGCGGGAACTGGCGTTGCAGTATCTGGGTCAACCCCAACTGACGTTGTTCGAGATTGCCTGCATGCTGGGCTTTGCCGATCCAAGCAATTTCTTTCGTGCCTTCAAACGTTGGTTCGGCCTGCCGCCGGGTCAATATCGTGAGCAGGTATTGCAAGACCAGTCCGAGGAGGAATGACACCCGTGGATGCCCTGACCCTGCTGCATGAGCGGGTTTCCGTGCCGCGCCTCGTGGGCCCTGCACCCACTGCCGAGCAGCAACAGGCGATGTTTCGTGCTGCCCTGCGCGCGCCGGATCATGCCTATATGCGCCCCTGGCGGTTTATGGTCATCGAGGGTGACGGGCTGGACGCCCTGGGCGAGGTATTTGGGCAGGCCGCGCTGGCGGACACGCCGGACCTATCAGCCGATACCCTGGCACGCTACCAGGGGTTGCCGTTGCGGGCGCCGTTGATGATTGTGGCTATCAGTCGCCATCAGGATCACCCCAAGGTGCCGGTGATTGAGCAGGACCTGGCCTGTGGTGTCGCGGTTGGCAATATGTTGCTGGCGGCACACGCGATGGGGTTGGGAGCGGTCTGGCGTACCGGCGCGCTGGCCTATCATCCGGTTGTGCGTCGCGGTCTCGCGCTGGACGAGAACGAACATATTCTGGCGTTTCTCTATGTTGGCCATCCGGCTGGTGCGCGTAAGGCAGTGCCGACGCTGGACGTCAACGAGTTCTTCAGCCGCTGGCCAGCAGAGAGCTGATTCAGCGGCGTGTCGTCGGCAGGCTGATGTCGACCCGCAGGCCACCCGGCGGATTGTGTGAGAAGGACAGGCTGCCGCCATGTCGCGCAATGGCCCGGCGGGCGATGGTGAGCCCCAGTCCGTAACCGCTGTCTGCGCTTTGGCCCGGCACTCTGACGAAGGGTTCGCTCAGCTTGTCCAGCCACTCATCCGCCACGCCCGGCCCCTGGTCGTCGATCCGAATCAGGGCCTGCGCCGCAGTGCGGCGCAGGCTGATCTGAATCTGGCCGTTGTCCGGACTGAAGCGCACTGCATTGCGTAGCAGGTTATCGATGGCGGCAGCCAATTGGTCGGGCCAGCCATGCAGCTGTACGCCGGTTTCTCCGCTCAGTTCAAGGGCAAGATCGGCTGCGCTGAAACGGGCATCCTCCACCACCTCGGCAATCAGAGCGTCGAGGTCGAATGCGGTTGCCGGTTCGCGCCGGGTGTCCAGTCGGCTGAGGGTCAGTATGCCGTCAATCAGTTGATCCAGACGGTCGCACTCGCGATCCAGGCGCTGCCATAGTGGATCATCCTGCGGCAGGTTCTGCTGGCTGCCCAGCGCCAGTCCGACGCGCAGCCGCGCTAGCGGTGAGCGCAGCTCGTGGGATACATCACGCAGCAGTTGCTGTTGGCTGTCCAGTAGCGACTGGACCTGGTCGGCCATGCTTTCGAAGCGGCGGGCCAGTTCGCCAAGCTCGTCGCGGCGAGCGGTGGTTTTTTGCAGGCTCTGAGCGTTGAACTCGCCCCTGGCGAGTGATTGGGCCGCAGCGCCCAGCTGGCCCAGCGGACGGGTCAGATAGCGGCTAAGCAGCAGGCTCAGTAGGGCCAGCACTACGACCGCCAGGCCGATATTGAGCAGCAGGGTGAATGGCGTACGCTGGCTGCGCCACAACGTTGGCGCAGGAACGTGGAGGGCGATGATGTAGCTGGCGTGATCAGTGCTCCAGGCCAACTGAAACAGGCGGCCATGCCCGGGTGGCTGCGGTGGTGGCTCCGGCCGTGCTGGTGACGGTTCGACTTGAAAGCGCGGCAGGCGCGTCAGAGTGCCCGGTAGCAAGCTGTCGCCGGCGGCATCAAACAGGCGGGCACGCAGGCGGCTTTCACGGCGTTGTTGCTCGAGCCACTGCTGGGCTGCGGTCGGGCCGTCCTGCTCGTATACGGTTGCGAGCTGCGCGGCAAAGTCGCGCAGCTCGGGGTTCAACTGCAGTAGCAACCAATCCTGTTGCAGCGCGCGGCTGACCAGAAAGCCTGAGCCGCCGACCAGCAAGGTCGCCAGCCAGAGTACGGCAAATACTTTCCAGAACAGGCGCATGCGGCGGTCTCTTGGTCAGGGTTCAACGGTTGCAGGGTTCGCCGCGTGGCGGGCGGCCGTCCCGGCGCTCCTGCATGAACTCGCGACGTTGCGCGCGCAGTTCTTCCATTCGCTGGCGCTGCTCTGCGGTCAGAACCGCTTCAAAGCGTGCTTTGCTTTCTGCGCGCAGGGTCTGGAACTTTTCGCGTTCTTGCTCGCGAATCTGGCTCAGTTGAGCTTTTTGTTCATCGGTCAGTGAGAGTTCTTCGGCCATACGGTCGAAGCCTCGCTGGTACATTGAGCCGTCACGGGGCTGCGCAGGCATGCCATCCGTTGTGGGCGCGGCCATCAGGCCGGCAGACAGACTGGTGGTCATCAGCAGGGTAGTGGCAAGCAGGGTCTTTTTCATGGTCGTTCTCCGTGGGTGTCTGACCGGGGAATCCGCTCATTACCTGCAGAGTCTAGCGATCGCTTTGTCAGCAGCGGCCTGCACTGGGTAAAGATTGTGTAAATCAGCTGCCCAGCAGATAGCCGCGACCGCGGATGGACTGAATGCGGGGGCGCCCGTCCGGATGTGGACCCAGTTTGCGGCGCAGATTGCTGATGTGCATGTCCAGGCTGCGATCATAGTTGCCCAGCGGTTTGCCCAGCGCCTCGCGTGACAGTGTTTGGCGGTCTACCACCTGAGCTGGCCTTGTCATCAGGGCACGCAGGATCAGTGCTTCGCTCTGGGTAAGCTGCAGGGGCTCGTCGTCCAGCCAGGCCATCAGGTTGCCGCCGTCCAGGCGCAGTCCGGCATGCATCAGCATGTCACTGGCGCCGTCCTGGGCAGGCTGGCTGCGCCGCAGCAGGGCGCGCAGCCTGGCGACCAGCTCGCGCGGATCGCAGGGCTTGGCCAGGTAGTCGTCGGCGCCGAGTTCGAGTCCCAGAATGCGGTCAACTGGCTCGCCGCGGGCGCTGAGCATCAGTAGCGGTGTCTGGCAGCTTTGGCGCAGCTCACGCAAGATTTCCAGCCCATTCATGCCGGGCAGCATGACGTCCAGAATAATGGCAGCGTAGCTGTCTGTGCGGGCAGCCTGCAGTCCGCCGGGACCGTCGTGATAGCAGCTCAGGGCGAAGCCTTCGGTCGCCAGCCAGTCACGCAGCAGGTCGCAGAGCTCCTGATCGTCGTCGATGATCAGGACCGGGGTCAGTTCAGCCATTCGCGGCGCTTCGACCGGCCTATCTTCGCCAGCATGAAGCCGGCCAGCAGGCTCAGCGCGACGGTCAGACCGCCAACCATGAACCAGCGCTGCTGCTGGGCCATCAGGCGCGATTGCGCTTCCAGCCGCGCGGCCTGGTTTTCGTTGCGCAGTTGCTGGTTTTCGTCCTGCAGCTGGGTCAGGGCATCGGATCCGTCGCCGGCGGCCAACTGATCGGCAAGTCGCTGGCGCTCGGCTTCAACCTTGGCCAGCTCGGCCTGAAGGGTGCCGACGTCGTGCTGACTGGCGGTTTCGGTTGGTGTCTCGCTGGGTGTGTTGTCCGCGGTCTGGGCGGAAGCGGTGCCGACCAGTCCGCACAACAGCAGTGCTAGGGTAATGGGTCTTAACATGGGCTGCATCCTTGATCAGGCCGGGAAGACACGCTTGAAGGGTTTGATGGTGACGTGCTGGTAGACGCCTGCGGCGACATAAGGGTCTGCGTTGGCCCAACTTTGCGCATCCTCCAGCGAGGCAAACTCGGCCACCACCAGGCTGCCGGTAAAGCCGGCACTGCCCGGATCGTTGCTGTCTACCGCTGGCAGCGGTCCGGCCAGCAGCAATCTGCCCTGGTCCTGCAGGACTTGCAGTCGGGCGAGGTGGTCCGGGCGGGCGGCGAGGCGAGCAGCGAGGCTATCGGGTACGTCGGTGGCCATGATGGCGTAGAACATGTGGGTTCCTTGCAGTGAAATGTACGCAGACGCGTTTGGTTGTCTACCGGCAGAGCCTGTTCTGGTTCGCTTGCTGCGGTCTGCTTGGGGTTGTCAGTGCTTAGGCGGCATAATAGGCGAAAGCCCCGTCGCCGCGTCAAGCAACCCGCCAGGAGAGTTCCCGTGATTGTTGATCTGCACATGCATAGCACCGCGTCTGATGGCAGCCTGGGGCCCGACGTTCTGATGCAGCGAGTGAAAGCGGCAGGGATCGATCTGGTTGCGTTGACCGATCATGACTGCATCGACGGTTTGGAGCAGGCGGCCGCTACCGCCAGGGAGCTGGGTGTGCGCTGGGTTAGCGGAGTCGAGATGTCGGCCCAGTGGTTCGGCCATACCCTGCATATTCTCGGTTATGGTTTTGACCCGACAGCGCCTGCGCTCACCGACGCGCTGGCCAATGTCAGGGAAGGGCGCTGGAGTCGCGCCCGGCAGATTGGTGAACGGTTGGCGGGCAAGCGCATGCCCGGCGGGTTCGAGGGTGCCGTTGCGGTGCAGCAGGCTGCCGGTGGCGATGTGTCGCAGCCTCCGGGTCGCCCACACTTTGCCGAATGGATGGTGCAGGCCGGGCACGTACGCGATCACGGTGAGGCGTTCCGCAAGTGGCTGGGTGCCGGCAAGCTCGGCGACATTCGCCAGCATTGGCCAACTGTTGTGGAGGTTGTCGAGCAGCTTCGCGCTGCTGGCGGCATGGCGGTCATTGCTCACCCGTGGCATTACGGCCTTACCCGCAGTAAGCTGCGTGCGCTGCTGCGCGAATTCGCCAGTGCCGGCGGACGCGGGATTGAAGTGGTCAACGGCAAACAGCCAGTTGATCAGGTCGCCTATCTGGGCAAGCTGGCGGTCGAGTTTGGTTTTCTTGCCAGCTGCGGCAGTGACTTTCACAGCCCTGATTCCCCCTGGACCTCACTCGGTCAGATGACAGCCATGCCGGTCGATTGTGAACCGGTATGGGAGAATCGGCTGTTCTCCAGCTAAACTGCAGTTAAAACAGCCTCGCGAGGGCACATGAGCCAGTTCTTTCAGATTCATCCGCACAATCCGCAGGTCCGCCTGATTCGTCAGGCCGCCGATATCATCCGCCAGGGTGGGGTAGTCGCCTATCCGACTGACTCGGCCTACGCGCTGGGTTGTCAGTTGGGCAACAAGGCTGCGCTGGAGCGCATTCGCCGGCTGCGTCAGCTGGATGACAAGCACAATTTCACACTGGTCTGTCGGGACTTGTCCGAGCTGGGTGTCTACGCCAAGGTCGACAACACCACCTTCCGTTTGCTGAAAGCCACTACGCCCGGTCCCTATACCTTCATTCTGAATGCCACCAGTGAAGTGCCGCGGCTGTTGCTGCATCCCAAACGCCGAACTATCGGTCTGCGCGTACCGGATCACCAGATTACGCTGGATCTGCTCGAAGCGCTGGGCGAGCCGTTGCTGAGTGTGACCCTGATTCTGCCGGACGACCCGCTGCCGCTAACCGACCCGGAACAGATTCGGGATCGGCTGGGCAAACTGGTTGATCTGATCATCGATGGCGGCGCCTGCACCGTAGAGCCGACCACTGTGATCAGCCTGCTCGATGGCGAGGCAGAGCTGCTGCGCGAAGGGCGGGGCGACCCCGAGCCATTCGGCCTCAGCCGTGATGAAATTCTTGATTGATTGGCGCCGGGCGCTGACGCTTTGCGCATTATCGGTATAATCGCCGCTGAGCAAATATCACAATACGTCTTTTTCAGGAGTTCCCCTTGAGTTCTGTCGATTCGCAGCGCCGGGTTCTGTCAGGCATGCGTCCTACCGGGCGTTTGCATCTGGGCCACTATCACGGCGTGCTGAAAAACTGGGTGAAGCTGCAACACGAGTACGAGTGTTTTTTCTTCGCTGCTGACTGGCACGCGCTGACCACCCACTATGAAGATCCGCAGAGCATCGAACAGAACGTCTGGGACATGCTGATCGACTGGCTTGCCGCTGGCGTCAGCGGTACCTCGTCAACCATATTTATCCAGTCGCAGGTGCCCGAGCACGCTGAGTTGCACCTGCTGCTGTCGATGGTCACTCCGGTCAGTTGGCTGGAGCGCGTGCCGACCTACAAGGATCAGCAGGAAAAGCTCAAGGATCGCGATCTGGCCACCTACGGCTTCCTTGGCTATCCGCTGCTGCAGAGCGCCGATATTCTGATTTACCGCGCCGGTCAGGTGCCGGTTGGGGCTGACCAGGTCGCGCACGTCGAGATTACCCGCGAGGTGGCACGCCGCTTCAATCACTTGTACGGCAAGGAAGTCGGCTTTGAAGAGAAGGCCGAGGCTGCTATCAAGAAGATGGGCAAGAAGGCCGCCAAGTTGTATTCCTCGCTGCGCAAGGCGTATCAGGAGCAGGGCGATGGCGAGGCGCTGGAAACCGCCCGTGCGCTGCTGAAAGAGCAGCAGAACATCACTCTGGGTGATCAGGAGCGTCTGTTTGGTTACCTGGAAGGTGGCGGCAAGGTCATTCTGCCTGAGCCGCAGGCACTGCTGACACCCGATTCCAAGATGCCTGGGCTGGACGGTCAGAAAATGTCCAAGTCGTACGGCAACACTATCACCCTGCGTGACACCACCGACGAGGTGTCGGAAAAGGTTCGTCGCATGCCGACCGACCCTGCTCGGGTGCGCCGCAACGATCCGGGCGATCCGGCCAAATGTCCGGTATTCCAGCTGCATCAGGTCTATACCGACAAGGCCACCCATGACTGGGTGCAGGAAGGTTGCCGCAGTGCGGGTATTGGCTGTATCGATTGTAAGAAGCCGGTCATTGATGCCATCAGCGCCGAACTCGAGCCCATGCAACAGCGGGCAGCCGAGTACGAGGCTAACCCCGATGCGGTTCGGGTGATCCTCAACGAAGGAACTGAGCGCGCACGTGATGCTGCTCGTGACACCTTGATCGAAGTGCGCCAGGCCATGGGCCTGCAGTACCGGCAGTGAATGATGGCTGACCCAACGCAAGACGCTGAGGTCAGCCCAGACGCCGAAGCCGCGGTGGATCGCTCCCGCGGCATAGGTCGGCAGCAGGAGCTGCCGCTGGCCGTCGTTTATGGCGAGGCCTACACGGAAGTCCCGCAGGACCTCTACATCCCCCCTGAGGCCCTCGAGGTTTTTCTCGAAGCTTTCGAGGGGCCGTTGGATCTGCTGCTGTATCTGATTCGCAAGCAGAACATCGACATTCTTGATATCCCCGTCGCCGAAATCACCCGCCAATACATGTCCTACGTCGAGTTGATGAAGGCGGTGCGGCTGGAGCTGGCGGCCGAGTATCTGGTGATGGCGGCGATGCTCGCCGAGATCAAGTCCCGCCTGCTGCTGCCTCGTCCGGAAGAAATGGAAGAGGATGAGGGAGACCCGCGGGCCGAGCTGATTCGCCGACTGCAGGAGTACGAACGTTTCAAGAAGGCGGCCGAAGATATCGACGCACTGCCGCGCATGGGGCGCGAGACCTGGGCTGCGCGGGTGGAGGTCGGTGAGTTGCCGAGCCGGCGCGCCCACCCCGACGTCAGCATGCAGGAGTTGCTGCTGTCATTGTCGGAAGTGTTGCGGCGGGCGGAGATGTTTGAGAGCCACCAGGTCACCCGCGAGGCGCTGTCGACCCGCGAGCGGATGGCTGAGGTGTTGGACCGTTTGAAGTCAGGTCAGTTTGTGCCCTTTGTCAGTCTGTTCAACGCCAGTGAGGGCAAGCTTGGCGTGGTTGTCACCTTTATGGCGGTGCTGGAGCTGGTCAAGGAGCAATTGGTTGATCTGGTGCAGAGCGAGCCGCTTGCACCCATTCACGTCAAAGCGAGGGGAGAGGATGAGTCAGCCGCCGATTGAGCACATCATTGAAGCCGCCTTGCTGGCTGCTGGTCGCGCTTTGTCGATCGACCGCCTGCGCGAACTCTTTGATGAAGACCGGATGCCCGGCTTTGACGATATGCGCAAGGCGCTGGAAAAGATTGCTGCCAGCTACGAGGGTCGCGCGATCGAGCTGCGCGAGGTGGCCAGCGGCTGGCGCCTGCAGGTGCGCGAAGCCTATGGGCCCTGGGTCGCTCGGCTTTGGGAGGAGCGCCCGCAACGCTATTCCCGCGCTCTGCTGGAGACGCTGTCGTTAATCGCCTATCGTCAGCCGATCACCCGGGGTGAGATCGAAGATATCCGTGGCGTGGCGGTCAGTACCCAGATTGTCAAAACCCTGCTCGACCGCGAGTGGGTGCGTATTGTCGGTCATCGCGATGTGCCCGGTCGCCCTGCGATGTACGCCACTACCCGGCAGTTTCTCGACTACTTTAATTTGCGCAGTCTGAACGAGTTGCCGCCGCTGGCGGCGGTGCGCGAAATGGACGAGTTGGACCTGGAGCCCGAGCTGGCGCTGTCTGCTGAGGGAGAGCAATCGGACCAGACTGAGGCGGCCGTTGACCAGCCCTGGCTGCCGGTGGAGCCGCTCAAGCCGCTTGATTCGGAAGAGGGGCAGACCGGTTTTCGCAATCTGCTTGATGAACTCAATGCGATGGAAGCCAATCTCAAGAGTGATTTTGATGACATGCCGGTTTCGGACATGCCGGTCTCGGACGTGCCGGTTTCGGACACGCCGGCGACCGATGGGCCGGATCAGACAGATGATTCCGACGAAGAGCCTTTGAACTGATATAGCTGGCACACAGGTGTCAGTGTTATCCTGCTCGGCTTTTATCTACACCGGGAGGTGCTCCAATGACCGACGAATTTGAAGTAAACGACAGCCCGGCGGCCCCCGCCGCTGGTGAAAAACTGCAGAAAGTTCTGGCCCGCATGGGGCTAGGCTCGCGCCGCGAAGTGGAAGGCTGGATTGCCGCCGGTCGCGTCAGCGTGAATGGTCAGCGCGCCGAGCTGGGCTGCCGCGTTGACAGCATGGATCAGATCAGTGTTGACGAACGTCCCTTGCGCCGCGATCTCAGCTCCGAAGTCGTGCGCCGCGTAATGCTCTATAACAAGCCCGAGGGCGAAGTCTGTACGCGCGATGATCCGGAGGGGCGCCCCACCGTTTTTGATCGTCTGCCGCGCCTTAAACATGGCCGCTGGATTAACGTCGGTCGCCTCGATATCAACACCAGCGGATTGTTGCTGTTCACCACTGATGGCGAGCTGGCGAACCGGCTGATGCATCCATCCTGGCAGATGGACCGCGAGTACGCGGTGCGTGTCATGGGTGAGGTGGATGACGAGATGATCGAGCGTCTGAAGGAAGGCGTTATGTTGGAAGACGGTCCGGCTAAGTTCACCGACATTGTTTCTTCAGGCGGTGAGGGTATTAACCGCTGGTTTCACGTCTGCCTGATGGAGGGCCGCAACCGCGAGGTCCGCCGTCTGTGGGAGTCGCAAGGTGTGCGCGTCAACCGCCTCAAGCGCGTGCGCTTCGGGCCGGTCTTTCTGGGGGCTGAGTTGCCCGTTGGTCGCTGGCGCGAGCTGAAACAGAACGAGCTGGACGCGCTGAGCATGGAGGTTGGTCTGGAGCCGATTGCGCTGCCGGCGATGAAGACCAGCGATAAGGAAAAGCTGCAGCGTTTGGCGCGCAAGCCGTCTATGCACCAGGCCCGTCAGCCACGCGGCGGTCGCAAGCCGACACGTTCGCGGTAACGTCGGACTTTAATCAATGTGACAATGGATTGTCACATTTCGGTCAAGACCAGTGGTGACCGGATTTTTTTGACGGATCTAATTGTTCTTGCCCATGCATGTTGATAGCATTTGCAATCAACATTTCCGTCGACAGTGAGGTTGGCATGCGCGGCGCAGGAAGCAAGGCAAAGAAAGCAGGCAAGAACCGGATAACCAGCCGGGTTTTCAAACACCATCCACTAACAGCTTTGATGCTTGCCTCGGGCATGATGCCCGGTTGGACGCTGGCCAACGACATTACCTTGCACACCGGTGCTGGCGGATCGACCAACACGTCGATTGTCACAAATGGGGTTAACACCGATATCACGACCGCTACGGTGAGAGGCCAGACGGGGTTCAACTCCTTCGGCAATTTCACCGTCGATGCCGGCAACACGGTTAACCTCCACGTCCCGGGTGGTGCCAGTAACCTGGTCAACCTGGTGCATGATTCGCGCGCAGTCATTAACGGCACCCTCAACGGCCTCAAGGGTGGCAAGGTCGGCGGCAATATCATCTTTGCTGATCCGCATGGTTTTGTCGTCGGCGCCAGTGGCGTCGTCAACGTCGGCAGCCTCACTGTTACGACTCCCAATACCGCGACTATGAACGAGTTGCACCGGATTGCTGCCGTCGATGGCGCGGTGACCGGGGATCAGGCTGATGACTACGTTGCCAAGCTCGCTGCTGGCGAGTTGCCGAGCGCAGAACTGGCCAGCGACGGCAGTAATGCCATTGTCATTCAGGGCATGGTCAATACCAACGGCTCGATCAATCTGCATGGTGCGTCAGTGCTGGTTGAGGCGACCGCAAAGCTGCAATCAGGCACTGACGTTGCCCGCGAGGTCTTTAACAGCACGGTAAACACTGAGGGTTTGACCATCGGTGATGGTGTTGTTCGTGGCGATGGCGGGATTGTCATCACCGCAACCGATAACGTTGAGATCGCCGGCGAGCTTGCTGCACTGATGGCCGACGACTCGGGTGCGCAGGTGCAGGTTGCTGCGCGCAAATCGCTGGAATTGAATGGTAACGCGTTGATCAGCGCTGCCGGCCAGAATGACCAGGATGGTGGCGATGTCACCATCGAGTCGCCGTCGATTACGCTCAGTGACAATGCTCGGGTCGTCACCCGCGCTACCGGTGCTGGCAGTTCGGGCGATATTGCCCTCAATGCGTTGAGTGATATTAGCTGTACTTTCTGTGACGAGGATGCCGAGGCGCAGACTCTGGATGAGTTGAGAAACGGCATCCAGTATCAGGCCAACCCCTGGCTGTCGGCCAATCTGGGCAAGGCCGAGATCATCGTCGGCGAGAATGCCGTGTTGGACGCTGGACACAACACCGCAGCCAATGCCGGCGATGTAACGCTGGATGCCTATGGCCTGAATCGGCAGATGGCAGGCTATGCCGAAGCCAGCGCACGGATTGATGTCGACGGCACTATCACCGGGCGGAATGTCACCATTACCGCTGACGCACGGTCTGAGGTCGCTCGCGATATCCTCGGCATGCTGTTCAGCAAGTACGACCTCAAGAACGACATCGCCCAACTGGCATCCGATAACGGTTGGACCGAGGCGGAAACCTGGGCGAACGTGCTCGATACGCTGGCAGACCCGATCAAGGCCTATGCCGGTACCGCAGACACCGATGCTTTCCTTGAAACGCCGACCAACTTCACCGAGCTGACCCTGCTGGTGCCCAATTTGTCGGCCTATATCGCCAAGGCCGATGCGGTTGTCGATATTGGCTCCACCGCCACCATCAATACTTCAGAAGACTTGACTGCCTGGGCATCCACCTCGCGCAATGTTTCCAGCTCCACCTGGAGTATTCCGGTTCTCGGCAAGAAAATTCCGTTCGGCTTCGATGCCGCGTACGGCCAGATTTCCGGCTTGACCGAAGTGGCGATTAACGACGGTGCCACGCTCAACGTAGGGCAAGATCTCACGGTAGTCGCGCACAGCGACAACAGCCTGTCAGTTACCGCCGCTGCGGAAAACAGTGTGGATGGCGGCGGCAGTGCGCTGAAGACCATGGGACTTGGCTTCGGTATGGCGATGAGCGATATCAGCACCCGTGCCGTGGTAGCCGATGGCGTCAATCTGAGCGTTGGGCGTGATGTCAGCGTGCTGGCCCTGACGGAGCAGGAGCTGGAGAACAGCGTCAGCTTCAAGGCCAGCGGCGAAGGGGCAACCGGCGGACCCGCTGTTGGGGTATCGCTGTTCAACAGCGATACCTATGCGGAATTCAGCGCCGATCTCTCCGGTGCGCGTAATCTTAATGTCAACGCCGCCAATGTGGTCTACAAACAGATCACATCCGTTTCCGTATCGGCCGGCGCCTCCGAACCCGGCTATCTCGACAAGCTCAAGGAAAAAGCCAGCGAACAGGTAGCCAAACCCGTTACCGATTACCTGGGCAATAGCCTCAAGGGTCTTTTTGGCATCAAGCCTGAGTCGAAGGAAGAGGGTGGGTCCAAGCCGGCAACCGACAGCCAGTTTCGCCTGGCCTCGGCAATTGATGTGACCTTGGCCGACCACAGCGTTAAGTCGGTACTCGGTGGTGGCAGCAGTGCACCGGTTATCGATATCAGTGGCGACCTGGCAGTTCAGGCCTGGCAGCAGCAGAAAAGCCTTCACAACGCTGCCGAGAGTACGGTCAACGCGTCTGCCAAGCGCGATGACGGTAGTACCGATGGTGCTGAAGTATCGCTGAGCGTTGCTGCCGTCTATACCGAGCTGGATCAGCAAACCCACGCGATTATTGGCGACGGGACTCAGGTGACCGCCGGCCGTATCGGCGTTGGTGCCCGATTTGATCAGCCCATCGGGCTGCTTGGCCTGGATCGCTGGAGTTCGCTCAAGCAGGTCTATGCCAACCTCAAGCTGCTGAGCGAAGGTCCGCAGGCGGTCATCGGCAAGATCGCTACCCAATACGCGAATTCGACTGGCGAAGCCGACAAGCTCGGTATGGCGGGCTCGTTGTCGATTCTGCAGAACCGCATCGATACCCAGGCTTGGGCCGGGGACAACGTCAATCTCACTGCTACCTCGACCGACGATGCGGCCTGGTCAAGTCTGCTGGCGGCAATACTGCCAGAACTCGATAGCACCACGGCGCTGGAAGCACGCCGCGAAGCCCTGCGCACGCTGGGTTGGGAATGGTCTGCTCCGTTGCAGGTGACGGCAGATAATCAGTTAGAACAACTTGTCATTTCGGGCAACTTCGACGGACTGTTCGGCACCACCAGTGAGGATGGCGGTGCGGTGGGCGCGGGGCTCAATATCCAGATTACCGACAATCGGGCGATTGCCGGTATCGGGGCCAATGGCAGCCTGACGGCCGACGCTGTAAACGTGGGCGCGCTGCAGGACGAGCTTCTCATTGCCGTCAGCCCGTCCGCGGGCAAGGGCGCGAGCGTTGCAGGCAACGGCTCGGTGGTTGTCAGCGTGGTCGACAGTGCCGTACATAGTTCGATCCATAGCAGCACCGACGTAACGGCTGACACGGTCAACATCGAAGCAGAGCACCAGCTTGGACTGTGGAGCGCTGCTGGCGCCATTGCCGCCTCGGAGAATACCGGGGTGGGTGTTGGTGTCGCCGTCAATGTGGTGAATACCGACGTTTATGCGCTGGTTGGCGATAACGTCGGCTGGCGCCCTGACTATCTGTCCGCCGGTCTGGACGACAGCAGCAAAGGCAGCTGGCTGGTTAATGACCTGACCCTCAGTGCGCAGAGCTCCGGCCAGAGCGGGGCCTTCTCGATTGCTGGTGCGCTGGCACGCTCGGAACAGGAGCAGGAACAACAGGATGAGGTGGCCAGCCAGAGCGGCAATGCAGATGCTGGCTCACAGGAGCAGGCTGGCAGCTTGGGTGAGGCGATCAAGACCTCGCTGACCAACGGGCTGGCGCTGATTACCGGCGAAGTGCAGAACGCTAAGGACAAGGCCGTTTCCACCGGTGAAGCGGCGATGGACAAGATCAGCGAGTATTGGGGCAAGCTGCAGACCGCATTCAATGGTGATAGCAGCAGCGACGGCAGTGATGGAACCACCAAGGAAGGTCTGAGTCTGGCAGCGGCAGCTTCAGGCAGCATCAACGTGTCAGGCCAGAAGAACCGCGCCCACCTTGGCAACATCGTACTGGATCCGCGCGATAGTGATGGCAGCAAGGTCAATGTTCTGTCGCTTAATCAGACGCACCAGTTCAGTGGTTCTGGTGCTGGTGCACTGACGTTGTCCGGTGGTGACAAGAGTCAGCACAGTGCTGCCCTCGCCGGTGCGGTTGCCTACAACCAGCTCAACAACGTTACCGAGGCGCTGATGCAGGATACCGTCCTGCATGATAATGATCTGCTCAAAATCCAGGCCGCCAGCGGTGGCGACCAGATTGCCATGGGGCTTGGCTTGGCAGTCGCCGCCGGTGGTGAGAGCAATGTTGCTGTCGCACTGTCCGGCTCCGCCGGGGTATTCAACAATGCGACGCGGGCAGCCGTCATCGACAGTGAGGTTGAGCAGCGCGGCGCTGCGCCAGGCATCATCGCCGTTAATGCCTATGACCGTTCCCGCTCACTGCTGGGTGGTGGCTCTTTTGCCGTAAGCAAGGAAAAGGGCGGGAGCGCAGGTGGTTCTATGGTGCTTGCCATCATGGGCAATGAGCTTCAAGCCGAATGGCTCGGCAGCTCGGCGAGCGACTTCGACAGTTTCGAGGTCAAGGCCAACAGCGCCTCTCGAGTGCTGGCTGGCGCCCTGGCGGTTGCCGCGAGCACGGGTCAGCAGAGTGGTTCAGGCGCTGGCTCGTTGTTTGTTGTGGTGATGAACAACAAGGTCAAGGCGAACGTCGATAAGACCGACAACGGCGATTCGTCACTGACCGGGGCAGACGTAACCGTCGCCGCCGCCAGCGTTCCCGGTGGTGATGCGCTGAACGATATCTTCAACTATGACGCCAGCGCCGACACTACGTTGAGTGAAACCGGTCTGGACATGACCGGCAGCAATGCTGCCTCGCAGATCGAGGTCGAGTCAGAAACCAACGACGAACTGTTCAGTGAAGACGGTATTGATACCAATACCGACGAGTCTGCCAGTACCGCCGATACCACCACGCGCAACCTGTTCGACAGTGGCGATATTGCCGGCGAAGCGGTGCTCGCCATCGCCGGCAGTGTCGCCGGCACCAGCGGCAAGACCGCAGTGGGTGGCGCCATTGGCGTGGTCTACAACGGCAGCGATTACAGCGCCAGCGTTGCCAATACCGATATTGATCTGACTGGTGATCTGGGTATCACGGCTCGCAACGAAACCGACGTGCTGGCGGGTAGCATCGGCGCGGCGGTTGCTTCCAATGTCTCGGTTGCGGGTTCCGCTACCGCACTGATCGGCCGAGGTAACGTCTCCGCTGAGCTGGACATGACCGGCCGTACCCTCAAGGCTGATGACCTGACGGTGCAGGCACTGAAAACCGGTGGTTTCTACTCGCTGGCGGGCAGCATCTCTGGCAGTACCAACACTGCCGCTGTTGGTGCGGCGTTCAGCATCAACGACATGCAGCAAAGCGCGAGCGCGAATGTCACCGGCGGCAGCTATGAACTGACCGGCGATGCCACCCTCAACGCCGCTCAGCAGAGCCGGATTATCACCGCGGCGCTGTCGGGGGCGGTATCGGCGAGCGGCTCCGGGGTGGGGGCGGCGATGACCTACAATCGTATCGCCGACACCACCACAGCCGAACTCAGCTCTGCGCTGATGACCGCACGTAACCTGACCATTTCTGCCAGCCAACCCAATCTGGGCGCCAGCATCTGGTCGCTGGCCTTCAATCTGGCAGCAGGCGGCGGTACCGCTGGTGTTGGTGCCGGCGTCGCCGTCAACCTGATCGACGCCGAGCGCGCAGCGAAACTGACCGATAGCACGGTCAACCTGAGTGGTGATGCAAGCCTTGAATCGGCGCTGGACGGCGAAATCTGGAGCATCGGTATTGATGCTGCCGGTGGCGGAACAGCGGGTGTGGGCGGGTCCTTTGCCGCTAATAACATCAATGGCAATGATGAAGTCAGCATCTCAGGCAGTACCGTCAACGCCACTGGCAGCGACCAGAGCCTGTCTCTGGATGCCAGCGCCGGGGCCGGTCTGACTATTGCCTCGTTGGCAGGCTCGGTAACCGGCGGTGGTACAGCGGCCGTTGGTCTGGCAGCGTCGGTGAACCGCATTGCGGCAGACCGCAGTGCGCTGGTTCAGAACAGCAGCGTCATCCATGGTTTTGCTGATGCAAGCCTGAAGAGCGGCGTAGAGCAGGCGATCTATTCCATCGCCATTGCCGGTGGCGGAGCGGGCACTGTCGCGGTCAACGGGGCGACCACAACCAACATTCTCGATGGTGAAGAACGCGCCGAGATTCTGTCCAGTGAGCTGACCTCTGTCAGCAATCTGTCCCTCTCGGCAGCAGAGGGCTCGCGCACCATCTGGGGCCTCGGCGCGGTCATCAATGGTGCCGGTGGCACCGCTGTCGGCGCGGCCAACGTCAACAACGTCATTCTGGCCAAACGGATAGCGCGAATAGACGAGTCTGCGCTGTCATTGTCCGGGACACTTAATTTGGCCAGTGGCGGTGACGCGTTGATTCGCTCTGCTGCATTGGGTGGCGGCGGTGCCGGTACCGCCGCTGTAGGTGCCTCTATCGCGGTTAACGTGGTTGATGGCGAAGAGTCCGCCAGCATTGAAGACAGTGACATCGAAGGCGCTACCGCACTCACCGCCGAGGTGACCGAGGGCCAAGTCGATATCAAGACGCTGGCAGGTAACGTCCAGGGTGCCGGTGCGGGCGCAGGGGCCGGTGCGGTTGCGGTCAGCACCGTGACCCAGGTACGTCAGGCCTGGATCAGCGACAGCTCGCTGGATCTGGCTACCGGCGCGGATGCTCGGGTTGAGGCGCTTACCCGGGCCAACATCGATACACTGGCGCTCAGCGGCGCCGGAGCAGGGACTACTGCTGTCGCTTTCTCCAACACGACTAACAATATCGATGCGCGCACCTATGCGCGGGTACTCAACAGTGGCGGTGACGCGGACCAGATGCTGGTCAAGGCGCGTGATGAGTCCAGTATCAACTCACTTTCTGGTGGTGTTGCCGCCGCCGGTAGTGTCGCAGTGGGTGTTGCTACGGCGGTCAACCGTATCAACAATGATATCGACGCCAGCGTCAGTGGCCGTCATGCCGACGGCGGTTTTGCACTCAACGACCTGGCCGTGCAGGCCGAGTCTGACGCTGAGATCAATACCATCTCGGTCTCGGGCGGCTTCTCCGGCACTGCGGCGGTAAACGGCGGTGTTTCCACCAGCATTTTGAATACCCGCGCGCGCGCGCTCATTGACGGTGGTGCGGCAATCCTGGCCCGCAACAACGTCGCAGTGATGGCGTTCAATAATGACACCGTCAATTCCTATGCCGGTGTCGTCGCCGGCAGCGGCAACGCCGCTGTTTCTGGCTTGGTAACGGTGAATGTGCTGCAGAGCCAAACCGAAGCAGCGATTCGCGGTGCCGCCACCGACGTCACCGCGCTGGCACTGGGTGCTGGCGTGTCGGTTGATAACGGCGAAGTAGCCAATGCGCCGGATACCGATACCTGGGCTGATGCTGAACAGTTCAACCCTGTACTCAATCTGCAGACTGGCTCCGAGCTGGTCAAAGGGGTCGCGGTAAGAGCCACCTCGCTGCAGCAGACCGGCCAGACCAGTGTCAGCGCTGCGGTTTCGCTGGTGCCGCTGGCCAGCGCGTCTGTTGGTGGCGTCAGCAATACCCAAGTTCTGGGTGGTTCCACGCTGGCGGCCATTGATGAGGCTCAGATCAACCAGATCAACACTGGCGCAGCCGCCGACCAGCAGGTCAGCGTGGGCGCCGCCAGCCATAGCTACAGCTTTGGCGGTGTGCTGAACGCGGCGCTTTCGCTTGGCGCGGCCGCGGTGGCAGTGACTGCGGATACCGGCGTGATCAGTCGAGACGTCACCGCACGGGTGCGCGGTGCCAAGGTCACCAGCCGTGGCGCGATGGAGGTTGATGCCAGTGCTACCAACTCGGCCAGCAACATTGTTGTCAGTGCCTCCGGTGCGATTGTCGGTGTAGCCGGCAGCGCCGCAGTGTTGGTGCTTGAGGGCAATACCGAGGCTCTGGTCGATGGCGGCAGTGACTTGACCGTTGGCAGCCTCAAGGTGAGTGCGGATGCGATCAACAGTCTGGCGCCAAGCGCAGACACCGCCAGTGGCGGCGCGGTTGGCGCCGGTGCCGGCGTGGCGGTGGGCTACAACCGCAGCACCGTACGTGCCTGGTTGGGTGCTCAGCAGGGTAGCACCGAGGCGCGTACCAAGATCACCAGCCTCGGCGCAATCAGTGTCGAGGCCGATAGCGTGACCCGGTTGCTCGGCAACAGTGTCAGCGTCAGCGGTGGCGGTGCCGCCATGGCGGGCTCGGTGAATGTATTTATCGTTGAGAACGTCACCGAAGCCGGTGCCGGCAAGCTGGATCTGGGCACCTCGGCGAGTCGGGCCGGCAGTCTGAATGTAGACGCTTACGACAAGCTGATTGCTCTGAGCAACGCCGGCTCTGCCGCTATCGGTGGTGTGTCGCTCGGCGCCAGTGCCAACGTGCTGGTAGCTAATAATGCGACTCGAGCGATGCTGCTTGACTCTCAGGTGTATACCTCCGGAGCAGTGAAGGTTGCCGCTGCGCGCGATGTGGATGTGCAGCTTTACACCGTTACCGGTGGTGTCGGTGGCAGCGCTGCGCTGGGCGGCAGTGTAGGGCTGCTGATGCTGGGTTCCGGCGCGACCTCAGTCGAGGGGACTGATCCGCTGGATGAACTGAACAGTGGCGGTAACGGCACGCTGTCCATGGTTGACGGTTTCACCAGTAGGGAAACCGCCGAGACCGGCTATGACACCGTGGTGTACGACAGCGCAACCGGTGAGTATGTTGTCGAGCGCCGCAGTAACACAGACGAGACCAATCTGCTTAATCAAAGCGGGCGGGTTGGCTCAAGTTCGGATCGTCTCAAGGCTGGCACCACTTATTCCCACGAGACACTGGCCCGCATTAAGGGTGGGCGTGTTGATAGTCAGGGAGCCGTTACGGCTAGCGCGGTCGACTCGATTGCGACGCGCAATCTCACCGGCTCCGCGCAGCTGTCAGGCAGCGCGGCAGTGGGCGCTGCGGTGGCCTATACCCTGTCTAATGCCAGGGTGAGCACCGAGGTCGATGCGACCGTACGTGCCGCTTCGCTGTCGGCGACGGCCAGGAGCAAGGCCCTTAACGGCGAGCCTGCAGTCAAGGTCGAGAGCTATACCGGCGCTGCGGGATTTGCTGCCGGTATTGGTGCGGCTGTATCGGTTGCCGATATGAACAACACGATCGGCGTCAATCTGGGGGGTGACCAGCAATACGGTGATGCTCTCAGCGCTACTGCAGCAGATACTCTGGGACTGTCGGTGAAGGCCGACGGTGCCGCTCTGGGCGCCGTGGCAGCAGGACTGGTCATCGGTACCGGTCTGCGCGACAGCGCTGTGGGAGTCAACGTCGCGGCAGGCAGCAGCCTGACGGCCAACGGCATCAGTCTGTCGGCCAATGGTGCCGGTTCGCTCAGCGTAGATACGGTTGGTGCGGCGGGCGGTCTGTTTGCCGCAGGTACCGCCGTCGCGGCGCTGGGTATCGACAGTACCCGGGTTACCACCGAAGTGGGTGATGGTGCCATGCTGGACGGCAAGGCCGGTGGGGTGACAGTGCAGGCATCCGCAGCGCCGCAGATTGATGTCAGTGCCATCGGCGCAAGTGTGTCTGCAGGTGCCGGTGTGGGTGCCTCTTACGCCCGGGCGCAAGGCAGCACTCGGGTGACGGCCAAGCTGGGTAATGCAGTTGATATCAAGGGCACCGGCGGTCTCAAGGTCGCTGCCAAACTGGATAACCAGCGTAGCGGTAACGAGGTGGACCCCGACGAGGCAGCGGTCCGGGCGCGTTCCGTTGCCGGCAGTGGCGGCCTGTATTTCTCTGCCAATGGTTCGGTTGCCGAGGCGGTTAACAGCTCTACTGTCAGCGCTACCACAGGGACTGACCTCAAACTGCCCTCCGGGCGGGTTGAAATCGATGCCCGTAGCGAAACCCAGCAGTATGCTGAGGCCACCGGTATTGCGGTCGGCGGGCTGGCGGTGGGGGCGTCTGTTGCCGAGGCGCGCTCGACAACCACTACCGAGGCGAAACTGGGTGATCGCGCCAATGATCGTCAAGGCGCGTCGCTGCTGACTGATCTGGTCGTCTCTGCTGACGGCGAGGACATCAATCAGGCCAAGAGCATCGCGGGTAGCGGCGGTCTTGTCGCGGGCAATGCAACCATCGCCCGGACCCGCACTACCGGGAACGTGTATGCCGAGATCGGCAAAGCCGTAGACATTGCTGCTGACAGCCTGGCGCTCACCGCCAAGTTCAATGCCCTGTATGGGGCCCATGCCAACTCGGTCAACGCCGCGGTAGTCGGCGGCAGTGGTGCCGGTTCCGATAATGAGGTGACAGTCACTACCCGAGCCAGGATCGGTAATGATGCCGAACTGTATCTTGGGCAGGACGCATTGCTAAGCGCCAACTCCAACATTTACACGCGTCATCTTGGTTCCGCTGCCAGCGGTGCCGGTGGCGGCGTGATCAGCGGCCAGGCGGTCACCAATCGGTCTGATGTGACGGCTGATTCGTTGGTCGATATCGGCGAACGGGCAATACTGGTTGCCGGACTGGCCGGTGGCGATTATGACGGTAAGCTGATTGCCCGTGCCTTTACTCGCCATGAGGCAAATGAAAGTGTCACGCTCAGCACCGGTGGTGCGATTGCCGGCGGCGGTGCGGACAACGTTCACGATGCCAGTTTTACCAATGCGGTCAACGTGGGTGATGGGGCAACCCTCACCGCCTATGGTCAGATCGGTCTGGGTACCTACACCCTATCGTCGTCAGCTATCGAATCCCTGGTCAGCACCTGGGGAGCAGCAGGTGTAGGTGTCGCGAATGCCAAGGCCGATATTGCCAGCCAGCAATCCGTTTCCGTGGGCGAGGGCGCGACGCTGTCTGCGCTGGGCAATATCGATCTGTCGGCAGGCCGTGATCCCGAGGGGCTGTGGCAGACACGCATCAATGCCGATACCGTAGCGCACAGTGTCGTGCGCGGTATTATTGCGGTGCCTGATGCGCGCGCCGAGAGTCTGATCACTAACGTTGCCGGCGTTTCCGTTGAGCAGGGTGCTTCGGTTCTTGCCGCCCGCAACATCACCGCAGGCGGTTACAACGGGCTTAACGCCGCGCTCGCCGATGGCGAGGCGCGAGGTTATCAGCTCGGTTTTATCCCGGTTACCAACCGTGACAGCAGAACCAATGTCGTGCGCGACAGCTTCGCCCATCTTGACGGTAACTTCCTGGCCGGCCGTTATAACGAGCTGATCATCGATATCGCGCCCAACGGTAATGTGACCCAGAGTGCCGGTTTGCCGGTTCTGGTTCTCAGCACCAGCAGCTTTGTTCCGACCGATTTCCTTGACAGTTACTCGGGTATCGATCCGGTTACCAAGCAGATCCTGCGCAGTACCATTTCCAGTTCGGCCACCGGTTCGGTGGAGCTGGGTTCCATGATGGCGGCAGGCGGTAATATCACCGTCAATGCCGACCGGCTATCGGGCGCCGGTACCCTGACGGCCAACGGCGGTCCCAAGATCCAGGTGACCAACCGCAGCAGCAAGTATCTGCTGGTAGGTGACGTGCTGATTCCGGATGAGCCGGGCGGCCATGTGCTGTTCACCGGGGGAGCCGATGGCTCGCGCTTCACCAGTGGCACCATCAATGAGGTCAACGCTGATCGGCGAGCCCAGGTGCGCATTGACAACAGTTACAGCGGTTACTCGGGCAACGTCAGCTATGGCCCGGCCATTTTCCTGACCGGCGATATCTACAACCTGGGTGGTCTGGTTCATATCTCCAATGCCAAGGGCTCGCTCGGACAGTTCGGCGCTACCTTCGGCCAGCAGGTGCTGGTTGAGGTACCGGAAGGTTCGATGTCGGTGTTCCAGCCCAATGGCTATTGGTCTGTCGGCTCAAACCCGCTGTCGGAGTGGAAGAGCTTCGCCGGCGTGACCGGTTCCACCACTGTCGCCATCGAACTGATTGCCAACTATGTTTACGGCAGCGGTGGACTGTCGAACAACAATGCGGGTCTGCTCCTGCAGGGAGCGCCCAGCAGTGGACAGTCCGGTCGTAGCGATGTTCTGTTTGGAGGGTGTCTGCCTGCGTCGGTAAGCAGCGGCAGTAACTGCTCGGAGAGCACCGGGAAGTCCTACACCGGGCTGGCGTGGCAGTTCCGTGGCATCGATAACGCTGCGTCCTGGATGCCGATTCTGCGCCAGCGCAATCTTCACAGCAGCACCGCCAGCTATGCGTCGGCTGATCTGAGCGGTAGCGCTGCCAGCAAACGAATAGTCGGCGGTCAGGTTGGTATTCAGGCACGCTATATCGACATCAATGGCACCATTTCCAGTGGTCAGGCAACCAGCCGCACCCTGACCGTCAGTGCCAGCCTCGACAACTGGCTTGCCAGCCATTACTGCGCCAGCAATACCTGTGTTTCTGCGGTCGACATCCCGCTGGAATACCTGTCCGCGACCAGTGGCAGCTCGTTGATTCGTGCCAAGTACGACTTTGTCAATCAACGCATTCTGGTCGATGACGTCAACGCCTCGGGTGGCGGTTACGTCTACCTCAAGGGCGGCATCATCAGTACCAATCCATTGGGGCGGATTGAGGTCAACAACGGCTACGGTCAGGTCAGTATCAACAACCTGTCGCAGGCTCAACTGCAGCTGGGTGCCATTGATACCGGCGCGGGATCGGTGGGTATCGTACAGATCGTCGATACGCTCAAGGCCCCAGTCGCCGGCCAGCACGCCACGTCCTGGTATGTGCATACCCAGGGCAGCGGTCTGTCGGTTTTCGATAACCGCAATGGCGGCACCTCTATCTCCAACGCCTACCTGGTAAGCAGCTCCTCGGCCAGCAGTGCAACGTATTCACCGAGTACGAATCTGCGCTATGAGTGGAGTCAGCAGGCATCACTCCATCGCACATACAGCTACGACGGCGACAGTTACTATGTCAGCGACTGGGCGTGGGTCTACCCGTCAGGGCAGCCGAATGATCCCTGGAATGTCAGCACCGGAAACGTGGTTTACGGGAACGCTTCGCAAGGCGTGTATGAGCAGAATATCAGTGGTTCGCTGAGCAACTTCAAAGGTTTCAACGTCAACTACCACGGTTGCGGTGAAAGCCTGGGATCCGGTTGTAACTGGGGCTTCAAGGCCAGTGGCCAGTACACCAGCGGCGATCGCGCCGGTGAGTACTACTCGCAGTGGAACTATCGTTTCCCGCTTAACGCATCGATCACTATTCGCCATTCGGTCAAGGCCGATAATCCGTTCCAGATTGCCTTTATCGGAAACGCGACAGGGCTGATTGAAGCGACCACACTCAACGACCTGTATGTGGGCGGTCGTCTGAATAACCCGGGCGGCTCGACTACGCTGACGGCGGGTGGCGATATCATCGATATGCCTGACGGCAGCGTCTATACCGGGCATCTGACCCTTAACGCAGGTGGCGAGATCGGTAACGCGGGCAATCGCTTCTCCGCGAGTTTGGCGCCGGGCGGTACCCTGACCGTTCAGGCCGGCTCGGCTGGTGTGAACCTGAACTTGGGTTCTGATGCCATTATCAAGCGTGTTGATGCCGGTAACGGCAGTGGCGATGTGGTTATTTCGGCTTCCGGTGACCTGCTTGGCAGCCAGCAAACCGCTGCTGCTACCCCGCACGTTCGCGGCCGCAACATTACACTGACCAGCCTGTCGGGCGGCATTGGCGAGAGCGGCAAGGCTCTGCGTGTTCATGCCAAAGAGGTTTCAACCCTCAATGGCGGTGTTGAGCACGGGGTACTTAACGCTACTGCCAATCGCGGTATCTACCTGCACGAAACCGAAGGCGATAGCTGGGTCGGCAGTATCCGCTCGGAAACCGGCGACGTCTGGCTGCGGGTTGAGCAGGGCTCTCTGTACGATGCAGGTCGTCGCCTCGCCTCCGACACGCTGGATGAAACCCAGCGCAAGGCGGTTTGGGAGAAACTGCGACTGACCGAAGCCTATGGCGCCGAAGATAATATTTACGCCACCTCGGTCAAGCCGTTCCAGGATCTGGTGGATGCAAGCTACCGTGAATATTGGCAGCTAAAGGCGCTGGGCAGCGTCAGCGGCTCGGAGTTTGTGCTTGATGCCGGCAATCTGGCGTTCATGCGGCCATTGGCTGAGTTGAAGCTGGGTGTCTCCGGGTTGACTGATGCGCAGGTGCAACAGTTTGCCAGCGAACGCTTTGCCGAGCTGGAATCCTTCTTCAGCAATAATGTTGCGGGCGACTGGCGGTCGCAGAGCGCATTCCAGAGTTATGACGCGCTGTTTGCCTACACGGCATCGGCAGCGCAGATCGAGTCGCTTACCAGTGACGCGATCTGGACCGAGAATGAACTGCTGTACGCGATCGAGCTGGCGGCGCTGCGTCCGTCTTCGGGCACCTCTGTGGGTTCTGCCGAGCCTAACCTGACCGGGCGTCATGTCACTGTGCAGGTTGCCGGTGATGTTGGTCAGCTGGCTGATGCGTTGCTGATTGATCTGGCAGACCTCAAGTCCGGTGCACTCAGTGCCGAGCAGGCTGCCGCGCTGGCGCTGGCCAATGCACCGGGTGATGTGGTGTTCAACCGCAATGATGCCGGTGAAGTGGTCAGTCTGTCGGTTAGCCGAACTGCACCTTTCTATGTAGAGGCATCCGAGCGTTTTGATGCCGACGTGACCGGATCGCTGTATCTGCAGTCGGCGGGTGACCTGAAGATTGGCTCGGTCAGTGCCGGAGAGAATGCGCGGCTGGCCGCAGCCGGCAGCATTCTGGCCGCAGAGGGCAGTGGCTTTGGCCAGTTCCAGGTTGGTCAGGATCTGACCCTGCAAGCGGGCACCGGCAGTCTGGGCACAGGCGAGAGTGTAGACACCATGCTGACCCTGAATGTCGGCGGGCGCCTGCTTGCGGCATCCTCAGGTCAGGATGTGGCGCTGCGCTGGGCCAATGGCGACTTCGAGATTGGCCAGGTGTTTGCTGTAGGCGACATTCATCTGGACGCCATCGACGGCAGTCTGATCGGTGTGCTCGATCAGGTGAGCGTCAGTGGCCGCAACATCCACCTGGTTGCCAGGGACGACATTCGGGGCGTCGACGGCGCGCTGCAGATCGAGTTGCAGTCTGCCAGTGCGGGTGAGCTGTCTGGCTATGCCGGCGGCGATGCTGACCTGAGCAGCGGCAAAGCCCTGTCGGTTGGCGAGCTGGCTGCCGAGGGTGATCTGAGTCTGAGCAGCGCTGTTGATCTGCAGGTGCGTGATGTGCAGTCAGGTGCCAACATGCAGCTTGATGCCCAGGGTGACATCACCGTCGCGCAGGCCCAGGCGGGTGGCAATCTGCTGATCAATACGCTGTCTGATGCGATCCTGACCGGCAGTGCGCAGGCAGATGGCAATCTGACCCTGCTGGCGAGCAGCCTGGACATGGCTGACGACAGCCGTTTCAGTGCCGGCGGCACGCTGGCGCTGACCACTGTCGGCGACATGCATCTGGGGCTGCTGGAAAATACCGGTACCGCCGCCACCCAGTTCCTGATCAGGGCTGGTGGCTTCGTACGCGGCAACGGCGACGGCCAGGTCAACCTCACTGGTTCGCACGCAGGCATCGCCGAGATCGAGGCGGGGCTTGGCATCGGTAGCGAGACCACTGCCTTGCTGGTCGACTTGCCGCAGCTGACGTCGGTCGAGGCGTTGAGTGGCAATATCTATCTGCAACACCGTAACGACCTGTCGATCGGCAGCCTGCTGGCGCAGGACGGTCACGTGGCGCTGGGCAACAATGGCGGGCTGCTGTCGGCCGGCACACTGGATGCCTATCACTCATTCGACTTCACCGGTGGCAGCCTGACTGCGACCGAAATCTGGGCGCGTAACGACGACATGGTCGTTGATGCCAGCGGTGCTGTTGATATCGGCTCCCTGGACGCAGCGGGTGATCTGGAATTGCTGGTTGATGGTGAACTGGTGCTGACCCGCGCCGAGGTCGGTGGCGACGCACTGCTGCAGCATCGTGGTGCTGCTGGTACCGCGCTGCAGTATGGCAGCCTGATTATCGGCGGCGATCTGACTGTGGATGGCGCAGGTGACTGGCAAGGTACCGAGGCCACTGTTGAAAACGACGTGGTGTTCGACGTTGGCAGCGCCGATCTGGGCAGTGTCGACAGCATTACCGGCACCCTGTCGCTGGCAGCCAGCGCGCTGTTTGCCGCCGAGCAGCTGACAAGCCGGACGCAATGGGTTGACCTGCAGGCCGGCTCCGCTCTGCTGGGGGATGTTGAGGCCTATTCGACCCTTGATGCGCACACCTTCGGTGACCTGACTATCAGGACTGGTCGCAGTGGCGGCAACCTGACGCTGACTACCGAAGCTGGCTCGCTCGGTACCATCCGCTTCGGCGAACTGGCCGACGCCGAGGCCGTCGATGTGCTGGTTCCTGCCCACCTTTACTCGGGAGCAGACCTGCTGGTGCAAACCGACGGTGATGTTTTTGGCGGCAATGCCGAGGCCGAAGGTGAAGCCCGGATGATTGGTCGCAACCTGTTCTTCGGTCGCGCCCAGAGTCTCGGCACCGATGTGTTCCTGCAGGCAACTGGCGACGCGGAGCAGGGCGACGGCAACATCACCGGCCTGATGGTCGAGGCTGCCCGAGATGTGGCCATCCTGGCCAACGGCAACCTGCTGATGCCGACGGTTCGCTACGGTGGCACCTACTCGTTGAAGGCTGGCCGCGACCTGACTGTCGGTATCGGACAGGATATGAGTCTGGGTGGCTCGGCAGAAGCGGGCCGTGACCTGACCTTTGTGGTCGGCGGCTCTGTTGATCTGGCCAATGTGACGGCCGGCCGGCATGTGAGCATCACCTCCGGCGAGTACATCAACATTAACGACAGCGTCGTGGCCGGAGGCAATATTCTGCTGGATGCGGCAAACGGCGACATTACCGTCGGCAACGACATTATCTCTACCGGCGTGCCCTACCAGGGTGAGTCGCTGAGCGGCAATATTCACCTGACCGCATCTGGTGACATCCGCGCCAGGACAGTGAGCACAGCGTTGGGGCAGATTGACGCTGACGGTCACCACCTGTCGTTCGATAACCTGATTGCCGAGCAGGACATCAACCTGCTGGCACTGGGCGCGATAGCGGTTGGTGAGAGCACCAGCGGCGGCGACCAGGACTGGAGCGCCGATGAAGACATCAGCTTCCAGCGCCTGCTGGCCGGTGGCCAGGTGCTGCTTGATAGCTTGCTTGATACTACGGGTGACGTGGTCGTGGCAGAAGGCGGTCTGACCGCCAATGCGGGTTGGCGCGATGGCACTGCCACGCCGGCGGTTATCGAGTTGCGGCAGGTGGTAACACCGACCATGAGTCTGTGGGCTGGCTCGGCTATTCGGGTTGCCGATGCGCAACTGGGTGTCGCTGCCGATCTGCATGCGCAGGACGTTGAGCTGGGTGCGCAGCAAACCGGCAGTGGTGCACTGCAGTTGCTGGTGACCGGCCTGAACAACGACGGCGCGGCCGGTGATCGTTTTGTCCTGCGGCTGCAGGGCAGTGCGGTTACAACCTCGCTGCTGGACATGGTCTACACCGACTTTGAAACGACTGCTGCCATCGCCGACTTCGACGATATTCGCAATGCCGACTTCTTCCGGTTGAGCACGCCTCAGGCGCTGCTGATCGCGGATAACCTGTCGCCGGCATATCGCGCGGACGCCAATGTGCAGCTGTATGAGCTTGATAAGGCTTTCTGGTTGTATCAAAGCGATGTATCGACCTATACCAACGCCTATGTGCTGCACCGCGATTCGACCCACCTGGTGCGCGTGCCGAACTTCGCCGAAGGCCACCAGGACGGCGGCGTTGACTATCAGGGCATTACGGCTGCGCGTTACGCCCAGGCGATGCTGACGCCCGATCTGATGGCGCTGCGTCTGGGGCAGTTGATGAATCAGGCTGCCGGTATTCCGCCGGCGCCGAGCAAGCAGGTTCAGGTTCCCGGGCAAATGGGTCCGGTTAATCTGCAGTGGCCACAGGGTTCAACCAACAATGATGACGAGGAACGGTGGGATATCTGATGACAACGCAGGCAAGGAGCAATAAGCGAGTATGGATGCTGGCAGTGGCTGCGTTGTTGCCCTGTGTTGCCCAGGCTCAGGTGGTTCTGCCTGGTGGCGTCAGCGCCGGGCAGGTCAATCCCAGTTTGCAGCGCGAGCAGATCGATGCTCAGCGGCGTCAGCAGGAGATAGAGGAGCGAGCGCGTCGAATCGAAGTGCCGGCCATCCAGGGTGAGCAGCCTGAGCAGGGCGATGCACTGCCTGCCGACAGCCCGCCCTTCGTGCTAAGTGGTATCAGCTTCAACCAGTCGGTGTTCCTGTCGCAGGATGAACTGAAGGCGATAGCTGGCCGCTACGTTGGCCGCGAGATTACCTTTGCCGACCTGAACGCGATGATCCGTGAGGTGAATCAGCGCTACGCCGACAGTGGCCAACTGACGGCACGGGCGATCATCCCACCGCAGTCGCTGGAAGACGGGCAGTTGCGCGTCGTATTAGTGGAAGCCAAGCTTGATAGCGTGGTCTTCAGTGGTGAGGCGCAGTCTGTTGACGAGAGCTTCTACCGTGAACGCTTGAGCCTCACGGAGGGGGAAACGCTTAATAGTCCGATGCTGATCGAGGCGATTCGACGCTTCAATGCCACCAGTCAGGGGCCGCAGCTTTCCGCAGGTCTGGCGCCCGGCGAACGCTTTGGTACTACTCGGGTTGACCTGGAGCGCTTTGAGCCGAAGCGTTTTTCCTGGTCTCTGTTTGCCAACAACTACGGCAGCGAAGGCACCGGCTACGAGCAGCTTGGTGGTACCTTCAACTGGTTCTCGCCGACCGGCGCAGCCGACAACATCAGCGCGGTGCTGGTTGGAACGCGTGGCAGCCAGTACATGAATTTGCGCTATACCCGCCCGGTTACCCGCAGCAACGGGTTTGCCTGGATTGAGGCGGGAGCCAATACAATGGAGATCAAACGCGGGCCGCTGGCGGATCTCAATATTGAAGGGGACTCCAGCAACTATGGCCTGGGCTTCGACCAGCCATGGTGGCTGTCTGATCGTTGGCTGCTTCTGGGCGGACTCGGGTATACCTTCCAGACCTCGGAGACGACGCTGGAGGGCGTTACCCTGAGTGAGGTGGATATTCAGGAAGTATTCGTCAAGGGCCAGTTCGAGTACCGGGCGGCGCCCTGGTACACCCGCTACGAGCAGCGCATTCGTCAGGCCTCGCCAGATAACGCCCTGACCGGAGAGAGTGGCAACTTCACTATCCTCACCGGCGATCTTTACTCCTCACGACAACTCGGCGAGGAGTACGAGCTGGTAGGCAAGGCCGGCTGGCAGTATGCGACCCGTCAGGAAGAATTGCCGTCAGCCTTGCACAAGCAGTTTGGTGGTATCAGCGCCCAGCGCGGTTATGAACCGGGTGTCATCACCGCACCATGGGGGGTGAACCTTAGTGTGGAGGGTTACTGGCATCTCAGTCAGCGCTGGCAGCCGTTTGTGTTTATGGATTACGGCCGGGCCATGGAGTTGGGCGACGAAGATGTGGATCTGATCAGCGGTGGTGCTGGTGTCAACAGCCGCTGGTGGAACGACAGGATTTCTGCAAGCCTGGTGGTTGCAGGTGCATTCAAGGACGTAGTGCCCGATCAGGACAGCGGACAGGTATTGCTGCAGCTGGTTTTCCGATAGGCTCGGGCATTGGGAAAAACGAAACAACCGGACCAGAGTCCGGACAGGGAGTAGAAGGATGTCAACGTTGTTGCTTTACAAGGAAATCAAGGCGCTCAACCGCGATCAGCACAAAGCGCTCAAGCTGAAAACCGACAAGGGGTGCGAGTTCGCCGCAGGGACGCATATTGTGCCGCTCGCCGGGCTCGAGTTTTTCCAGGCGGCGCGCAGTTATCCGGTTGTGTTTATCGGTGAAGGCGATGGGCTCAGTCCGATTGCGTTGATGGGGCTTAAACAGGGATTGAACAGCTTTGTCGGTGACTCCGGACAGTGGCGCTCAAATACCTATGTTCCGGCCTTTATTCGCCGTTATCCCTTTGTGCTGGCGCAGTCTGAAAACGATGAATTCACCGTTTGCTTCGACGAGGCCTACGCGGGCTGGAATGAAGAGGAAGGTCGTGAGCTGTTTGCCGAAACCGGTGAAAACAGTGCCTATCTCGATGAAATGATTCAGTTCCTGCAGAACTTTACCGCCGAGATGCAGCGCACACGTCAGTTCGTGGCAATGCTGCGTGAAATGGATCTGTTGGTACCGCGTACCTTGAAGCTGACCCATGCAAGCGGTGAAAGCTTCGTCCTCAAGGATTTCCACGCGGTGGATGAGGAGCGCTTCCTGGCGCTTGCTGACGAGCAGGTGCTGGCGCTGAACAAGGCGGGCTTCCTCGGTTGGGTCTACGCGCACCTGATGTCACTGGGTAACGCGAACCTGTTGTTCGAAGATTATCTTGCCAACAAACCGGCGCAGACTCACTGAGCCATCCGGGAGCAGCGTTCGCTGCTCCCGTTCTTGTTATTCCGTCCCAATCACCTGATTACGACCGTTGCGTTTGGCCTGGTACATGCGCTGGTCGGCGCGGTCCAACAGGCTGCGTGCGTCGTCCTGTGAACGCAGAGTGGCATGGCCAAGGCTGGCTGTCATGGGCAGAGGCTGGCCATCAATCTGGAACTGGAGTTCTTCAATCGACTGACGAATTCGCTCCGCTACCAGATGGCAGGCTTCGGCGTCAGTATTGTTCAGCAACACGACAAACTCTTCGCCGCCGAGGCGGTACAGACAGTCAACGTTGCGCAGTGTGGCGGTAACGCAGTCAACCATTGCCTTCAGCGCTTCGTCGCCGTAGGCGTGACCATAGCGGTCGTTGACGCTCTTGAAGTGATCAACGTCAAGCACCATCAGCGACAGCGGCTGCCCGCTGCGTTTGCTGCTCCGGATGTCGCGTTCCAGGTTCTGGTTCAGTGCCAGGCGGTTGCCAGCGCCGGTCAGGGTATCGTTCAGGGCACACGCCAGTGCCTCCCGATAGAGCAAGGCGTTTCGTAGCGGAAACATCAGGGTAGCCAGCAGCCCTTCGATGCTGAGCAGTTCATCCTCTGCGAAGCGCGTCTGCCGGCTCAGCTGAAGCTCGCCCAGATAGTTGCCGGCATGGGACATGCGATAGCTGCAGCGGTGCAGTCCAGGCTGCCCGAAAAGGAGCGGTGTAGTCACGCTGGTATGGCGGTATTCCAGGCTGTCGATCAGCAACAGGTCTTGTAGCGCAGAAAAGAATACCTGGAGTACCCGATCAAGCTCGAGACTGGTCTGCAGGTTCTGCATCAGATTTCGCTGGGTGTTCTGAAATGTGGCGGCCGGCTTGCCGTTACGGCGCTGCTGGGTACTGCCATGGCCTAGCTTTACGCGCGCCGAGTCGAAGTCGATGGTATTTCCCTGAACTGGCATGTTGGCTGTGTCCGCTAATTTGCTGATACAGGCATCCAAGCAATCAATGTGCCATTATAATAAAGTCAATTAAATCAGTGTCTTGTGTTATTGGTCGTGATTTTGTGCGGCGATAACGGCAAAAAAATGCCGCCCTCAGTCGACTGGCTGACGGGCGGCGGTAAGGCTTCGTCAAAATGTCGCCTTACTGGGCGTTCAAGGCCTGACCATTGCATTCACGGCTATCGGGACCAAGCAGGTAAAGAAATGCAGGCATGATGGCCTCCGGCTCGGGGTTGGTCTCCACGGGTTCGTTGGGGTAGGCCCGGGCACGCATGCGGGTGCGGGTGGCTCCCGGATTCAGGCTGTTGACGCGGATGTTGCTGGTGCCATCCTGTTCATCGGCGAGGACTTGCATCATGCCTTCAACGGCGAACTTGCTGATTGCATAGGGCCCCCAGTAGGCACGACCCTTGCGACCGACGCTGGAGGAAAGCAGTACCACGGATGCGTCACTGGCGGCGCGCAGTAGTGGCATCATCGTCTTGGTCAGCAGGAAGGGGGCGTTGACGTTGACCTGCATGACCCGTATCCAGGCGTCGGCCTTGACACTGTCGAGCAGCGTGCGTGGGCCTAGCTCTGCCGCGTTGTGCACTAGCCCGTCCAGGTGGCCGAAGGCGTCAAACAGCTGGTCGGCGAGGTCTTCGTAGTCCTTCTCTGTGGCGGTTTCCAGGTTGAGGGGGCATAGCGCCGGCTGCGGGTGGCCTGCGGCTTCGATGGCGTCGTAGACCTCTTCAAGCTTGCTCTGGGTGCGGCCTACCAAAACGACGGTGGCGCCGTGTGCGGCGCAGCTCAGGGCACAGGCGCGACCAATACCATCGCCAGCGCCGGTGATCAGAATAACGCGGCCTTCGAGCAGGTTGGCCGGGGCGGTGTAGTCAAACATCAATTGTCTCCAGATTGCGCCGGCCAAGGAGCCAGGGCTGCAGGTCGGTGGCGGTGTAAACGCTGTGGGTTGCTTGCCAGGCGGTGTGGTCTTCTTCCGCTGGCAGGTAGCCGTAGAGGGCTGCAATGGTGTCCATTCCGGCGGCGCGGCCAGCTTGGATGTCGCGCAGGTGGTCACCCACGAAGACGCAATGCTGCGGGCTGATACTAAGCTCTGCGCAGGCTTTGAATATAGCTTCCGGGTGCGGTTTGCCCTGGCTGACCTGATCGGGACAGACCAGACTGCCGCAACGCTCGGACAGGCCAATCTGTTCCATCAGTGGGATGCTGAAACGGCTCAACTTGTTGGTGACCACGCCCCAGGGCAGGCCTTCAGTATCCAGCCAGTCGAGCAGCGGCATGATGCCGGGGAACGGTCGGGTATGCACGGCGAGGGCGCGTTCGTAGCGGGTCAGAAACTCATCGCGCAGGGCGTCAAAGCCGGGCTCACCGGGGCGCGTAGCAAAGGCCACTGAGAGCATGCCGATCGAACCGTCTGAGACCTGAGCACGGATCAGCTCGGGTGCAACCCGTGGGCGCTGGTGCTCGTCAAGCATGCTGTCAATCACCGCCATAAAGTCTTCCACGGTGTCCAGCAGGGTGCCGTCAAGGTCGAATAGAACGCCGCTAAGCATCAGGCGTCGATCCCGCGCTGGCAGTAGACCATGTAGTTGACGTCGACATCGGCTTCCAGCTTGTAGGTGCGGGTTAGCGGATTGAAGGTCAGGCCAGTGATGTCGTGCAGGTCCAGCTCGGCGTCGCGAATCCAGCGGCCGAGTTCCGCCGGGCGGATGAACTTGGCGAATTCGTGTGTGCCACGCGGCAGCATACGCAGAACGTATTCAGCACCGACGATCGCAAACAGGAATGACTTGGGGTTGCGGTTGATGGTCGAGAAGAATACCTGGCCGCCGGGCTTGACTAGACGAGCGCAGGCGCGGATGACCGAACCCGGGTCAGGTACGTGCTCAAGCATCTCCAGGCAGGTGACTACATCAAAGGTGCCAGCATGCTGCTCGGCGTACTCTTCGGCGGTGCTCTGGTCGTACTCAACGCTGACGCCAGACTCCAATTGATGCAGGCGGGCGACGGCCAGTGGCGCTTCGCCCATGTCGATACCGGTGACCTGGGCGCCGCGCTGGGCCATGGCTTCCGCCAGAATGCCGCCGCCACAACCAACGTCCAGCACCTTCTTGCCCGCCAGACCGACGCGCTCGTCGATCCAGTTGGTGCGCAGCGGGTTGATTTCGTGCAGCGGTTTGAATTCGCTGTTGCGGTCCCACCAGCGGCTTGCCAGCGCTTCAAACTTGGCGATTTCGGCGCGGTCGACGTTAAGACTCATGGGTATCCCCTTTGGCAATGAGTTCAGCCAGGCTGCGGGCCTGCTGGAGAATGGATTGCGTATCTATTCCAATCAGTTGGCCGTCACGCAGTTTGCTGCGGCCAGCCACCCAGACATCGCTTACCTGGCTGGCGTTGCAGGTGTAGAGCAGCTGCGAAACGGGGTGGTAGAGCGGTTGCTGGGCCAGCCCAGACAGGTCAACGGCGGTAACGTCGGCCGCCTTGCCGACTTCGATAGAGCCAGTTTCCTCGTCGAGCCCCAGGGCCCGTGCCCCGGCGAGCGTGGCCATGTGTAATGCGCTATGGGCATCCAGCGCCGTTGGTGCGCCGCTGACGATTTTTGCCAGCATGGCCGCAGTACGCATTTCGCCGAGCATATCCAGGTCATTGTTGCTGGCAGCACCGTCGGTGCCCAGGGCGACGTTGAGGCCGCTATCCAGCAGGCGCTGAACCGGCATCATGCCGCTGGCCAATTTCAGGTTTGATTCGGGGCAGTGGATCAGTTGTACGCCGTATTCGACCAGCAGTGCGAGGTCTTCGTCGTTGATCTCGGTTGCATGCACGGCCTGCAGGCG
Source organism: Halopseudomonas oceani (assembly GCF_002903165.1). GTDB lineage: Bacteria > Pseudomonadota > Gammaproteobacteria > Pseudomonadales > Pseudomonadaceae > Halopseudomonas > Halopseudomonas oceani. The sequence goes on from NZ_PPSK01000007.1 coordinate 49,855, forward strand.
AGGGCCAAGCAGGCCCAACTGCTGGAGTCGCTGCAGTGGACGCATGCCGGTCTGTGCAACGGCGTCGGCAACTTCACCGGCAGTCTCGTGAATATGCATCTGAATCGGCATATCCAGCTCGTCGGCGAGGGTACGAATACGGCCGAGCGTCTCGTCGCCCACGGTGTAGGGTGCGTGTGGACCAAAGGCGACGCTGATCAAGGCGTTGTGGCGCATCTCGTCACGCAGGCGCAGCCCCTTGGCGACGGCCTCGGCCGCGTCACGTGCCCCTGGAATCGGGTTGTCGATCACAGGGAAGCAGAGCTGGGCGCGTATGCCGGCGTCGGCTGCTGCGGCAGCGGCGACATCAGGGAAGAAATACATGTCGGAAAAGCAGGTCGTACCGCCGCGCAGCATCTCGGCAATCGCCAGCTCAGTACCCAGACGGACAAAATCGGCGTTGACCCAGCGGCCTTCTGCGGGCCATATATGGTCTGTCAGCCATGTCATCAGTGGCAGGTCGTCGGCCAGGCCGCGGAACAGCGTCATCGCTGCGTGGCCATGGGCGTTGATCAGGCCGGGAATGAGCACATGGTTTGGCAGGTCGCGCCGCTCGCGTGGGGTTAACGCGTTGGCGGAGGCCACCGGCACAATGCCGACGATGCGCCCCTGATGGACTGCCAGGGCATGATTTTCAAGTACCTGGCCGTGCGGGACAACGGGCACGATCCAGCGTGGCACGATCAGTAGATCGAGCTCACGGGGCAGCGTGGTCATGTTCAGTTCACCTTGCATCATGGTCGGCAAGTATACCTGCTGGTGGTGCGCAAATGCAGCGTGAAAGTAGCTGTGGTTCGCAACGAATGACAGTGCCGGAATAGGGGGTTCGCTCATGTTGCATGTGGATACGATGGCGGCTGATCAGCCGCTGCAAGGGCTGGTATGGCTGGCGGAAGGCAAAGTCAGGCTGCTGGACCAACGGGTGCTGCCTGATCAGGTGGTGGCGATTGAGTGCGGCAATCCGGCACAGGTGCTGGCTGCCATGCGTGATGGCGTGGTCTGCGGAGCTGCAGCGTTGGGGATTGCGGCGGCCTATGCGCTGGCGCTGGCGGCCCGAAGGCCAGTGCCTCCCGTAAACTGGCTGACAGCCCTGCAGCCGTTGCTGGACGAGCTGGCGGCGGTGCAGCCCATGGCGGCTAACCTGCACTGGGCGCTCGGCATCATGCGGCAAACCATTGCCAGCACCAGTCCAACTGATGACATGGCTGTGCGCCTGTTGCAGGCGGCTCAGGCTATTCAGGCAGCCGACCGGGAGGCCAACCAGACAATGGCCAAGCTGGGTGTTCAACTGCTGCGCCGGCACCAGGCGCCGGTGCACCGGGTCATGTTGCACGGCTACGGCGGTGATCTGTCCGGTGGCGGCGGCGGTACCACCTATGGGGTCGCCCGCACCGCCAGCGCGGCCGGGCTGGTCGGCGAGGTACTGGTCAACGAGGGGCGGTCGTTGCTGCCGAGCGCTTCGCTGGGGTTGTCCGAGTTGCTGCGCAGCGGCGCGCCAGCGGCGCTGCATGCCGATGTCGAGGCCGGGCGGCTGATGAAACACGACGGGGTTACCTGGGTGCTGGTCGGTGCCGAGCGCATTGCTGCCAACGGCGATGTTATCGGCCCGCTGGGCAGCTACATGCTGGCGATTCTGGCTATGCATCACGGGCTGCGTTTTATGGTCGTCGCGTCTACTGCAACCATCGATATGTCACTGGCGGATGCGGACGACCTTGGCCCGGATCAGCTTGGCAGCGGGTCATTGACCCGTGGTGGTGGCGAGTCGTCTCCGCTAGAGGTTACGCCGGTTGAGCTGATTGATGCGATTGTCACCGAAAAGGGCATTATCGAGCAGCCTGACGAGCGAAAAGTAGCCAGCCTGATGAGCGTTCGCCAGCTCCACTGAGGCTGTGTGGCGGGTGTGCTTCGTGCTCCCGCCAGCGCCTTGTCTGTGGTATCCTCTGTCGCTTTGATCGGGCGGGACGCGTCCCGCTGCGGGCCTTGGCCCGCGGTGAGGGTTGGTCGGCGTGTTCGTCCTCCTTGCGCATGTGACTAATGCTTTTGGCATCAATGGGTTGCCGACAATAAAAGGAATGCCGTTTCATGGGTGAACTGGCCAAAGAAATCCTTCCAGTCAATATCGAAGACGAACTGAAGCAGTCCTACCTGGATTACGCGATGAGCGTAATCGTCGGTCGTGCCCTGCCGGATGTGCGCGACGGTCTCAAGCCGGTACACCGTCGCGTCCTGTATGCGATGAGTGAGCTGGGTAATGACTGGAACAAGCCGTACCTGAAGTCGGCCCGTGTTGTTGGTGACGTAATCGGTAAGTACCACCCGCACGGCGACTCTGCCGTGTACGACACCATCGTGCGTATGGCGCAGGACTTCTCCATGCGTTATCCGCTGGTCGACGGTCAGGGCAACTTCGGTTCCATTGACGGCGATAATGCTGCCGCAATGCGTTACACCGAAGTGCGGATGGCCAAGCTGACCCATGAACTGCTGGCTGATCTGGACAAAGAAACCGTCGACTGGGTACCTAACTACGACGGCAAGGAACAAATTCCTGACGTTCTGCCGACCAAGATTCCGCACCTGCTGGTCAACGGTTCCAGTGGTATCGCTGTCGGTATGGCGACCAACATTCCGCCGCACAACCTGACCGAAGTGATCAACGGCTGTCTGGCTGTGATCAGTAATCCCGACATCAGCATCGACGAGCTGATGGAATTCATTCCGGGCCCTGATTTTCCGACCGCCGGCATCATCAACGGTCGCGCTGGTATCGTTGAAGCCTACCGCACCGGCCGTGGCCGCATTTACGTGCGGGCGCGCTGCCATATTGAAGATATCGACAAGGTTGGCGGTCGCCAGCAGATTGTCATCTCCGAATTGCCCTATCAGCTCAACAAGGCGCGTCTGATCGAGAAGATCGCCGAGCTGGTAAAAGAGAAGAAGCTTGAGGGTATTACCGAGCTGCGCGATGAGTCCGACAAGGACGGTATCCGCGTGGTGATTGAGCTGCGTCGTGGCGAAGTGCCTGAGGTTATCCTTAACAACCTCTATGCCCAGACCCAGATGCAGAGTGTATTCGGCATCAACGTGGTCGGGCTGCTCGACGGCCAGCCGAAGATCCTGAACCTCAAGGAGCTGCTGGAAGCCTTCGTACGCCACCGCCGTGAGGTGGTTACCCGTCGCACCGTCTATGAGCTGCGCAAGGCCCGTGAGCGTGGTCACATCCTTGAAGGTCAGGCGGTTGCGCTGTCCAATATCGATCCGGTGATCGAGCTGATCAAGCAGTCGCCGACTCCGGCCGAGGCGAAGGAGCGCCTGCTCGCTGCTGCCTGGGCGCCGGGTACCGTGATCGAGATGGTTGAGCGTGCCGGTGCTGAATCCTGCCGTCCTGACGGGCTGGGTGAGGAGTTTGGGCTGCGCGATGGTCAGTACTACCTGTCCGCCGAGCAGGCGCAGGCGATTCTGGATATGCGTCTGCATCGCCTGACCGGCCTGGAGCATGAAAAACTGCTCACCGAGTATCAGCAGATTCTTGAGCAGATCGGCGAGTTGCTGCGCATCCTCAATAGTCACGAGCGCCTGATGGAAGTGATCGTCGAGGAGCTGGAACAGGTCAAAGCCGCCTTCGGTGACGCCCGCCGTACCGAAATCGTCGCCTCGCGGATGGACCTGACCATCGCTGACCTGATTACCGAAGAGGAGCGTGTGGTCACCATCTCCCATGGTGGCTATGCCAAGAGTCAGCCGTTGACCGATTATCAGGCACAGCGCCGCGGTGGTCGTGGCAAGGCCGCAACCGGGGTTAAGGACGAGGATTACGTCGAACACCTGCTGGTTGCCAATAGTCATGCCACGCTGCTGCTGTTCTCCAGCCGCGGCAAGGTCTACTGGCTGAAGACCTACGAAATCCCTGAAGCCTCGCGTACTGCGCGGGGGCGTCCGCTGGTCAATCTGTTGCCGCTGGAAGAGGGTGAGTGGATTACCGCGATGCTGCAAATCGATCTCGAAGCCCTGCAGCAGCAGAGTGCCGAAGAGGGCGATGAGCTGGACGACGACGCCGGCGTGATCGAAGGCGAAGCCGTCGAGGTTGAGGCTGAAGCTGACGCCGAGGCTGACGGTGATGATGACGAGAATGACGAGCCGACCGGCGCTTACATCTTTATGGCGACTGCTCGCGGCACGGTGAAAAAGACTCCGCTGGTGCAGTTCAGTCGTCCGCGCAGCAACGGTCTGATTGCGCTGCGCCTGGAGGAGGGTGACACCCTGATCGCCGCGGCCATTACCGATGGTTCGCGCGACATCATGCTGTTCTCCGACGGCGGCAAGGTCATTCGTTTCAAGGAACGCCATGTGCGCACCATGGGGCGCACTGCGCGCGGCGTACGCGGCATGCGTCTGCCGACTGGCCAGCGTCTGATCTCCATGCTGATTCCCGAGCCACAGGCGCAGATTCTGACCGCCTCCGAACGGGGGTACGGCAAACGCACCGTGCTGGAGGAATTCCCGCGTCGCGGCCGTGGTGGCCAGGGCGTGATCGCGATGGTGTCCAACGAGCGCAACGGTGCGCTGGTCGGTGCCGTACAGGTAGTGGACGGCGAGGAAATTATGCTGATTTCTGACCAGGGCACGCTGGTGCGCACCCGGGTCAGCGAAGTGTCCAGCCTGTCGCGCAACACCCAGGGCGTAATGCTGATTCGCTTGGCGACAGAAGAGAAGCTGGTGGGGCTGGAGCGTGTGCAGGAGCCGTCGGAAGACGATATTGAGCTGGAAGAGGAAGCCGCCGCAGAAGGTGATGCCCAGCTTCCGGAAAGTGACGAGCAGCAACCCGTGGATGATCAGGAGTAATCGTGAGTAAGCGTCTGTTCAATTTCTGTGCTGGGCCGGCCGCGTTGCCGGAAGCGGTACTGCAGCGGGCTCAGGCCGAGCTGCTTGACTGGCAGGGCAAAGGCCTGTCGATCATGGAAATGAGTCACCGCAGTGATGAGTTTGTTGCCGTCGCCCAGCAGGCCGAACAGGACCTGCGCGACCTGATGTCCATTCCTGACAACTACAAGGTCCTGTTCCTGCAGGGCGGTGCCAGTCAGCAGTTTGCCCAGATTCCGCTGAATTTGATGCCGGACGGTGGCAGCGCTGACTACATCGATACCGGTATCTGGTCCCGCAAGGCGATTGAAGAAGCCTCGCGCTATGGCAGTGTCAACGTTGCCGGCAGCGCAAAAAATTACGACTACTTTGCGATTCCCGGTCAGAACGAGTGGCAGTTGTCTGCGGATGCGGCCTATGTGCACTACTGCCCGAACGAGACCATTGGCGGTCTGGAATTTAACTGGGTACCGCAGACCGGTGAGGTGCCGCTGGTAGCGGACATGTCTTCGAGCATTCTCTCCCGTCCTGTAGATGTCTCGCAGTTCGGCATGATCTACGCCGGCGCGCAAAAGAACATTGGCCCAAGCGGTCTGGTAGTTGTCATTGCGCGTGAAGACCTGCTGGGGCGTGCCCGTGCCAGCTGCCCGACCATGCTCGATTACGCGGTCGCAGCGAAGAACGACTCGATGTACAACACGCCGCCGACCTTTGCCTGGTACCTGTCTGGCCTGATCTTCCAGTGGTTGAAGGAGCAGGGTGGTCTTGAGGTGGTCAAGCGCGTCAACGATGCCAAGCAGAAAGCTTTGTATTCGGCGATTGATGCCAGCGAGCTGTACACCAACCCGATCAACGTGGCCGATCGTTCTTGGATGAACATTCCGTTCCGCCTGGCCGATGACCGTCTCGACAAACCCTTCCTGGCGGGGGCAGAAGAGCGCGGCCTGCTGAACCTGAAGGGTCACCGCTCGGTGGGCGGCATGCGTGCCTCCATCTATAACGCGGTGCCGCAAGCGGCGGTTGACGCTTTGGTGGCCTACATGGCCGAGTTCGAAAAGCAGCACGGTTGATACTCATGTCCGATGAAGATCAGTTGAAGGCGCTGCGTAAGCGCATCGACACCATTGACGAAAAGATTCTTGACCTGATCAGCGAGCGAGCGACTTGCGCGCAGACTGTTGCTCACGTCAAGCAGAAGGCGCTGGAACCGGGCGTGAAGCCGGTGTTCTATCGTCCGGAGCGCGAGGCATGGGTGCTGAAGCACATCATGGAGCTGAACAAGGGCCCGCTCGATAACGAGGAAGTGGCGCGTCTGTTCCGTGAAATCATGTCTGCCTGCCTGGCGCTGGAAGAGCCGCTACGGGTGGCTTACCTCGGTCCGGAAGGCACCTTTACCCAGGCCGCAGCACTGAAACATTTTGGCCATTCGGTCGTTAGCGTACCGATGGCAGCAATCGACGAAATCTTCCGTGAAGTTGCCGCGGGTGCCGTGCAGTTTGGTGTGGTGCCGGTGGAGAACTCCACCGAGGGCGCGATCAACCATACGCTGGACAGCTTCCTGGAGCACGATCTGGTGATCTGTGGCGAAGTCGAGCTGCGCATTCACCACCATCTGCTGGTGGGTGAGAACACCAAGACCGACAAGATTTCCCGGGTCTATTCCCACGCTCAGTCGCTGGCGCAGTGCCGCAAGTGGCTGGATGCCCACTACCCCAACGTAGAGCGCATTGCGGTTTCCAGCAATGCTGACGCGGCGCGCCGGGTCAAGGGTGAGTGGAACTCGGCAGCGATTGCCGGTGATATGGCTGCTGACCTCTATGGTCTGACCCGTCTGGCCGAGAAGATCGAGGATCGTCCGGACAACTCCACGCGCTTTTTGATCATCGGTAACCAGCAGGTTCCGCCGACTGGTGACGACAAGACATCGATCATCGTTTCCATGCGTAACAAGCCGGGTGCTCTGCATCATCTGCTGCAGCCGTTCCACTCCAATGGTATTGATCTCAGTCGCATCGAAACCCGCCCGTCGCGTAGCGGCAAGTGGACCTATGTATTCTTCATCGACTTCTTCGGCCATCAGCACGACCCGCTGATCAGGGATGTGCTGGAGAAGATCAACGACGAATCGGTAGCGCTCAAGGTGCTGGGGTCGTATCCGAAGGCGGTGCTCTAAATCATCAGCGACGAGCTGCAAGCCGCAAGCTGCAAGCAACTGCGGCTTGGCGTGACTTGGAGCTTGCCGCTTGTAGCTTGAGGCTTGTGTTATGAGTTGTGATTTTCTTGGCCTGGCGCGTCCAGGCGTGCAGAAGCTGTCCCCTTACGTGCCGGGCAAGCCGGTGGAAGAGCTGGCGCGTGAGTTTGGTCTGCGCCCGCAGGATATCGTCAAGCTGGCCAGTAACGAGAACCCGCTTGGCCCGAGCCCGGCCGTCCGTGATGCTATTGCTGCCGCTTTGCCGGAGCTGACCCGCTATCCCGATGGCAACGGCTTTGCGCTCAAGCAGGCGCTGGCCGCAAAGCTGGGCGTGGATACCGCTGGTATCACCCTTGGCAACGGCTCGAACGACATTCTTGAACTGGTCACCCGCGCCTTTGTCGGGCCCGAGCATGAGGTGGTGTTCAGCGATCACGCGTTCGCGGTCTACCCGATTGTCACTCAGGCGGTGGGTGCCAAGGCAGTACCAGTGCCGGCAAAGGACTGGGGGCATGATCTGGATGCCATGGCGGCAGCGATAACGCCGGCTACCCGCATCGTTTTTATTGCCAATCCGAACAACCCAACCGGTACCTGGATTGAGCGTGATGCACTGGAAGCGTTTCTGGATCGCGTCCCCGAGAACGTGATCGTGGTGCTGGACGAGGCCTACACCGAGTACGTTGAAACCGACGACGTGCCCAACGGCGTCGATTATCTGGCCCGCTACGGTAACCTGCTGGTCTCGCGTACCTTTTCCAAGGCCTACGGTCTGGCAGCGCTGCGGGTGGGCTACGGCCTGTCCGCGCCGGCGATTGCCGATGCGCTGAATCGGGTGCGTCAGCCATTCAACGTCAACAGCCTTGCGCTGGCTGCTGCGTTGGCTGCGTTGGAAGACGAGGCCTATCTGATTGAAAGTCGCCGCATCAACCGTCAGGGCATGCAGCAACTGGAGGATGGTTGCCTGGCCATGGGGCTGAGCTGGATCCCGTCGCGGGGCAATTTCCTGGCCATTGATCTCGGGCGTGAAGCCGCTCCGGTATTCCAGGGGCTGCTGCGTGAGGGCGTGATCGTGCGCCCGGTTGCCAATTACGGCATGCCAAATCACCTGCGGGTGACCATCGGCCTACCGGCAGAGAACCAGCGTTTTCTGGATGCTCTCAAGCAGGTGCTGGCGCGTGCCTAGTGTAATCGCGTTGTCACAGGGGGCGCCGAAAATCGGTCGTCTTGCGGTTATTGGTCTGGGTCTGATTGGTGGCTCCTTTGCCAAGGGTATGCGCGAGAGCGGTCTGTGCGCCGAGGTGGTCGGCTGTGATCTTGACCCGGTGGCGCGTCGCCAGGCGGTGCCGCTAGGTGTCGTCGATAAGGCCACTGCCGATCTGGCTGAGGCCGTTGCCGGTGCTGACCTGATCATGCTCGCTGTTCCCGTACTCGGCATGCGCGCGGTGCTGGCCCAGTTGGCTGCGATGGATCTCGGTCAGTCGGTAATGACCGATGTGGGAAGTACCAAGGGTGCGGTTGCGCTGGCGGTAGAAGAGGTTTTTGGACAGGTGCCGGCCAACTTCGTGCCGGGGCATCCGATCGCCGGTTCAGAGAAAAGTGGTGTTGAAGCGGCGCGTGCAGACCTGTTTCGCCATCATAAGGTTATTTTGACGCCGCTCGAGCAGACCGCAAAAGACGCTGTTGAGCGGGTTCGACAGTGCTGGCAGGCGCTGGGCGCCGATGTGGAGCAAATGTCACTGGCCGACCATGACGAAGTCCTGGCAGCCACCAGTCATTTGCCGCATTTGCTGGCCTTTTCGCTGGTCGACACCCTGGCATCGCGTAACGAGAATCTTGAAATTTTCCGTTATGCGGCCGGTGGTTTCCGGGACTTTACCCGCATTGCCGCAAGCGATCCGGTGATGTGGCGCGATGTGTTTCTGGCTAACCGGGATGCGGTCTTGCGCAGCCTGGATGCCTTTACCCAGGATCTGGGTCGATTGCGTGAGGCGGTGGAAACCCGCGACGCCAATACGCTGCTCGGTGTGTTTACCCGAGCCAAATCGGCACGAGAGCATTTCAGTACTATTCTGGCCCGCAGGGCCTACATGGAACCTATGCAGACTAACGAATTCAATTTCATCGCGCGCCCTGGCGGGCAGGTGACCGGGCGCATTCGCGTGCCGGGCGACAAATCCATCTCCCATCGCTCCATCATGCTTGGCTCGCTGGCCGAGGGAGTAACCGAGGTAGAAGGTTTCCTCGAAGGTGAAGACAGCCTGGCAACCCTGCAGGCGTTCCGTGACATGGGGGTCGTCATCGAAGGTCCACATCATGGTCGGGTCACCATCAATGGTGTTGGCTTGCACGGCCTCAAGTCTCCGCCGGGTTCGCTGTATCTGGGTAACTCCGGTACCTCCATGCGCCTGCTGTCGGGGCTGCTTGCTGGTCAGGAGTTCGACACTGTGCTCACCGGTGATGCGTCTCTGTCCAAGCGTCCGATGGGGCGGGTGGCCAAGCCGCTGCGTGAGATGGGTGCCCAGATTGAAACCGGTGACGAAGGCCGTCCGCCGCTGCGCATCAAGGGCGGCAGTCGCATGATGGGCATGGATTATCAGATGCCGATGGCCAGTGCGCAGGTCAAATCCTGCATCCTGCTCGCCGGTTTGTATGCCTCCGGCACGACTTCCGTGAGCGAGCCGGCACCGACTCGCGATCACACCGAGCGCATGCTCAAGGGCTTCGGCTATCCGGTCAAGGTGGATGGCGACACGGTTACCATCGAGTCTGGCCACACCCTGACCGCCTGCCGTATCGACGTGCCGGCCGACATTTCCTCCGCGGCATTCTTTATGGTCGCCGCCAGCATCTGTGAAGGTGCTGATCTGACTCTGGAACATGTCGGCATCAACCCGACGCGTATCGGTATCATCAATATCCTGCGTGAGATGGGTGGCAATCTGGAACTGCTGAACGAGCGCGAAGTCGGGGGCGAGCCGGTTGCGGACATCCGTGTTCGCTATGCGCCACTCAAGGGAATCGACATTCCGGTGGATCAGGTGCCGCTGGCCATTGATGAATTCCCGGTGCTGTTTGTTGCTGCCGCCTGCGCCGAAGGGCGCACCATTCTGCGTGATGCAGAAGAGCTGCGGGTCAAGGAATCTGATCGTATTCAGGTTATGGCTGATGGCCTGCAGGCGCTGGGCGTCAAGGCCGAGCCGACACCGGACGGCATTGTCATCGACGGCGGTCCGATTGGCGGCGGCACTGTTGAAAGCCACGGTGACCACCGCATCGCCATGTCGTTCTCGGTTGCTGCGCTGCGTGCCACTGGTGACATTCATATTAAAGACTGCGCCAACGTGGCAACGTCGTTCCCGGGCTTTGTCGAACTGGCGCAGTCGGTCGGCATGAAAGTCCAACTGGAGGAAAACGCGTGATTGATCAACAGGCCCCCGTCATTACCATCGACGGCCCCGGCGGCTCAGGCAAGGGGACCATTGCCGGTCTGCTAGCCCGTCGGCTGGGCTGGAACCTGCTCGACTCGGGGGCGCTGTATCGTCTGCTGGCATTTGCCGCCCGCAATCATGGGGTTGATCTGACCAACGAAGCGGCGCTTGAGGCGTTGGCTGCGCATCTGGATGTGCAGTTTGTCGCCGCTGAAGACGGTCGCGAGCAGCAGATAATTTTGGAAGGCGAAGACGTCAGTCGGGCTATTCGTACCGAAGCGGTTGGTGCTGGTGCCTCTCAGGTTGCGGCGCTGCCGGCCGTCCGCGATGCGCTGCTGCAGCGCCAGCGCGCATTCCGTGAAAAGCCCGGTCTGGTTGCCGACGGGCGTGACATGGGGACGGTGGTATTCGCCGATGCCCAGTTGAAGGTGTATCTGACGGCCAGCGCGCAGGAACGCGCGTCACGTCGTCACCGGCAGTTGCTCGAAAAGGGCGAAACTGCTAATCTGGCGAGTCTTCTAGATGAGATCGTCGCGCGTGACGAGCGAGATATGAATCGCAGCGTTGCTCCGCTCAAGCCAGCGGAGGATGCCGTTCAGATCGACTCCACGCAGATGGGCATCGAAGAAGTACTTGAAACAGTTCATGCGATGGCGCGCGAGCGTGATCTGCTGGGCTGATCAGTCTGTACTTTCCGGTCAACCAGCGTCACCGGAAAGAACATTGAGATAATCAACCCACGCAAGCTGGTGGCGTGGCGGGACAGTAGCTGCAAAGCGCGCTTTAAAACGGCTCTGCGGTAGCTGCCCTAAAATACTTACTTACAGGATTCCAAATGAGCGAAAGCTTTGCCGAACTTTTTGAAGAAAGCCTAAAAACCCTTGATATGGAGCCGGGCTCCATCATCACTGGTATCGTTGTGGACATCGACTCCGACTGGGTCACCGTTCACGCCGGTCTGAAATCAGAGGGTGTCATCCCGCGCGATCAGTTCCTGGACGAGCAGGGCGAACTGACCATCGAAGTGGGTGATGAGGTACACGTTGCACTGGATGCCGTTGAAGACGGTTTCGGTGAAACTAAACTGTCCCGCGAAAAGGCCAAGCGCGCCGAATCGTGGAAAGTCCTCGAAGCTGCTTTCGCTGCAGAAGAAGTCGTCAAGGGCGTCATCAACGGCAAGGTCAAAGGTGGCTTTACCGTCGACGTCAACACCATCCGTGCGTTCCTGCCGGGCTCGCTGGTTGACGTACGTCCCGTACGTGACACCACCCACCTGGAAAACAAGGAACTGGAATTCAAGGTCATCAAACTGGACCAGAAGCGCAACAACGTTGTCGTTTCCCGTCGTGCAGTTCTGGAAGCCGAGAACTCCGCCGAGCGCGAAGCCCTGCTGGAAACCCTGCAGGAAGGTCAAGTCGTCAAGGGTATCGTCAAGAACCTCACCGATTACGGTGCGTTCGTCGACCTGGGCGGCGTCGATGGCCTGCTGCACATCACCGACATGGCGTGGAAGCGTATCAAGCATCCGTCCGAGATCGTCAACGTTGGTGACGAGATTGACGTCAAGGTCCTGAAGTTCGACCGTGAGCGCAACCGCGTTTCCCTGGGTCTGAAGCAACTGGGTGAAGATCCGTGGGTCGCCATCACCGGTCGCTATCCGGAAGGTACTCGCGTTACCGCCAAGGTCACCAATCTGACTGACTACGGCTGCTTCGCTGAGCTGGAAGAAGGCGTTGAAGGTCTGGTTCACGTATCCGAAATGGATTGGACCAACAAGAACATCCACCCGTCCAAGGTCGTACAGGTCGGCGACGAAGTGGAAGTTATGGTTCTGGACATCGACGAAGACCGTCGTCGTATCTCCCTGGGCATCAAGCAGTGCAAGATGAACCCGTGGGAAGAGTTCTCCAGCAAGTTCAACAAGGGCGACAAGATCTCCGGTTCCATCAAGTCCATCACCGACTTCGGTATCTTCATCGGCCTGGACGGCGGCATCGACGGTCTGGTTCACCTGTCGGACATCTCCTGGAACGAAGCAGGCGAAGAAGCTGTCCGTCGCTTCAAGAAAGGCGACGAGATTGAGACTGTCATCCTGTCTGTTGATCCGGAGCGTGAGCGCATCTCCCTGGGCGTCAAGCAACTGGAAGATGATCCGTTCTCCAACTTCGTTTCTCTGAACGAGAAGGGCAGCATCATCACCGGTACCGTCAAGGAAGTTGACGCCAAGGGCGCTGTAATCACCCTGGCCGATGACATCGAAGGCACTCTGAAAGCCTCCGAAATCAGCCGTGACCGTATCGAAGATGCTCGCAACGTCCTGAACGTTGGCGATGAAGTCGAAGCCAAGATCATTGGTGTTGACCGTAAGAGCCGCGTCATCAGCCTGTCCATCAAGGCGAAAGACGTTGAAGACGAGAAAGAAGCCATGCAGGATCTGCGTAAGCAGGAAATGCTGGCCGCTGGTCCGACCACCATTGGTGATCTGATCAAGCAGCAGATGGAAGGCAAGGGCAACTAAGCCTATCCAGCTGTAAAAAAAGGGCGACTTCGGTCGCCCTTTTTTGTGCCTGTTCGCTGGGCGGGGCGGGCACAGCTGCAAGCTTCAAGCCCTAAGCTGCAAGTAAAACCTGTGGGGGTGCCAGTTGCTCGGATTCTCTGAGGATTATGAATACGTGACAAGGCTTATAGAAAAGACTTGATAGCCTGGCAAGGCAACGCATCCTGATTACGCTTGCGGCTTGCGGCTTGCGGCTTGCGGCTTGCGGCTTGCGGCTTGCGGCTTGCGGCTGCGAAGCGCGCAAGCGCTTCGCTTAACAGGCTGTTCAAACCTAGTCAAGCATGGTAAAACCTTATAAAACGAGTCTACTCGCTTGATAAGAAAGGGAAAACCATGACCAAGTCGGAGTTGATCGAGCGCATTGTCGAACAGCAGGGGCAGTTGTCGGCAAAAGATGTTGAGTTGGCAATCAAAACGATGCTGGAGCATATGTCGCAGGCGCTGGCGACCGGTGAGCGTATTGAGATTCGCGGCTTCGGCAGTTTCTCGCTGCATTACCGGGCACCTCGTGTCGGTCGTAACCCCAAGACTGGCGACTCGGTTGAGCTGGACGGCAAGTTCGTGCCGCACTTCAAGCCGGGGAAGGAGTTGCGTGATCGGGTGAACGAGTCACTCGAAAACGCCTGATCCCATACCTCGCCATCGATACCCTGGGTTATACTTCGCAGACACTCAACGGATGCGGAGTCGTCTCACATGCTGTGGTTAAAGCGCGTGTTGCTGATCCTGGTTTTCCTGCTGGTAGCACTGGCGACCATGGATTTCATGCTGGAAAATCAGCAAACCACCTCACTGCAGTTTCTTGAAATGCAGTCTCCTGCCTGGCCTCTCTCCATATATATCGTGCTGGCGTTCATTCTTGGCAGTGTTCTCGGCGTCTTCGTAGGCTGGCTTATCACCACGCGTCTGCGTTTGAAATTGATGGTTCAGAGCAATGAGTTGAACCGTTATCGCAAGGAAATTGACAAGCTGCGCACCCAGGCTGTTAAAGGCTGATCTCATGCAGGAACTGATGTTCCTGGGCCTGTTTGTACTGGCCCTTGCCATAGGCTGGTTCCTGGGTCGCAGGGAGGCGATCAAGGTCGGCTTCATGCTGAAACCCCATGGCAGCGCCCTGGATCGCCAGTACTTTATCGGCCTGAACTATCTCTTGAACGAGCAGCCGGATGAGGCGATTGAAACCTTCATTCGTGCCCTAGAGGTCAACCCGGAAACCGTCGAAACGCATATTGCGATTGGTAAGCTGTTCTGCCAGCGCGGTGATGTCGAGCGAGCGATCAAGGTGCATCAGAATTTGCTTGCACGTCCGAATTTGACTGCTCCCCAGGCTGATCGTGTTCAACTGGAGCTGGCCAGAGACTATCTTGCTGTTGGCATGCATCAGCGGGCAGAGCGGTTGCTCGAAGAGCTGGCTGGTTCCAGTTCGTCGCTGCGGGCAGAAGCGCTGGTTGATCTGGTGACAGTGTACGAGCAGCAGCACGAGTGGCAGCGGGCAATCGAAATCGGCCGCCGTCTGTTGCGCGAACAGCCCCGGTTCGCGGTGACGCTCGCGCACTATTACTGTGAAATGGCTGTCGCGGCGCTGGCTCAGCGTGAGCTGAACCAGGCGCGCAGTTGGCTGGAGGCTGCGCTCAGGGTCGATGATCACTGCGTTCGGGCACTTATTTTGCTAGCCGAGCTTGAGGAGCATGCGGGTAATCAGAAGGCATTACCTGCATTATTGCACCGGATTGCCAATAATTCGCCGGACTTTGTGCCAGAGGTGCTAGCGTTGGCTGAGCGCTGTGCGGATAATGGCGCGCTGAATTTGGCTGACTATCTCGACCAGGCGCTTGGGCGTGCGAATCCGCCGCCAGTCAAGATACTGCTGGCCAGGGCGCAACATATGCGTCGCGAGCTTGGCAGTGAGGTTGCCGAGCAGTTTCTGCTGAAGCACCTTCAGCAGCAGCCCTCGTTAGCCGGCGTGCTGGGATTGCTCAAATTGGGCGACGAAGGTGCCAGTGAAACAGTGGTATCAGCTCCCCGACGGTTGCTGGAAACGCTTCAGCGCAGTCGTCCGCAATATCGCTGTGAGCACTGTGGGTTTACCGGTAACAAAGTCTACTGGCAATGCCCCAGCTGCCAGGGATGGTCTACCGTCAAGCCGCTGAAAGGCCATGAGCTGACCTGAGGTCCGCTTGAAACGTTTTTGTTAACAGGATGCATTTTATGCCTACTACCAGCCCCATTATTGTCGCCCTTGATTTTCCCGAGGTGAACGCCGCGTTGGAATTGGCCCAGGCGCTGGATCCCGGGAAATGCCGCGTGAAGGTAGGCAAGGAGCTGTTTACCAGTGCCGGGCCAGCTGTTGTCGAGTCGCTTCAGAACAAGGGGTTTGAAGTTTTTCTGGACCTCAAGTTTCACGATATTCCCAATACCACTGCCAGTGCCGTACGTGCTGCCGCAGAGTTGGGCGTATGGATGGTCAATGTGCACGCGAGCGGAGGGCGCCGGATGATGGAGGCCTGCCGCGATATACTCGAGCGCCGTGGTGGTAAACGGCCGTTGCTGACAGCCGTGACGATTTTGACCAGCCTGGAGCATGAAGACCTGCAGGAGGTTGGCGTCGACATTGAGCCGATGGTTCAGGTTCAGCGGCTGGCTCGACTGACTCAGGATTGCGGCCTTGATGGTGTGGTGTGTTCTGCCCGTGAAGCCAAGGCATTGCGCGGGGCGCTGGGCGACGACTTTCTGCTGGTGACGCCGGGTATTCGCCTGGCAGACAGCGCCGCTGACGATCAGAAGCGCATCGTGACGCCGGCTCAGGCGATGGAAAACGGGAGCAGTTATTTGGTCGTTGGTCGGCCGATCACCCGCGCCGATCACCCGTGCGCGGCACTGGATGGTATTCTCGCGACGCTCTGATTCGGGCGAGAGGAAAGAAAAGGCCGGGTAGATCCCCGGCCTTTTTTGCGTTTCAGGGTGTAATCGCAACCTTTAGCACGCCATCACGTTGGTGACTGAACAGCTCGTATGCCTCAACGATGTCGTCAAGGGCGAAGCGGTGGGTGACCATTGGTGTCAGGTCGACGCGGCCAGAGGCCACGACTGCCATCAGGCGGCGCATGCGTTCCTTGCCGCCAGGACACAGGGTAGTGATGATCTTGTGGTCGCCCAAGCCTGCGGCGATGGCATCAAGCGGCATGGAGAGCTTCCCTGAATAGACGCCAAGGCTTGAGAGTGTGCCTCCCGGTTTCAGCGCGCGCAGGCAGGACTCAAAGGTTTGTTGTGTGCCCAGAGCCTCAATAGCCACGTCGACCCCGGCTCCTCCGGTGATTTCCTGTATGCGCAGTAACGGGTCTTCGTCGCGGAAGTTGATGGTAATGTCGGCACCGAGTCTGCGGGCCACGTCCAGTCGTTCAGGGACGCCATCCACTACGATGATGCGGGTGGCGCCCATCAGCTTGGCGCCCGCCGTAGCACAGAGGCCGATCGGGCCCTGGGCAAACACCACTACGGTATCGCCGATCCGAATGTGACCGCTTTCAGCGCCGCCAAAGCCGGTGCTCATAATGTCTGGGCACATCAATACCTGCTCATCGTCCAGCCCATCGGGAATTGGCGTAAGGTTGGCCTGGGCATTGGGAATGCGAACGTACTCTGCCTGACAGCCGTCGATGCTGTTGCCTAATTGCCAGCCCCCCATGGCTTGTCCACCGCACTGGCTTGAGTGGCCGTCCAGGCAGGGATGGCACTGACCGCACGGGGTAATCGCGCCTGCTATGACCCGTTGGCCGACCTCGTAGCCGGTAACGGCGCTACCCAGCTTTTCAATGATGCCGACGGGCTCATGGCCGACAATCAACCCCGGCTTTACCGGATACTCGCCTTTTAGGATGTGTACGTCGGTGCCGCAGATGGTCGTTGTGGTAACGCGAAGCAAAGCGTCAGTCGGGCCAATCTGGGGAATGGGGCGGTGCTGTAGCTCAATGCGTCCGGGTTCGACGAACACGGCCGCGCGCATGTTGCTCATGACTCCTCCTGAACCTGGCAGTGAGGTGAAGTCCTAACGATAGCGCAATGGGTGGGGGATACGTTGACCGGGGTCAAGGGGAGGCGGCACCTCTGGATACCAAGGGTGCCGCTGCAAGGACAATCAGCTGATTTGCGACTGCTGGTAATTTTCCAGGCCGACGGCTTCGATCAGGCTCAGCTGGGTTTCCAGCCAGTCAACATGCTCTTCTTCTGCCTCCAGGATGTCTTCGCAGACCTCCCGGCTACCGTAGTCACCCGCCGTCTCGCAGAAGGCAATTGCTTCTTTCAGGGCGGGGAGGGCCTGCATTTGCAGTTTGAGATCGCAGTCGAGGATTTCCTTGGTGTTTTCCCCGATCTTCAGCTTGCCGAGATCCTGCAGATTGGGAAGGCCTTCAAGGAAGAGAATGCGTTTGATCAGCCGATCAGCGTGCTTCATCACGTGAATTGACTCGTGATATTCCTTGTCGCCCAGTTTTTCCAGGCCCCAGTCCTGCAGCATACGTGCGTGCAGAAAGTACTGATTAATTGCAATCAGTTCGAAACTGAGCACGGTATTCAGGTGCTGGATGACTTTCTTATCGCCTTTCATAGCGCTGCCCTCTGGACTGTTCAGTCGCCAAGTTTGGGCTGCTGCTATCGGCTTGTCAAATCTAAGTATTTGAAAAGAAAAGAGTTAAAAATGATTATCAGGCGATAATGAGAGTCGCCATCAAGCGGCGACGAATTGACCTGCGGCCATGCCAGCTGAGGCCTGGGAGGTGAGCGTTTCACTCAGTAGTGACTTGCAATCGCGCGCACACTTGCCGCATTGGGTGCCTACGTCCAGATCGTTGCGCAGATCGCGCATCGAGCAGGCACCGCCAGCGATGGCGTCCTTAATCTGGTTGTCGGTTACACCTTTGCAGAGACAAACGTACATACAATCGCTCCTGAACAGCCTTGGCTGACAATAGGTGCATGCTAATTCGAATGAGAATGATTGTCAAAGGAAATAGCATCAATCTATCTGTACGATTGATGGCGTGGCAGTGGGTTCCGGTCGACGCAAGCGTGCAAGCCGGATGGCCAGGAAGGGCGGGCCGAGTGGCCCGCCTGTGACGGGTCAGTCGAGGACGTTGTAGATGATGGATTCAATGATCCCGGTAGTGATATTGGCGAGTACCACATCATCGTCGATCTGGCGCCACTCGTAGCCGTCGTAATGGGGCAGGCGGCTCTCCAGGCGCGGGTCCAGCTGCCTGGCAATGCCCGGTGGCAGCGGTTTGCCGCGCGCCAGGTTCTTGCGAATGCCGGGCGGCAGGCTGTCACCGCGCTGTACCAGGTCGCGGTGGTCGCGGAAGATACGGCGGATCAGATCTTCTTCAATTCGATCATAGGGACGGACGTCGCGGTCGCGACCCCGTTCCTCATACCGGCTTCGGTCACGATCATGATCATCGCGATAGTCGTTCTGATGCGACGAGTGACCGTTGTTGCCGTTGCCGTGCTCGTCCTGCCTGGCCTGAGACGGGCTGGCAATCACCATTGCCAGCAGGCCGGCAACGAGTAGGGGAGTTGTCTGCAGGCGCATGGACCTGTCCTTTATGCAATGTTGGTCTTTATTGGAGCCTGGCTTGCGTCGTGGGTTCCTGATTGTCCGCCTGCGGACGGTGTGCGCCAGGTCCAGAACAGGCTCCATACCAGCGCGCCGGCGCCGAGCCACAGCGTTTCCGGCAAGGTGCCACCGCGGTTCAGCCATTCGTGGGCAAGCCAGGGGCCGATCAGTTGCGTAACGCTGTAGAGTGCGATCAGTGCTGCGGACAGCCTCGGGCCCTGGTGTGGTTGTAGATTGCGGCCTAACCGCTGAGTTAGCAGCACCGCGCCAAGGAAGCTGCTACCCATCAGCAGTGAGCACAGCACAACGCCCCACACGCCGGACAACAGCAGAGCAGAAACGACGCTGGCCAGTTGCAGCGCATAGTTGAGCAACAATGCGCGCTGATCGCCAAAGCGTTGTCCCAGGTGGTTCCATAGCCACGCGGCGGGCAGGGTCGTGCATGCGACGATCAGCCAGCTCTGATGCACCATCGGGTGGGCGTTGCCGAGTTGAATGCTGGCAATCATTGGCAGGAAGGTCATCGGCAGGATGTAGCCCAGTCCGGCGCCAGCGTAGGCCCAGAACAGCGGGCGAGTCTGTTTATCCAGCAGTGGCGAGTGGCGGCCTGCCTGAGGGCTGGCGTGCGTGCGCCGTGTCGCTTCTGTCTCTAGCCGCAGCATGACCCAGCCGCCCCAGGCTGCCAGCGGCAGACTGAGCAGAGCCGCGGGCCACCAACGCTCTGCCGCTGTCAGGCTCAGCCCGGGCGGATTGGCCAGCAGGCCAGAAATCAGCAGCCCTGCGCCTACCCCCAGATAAATCAGGCCGCTTAGATTGATGCGTTGGCGGGCAGCCAGCCACTCCATCACCAGCGCTGGCACCATGACAAATACCAGACCATTGCTAATACCGTTCGCCAGCCGCAGAGCGGTGATGCTGGGCAGGTCGTTGGTTAGGCTCAGGCCAATCAGCGAGAGGCAATGTACCGCCAGTGCCAGCGGTACGCTCCGATGAATCTGCGAGGGACGATGCCAGCGAATGGCAATCAGTGCCCCCAGCAGGTAGCCAATGTAGTTCCAGGTTGCCAGTGATGCGCCTTGCCCGGTGCTGAACTGTCCATCACTGACCAGCAGAGGCAGCAGCGGGGTAAAGATGAACCTGCCGAGGCCATGAACAACCAGCAGCAGAGCTGCGGCAGCAAGCACGGCTTGCTGAGTGGATGGTGCGCGGCTCGGCATCGGCCAGTCTCCCGTTCAGTCGCTGAAGCACCTGGTGCCCTGCGGTTGTTGGCAGCGCCATCATCGCGGCGAATAGGGGGTATATCCATCGCTGATGCGCTACTAAAGATAGCCCCTGTTCTTCTGCAGGCCTTGTGATTCCTGCACTCCGGCCTGTCGGGTGCGGCCGGAGCATACCAGCGGCTGAAACATATTGCATGAAGTTGGGTTCGCCGGACGGGACTGAGAGTAGTGCGGTGGGATTACTCTGCGGTATAGAGTATACAAACGTACACGGCCATTTCCGCGATGTCCGGTATGCACGAGAAGACAAATATAAGAAAGCGAGCCTTGCTCGTACGATTCTCTGGAGAGTGGTATGTCGCAGTCCAATAGCGATGCAAATGGCGTTCTGAAGCGCTCAACGATTTTGCTCCACGGGTCCATCGGCATGCCGTTGGCCATCATCGGCTACCCTCTGGTGGTCTACCTTCCCCCGTTTTATGCCCAGGAAGTGGGCTTGAATATGGCGCTGATGGCGCTGGTGCTGGTCATCGCCCGACTATCTGACGTTGTCACTGACCCGCTGATCGGGACTCTGAGCGATCGCTGGCGCACGCGCTTTGGTCGTCGCAAGCCCTGGCTGGTGATGGGGGTGCCGCTGATGCTGGCGGGAACGGTGATGATCTTTATGCCACCGGACGGGACGGGGATTGGTCATCTGCTGTTGTGGACGGTGCTGATGTACCTGGGCTGGACCATGGTGACCCTGCCGTATGGCGCGTGGGGGGCAGAGCTGTCCAACCAGTACCACCAGCGCAGTCGTGTGGTGGCTTCCCGCGAGGGGTTTGTGCTGATCGGGCTGTTTCTGGCGGCGCTGGCACCGGCGCTGGTGCAGGCGTTGGGCGCGCGTTATCAGGCGGGTCAAACCGACGGTTGGCTGATGGAGACAGCGGTATTGCTGTTCGGCAAGGATGGTCAGCTGGGTATCGGCTACGGTCCGATTCTCGCCGTCATGGCCTGGATGCTGCTGATTCTGTTGCCGCTGACCGTGTTCTGGGTGGTGGGGGCGGTCAAGGAAGCGCCGCCGCAATCGGCTGAGCGGACTGACTGGAAGAAAGGGCTGCGGGTCATGAAGAACAACGGCCCATTCAAGCGGATGATTCTGATGCTGCTGGTGGTGGTTACTGGCGAGGCGTTCCGCAACGCGCTGTCAGTGTTTTTCATGCAGCACGTCATTCAGATCCAGGGCCAGATTGGTCTGATGTATCTGTTGTATTTCGGCATCGGTATTCTCGGCATTCCGTTCTGGCTGCATGTGGGCAAACGCATTGGCAAGCACCGCGCATTCTGTGCTGCGCTGGCCATCTCCAGCACCAGTATCCTCGGCATGTTTTTCCTTGGGGCTGGGCAGCTGTTGCCCTTTGCCGTGCTGTTTGCGATCAAGGGCTTCTGTTTTGCCGCATTCCAGTTTTTGCCGCTGTCGATGCTGGCCGATATTGTCGACCTGGATACCGCTCGTAGCCGGGAGCATCGCACTGGTCTGTTCTTCGCCATCAGTGGCATGGCGCAGAAAGCGGCGATGGCGTTGGGCCTGGGTTTGTCGCTTGGTCTACTGTCGCTGGTCGGCTTTGATGCCAAGGCGGTTGAACACAGCGCCGAGCAGCTGTTGTCGCTTCGGGTGCTCTATATTCTGGGGCCGGTGCTGCTGTACATGACGGCGTTTGTCATTGCCTGGCGCTATCCGTTGACGGCGGAGCGGCAAGAGCGCATCCACGGTTGGGTGGTGCGTCGCGAAGCCCGCCTGAGTGTTACTGCCGCGTCGCGCTGAGCTGCGTTATTACCGATTTTGTCGGCACATTCCGCGCGCGGATGTGCCGACATTGGGTATGCTGGCGTCCTGAATAGGATCCGGGTGGTCATTTTATATCACCCGATACGCCGCAAATCTGATCGGAAGGATCGCAAGATCATGTCGGAACACTCGCAGTTTCGTTTGCTCGGCAGCAAACGTTTTCTCCCTTTCTTCATCAGCCAGTTGCTTGGTGCCTTTAACGACAACCTGTTTAAACAGGCGCTGATTCTGGCGATCCTGTTCAAGCTCAGCTTCAATACCGACCGCGATCTGCTGATCAATCTCAGTGCCTTGCTGTTTATCCTGCCGTTCTTTCTGTTTTCGGCGCTGGGCGGGCAGTTTGGCGAGAAATTCGACAAGGACATGCTGATCCGGCGTATCAAGCTGGGCGAGGTCGGCATCATGCTGCTGGGGGCGCTTGGCCTCTGGCTCGGTAGTCTGCCGCTGTTGCTGGTGGTGCTATTCGCGATGGGCACGCAGTCGGCGCTGTTCGGTCCGGTCAAGTATTCGATCCTGCCGCAGGCGCTGGCAGAGGACGAACTGGTCGGCGGCAATGCGCTGGTCGAGATGGGCACTTTTCTGGCGATTCTGGGCGGTACACTCTGCGCAGGCATCCTGATGGCTTCTGGGGGCTGGGCCGCGCTGGTGGGTGGTTCGGTGGTTCTGGTGGCCATTGGTGGCTATCTGGCGGCGTGCCGAATCCCTGCGGCCAGCGCCGGCCTGCCGAACCTGGCCATTGACTGGAACATCTTCCGTCAGTCCTGGGCCATTCTGCGGTTGGGTCTGAAAGAGCAGGTTCCCTCGGTATCGCGCTCGATTCTCGGCAACTCCTGGTTCTGGTTCCTCGGCGCAACCTATCTGACGCAGATCCCCGGTTTTGCCAAGGACTACCTGCACGGTGATGAAAGCGTGGTGACGCTGATTCTGACCGTCTTCTCGGTCGGTATCGCGCTGGGCTCGGTGCTGTGCGAACGGTTGTCCGGGCACAAGGTCGAGATTGGTCTGGTGCCGTTCGGCTCGTTTGGGTTGAGCGTCTTCGGCCTGCTTATCTGGAGCATGTCAGGCAGCATTGCCGTCGGCGCTTCACCCTACGACTGGATAGAATTGCTCAAGCAGCCGGGCGCCTGGGGCGTGATGGGCAGTATTCTCGGGTTGGGTGTGTTTGGTGGCTTCTACATCGTGCCGCTGTATGCGCTGATTCAGTCGCGCAGTCATGAGGACGAGCGCGCACGCGTTATCGCCGCCAACAATATTCTCAACGCGTTGTTGATGGTGTGCTCGGCGATTCTCGCGATCGTCATGCTCAGTGTGCTGGAGCTGTCGATCCCGACCCTGTTCCTGACCATTTCGCTGCTTAACCTGCTGGTCAACGGCTACATCTTCAAGGTGGTGCCCGAGTTCAGCATGCGCTTTCTCATCTGGCTGCTGGGCCACTCCATGTACCGGGTTGAGCACCGTAATCTGGAAGCGATTCCGGATGAGGGAGCCTGTGTGCTGGTCTGCAACCACGTGTCGTTTGTGGACGCATTGCTGATTGGCGGCGCAGTGCGCCGCCCCGTACGCTTTGTCATGTATTACAAGATTTACCAACTGCCGGTGCTCAACTTTGTTTTCCGCACCGCCGGTACGGTCCCGATTGCTGGTCGTCAGGAAGACGAGGCGGTGTATGAGGCCGCCTTCAAGCGTATTTCCGAGTATCTGCGGGCGGGCGAGGTAGTCTGTATCTTCCCGGAGGGCAAGCTGACCGCTGATGGCGAGATGGATGCGTTTCGTGCCGGTATCACGCGTATTCTGGAAAACGACCCGGTACCGGTCATCCCGATGGCATTGCAGGGGTTGTGGGGCAGCTTCTTCAGCCGTGACCCTAACAAGGGGTTCTTCCGCCGCTTCTGGTCACGGGTCGGGTTGGTCGCAGGCGAGCCGGTGGCGCCGGAAGCTGCCCTGCCGGACAGCCTGCATCAGCAGGTGCTGACGCTGCGCGGTGATCGCCGCTGAATCTGTTAGCTATTAAAGCTAGGCCAGTGTAGGGACGCAGCATGCTGCGTCCGGCTTGACTGCCGCACTTGGTTGATAACTCACCATGCGGCTGAGCAGCGGACGCGACATGTCGCGTCCCTGCGGCTGGTGATCAGTGGTTGTGGCCACCCACGCCGTGGGCGTGACCGTGAGCCAGCTCTTCCTCGGTTGCCGCGCGCACGTCGAGGATTTCGACGTTGAAGGTCAGCTCGCGGCCTGCGAGCGGGTGATTGGTATCAACCACTACCTGCGACAATCCCGGCTTGACCACCACAACCTGGCGCGGGCCTTGCTCGGTCTGCAGCACGGCGATCATGCCCGGCTTCCACTTTTTGGCACCTTGCAGGTACTTGGCCTGCACTTTTTGCAGGGCGTTCTCGTGCGGCTGGCCGTAAGCCTTTTCCGGCGGGATGGTGACGGTGAAACTCTCGCCAGCGCTGCGACCTTCCATGGCTTCCACCAGACCATCGATCAGGCCCGCCTGACCATGCAGGTAGAGCACCGGTTCGTGCTCGCGAGAGGATTCAATCGGGCCATCCGCATCGGACAGGTCGTAGTGAAACTGGACAACGGTTTTCTCGGCAATCTGCATGGTTCAATCCGTTTGGGTTGAGTGATCAAAGGCCGCCATTATCCAGACTCGCGCAGCATATTTCCATCCGCGGTTCAGTCGCCCCAGAGTTCCTCCAGGCGCGCATCACGGCCGCAGGTGGTGCGGTAGAAGTTATAGCGCAGCGGATTCTTGTGGTAGTAGTCCTGGTGGTACTCCTCGGCGGGGTAGAAGGGCTGACGCGGCAGAATCAGAGTCGCTATCGGCTGCTCGAAGCGGCCGGACCGCTCCAGCGCATCGCGCGACGCTTCCAGCAGCGCTTTTTGCTCGTCATTGGCGTAGTACATCGCACTGCGGTACTGCATGCCGTGGTCGCAGAACTGTGCATTCGGGGTGATTGGGTCAATGGTTTTCCAGAACGCTTCAACCAGTGTTGCGTAGCTGGTTTTGCTCGGGTCGAAGAACACCGCCACCGATTCGATATGGCCGGTCCCGCCAGCAGACACTTGTTGGTAGCTGGCGCTGCTGGCATCGCCGCCGGTGTAGCCTGAAATGGTCTCGACGACGCCCGGCATCTTGTCGAAATCCGACTCGGTGCACCAGAAACAGCCCCCTGAGAACACCGCCATTTCCGTGCCGGCAGGCCCTTCGGTAATCGCCTCATTGGCAAAACTGACCGGCGCAATCAGCAGCAGACCAAGCAGTATTGAGCGGATCATGCGTCACCTCGCAGGGCCGGCATTGGCTCGCCGGCGGCAATGAACTTAAGCGCCACACCGTTGTTGCACCAGCGCTCGCCGCGCGGTGGCGGACCGTCGTTGAAGACGTGGCCCTGATGCCCGCCGCAGCGCCCGCAGTGGTACTCGGTGCGCGGCCAGATCAGTGCGTAATCCTGTTTGGTGCCCATGTGGCCGGCAATCGGCTGGGTGAAGCTGGGCCAGCCGGTTCCGCTGTCAAACTTGTGTTCGGATGAGAACAGCGGCAGATGGCAAGCGGCGCAGACATAGGTGCCGTCCTCGTACAGCTTGTCCAACGGGCTGCTGCGTGGACGTTCAGTATCTTCCTCGAACAGAACCTTCCAGGCGGCCTCCGAGACCTTGTCGTGCCAGTAGTCCGGGTCGGTATTCAGCGCTTGCACTGTCGATTCATGGAAGGCATCGGCAGCCTGGACGTTGGTGGTCAACAGGGGCAATGCCGGTGCGGCCAGCAGGCCGGAAAGCAGGGTGCGGCGTTTCATGGTCGTTCCTGTTCTGTGAGTTCAGCTATCTGACGCCTGACAGGGGCATTTGTTACATCGAGCCTGAATGATCATTCGAAGTGATTGTGGCTGAGACAGCTTGGCGTTTTGTCCCGGGCCGGATAGGCTATTTAAGCCAATCACATTAACAGGGTAGAACAATAATGATCGGTTCCCGAATGCGTACATGGCTGGTAGGCGCCTTGCTTACCAGCGGCCTGGTTGCTGGCAGCTGGGCAGACAGTACACCGCACGCCTTTACCCAACAACGGCTCGATGCTTTTGGCGCAGCCATGGCGCAGGAAGTTCAGCAGGGCCGCATCGCTGGTATTGCAACGCTGGTCTACCAGAACGGTGAGGTGGTACAGCGTGCCCAATACGGATTTGCCGACCGGGAGCAGAACAAGCCACTGACGTCTGACAGCCTGTACAAGATTTTCTCGTTGACCAAGCTGGTGACCGGCACCGCGCTGCTGACACTCTACGACGAGGGGCGTTTTGAACTGGATGATCCCGTTGGCAAGTATATCCCCGAGCTGCAGAACCTCCGGGTTGCGGTTGCCGACGGGCCCGATGGGATGCCCGAGACCGAGCCGGCAGCGCACCCGGTAACCATTCGCGAACTGATGACCCACACAGGTGGCTTCACCTACGGCCGCTTCGGCAATACCCAGGTCGATCAGCTGTACGTCAAGGCGGATATTCAGAACCGCGACTCCACCTTTGCTGACATGATGGCCAGGCTGCAGCACATTCCGTTGCTATATCAACCGGGCACCGTATGGAATTACAGCATCTCGGTCGATATCCAGGCCTATCTGGTTGAGGTGCTGTCGGGTAAGTCGTTTGACGCCTATCTGCAAGAGCGCCTGTTCGACCCGCTGAAGATGGTCGATACCGACTTTTATGCGCCGGCGGATAAGGCCGAGCGCTTGGCACTGTCCTACAAGCCACAGGAAGATGGCTCACTCGCGCCCCTGCCAAATACACCGTTCCTCAGCAAGCCGCGGTTTCTCAATGGCGGCGGCGGGCTGATCTCGTCGATGGACGACTACCTGCGGTTCGCGCGCATGTTGCTGGCCGGTGGTGAGCTGGACGGGGTGCGGATTCTCAAGCCGGAAACGGTTGAGTTGATGCGTCAGAACCAGCTGCCGGAAGGTGTGGACAATATTGGCCCGTTCTTTCCCGGTAACCAGTTTGGCCTGAACGTGGCGGTGGTCAACGACTCGCCCGCTGCGGGTTACTTGCCCGAAGGCACGTTCTGGTGGTGGGGGATTCAAGGCGCGTGGTGCTGGATTGATCCGAATAACCAAGCGATTGTGATCGGCATGATGCAGAACACCGACTATCGCCTGTCACGGATGATTCACGGCAAGGCAAGTCGTGCGCTTTACGGGCCATTGGAGCCCTGATCCGGGGCTCCAATGGCCAGGTGTGGCGAGTGCGGGCACGGCATGCCGTGCCCCTGCGCTAGGGTAGGGCGACCGTAGCGAAACGGTCAGGCAGAGCGACCGGTATCCAGTACCTGCTCCAGTGGCAGCTGGGCGTGCAGATTGACGCTGCCCTGGGCAGGAAACACCACCAGGTGCTCCGCTGCAACCCGCAGCCCGACCTCGTCGCCGGGCTGATGATCGGCGTGGCTTGGAAACAGGGCTTCCAGCTGGGTGCCGGTCTGCAGTTGCATGCGGTAGAGGATGGTCGCGCCCTGGAAGGTACGATCAATAACCCTCGCACGCAGCTCACTGTGAGCGTCTCCCACCAGGTCATCCGGCCGCAACAGCACATCGACCGCGCCGCCGACGGGCAACTGATAGGCGCGATTACCGTGAATCACTCCCAGCTCGGTCTGCACGGTGTCGCTGGAGAGCAGTTGCCCACGAATGAAGTAGCCCTGACCGATGAAGCTGGCAACAAAGGGCGTCGCCGGTTCGTGGTAGAGGTTATACGGGGTGTCCCACTGCTGCAGCTGGCCGTCCTTCAGCACGCCGACGTGATCGCACACGGCGAAGGCCTCGGCCTGGTCATGGGTCACCAGCATGGCGCTGATACCGCGTGACTTGAGGATGTCGCGCACTTCAGCCGAGAGCCGGCGGCGCAGTTCACCATCGAGATTGGAGAAGGGTTCATCCAGCAACAGCAAACGCGGGTTGGGAGCCATGGCCCGAGCCAGCGCGACACGTTGCTGTTGACCGCCGGACAGCTCATGCGGGTAGCGCGAGCCCAGCTTGTCCAGCTTGACCAGAGCGAGCAGCTCTTCAACGAGCCGTTTACGCTCCGGGCTCTTGTGAATACCAAAGCCCACATTCTCGGCGACGGTCAGATGCGGGAACAGTGCATAGTCCTGAAATACCATGCCAATCTGCCGCTGCTCGGGGGCAATGCGCAGGGTTGGGGTGCTCAGGGCCTTGCCGTCGAGCAGGATTTCGCCGCCGGTAATGGGTTCAAATCCGGCGATAGCGCGCAGGGTCGTGGTTTTACCGCAACCGGAGGGGCCCAGCAGACAGCCGATGTCGCCTTCGCGCAGACGAATGTTCAGGTCGTTGACGATCAGCTGCTGGCCGTAGCTGCATTTGAGGTTGTTCAGCTCTAGTACCGGGCTGGACATACCGTCTCACTCAACCAGCAGGAATTCGACCAGCGCCTTTTGAGCGTGCAGGCGGTTTTCGGCCTGATCCCAGACAACGCTGCGCGGATCGTCCATCAACTCGGCGCTGACTTCTTCGCCACGGTGGGCCGGCAGGCAGTGCATGAATAATACGGACTCATCGGCCGCATCGAGCATGGCCGGGGTGACCTGATAGGGCGCGAACTGCTTCAGGCGCGCCTCTGCTTCGTCTTCCTGGCCCATGGACGCCCAGACATCGGTATTGACCAGATGGGCGCCGGCAACGGCTTCCATCGGATCGCGCATCACGGTTACGCGGTCACCGGCCTGTTCGAGGAACTGCGCCGACGGCTCATAGCCTTCCGGGCAGGCGACGCGAAGCTGGAAGTCAAACTGGATGGCAGCCTGAATAAAGGTGTTGCACATGTTGTTGCCATCGCCAATCCAGGCCACGGTTTTGCCCTTGATCGGGCCGCGGTGCTCCAGATAGGTCTGCATGTCGGCGAGCAACTGGCAAGGATGCAGGTCGTCGCTCAGACCATTGATGATCGGCACCTTGGAGTACTGGGCAAAGGTTTCTAGTGTCTCGTGGGCGAAGGTGCGGATCATGATCGCATCGCACATGCTGGACAGCACACGGGCACTGTCTTCGATCGGCTCGCCACGGCCCAACTGGGTGTCACGCGGAGACAGGAAGATGGCCTGGCCACCCAGATGAATCATGCCGGCTTCGAAGGAGACGCGGGTACGGGTAGAGGCCTTTTCGAAGATCATCCCCAGTACGCGGTTTTTCAGCGGCTCGTACACCACGCCCTGGCGATGCAGTGACTTGAGTTCGATGCCACGTTTGATCAGGCCAATGAGTTCTGCTTCGGAGCAGTCCATCAGCGATAGAAAGTGCCGTGTAGTCATATGTGTACTACCTGAGTTACCTCGGCCGCCCGGCGACCGGAAACAGTGACCCGTACCACGACCTGACGGCCTGGTATCAGCCACAGCAAATAAAGAGAAGCGGGGATCTTATAGGGAAATTCCGGGCAAAGGCAAATAAAGCGGTCTGCGCGGCAGATTCAGTGGCTGAATAGACCCGTATTCTGCCGCGTGCAGCGCGGTGGCGAGCCAGCCGCAACAGCCCCTAGAATGGGTGATCATAATAATACCTGCCTGGTGAATGACAT
The DNA here is from genome assembly GCF_002903165.1 of Halopseudomonas oceani. Classification (GTDB taxonomy): domain Bacteria; phylum Pseudomonadota; class Gammaproteobacteria; order Pseudomonadales; family Pseudomonadaceae; genus Halopseudomonas; species Halopseudomonas oceani. The sequence goes on from NZ_PPSK01000007.1 coordinate 79,181, forward strand.
GTCCGTGACGCACTACCGCGCCTGCCACCTGTGCGAGGCCATCTGCGGCCTGGCGATTGAGACCGAAGGTGACCGCATTCTCTCAATCAAGGGTGACCCGCAAGACCCTTTCAGCCGCGGCCACATCTGCCCGAAGGCGATTGCCCTGCAGGATATTCAGGATGATCCGCAGCGCCTGCGCCAGCCGATGAAGCGGGTTGACGAGGGCTGGGAAGAGATCAGCTGGGACGAGGCGTTTGCACTGGTGACAGAGCGTCTGGCGGCGATCCAGCAAAAGCATGGCAATAACGCCGTGGGCGTCTATATGGGCAACCCGAATGTGCATAACTACGGCTCCATGACCCATGGCAACTACTTCCTGGGGCAACTGCACACCCGCCAGCGCTACTCGGCCACCTCGGTTGATCAACTGCCGCACCATCTGGTGTCGCTCTGGCTCTATGGCCACATGTTGATGATCCCGATCCCGGATATTGACCACACCGATTACTTCCTGATGCTCGGCGCGAACCCGCTGGCCTCCAATGGCAGCATCATGACCGTGCCAGACGTGACCAAGCGCATCAAGGCGCTGCAAGGGCGGGGTGGCAAGCTGGTGGTGGTCGATCCGCGCCGCAGCGAAACGGCTGCCATTGCCAGTGAGCACCTGTTCATTCAGCCGGGTACCGACGTTGCCTTGCTGCTTGGCTTGCTCAACACCCTGTTCAGCGAGCAGTTGACCCGCCAGAGCCCGGTGCTGGAAAGCACTGCCGGGCTGGCAGAGGTGCGCGATGCGGTTGCCGAGTTCACCGCCGAGCGGATGGCTCCGGCGTGCGGCATTCCAGCCGAGCAGATCCGCCAGTTGGCACGAGACTTTGCTGGCGCCGAGCGCGCGGTCTGCTATGGCCGCATGGGCGTGTCGGTACAGCGTTACGGCACCCTCTGCCAGTGGCTGATTCAGGTCATCAACCTGGTCACCGGCAATGTGGATGTGCCCGGCGGTTCACTGTTTCCGGAGCCTGCGTTTGAGGTGGCATCGGCCCGGCGCCCCGGCCATTTCGACAAGTGGCGCTCGCGGGTCTCCGGGCTGCCGGAATTCAATGGCGAGCTGCCGGTCGCCGCGCTGGCCGAGGAAATTCTGACTCCGGGCGAGGGGCAGATACGCGCGTTGGTCACCTCGGCGGGCAACCCTGTGCTGTCCACGCCCAACGGTCGTCAGCTTGATGCAGCGCTGGAGGGTCTGGAGTTCATGGTCAGCGTGGACCTCTATATCAATGAAACCACCCGCCACGCCGACGTCATTCTGCCGCCCACCGCATCACTGGAACACGATCACTACGACATCACCTTCAACAACTTCGCTGTGCGCAACGTCACCCGCTATAACCAGCCGGTGTTGAGCAAGCCCGAGGGCGCGCTGCACGACTGGGAGATTTTTGTCGGTCTTGGCAAGGCGTTTGCCGCTGCGACCGGGCAGCCGGCGCGGCCGACACAGCCACCCCATGAACTGGTCGATATGGCGGTGCGTGCCGGCCCCTATGGCGACCGCCTGTCGCTGGATGTACTCAAGGAAAACCCGCACGGTATCGATCTTGGCCCGCTGCAGCCCAACCTGTTGCGCCGAATTCAGACCGAGAGCTGGCGCATTGAACTGGCTCAGCCCGCCATGCTGCAGGATCTGCAGCGGGTTGCCGCCGAGCTGGCAGAACTGGCACCCGCCGCTGGTGAATTGCGCCTGATCGGCCGTCGTCATGTGCGCAGCAATAACTCCTGGATGCACAACTATCAGCGTTTGGTGAAGGGTAAGCCGCGTGACCAGTTGCTGATGCATCCGGACGACCTGACCGCGCGCAATCTGCAGGATGGGCAGCAGGTGACCGTGCGCTCGCGGGTGGGCGAGGTGCAGGTGGCGGTCTGCGCCAGTGATGAAATGGCACCGGGCGTGGTTAGTCTGCCCCACGGTTGGGGGCACAACCGGCCCGGTATTCAAATGGATATTGCCGAGCAGCATGCGGGTGTCAGCGTCAACGACCTGACCGATGAGCGCTTCCTCGATCCGGTGACCGGTAATGCCGCGCTCAACGGTCTGCGGGTTGAGGTGGTGGCAGCATAAGCGGGCGCTTTGCTGTAGAATGCCCGGTCAGCAACGCGTTCGAATGCCCTTTACGTTATGAGGAATACCATGGATATCATCGATACCATCAAAGAACAGATCGCCAGCAACCCGGTGCTGATCTACATGAAAGGCGCGCCGAATGCTCCGCAGTGCGGCTTCTCTGCCCGCGCCGTGCAAGCACTGATGGCTTGTGGTGAGAAGTTCGCCTACGTGGATATCCTGCAGAATCCGGACATCCGTGCGAACCTGCCGGGTTATGCCAACTGGCCGACATTCCCCCAGCTGTGGATCAATGGTGAACTGGTCGGTGGCAGTGACATCATTCTCGAGCTGCATGAATCCGGCGAACTGCAAGGCATGGTCAAGGCTGCTCAGCCCGCTGCCTGATCCGTATCGCGCAATACTGAAACGCCCGACGGCCTGTGGCCTCGGGCGTTTTTTATTCACCGCGAAATGGCGGTGTTCCGGCGGACGCTCCGTACCGATGGCCACCACCGTTCTCCCACGGGCCCTGGTCAGTCAGAAGAACGGCTCCGCGCCGCTGGCGACAAAGTGCGGGTTTTCAAAGCCGGGCTTGCCGTACCGCAATGGCCCGCCGTCGAAGGTTTGTACCTGCCCGCCAGCGGCGGCCAGCACGGCATGGCCGGCGGCAATATCCCACTCCATGGTTCGACCTTGGCGGGGGTAAATGTCAGCCTTGCCAGCGGCAATCAGACATAGCTTGAGCGACGATCCTGCATTGACCAGCTTGTGTATCTTGCGGCCGGACAACAGCTGCTTCAGCGCCTGCTCGTCACCATGCGATCGGCTGGCCAGTACGTCCAGTCCTTGCTCGCCGGGCGTCCGTACATGAATCGGCTCGCGGCCGGTGACGCTTTCAAAGAAGGCACCATCGGCCAGCGAGCCGGCATACAACTCGCCGAGTGCCGGAGCCAGTACGACCCCCAGTATGGGGCGGCCGTGCTCGATCAGAGCAATGTTGACCGTGAACTCGCCGTTGCGGTTGACGAACTCGCGTGTACCATCCAGCGGGTCTACCAGCCAGAAGCAGTCGCCGATTTCAGGAACAATACCGGCAGCGCAGGCTTCTTCCGCCACCACCGGGAAGTTACAGGGTAACTTCGCCAGCTCGCTGAGGATAATGGCTTCGGCCTTCTCGTCGGCTTCGGTGACCGGGGACGCGTCGGCTTTGCCGCGCACCTCGAAGTCGCTGTGGTAGATGTCGAGAATCAACTCGCCGGCCGCCCGGCAAACAGGGATCAGGGCGTCCAGTAGTTTCCGTTGTTCTGCTGCCTGCATGCTGCTTCCTGATTGGGATGTTGGCCCTGCAGGATACCATCAAGCGCGGAGCCGTCGCCTCGTTCAGTGTGCCTTGGCGGGCAAGCTGGACCATCGCCATTCATCCGGTTGGTCGCACAAGCCAGCGGTCACAGGGCTGTTGTGGATCTGCTGTATGGTGGGTGCCAGGTCGCGCGGCTCAGGGATATAGCGATCCCAGTAGTCGCGCATCCACAACATGCGCCCAGGTGTCTTCAGTTGCAGCTCGTCCTTGTGCAGTAGCATCCAGCGCGTGGTGGCGGTTTTCCAGGCCTGCACGATGCGCGGCATGGAGTAGGTCGGCTCAAGCAGGATATGTGCGTGGTTCGGCATGATGCACCACGCAATCAGTTTGTGGCGCTTGCGGTTATGTTGCTCAAGCGCGTCGATCAGCTCGGCGGCCATGCGTGGATGCCTCAACAGACAGCAACCCTCACCTTGCTGCAGCACCTCCTCGAGGCGCTGGCGTCTCTGCAGGGCGCGTTGGGCCTGGGGGTAGTCGCGAATTTCCTTGCTGATTGCCCGTTGAGTGCATTGTGGTAGCGCATCAGCCAGCTTCAGGGTGATCAGCTGCACATCGTAAGGAATGGGGCGTTCTGAGACGCTGGGCTGTCGCTCCCAGCCTTTCCATACGTCGGCGCGATTAACGCTGGGGGTGAAGTTGTCTCGGGACATTGATCTTCCTTGTCGTTGTTCCATCAGGAACCTTAACAGCAGGAAGAATGATGTCATTTGGCCGTATTCGCCAAATGTGAAACAAATTGTATTTTTGGCTCAATGCTAGCCCAAACGGGTGAGGTGGCTAACCTTCAACAGGCCTTTGGCGTCGGATCAGTAGCGTGTAACAGGCAATCAGCAGTAGGCCCACCAGCAACCCACAGCTGTTCGCCATGATGTCTCCCCAATCCGGGGAGCGGGTAGGGTGCAGGGATTGAACCAGTTCCACAGCGGCGCCAACAAGTGTCATGAAGATCGCTCGAAACCACCAGCGCCAGTGAGGGAAGGCGGCGAAGCTGAGCACCGTCAGGGCAAAGATGCCGCCGGCGTGGTAGCCGGAGGCCTGCCAGCTGTACGCGGTTGGTGGCGGGCTGGGGCTCATGCCCAGATACAGCCCGAGTGCCAGCAGGGCAAAGAAGGCGAGCTTGAACCACAGGCTGTAGCGCGCCATCAGGCGCTCAATGAGCTGCCTCATGATCAACGCGACAGGTTCTGGAAGCTGTTGTCGAACAGATCCAGATCCCGCTCCTCGGTCAGCTGGTACAGCTCATAGTTGCGCCAGAGCTTGGCACCACCGTCCCGGGTCAACGGGTTCCAGGCCAGGTTGGCTACGGACTTGGTCGAGCCAAGGAAGAACGCATCGAACGGTATTTGAATGTAAACACCCTTGTCGAAACTACCCTCGCCGAACTCTTCCTTGGAGACGTCGGTCATGGTCGCCCAGCCGCCCATTACAACGCCGTTGCGGAAGCGTCGAGACAGGTCGATGGTGCCGCCGATGTCACCCGCCAGATAACGTCCGACGCTGCCCTTGATCAAGACGTCGTGGAAGCCGGTTCGCAGGTAACCAGTGATGTGGCCGGTCAGCGTCGAATAGTCGCGGAAACTGAATTCCTGTGCGTAGCCACGCTGCTTGACCCAGTTGACGTCGACACCGACCGCCCAGTCGACGCCGTGCGGCCGATACAGCACTTCACCGCCCAAGCCGCCGTACATGTCTTCCAGCAGACCGGCGTAGGCCATGCCGAACCAGTCGCGGTTGATCTGTTCGGTCTGCGTGTACTGCAGCCGGTTTAGCTGTACGTCTGAGGTAGTGAGGTACTGGCGCAGATCGGTCCGTACGCGCGGCAGGTTACTCGGGCCGTCGTATTCGAACTGGTCATAGTTGTTGAGCAGGTTAATGCCCACGGTGCCGTCGAGCCACTTGTTACGGTCAAAATAGAACTGGGCATTGGCGCGCAACAGGAACTGGTACAGGATGAAATTGTCTGGCCCGCCGACGTTCTGACGATAGCCGAGCGCCAGGCCTGCGTTGAACCGGTCAAGCTCTTCAGCATAGACCTCTTCGGTTTCCTGTGTCGACGGAACGGCGTTGACCATGTGATAGCGCAGGGCGCGCTGATCGGCTTCAAACTGCTCATACTGGCGCAGGGTTTCTGCGTTGATGCTGGTCTCATTCAGTGCCATGCCATAGGGCTTGTGTACCAGCGTATACCAGTCGTACGTGCCTTCACCGAGGCTGTTATCCAGCACCCGGGCGGCACGGCTCATACCTTCGGCGTCGCTTCGGTAGGTGGTCTGTTCGCCGGTAATGATGACTTCATCATCCTTGACTGCGATGCTTTCAACCTTGATGCCCGCGTTAGCGCTCAGGCGCTCGCTGATGTTGGCCCAATCAACGTTGGCACCCCTTACACCTGCCGGCAGTGCGCGGCGTGCCTCTGGCGCTGGATCGAGCACTTTTGGCGGGCGTTGCATTGTCCGCAGGTTGGTGTGCATCGTGATGCCGAACATGGCGGTGTTGCCGCGCTCCCAGCCCACAGTGACATCTGCCCAGTCGGCCAGGCTGTACAGAACGCCCACGTTGATGGGGGAGTCCTGCTCCTGGTTGTTCTGAAAAGGCTCGGATTTGTAATCGTTGCCATCAAGTTCCACTTTCAGCCGCAGGTCATCCCAGGGTGTCTGGTACTCAACGCCGCCAAAAATGCTGGGGCGGCCGCTGAAGTAGCTGCTGGTGTTCAGCGTACCGCCCGGGTCGTCGTTTCTGGCGCGGTCATCGAAGCTGTCACTGATGACCGACAGCGGGTTACCGAAATCGCCCCTGTTGCCGATGTAACCCCAGGCCACACCCAAGCTGAAGTCAAGGTCGTAGAAGCGCTTGTTGGCGACGACAAATTCGCTGGAGAACAGCCCCGTACCGCCAACGTCCCGGAAGCCCAGGGCCACTTGAGGTAGCCAGCGGCTTTCTTGCCAGAGTCGAAACTTGGCGTCGATCGCCTTGTCTTTCAGACTCTGACTGCTGAAGTCCTCGCTACCGTAATTGATGTTGCTGATATCAATGTAGCGGATGGTGCTTTCCAGCCAAGGCAGTGGCTGCACCGAAATGCTGTAGCGGGTGTAAGGCGAGGTGCGGTTTGCGGTAAAGCTGAACTCGCCTTCGGGGGCCATTCGGGCAGTGGGCGTCTGCAGTAGGCCAACGCCGCCATAATTGTGCTGGGTGGCGCGGTAGCGCGGATTCTCGTCGGCCAGAGCGCAGGAGGCGCTAGCGGCCACCAACGGCAGCGCGGACACGGTAACCAGGCGAAGAAGCGTTTTACTCATCTGCGGCAGTCGCCTCTAGGCCGGTGTACTGGGTTGCAAGCAGTGCTGCCATTTCATCGTTGAAATCATTGCCGCTCTCACCAAACAGGGCGGGATGAAAGGGTACGTAAAGCGTGCCGCCTGTCGCCAGCCAGCCATCGTCGCTGTTCCAGGACGCGACGCCGAGTCGCTGCACGGTGCTATCGGGCTGAATCAGATAAATATAGTCACGGTCAGCAGCCCAGTGACGTGGGCAGCTGTCCAGGTAGGCGGCTGCGGGCTGTGCCGGGACAAACGCCGTTACGCATTCCTCAATTACCGCCCCGGTCAGACGGATGGTGGATGACCGGGTTGGGTACACAATATGGTCGCCAGGCTCCAGCAGCGGGTTGTACGCAAGCAATCGTTGCTTTAACGGATTCATCTCGGCCTGGATACGACCAGTGACAGCCATTCGGGTAATCTGCTGCAGCTGGCGCTCGAGCAGTGCGGTCAGCGATGGATCCTCTATACGGCCTGCGTTAACACGCGCCGTGTGAAGGTCAAAAAGCACACCGGCCTTGAGTTTGCGTTGCTCTTGGCGTGCGCTTTGGCGTAGTAGCGCGGCACCGAGCGGCCAGGCATCCGCCGTCGGCCTGACGGCCGTTGTCAGATCAAGCAGGCGCAGATCATCGCGCCAAAGATAACGTCCGGGAGAGGCGACGGCGCCTTCAACCAGCAGCTCTTGAGCCATGACTGGTCCGGTACACAGAACGCCAGCCAGAAGTGCGGTAATCAGATGACGTTTCAAGGCTGTTCACCCTGGGCTGGCTGATAGCTAAACAGCATATCCATAGTCAGCATTCCGGGGGCGGGTTGCTGAATGCTGCGGCGCACTCTGCCCGTCGCCGGGTCAACCCAGTAGTAGTTGGTTGTCTCGAAGCCGAGATCGGGCATGCGGACGTGCTCGTCGATCCGTTGGTATGGCTGCCCGGGTTCCGAGGTGAACTGCTCAAGCGGGCCGCGATAGTAGGTCGCGATCTGCTGCAGGCCGGTCTGGTAGGTCAGCGGCAGATCGACCGAGCGCACCACTTCGGTGCCGTCGGCGACGGTAAGCAGTCCTTGCACAAAGGGGTCGTCCTGGTTCAGAGGCGCGTTAACGTCCGTTTCCAAGCCCACCAGTTGGGTGATTCGTCCGTATTGGGTTTCGAGCTGCTCGGTCAGGCCGTACCACTGGACAACACCGCTGCTGCCTGCGGGGGCAACGTACAAACCTTCTGCGCGGCCCGCCGCGATAAACAGCGTATCAGCCTTGGGATTGTTGATTTGCTCAGGCGAGATGCGGTTGAGTTTACCGTCAGCCAAGACCCGGAAGGTGGCTACCGAGTCAGCCGTCAGCGAATTGCAGGCCGCCAGGGGCAAGGCTGCAAGCAGCAGCAAGCCTGAGCGCAGAAAAGGACTCACGGTCAGGCCTTTCAGTTGTCGTTGCGAATGTCGTTGTAGTCGCTACCCACTCGAACGGCGGTACCAAGAATGTTGGCGCTGGGGAACAGCTGGCTGACAAAGCGGTTCCAGCGGGTGATACCTGCTGCACCAACGAACACAACGTCCTGTGGGCGCATCTCAAACTGGTCTGCCAGGATGAATGCTGACGGCGATTGGGCGTTGAGCTGGAAAATGGTGGCTTTCTCGGTTTCCAGGTTCTCCACGCCACGGATGACGTAGACTTCGCGGCCGCTGGAGGTCGCCGGTGAGGGGCCGCCGACCGTTGCCAGCACTTCGCTGAGTGTCATGCGGCTGGTGCTGTAGGACAGTGCAGCTGGGCGCGCTACTTCACCCATAACGAATACCTTGCGGGCATCGTTCAGGCCCAGATGGAGCTTATCGCCGGCCTTGAGGTAGACGCTACCCACTTCGCTTGGGTGGCTGGTGAGGTAGTCGTAGTCGAGGGTGTATACCTGCCCGTCACGGATCAGGTTCAAGTGCGACAGGTCTGCGCGCTCGCTATCGATGCCAGCCTCACCAACCGCCTGCAGCAATGTGAGTGGTTGCGAGGTGATGGTGCGAAAACCGGGCTGCATAAAGGCCCCGCTCAGGGTGACCTTCTGGCTGTTATAGCCAATGATATTGATGTCGACCTGGGGCTGTTCAATATAGCGCGACAGGCGCTGGGTAATGACCTTGCGCAGCTCCTCCTGGGTCATGCCGGCAACCTGTACGCTGCCGATAAACGGATAGAAGAGCGTGCCATCGTCCCGCACAACACGGGCGTTGGCTTCGGTAGCCTGTTGCTGGCCGCCCGGCACGGTCAGTTCCGGGTGATCCCAGACGGTAATGAACAGACCGTCGTTCGGGCCAAGGCGATAGTTGTCTGGCGCGTAATCAAGCAGTGCGGCTGGAACCGTGCGATTAGGCTGTACGGCCTGCTCCTGAATCAACACCTTGGGGGTGATCTGTACCATTTGAACCAGGCTTTCCTCGGCAGAGTCTTCGGTCAGCAACCGGTCCGTATCCATGTGCATGCCGGGGGAGAACATGCAGGCTTGCAGAAACAGGGCTGAGAGGCTCAGTGCAGCGAGAGGAAGGCGATTCATAGGTTTTGATCTTATTCGCGTTGTTAACAGGAGGTAACAAAAAAGCCATCTGATAAGAGCGGTCAGATGGCTTCGAGTGGCTCGAAAGCCCGTGCTTAGTTGGAACCGGTGGAGCCAGTAGTGCCACTATTGCCGCCACCACCGCCTTGGGCTGCTGCGGCGGCTGCGCCAGCCGCTGCCGCTGCACCAACAGCGATGCCACCGACACCGATTCCTCCAACGGCACCAGTAGTACTAGCAGCACCAGCACCAGCACCACCAGTATTTACAGCCGCCGCGCCGCCGCTTGCTCCAGCGTCTTGCCCAAAGGACACGCCAGACACCAGCAGCAGGGTGCTGGCAACGATAGCAATCGCTTGTTTTTTCATATCAATAACTCCCTGTACCTTCAAGGGTGGGTTTTAACCGATTATACGCAAGCACTCCCTCAATGGAAGTGCGATTGTGTTACTTGCCATCAGACTTGTATTCGTACTGATAGTAACCATAGTTGCCATAGCCGTAGGCAGAGGCCTTTTTTTCTACCGCATTGAAAATGGCACCTTTGATTTCGACACCGTTGTTGCGGAAGCGTTGCAGGGTTTGCTCCACTTCTTTCACCGGGTTCAGGCCAAAGCGCGACACAATCAGGCTGGTGCCAGCCAAGCGGCCGACCAGCGCGGCGTCAGTCACGGCCAGAATCGGCGGCGTATCGACAATCACCAAGTCATACATACCACTCAATTGTTTCAGCAGTGACTCGAAGTTCTCGTGCATCAAAAGTTCTGACGGGTTCGGCGGAATCATGCCACGCGGGAGAAAGTGCAGGTTCGGCACCTCGCTCTTGTGCAGCACGTCTGCCAGGGTGTGCGTACTCACCAGCAGATTGGACAGGCCCGGCTCAGCCGGCAGGCTCATTAGCTTGTGAGCGTAGCCCTTGCGCATATCGCCATCAATCAGCACCACTTTCTGCCCTGCCTGGGCAACGATGGCGGCCAGGTTGGTCGAAATAAACGACTTGCCTACGCTCGGGCTCGGGCCGGAGATCATCAGCACGTTGTTACGTGCTTCCATCATGGCGAAGTGCAGGCTGGTGCGCAGGCTGCGCAATGCTTCAATCGACAAGTCGGCCGGGTTGGTGGCGGCCAGCAATTGCGAATTGTGGGAAACCGTTTTGCCCTTGGCGTTGCGTTCGATCTGTTGCTGATCCTTGCTGAACGGCACAGAGGCATAGACTGGCAGGCCGATCTGTTCGAGCAGCTCCGGGTTTTCAATGCCGCGGTTGAGCGCATGGCGCAGCAGCGCGATGGCGACGCCCAGCATGGCCCCAAGCAGGGTCGCGAGAACCACGACCAACGCTTTCTTCGGTTTGACCGGCTGGCTGGTATCGACCACAGCGTTGTCGATAATGCGGACGTTGCCGACGGTGCCTGCGCGCACCACATCCAGCTCCTGCGAGGTGTTGAGCATGGCGGTGTAGATTTCGGTGCTGACCTTAACGTCACGCGACAGGCGTAGCAGCTCCTGCTGGGTGGCAGGCAGGTCGCCGACGCGGTCAACCAGTTGCTTGCGACGGCTGTTCAGCTGGTTCAGCTGTTCCATCAGGGCTTGGTAGCTAGGGTGCTGGCGGGTAAAACGGCGTTCCATTTCCGAGCGTTTGAGTTGCAGTTCGGAGATGGAGGTGTCCAGCTCTACCACCTGGTCCAGCACGGCCTGGGTCTCGAGGGTAATGTCTACCGAGCCGGATTTTGCTTGGTACGTATTCAGTGCCTGCTCGGCGGCTTCCAGTTGGCGGCGGACGGTAGGCAGCTGCTCTTTCAGAAAGTCCAGGCTCTGCTGAGCCTCTGCAGACTTGCGTTCGACGTTCTGCAGCACATACAGGCGGCTGACTTCGTCGAGGATGCGAGCGGCGGCAGCTGGGTGGGGGCTTTCAAGGTTCAGCAGCAGAATGCCGGAATCTCGACCTTTCTCGCTGGCCCCGATATCGCGCTGGTAGTTCAGCGTTGTGGTGAGGCTGTTGCGTTTGGTTACCAGGAATTCGGTGCCCGGGTTAGCCGTCAGCCGGGCAATCTGGATGCGGAAGCCGTGCTCTTCTACCTGCGCGCCGACTTGGCCCTGCACCAGCAGCTCGTCGTCGTCATTGAGCAGCGAGAACTGGCCTTGCTCACCAGCCCGCAAAATGAGCTGTTTGCCCTCGTAGGCGCCAGGCACTTCCAGCTGGAATACCTCAAGCGCCTCACCGCCCCAGGCGTAGCTATTCATGCCCAGCAGTGGCGAGGCAACCGGCTGTTGCTCGGTCGGCGTATAGCGACGATAGAAGAACGAACCAATTACCGGCATGAGCTTGGGCTCTGCCACCACGTCGAGTTTGAGGTTCTCAACGGTTTGACCGATCACCTTGCGTGACTTCAACAGCTCGATTTCGGTCGCTGCCGCGCTGGTGCCGGCAAACATGTCGGCTGCGCCAGCGTCACCCAGCAGCCCGCCCAGGCCGCCTGACTTTTCCTCTATCTGGATGACTGCGTCAGCCCGGTAAATCGGGGTCGCGAGCAGCGCATAGGCAATGCCTGCAAAGGCAAAGCCCAGCGTGCAGATAATAATAGTCAGCTTGTGGTCGATAAGCGCACCTAGCAGGGCCAGCAGGTCGATCTCATCTTGGCTGTTTGGTGCGGCGGGGGTGCTGTTCTGCATCAACAATCAGGTTCCGTGACAGAGTGAGGCTAAGGGTGTGGAGCGTTTAAAGATAGCGCAACCAGGCATCAGTCGCTTTATCCATAATCTTGAATACGTGTTCGAATGCGGGCAACTGCTGGCGGTAGGGGTCAGGCACCTCTGCATTGTCCAGCCACTTGCCCAGCAACAGCGCCTTGCCGCGCGCCTCGGGTGCCAGGCTGTGAATCTTCTGCAGGTGACGCGACTCCATGGCCAGGATCAGGTCAGCCTCGTGCAGCATGGCAGGCGTCAACTGGCGGGCCTGGTGGTCCGGCAAGGCAAGGCCCGCTGCCGCCATGACCTGGGCTGCAGAGCTGTCTACCGGCTTGCCAACCAGCGCGCCCAAGCCGGCTGAGCTGACGGCAATGCCCTTGCTGGCCAGTTTGCTCTGCAATAGCGCCTCTGCCGTGGGGCTGCGGCAGATATTGCCGACGCAGACAACCAGAATTTTCTTGATCATGCGGTTCGCAAGCCTTTGCCAATACTCGGGGCGTCATTGCTTGGGTGGCGTCCTGACGCCGCCATCGCCCACCCGGTTTGGTGGGCATGATAGCAGCTGCAGCGCGGATGGAAACTGCCAATGCTGTAAATCTGACGCCATTGATCCTACTCGCCAGAGCGGGCGACGGGCCGCTGTGATCGTGTGCGTGGCTGCACATCCAGCATGAACGCCCGGTATGCGCGGTGTTCAGAAGGGAAGCGGCCGCAGGTTGCTGCGTTTGCTGGGTATTCAGGTGGCGACGAACGCAACCTGCGGCAATGGTCGACTTGCGTTGCTGGATGCGGACTGGTTCACCCTTGTGATTGGTCCGCTGGCGTACGCTGTGGCCCCAAAAACGGGCAAAGGGAGTTTGCTAATGCGTACTGAGCGCTATCCGTGGGTGCAGCATCATGGCGCGGTTGATGGTGTCACCGGGTCTTGTCACCAGTTGTGGATGACCGAGACCGACAGTCTGTTGATTGATTGCGGGCTGTTCCAGGGGGCTGAAGCCTCTGGTGGTGGCGCAGGGCAGGACCGGCTGGCTATCGAATTTGCACTCGACACCGTGCATGCCTTGCTGGTGACGCATGTGCATGTTGACCACGTTGGACGCTTACCCTGGCTACTCGCGGCGGGCTTTCGGCAGCAGATTCATGCCACTGAGGCATCTGCTGTGTTGTTGCCGGTGGTGCTTGAAGATGCCTTCAAGGTTGGAGTGCGGCCAGATGCGGCCCTCGCATCGCAGTATGTGGGCGCGGTCAAGAGTCAGTTGCTCGGCCACCCCTATGGATGCTGGGTGCCGATACTTATCCGCGAGGATATTCACTGTCGGGTTCGATTTCAGCCTGCTGGGCATATTCTCGGCTCGGCCTACGTTGAGCTCGACCTGTGGTACCCGACGGAGCAACGCAGGCGACGGGTGGTGTTCTCGGGGGATCTCGGCGCTGCTGGTGCGCCATTGCTGGACCCGCCCCACGCGCCTGAATCGGCCGACCTGCTGGTGCTGGAGAGCACCTACGGGGATCGCCTGCACGAAGACCGACATAGCCGTCGGGCGCGCCTGCAAGGGGTGCTGGAACGGGCGCTGGCCGACGGCGGTACCGTCATTGTGCCTGCTTTCAGTATTGGTCGTACGCAGGAATTGTTGTACGAGCTGGAGGGCATCATGCATGACGCGCCGGCTTGGCGGCGTATCCCTGTCATCCTCGACGCTCCTCTGGCAGGGCGCTTTACGGCGCTTTATCGGGAGCTGCGCGAGAGCTGGAGTGCGCAGGCCCGTGAGCGAGCCGAGAGCGGTCGACGCCCTTTGGGTTTCGAGCAGTTGCTCAAGGTCGAAACCCATGCCCAGCACCAGCGCATGGTCAACCGTCTGACCACCACCCTGCAGCCAGCGGTGGTCATCACCGGCAGTGGCATGTGTAACGCGGGGCGCGTAGTCAATTACCTGAAATCCATGCTGGGCGAGCCGCGACATAACGTGTTGTTTGTTGGTTATCAGGCCAAAGGGACGCCCGGCCATGCCATTCAGAAATATGGGGCGCAGGGTGGCTATGTGGAGCTGGAAGGGCAGCGTTATTTCATTCGGGCGGGGGTGCATTCGTTAGGCGGGTACTCTGCCCACGCCGATCAGGCGGGGCTGGTTGAGTTTGCCACAGGCATTGCCGGTGGTGCTGGCAGGGTCGTGCTGGTGCATGGTGATCAGCAGGCCAAGTCGGTATTGGCAGACAGGCTGCGGACGGCCATCCAGGCGCGTGGCTGGCAGACAGAGATTGTGGTCGCCGGGCAGGAGCGCGGCGGGGAGCGCTTGTCGTAAAAAAACGCTCAATTAGTGCATTTGCATTATTGCCGTAGCGCCGAACCTGACTGTTAGAATTCCGGCGTATGACTGCGTCAAAAAGTTGCTTGCCTGCCCTTTCTTCGGCTCGGTATCATCCCCGGGCTTTTGCTTATGGTGGGTGGCGAAGAGCCATCTAAGAGCCATCTATTTTTAGCTGTTAAAGACGCATGCTAGACGTGTTCAGCCGGTTTTCGGGTGTGAGCCAGTCGTGGTTTTCAGGTTTTGTCTGCGCTGTTTGATCGTTGCAGCTGAACCAAGCGGCGGTGCCTTGCTCGAACGGCCGATGACTACTGTCCCGCAGGGGGCGCGAGTCGTGCAAAAGGAATATTGATGGTATGTGTGGAATCGTTGGTGGCATCGCTTCTCGAAATGTAACGCCCATTTTGCTCGAAGGGCTGCGCCGGCTGGAATACCGTGGTTATGACTCTGCGGGTGTCGCTGTCGTCGGCTTGCCTGGCCTCGTTGAGCGTGTCCGCTCGGTCGGCAAGGTGGCTGAGCTTGAGCAACAGCTCCAGCACTCTGCGCTCAGCGGGTCGCTGGGCATCGCCCATACCCGTTGGGCGACGCACGGTAAGGCGACTGAGAAAAATGCCCACCCGCATTTGTCTGACCGTCTGGCGGTGGTGCACAACGGCATCATCGAGAATCATCAGTCCTTGCGCCTGCGCCTGCAGGAGCTCGGATATGTCTTTGCCTCGGAGACCGATACCGAGGTGGTCGCGCACCTGCTTGGGCATCATTACAGCCGCCAACAGGATATGCTCAGTGCGCTGCGCTGCACACTCGCTGAGCTGCATGGCGCCTTTGCCCTTGGCATCATTCATCAGGATGAGCCCGACACCCTCTACTGCGCCCGCATGGGCAGCCCGCTGGTGATCGGCGTGGGCAGTGGTGAGCATTTTATCGGCTCCGACCCGTTGTCGCTGCTGCAGGTGACGGACCGCTTCATCTATATGCAGGAAGGCGAGCACGCCCGCCTGACCCTAAACGACTGCCAGATATGGAACCGACAGAACCAGCCGGTTCAGTATGCGGCACAGCAATATCAGCATGCTGCGCTGAGCATGGACAAAGGCGAGTACCCGCACTTCATGCTCAAGGAAATTCATGAGCAGCCGGGCGCTATCGCCGACACCCTCGACGGTTTGCTGGCGGAAGACCATGTGCTCACCGCTGCGCTTGGGCCCGGCGCGGAAGGCAAGCTGGCGGATATCCGTAACATTCATATCGTTGCTTGCGGCACCAGTTATCACGCAGGCCTGGTGGCGCGCTATTGGCTGGAAGAGCAGACCGGCCTGCCTTGCCAGGTTGAAGTGGCCAGTGAGTACCGCTATCGGCAGGTATGCGTGCCGGAAGGTACCTTGCTGATTGCCATTTCCCAGTCTGGCGAGACGGCGGACACCCTGGCCGCTATGTGCTACGCGCGCGAGCAGCGCTACCTGGGTACGCTGGCTATCTGTAACGTGCCCGGCAGCTCACTGGTACGAGAGGCAGACTGGCGGCTGCTGACCCACGCAGGGCCAGAGATTGGCGTTGCCTCTACCAAAGCCTTCACCACTCAGTTAGCGGCATTGCTCTGGCTCACCACTGCGTTGGCCCAGGTTCGTGACCGTGCCCCAGAGATGATTGCGGCGAACGTTCGCGCCCTGCGCAGCTTGCCTGCGCGCATTCGTGAGGTGCTGGAGCTCGACCCTGCGATTGCGCAACTGGCCGAACAGTTTCAGGCCAAGCATCATGCGCTGTTTCTCGGGCGTGGTTGCCACTATCCGATTGCGATGGAAGGTGCCCTCAAGCTCAAGGAAATCTCCTATATTCATGCCGAAGCCTACGCGGCTGGCGAGCTGAAGCATGGCCCGCTGGCGCTGGTTGATGAGGACATGCCGGTGGTCAGTGTTGCGCCCAGCGACAGCCTGCTGGATAAGCTCAAATCCAATCTGCAGGAAGTGCGAGCCCGTGGGGGGCAACTGATCAACTTTGCTTGCGAACGCGCCACACTCGATGACGGCGAGGGCATCACCCATATCGGTATGCCCTGGGTGTACGAAACTGTTTCTCCGGTTCTGTATACCATCCCGTTACAGCTACTCAGTTACCATGTCGCGCTGATCAAGGGCACCGATGTGGACAAGCCCCGTAATCTGGCCAAATCGGTCACGGTGGAGTAATTCAATTGCACCGTTGGTCGCGCCAGTGTGGGTGCGGCCAACGGTGCATCGACTCTTCTTCTATATATAGTCAACGCAATACGGATAACAGCATGCACAAACTGGAAGACATCAAACTCGCGATCATTGGCCTCGGCTATGTTGGTTTGCCGCTCGCGGTCGAGTTTGGTAAACAGCGCCCGGTTATCGGCTTTGATATCAACCAGGCGCGTATCGATGCGCTGCGCGCAGGCCATGACAGCACGCTGGAAGTCTCTGATCAGGAACTGCAGGAGGCTGCGCACCTTTCTTATACGGCTGATACAGCCGGCCTTGAAGGTGCCAACGTCTATATTGTCACCGTGCCCACGCCTATCGATGAGCACAAACAACCGGATCTAACCCCCCTGCGCAAGGCATCTGAGACTATCGGTAAGACCCTCAAGCGGGGCGATATCGTCGTCTACGAGTCTACCGTCTACCCAGGAGCAACCGAGGAGGAGTGTATTCCCGTCCTTGAGCGGGTGTCGGGTTTGACCTTCAATAAAGACTTTTTTGCCGGTTACAGCCCGGAACGCATCAATCCGGGTGACAAGCAACACCGGGTTACCACCATCAAGAAGGTCACGTCGGGTTCTACCCCCGAGGTGGCAGACCTGATTGATGCGCTTTATAACCAGGTGATCACGGCAGGTACGCACAAGGCCACCAGCATCAAGGTGGCAGAAGCGGCCAAGGTGATCGAAAACACCCAGCGCGACCTGAACATTGCTCTGATCAACGAGCTGGCGGTGATCTTCAACAAAATGGGCATTGATACCGAAGCGGTACTTCAGGCAGCCGGAACCAAATGGAACTTCCTGCCGTTCCGCCCCGGTCTGGTAGGCGGTCACTGCATCGGCGTGGACCCGTATTACCTCACCCACAAGGCGCAAGCCATTGGCTATCACCCCGAAATCATTCTGGCTGGCCGCCGTCTTAACGACAGCATGGGAGCTTACGTCGTATCCCAACTGGTCAAGGGCATGCTGAAAAAGCGTATTCATGTCGAGGGGGCTCGTGTGCTGATTATGGGCTTTACCTTCAAAGAAAACTGCCCTGACCTGCGCAACACCAAGGTGATCGACATCGTGCGCGAACTGGCCGAGTACGATATCGCGGTCGATGTGTACGACCCCTGGGTATCGGCAGAAGAAGCGCAGCACGAGTACGGCATTAGCCCTATTGCCAAACCTCAGCCCGGGGCCTACGACGGCGTTGTGCTGGCGGTTGCTCACCAACAGTTCGCGACCATGAGCGAGCAGGACTTCCGTCAGTTGGGCAAACCACAGCATGTGCTCTACGACCTCAAATATGTCTTGCCAGAGGGGCAGTCAGACCTGCGCCTGTAAACGCGGCCAATAACCAGAAAAAAGCCGGTTCGCCCGATGGCCGAACCGGCTTGATCATTTTTACGGAACCAACACCATGACCCGCTACGAAGAACTGCTGCAGTCCTTGCCGCAAAATCCGAAAACCTGGCTGGTAACCGGTGTTGCCGGCTTTATCGGCTCCAACCTGCTGGAAACCCTGCTCAAACTCGATCAGACCGTCATTGGTTTGGATAACTTCGCCACTGGTTATCAACATAATCTGGATGAAGTGCAGAGCCTCGTAACCGCTGAGCAATGGGCTCGCTTTCGCTTTATCGAAGGGGATATCCGTAACCTGGATGACTGCCGCAAGGCGTGCGAAGGCGTGAACTACGTCTTGCATCAGGCCGCACTTGGCTCAGTGCCGCGCTCCATCAATGACCCAATCACCACCAACGCCACCAACATCGACGGCTTCCTGAATATGTTGGTGGCTGCTCGCGACGCCAAGGTAGACAGCTTTACCTACGCAGCCAGCAGTTCCACCTACGGCGACCATCCAGGGTTGCCGAAAGTGGAAGATGTGATTGGCAAGCCGCTGTCACCGTACGCAGTCACAAAGTACGTGAACGAACTGTATGCAGACGTTTTTGCCAAAACCTACGGCTTCAACACCATCGGGCTGCGTTATTTCAACGTATTTGGCAAACGCCAGGACCCCGATGGGGCCTATGCGGCAGTAATACCAAAATGGACTGCTGCGATGATTCAGGGCGAGCCGGTCTATATCAACGGTGACGGCGAAACCAGTCGTGACTTTTGTTATATCGACAACACCGTGCAAGCCAATCTGCTAGCTGCGACAGCACAATCTGCCGATGCGCGTAATCAGGTATACAACGTCGCTGTGGGTGACCGCACGACTCTTAACGAGTTGCTTGGTGTGATCAAGGAAAAGCTCGAGGCCAATAGCCTGATGGTTAAAAGCCTGGTTCAATATCAAAATGCAAGGCTTGGAGATGTGCAGCATTCACAAGCGAGTATCGGAAAAATCAAAAGTCGGCTTGGATATGATCCTTTCTTTAAAGCAGCAGAAGGGCTGGAAGAGTCAATTAAATGGTACTTGTCGAAGAAAAATGTAAATGGCACTAAAAAATGATGGGCTTGATGCGGCTGTTTTCGCTGAGTGCGTATATAAAAATAATTGGGTTGGGTCTCGGGTTTTTAAACACGGTTCTGCTGACTCGATTAATGACAGCAAAAGAATTTGGGTCGTATTCTTTCATTATATCAATGCTTGCGATTCTCTCGCTTCCTGCTGTAATGGGTGTTCCTGAGGTTCTTATAAGAGAAGTATCAAAATATACAAGCTTGAAAGAGCATGGCTCCCTTTTTTACTTAATGAGGTGGGCTTTTTTCTCAATGTTGTTCACATTGATTTTGTCTTGTACGGTTTTGCTTTTGTGTTGGTATTTTTTTGGGGAGAGATTTCAAGGCTGGAGCGTAGTAGTCGTTATGGCTATTATGATTTTTTCAAGCGTAAACGCTGTAAGGTCGGCTATTTTGCTTGGTCTAAAGAAAGTGATTGCGGGTCAGGTTTCTGAGCTTGCAGTTAAGCCGCTAGCTTTATTTATAATGCTAATAGTGCTGCTGATAAATGGGGCTGAGTTAAACGAAGTTGAAGCGCTGATATGGACAGCCTTGGCAACAATGCTTTCTATGTTTGTTGGGTTTGTGCTGCTGTGGAGAAATATGCCAAAGCTTAATTTTCCAAAAAAAAGCATTAGCGCAGATTTGTATCTTAGTTGGAGTCGAAGTGCGCTGCCACTGGCGCTGATTTCTGGGTTGTATGTGTTAAATCAGCAATTGGATATAGTAATGCTCGGTGTTTTATCTGGCGATGCTGATGTGGGTATTTATAAGGTTGCAAGCCAAATGGGGTTCTTTGTGATATTTGGCCAGCAATTGATACGGCCAGTAGTCGCACCAAGATTTTCTGAGTACTGGAGCAGAGGGAAATTGTATGACTTGGAGAAGATTGTCGTTTTTTCTGGGCGAGTAAGTTTTGCGATTGCTGCACTCGTAACCGTTATAATGATCGTAGGTGGTGAATTTATTCTGAGTTGCATTTTTGGTGATGAGTATGCGAAAGGGTACGCTGCACTAGTCGTTATTTGTATCGGTCAGATGATAAACGCCGCAACAGGTTCAGTGGGGAATCTGCTAAATATGTGCGGTAAAGAGCTGCAAAGTTTAAAAGCCCTAGTTATTGGTCTTGTTGTTAATGTGTTGGCTAGTGTTGTTTTGATACCAATACTAGGTGGCTTGGGGGCTGCAATAGGGACCAGCTTATCTTTAGGTGTATGGAATTTAATGCTTTGGTTTTCAGTAAAAAAAAATATTGGCATAAATCCAGCGATAGTACGAGTTAAATAGTGAATAAGAGTATTACTGCTTCCGAGTTGAGTGGTTTGATTGAGGCGAGGCTTGCGCCGTATTTGAGCGAGAGATGTGAGATATTCAAAGTTCCTGCTATACAGCTAATAACAGCGAATCGGTATGATTTGCTTATTAAGTTGGCATATCTTGATGCTCGTCATTCTAATCCGGATCGTGCAGCTAAGTTGTATGACGAGCACATTCGAGCGTTTGGACTCGGCAGTTATACCGAGCCTGAGAAGCCAGAGAAAAAAAATTTAGAATCTTTCTTGATTGAATTTGATGCTATTTATGAAAGTCTTGCAAAAAATGGCTTCGATAATTGTCGATCTATCATACCGCTGGCATCAGATGGATCAATATTGAATGGGGCTCATAGGGTGGCTTGCTGTATTGAGCTGGGCATCGATGTTTGGTGTATTAAGCTAAATGTGCCTGCTCGAAAGTATGACTACACCTTCTTTCGAGACAGAGGTGTTGAGTGGGATGTACTCTATACAGCTATTCAAACGTTGCAATGTTACAAGCCCAGCATAAGATGCGCTATCGCTTGGCCCATAAAAAGAGATGTCGTTGAGAGTGAGTTTGCAGATCGCAAGGGTGTATTTGTTAAAGAGTCGATACGCTTAGATGAGAGGCAAGCTACAGCACTAGTTAGGCAGGTATACTCAAAAGAGTCTTGGTTAGGTAGCCCTGAGGATGGATATTCTGGTGCGGCAAATAAAGCCGAACAATGTAGGGGTAGAAAGAGCACGTTGACGTTATACGTTTTTGAGCCAGGTTATGATGAGGACCTTCATGAGCTTAAGGAGCGAATAAGAAAGGTTGCCAGAGTTGGAAAGCATTGCATCCACATAAGCGATGGTTATGATGATACTGAATTAGCATGGACTGCAATCCTAAATGAGAATTTTCTTGATTTTTCGTTCGCGGAAAATGTTAGGTCATGTCCTGAAAAAGATAGTAAGTTGATAGGCTTAGAAAAAAAACTTTATAAAGCTAATATAGAAAAAAGAAAAGTCTGCTTGGTTAATGGTGTTGTGATCGAGTTGTTAGGCATAAGGAGTGCGGCAGATATTGACTTGGTTGGAGATGCGGATTTTCCTAGCCAGGCTATAGATGGTTTGGACTTTGATGATCGTAAATATATTATTATAGGGAAAACCGCTCAGGAATTAGTTGAGGATCCTCGTAATTATTTTCATTATTTTGGCTTCAAAATCCTGAGTGTTCCATTGCTTTTGCAGTTTAAATTGAAAAGATATGAATTGCTTGGCGATCTCAAAGATAAACTTGATGCGGAGGCCATTTCCGCGTCGCTTGATCAACGTGGACGAGGTAAGCGTTGGAAAGTTATAAAAGTAAGGGTGTTTTTTTTAAAGAAAAGGATTCTCTCTAGATTTCGGCGAGCAGTCAAGATGCTGTTGGTAGCTACAAGTACCTATGACTTTGTGAAAAAAATACTCAAGGGAAAATGATTTGAAGCTTTACTTAATTACGCTTGCAGCTTTTCCTTTTTACTCTGCTGAGAGTATCCATTTGGCTATGTTTGGTAAGGCCATGAGCAAGCTTTGTGACTTTGAGTTGCTGACTCCTATGAAGCTGTGGCGCCGTGAGACATGGAGCTTTAATTTAAAGAAATACTACGGTATTGATGTTTCTGATATCAATCAACGAAAGTTGTTGCAAGTAAGCCCAGCAGGAAAGAGCTTTGTTAAGCGTGCCATAGCCATAGCTGCTAATAATGGTGGCCTTGTTTATGCTAGGCAGCAGGTTGTAGCTGAGGAAGCATTAAAGAATTCAGTCGGTTTTGTATGGGAAATTCATGCACTGCCATCAGCGGCTGGCCTGAAGTTAATCGATTCAGGATTGAAAGCTGGACTACTGAAGAAGGTGGTGGTTATAAGCCATGCGCTGAAAAACGATATTGTTGACTCCTTGGGCTTAGAAATAGCTGAGAGCATCCTTGTGGCGCCTGATGCTGCAGACGATAGCAAGTTCTCATATTGCACTAAACGTAGAGGCAAGCTAGTAGTAGGCTACGTTGGTAGTGCTTATCCAGGAAAAGGCGCAGAAATTATACTGCCCCTTGCGAGAAGATGCCCTGACGTCGAGTTCTTGTTTTATGGTGCTAGTAAGAATGATGTTGCTATTAAAGGGTATGGTGCTGTTCCTGATAATTTGATATTCAAGGGAAAGGTTCCGTATTCTGAGATACCTGCATGTTTTGATGAGTTTGATATTGCACTATTGCCAAATCAGCCAAAGGTTATAGTGGCAAATGGCGATGACATTGGGAAGTACACTTCCCCTATGAAGTTGTTTGAGTATATGGCTGCTGGAAAGGTAATCATTGCGTCGGATCTGGATATAATAAAGGAGGTTCTTACGCATCGCTATACCGCGCTTCTTGTTGGTCATAATGATGTTGACGCCTGGAAGCAAAGCTTAAAAGAGGTATTGAACGACTCTGAGCTTGCTGGCTTATTGTCTGTCAATGCCCGCTCAGAGTTTAGTGAGAAATATACTTACTCTGCTCGGGCTAGACTTATCATTAATTCCCTTTGAATCTTTAGGGAGGGATTGTGCGTAGAGTTCTTTGCTTCTTTTTGCTTTTTAATGCGCTTTATGGGCCTAGATTGATTTATGTGGATCTAATGATGGCCACGGTTTTTGTCCTGGCAGCTATAAATATTGTTTCGCTGCTGTACTTTAAAAGAAGCATTGCTTTTTATAAGTTGCTCGGTGCACTCGCTGTCCTGCTTTTTCTGTCTGTCGTTCATTATTTGTATACGGGTTTTGCAGAGTTCACGCTGCTGTCGCTAGTTGGACGATTGGTTGTGTATTTATTGGCGGCGGATTTTTTAGTATTTATATACATCTTCTATGTTGGTGGAGTTTGGGCTCTTTTGCGTGATGTAATTTACGCAACCGCTTTAAACTCGGTTTTTGTGGTCGCTGCTTTTTCCTTTCCCGCGTTTCAAGGGTTCTTGAGGGGGGTGATGGATTATGGTAGTCAGCTCAATTGGATTGAAACAAGGCACCGTATTTTTGATATTAGTTTAGGTGGTGGTGCGACTGGATCCTTTACATTTGCTTTAGTGTATTTGGTTGGCTTAAGTGTTCCTGTTATTTTTAGGCCAAAATTCTATTATGTTCTTATGTTTTTGATTGCTATTGCCGCTGGGCTTATGGGGAGAACAGGTGTTTATCTTATTGTTCTAATAACTTTCCTCGCTGTTTTGAAGGGTGTGTTTAGCTTTAGTTTGAGGAATGCCTCTGTTTTCTTATGCTTGGTTGGTACGGCTTTTCTTGCTGTATACCTCTATCGCGATATTATTTTTGATTCGGCTTTTTTTTATTGGGCTGCTGAAGGTTATGCCGGTAATAATGATACTGCCAATGCATTGATTAATATGTTTTTCCTTCCAGAGCACGACCTGCTATTAGGTGATGGGCATTTTGGCAGAGTGCCTCCTAATATCATATATTCGGATGTGGGCTACGTACGTGCTCTGCATGCGATTGGCATAATCGGAGTTTTTCTCCTGTATGGCTGGCTTTTATATTTTGTTTTTATTGTGCGCTCAAGTTTCAAGGGGTTGCCTTTCCCTTCTGTGGATAATTTAATTGTTTTGATGACCTTTTTTATATTTATTATGAATGTTAAAGAGTTTCACATTGGTTCTAGAGGGACCTCGCTGCTTTATTTTTTGGTTGTCCTGACCTTGGGTGGATGCTTTATTTCGAGTAAGCCTGTTGGGATCACGAGGGAAGGCCAGTGAAGCGCGACGTTGTTGTATCTTTAGAGCATCGCTTTTACCGATTTAATGGCGATGTCTATACTCTACTTAGTTTTTCGTATGATTATTGGGAAGATTATCTTGCTTACTTTGATAGTGTGTTGGTCGTGGCTAGAGTAAAAGATGTTGAGTTTGTTACTGATGATTATGTGCTTGCTTCTGGTCCTAATGTAAAGTTCTCTTCTATGCCCTATTACGTTGGTCCGCGCGAGCTCATAAGGGTGTTACCAAAAATTATTTATTGTGCGTTTTGCATCGCTCGTGATAATCGGTTTTTCTTGTTGCGTAGTGGTAATGTTTCTAATTTTCTATGGGTTTTCGTATTTCTTTTTCGGCGCTCTTATTTGCGTGAGTATCCAGGTGACATAAAGGCTGGAATAATGGGGGTTGCGGGTAAGAGTTTATTTGTTCGCATGGTTGCGTCTTTTTTGGATTGGTTGGCTAGGATTCAGGGTCGATACTCTAAAGCAAATAGTTATGTGAGTAACTATTGTAAAAGTATTTATGGTAGCAAGCGGCCCAGTTACGTTTTTTCTAGCTTTAGGCTCGATGAGATTTCTAGTGCAAAAAAGGACTATTCACTAAACTCTCCTCTTCCGGTGCTGATCTCGGTTGGGCGTTTAGAAGGGGAGAAGGGGCACTCAGACTTGATGCTAGCTTTGCATGAATTATCTTTACAGGGACACCCAGTGAAGTTATGTCTCGTTGGTGATGGCCGCCAAAGGGACTCTTTGAGTCGGATGTCTTCTGCCCTTGGTGTTTGCTGTGAGTTTTTCGGGGCTATTACAGATCGAGATCAACTTTTTCGCGTAATTCGCTCGGCCGACATTTTTATCTTGCCGTCCATTACTGAAGGGATGCCTAGAGCACTTCTTGAATCTATGGCATTGGGAATGCCGTGCATCGGTACGAGAGTAGGAGGGATTCCTGAAGTTTTAGATAAGGAAGCTCTAGTTGATGTTTCTGATTCGAGGGCATTGGCAGAAAAAATTCTTGAGTTTTTAAGTGATGCGGATAAAAGAAAGGCGCATGGCTTAATGAATTTAGATATTGTTCAATCTAAATTTGGGCAGAGTGTTCTTCAAGAGAGAAAGTTTGCTTTTTGGGGAAGTCTTCATGAATAGATTTTTAGCGGAGCTTAAGTATCAGGCTAGGTACGCAATGCCTATCTGGTTGATTAGCGTTTCGCTATCTTGGTTGCCAGATATAGGTCCTTTTATTCGGTTTAGAGGGCTGCTTGTTTCGCTTTTTTTGCCGAATAGACCTAAGGGCTTTACTTTGGGTCGAGATGTTACCTTTCTGTCTATTAATAAGCTGTTTTTAGGTGACAACGTATACATTGCGAAGGGATGTTGGATTAATGCAATTGGACGCATAGACATAGGTGATGAGGTTATGTTGGCTCCTTATGTCGTGATGTCGTCTAACAATCACGGATTTAAGGATGGTTCAGTCAAGCGCGGAGGCGCGCATCCCGCTCCTATTCGTATCGGTTTCGGTACTTGGCTTGCTGCTCATGTTGTGGTGGCAGCGGGCGTAAATGTAGGGAAAGGGAACGTCGTTGCTGCTAACTCGGTTGTCACTAAAGATACCCCTAATGACGTGATTGTTGCGGGTGTGCCAGCCACGCCGATTAAACATCGCGTTGACAACCCATCACGCCTTTTGAGTAAGCATGATGTGGTTTAGTTACAGGTTTTTAATGAGTTTATGAAGAAAAAAATTTGCTTCATGATTACCGATGCTGTTTCGTTTAATGTTCTTTGCAGAGGGCAGCTTGAATATATAAAGCGCGAGCTTGATGCTGATGTCACATTAATCTGTGGCGGAGATAACGATGAAATTCATAAGCTAAAGGGGCGTGGAGTTGGTAAGGTGTGTATCTTTCCCTTTGAAAGAAAGCCGTCCCTCCTTAAAGATTTTTATTGTTTGTTTGCGCTTTTTTTGTTCTTTTGTTGGAACAGATTTGACCTAGTAGTATATTCTACACCTAAGGCTATGTTGCTTGGATCTCTCTCATCTGCTTTCTCCTTTCAAAAAAAAAGGGTTGCTTTGGTTCGTGGTAGGGTGTACGAGAACTTTTCTGGGATTAAGCGCTATGTTTTCTTGTTTTTTGACAGAATTGCGTTCCGATTTTCACATGAGGTTGTCTTTATTTCATCGTCTTTGATGGCTTCATACATAGACGAGGGAGTTGCTGATTCTCGATGCGCACGTGTTCTCGCCAAAGGTTCTTCTAACGGTGTAGATATTGATAGATTTGTTCCAGCGAGGGAAAATTGCGGTCCTTTTCGAGTGGTCACGGTAGGTAGGCTCTGTGTTGATAAGGGTGTAGTGCAGCTCGACAAGATCGTTAGGGGGGTTAAAGCTAAGAACCCAGCTATTGAGTTTGAGTTTGTAGGTAAGATAGAGGACGCTCGTTCCTCAGAAATTGTTGAGCGTCTGTTAGAGATTGATGGCGTTACCCATTTTGAGAATGATCCATGTGTAGAGCAGGTCTTTCAGCGAGCTGATCTGCATCTCTTTTTATCGAACAGAGAGGGCTTTGGTAATGTTGCCCTTGAGGCAGCGGCTTGTGGTGTACCCACTTTGGGACTTGATGTTGTTGGTGTACGTGACAGTATTTCTCAAGGTGTTTCTGGGATGAGATTTGATGTCGATGATGTCTCTGGAATAATAAATGAGATTATTCGAGCCTCTGGAGATAGAGAAGCGTATAGGCAACAATATTCTGGCGCACGTTGCTGGGCTATGGAGAACTTTTCTCAAATCGTGGTCTGGAGCGCTTACGTCGATTTTTATGCCGATTTGTTAGGTTATAAGTAAACAGAGATTATTTCGTGAGTTTGATCTTTATGAAACGCCTTTTGGACGTTTTTTTTTCAAGTACTATCCTGTTGTTGCTTTCTCCACTGATCGGTTTTGTCGCTTGGCAAATCCGCCGCAAGATGGGCTCGCCAGTGTTATTTCGACAGGTGCGCCCCGGCTTGCATGGCAAGCCGTTCGAGATGATCAAGTTCCGCACCATGAAAGACGCCATCGACGCATCAGGCAACCCGCTGCCTGATGCTGAGCGTTTGACGCCCTTTGGTCAGTTTTTGCGCTCATCCAGCCTGGACGAGTTGCCGGAATTGTGGAACGTGCTCAAAGGCGATATGAGTCTGGTGGGGCCGCGACCGCTGTTGATGGAGTATTTGCCTCTGTATTCAGCCGAGCAGGCTCGGCGGCATGAGGTGCGGCCGGGTGTAACCGGTTGGGCGCAGGTGAATGGTCGCAATGCGCTGAGCTGGGAAGAGAAATTCAAGCTGGATGTCTGGTACGTGGATAACCAGTCGCTCTGGCTGGATATCAAGGTGCTGTTTCTGACCGTTAAAAAGGTGCTGGTGCGCGATGGCATCAGTGCGGAAGGCGAGGCAACCATGTCGAAGTTCACCGGGAGCGACTCGTGAAACACCTTGCGGTGCTGGGTGCCAGCGGCCACGGGAAGGTGATTGCCGAATGTGCTGAGGTCTGCGGCTGGGATCAGGTCAGTTTCTTTGATGACCGCTGGCCAGCGCTGGCGGTTAACGGTCATTGGCCTGTCATCGGCGGCACTAAAGAACTGATTGAACGCCTTGCTGAGTTTCAAGGTGTGCTTGTGGGGATCGGCAACAACGTTATCCGCTTGACCAAACTCCAACAGCTACTGAATGCCGGGGCGCATGTGCCTGTGTTGCAGCACCCCTCGGCTAACATCAGCCGGTATGCACGTATCGGTGCTGGTTCAGTCATTTTCGCGGGTGCGGTAATTAACGCTGACAGTGAACTCGGTCAGGGTGTCATCGTCAATACGGGGGCCACCGTTGACCATGACTGTGTGCTTGGCGATGGGGTACATATCAGCCCCGGAGCAAATCTGGCTGGGGGCGTTGTTGTCGCGGCCAGAAGCTGGGTTGGCATTGGCGCCAGTGTTCGACAGTTGGTGCGGATCGGCAGTGATGTTGTTGTCGGCGCGGGTGCCGCCGTTGTGGCCGATGCTGCTGACGGATTGATCCTGGTAGGCGTGCCAGCGCGGCCTCGTTAATTCGCTATTTTTGCCGCGCAGTAACGGCTGCTCGGCCTGTCTTTTAAGGGCTTTCTACCATGCTTAACACCCCGTTTTCTCCTTGGCCGTCGTTTACCACAGAAGAAGCCGACGCGGTTCACGCAGTGCTTTTGTCCAACAAGGTCAATTACTGGACAGGACAGGAAGGGCGTGAGTTCGAGAAAGAGTTTGCTGCCTGGGCTGACTGTACTCATGCGATTGCCCTGTCCAACGGCACTCTGGCGCTGGATCTGGCACTGAAAGGGCTGGGTATCGGGCCGGGTGACGAGGTGATTGTCACGCCGCGCACCTTTCTGGCATCCGCTTCGAGCATTGTCACCGCAGGTGCCGTGCCGGTGTTTGCGGATGTGGACCGTGACTCGCAAAACATCACCGCCGAGACCATTGCAGCGGTGCTGACCGAGCGCACCCGAGCCATCATCTGTGTGCATCTGGCCGGTTGGCCCTGTGATATGGACCCGATCATGGCGCTGGCAGACGCGCACTCGCTGTTTGTGATTGAAGACTGTGCGCAGGCGCACGGGGCGCGTTACAAAGGGCGTTCGGTGGGCTCAATCGGTCATGTGGGGTGCTGGTCTTTCTGTCAGGACAAGATCATGACCACTGGCGGCGAAGGCGGCATGGTGACGACCGATGATCGCGAGTTGTGGTCGAGCATGTGGTCATACAAGGATCACGGTAAGAGCTGGGAGGCGGTTTACGAGCGTGCGCACCCGCCGGGGTTTCGCTGGCTGCATGAGAGCTTCGGCACCAACTGGCGTATGACTGAGTTGCAGGCGGTGATCGGGCGTATTCAATTGCGCCGGATGACCGACTGGACCGCTGCGCGTACCCGCCACGCCGAGCAGATCTGGGATACCTGCCGCGCATTTGATGTTGTACGCGTACCGTCATTCCCCGCCGATTGTGTGCATGCCCATTACAAGTGTTATGTGCAGGTGGTGCCGGAGAGGTTGGCTGCGGGCTGGACGCGTGACCGTATTATCGAGGCGATTGTGGCAGGGGGCGTGCCCTGTTTTCAGGGGTCCTGTTCCGAGGTGTATCTGGAGAAGGCATTTGACGGTACCGGCTGGCGGCCGTCCGAGCGTTTGCCGGTGGCCCGCGAGCTTGGCGAGACCAGCCTGATGTTTCTGGTGCACCCGACACTGACCGAGGCCGAAATGACCAAAACCTGTGCAGTAATCCGGGCGGTGCTTGCCGAGGCGGGTTGCTGATCAGCAGGCTGTAGAGCCCGCCGCAGAGGCGCATAACGCGGATTGCGGTGAGCTGCTGACAACGGGATGGTGCCGATTTTGCTTGGTTGACGTTACGAATGGGGGCGTTGTGTGCCGTTGCACTGCAGGCCGCTATCATGAATGGACATGAACAATCAGGAGTTGCCGTGAAGGTTACCAAGGCTGTTTTACCCGTAGCGGGGTTGGGCACGCGCTTTTTGCCGGCCAGTAAAGCGATTCCGAAAGAAATGGTCACCGTGGTGGACAAGCCCGTGGTGCAGTATGTGGTCGAGGAAGCGCTGGCTGCGGGTATCAACGAGATTGTGCTGGTGACCCATGCCAGCAAGAAGGCGATTGAAGATCACTTTGACGTCAACTACGAGCTTGAGGCCGAGCTGGCACGGCGCAGCAAAGACGCGTTGCTCAAGGTTCTGCGCGAGATTGCACCGCCCGAGCTGAAGGTGACGGCGGTGCGTCAGGGGCGTGCGCTGGGCCTGGGGCATGCGGTGGCTTGTGCACGGCCGGTGGTGGGCGATGCGCCTTTCGCGGTGCTGTTGCCGGATGTGCTGGTTGAGCAGGTGGGCGGGTTGTCTGACCTTGCCGCGATGACCACACGGTTTGGTGAGACAGGCAAGGCGCAGGTAATGGTTGAGCCGGTGCCCTGGGAACGAGTGCACCAGTATGGTGTGGTTGATCTGGGCGGCGTTGAGCTGCATCAGGGTAAGCAGGCTGTGATGCAACAGGTGGTCGAGAAGCCAGCCCGCGAGGCGGCTCCATCCAATCTGGCCATTGTCGGGCGCTATGTTTTGCCGGGCACGATCTTTGATCTGCTGGCAGCGACTGCGCCAGGCGCAGGTGGTGAGATCCAGCTGACCGATGCGATTGCGGCCCTGATGCAGCAGAGCGGGGCAGAGGCTTACCGTATGCGCGGGCGCTCCTTCGACTGTGGCAGCAAGCTGGGGTATCTGGAGGCAACGTTGGCCTACGGCCTGCAGCACCCGGAGCTGGGTGCGGATTTCAAAGGACTATTGGCTCGCTACGCGCCATGAGCGTACGGGCTGAGGACAGGCACCATGCAGGTTGATGTTTACGGCGATACGCTTTGTGCGCTGGTCAGTGCGACGGCGTTGGCTTCGACCGGTAATCAGGTGCTTCTGCACTTGCCGGAAGGGGCACATGCCGAGCAGTTGATGCGCGGCGAATGCCCCTTTCGCGAGCCCGGTCTGGCGGATTTGATGACTGAGCAGCAACAGGCGGGCCGGCTGCTGCTGACCTCGCTTGAGGCTGCTCCGCAGGTGCTGGGCGGTGTGATCTGGCTGGCCCTGAACCCTGACATGCTGGCTGAGGCGCAGGCGCTGATTGGGGCGTTGCCCGAGCGCTGCACTCGCCGCTGGTTGGTGGTTAATCAGTCAACCTTTGCGGTCGGCAGCAGCGAGCTGCTGCAACAGGCGTTGCTGGAATGCGAGGCTCCAGTTGCTGATCCGGGAGCCGTAGTTAGTCTGCCGGACCTGCTGATCGAAGGTAATGCGCTGCAGAGCTTCATGCGCGCCGACAGTTGGCTGCTTGGCGCTGACGCCAACTGGGCCCGGCAGCTGGTGACCGAGCTGCTGCGGCCGTTCAATCGCCGCCGCGATGCCATCATGCCGATGCGGCCGCGTGAAGCAGAGTTCACCAAACTGGCGATTACCGGCATGCTCGCTACCCGCCTGAGCTATATGAACGATATGGCCAATCTGGCTGACAGCCTGGACGTGGATATTGAACAGGTACGGCAGGGGATGGGCGCTGACCGGCGGATTGGTGACGCCTACCTGTATCCGGGCTGCGGCTTTGGCGGCCTGAGTTTCTCCCGCGATGTGATGAGTCTGGCCTCGACACTGCAGGGCAGCGGTATGGCTGCCCAACTGCTCGACGAGGTGTTGAACATCAACGAGCGCCAGAAAGAGGTGCTCTTTCGCAAGCTGTGGCGTCACTACGGCACCAACCTGCGTGGCCGCAAGGTGGCGTTGTGGGGCATCGCGTTCAAGCCTGAATCGTCGCGCATCAACAATGCGCCGGCGCTCAAGTTGATTGAGGCGTTGTGGGCGCAGGGGGTTGAGGTGCACGTGCATGATCCACGTGCGCTCGGCTCTTTGGCGCAATGGGCTGGTGAGCGTGAGGATCTAGTGCTCCACCAGGACCCGTATGCGGCGGTCGCAGGGGCTGATGCGTTGATGCTGGTGACCGAGTGGAAGGCATATTGGAGCCCAGATCTGACACGTCTGCACGAGCTGATGGCAACACCGTTGCTGCTCGATGGCCGCAACGTCTGGGATCCGGAATTCATGAAGCAGAACGGTTTCGCATACTACGGCATAGGACGGCGATGACATGAGTAGCCCTCTGACTGAGAAGGCCTCCTGGCGGGCGCTGGTAGCGCATGCGCAGGAGGTGCGAGGCGCGCATCTGGCTGATCTGTTTGCCGGTGATGCGCAACGCTTTGTGCGGCTGCATCGAGCGTTCGACTCGATCCTGTTTGACTTCTCCAAGCAGCGGGTCGTTGAGGCGACGCTGCCGCTGTTATTTGATCTGGCGGCTGAGCAAGGGCTGGCCGAACGCATGGCTGCGCTGTTTGCCGGCGCCGCAGTTAACCCGAGCGAAGGGCGCGCGGCTATGCACTGGGCGTTGCGCTTGCCGTCTGAGCGAACGTGCCAGGTCGCCGGTGAGGATATAAACCTGCAGGTTCAGGCCGAGCTGCAGCGGATGGACGGCATTGTTCAGAAGGTCCGCAGTGGTCAGTGGCGTGGCGTGACCGGCGAGGTCATTACCGATGTGGTGAATATTGGCGTCGGAGGCTCTGACCTCGGGCCGCTGATGGTAACGGAGGCATTGGCTGACTGGCGGCCGTCTACCGCATCGCCGCTGCATGTGCACTTTGCCTCGACAATGGATGGCAGCCAGGTGTCGCAGTTGCTGGGTGGCCTCAACCCGCATGCGACGCTGTTTATCATCTCGTCCAAGTCCTTTTCCACCATCGATACCCTGAGTAATGCGGCAACTGCGCGTGGTTGGCTCGAACGTGAGCTGGGGGCTTTGCCCGGCTTGCTCGACTGTCACTTCATCGGTGTGTCGGCGGCGGCAGAGCGCATGAGCGAGTGGGGCATCGCCCCCGCCAACCAGCTGGCGTTGTGGGACTGGGTCGGTGGGCGGTTCTCGCTCTGGTCCGCCATTGGCTTGCCGATTGCGCTGTCTATCGGCATGCCGGCGTTTCGTGAGCTGCTGGCTGGTGCGCACGCGATGGATGAGCACTTTCGTCAGGCCCCCTGGGCCGACAACCTGCCGGTGCTGCTGGGGCTTATCGGCGTGTGGAACACCAATATGCTGGGTATTAACGCGCATGCGGTGTTGCCCTATGACGGCAGGCTTAAGGAGTTGCCCAATTACCTTGAGCAACTTGAGATGGAGTCCAACGGCAAGTCGGTGAACCTGGCTGGTGAGAGCATTGATTATGCGACCTGCCCGATTGTCTGGGGCACCATCGGTCCGAATGCCCAGCATGCGTTCTATCAACTGCTGCATCAGGGCACCGAACCTGTGACCTGTGATTTTATCGTTCCTGCGCGGCGCTATCGCGAGGCGCAGCATGGTGGGGCGACCGCTGAGCTGTTGGCTCAGCACGAACTGGCGCTGGCAAACTGCCTGGCCCAGTCCCGTCTGTTGGCGCTGGGTGACGGCGCAGTGAAAGACGCCGCATCGTTGCCACGCAACCGCCGTTATCGCGGTAATCAGCCCAGTTCGACCCTGCTGCTGGATGAACTGACGCCCCATAGCCTGGGTGCGCTGATTGCTCTGTATGAACACAAGGTGTTTGTGCAGTCGGTGATCTGGGAAATCAACCCGTTTGACCAGTGGGGGGTTGAGATGGGCAAGCGTATCGCGGTGGATGCCCTGGCCTGCCTGCGTGGTGAGCTGGCCGAACTGCCGGGCGCGGATGCCTCCAGCGCGGGTTTACTGGCTCGGATTCTGGGTGAGTCTGCGTGATGCTCTGGCTGCGGCGACGGCGCGGCGCGGTTTGATGAGAATGATGCCTGTTTGTTGCCCTGCCTGACCGGGCGTATGCTGATGAACCGCGTGCGATATGCAACTTAGGCAGGAACTGTACCGGAAGGTGGCTCGGTCGTATTGCGTATAATCGCATTCGTTTTGTTGAGTTGGAGAGCAAGATGCTCAAAGAAAAACTGATTGGGTTGAGCCACGCGCAAAAGCGCTCAATTCAGATCTTTGCCGACCTGATTCTGATTTGGTCGTCGCTCTGGCTTGCTCTTTACCTGCGTCTTGGTGGTGAAACCGGTTGGGTGTTCCCAACGCCTGAGCAGCGTTGGTTGTTTGTGCTGGCCCCTGCAATGGCCTTGCCTATCTACATCCGTATGGGGATGTACCGTGCGGTGATGCGGTATTTCGGTAGCCAAGCGTTGTTGTGCATTTTCAAGTCGGTGACGCTGTCATTTCTGGCACTGGTCATGGTGGTGCTGGCTGCGCGCGATAGTGGCTGGGATGTGCTGTTTCCGCGTTCGGCGATGGTGTCCTACTGGTGGCTTTCACTGTTGCTGATTGGTGGCCTGCGGCTGGCGGCCCGCGAGTACTTCATGGGGGACTGGCTGATGGGCCCGGCACCAGACCCTGCACAAGCGTTGACTGAGCAGGAAGTCGGAGTGCCGGTGGCTATTTTCGGCGCTGGCGCGGCGGGCAATCAGCTACTGGCCTCGCTGCGGCTTGGTCGCATGTATAAACCCAAGGCGTTCATTGATGATGATCCGAGCCTGGCCGGACGGGTGATTGGCGGCCTGCCGGTGTACCCGTCTGAGCAGATTGCCAAAGTGATCGCTGATGCCGACATCAAGGAAGTGCTGCTGGCGATTCCGTCTGCCACCCGCGCAACGCGGCAGCAGATTCTCTTCCGCTTGGCCGGATTCCAGGTTCATGTGCGCAGTATCCCGGGGATCATGGACATTGCCAGTGGCAAGGTCAAAGTGGACGATCTGCAGGAGGTCGATATTGCCGACCTGCTTGGCCGAGACCCGGTCGAGCCGGTTGAGGAACTGATGGATTTCTGTATTCGCGACAAAGTGGTGCTGGTGACGGGCGCAGGTGGCTCCATCGGCAGCGAGCTATGTCGCCAGATCATTAACGCCGGGCCGTCCAAGCTCGTGTTGTTTGAACACAACGAGTTTGGCCTGTACGCCATTCACACCGAGCTGCAAGGCTGGATCAAGGCGCAAAAATTACCGATCGACCTGATCCCGATTCTGGGGTCGGTGCGTAACAGTGGTCGCCTGATCGACGCGATGGCGGCCTGGAAGGTGGATACTGTCTACCACGCGGCGGCTTACAAGCACGTGCCGATGGTCGAGCACAACGTTGCTGAAGGCATCATGAATAACGTGTTCGGCACGCTGAAGGTGGCGCAGGCTGCGATTCGCTGCGGTGTGCAGAACTGTGTGCTCATCTCGACCGACAAGGCGGTTCGACCGACCAATGTGATGGGGGCAACCAAGCGGCTGGCTGAGATGGTGTTGCAGGCGCTCAGTGCCGAGTCGGCACCCAATCTGTGGGGCGATGACAGCGGCGTGCGGGTGGTTAACCGCACGCGCTTTACCATGGTTCGATTCGGCAATGTGCTGGGGTCGTCGGGCTCGGTGATTCCGTTGTTCCGCTCGCAGATCAAACGCGGTGGCCCGATTACCGTGACCCATCCTGACATTACCCGTTATTTCATGACCATTCCCGAAGCGGCGCAGCTGGTGGTTCAGGCTGGCTCGATGGGGAAGGGGGGGGATGTCTTCGTACTGGATATGGGTGAGCCGGTACGGATCGTCGAGCTGGCGCACAAGATGGTGATGCTGTCAGGCCTGACGGTGCGTGATGAGGTTGATCCCAACGGCGATATTGCGATTACCTTTACCGGACTGCGACCGGGCGAGAAGCTGTATGAAGAGCTGCTGATCGGTGACAACCCGGAGCGCACGGCGCACCCGAAAATCCATCGGGCAAATGAAGAGTTTGTCGATTGGCCGACTATGTATGAGGTGCTGAACCGCATGAATCAGGCGGTGAAAACGGATGCGTATGACGATGTCCGGGCACTGCTGCTGGACACCGTTAACGGTTACCAGCCGACTAACGGCATCGTCGATCTGATTCATGGGCAGCGCATTATTCAGAGCTGACAATCACTGCCTTGAAGAGGCCGGGCTGCTGCCCGGCCTTTTTGTTTGTGCGGCATTCGCAAGCGCGACCCTTCCGAGGGATGGGTCAGCGGTAGCCGTTCGGATTCTGCTGCTGCCAGCGCCAGGCATCGGCGCACATGGCGTTGACGTCCCGTTCGGCCTGCCAGCCCAGCTCGCGGGCAGCCAGTGACGGGTCGGCGTAGCAACTGCC
This sequence comes from Halopseudomonas oceani, assembly GCF_002903165.1. Taxonomy (GTDB): domain Bacteria; phylum Pseudomonadota; class Gammaproteobacteria; order Pseudomonadales; family Pseudomonadaceae; genus Halopseudomonas; species Halopseudomonas oceani. The sequence goes on from NZ_PPSK01000007.1 coordinate 114,925, forward strand.
GACATCACCGGGGCGGCGTGCAACCACCTGATACGCCAGGGGCTTGCCACAGGCGCGCTCGAACGCGTGCAGCATGTCCAGTACGGAGTAGCCGATGCCGGTGCCGAGGTTGAAGGCGGCAAGGCCCTGTTTGCGCGTTAACCACTGCAGCGCCTTGACGTGCCCTTCGGCCAGGTCCATCACATGGATGTAGTCACGTACGCCGGTGCCATCGTGGGTGTCGTAATCACCACCAAACACGCTGAGGTGCTCACGTCTACCAACCGCGACCTGGGCGATATACGGCAGCAGGTTGTTGGGGATGCCGGCCGGATCTTCGCCAATCTGTCCGCTGGGGTGGGCGCCGACCGGGTTGAAGTAGCGGAGCAGGGCGAGGTTCCAGCTGCTGTCGCTCCGGTAAAGATCACCCAGTATTTCTTCGATCATAAGCTTTGACCGGCCGTACGGGTTGGTCGCGCTGGTCGGAAAGTTTTCAGTGATCGGCAGGCTGGCCGGGTCGCCATAGACGGTGGCTGACGAGCTGAATACCAGATTACGCACGGTGGATCGCTGCATGGCCTGCAGTAGCGAAACCGCGCCGGTGACGTTGTTGTGGTAATACATCAGTGGCTCGGCCACGGATTCGCCGACGGCCTTGAAACCAGCAAAGTGAATGACCGCGTCAACCGGGTTGCTGGCAAACAGGTCGTCCAGCAGGCTGCCGTCGTTGACGTCGCCGGTGATGATGTCGAGCGTCTTGCCGGTGAGGTTTTGCACCCGGCGGAGCGCTTCAGGGGAGCTGTTGCTGAAGTTATCCAGCACGATGACCTGGTAGCCGCATTCCAGCAGGCGCAGGCAGGTGTGTGAACCGATGTATCCGGCACCGCCGGTCACCAGTATGGTTGCTGCGTCGGTGTTCATGGGGTGGCTCCCTTAGGGTGTGCGGCGGTAGCCGCACACCTGCCTTGAGCGGTGGTTACTCGACGGTAACCGATTTTGCCAGGTTTCGTGGTTTGTCGACATCGGTGCCCTTGACCAGTGCAACGTGGTAGCTCAGCAGTTGCAGGGGTAGGGTGTAGATAATCGGTGAGACGCAGTCTTCAACCCACGGCAGGCTGACGTCGCGCACTTCGGGGTCGGTACTTTGCTCGATGGTTTCGCAGGCAAAGTTGATCAACTGGCCGCCACGGGCGCGCACTTCTTCCAGATTGGACTTGAGTTTTTCCAGCAGGCTGTCGCTGGGTGCGACTGAGACCACGGGCATGTCTTCGTCCACCAGGGCCAGCGGGCCGTGCTTCAACTCCCCAGCAGCGTAGGCCTCGGCGTGGATGTAGGAGATTTCCTTGAGTTTGAGGGCACCTTCCATCGCGATGGGGTAATGCGGACCGCGGCCGAGGAACAGGGCGTGGTGTTTGTTGGCGAACTGCTCGGCCAGCGCAACAATCGCCGGTTCCAGCCCAAGCACCTGTTCCACCAGGGCGGGCAGCGTGCGCAGGGCGTTGACGTTACGGGCAACAAACTGGCTGCGGCCGTGGGTCTGGGCGAGGGCCGTGGTCAGCCACAGCAGTGACACCAGTTGAGTGGTGAAGGCCTTGGTTGAGGCCACGCCAATTTCCGGGCCCGCATGCGTGAGCAAACGCCAGTCGGCCTCACGTACCAGCGAGCTGCCAGCGACGTTGCAGATGGCGAGGGTGGCGAGGTAGCCCTGATCCTTGGCGTAACGCAGCGCGGCCAGGGTGTCTGCGGTCTCACCTGACTGGGAGATGGTGATCAGCAGGGTGTTGGCCGGCACCACAACGCTGCGGTAGCGGTATTCGCTGGCGACTTCAACCTGGCAGGGAATGCCAGCCTGTTCTTCGATCCAGTAGCGGGCGACCAGTCCGGCATGGTAACTGGTGCCACAGGCAACGATGTGGATGTTGGCGATGTCGGCCAGTCGGGTTTCCGCTTCGGGGCCGAGGATGGCGGTCAGCACGTGGTCATCGCCAAGGGTGCCAGCCAGGGTGTCGCTGATGGCTTGTGGCTGCTCAAAGATTTCCTTGAGCATGAAGTGGCGGTATTCGCCCTTGTCCAGACTGTGGGCAGCGTGCTCGTAGCGAACTACCGGGCGGTCGGCAGTATTGCCGGCGTGGTCCCAGATGTCGCAGGTGTCCAGAGTAACGCGGGCGTAGTCGCCTTCTTCCAGGTAGCGGAAGCGGTCGGTTACCTGCAGCAGCGCCAGCGGGTCGGAGGCCAGATAGTGTTCGCCGCTGCCTTCTCCGATCACCAGCGGGCTGCCCATGCGTGAGCAGTATAGGGTGCCGGGCTCGGATTCATGGACCACCGCCAGCGCATAGGCCCCGTGAATCTCGCCCAGAGTGTTGCGGAACGCGCTGAGCATGTCGCCGGTTTCGGCAAAGTGGTGCGCCAGCAGGTGGGCGACGACTTCGGTATCGGTTTCGGACGTAAAGCTGTAGCCCAGATCCTGCAGCTGTTTGCGCAGCGGAGCGTGGTTTTCGATGATGCCGTTGTGGACGATCGCCAGTCCGTTGGACAGGTGCGGGTGGGCGTTGTGTTCTGCCGGTTTGCCGTGTGTCGCCCAGCGGGTGTGGGCGATGCCAAGGTGACCACTGACCGGTGTGGCCTGCAGTGCGTTTTCCAGCTCTACGACCTTGCCGACGGCGCGGACGCGTTGAATTCCGCCGGCGCTGTCGATGATTGCAACGCCGGCCGAGTCGTAGCCGCGGTACTCAAGACGGCGCAGGCCTTCAAGCAGGATGGGGGTGATGTCGCGCTGGGCGGTTGCGCCGACGATTCCGCACATGGAGGTGTCCTTGTTTCACAGGCAAAGGCGGCAGTTTAGCACTGTCGCCCCGCGGGTGGGTAACGTCTCAGGGGCGGCAGGACAAGGTTGTCGAGAGCGCTGGGGCTTGGCCCGGCGAAGCGCGTGTGGTGCGGCCTGTGGGTCGAGCTGATGCTCGACCTTCTCGGGAGGTGGTTACCGGTCAACGGCGGTTAAAACGGTCAACCAGGTCGACCTGGCGCTGGGCGGTGGTCGCCAGTTCGCCACTGAGCTCGGCGCTGCGGCTGGCCTGGCCCGCCGTGCTGTCTGCCAGCGAGGCGATGCTGGTGACGTTGCGGTTGATCTCTTCGGCAACGCTGCTTTGCTCCTCGGCGGCGCTGGCGATCTGGCCGGCCATTTCGTTGATCCGTTCGATGGCCTGACGAATGCCTTCGAGCGCTTCGTCTGCTTCGATGACCTGAGCAACACCGCGCTCGGCCTGTTCGTTGCCGGCCTGCATGGTATCTACCGTGCTCTTGGCGGCCTGTTGCAGGTTGGCGATCAGACCATGGATCTGTTCGGTGGCTTCGGCTGTCCGGCTGGCGAGGGCGCGCACCTCGTCGGCAACGACGGCAAAGCCGCGTCCCTGCTCGCCTGCGCGTGCCGCCTCGATAGCGGCATTCAGAGCCAGCAGGTTGGTCTGTTCGGCGATTCCTTTGATGACGTCGACCACGGTGCCAATTTCACGGGCGTCTGATGCCAGTTTGTTGGTGACGGTGCTGGCTGACTCAACCACGCCGGACAGGTTCTCGATGGCGGTACGGGCGTTGCTGGCCAACTGTTTGCCTTGTATGGCCAGTTGCGCTGCGTCGTGGGTTGCGCCTGCGGCGTTCTGGACGTTGCCCGATACCTCTAGCGTCGCCGCAGCCATCTGGTTGATGGCAGTAGCCACCTGATCTGTTTCGGCACGCTGTTGGGCCAGCCCCTCACTGCTTTGGCGAGCGATGTCGCTGGCTTCATGGGCCTGCAGCTTCAGGCTGTCAGCGCTGTCTGCCACTCGGGTGAGGCAGGTCGTAAGGCGTGCCTGCTGGCTGAGAATGGCCATTTCCAGTTGGCCCATCGCGCCGCGGAAGGGGGTAAACATCTGGGCCAGCAACGGGTCACTGATACTGTTGCCGGCCGAGTGCACAATACGCTGCAGACGTTGCTCAAGGCTGGCTTTCATGAGGTACCCGGCGGGCACACCGAGCAGACCCGCGACAGCTGCGCCGGGCCAGCCGAACAGCACGCCTGCAGCGCCGCTGGCCGCCATTGCCACTGCGGACGGCAGGATCTGCATGCCCAGACCGGCGACGTCACTCTGCACCGCCTTGCCGCCACGTGAGAGGCGTTGGTAGAGCGCTGATGCCCGTTCAATCTGCCCGGCCGTGGGTTTGGTGCGGACCGACTCGTAACCGGTGATCTGGCCGTTCTCCCAGATGGGGGTGACGAAGGCATTGACCCAGTAATGATCGCCGTTCTTGCAGCGGTTTTTGACGATCCCCATCCAGGCCTTGCCGGCTTTGATATCAGCCCACATGTGCGCGAAAACCGCTGGCGGTACGTCCGGATGACGGACCAGGTTGTGCGAGGTGCCGATCAGTTCGTCGCGGGTAAAGCCGCTGATTTCAATAAAAACGTCATTGCAGTAGGTGATGACGCCCTTGAGGTTGGTCGTGGATATGAGCCGCTCGTCCGCCGCAAAGGTACGTTCACGCTGGGTTACGGGCTGGTTGTTACGCATTGGTGAATGTCCTTGAATGTCTGCCCGTGAGCCATATCGGGCTGACTATTGTCTAAACTGCTATATCGGCAGCGATGGCAATGGCTGTAGGCCTCGACTCTGACTCCTCCGCAGGACGGTTTCAGTCTGCCGTGGGGGAAGTGAGTGGAGCCGTGTGAGCGGTTTCCGGATGGTGGGAGTGGTTCCGGCGACCTGCGGGTTTCAGCATTTACCGGAACTTCCTGCCATCCTTGCAGGCCAGATACTAGAGGCCTCGCAGAATCTTGCCTCAGATTATAGCAATCCATGCAGGCCCAGTGCCCGCGCAAGGAGGTTTATCGCATGACCCAAGCCAATAGCCTGAGTACGCTTGACACATTGGATGTCTCGGGAGAGCGCTATCAGTACCACTCGCTCAAGCGTGCAGCAGCCGAACTGAATGGTGTCGAGCACCTGCCCAAGTCGCTCAAGGTGCTGCTGGAGAATCTGCTGCGTAATGAAGACGGCGAGACGGTCACGCTGGATGATATTCGCGCCGTAAGTCAGTGGCTGGAGCAGCGTCGATCCGACCGTGAAATTCAGTACCGTCCGGCGCGGGTGTTGATGCAGGACTTTACCGGGGTGCCGGCGGTCGTGGATTTGGCCGCCATGCGTGATGCGGTTGCGCGGGCTGGTGGCGATCCGGAGCAGATCAATCCACTGTCGCCGGTCGATCTGGTCATCGACCACTCGGTGATGGTTGACCGCTTTGCCAGCGACTCGGCCTTTCATGACAACGTGGAGATCGAGATGCAGCGTAACGGTGAGCGTTACGCATTCCTGCGCTGGGGGCAGAAGGCCTTTCAGAACTTTCGCGTAGTGCCGCCGGGCACTGGCATCTGCCACCAGGTGAATCTGGAGTACCTGGCCCAGACTGTTTGGGCCGCTGAGGTGGACGGTGAGCAGTGGGCCTGGCCTGATACCCTGGTCGGCACTGACTCGCACACCACCATGATCAACGGGCTGGGCGTACTGGGCTGGGGCGTCGGCGGTATCGAGGCCGAGGCGGCCATGCTCGGTCAGCCGGTTTCGATGCTGATCCCGGAAGTGATCGGTTTCAAGCTGACCGGGCGCCTGCGTGAGGGCATCACCGCGACCGATCTGGTGCTGACCGTTACTCAGATGTTGCGCAGCAAGGGCGTGGTTGGCAAGTTTGTTGAATTCTACGGTGACGGTCTGGCCGACCTGCCGCTGGCGGATCGGGCGACCATTGCCAACATGGCCCCGGAGTATGGCGCGACCTGCGGCTTCTTCCCGGTGGATGACGAGACCCTGCGCTATCTGCGCCTCAGTGGCCGCCCCGATGCGGTGGTGCAGCGGGTAGAAGCCTATTGCAAGGCGCAGGGACTGTGGCGCGAACCGGGTGACGAGCCGGCGTTTACCGACAGCCTGCACCTGGACATGAGTACCGTGGAGGCCAGCCTGGCCGGTCCGCGTCGACCGCAGGACCGGGTGGCGCTGCCGGATGTACCTGAGGCCTTCGATGCACTGCTGGCGCTGCAGGTGGCACCGGCTGATACCGAGCAGGCACGGCTGGAAAGTGAAGGCGGTGCCGGTACCGCCGTCGGCGGCCCGAATGCCCATGCCACGGTGCAGCTGGATGGCAAGGAGTACGCGCTGGACCACGGCGCCGTGGTGATCGCTGCGATTACCTCCTGTACCAATACCTCCAATCCGAGTGTGATGATGGCTGCCGGTCTGCTGGCGAAGAAGGCTCTGGAGCGGGGGCTGCAGCGCAAGCCTTGGGTCAAGTCGTCACTTGCGCCGGGCTCCAAGGTGGTGACCGACTATCTGAATAAGGCCGGTCTGACCGAGAGCCTCGATGCGCTCGGATTCAATCTGGTGGGCTATGGCTGCACCACCTGTATCGGCAACTCCGGGCCGCTGCCCGACGAGGTGGCGCGGGCTGTCAGCGAACACGATCTGGCTGTGTCGGCGGTGCTGTCCGGCAACCGTAACTTCGAAGGGCGGGTGCATCCGCAGGTCAAGGCCAACTGGCTGGCGTCGCCGCCGTTGGTGGTGGCCTACGCGCTGGCCGGCAACACCCGAATCAACCTGCGTGACGAGCCGCTTGGTCTGGATCAGGATAACCGCCCGGTGTTTCTCAAGGACATCTGGCCGACCAACAGCGAGATCGCCGATGCAGTGGCGCTGGTCGAAGATGAGATGTTCCGGACCCGCTATGCCGACGTGTTTACCGGTGATGATCACTGGCGCTCGATCAGCGTCAGCGAGGGCAAGACCTATGCATGGGATGATGCCTCGACCTACGTGAAAAATCCGCCGTACTTTGATGCCATCGACGAGCCACTGGAACCCCTGCAGCCGGTTACCGGCGCGCGGGTGCTGGCGGTATTCGGCGATTCGATTACCACCGACCACATTTCGCCGGCCGGCAATATCAAGGCAAGCTCGCCGGCAGGTGAATATCTGCAATCGCTGGGCGTGGAACCGGCCGACTTCAACTCCTACGGTTCGCGACGCGGTAACCACGAAGTGATGATGCGCGGCACCTTCGCCAACATCCGTATCCGCAATCGGATGCTCGGTGGCGAGGAGGGCGGTGAGACCATTCATGTGCCTTCCGGTGAGCGGATGTCGATCTATGATGCAGCCATGCGCTATCAGCAGGATGGCACGCCGCTGGTGGTGCTGGCCGGCAAGGAGTACGGCACAGGTTCAAGCCGGGATTGGGCGGCCAAGGGCACCAACCTGCTGGGTGTGAAGGCCGTTCTGGCCGAGAGCTTCGAGCGCATCCACCGTTCCAATCTGGTTGGTATGGGGGTGTTGCCGCTGCAGTTTGTGGATGGTCAAAGCGTGGCCGAGCTGGGTTTGACCGGGCACGAACAGATCGAAATCACGGGTATCAGCGATGACCTCAAGCCGGGGCAGCGGCTGACGGTGGAAGCAACCGGAGACGATGGTCAAAGCGTGAGCTTCGAGATGCTCTGCCGAATCGATACCGTCAATGAGATCGCTTACTTTAAGGCGGGCGGCATTCTGCATCACGTGTTGCGTGAGATGCTTGATTAGAGCCTGTCGCCGTTTCGTTCACTTGCCTGCCGGAGACCGTTCTTCGGCCAGGCAAGGCGAAGCGGCAACAGATCTTGGACGGCAGAAAAAGAAAAACCCCTGACTCAATGAGTCAGGGGTTTTGCTGTTGGTCGGAGCGACTGGAATCGAACCAGCGACCTTCTCGTCCCGAACGAGACGCGCTACCAGGCTGCGCTACGCTCCGTTGTGGGCGGCATTTTACCTAAAGTTTGTCATCGCACAAGAGGCAAACGAAAAAAAATCGACTGTTTATCACAGGGTTACTGCAGCGCCTGCCACAGAATAGGGGTATTGGCGCTGGTCAGGCGTGGCTCGTCGGCGGCCAGATCGAGGCAGATCGCGTCCATTGTCCGCAACCAGCGCAACGGGCTGCGCACTCCTTGCAACCAGGCGTTTTCCAGCGCCGGTAGCAGCCGGCGTGGGATCAGGCAGGGCAGTGGCTGGGGCTGCTCACCGGTGCGAAAAAACACCGGTCGGTCAGGGTCGGCTTGGTCAAGCAGCTGCTCAAGCAAGGCTTGATCGATCAGCGGCATGTCACAGGGCAGCACCAAAAGCTGCTCGCCGCTCGTCTGGCGCAGGCCGCTCAGAATGCCGGCCAACGGGCCGGGGTAGTCCGTGCTGCTGTCGGTCACGAGCCTGTCAGCCCATTGCCGGTAGTGCTCGGCGTTGCGGTTGCAACTGATCAGCAGCTCATCGGCCACGCTGCGCAACAGCGCGCTCAGATGAGCGCTGATAGGGGCGCCGCGGTAGGTGAGCAGGCCCTTGTCTGCACCGCCGACGCGGCGGCCCCGGCCGCCGGCCAGCAGCAGGGCGCTGATACGGGGTGACGCTGACATGTTCAATGCTCTGGCTGGTGTGGTCTGTGTTATAACACCGGGCCTGTAGCGGACGAAAGCGGCGCCTCTGCTGATTGCCGTCCGGCTTTATCCGAACGCAAGGAATCCATCCATGAGCTGCTCATCTGATACTCCCTTTGCCGCCCTTGGCATCGCCGTGCTGACCGTCAGCGACACCCGTACCCTGGAAACCGACACCTCTGGCCAGTTGCTGGCGGACAGCCTGACCGCTGCCGGCCATCGTCTGGCCGATCGCCAGCTGCTGCCCGACGACCGCTACCAGATGCGCGCACGGGTGTCGGCCTGGATCGCAGACCCGGCAGTTGAGGTCGTGTTGATCACTGGTGGCACCGGCTTTACCGGCCGTGACAGCACCCCTGAGGCCATCGCGCCGCTGCTGGACAAACAGGTCGATGGCTTTGGTGAGCTGTTCCGTCAGGTGTCTTACGAAGACATCGGCACTTCCACGCTGCAGTCCCGTGCGCTGGCTGGCTTGGCCAATCGTACGCTGGTGGTCTGCATGCCGGGCTCATCCAACGCCTGCCGTACCGCCTGGACGCGGATTCTCGAAACCCAGCTGGACAGTCGTACCCGCCCGTGCAACTTCGTGCAGCATCTGGGCAACCCGGATCAGGACGGTCGCCGCGCATGAGTCTGATGCCGGTTGCCGAGGCCCTGCAGCGGCTGCTCGCCAGCGCGGCCGCCCATCAACAGCAGCCCGTGCGGGCGTTGTCGCTGACCGATGCGCTCGATCAGATTCTGGCCGAGCCGGTCTGTTCTGCTATCGACGTACCGCCTTGGGACAACAGTGCGATGGACGGTTATGCACTGGCCGAGGCCGACCTGGCACAGGCGATGGCTGATGGCCTGCCGGTTAGTCAGCGCATCACCGCCGGGGTTGCTCCGGTGGCGCTGCAGCCCGGCACCTGTGCGCGTATCTTTACCGGTGCTCCCTTGCCTGCTGGCGCCAATGCCGTGCAGATGCAGGAGAATGCCGAGCTGCTGGCGGGTGGCCGGGTGCGCCTGCTGGAACCGGTGGCTGCTGGCGACAACGTCCGACGCCAAGCGCAGGACGTCGTTGCCGGTCAGCCGTTGCTGGCTGCCGGAACCCGGCTGAGACCGCAGGATCTGGGGGTAATTGCCTCGGTAGGGATAGATCAGGTCGGGGTCCGCACGCCGCTGCGGGTAGCGGTGGTATCGACCGGTGACGAGCTGGTCGAGCCGGGGCAGCCGCTGAGCCCCGGGCAGATCTACAACAGCAACCGCTTTACCTTGATCGGCTTGTTGCAGGGCATGGGGCAGACTGTGGTCGACGCTGGTATTCTGCCGGATGACCTTGCCTCGACCCGTGATCGTTTGCAGCAGTTGGCCAGGCAGGTTGATGTGATTATTACTTCCGGCGGGGTGTCGGTCGGCGAGGCGGACTGCCTTGGTCAGGCGTTGCGCGAGGCCGGTGAGGTCGCTCTGTGGAAGCTGGCGATCAAGCCGGGCAAGCCGTTCACGCTGGGTCACTATGCCGGTGTGCCCGTGCTCGGTCTGCCCGGGAATCCGGCGGCGACGCTGGTCACGTTTTTGCTGCTGGTGCGTCCCTATCTGTTGACCCGCCTTGGCGCAGCAGAGGTGGCCGCGCCTGCCTATACCTTGCCTGCCGGGTTCGCCTGGAGCCGCGCTGGCAGTCGTGAGGAGTACCTGCGTGCGCATGTCGAAGACGGCCGCGTAATGCTGTCGGGCAATCAAAGTTCCGGTGTGCTCAGCAGCGCCAGTCGCGCCAGCGGCCTGTTACGGGTGCCAGCCGGGCAAACCTTCAGCCCCGGCGATCTGGTCGCGTTTCTGCCGTTCTCGGGCCTGCTCGGCTGAGCCGCAGCCCGAGTTTCTGCTATGGCCGAGTTCTCATTCGGCCATATGTCTGGGCAAACGCTTGTCGGTCGCCCCATCGTTCTACCTTCCCGGGTCTAACAGACCGTGTTCCACCAAGGCCCAAGCCGCTGCCCGTTCGGCGGCCCGTCTGCGGCTGGTGCTGGGCTACTCCTTGATGCTTTAGATGAAAATCAGCGTTTCCGATTTGGATACGCTGAAATAGTGTTTTACATATTTTGTTACAGGTATGATTTGGCCGTATTCAAATTCATTCTCAATTGCGGCTGATTTTCATGATTGTTCCATTTCTGATTATGCTGCGCGAAGGTCTCGAGGCTGCGCTGATTGTCGGCATCATTGCCAGCTACCTCCGTCAGACCGGGCGCGCCGCATGGATGCCGGTCATCTGGACTGGCATTTTTCTGGCTGTGACGCTGGCCTTGCTTGGCGGCGCAGCCTTGCAGTTTGTCAGCGCCGAGTTTCCCCAGCGTCAGCAGGAAATGTTCGAAGCGGCGGTTGGCCTGATTGCCGTCGGCGTGCTGACCTGGATGGTGTTCTGGATGCGGCGCGCGTCGCAGGGGCTGCGCAGTGAGCTGACTGGCGCACTGGACCAGGCGTTTCAGGCCGGCCAGGGGCAAACTTGGGCGTTGATCGGCATGGTCTTTCTGGCGGTTGCCCGTGAGGGACTGGAGTCGGTGTTCTTCCTGCTGGCCGTGTTTCAGCAGGGGCGGGGCACCGGCGCGCCGCTGGGGGCACTGCTCGGCGTTCTATGCTCGGTGCTGGCCGGTTGGGCGTTCTATCGGGGCAGCCTGCGCTTGAATCTGAAGCACTTTTTCCGTGGCACCGGCCTGTTCATTTTGCTGGTGGCTGCTGGTTTGTTCTCGGGTGCGGTGCGCGCATTGCACGAGGCGGGCCTGTGGAATCACGGCCAACGCATTGTCTTCGATCTGAGCGAATGGCTGCCGCTGGACACCCCGTTGGGCAGCCTGTTTGCCGGTATTTTCGGCTATCAGCCTGCGCCCAGTGTCAGTGAAGTCGTCGCCTATCTCGGCTTCTTGCTGATCACCCTGTTTTTCTTCTTCCGACCCGGTACTGCGCAGCTCGCTAGACCTGCCGCAGCGCGGGTTGGTGGTTGAGTTTTACACCTGTCCAACACTGCCTGCGAGTGTCCTGATGTCTGATCCTTCTGCTTCTGCTCCGTCGCCGCTTGCGTTGTGGGCTGGCATGGCTGGTGCTGCCGTGCTGATGCTCGGCGCGCTGGGTATTTTCTATTTGTCGCTGGGTTCGAAGTCGGCAACCGACACGGCTGATACCCACCAGATCACCATTGACGCCAGTGGTTGTACGCCGAACACGCTTACCGTGCCTGCCGGTGCTCAACGCTTTACTGTGATCAACGAGAGTGAGCGTGCGATCGAGTGGGAAATTCTCGATGGCGTGATGGTGCTGGAAGAGCGGGAGAACATCGCTCCCGGTCTGCATCAGCAACTGACAGCCAGGTTGCTGCCCGGTGAATACCAGATGACCTGTGGCCTGCTCAGTAATCCGCGCGGGACGCTGACGGTGACGGCGGTCGCCGGGCAGACCGTTGCCGCCGATCTGTCCGCACGCGCACTGATCGGCCCGTTGGCTGAGTACCGCGTTTACCTGACGCTGGAAGGCCGTGCGCTGGCGCGCGCGGTGGGCGACCTGCAGCAGCAAATTGCCGACGACAACCTGGACGCGGCGCAGCAAGCCTGGCTGCAGGCCCGCGCAATCGATCAGCACATGGCGCTGGCGGTGGGGCTGTTCAGCGATCTGGATCAGCGCCTGAATGCCCGCGCCGAGTACTTCGCCGAGCGCGAACAGGATGCCGATTTTCGCGGCTTTGAACGCCTGGCTTATGGCCTGTTCGAGCAGCAAAGCACTGCCGGGTTGCTGCCGGTGGTCAAGCAACTGAGCGCCGATGTGGGCGCTCTGCGGTCACGTTTGAGTGCCCAGGGTGTGCCGGCCTCCCAATTGGCCAATGGCGCCGGTCGGGTATTGCAGGCCTGGCATGACCAGCAGCAGAACAGCGAGCAGCTCAGCAGCAGGGCGCGCAGTGACCTGCAGGGCTTGCAGGCTGGTATCGACAAGGTCGTATCGCTGCTGCTTCCGGTTCTCCAGCAGGCGCACCCGCAGGAGTCTGAGGCCCTGCAGGCGGCCAATGCGTCACTGGCCGAGCAGGTGCCCGACGCTGATACCCAAACCCTATTGCAGGCCAGCCAGCAGTTGGCCGACCAGTTGGCCAGCGTTAACGCGTTGCTGGCCAGCGCCTACTGACATTCCGCATCGGGAGTATTTATGAGTGATCGTGATGACCTTTCACCGGGCTGCCCGTTCTCGGGCCTTAATCGTCGCCGCTTTCTGCAAGGTCTGGGCGCTGCGGGTATCGGTGCTGCTGCGACGGCCCTGAGTGGCGGTGCGTTGGCCAGTCAGCAGCCGCGTACAGCGGAAGTAACCGATGCGCCGTCCAGCTCGGCAACCCACCAGGCCCATCCGTTCTTCGGGGCACAGCAGCAGGGCATTACCACCCCGCGTCCGGCGGTCGGCATGCTGGCCAGCTTTGATGTGCTGGCGACAGACCAAGCCGGGCTGGAGCGCCTGCTGCGCACGCTGACCGAACGCATTGCTTTTCTGACACAGGGCGGCACCTATGAGCAGCGCGACCCGCGCTACCCTCCGGTGGATTCCGGCATCCTCGGCCCCAGCATCGACCCGGACGGGCTGACTATCACGCTGTCGGTTGGGGCCTCGCTGTTTGATGACCGTTTTGGACTGGACGCGGTCAAACCCCGTCACCTGCAGCGCATGGTCGCGTTCTCCAACGATGCGCTGGATGCCGATCGTTGCCACGGTGATATTTCCCTGCAGTTCTGTGCCAACACCGAGGGCACCACCATTCACGCCCTGCGCGACATCATCAAAAATACCCCTGGCATGCTGATGCTGCGCTGGAAGCAGGAAGGCACGGTGCCGGTCATGGCGCCGCGCTCCGACGGCTCGACCGAGAGTGCGCGTAATTACCTTGGTTTCCGCGATGGCACCGCCAACCCGCCAGCAGATAACAGCGGCCTGATGCAGAAAGTGGTGTGGGTCGATGACAGCAACCAGGAGCCCGAATGGGCACGCAACGGCAGCTATCAGGCCGTGCGCATCATCCGCAACTTCGTCGAACGCTGGGACCGCACACCGCTGCAGGAGCAGGAAGCCATCTTTGGTCGTCGTCGCGATAGCGGCGCGCCCATGCACGGTGGCATCGAACACGATCTGCCGGTCTACGACAACGACCCCGACGGCAAGGTGACGCCACTGGACTCGCATATCCGTCTGGCCAACCCGCGCACCCACGGCAGTGAGCGCAACCTGATTCTGCGTCGACCGTTCAACTACTCCAACGGCGTTGAAGCCAACGGCCAGCTGGATATGGGCTTGCTGTTCATTGCCTATCAGGCGGACCTGGAGGCCGGTTTCATTACCGTTCAGAAGCGCTTGGACGGTGAGCCGCTGGAGGAATACATCAAGCCCGTGGGCGGCGGCTACTTCTTCACGCTGCCGGGCGTACAAGCCGGGGACTACCTCGGCAGCAGCATGCTGGCTGCCAGCCAGCGCCATTCGTGATTGGCCTTAATACGTCTATTCAGGAGCAGGACAATGTCTAACCTTCGCACCGTCATTACCGCCGCTGCCTTCGGGCTGGTTGCCATGCAGGCACAGGCCGCTGTGGCACCGCAGGATCTGGTCAATCCGATTACCGACTACAAGCTTTATGTGCTCGACAACCTGGAGCAGTTCAGCAGCCACACCCGTGAGTTCACCGATGCCATCAAGGCCGGCGAACTGCAGCGTGCCCAGCAGCTGTACGCACCGACCCGCGTTTACTACGAGCGCATCGAACCAATTGCTGAACTGTTTGCCGATCTGGATGCCAGCATCGACGCCCGTGAAGACGACTACGAGCATGGCGTGCAGGACCCGACCTTCACCGGTTTTCACCGCTTGGAGTACGGGCTGTTTCACGAGCACAGCACCGCTGGCCTGGGCGACTATGCCGAGCGCCTGATGAGTGATGTCGAGACTCTGGAGCAGAGTGTGCAGGACCTGACTTTCCCGCCGGAGAAAGTGGTGGGTGGCGCTGCGGCGTTGATGGAAGAGGTCGCCGCGACCAAGGTCTCAGGTGAAGAGGATCGCTACAGTCACACCGACCTGTGGGACTTCCAGGGCAACCTGGACGGCTCGAAGAAGATCTTCGAACTGGTTAAACCGCTGGCAGCGCAGGAAGACCCCTCTTTTGTTGCGCGTATTGAAGAAAACTTCACTGCCATCGAAAACACCCTGGCGCATTACTATCTGATCGAGGGGGATGCCAGCAGCGGCTTTGAGTCCTACGACAAGGTCAGCGAGCGTGATCGCCGTGCGCTGGTTGGGCCGGTCACGGTACTGGCGGAAGAGCTGTCGACCTTGCGCGGGTTGTTGGGTCTGAATTAACCCCCGGGCACAGCATGCTGAGCCCGAGCGGACTGCGCGGGTTCTTCGGGGTGTAGAAGGGTGTGCAATCATCACCACGGGCACGGCATGCCGTGCCCGAGCGGGTGTACCTTGCGCCGATGGTTGCGTCGGGGCGTAGTATGCGGCGTTCTTATTCCCGCACCCGCCGAATCGCATCCAGCCACCCTTCATACAGTGCGTCGCGCTGGGTTTCCGCCATTTCGGGCGCGAAGGTGCGCTCGCAAGCCCAGTGGGTGGCGATATCGTCGAGGTTTTTGAAAATGCCGAGCTGCAGGCCTGCCAGGTAGGCGGCACCCAGCGCGGTGGTTTCGGTAACCTGGGGGCGGTCGACGGTGACGCCGAGGATATTGGCCAGTTCCTGTACCACCCAGTTGTTGATCACCATGCCGCCATCCACGCGCAAGGCGGCGGTGCTCTGAGCGCCATCGGCCTGCATGGCTTCGAGCAGGTCGCGGGTCTGGAAACAGACCGATTGCAGGCCGGCGGCGACGATCTGGGCGATGCCGGTGTCACGGGTTAGGCCGAAGATGGCCCCGCGTGCGGTTGGGTCCCAGTAGGGGGCGCCAAGGCCGGTAAAGGCGGGCACCAGATAGACACCGGTGTGCTCGCCAGCCTGGCGGGCGAGGGCTTCGGTTTCGCCCGCGTGCTGGATCAGCTTGAGACCGTCGCGCAGCCACTGGATGGCGGCTCCGGCAACGAAAATACTGCCCTCCAGCGCGTAACTGGTCTGACCGTTCAGGCGATAACCGACCGTCGTCAGCAGGCGATTCTGCGAGCGAATCGGCGTGTTGCCGGTGTTCATTACCATGAAACAGCCGGTGCCGTAGGTGCTCTTGACCATGCCCGGCTGGAAGCAGGCCTGGCCAATCAGGGCGGCCTGCTGGTCGCCGGCGATGCCGCAGACCGGAATGCTGGCGCCAAGTACCTCGGGCGCGGTCTGGCCAAAGTCGGCGGCGCTGTCCATGACCTCGGGCAGCAGGCTGGCGGGGATGTCGAGCAATTGCAGCAGGTCTTCATCCCACTGCTGGGTGTGGATATTGAACAGCATGGTGCGTGAGGCGTTGGTGGCGTCGGTGCGGTGTACCTTGCCGCCGGTCAGGCGCCAGAGTAGGAAGCAGTCGACGGTGCCAAAACGCAGTTCACCGTGCTCGGCGCGGGCACGAGCGCCTTCGACATTGTCGAGAATCCAGCGCAGCTTGGTTGCGGAGAAGTAGGGGTCGATCAGCAGGCCGGTACGTTCGCTGACCATCGCTTCGTGGCCGGCGGCCTTCAGTTCGGCGCAGTAGCTGGCGGTGCGACGGTCCTGCCAGACGATGGCACGGTAGAGCAGCTCGCCAGTCGCTGCGTCCCAGACCAGCGTGGTTTCGCGCTGGTTGGTAATGCCGATCCCGGCGATCTCTCCTGCGTCCAGCCCGGCCTTGGCCAGCACTTCGTGGCAGACGGCGACAGTCGAGCGCCAGATTTCCTCACCATCGTGCTCCACCCAGCCGTCTTTGGGGAAGTGCTGGGCGAATTCCTGCTGGGCGACGTGTTCCGGGCGACCGTCGGCGCTAAACAGAATGGCACGGCTGCTGGTGGTGCCCTGGTCGATGGCGAGGATTGGCTTGGCCATAGGGATGTGTCCTGTTCTTGATCTTGTTGTGAAAACTCAGTCGCGGCACAGCTCGCAGAGTTGAGCGCGGGTCTGGGCTTGCAGGTCGCTGGCGGCCAGCTCGATTTCGAGCCCCCGTCGACCGCCGCTGATAAACATCGTTGGCCATTGGTTGGCGGAGGCGTCGATAAAGGTGCGCAGACGCTTTTTCTGCCCCAGTGGGCTGATACCGCCAACCAGATAGCCGGTGCTACGCTGCGCCGCAGCGGGATCGGCCATGGCGGCTTTCTTCACGCCTGCAGCCGCCGCTAACGCCTTGAGGTTCAGCTTGTCCGATACCGGGACCACCGCGACCAGTAGCTCACCGGTTTCGGTGGCGGCGAGCAGGGTCTTGAAGACGCGGCCGTGTTCCAGTCCCAGTTTGTCGGCGGCCTCCGTGCCGTAGGACGCGGCCTGAGGGTCGTGGCTATAGCGGTGTAGTTGGTAGATGACCTTGGCTTTGTCGAGCAGTTTGGTGGCGGGTGTCATGTCGGGTCCGTACTGTTCAGGGCAAGGCGCGTTTCGGTTTTGCGCCCGCGCCGCTACGATAAGGCTCCAAGGGTAAACCGGGCGAGGGCAACGGCCAAGAGGCTGCGCGGACTGCGTGAGCGGTCACACGGCGTGTCTTGTCGCTGACACAGTGCCCGTTGCACACTGGGGCTCGCTGCGCACCGCCCATTGTTGAGGAACCATCATGTTGCCACCCCATCCGGACGAGCGTCAGGCTGTGCCTGACAAAACTGCCAGAGTGATAGACCTGGTCGTGATCGGCGGGGGCATCAATGGCACTGGTATTGCGGTGGATGCAGCCGGACGCGGGTTGTCTGTGCTGCTTTGCGAGCAGCATGATCTGGCGGCTCATACCTCCTCTGCCAGCAGCAAGCTGGTGCACGGAGGGCTGCGTTATCTCGAACAGTTCGATTTTCGTTTGGTCCGCGAGGCGCTGGGTGAGCGCGAGGTGCTGATGGCCAAGGCACCGCACCTGATCTGGCCGCTGCGCTTTGTACTGCCGCATCGGCCGCACCTGCGCCCGCGTTGGATGCTGCGCGCGGGGTTGTTTCTCTACGATCATCTGCACCGGGGAATCAGTTTGCCGCGCTCAAAAGCGCTGGAGTTGAACGGGCAGGGCATTCTCAATCCGGTGATCAGTCACGCCTTCGAGTATTCCGACTGCTGGGCTGACGATTCGCGGCTGGTTGCGTTGAATGCGGTGCAGGCCGCCAGTCTGGGCGCTGATATCCGGCTGCACACTCGCTGTGAGTCGGCGCGTCGCCGCAGTGATCTCTGGGATATAGATCTGGTCGGGCCCGATGGCGAGACTCAGCAGGTCACCGCTCGCGCACTGGTCAATGCGTCTGGTCCCTGGGCTGCGCGCGTGATGGAGCGGGTGATTGATCAGCGCTCGCCGCACGGCGTGCGGCTGGTCAAGGGCAGCCATATCGTGGTGCCGCAGATTCATCGAGGCCAGGAAGCTTACATTCTGCAGAACGAAGACAAGCGCATTGTATTTGTTCTGCCTTACGAGGGCGCGTTTTCGCTGATCGGCACCACCGACGTCGATTTTCAGGGTGATCCGTCGGTGGTCAAGCCGGATGCGTCTGAGGTCGACTACTTGATCAGCGTGGTCAATGCCCACTTCAAGCGCCAGTTGCGTGCCGAGGATGTGGTGCACAGCTTTGCGGGTGTACGACCGTTGATCAGCACCGACACGGCCAAGCCCTCCGAAGTGAGCCGCGACTACAGTCTGACGCTGGAGGGTGAAGTGGGGCAGGCGCCGTTGCTCGCTGTGTTTGGCGGCAAGTTGACGACCTACCGGCGGCTGGCGGAAAACGCGATGGATCAGCTTGCCCGCTGGTTCCCCCAGGCTGGCAAGGCCTGGACGGCAGAGTATGCCCTGATCGGCGGAGATTTCGCGTCACAGACCAGCCTGCACGCCGAACTGCGCGCCGAGTATCGCTGGCTGGATGAGGCGCAGATTGCCCGTTACGTGCGCAGCTACGGCACCTTGAGTCGGATTTTCTTGCGGGGTATGCGCTGTGCGCCGGACATGGGCGAGGACTTTGGCGCCGGGCTGACCGAGCGCGAGGTGAAATACCTGCGTGAGCGCGAGTGGGCGCGGGATGCCGAAACGCTGCTTTGGCGGCGCAGCAAACTGGGCTTGCACCTCAGTGCGGGCCAGCAGGCACGACTGGCGGCTTATCTGCAGGAGCTCAACACGGCCGAACGGGAAGTCTGCCCGTCCTGAGACGGGCAGAGCGGGCTGATCAGTCGGCGATCTTGACCACCAGCTTGCCGAAGTTCTTGCCTTCGAGCAGGCCCATGAATGCCTCGGGTGCGTTCTCCAGGCCTTCCACGCGGTCTTCCTTGACGCGTACCTTGCCTTCGGCCACCCAGGGCGTCATCGCCTTGAGGAAGTCCGGGTAGCAGTGGCCGTAGTTGTCGAAGATGATGAAGCCCTGCATGCGGATGCGCTGGCTCAGCATCAGGCGCATCAGTTGCGGCATGCGGTCCGGGCCGTCCGGCAGCGAGGTCATGTTGTACTGGGCGATCAGGCCGCAGAGCGGGATGCGGGCGTGGGCGTTGAGCAGCGGCATGACCGCGTCGAACACCTTGCCGCCGACGTTTTCGAAATACACGTCAATGCCATCCGGGCAGGCGGCCGCCAGCTTTTCGGTCAGCGCCGGGTCCTTGTGGTCGATGCAGGCGTCAAAGCCCAGTTCCTTTACTGCGTATTCGCACTTCTCGGCGCCACCGGCGACGCCGACTGCACGGCAGCCCATTAGCTTGGCGACCTGACCTACCACGGTGCCGACCGGGCCGGTGGCGGCACCGACCACAACGGTTTCACCCGGCTTGGGCTGGCCGATGTCGGTCAGGCCCATGTAGCCAGTGAAACCGGGCATGCCCAGCACGCCGAGTGCCAGCGACGGTTCAGCCATGTTCGGATCAAGGCGGAACACCATGCTGCCGTCGGACAGGGTGTAGTCCTGCCAGCCGGAGGCAAAGCACATGACCAGGTCGCCAGCCTTGTAGCCGTCGAGTTCCGAGGCGATAACCTCGCTGACCGTGCCGCAGGTCATCACGCCGCCAACCGGCACCGGATCCGCGTAGGATTTGGCGTCGCTCATGCGCCCACGCATGTAAGGGTCGAGTGACATCCAGCGGTTGCGCAGCAGCATCTGGCCGGGGCCAGGTGTGGGGACCGGGGTTTCAACCAGTTGGAAGTTGGCAGCGGTCGGTGCGCCGACCGGGCGGGAGGCGAGCAGGATCTGGCGATTGACGTTAGCTGTCTGGGGCATTGTTGTTTTCCTTTGACCAGGTGGATGCCGAATCCGTCTGTTGACGGGCGTGTCGGGCACAATGCTCCTCTGATCGGACCCGGGTCAAGCTGACCCCGACCTGCTTGATGCTGTGCTATAGATGGCTCAACTGAGCGCCCGCGGACGTCGGCGAAAGGCTTGGCGCCAAGCATAGAGGAAGTCGCTCGCCTGACCACCCCGATGGGGGTAGGAGGCCTCCCAGATTCGCGCTAGGCTAGCTGGATCCGAGCCGTTGGGCAGTTGCAGTTGCTGGCTGTGATAGACCAGCCAGGCGATGGCAGTGGCGTAGGCGAGGTTGTAACCCAGCTCGGCGTGGGGATCGCGCAAGAAGCAGTGCTGACTGGCTAGGCCACGTATCTGACTGGCCAGCTCCGGTTGCAGCGCCAGGTAATCGTCCCACAGGTGGGTGTGCAGCTGGGCGCTGATGCCGTAGGGGCCGATGGCCTGGGCGGCCCGCTTGCCAGGTGCCAGACGTGCCGTGCAGAGCAGGGTGCCGAGGAGCAGTTGGGTCGTGCGTTGACAGCTCACTCCGAGGTAGTCGAGGGTCGGCTGGATGATCCCCTGGTGCAAGCTGGCGCTGTCACCCAGCTGGACAAGACTGAATGAAGGAGTCGGTTCGGGCTGTTTCGGGGTGGATTGCGCTGCAATGGCGGACATCGGTTTACGTCCTGTAGGTTACCGTCATGTTTTAAAGCGTAGTTGTAGTTTTATCTGGTAATGCATTGTTTTTAAATTATTTTGAATGCTGCGGCGCGCCGCATATAACAGCTCGTCATAACAGCTGTATCCATAACAACAATGGGCCTTGAACCATGCAGGAACCGCCACGCCGGAGCAGTACCAGCCCTATCGACGAGCCCGCCTTTCTGGCCGAAGAGCAGGGGCTGAAGCAACTGCGCTTCAGTAAGCCGATCGAGGATGCGTTTCAATATTACCTGCACGCCAAAATGGCGAGTCGGGTGGTTGTGGTGGCGCTATCATCGGTCTTCTTTATGCTGCTGTTCATGTGGCTGGACCATGTCTATCTGCCGCCCGAGCTGGCGCACTACACCCTGAGTATTCGTGGGGTTGGTCTGGCGGTGATCTGTTTCGCCATCTGGTATGCCAACCGGCCGGGGCGGGTGCCGCCACGCCGCGCGTTTGCGGTCGCGACCATGGGGTATATCTGCGCGGGTCTAATGGTGGTGATGGTCATTACCATGGCTCGCGCGGCGCAGGTGCCGATTCGGGTGACCCACGATGGGTTGTATCTGGTGCTGCTGTCAGGGATGTTTCTGCTGGCACTGCCAATGCGTCAGGCGGTGCTGGGGTCCTGGGTGATTGTGCTGTGCTATCTGTTTGCTGAGAACCTGATCGATGCGCCGCCGGCGATGAGGATATCCGACGGGATATTTCTGTCCAACTTTGCGGTCATGGGCTCACTGGGCACCTATCTGTATGAATACATGCAGCGCCGCGCCTACCTCAATGAGCAGTTACTTGAAGCGGCCCGGCGCCGCGCCGAGCGCGAAAGTCAGAGCAAGACGCACTTCCTGGCAACCGCCAGTCACGATCTGCGTCAGCCATTGCATGCGATGCTACTGTTCATTCAGCATCTGCAGGAGCAACCACTCAGTGGCGAGGTACAACGCACGGTCGGGCGGTTGAGCGACTCGACCCAGCTGTTGCAGGCGATGCTGAATTCGCTGCTGGATATATCGCGGCTGAGTGTCGGTATGGTCCGACCGCAGCTGCGCTCGTTCAATCTTGCCCCCTGGCTGCAGCGGCTTGTCGCCAGCCTCGATAGCTACGCGCAACGCCGCGGCATTCGCCTTGAGGTTTCCTGTCCACCTTATCTGGCGGTTCACAGCGATACGCTGCTGCTGGAACGGTTGCTGCGCAACTATCTGAACAATGCTCTGCTGCACGCCGAGGCGACGCTGGTCCGGATCGAAGTTACCCGCAACCAGGAGCGTTTGCGCATCGCTGTGGTGGATGATGGGTGCGGGCTGGCTGAAGCCGACCAGGAGCGGATCTTTGAAGAGTTCACCCAACTGCGCAATCCGGCGCGCACGCTCGACAAGGGCGTGGGCCTAGGACTGAGCATTTGTCGACAGATACTGCACTTGCTGGAGTATCCCTCGGGGGTCCAGTCGCGTCTGGGAGAGGGGGCATGCTTCTGGGTAGAGGTGCCGGTCGGCGAATGGCAGAACCAGCCAGAAGAGCTGCGTCAGGCGGTGGTACCCAGCCTGAAGGGGCAGGTGGCATTGATTGAGAATGATCGGGTGAGCCGTGAGGCAATGCAGTCGTTGCTATCCAGCTGGGGCTGCGTGGTCTGGGCGTTCGCGAGCGCCGATGAGGCGCTGGCCAGGCTGGACACCGCGAGTGTGGATGTACTGCTCAGTGATTTTCGACTGGAGGGCGAGCTCAATGGCCTCGAGTTGATTCGACAGCTGCGTGAGCGCGGCATCTTTGGTGGGCCGGCCGCGCTGGTAACAGCCGATACCGCAGAGGAATTGGTCGAGGCCGCACGGCTGGCAGACCTGCAGCTGCTGTACAAACCGGTATTGCCGGCGCGGCTGCGCCGGGTTGTCAACGATATGCTCGTGCATGCCACCCGCGCGGTGTCGGGCAGTTGATCAGAAGCTGACCAGGCCCAGCTTGCGGGCATGGCTGACACACTCGGTACGGTTGTGGCTGTTGAGTGAGGCAAACAGCGCCTTGAGGTGGGTTTTGACGGTGTCTTCCGATAGCGACAGGCGCTGGCAGATCACCTTGTTGGGCAGGCCCTCGGCCAGCAGGTCAAGAATTTCCAGTTGCCGTGGGGTAATGCCCACTTCGCGCGCGTTGCTCTGACGGTCGACGGCCATGGTGGCGTCGCCAATCACGATCTGGGCGCCGTATAGCAGTTGGGTAACCGCATCCAGCAAGGTTTTGCCATCGGTCGTCTTGCTGATGAAGCCAGCGGCACCCATCTGCAGGGCTGTTTCCAGATCGCTGGGGCTGTTGCTGGCAGTGAGGATGGCGATCGGGACCATGGCGTCGGCGGCGCGGAGTTTTTGCATCAGCGCCAGACCGCTGCTGTCGGGTAGCTGCAGATCGAGCAGGATCAGGTCGTAGGGGTGTTCGCGAACGCTCTGCATGGCCTCGGCGGCGTTGCGAGCGTGGTCGAGCTGCACCCCTTCGCAGAGTGAACCAAGGGTCAATGTGAGGCCATCCAGGTAGATCTGGTGGTCGTCAATCAGCAAAAGCCGGGTATCGGGCGGCAAGCTGCTCATAGGTCGTCCTCGACTCTAGTGCCGCCGATTGTCCGGTGGAAATGGCGACGTTTGTTATTGTTTGCCGCTTGATGATATGCAAAGCCCGCAGTGAGTACCACCCCGGGCATGCAAGGGGGTGACTCAGTCGCGTGGGGGCAGCTGTTTGCGCAGTTCCTGCAGCTCGCTGCGCAAGGCCTGCAGCTCACTGAGTAGTGCCTGTGGGCTGGCCGGTTCGGCCGCCGCATCGGCGGCAGTGTTGGCCTCACGCTGGTGCTGGATTGCATCGACGATGACCGCGATGAACAGGTTCAGCATCATGAAGGTAGCGATCAGGATGAAGGGAATGAAGTACAGCCAGGCGTAGGGAAACTCCTCCATTACCGGCCGCACGATGCCCATCGACCAGCTCTCTAGGGTCATGACTTGAAACAGGGTGTACAGGCTATCGCCTAGGGTGCCGAACCATTCGGGAAATGCTTCGCCAAACAGTTGCGTGGCGATGACTGCGGCGACGTAGAAGATCAGCCCCAGCAGCGCGACGATGCTACCCATGCCGGGCAGCGACGATAGCAGCGACTGCACCACCACCTTCATGCTCGGCACGATGGAAATCAGCCGCAGCACCCGCAATACCCGCAGGGCACGCAGCACCGCCAACGGTCCGCTGGCCGGTACCAGCGCGATGGCAATCACCAGGGTGTCGAACAGACCCCAAGGGTCGCGCAGCAGGCGCCAGCCGTGGGCGATGAAACGCAGGCCGATCTCGATAACGAAGCAGCCGAGGATCAGGTGGTCGAGCAGTCGCAGCATGCCGCCCCAGCGTTGCATCACCGAGGGCGCCGTTTCCAGTCCGAGAATGACCGCGTTGATCAGGATCAGCGCGGTGATGAAGTATTGAAAACGGGGGCGTTCCAGCCAGGCGGCAAGACGCTCGCGCCAGTGCGCGTTGAGTTCCAGGGTTGTGTTCATGGTGTTCTTCGGGAGAGGAGATAGCGGCCCGCAGGGCGGGCCTCAGTGCTCGTTCTCTGCAAATGCGCAGAGTGTGTAGGTCGGAATGCCGCTGTCTTGCATGACCTGAGAACCGCCGAGGTCCGGCAGGTCGATGATAGCGGCGGCCTCATAGACATCGGCGCCGCATTGACGAACCAGACTGGCTGCAGCGAGGAAGGTACCGCCGGTAGCGATCAGGTCATCCAGCAGCAGCACCTGCTCGCCACCGGTGAGAGCGTCACGGTGCATTTGCAGGGTGGCTTCGCCGTATTCGGTGGCGTAACCGGCGCTGATGGTATCAGCAGGCAGCTTGCCGGCCTTGCGGAACAGCACCAGCGGACGGTTCAGTTCGTAGGCGAGAATCGAGCCAATCAGAAAACCGCGGGCATCGATCGCACCGATGTGGGTCACCGGGCTGTCGATATAGCGCTGGATCAGGCTGTCCGCCACCATGCGCAGTCCTTTGGGTGACTGGAACAGTGGCGTGATGTCGCGAAAGGTCACGCCTTCCTTGGGAAAGCCGGGTACCGGTCGGATCAGGGATTTGATGGCGTATTCGTCAAAGATCATCTCTGGGTCCTGAAGGTCAGTCGAGTTGGCCGCCGGCTACCGCACACAGCTCGCCGTGGTCGAGAATCTCTACTTCCTTGCCGTCGGCGGCAATCAGCCCCTGCTGCTGGAAGCGGGTAAAGACGCGGGACACGGTTTCGACCGCCAGGCCCAGGTAGTTGCCGATGTCGTTGCGTGACATTGCCAGGCGGAACGAGCGGGCCGAGTAACCACGGGCACGGAAACGCGCCGACAGGTTGATCAGCAGGGTGGCGATACGCTCGTCAGCGGTCTTCTTCGACAGCAGCATCATCATCTGCTGGTCATCGCGAATTTCCCGGCTCATCAGGCGCATGACCTGACGACGCAGCGTTGGCATGGTCGCAGTGAGGTCGTCCAGGCGCTCGAAGGGAATCTCGCATACCGATGTGGTTTCCAGCGCGACGGCGGTGACCGGCTGGCGTTCACCGTCCATGCCGGACAGGCCGATCAGCTCGCTGGCCAGATGAAAGCCGGTGATCTGCTCGATCCCTGCATCGTCCACGGTGAAGGTCTTGACTGTGCCGGAGCGAAGAGCATACAGGGAGTCGAATGAATCGCCTTGGCGGAACAGTACCTCACCCTTACGCAGTGGGCGGCCACGCTTGACGATGCTGTCCAGCGTGTCGAGCTCCTGATCCTGTAGTGCCAACGGCAGGCACATCGCAGCGAGGCTGCAGTCCTTGCAGTGCGCTTCAGGAAGCGCTTTGAGTTTGATTGCATCGGTCATGACGGTGACGGCTCCGTGTGTCAATGGGCAAAGCGTACAACATGCGAGGCAGAGCTGCCACGTCCGGGAGTGTTGCAACAGGTTTTCACGGGTGTGACTGGTGTGATTGCGACGGCAGGCTCAGGTGCTGCATTAACCATTTCTGGTGTGGACCGGGCAGTGTCCAGATGCCGAACAGAATGACCAGTAGCGCAGCGCTGACGCGCAGGCTGCGGCGCCGCAACAGTGCGGTCAGGCGCTCGGCAGCGGCGCCCGTGGCGAGCAGCGTCGGCAGCGTGCCGAGGCCAAACGCCAACATCAGCAATGCTGATGTCACGGCATCGCCGTGGCTGCTGCTCCAGATCAGGGTACTGTAGACCAGGCCGCAGGGCAGCCAGCCCCAGAGTGCACCCAGTAGCAGTGCCTGACGGGGGCGCTGTACCGGCAGAAGGCGACGGGCGTGCGGTTCGATATGGCGCCACAGGCCGCGCCCGACCCCTTCGATCCGGGTCAGGCCGGACCACCAGTTGGCCAGATAGAGGCCCATGGCGATCATGATCAGGCCGGCGATGCCGCGCAGCAGTACGTCCAGCCCGGCGCCATGCAGTGCCCAGCCCAGGCTGCCAATCAGCGCACCAGCGAGGGTGTAACTGGCAATGCGGCCGGCGTTATAGGCCAGCAGCAGACGCCAGAGCGGCCAGCCACGGCGTTGCTCCGGTGGGATGGCCATGGTCAGGGCGCCCATCAGTCCGCCGCACATGCCAATGCAGTGCCCGCCACCGAGCAGGCCCAGAGCCAGCGCGGTCAGTAGCTGGGCAACAAGTAGTTCACTCATTTTGTTTGATCGCTGTCGTCTTGCTCGGCGTTGTCTTCGCGTTTCTGAGCGGCGAGGTGGGCCGGGTCGTCATCATCGAACAGGATACTGTGAGCCGGGCTGTCGAGGTCGTCGTACTGACCATTGTTAACCGCCCAGTTGAAGACCCAGATAGCGATAATTACCAGCACGATGGCAATGGGCACCAGGATGTAAAGAACGGTCATGCGCTTGCCTCCGGTAGATGGCTGGCGGCTTGGCTGCCGGCGGGATGGCCGACGCGAGTCAGTCGCAGGGCGTTGAGTACGACCAGCAGCGAGCTGAGTGACATGCCGAGGGCGGCGAGCGCTGGGGTAACCAGACCGAATGCGGCCAGCGGCAGCACGGCGAGATTGTACAGGGTAGCCCAGCCGAGGTTCTCAATCATGATCGCTCGGGTCTTGCGGGCAATGGTCATGGCCTGCAGTAGGGCGCTCAGATGGCTGCCGAGCAGCACTGCGTCGGCGTTGGTCTTGGCCAGATCAGATGCGTTGCCCATGGCTACCGAGATATCGGCACTGGCCAGTACCGGGACATCGTTGACGCCGTCACCGAGCATCATCACCTTTTCTCCGGCGGCCTGGCGGGCCTGGACGAAGGCCAGCTTGTCGTCCGGACTGGCGTTGCCGAGGGCCTGCTTAATGCCAAGCGTGCGGGCGACGCGATCGACGACCCGTTGATGGTCGCCGGACAGCAGGACGATTTTCAGGCCGCGGGCGCGCAGTCCGTCAATCAGCTCGCCAGCGTCGCTGCGCAGCCGGTCATTGAGAGCAAACCAGCACAGCGGTCCCTGTTCGCCGGCGAGCAGCAACCATTGGCCGTCTCCAGCAGGGCGCTCGGGTTCAGCCTGGCCGGACAGCGCCATGGCGAAATCGGGCTTGCCGATGCGTAGCATCTGACCGTCGCATTCGCCTTCCAGACCCTGGCCGGGCACGTTGTTGCATTGCTGCGCCTGGGCGCTGCTGCGGCCGAATGCGCGGGCGATGGGGTGCTCTGAGTGGCTTTCGAGCATCTGCGCCCAGCGCAGAGCCTGATCCGCATTGACCCCGGCCAAGGGCAGCACCTGCTCGAGTGTCATGCGGCCTTCGGTCAGGGTGCCGGTCTTATCCAGAATGACCGTCTGGATCTGTGGCAGACCTTCGAGCACGTGGCCGCGGGTGATCAGCAGCCCCAGCTTGTGCAGGCTACCGGTGGCGGTGGTCAGCGCGGTGGGCGTGGCCAGTGACAGCGCGCAGGGGCAGGTGGCAACCAGCATCGCCAGCACGATCCAGAAAGCTGTATGCAGATCGGCCGCCCACCACCATGCGCTGCCGACCACCACGGCGGCGAGCAGCACGGCCAGCAGGAAGTACTGGGCAACGTCATCAGCCAGACGGCCGAGTCGCGGTTTGTCGGACTGGGCACGTTCCAGTAGACGAACGATAGCGGACAGCCGCGTCTCCTCGCCCAGCGCCTCGATGCGCAGGCGCAGCGGGCCTTCCACATTGAGCGTGCCGGCGGTGACGGTATCGCCGGCTGCTTTGGCGATCGGCAGGTACTCGCCGGACAGCGCGGACTCATCAAGGCTGCTTTGGCCGCTGATAATGGTGCCGTCGGCGGGGATGCTTTCCCCCGGTCTGACTTCCACCACGTCGCCGCAGCGCAGCTCATCCAACATGATGCGCTGGCTGTTGCCGTCGGCATCTATGCGCACGGCGCTGGGCGGCAGCAGGTTGACCAGTTTGGCGGTGCTTTCGACCGTACGCTGTCGAGCCCGCCGCTCCAGGTAGCGCCCGGCAAGCAGGAACAGGGCAAACATGGTGACCGAGTCGAAGTAGACCTCGCCGCTACCGATCAGGGTGGCGTAGATACCGGCCAGATAGGCACCGCCAATCGCCAGCGAAACCGAAACGTCCATGCTAAGGCGCCGGTTGCGCAGGTCGCGCCAGGCACCCTGGAAGAAGGGCGCACAGCTGTAAAACACCACGGGTGTGGTCATCAGCAGGCTGGCCCAGCGCAGCAGGTCGGCCATGCGTTCGGTGACGTCCTGGTTGAATTCCTCGGACAGAGCCATGGTCGCCATCATTACCTGCATAAACAGCAGGCCTGCCAGTCCCAGACGGCGCAGGTAACGACGGTTCTCGGCAGCGATCTGCTCCGAGGCCTTGTCCGGCTCGTAGGGGTGGGCGGCGTAGCCAATTTTGCGCAGCGTTTTGAGCAGCGTCGACAGCCGGGTCTGGTCGTCTTGCCAGCGCAGGGTGAGGCGTTGGTTGCCCATGTTCAGGGCAGCGTCACTGACCCCGGGCTGGGCACGCAGGTGGCGTTCGATCAGCCAGCCGCAGGCTGCACAGCTGATGCCTTCGACCAGCAGTATGGCCTGTTGCTCTTCGCCTTCACGCCGGGTGAAGCGCTGCTGTACGTCGTCCCGATCGTACAGCTCCAGTTCTTCCTGCAATGCACGTGGCATGGCCTCGGGGTTGGCCGAGGTTTCGGTACGGTGACGGTAGTAGGATTCGAGACCCGCGCTGCAGATGGCTTCGGCCACGGCCTGACAGCCGGGGCAGCACATCGGCCGCGATTCGCCGAACACGGTAACGTGCCAGGGCGCGCCGGTGGGAACCGGCTCGCCGCAGTGGTAGCAGGGGGTGGGGTGGGACATGCCTTACTTTGCAGTCAGCTGGTATTGCTTTCCCTTGGCCAGATGCAGTTCACCGGTCAGGCGCCATCCATCGTCGCCTGAGTTGTCCGGGTCACCCAGTTCGATGTAACGACGCCCTTCGATACGATTTTCCAGCTGACCGGTGTAGGTGTTGCCCTGAATTTGGCGCAACACGATGCTGCGGTCGCGGGAGGCGTGGGTCGGTGAGATTAGATCGAGTTTGAGACTGCTTGGCAGCGGCTGCAGCTCGCCACCGAGCTGCAGGCTGATATCGCCGGTCACATCGTCGATACTGAAGCCAGCCACAATGCCCAGCCTGCTGGCATTGTGGTCCTGGTCCAGGTACATGTTGATGGCCTTGCCTTCACTGTAGTAATTGTCGCGAACCAGACTGTCAGGATTGAGGGTTGCGACCATCAGCAGGCCAATACCAATGAGCACCGCAAAACCAAGGATGGCAATAACAAACCATGCCCAGAACTGCTTATACCAGGGTGAGGTTGAATTGAGGTGCTGCGTCATGCTTGGTCCTGTGGTCATCAGCGAACCTGCGGTGCCATAAAGCGGCTTTCGGCTTCGGCGCGCACGTCCTCATCATCAGTTGCGGTCACTTTGAAGGTGATCGGGATGTTGGTCGCACCACCCAGCTCGGCCGGATCCATCTGCACGTTCAGAGGCAGCTCCAGCTTGTGGCTAGGGGCTACGGTGAGACGGTTGTCGGGCAGTTCCAGTTTCAGGCCCGGATGCCCGGCCACCTCGATCTGATAGGTTCGCTCGGTCTGTGCCTTGTTGAAAACTTTGACAATGTACACGTTCTCGACATCACCAGCACTGGTTTCTCGATACAGAACGTTGCGGTCGCGTTCAATATCCAGCGACACCTGGCTGAGGTTGCCCACAGTGATGATGAACAGGCAGATCATGGCCACCAGAGCGGTACCGTAGCCGATCAGGCGAGGGCGCAGCCAATGGGTGTTCTTGCCTTCCAGCGCGTGCTCAGTGGTATAGCGAATCAGGCCGCGCGGGTATTCCATCTTGTCCATGATTTCATCACAGGCGTCGACGCAGGCAGCACAGCCGATGCACTCGTACTGCAGGCCTTCACGAATGTCGATGCCGGTAGGGCAGACCTGGACACAGACCTGGCAATCGATGCAGTCACCCTTGCCAACTTCTGCCGGATCGACCCCTTTCTTGCGTGCGCCGCGTGGCTCACCGCGTTTGGTGTCGTAGGAAACGATCAGGGTGTCGGCATCAAACATGACGCTCTGGAAGCGGGCGTAGGGGCACATGTAGATGCACACTTGCTCACGCAGCCAGCCAGCGTTGATGTAGGTCGCGGCGGTAAAGAAAAATACCCAGAACAGTGCCCAGCCAGCGATCTGCAGGGTGAAGATGTCGACGAACAGCCCGCGAATAGGCGTGAAATAGCCGACGAAGGTAATCGCGGTGATCAGTGATACCGCCAGCCAGATGCTGTGCTTGGCCGCCTTGCGCAGGAACTTGTTGGCGCTCATGGGGGCGTTGTCGAGCTTGAGTCTGGCGTTGCGCTCACCTTCGGTTACGCGCTCGGCCCACATGAAAATCCAGGTCCACACGGTCTGCGGGCAGGTATAGCCGCACCAAACGCGGCCAGCGAACACGGTAATAAAGAACAGGCCGAAGGCGCAGATGATCAGTAGAAACGACAGCAGGAAGAAGTCTTCCGGTTGGAAGGTTGCGCTGAAGATATGGAACTGGCGCGCTGGCAGGTCCCACAGCACGGCCTGGCGGTCGCCCCACGGCAGCCAGACGGTGCCGAAGTAAAGCAGAAACAGGAAGGCTACACCGAGCAGCCGAATGTTCTTGAACAGGCCCTTGTAGGAGCGGGTCTGAATCTTGTTGCGTTTGGCATACAGGTCGATGGTTTCGACCTTGGGAGTCACATCTTCGAGAGGGATCTTGCTCATGGTCAGGCTAACCCTATCAGGCAGGTAGGATGGCTAGGCAGACTGGCCTCACGTAGGGACAGACTTTGCCTTCAGTACAGAAAATAGACCTCTTGGGCCAGTAGAACAATGCGACCGGTAGTCGCGTGCAGGGTCTATTGACCTAGGTCATAAAGTAAAACGGGGAGACCTAGTCTCCCCGTTTTACTGTCAGAACACCCTGCGTGTTACTGCGCGTCTTTGTGGGACAGGCTGTAAACGTAGGAGGCGAGCATGTGAATCTTGTCCTCGCCCAGGTGTGCCTGAGTCGGCATGTGACCGTTACGACCGTAGCGGATAGTCTGCTGGACTTGCAGGTTGCTGGAACCGTACAGCCAGATGTCGTCGCTCAGGTTCGGCGCACCCAGTTGCTGGTTGCCCTTGCCCTCGGGGCCGTGGCAGACCGCACAGGTGTTGGTGTAGATAGTCTTGCCTGCTGCCAGGTCGACACCTTCGGTTTCCAGACCAGACAGGCTGCGGACGTAGCCAGCGACGTTACGTACACCGTCTTCGCCGATGACCGCCAGCCAGGCCGGCATCGCAGCCTGACGGCCGCCACGCAGGGTGGTCTTGATGGTCTCCGGGTCACCGCCATACAGCCAGTCGTTGTCGGTCAGGTTCGGGAAGCCGAACGCGCCGCGGGCGTCAGAGCCGTGGCAGACCGAGCAGTTGGTGGCAAACAGACGTTGGCCGATGGCAACCGCTTCCGGGATCTTCGCGACGTCTTCTACCGGCATGGCCGTGTATTTGGCAAAGATCGGCGCAAAGCGCTCTTCGGCTCTGGCAACTTCAGCCTCGTACTGGCCAACCTGGGTCCAGTTCAGGTAGCCCGGCCATTTGCCCAGGCCCGGGAACAGGAACAGATAGACCGCAGAGAAGACCATGGTCAGGATGAAGAGCATGAACCACCAGCGGGGCAGGGGGTTATCGTACTCCTCAATACCGTCAAAGCTGTGGCCCATGGTCTCGTTGGTCGGGCCGGGACGCTGGGTTTTGCGGGTGGCCAGCAGCAGCCAGAGGATCAGGCCAAGGCAGGTCAGGGTCAGAATGACAATGTACCCGCTCCAGAAATTAGTCATTGCTTGTTACTCCTAGCATCTTTGTGCTGCTCGTCCGAGGTCTCTTGCACGTCGTCGTCGGCAAACGGCAGCTGAGCGGCTTCGTCGAAGTCCTTCTTCTTGTATGAGCTGTAGGCCCAAATCACGACGCCGATGAAGGCCACCATGGCGAAGACGGTGCCGAGACCCTGGAGAGTGCTGTTATCCATGGTGGCTTACCGATCCGACAGGACAGTGCCGAGGTGCTGCAGGTAGGCGATCAGAGCATCCATTTCGGATACACCCTGAACGGCTTCCTTGGCACCGGCGATGTCTTCGTCGGTATAGGGAACACCCATGCTGCGCAGCACTTCCATCTTCTTGGCGGTGTACTTGCCATCAAGTACGCCTTCCTGAAGCCAGGGGAATGCAGGCATTTTGGATTCCGGCACTACATCCTGAGGTTTGATCAGGTGAGCGCGGTGCCAGTCGTCGGAGTAACGACCGCCGACACGAGCCAGGTCCGGACCGGTACGCTTGGAGCCCCACAGGAAGGGGTGATCCCAAACGCTTTCACCGGCAACCGAGTAATGACCATAACGCTCGGTCTCGGCACGGAACGGACGGATCATCTGCGAGTGGCAGCCAACGCAGCCTTCACGGATGTAGATGTCGCGACCTTCCAGTTCAACCGCAGTGTAAGGGCGCAGGCCCTCAACCGGTTCGGTGGTTTCTGGCTGGAAGAACAGCGGGACGATCTGCACCAAGCCGCCGAAGCTGATCGCAATGACCATCAGGACGACCATCAGACCAAGGTTTTTTTCTACTGTTTCATGCAGTTTCATTAACGCGTCCCTCAGGCAGTCTGTGCGGCGGCTTCGAGGTTGGCCGCTTTGCTGTGGCGCACGGTACGCCATACGTTGTAGGCCATCAGCAGCATGCCGATCAGGAAGAAGGCACCGCCGATTGCGCGGACGATGAAGCCATAGTGGCTTGCTTCCAGTGCTTCAACGAAGGAGTAGGTCGGTGTGCCGTCTACGTTCACTGCGCGCCACATCAGGCCCTGGGTGATGCCGTTGACCCACATGGAGACGATGTACAGTACGGTACCGATGGTCGCCAGCCAGAAGTGGGTGTTGATCAGCGCGGTGCTGTACATGGCTTCACGGCCGAACACTTTCGGGATCAGGTGATACAACGAGCCAATGGAGATCATGGCAACCCAGCCCAGTGCACCGGCGTGTACGTGACCAATGGTCCAGTCGGTGTAGTGCGACAGCGCGTTGACGGTTTTGATGGCCATCATCGGGCCTTCAAAGGTGGACATGCCGTAGAACGCCAAAGCCACAACCAGGAAGCGCAGGATCGGGTCGGTGCGCAGTTTGTGCCAGGCGCCGGACAGGGTCATCATGCCGTTGATCATACCGCCCCAGGAGGGTGCCAGCAGAATCAGGGACATAACCATGCCCAGGGACTGAGCCCAGTCAGGCAGAGCGGTGTAGTGCAGGTGGTGCGGACCGGCCCAGATGTAGATCGCGATCAGCGCCCAGAAGTGCACGATGGACAGGCGATACGAGTAGATCGGACGCTCTGCCTGCTTGGGAACAAAGTAGTACATCATGCCCAGGAAGCCGGCAGTCAGGAAGAAACCAACCGCGTTGTGGCCGTACCACCATTGAACCATGGCGTCGGTTGCACCGGCATACAGCGAGTACGACTTGGTCAGGCTGACCGGAATCGCCATGCTGTTGACGATGTGCAGGACGGCAACGGTGATGATGAAGCCACCGAAGAACCAGTTACCTACATAGATGTGCTTCATCTTGCGCTTCATGATGGTGCCAAAGAACACCAGAGCATAGCTGACCCAGACGACAGCAATCAGGATGTCGATCGGCCATTCCAGCTCGGCGTATTCCTTGCTGGAGGTCAGACCCATCGGCAGGGTAACGGCGGCGAGCACGATGACTGCCTGCCAGCCCCAGAACGTAAAGGCTGCCAGGCCATCAGAGACCAGGCGCGCCTGCGAGGTACGTTGTACCACGTAGTAGGAAGTGGCAAACAGGGCACATCCGCCGAAGGCGAAGATGACCGCGTTAGTGTGCAACGGACGCAAACGTCCGAAGGTAGTCCACGGCAAGCCAAAATTCAGTTCGGGCCAGACCAGTTGGGACGCAATGAAGACGCCCATGGCCATGCCCACGATACCCCAGACCACCGTCATGACGGCGAACTGGCGTACCACCTTATAGTTATAGGCTGTCGGAGTGGTAGCTGTGCTCATGCGAGATTCCACGGATAGCAGTTGGTTTATGGGTATTAAAGCGTTGGCAAGTATGAGGAAAGCCCGTGCTCATTGCAATGACATAGGTCAGTGCTACGGTGCCTTGCAGAGCCTCTGAGCTGGTCGGTTGCGGT
This sequence comes from Halopseudomonas oceani, assembly GCF_002903165.1. GTDB lineage: Bacteria > Pseudomonadota > Gammaproteobacteria > Pseudomonadales > Pseudomonadaceae > Halopseudomonas > Halopseudomonas oceani. Next base: position 149,129 of record NZ_PPSK01000007.1, read on the forward strand.
AGCCAAAAGCAGGCATTCAGCTGCTCTTTGCTGACTGCCTTATGCCCCCGAGCGACCTGCACAGGGCGCTGCGCAGTTCTGCCATTGGCGGCAGACCGTGCCTCGCTCTTGAGCCTAGCCAGCTATTGCCGAGAAGTGAAGCTGGCAGGCGTCGCCAGTGTGTGACAAGGTGTCGCACTGTTTCAGTGCATATATATAAAAGGAAGGCATGAGCGTTTCATTTCTTGTTGATGAACCAACTGGCGCTCCGTTAGCACAGCTGTTGCTGGCTCATGGCGCGGGCGCCCCGATGGATAGCCCGTTCATGGATTTGCTCGCGGCGGCGCTGGCTGCGCGTCACGTGCGGGTGCTGCGCTTCGAGTTTCCTTATATGGCCGAGCGGCGGGAAACCGGGCGCAAGCGTCCACCGAATCCGATGCCGGTGCTGCAATCTGCGTTTCGTGATCAGGCGGGTCGGATTGATGCTCCTTTCTATGTCGGAGGCAAGTCGATGGGCGGGCGGGTCGCCAGCATGCTGGCTGCCGAGATCGGCGCCAGTGGCTTTGTGTGTTTCGGCTATCCATTTCATCCGCCGGGCAAGCCGGAGCGCACCCGTATTGATCATCTGCAGGAGCTGGGTTGCCGCGGGTTGATAGTGCAGGGTACCCGCGACCCGTTTGGCAAGCCGGATGAGGTGGCTGGCTATGCGCTGGACCCCGCGTTGCGTTTGCACTGGCTGCAAAGCGGTGAGCACGACTTCAAGCCGCTCAAGGCCAGCGGGTTGTCCCAGCAAGGGCTGATAACGGAGGCCGCCGAGGTGGCGGCCGGGTTTATGCGCGGCATTTGAGGCGCGGCCGGGTCGCCGTCCCGCTGCGTCTGCTCCTGAGGCTTGCTGGCAAGGTTACACGCCAAGCGCTGCCGGCATTACCGCAGCTGACATGGTGCCCCAGCGGCGGCCCTTGACGAACAAGGGAACGTAAAGCACGAAAATCACGGTGCTGGTGCCGGGTAGCACGAAGGTCCCCAGGTTCAGATAGGTGCAACTGCTCATCACCCGCAGGTCGCTCTCGCTGGCGACAGCAAAGCGCTTGTAGTTGCTGCGTGCGGCGTCGATGCGCGGGTCTCCGGTCGGCGGCTGTGACGAGGCGCTGCGACTGGTCGGCAGGTAGCCTTTCTCGTTCACTGCGGCCATATAGACAATGCCGTCCTTGCCGCCCTTGTCCCACTCATCCAGCAGTGGCCGAATGCGCTCGATGAAGGCATCTGCCCAGCGCACGTCGTGTTTCGGAGGATTGGTGTTTGGGATGGGGGAGTAGTTCTGATCGAACAGATCAACGCCTGTTGCGGCAATCTGATCCAGCTGCGATTCGATTTCGTGCCGGCGCGCCATCAACAGTTCGGTTACCGCCTCCATATGGCCTTCGCCGAGCCGGAACCCGGCCAGCGAGCGCAGCGTCAGGTTGGTGTTGTCACGCAACGAGTCGGCCTGGCTGAGGCTGGACTCCATATGCTGGCTGATGGTGATACTCAAATCGCGAATTTCACCCCCATGCTTGAGCGTCTCGGCATTCGTAGCGGTCAGCTCTTCCAGCGCGCTGCTGACCACCAGCAAGTCATCGTTGGCGCGCTGGAAGTCGTCGACCATGGCGTCGAACTGATCGGCGGCGCTGCTGACCGCGACGCCTGCTGATGCCGCCTGTTCCTGCATGCCCTGGGTTTGCTGGTCAGCGCCGGCCATGGCGCTGGACATCTCTTCCATAAGCTGACTGATCTGGTCAGCCGCGCTGCCTACCTTGATTGACAGGTTACGGACCTCGTCGGCAACAACGGCAAAGCCGCGGCCTTGCTCTCCGGCACGCGCCGCCTCAATGGCAGCGTTGAGCGCGAGCATGTTGGTCTGTGCGGAAAAGTCCTGCACGGTGGTCAGGATCTCGCGAATACGGCTGGATGTGGTATTCAGTGCGCTGACGTTGTCCTTGAAGCCACTCATGACGTCGCCGATGCGCTGCATCTGCGTACGCGCGTCATTCATCTGCACGCGCGACTCGCGGGCGACGTCGAGGTTGCGTGCGTTCACTTCGGTGACGCCACTGGCTCGATGGGAAATATCCTGCAATGCGCTGGTGGTCTGCTCGCTGGCCTGGAAGATCAATTCGGACAGTTGTTGCTGGACCTGGGCGTCCCGCGCCGCCTGCTCTGACAGTAGCCGGCTATTGGCCGAGGCGAGGGCGGTGGCCAGGCTGTTGTGCTGCAGCTCGATAATCACGCCGCGCAGGCGATTATTCAGCTGCGCAAAGGTTTGGCTGGCGTCGTCCTGTTCGAGCTGCTGGGGGTTGAGCCGAAGGTCGATTTGGCTGCTGTTGATGCGAGTAAAGAGTTGGGCAAGGCCGCTGCTGCTGCGCTGGCGCGCCAGCCCCTGCCAGGTAAACGCCAAGGTCGGCAGGATCATCGCCGCTGCGACCCAGAACAGCACGCCAGACGTGCTGGCAAGGACCGCAGCAAAGAAAAAAGCTTCGCACGCAAGCAGGCCGCTGAGGGTCAGACGTCCGCTGGTTAAGCTGGATGCGGGGGTGTCCGCAAGGGCGTTGCTTTGTTGTTGGGATATCATGCGGCCTCCGTGGCTGCCTGGTATTAGTTGTTATCTCGGCAGTGACAAGGAAGGCTTTCGCAGTGGTTTTTTACGCGCTTCCCTGCTGTCTGCTTGCCAGCATATCGGCGCCGTTTCCCATTTGCGATAGGGCATTTATGCCATTGTTAGCGACATATTTCTTTGCCGCCTATTTGGCCAGCGAAGGCAGCCACAGCGACAACTGTGGAAATAGCACCAGCAGAGCGGTTGCCAGCAACAGAATGAGAATAAAAGGAGGCGTTCCGCGAATAACCTCAAAGTAGGGACGGCGGAAGATCGCCATGGCGGTGAAGATATCGCAGCCGAACGGCGGGGTTGCGGAGCCGATGGCGGCTTGCAGGGTGACAATGACACCCACATGCACCGGGTCGAGGCCGGCGGCTTCCACGGCGGGCTTGAACAGCGGGGTCAGGATCAGGATCACCACAATTGGGTCGACGAACATGCAACCGATGAAGAATGAAATCGCAATCAGCCCGAGTACCAGGGTGGGGCTGTCGCCAATGCTGGCAATCACCGGTTCCAGGATGGCCTGGGGAATCCCGGCGAAGGAAATGGCGTAGGTAAAGGCGTTGCCGGCTGCGACCAGAATGAAAACCACAGCAGTAATCAGCCCGGTGGAAAGCGCGACGTCCCACAGCTCGGTCAGCTTGACCGCACGCAACACCACGACCTCCAACACCAGTGCATACAGCACAGCGATGGCCGCTGCCTCGGTCGGGCTGAAGATGCCGCCATAGATGCCGCCAACCACCACCAGAGGAAAACCCAGCGGCAGCAACGCTTTCTTTAGTGCGGTCAGTCGGGTCGCCCAGTCGCTGCGCGGCTCGGGGGCGATACCCATGCGAATTGAGGCAATCCAGCAGTAGATGGAAAACAGCAGCAGAATCAGCAGGCCCGGAATGATCCCGGCGATAAACAGATCGCCGATCGACGAGCCAGAGATAACGCCGTAGATGATCATGCCGATACTCGGCGGGATCAGCAGCGCGATGTCGCTGGCATTGATGATCAGTGCCAGGGTGAAGGTATCGGAGTAGCCCTTTTCCAGCAGTTTCGGCCGCATTGGCCCACCCATCGCGACGACCGTAGCCTGGGTGGAGCCGGAGACCGCGCCGAACAGGGTACAGCTGGCTGCGGTGGTGATTGGCAGCCCGCCGCGCAGGTGGCCGACAAAGCTCTGAACCAGGTCCAGCAAGCGATTCGCGGTGTGCCCTCGGGTCATGAGATCGGCGGCGAAGATGAACAGCGGGACGGCGGCGAGTGCCCAAGATTGAACGCCGCTAATCATCTGCCCCATCAGCAGTTCGACATTGCCCAGCCCGATCACCAAAAACAGCAGCATCAGTGCCGCGACCAGCAACGGCACCATCATCGGAAAACCCAGGGCCAGCAGCGTGATCATGGTTATCAGGGTTAGGGTCAGCATGGGAGGTCCGTGTCGGTGCGGTTCAGAGAGTGCCGTCGTCGGGCGCGGCCAGATACTCGTCTTTCTCGGTGAAGGAGCGATAGGTATCGCGTGAGGTGAGGTTGCGTACGGCGGTCAGGCAAAACTGGATGCCGGCCAAGGCCAGGCCAATAGGCGCGGCGAGATAGGGAATCCACAACGGGATTTGCAAGGCCGATGAGGTTCGACCCCGTTCAGCCATGGTGGCTACGTATTCGCCGGCATACCAGGCCAGGTAGAACATCAGCGCCGCTGTGCCGAGACTAATGATGATCAGCATTACCTTGCGCGGCAGACCGCTGAGCTGGTCGAAGAAAGCCGACATGCTGATATGGCGAGCCCGACGGACGGCGTAACCAAGGCCGGCGAAGGTCATGATAACCAGGCTCATCTGGGTCAGTTCCACCTGGCCGGTGACGCCGTTGCCGAGCAACTGGCGGCCCAGTACGTGGATTATCAGCAGGCCCGCCAGAAACAGCACGCTGGCGCCAAGAATGCCCTTTTCCAGCCATTCGGTCAGGCGGTCAACGCCCTCGAGCAGGCGCAGTACAGCGGAAGCGGGACGACGTTTTGCCGAGCTGTCGGCAGGTCGGGACATCGGTTTGTTCCTTTTCGCGGCGCTAACGGTCAAATTGTGACCGAAAAGGCTAACTCCGGGAGTTAGGCGCCGACTTCTGTGTGCAAATGGACGTATTGGTCACATTCGATTCAGATGGTGAATTTGCTCTCCTTTTTTGACCTTAGCGCATATGAATCGTCTTTGCACGACGTGAACATGTGCGTTTGCTGTGTTAGGGTCTGACAGGAATCCAGAACAATTGAAAAGGAGTGTTCCATGAATTTGCGTAATGGATGTCTTGCAGCGGCTGCTGTCTTGCTGGCTGCCTGCGGTTCCGAGGAAGAACCTGTTGCTGGTGACAGCAGCACGGCGGCACCGGAGCAGAGCACTATTGCCCAAGTGGAAGAAGTGGAAACCGAAACCTGGGGTTTCGCTCTGGAAGAGATTGAGGGCAGCGTGCAGTATGAGTACGGGGCCAAGTTTGCAGAGCTGATCAAACAGAAAACCGGCGGGGCGGTTGAGGTCAAACTTTACCCCTACGGTCAGCTCGGTGGTTTGACCGACATCTATGATCAGGTTCAGTCTGGCGCGGTCCAGTTTGCTTTCGGCTCCGGCTTTCTCGGCGGCACGGTGCCCGAGTCGCAGCTGTTCAGCCTGAACTTTGTGCTGACCGATGACGAAAAGACCAACACGGAAATTCTCAACGCTCCCGAGTTCCGCAAAAACGACGATCTGGTTGCCTCCTATCGTGACCGCGGCTTGCAGCCGCTGGCCATTGTCCCTGAGGGCTGGCAGGTCTGGAGTGCCAATAAGGCTGTCAGGTCACCGGCTGATTTCGACGGTATGGCTATCCGCACCATGGACAACCGCCTGCTGCGCGAGACTTACAGCGCCTACGGTGCCGATCCGACTACCATGGAATACGGTGAGTTGTTCAGTGGCATGCAGCTGGGCCAACTGGACGGCAATATCCAGCCCGTATTTGCCCATCAGGAGATGGACTTCTACAAGGTTCAGGACTATCTGATCTTTGCCAATCAGGCGCAGTTTATCGCCACCTTCATGGCCAACAGCGACTGGTATGACGGCCTGACCGAAGAGCGCAAGGACATCATTGATGATGCGGTCGTTGAGCTGGTGCCGTGGATTCATGAAGTGCAGACGCGGCTGAACACCGAACGCCTGGACATCATCACCGAGAACAGTGACATCGAACTGGTTTACCTAACGCCCGAGGAGCGCGAGGTATTCCGCGAGCGCAGTTTGCCGGTGCGCGATGTGTTTGCCGAGATGGTGGGCGAGCGCGGTACCCGTCTGATGAACACCTTGATTGAGCAAGTCGAGGCTGCCTCGGCGGGCAAAGAAGCCGAGCAACCGGCTCAGAGTGAAGCCGACTCTGCCGCAGAAGAGCCATTGAAAGACGCTGCCTGAGCAATCAGCAGTGATGCGCGGCCCGTCCGGGAAACCGGTCGGGCCGCGTTGCGTTTGGCCCTGTACCCTTTCATCGTGACAGATGAGCCAGTAGCATAGCGGCCTGTTTCCTCCAGTCCTTCCGGGATATCGCCATGACTACGCTTGATCGCGCCGCTGTTGAGCAGGCCCTCGCTCAATATCAGGACCCTTACCTTCGCACCGACTTGCTGAGCGCCGGGTGTTTGCGCCGGCTGGATATTGATGGTGGTCGGGTCGAGGCCGAGCTGGTGCTGGGTTACGCCGCGGGTAGTTTGGTCGGTGGTATCGCCCAAATGATGCAGATGGCGGTCGAGAATATTGACGGCGTGACCGCAGCGAAGGTCAGCGTGCGCTGTGACGTTCAGGCTGGCAACGTGCAGGGTCAGGTGCCGGCGCTGGAGAAGGTCAAGAACATCATCGCTGTTGCCTCTGGCAAGGGCGGTGTCGGCAAGTCTACGACCGCAGCCAACCTGGCGCTGGCGCTGGCGCGCGAAGGTGCCAAGGTGGGCGTGCTGGATGCCGACATCTATGGTCCGAGCATGGGGCTGATGCTGGGTCTGCCGGAAGGGACCCGTCCGCAGGTCAGTGATGGCAAGTGGTTTGTGCCGCCGCGCGCGCATGGCCTGCAAGTGATGTCGATGGCGTTTCTGGTTGACGACAACACGCCGGTGGTATGGCGCGGGCCGATGGTGTCGGGCGCGCTGATGCAGCTGCTGACCCAGACCGCCTGGGATGAGCTGGACTATCTGGTAGTCGACATGCCGCCAGGTACCGGAGATATCCAACTGACGCTGGCGCAGAAGGTACCTGTGACCGGCGCGGTGATCGTCACCACCCCGCAGGACCTGGCGCTGCTCGACGCCCGCAAGGGCATCGGCATGTTCGAGAAGGTTAATATTCCGGTGCTGGGTGTGGTCGAGAATATGGCCATTCACATCTGCTCCAACTGCGGTCATGCCGAGCACCTGTTCGGTGAGGGCGGTGGCGAGCGGCTGGCGGCGGACTATGGCGTGGAGTTGCTGGGTTCGATGCCGTTGTCGATGATGATTCGTGAACAGGCCGATGGCGGCAAGCCGACTGTCATTGCCGAACCGGAGTGCCAGATCAGCATGGTCTACCAGGATATGGCACGCCATGCTGCCGCACGTATCGTCGAGTTGGCGAACGCCGCACAGATGCCGGAAATCAGTATCAGCGACGACTGAATCTCCGGACTTTTGTCGGCGGGTATAACCCGGTAACATGCAGAGTCTTTTTTTCGCACCGCCTATTTCAGGACACGCCATGAGCATCAAATCCGACCGTTGGATCCGTACCATGTCCCAGGAACACGGGATGATCGAGCCCTTTGTCGAGCGCCAGATACGCGGTGCGGAAGGCGATCGGGTGATTTCCTACGGTGTATCGAGCTATGGCTACGATGTCCGCTGTGCCAATGAGTTCAAGGTGTTCACCAACATCCACTCGGCTGTGGTTGATCCGAAGAACTTTGATGACAAGAGCTTCGTCGACATTCAGAGCGATGTCTGCATTATTCCGCCGAACTCCTTCGCGCTGGCGCGTACTGTCGAGTACTTCCGTATTCCGCGCAATGTGCTGACCATCTGTCTGGGCAAGAGTACCTACGCGCGTTGCGGCATCATCGTCAACGTCACGCCGCTGGAACCGGAATGGGAAGGTCACGTGACGTTGGAGTTCTCCAACACCACCAACCTGCCGGCGAAGATCTATGCCAACGAAGGTGTGGCGCAGATGCTGTTCTTTGAATCGGACGAGCCCTGCGAAGTGTCCTACCGCGACCGCGGCGGCAAGTACCAGGGCCAGCGCGGTGTAACCCTACCGCGCGCCTGATTGCACAGGGAAGGAAAAACCGGCCATGGGCCGGTTTTTTTGTGCTTGTGATTCAGGCAAAAAAGAGCCGGTTTGCATGCCTGCCGTGGAACAGGCTGCGAACCGGCGTAAGGTACTGCGTTAGCTGACGGGAACCCCGGAGCAGGGCGCCCGTTTTCAGATGGTGCTCTTACAGCGACTTGGAAACCGACAGGGTGACGTTGGCATCGCAAGAGTCGGAATCGGAGTAGGCGCAGTCGCTACCCAGGTCGGTGTCGCTGTACATGACAGCCCAGTCCAGACCCAGTGCGGTTTTACCCAGGGTAACGGCCCAGTCAGCGTACTTCTCGTCACCATCAACGCCATCCAGCGGGTCTTTGGTGTCAGTCAGGCCGTAGTGCAGGCCCAGGCCGATGTCGTAAGGCAGGGCGAAGTCGTAACCGACGTAGGTGTACAGCGCGCTGGACGGATCGTAGGCGTACTTGGCGCCGACGGTGAAGCCATACAGGCTCAGGCTGGCCAGGGCTTCTTCAACGTCGATGGAGCTGTTTTTCGGGTACGTGTAGGTAGCCCACTGCAGGTCGTAGCTGATGTCGTCGGTGATGTTTCCGCCGTAACCGGCGTAATAGTCGATCTCAACGCTGGAGCCGCCAAAGTCGTCGCCGTCGATGTTGGATGCCCAAGCGCCGATGTACAGGCCGCTTTCGTGTGCGAAGTCCAGGCTGCCCTGGATCGCGCCGGCGCCGTCAGTTTGAGACTGACCACGCCAGATGTAATCGGTAGCCAGCGTGACGGTCATGCTGGAGTCAATTTTGCCAATGGCGGTATCGAATTCTTCAGCGTGAGCCATGTTGGCAAAAGACAGTGTGCTGGCGGTAGCAACGGCAACTGCGAGTTTCTTCATCATCACGTATTACCCCGTAGGTTTTTGATTTAAGTGCGTTGGCATAGGTCCTATAGCATTTTGCTTGCCAAAAAATAATTTTCTTCTTAAATCAATTGCTTGGGGTTTGTTTGGTGAAAGTTTGATCAGTTGTCGATGAGGCGGGATAGAGGCGGTGCGCGTTATTGGTGCGGGTGTTTTGCCATTGTGTCGCATTCTGTGGCAATCACTGTGCCAGCTTTTCAGGAAAGGGGTTTACCGGCCCGGATTCACCATGGCGATAAGCGATTTGCTGCGTTGATAGCGGGCCAGACGGTCGCGCAGCGGCGCTGGCGCCATGTCGCTGGGCTGGAAGCCATTGAGGGAGTAGAGCGGCGCAAGGGCCGGATTGCAGAACAGCCATATGTCGTTCTGATAGTGCGCTCTGACGGTTTGCAGCAGTTGGCTGGCCAGGCGCTTGCCACGTTCACCGGGAGCGACCAGCAAACCGGTTAGCCACCAGCACTGTTCGATTGGCTGAAGGCATAGACTGGCAGTGATCTGCGGGTTCCTGGCGACCCACACGTGCTGGTCGCCGCGCGCTTTCATGCCGCGCTGGTATTGCCGGTAAAGACGGTTTACCAACGGCAGTTGTTCGGCTGGCAGGCGGGTGATCAGCGGCTGCCGTGGTGGATCGTCTCCAGGCACTAGCGTTCCCGCTGCCTGCCGCGCTTGCCCAGCAGGATGCTGACAGCCGCCAGACCCAGGAATACGGGGACCAGCAACTTGGCGGCACTGGCGTAGTCCTGATCAAAGCCGCCGAAGGCAAATACCGCTGCGGATAGAGCGATGATGGTGAAGGTGATAGCCCAGTTGTACATGGGGGATCTCCTTGGTGTGTTGACACTGATGGCTTGAAGCGGTCCGGCGTCCAGTGCGCCTGCCTGGGTTGTTTCGATTATATGAAAATAGATCGCGGATTTGTGTGGTGTGCTCATGTTGATTTCCTCTGGCAGGGTCGTGGCGTGCGGATTTACAGACTCAGACGGCCCTTGGCGACCAACGCCGCTGGCAGGGGGGGGCGGTTGTTCACCGGTTGCGCGCTGCCGATACGCAGGGAGCTGGTATCAACGCTTCGCACTCCGGGAGTGTGCAGGGCGGTCTCGGTGGCGACGCGGAAGTCGTTGTTGTTGAGCACGGTGCCGCTCAGCGTTACGACGCCTTTGTTGCAGCTGACCCTTATCTGGATGCCTCGCGTGTTACCCTGCCAGGCTAGGCGTGACTCCAGCGCGCGGGTGATGCTGGCGTCGTCGTGTGATTGAACTATCGCCGGGTGACTCTGCTCCATGCTGTACGGGCCGGTTGAAGCGGGGGTGCCGAATACCAGGCTTGAGAGCAGGCTGGTGGACAGGGCAAGCAAGGCTGGGGGTATGGCGCTGTGCATGTCATCTATCTCCGTTGAATGTCCTTATCGAGTGTCGCTTGTGGCGAACTTCGCTGAAGTCAGTACAGATAGAGCAAGCACTGTGCCGTAATTGTTTGATATTTTATTTCAATTAAATCAATAGCTTATGTGTTTTTGTAATGGTGTGGGTAATGCGTATTGCATGATTGCTTTAAAGTTGTCGTGCAATTTGCATGAGGCGTGGGCGGATGACTGGAGTTAAAGACAAGATGGAAGCGAATCAAGGCAACGGACGAATTCTGCTGGTTGATGATGAGCCAGCCATTTTGCGCACCTTCCGTTATTGCCTGGAGGATGAAGGCTATCAGGTTGCTACCGCCAGCAGTGGTGCGCAGGCGGAGGCGGTGCTGCAGGGGCAGGTTTTTGACCTGTGCTTTCTGGACCTGCGCCTTGGCGAGGAGAGCGGCCTTGATGTAATGGCGCGGATGCGCGTGCAGGCCCCCTGGATGCGGGTGGTCATTGTGACTGCGCACTCGGCCGTTGATACGGCGGTAGATGCCATGCAGGCCGGTGCTTCCGATTATCTGGTCAAACCCTGCAGCCCGGACCAGCTCCGGATGGCGGCCGCCAAGCAGCTGGAGGTGCGTCAGATGGAAGCGCGTCTGGAAAGTCTCGAGCAGGCCGTTGAACAGACCCGGGTGGCACCGGAGTCCCGCAGCCCGGCGATGATGGCGGTACTCGAGACCGCACGCCAGGTAGCGGGCACTGACGCTAATATCCTGATCCTGGGCGAGTCGGGCACCGGCAAGGGTGAGCTGGCCCGTTTGATCCACGGCTGGAGCGGTCGTCATAAGCGTGATTGCGTGACCATCAACTGCCCCTCGCTTACCACTGAATTGATGGAAAGCGAGCTGTTTGGGCACAGCAAGGGCGCTTTCACCGGCGCCAGCGAGAGCACGCTGGGACGGGTCAGCCAGGCCGACGGCGGCACTCTGTTTCTGGACGAAATTGGTGATTTCCCGCTGACCCTGCAGCCTAAGCTACTGCGCTTTATTCAGGACAAGGAGTACGAACGGGTAGGGGATCCGGTGACCCGGCAAGCGGATGTGCGGATCCTGGCAGCGACTAACCTGGACCTTGCCGATATGGTCAAGGAAGGGCTGTTTCGGGAAGATCTGCTCTACCGGCTGAATGTGATCACGCTCACCTTGCCCCCGCTGCGCGAGCGGCGCGACGATGTGATTGACTTGGCTGAACGCTTCCTCGCACGCTTCGTCAAGGAATACGCCCGTCCGGCCAAAGGGTTCAGCGACGATGCCAGAGAAGCGCTGCTGAACCATGACTGGCCCGGTAATATCCGCGAGCTGCGCAACGTCATCGAGCGCGTCAGTATCATCTGTGCCGATGAGCTGGTTGGTGCCGGACATCTGGGGCTGGGTGAGCCGGACCCCGACAACGCAGCGCCGCGGGTCGGAGCCAATCTCAGTCTGAGTGAGCTTGAACGGGCGCACATTGCCGCTGTGCTGGCCTCCAGCGCAACGCTGGATCAGGCGGCGCGCACGCTTGGCATCGATGCCTCTACCTTGTATCGCAAGCGTAAGCAGCTTGGCTTATGAAGTTGCGGACTCAGTTGTTTCTCAGCAGCAGCGCGCTGTTGACCGTGGCGTTGGTCGGCCTGCTGGTGGGGCTGTTCGGGGTGCTGAGCCTGACCCAGTCGCAAACCTACAGTGTCGGCAGCAATATCGGCATTCTCAAAGCCTCACTCGGCATGCGGCAGGAGATAGGCAAGCAGGTCACGCTGTTGTTGTCCGAGCAGCTGGATCGCGATGCGCTGCAAGCCTCGGATCAGCAGTTCAAGGAATGGCTGGCTGAGGCCGGTGACCAGGCTACGACAGATGAAGACCGTCGGGCGGTAGCCGAGATTGGTCGTGCCTATGCGGTGTATGACAATGTTCTTCAGCGTCCGCGCAGCATGCGTCGCGACCTATTGGTTGATGATAGCTTCAGCCGCAGCGTGGCGGCGATGCGCGACCGGATCAACGAAGTGCAGTACCGCTATCTGGCGTACGTGGAAGAGGCAGAAACGACGGCCCACCAGCGCGCCTGGCTGATCGCGGGCTTGCTTAGCTTGATTGGGCTGGCAGTGCTGCTGCTGGGTTTGTTAACTGCGCATAGCATTGCTCAGCGCTTTGGACGGCCTATCGAGGCGCTGGCGCAGGCCGCAGACAAGATCGGGCGGGGGGACTTCAGCGTCACGCTGCCGCTATCGCCAGTCAACGAGATTAGCGCCTTGAGTCGCCGTTTTGGTGCCATGGCTGAAGCCCTGCGTCAGTTCAAGAACAGTGACCTGGAAGCCCTCCAGGCCGAGCAGCGGCGGTTGCAGGCGGTGCTCGACAGCATTGATGACGGCCTGCTGATCCTCGATCAGCAGGGCGATGTTGATCACTTCAACCCGGTAGCCCGCCGCCAGCTCGACTGGGACTCACGTGAACTGGGGCAGACGCTTGGCCAGGCAATGGGGCGTCCTGAGCTGGACGAGCAGGTGCGTGAAGTGCTGGCCGGGAATGCCTTTGGCAGTGAGCAGGAGGATCTGGCGGTCGAGGTGGCTGGTGAAATCCGTCTGCTGGATTACAGCCTGACGCCGGTCGTGCGTACCGACAGCTGGGTCCAGGGTGCGGTTATGGTACTGCGCGACGTCACCGAGCAACGGGCGTTCGAGCGGGTACGGCGCGAGTTTGTGCTGAGGGCATCGCATGAGCTGCGCACCCCGGTTACCGGCATGCACATGGCATTCGCTCTGCTGCAAGAGCGGTTGCAGTTTGCCGAGGGCAGCCGCGAGCGGGACCTGCTCGATACGGTAGACGAGGAAATGCGCAGGCTGGTCGACCTGATCAATGACCTGCTCAACTTTTCGCGCTACCAAAATGGCCTGCAGAAACTGGAGCTCGAACCCTGCAACCCGGTTGAGCTGGCCTCAGCCGCAGTCGCGCGTTTTCAGGCACAGGCTGAGGAGCGAGACATATCCTTGGTGCTGGAGGCCGGGGAAGAGGTGCCCCATGCGCGGCTCGACCGACTGCAGATCGAGCGGGTGCTGGATAACCTGATCGGCAATGCCTTGCGCCATAGCAACAGTGGTGGGCAGGTGGTAGTGCGAATACAGCGTCAGGGCGAGCGGGTGTTGTTCAACGTAGTCGATGACGGTGAAGGTATTGCCTACAGCCAGCAGGTACGGGTATTTGAACCCTTTGTTCAGGTTGGTAGCAAAAAGGGCGGTGCCGGCCTGGGCCTGGCACTGTGCAAGGAGGTGGTACAGCTGCACGGTGGCCATATCGGCGTACAGTCCCGCCCAGGGGCGGGTGCACAGTTCTATTTCACGCTGCCGCTCTAGGCCAGCCTAGCGCTTGCCCATGGAGCGACGAGTGCCGCGCGGTGGCATGTGTACCCGCTTGGTATGCGGATCGAAGCCGGCCTTGCCTTGCTGCGGCGATGCCGCTTTGCCGGTTTGCTTGCTCGCTGCGGCGAAGAGCGCGCCGAGGCCGGTCGGTTTCGTTGCGCCGACCGATTCCGTGTTTTCATCGCTCAGGCTGTGATCGTTTTGCTCGCTCATTTGCGGCTCTCCGGAGGCTGGGGCGGCGAGTATAGCTGCTTGCATACGCTGCCATAAGTCCTTGTTGCTGTGCTGCCGAGATGCTGCGCGCTGCTCTCTCTGGCCGTGTTGGCACATCTGCGGCGGGAAATGGCTATGGCCGCAGCCGGTGTTTTGGCAGAATGCCGGGCTAACCTCCGCTACAGACAGTGAACATGCAGCCTATTCAGTTTGCCAACGCAGACACCCTCAGTCTTCGCCAGCTTGATGAGCTGAACAAGGCGCCCAAAGGCACCAGCTTTCGGGTTTTTCGCCGTTGTGAAGCACAGCTGCAGGAGGGGCAGGACTTCTTCTACCTTGCTGCCGACGAGCACAAGGCGCTGATTGACAGCCTCAAGGCGAGCGGGCAGATCTACGCCACTACCGTCAATCTGGTGCTGCTGACCCGCTCGGGTTATGAGCGCATGATTGCACTCAGCCGAGCAGACCAAACCAGCCAGACCCCGCCAGCAGCACCCCCATCAGCAGATTGAAGCGGCGCATCGCAACAGCTGAATGCAGCCAGTGCCTGGTCTTCAGACCCAGCCATGCCCAGAGCAGCATGCAGGGAATAGCCATCAGCAGGAACAGCAGAGCGAGCAGCCAGGCCGGAGCGCCGGAGGTGCTCATGAATACGCCCACGACCGCCAACGCAACCGTCCAGGGTTTGGGGTTGATTACCTGCATCAGCGCGGCTGCGCCAGCGCCGAGCGGTTTATCCGTTACCGCGTCTGGGTCCTGTGCGATCTCGGCGCTGGCGATTTTCCAGCCAAGCCAGCTTAGCCAGAGCGCTCCAGCCCAGCCCAGCACCGCGGCGATCTCCGGTCTAGTCAGCAGGGTTACGCCGGCTCCCAGGCCGACTGCGAGCACCAGACCTGCCGATGCCAGGCAACCGCCGAACACGATTGGCAGACTGGCGCGCAGGCCGAAGCGCGCGCTACTGCTCATCGCCAGCAGATTGGTCGGGCCGGGGGTGATGGAAGCGACGAAAGCAAATACAAGAAAGGGCAACAGGGGGCTCAAGGCGGGGTCTCCCGAAGGTGGATTCGAGAGTCAGTCTGCCGTGCGTCTCAGCGTCGGTCTGGAAGGCCTGTGCAGTGCTGCTGATAGTGGGCAGGCGTCAAGCCGTAGGCGCGTTTGAACCAGCGACCAAGGTGGCTCTGATCGGCAAAGCCCAGCCCGACAGCGACATTGGCGGGCGCCTTGCCCGCTGCCAGTTGCCGACGGGCTTGCGCCAGTCGCAGCTGAACAAGATAGGCGTGCGGAGCGATGCCGAATGCGGCCTTGAAGGCGCGGTTCAGGCGAAAGCGGTCCACGCCGGTCACCATCGCCAGCTCATTCAGGCCAACATCTTCGTGCAGGTGAGCGTGCAGATAGTCCCGGGCGCGCAACGCGACTTGCGGCATGCGTGGGTTCGCTTCGGTGCGCTTGCGCCAATGGGTGTGCGCGGACAGCTGGCTGAGCAGATAGTCCAGGGCGGTCTGCCGGACGATGCGCAGCTCATGTTGGTGCAGAGTCTGAAAGGTACTGGCGATGGCAAAGATCAGCTCTGGCGACTGCGCTACGGTCATGCTCATGCCCGGCACACAGTGCTCGGGTGCATCGGCAAACAGCCCGCGTAGTTCGCGCTCCATCCAGCCTGGATCCAGATACAGCATGGAATAGGTGAAGCCGTCTTCGCTCGCTGCCTCGCCGTCATGCACCTCGCCCGGCTCGATCAGAATGACCTTGCCCGGCACACTGTCGTAACGCTGGTGTCCGCAATTAAAGCGCTGCACGCCCTGCTCGGTGTAGCCGACCAGATAGCTGTCGTGCCAGTGCGGATCGTAGGCGTGGCCCTCGAAATGGGCACGAATCGTCTCAATGCCGGTATCGGCATCCTGCTTGAGATCGATCCAGTTGCTGCTCTTCATGCGCACGGCTTCGGGTGACGGGTGTCAGTGCAGCATAACGCAGTGTTTGCGGGTGTCTGGAAGATTTGTGCACAGCAGCCCATGTTTCTTGGGGTGCTGTGCAGAGAGATTAGCGCTCCTGTGCCTTAACCCATTTGGACACGCTTGGCGGGGTATAGCTGCGGACCTTGTCGAGCAGGGTGTTTACTTCGCCGTCAACGATCAGCATGTCGCGGTAGGGCTGGCGCATAAAGCCTTCGGTGACGGCGTGGTTGAGGAACTCGATCAGCTTGTCGTAGTAACCGGCGGCGTTGAACAGGGCGCAGGGTTTCTGGTGGTGACCGAGTTGGCCCCAGGTCCAAACCTCGAACAGTTCTTCAAAGGTGCCGACGCCACCGGGCAGGGCGATAAAGCCATCCGACAGGTCGGCCATCATGGCCTTGCGCTCGTGCATGGAGCCGACTTCGTGCAGGGTGGTCAGGCCTTCGTGGGCGAGTTCGCGTTCAACCAGATGACGCGGGATCACGCCGATCACCTCTCCGCCAGCGGCCAGTGCAGCGTCGGCAACGGCACCCATCAGACCGACCTGAGCACCACCATAGACCAGGCCAATACCGGCGTTGGCTAGCGCGGTGCCGAGCTGTTGGGCGGCGGTAAGATACTCGGGGTTGTTACCGGGGCTGGACCCGCAGAAAACGCACAGACGCATGGGCTCTCCTGATGAGCTGAGGGGCGGGGAACGCTCAATGCAAGAGCGTCGTGAGGGCTGTCGATCTTACCCCCGCGAGGCTAATTTTTCCAGATTAGTCTGGTGCGGCTAACTGGTGATAAGCACGCGTGTTGCCAGCCCGGCGGCGATGCTGAAACCGAAACTGAGGAGCGTCCCCAGCAGGACATACTCGGACACCGGCCGTTTGGCCTGGCGGGTATCGTTGAAGCGCATGATGCTTTTGGCTGCGAGCAGAAAGCCGATAGCAGACCACTGCCCCATAACCACAAAGGCAAAGATCAGCATACGCTCCAGAAAACCGATCAGTCGGCCTGCCTGTTTCAGCGAGCGCTCATCCTGCAGGTCGTTGTGGTTGAGCCACGGGGTCAGAATCAAAGCGATCAGCGTTGAGGTGGGATGCAGGAGAAACAGTGCTGCCAGCAGTATTATCAGCACGTCCGGCTGAAGCAGCGCCGAGGCGCTCTCTACCAGTGCGTCCCAGCGACCGGTTGCACCGCTCCAGAGTAAAACCAGGACGGCGATTGGCAGTATCTGGCCCAGCAGCAGGCTGGTTGCAAAACGTGGCGGCCTGGTGATGCGTTGATGTTCCAGAATCAACTGGCTGACCAGTACGATAACGAAGGCCAGCAGCGCGGTTGTCAGACTCTGCGACAGCAGCAGAACAGCCGTCGCCACGGCCAGCGGCAATGCCTTGAGCATCAACCATGCCCGTTGCTGTGTCCTGGTTGCCTGCTCCGGCAGTGGCCGGGCGCTGGCCCAGAGGCTACTCAGCATGTGCAACACCAGCATCAGCGGCAGCAGTACGTTATCGGCCATCGGTGAGTTCCTGAATCCATTCGCGGCTGCGGGTAAGGTAGCGGTCGATCAGCGGGGCCTCGGCGCGTTGCAGCGCCTTATGTACGGTGACCTGGGACTTGCCGACCTGCTCGGCCAGCGCTTTTTGACTGGTGTTGGTGGTCGCGTGTAGCCACCAGGTTTCGGCCTCTACCCGTGTCCACTGATCAATGATGCGGGCGACAAACGCGGTCGGCAGCTCGGCGCGGTCGAGTAGGGTGGCATCGTGAGTGAACAGGCCAAGCGTTTCCTTTTTCATGCTGTCGAGCCCCTGGCCCGACAGGACAAAGGCTTCCCCGTAGCGGTTGCCTTCCGGCGCGGGGCCTATGCCGATGGCTATGCGTGCGTCGTAGCGCGCGTGCTCGGGGCTGGCGGCAATCAGGGCTGCCCGCAGCAGCAGCGCGCAGCGCATGGCGTCAGTGGCTGTTTCGAGTGTCAGTTGGAAGCCGTCGCCGCGGTAAATCTCATGGCTAAAGGTACAGACGTCAAGCAACTGCTCCAGTACCTTTCGTAGCTGATTGATGTATTCCTGCGTATTCTCGACACCTTGAGAGTCGATCAGATCGCCGGTGAGTACGGCTGCAATGGTCATAAGAGGCCTCTGGGTCATCTGTGCTGACGTTATCCTTTAAATGCTAATTTTTCAATATTAGCCTTTAGGGGGTAATTTTTTTTGCTTGCGCTGGCCTGATGTGGAAAAGAGGGAGGGCGGAGCCCTCAGCTGCTATCCGATAGCTGAACAACAGGAAGGAGTCGCCATGATTACCGGAAGTTGCCTGTGTGGTGGTATTCGTTTTGAGATTGATCAACCGCTGGCACCGATTCAGGTCTGCCACTGTGGCCAATGCCGCAAGGCACAGGGCACCGCTTTCGCCACCAATATTCCCGTAGCTGAGGCGCACTTTCGGCTGCAGGAAGGTGCTGAGTTGCTCAGAAGCTATAGCTCGTCACCGGGTAAACAGCGCTGTTTTTGCGACCGCTGCGGCTCACCGATCTATAGCTGCCACGAGCAGGTTCCGGGCGTGCTGAGGGTGCGTGCCGGGATACTGGATGGTGAGCTGGAGAGCAGAATGCAGGCGCACTTTTTCACCGCACACAAGGCCAACTGGTTCGAGATCAACGATGATCTGCCATGCTTTGCTGGACGGGCGCCTGCGGCGGAGTGATGGGCCATGCTTGAGTTGCTGGAAGCACTGGCGCGCGGGCTACTATTGCTCGGACGGTTGATGCTGGAGGCCGGCGCGGTGCTGGATATCAGCCTGCGCATACCGGGGCGCTGGCTGTTGCGTTGCCTGTGGCCACCGCATTGGTTCAAGCCGCACATTTATCGCGGTTGGCTGGAGAGTGCGGCTGGCATGGTGTTTTGGTTAGTGTTGGCACTGTCGCTGTATTATCTGGACCAGAATCTGTCTACCTGGATGTCATTGGAATAGCCATGTACTTGCCCGCTCACTTTGCCGAGACCCGCAGCGCAGAACTTCACGCGCTGATCAATGCCAATCCGCTTGGCGCGCTGGTGACCTGTGGGCCGAGCGGGCTGGACGCCAATCACCTTCCTTTCGAATTACTGGCCGAGCAGGGCGAGCACGGCACGTTGCAGGCGCATCTGGCGCGGGCGAACCCGCTGGTCGAGCAGATCGTCGACGGTATGAGCGTGCTGGTCATCTTTCAGGGACCGCAGGCTTATATTTCGCCCAACTGGTACCCGAGCAAACAGGCGTCGCATCGTCAGGTGCCTACCTGGAACTATCAGGTGGTGCACGCGCATGGCCGTATCCGCCTGCGTGACGACGAGCGTTATGTCCGTGGTGTGGTCGCGCGGCTGACCCGCGAGCATGAAGCGGCCTCTGGGCAGCAACGCCCCTGGAAAATGACTGACTCCAGCCCTGAGTACATCAACCAGATGCTGGCGGCCATCGTCGGAATCGAAATCGAGATTGAGCGGCTGATCGGCAAGTTCAAGCTGAGCCAAAACAAGACGCCGGAGGATGTGGCTGGTGCCGCAGCGGCGCTTGCAACTGGCGGGCATCACGATTTGGCCAGGGCGATGGGCAAATCAACGCCCTGACGCCTGCGATTGGCGAGTGACTCAGGAAGCCCTTTTTGGCTCGAAAAGCGGCACGTTAGCCCTGAACTGGTGCGCAATAGAGCCGTTTGTGGCGGTCAGGGCCGGTAACTGCGTGGCAAAGTAATGGCACTCTTCTTGCTGAGACATCTGCCCATTCAGTCAGGTTTTCCTCAGGGTCCGCCATCATGTTGTCCATGCTCCGTAATCTGTCCATGCGCGGTAAATTACTGTTGCTCATCCTGCCTGCGTTGGCGGGTACGTTGTATTTTTCCGGCTCCACCGTCGCTGATCGCTACACGCATCTGAAGAGCACCGAGTCTTCTCAGGCCTTGTTCGATCTGGTGCTGACCGCCGACCCTGCGTTGGAAAACCTGCAGAAGGAGCGTGGCCTGACGGCGCTGTTCATCGCCAGCGGTGGTGCCGATGGCCGGGTGGTCGAGCGACTGGAAGGGCAGCGCGCGGCGACGGATGCCAGCCTCGCCGAGCTGCGCTCTGCCATGGCCGCGCTAGAAGGACGCGAGCGCACGGTTGTGGCTGCGCAGCTGGGCTTGATTAACGAGGCACTGGATACGCTGGCACCATTGCGTGAGCGTGTGATCAACGAAGACGTTGATGCGGACCAGTCCTATCAAGTCTTTACCACTGCGGTCGAGCGCTTGATCGCGCTGATCCCCGAGATTCTGCTGCACTCCAACGAACCGCGTCTGACGCGCATGATGGGGGCTTTTCTGGCGCTGACCGAAGCGACTGAGTGGGGCGCACGCGAAATGGCCGCCGGGGCGCAGGTGCTGAGTGAGGGCACTGTATCGCTGACGTTGGTGAGCAAGGTCAGTGCTGCCGGTGCACGCAGTCAGGCGTTGCTTGATTCGGCGGCGGATTTGATCGGCCCGACCCTGCAGGGCCAGTTGGAAGCCTTGCAGCAGCGGCCTGAAAACGCTGCCTTTGCCGCATTGCGCAGCCGGCTGATTGGCTCCGAGTACGGTTTTCTCGGCATGGCCAACATTGAGTGGTTCGATAGCGCCAGCCAGGCGGGTGACGGTGTCTATCAGATCAAGCAGCAATTGGCTGCGGATATGGAGCGGGGGACCGAGCTGGTCTTGAGTGGTGCCCGGTCGCAGCTGCGTCGTGCAGCGATTATTGGTTGCGTGGTCATTGGCTCGGTGCTGCTGCTGGCTTTGCTGATCATCATGGGCGTATCCAGTCAGGTGAACCAATTGCTTGGTGATTTTCGTCAGGTGATGGAGCGCAAGGACCTGTCGGTGCGTACCCGGGTTTGCTCAAAGGACGAGATGGGGCTGATTGGCACGGCGCTGAATGGCCTGATCGAGAGCTTCTCCGGAGCGCTCAGCCAGATTGACGAAACCAGCGTCCGGCTAGCCTCCGCCTCGGAGCAGACCCGCGCAACGGCCAGTCAGAACTCCGATCAGGTAGGCCATCAGCAGACGCTGGTCGATCAGGTGGCGGCGGCAGCGGAGGAGATGTCCAGCACCTCGGAAGAGATCTCGCGTAATACCCAGCAGGTGGCTGAGGCAGCGCAGCACGCATCCGCCCGCAATGAAGCCGGCCGACGGGTTGTGCAGGAGAGTGTTGGCCGCATTCGTCATCTGGCGAATGCCATCGAACAGGTCAACGGCCAGATGGAGCGGCTACAAACGAGCAGTGAGTCCATGACTCGGGTTATCGACGTGATCAAGGCGGTGGCTGATCAGACCAACCTGCTGGCGCTCAACGCAGCGATTGAAGCGGCCAGGGCGGGTGAGCACGGCCGCGGCTTTGCCGTGGTTGCCGATGAGGTGCGTAACCTGGCACGGCAGACCCACGACTCCACCGTTGAAATCGAAAGCATGATCAGTGGTTTCCGGGACATCACCGACAGCGTTCGCGGCGCGGTAACCGATAGCCACAAGCTCGCCAACCTCAGTGCCGACGAAGCCGCGAAACTGGAAGACACCCTGGCCGCTATTCTGCAGGATGTTGACCGCATTTCTGGTATGTCTTCACAGATCGCCGCTGCTGCTGAACAGCAGGTGGCGGTAACACGCGATATCTCGCGCAGCATGAGTTCGGTGCGGGAAACCTCGCTGCAGACCCTTAGCGGCTCGCGGGAAATTTCCCAGGTGACTGACAGTCAGGCGCAGCTGGCCGGTGAGTTGCAGGCCTTGGCGCAGGGTTTCAGGGTCTAGCGCGTGGCGGGTTGACAGCTGCTGTATGGTGGTTAAAAAGAGCGCCTCACGCGCTCGTGACCACTCGGCATCAGGACTCACCATGGACGACAAGGCACTCCGTGAACTCTTTGACCGGCAGGCTGCCGGATACGATCAGCAGTGGGCGCACATGGCTCCCATTCGTGATGCGTTGCACTTTCTCCTTGAGGCGGTGTTCTTCCCGCTGCCGGTTAACGCCAATGTGTTGTGCGTCGGCGCGGGTACTGGCCAGGAGCTGTTGCATCTGGCCATCGCCCATCCGAGCTGGCGATTTACCGCGGTGGAACCGGCTGGTGCGATGCTTGAGCAATGTCAGCTGAATGCAGAGCGGTTGGGCGTTGCTGATCGTTGTACCTTTCATCATGGTTATCTCGACTCGTTAACCAACGACCCGCGCTTCGATGCGGCGACCAGCTTTCTGGTATCGCAGTTCATTCTCGATCGTCACGCCCGCACGGATTTCTTTCAGCAGATTGCCCGGCGCCTTAAACCGGGCGGACTACTCGCTAATGCAGACCTTACTGGCTGTGCCGACCCGGAGCAGCAGCGGCGCCTGATTGCATTATGGGCGCAGGCGATGTCTGCCGAGCCGGTTACTGCCGAGACTCTGCATAACATGCAGCAGGTTTACAGCAACGATGTGGCGGTGTTGCCAGCGGCAGAGGTAGAGTCGATCATCAGCGCTGGCGGGTTTTCGACTCCCGTCGTTTTCCATCAGGCGGGAATGATTCAGGCATGGGCTGCGACCCGCCGACTGTGAGTGGCTGTGCTAGCGGAGGTGTGATCATGACTAGACTGATAGCGGGCTGGTTCGCTTTGCTGCTGCTCAGTGGCTGTGCCAGCAGCTACTGGAATCAGCCGCTTCCCGAGCGGCTGACCGAAAACATCTACCTCACCGCAAGCAATGCCGGAACTGGCCTGATCAGCTTCTTGCAGCGCAACGATGGCCGAATGGTGGACGTGGATACCTACCTTGACGCCAGCATGTCTCGCGCCGAGAACCAGAGGGTACAGGCACAGTGCAAGGTCGATATTGACGCCCTCATTGGCGGCAAGGTCAACGGCCTGCCTCTGGCGTTGCCGGCCTATCAGACCCTGTCTGCGCTTGACTGTGAGCAATATCGGCTGGTGCTGGAAACCGGCCCGGAAACCCTCTACCAATACAGCTCCGGCGGGACCGGGATTGTTGTCATCCATCTGCGTGGTCGTTTTGCGGTGTCGAGCAAGGAACGTCACGGCACAACCGTTTATGTTCTGCGTGCGGCTGACTGAACACCTGCGGCGGCGCGCATGGGATGGCAAACAGACAGTGGAACAGCAGTGAATATCAGAAGCACAGCGCAGCTTATCGATTGGGTCAACCACGGCAACAAGGTCAAGTACGTCTTTTTCTGGGGGCATCAGGAAAAGGGCAGCGAGGTCACCAAAAGCTGCTTCAGCCAGTGGTATGACGCCGGGTTTGAGGTTGATGGGCAGTCGTTCCTTACCGCTGAGCATTACATGATGTACCAGAAGGCGCGTCTGTTTGCTGATGGCGCTGCGTGCGAGCGGGTTCTGGCTGCCGGCAATCCGGCAAAGGCGAAAGCCGTCGGCCGCGAGGTGGTCGGATTTGATCAGCAGCGCTGGGAAGAGGCCAGATTCGAGATTGTGATTGATGCCAATATGGCCAAGTTTTCCCAGAATCCCGAGCTGAAGGCTTTTTTGCTGGGCACCGAAGACAGGGTGCTGGTTGAAGCTAGTCCAGTGGATCGGATCTGGGGCATCGGTCTGGCGCAGGATGCCGCCGCAGCGGAAAACCCCAACAGTTGGAAGGGACTCAATTTGCTCGGTTTTGCCTTGATGGAAGTACGTGAACGGCTGCGCAGGTCATAGCGGCCTGGCCGTAGCCAGCGAACTTGAGTCAGGTCGGGCAAATGGCGAAGCCGAACGGTGCCGACTGCTGAGGGAGCACCATGGGAAGGGCAATCCAGGCAGATGGCCAGTGACAATTTGCTCGGAACTGTAACTGTTGACCTAGAGCGCCATCCATTAGGCTCTGCAGGCAATGGCAGATTCAAGCGCAGTTACCGATACGCCCGGTTTGCTGCCAGCGGTTTGCGCTCTTCTTGGCCCGGCACCCGCCCGAGTTTGAGCTAATGCACGATTATTAAAGGGAATTGGTATGAAGTCCGCACTATTGGTAGTGGACGTGCAGAGTGGGGTATTTGGTTCGGCCAATCCGCCGTTCCAGTCCGATGCCGTCATCCATAACATCAATGCACTGGTCGGACATGCCAACGCGCAGGGGCTCAAGACCGTGCTGATCCAGCATCAAATACCCGGAATGCTTGAGCCTGACAGCCCTGCTTGGCAACTGTACGCTGGCCTGACCGATGCCGAGCAACGGATCAATATACGGAAGCACACACCGGATGCATTTCAGGGCACCGACCTTGCCGACCGGCTAGCGGAAGAGAGTATCGAACACCTGATTATTTGCGGTTACGCAAGCGACTTCTGTATTGACAGGACCGCGTTCAGCGCGGCGAGTCGTGGCTATCAGGTGAGTCTGGTGGAAGACGCCCATGCCACCCATGACAAACCCCATCTTGATGCTCGCTCGATTATCGCGCATCACAGTTTCACGTTATCCAAGCACCCCAATATCGGGCTGACCTCCACCCGGGCGCTGACCCAGGGTGCTCCCATCAGGAGAATGTCGAATCATGAATGAGCATGAAAAACTGAACTATGTGGAGTTGGGGGCGAAGGATCTGGAGGCCACCAAGCGCTTTTTCTCCTCCGCGTTTGGCTGGACCTTCATAGACTACGGCCCCGAATACACGGCATTTTCCGGCCAAGGCCTGGACGGCGGGTTCTTCAAGGCAGATACCGGTAATCGCGCAGACAGCGGCGGCGCGCTGCTGGTGTTCTACAGCGCAGATCTGACCTCCACCTTGAACAAGGTGGTTGCCTGCGGCGGGGAGGTGGTTAGACCGATTTTCGAGTTCCCCGGCGGTTGTCGCTTTCACTTCATCGAGCCCAGCGGCAATGAATTTGCGGTCTGGTCGGAAGCGCGCTCGGCAGTCAATCGGTAATCTGTACCCCGCGCCCTGAACGCAACGGAGACCTGTAATGAAAAATTGGCTGTTGGTTATCGCCCTGGCCGTAATGCTGGTTGGCTGCGCCGAGCCAGTACCGGAAAACCGGCTGGATTATGTTGGTGAATGGCGCAGCAAGGAGATGAGCCTGCTGATCCTGACCGACGGTTCCGTGGCCTACCAGCGCCTGAAAGGGGGCGGGAGCACCTCCATCACGGGGCCGATGCAGGGGTTTGATGGCGACGACTTTGTGGTCGGCGTGCTGTTCATGACCACCCGGTTTGAGGTCAGTGAACCGCCCCATGAGGTCGATGGTGAGTGGACCATGATCG
The DNA here is from genome assembly GCF_002903165.1 of Halopseudomonas oceani. GTDB lineage: Bacteria > Pseudomonadota > Gammaproteobacteria > Pseudomonadales > Pseudomonadaceae > Halopseudomonas > Halopseudomonas oceani. Next base: position 174,057 of record NZ_PPSK01000007.1, read on the forward strand.
TCGACGGGGTTCGGTTGTGGCGGGTGGCAGAGAAGTCGGTCCCCGTTGAGCTTAAGAACACCATCTGACAACAGCGTCATGGCACATAAACCGCCAGCTCGGCAATGTCAGTCGAGAAGAGGGTAAACACATGAAAACACCAATCTGCTTCGTCCTCCTAGCGGCATTCTGCGCCCCCGTGTGGGCTGCCGTCACCGAACAGGATGTAGCTGCCGCGCGGGAGCCTGCACTTGGCGGCGACGCCAATGCAACGGCCACGCTGTTCAGCCTGTATGCAGACGCCGATGGCGCAGTGGCGGAATGGATTAACGAAACCCTGGGGGAAGTCGCTCAGGCTTATCCCGGAGTATTCCTTGCTCAGTTGGTTGAATATAACCGCGGCGCTGCTTGCACCAACATCGTTGCGCTTGGTCCGGACCTTGTGGACGAGTATCAGCTACAGGCCAACGAGCTGACAGCCCGCCGCGCAGCGCTGTTATCAGTCAATGACGCACCACTGCTGCATGCGCGAGAGCGCTGCGTCGAACAGCTAGATCAGGCTATCGCACGATCCACTGCCGCGGCCGCGTTGATGAATGCCGACTGACAAGGTAATGCTCTCATCACCGCGTGTTGAGGCCACAGAGCGCGCGCAGTTCAACGTTGTACGCTATCCGGCGCAAAGACCTCTGATGTCAGGGGCACCGCTTCAAGTGGCACAGCGGCTTTACCTGCAACGGTGATGGGATTAATGTCGTGGTATGGCAATAAGCCTGTCTCAGGAGCCCAAGGATGGAGCGCAGACCTACTGACACTGCAAACGAGTTCGTAACCATTCTCTCCTGTCTGCCCGGGGTCAGCGGTTTGTTGGTCGCCCCGGTTAGCGGAGCATTCAGGCAAGCTCTCGCAGCAACGTTCGGTAAACGTCACATCAAGGCTGATGCCGGCGCGCGCAATGATGGGGCGGTGGGCAGCGTCGTGCATACCATCTCCTCAATTTTCCAATATTCAGTTCATTGCCTGCGCCTGTTCGGCGCGATCATCGTGGCAGTATTCCAGAGAAAGCTCAGACATCCAGGCGCAGTTTTTTGTCAGCGAGGCTCTTCCAACGTATTAGCGGATAGTGGCTGCGGCAGTTCTATACTTAACCCGATTATATGTAGATCGACATGCCATACAGGTTTATTGAAATCACGAAATGCGGACGTCACGCTATTGCAGCGGGTGTTGTAGGGTTGGCAGTAACTCATTGTTTTAAAATATTTTTTCAACCGACCGGCTTGAGCATGGAGTGGTGATATGAAGAAGTCACTGATATGCAATGATGAAGCCGCCGGTCCACTCAACTGTTAAGTTACAAACATGACTACCGAGCAGAAGAGAGAATATCCAGAAGAATACGAGTTTGTTGGCTTTTTTGAGTGCGAGCCGCAAATGACGGATAGTGATGTCCCTTGGTGCTATAACACAGCGGCGTACACTACCGTCCGAAATGGGCTTCGTGTTGAATGTACAATTAGCCCAGGCTACGGCGATATGGATTTGTTAGTCCTGAATGGCGAGGAGCAATTGGTACGCTTGTCTGTCAACCATATTCAGAAAATTGAGTTTGAGGCAACGGCTGAGTCTGAAAAAATGATAGTGGAGTTTAATGAAGGCACGATTCTTCATCCTCTTATTCTGCAATTGAAACCAACGGTAAATGTATCATGGGGCACCGAGCAGCAATAAAACTTAACAAGTGACTGTGGTGTCAATGCCTCAAATCAGGCTGTTTTTTCACGCCACGGT
>NZ_PPSK01000008.1 GCF_002903165.1 Halopseudomonas oceani
CGGGTTCCGGAGGGGGCGGTGGCGGGACATACAGATCCACAGCGATCGTCTCCGGCGCGGTTGGAGGGGCCTGATGACGAAACTGCGCGCCTTGCAGCCATGCCAGCAGTCCAATATGCAAACCGATGGCAATCAGGACCACGAGCAGCCTGAACGGCCAGCTACTGCGTTCTCGATAGGCGCTCATCAGGGCTCCAGTTCTTCCGAAGCGACCAGGCTGATTTGCCCGTATCCGGCTTTTTGCAAGGTATTCATGACCTGCATCAGGGTGCCGTACTCAACCGACTTGTCGCCGCGCAGGAATAATCGGGTACGCACATCCCCGTTGGTGACCAGGTTGACACCCGCAGCTAGCTCACCGAGCGCAACCGACTGTTCCTGCACATACAGCCGGCCATCAGCCTGCACGCTGACGTACACTGGCTCCTCCGGCGGCGGGTTTGGCGCAGCAGCGTTGCTTGGCAGGTCAACCGGCACGTCCACGGTCGCCAGCGGTGCGGCAACCATAAAGATGATCAGCAGCACCAACATTACGTCCACGAAGGGCGTAATGTTCATTTCGGCGTTTTCCTGGTAGTTGTGCCGCTTTACCAGCGGCCCGGAATTTAGCTGAATGCCCATATCAGCGTCCTTCGTCCAGTTGACGCGACACGCCGGCAATCATCTCGGCGGAGAAGTTGTCCAGCGCGCCAACGAAGCCGTTGATGTCACGTGCGAACTTGTTGAAGATCATCACCGCTGGAATGGCGGAAAACAGCCCCAGCGCAGTGGCCAGAAGCGCTTCGGCAATACCGGGCGCGACAACCGCCAGGCTCGCAGACTTGAGGGTCGCGATGCTGGCAAAACTGTTGAGGATTCCCCAGACGGTGCCGAACAGGCCGATGAAGGGTGCGGTGGCGCCGATAGTCGCAAGTACCCCCATCATCGTCCCCATGCGGGCCAGGTCGCGCTCCTGGACGATACCTGCGGTCAGAGCGATGCGTTGCAGCAACCGGTTGACCCGGTCGGCGTCAGCACCGTCCCCCTGCAGCTTACGATAGTGACTCAGCTCCGCCTGGGCGGCTTTCCACATGCGCCCCATCGCGCTGTACTCAAGTTGCTCGCCAAGCTGCTCAACCTGCCCGGCACGGTAAGCCGCCAGGAAGCGCTTGTTGCGACGTCGGGCGGAGCCGAACACAAATATCTTTTCGAACAGGACGCCCCAGGTGAGTACCGAGCACAGAACCAGCAGCAACATCACCGACTTCACTAGAGGGTCAGCCTGTTCGTACATTTCGCGCACTCCAAACGAAGCAGTCGGCTGTGCCGGAGTCTCTGCACCCGATGCCTGCGTTACCTCCTGCGTAGCAGGCGCCGCTGGGGCACTTGCCGTCGCAACATCGGCTGATGGCTGAGCACTCGCTGACTGGTCTTCTGCCTGCGCAAGAACGAAACTGGTGGCTCCGCCGCCAGCGATCAGCAGGACCAGCAAGGACAGGGTGCGCAGACGTTGTTGCCAGCGCCCTGTGGTGTGAGAGAACGAACGAATATCCATACCAACTCCAGTTTTTTTGATGTTGTAAGGTGAGTCTGGTGCGATGCCGTATCAGGTATCCAGGTTCTGAGGCGCCAGAATGGCGTGCAATTCGGCAACGTACTGGCCGAACGCGGCACGTCCCTTGGTGCTGAGGCAGACCCGCGTACGCGGCTTCTTTCCTGCGAAGTCCTTTTTGATTCGAACGTACTCAGCGGCCTCGAGCGTATTGAGGTGCGCGCCAAGGTTGCCGTCAGTGGTGTCAACAATCGATCTGAGCGAGACAAATTCCAGCCATTGATCCGACGACAGCGTATTCAGCGCGGCCATGATCTTGAGGCGCACTGGCTGATGGATGAGGTCGTTTGGTGACTGCATCAGCACCTCCGCAGCCAGAGGCCTGAAATCACAAAGGTGCCGCCCCAGGCGACTGCCAACCAATACCAGTAGCCGTCACCGGCAAACAGGAAGCTCAGGGTACAGAGCAGCGCAAGGTTGGCACCGATGGCGATATATCGGGGACGGGATTGGGCACCGCGAACGATGTAGATGGTGGCCACGAACAGCGGCACAATCATGCTGCCCTGGCGTGGCGACAGTGGCCAGAAAATGCAGTGCAGCAGAATATCGAACAGCAAAATAGACAGGATAACCAGCAGGTAACGCCAGACAACGCCGGGCACGGTCGGGGCACCGCGGATAGCCATGGCAACACCCAGCACCAGGCCAACAACCACGACAGCAAACCAGATCAATAGGAGGTGATCAGCAAACAGCGCGCTGCCGATACAACCGATGATGTTCAGCAACCCCCAGACAATCAGTTGGCTTGCTTCGAATCGATAATCTTGAAATCCGGCGACACGCGCCTGCACGTTACTGATTTCGCGCAGCGCCTGCGCCGCTTCCTCTCTTGAAGGCGGCATGACTGGTATCCAGCTCGTTTTGTTCTTGTGCAAAGCACTCTATTGAACAGAGTAGATAAAGGCAAGATGTCTGCGTGAAATAATCGCCTGTCGATGGTGTCGCTCAGTGTTGCATGTCGGCTTCCAGGAGCGGCCAGCTGCAGCAGCGATTTCGTCCTTGCTGTTTGGCTTGGTAAAGCGCCTGATCTGCCCGTTCGACCAGTTCGTGCAGCGATAGCATTGTATCTGCCGGAACCGGCGCAAAACCGATGGATACAGTGCTGGTTATGACGGGTTCTCCCGCCTGAATGGTCTGTTGCTCCCATACCTCGCGAATACGTTCGGCCAGTTGCCTAGCCTGGGCCATGTCGCAGTTGGAAAGCATCAGGAGAAATTCTTCGCCGCCAAAACGGCACGTGAGGTCTTGCTCTCGCGCTGCGTTACGCAGCACTTCGGCAAATCGAGCCAGCACAGTATCGCCCGCAGCGTGCCCATGGTTGTCGTTCACCGCTTTGAACTCATCCAGATCAAGCAGGAGCAGAACCCCATGCTCGCCTGAGTGCCGGTTGTCTTCCAGCCGCTGCCGTGCTGCCTGCTCAAAGGCGCGGCGGTTGTACAGCAACGTCAGCGGATCGTGCATGGCCTGCGTTTTGAGCTCATCCTGCAGGCTGCGTAGCAGGAACATTATGCAGATCATGGTAAAGGCATAGATGAAGACGATGCCTTCAAGGTAGTTGAGCGCTTCCACCGCCTCCCCTTGTTCGAAGGTGGTGACGCTGGCATAGAGCGGGTCAAAGCTGTACAGCAGCAGACGGCGGAAATAGAGCGCTCCGTGCATCAACCAGATGCCGCACCAGGCGTAGGTAAGGGTCCGCTGACTGCGTCGGACGCGCACGACTTCGCCGATCATAAGTGCAGCAACGGCTATGACGATGGCGCTATGGGTGATGATGCTGAACCGGAGCGAATCCTGCAGAAAGTAGAATACGGTGCTCTGGCACACCAATAGAGCACCGGTGACCTGCCAGAATCCGCCTGCACCATGGCCCAGGCGATGGCAGCGTGCGCCCCACCAGAGCAGGAAATAGCCCTGGGTGATGACCGCCGCACTGATCCAGAGTGGTATAACCGCACGGGCGGATTGCAGCAAGGCGCCCAGAACAACAACGGTCAGGCCGATTGCCCAAAAGCGAATGGCGGGAACGCGAGGGTTCAGCGCAGCTGCCACCAGCAGACAAATCACCGCCGTTGCAGTTGTCAGCGCCAAAACCAGCATCAGCGTAGTCAAATCAAGCAAGCAACGACTCCGGCTTTATTATTGTTTGTTAGAGCGAGAGAGTAGCTTGTTGCGGCGGTGGATGGCTACGACCCCGTGCATTTTTTCAAACAGTGTCAGTCGCAGCGGCTGTCACCGTGTTTTACCCAAATCAGATGATCAACCGGGAACCCCAACTCACCTGCCTGCTTGACGAATTGATGACGCAGCGAGGCGTCTGGCTCTGGCTCCCGGGCCAGTAACCACAGGTAGTCATGGTTCGGACCGGATACAAAGGCATACCGGTATTCCGGGTCCAGCTCGAAAATGGCATAGCTGCCATAAAACGGACCGAAGAACGAAACCTTGAGAAAGCCCTTGTCATCGCTGCCGACGAACTTCGCCCGCCCCTCTGCCTGTTGCCACTCGCCGCTGGGCCCGTCGCAGCCGCGGTTGATTACTCGAATCTCACCATCGTCACCATAGCTGTAGTGTGCGCTGACCTGAGTCAGGCCGCGCTCGAACCGGTGGTCTAGGCGGGCTATTTCGTACCATTGACCGAGGTAGCGGTCGGCCGTGAAAGGGCTTACCGGTTCGACTCCGGCGGGCAAACGAACACAACCGCTCAGCACGCTTGCGGCGGCACAAAAGCCCAGAACTGCAAATACACGTTTCATTTACCCTCCGTCAGATAGTGGAGCAGGCGATCAAGCAAGTCGGTGGTAGACGCCAGAGTTGAATCATCAACCTGCAGAATGTGCTCGGCGCTCTGCACCCACTCGGACGGCACGAGTGAAGCCGCTTCGGCGGTAACAAATTGATCTAGCAACTGGCGGTTAGCCTCCAGGTGAAACTGCAGGCCAATAACCGAACGGCCAAGCTGAAAGGCCTGATTTCGGCAGACCTCACTGGAGGCCAATAGTACGGCACCGTGCGGAAGATCGAAGGTCTCTCCGTGCCAATGCAGCACCGGCAGCCGGGGCGGAAAGTGAAATGCTGCGCCGTTCTGATGGGTGCTGCCGCGAACCGGGAACCAGCCGATCTCTCGTTCGCGGTTGGGATATACCGCCTGCCCCAGGCTGGCCGCAATCAACTGGGCGCCAAGGCAGATGCCTAAAATGACTTTGTCCGCTGTCAGCGCCGCGCGAATAAAGGCCTTCTCACTATGCAGCCATGGCAATTGCGCTTCGTCGTTAGCGCTCATTGGGCCGCCCATGATAATTAGCACGTCGAACTCGTCGAGCGCCGGCAGAGGATCGCCAGCGTACATTCGACTGCAACTGATCTCGTAGCCTTTTGAGTGTAGCCAATGCTCAATCATGCCGAGCCCTTCAAACTCGGCGTGTTGTAGATAATGCGCGCGCATGCCCCCTGCTCCTGTCGTTAATTCGCGGGTTGGTGCACCTTGTGAGCGTCAGCACCACGCCGTGGTTCCATCACGCCGGGTTGAAACCGAATACTCGATCGCGGACTTTTGACGTTAGTCGGTCGCGTTACCCGCATACAACAATAGCCTACGTTGCCAGATCTGACTTCGGCTGCAGCCAGCTCCAAGACAGTGGCGAGGCTACGTAAACCCAACCGCCGATGACGGCTTACCCGCCCTCACCTCTGATCGCATTGTCTGCTCTTCGGTTACCGGGGCGAACTCCCGTAAAGCACCCAAGCAGCCTTCAATAGCCTCCAGCCCAGCCGGATCACTGAAGCGTCGTGTGTTTATGGCTAGCAGAGACAGTCGAGTGGCTACGCTCGGTCGCAGCGCCAGAAATATCACTCCCTATACTCGACCAGATACAGCCCATCGCTATAACAAGGACAATACAATGCAACGCCTCACTCGCAACTTGCTGCTACTGGGCCTTAGTTGCGCCCTGCCACTGTCAGCCGCTGCAACAACCCCTCGGCCGAACATTCTACTGATCGTGGCTGACGACCTCGGCTTCAGTGATCTTGGTGCCTACGGGGGTGAAATTCACACGCCCAACATCGATCAGCTTGCCGAGAGCGGCCTGCAGTTCACCAACTTTCATGTTGCTGCGACCTGCTCGCCAACGCGCTCGATGCTGATGACCGGCGTGACCAACCACCTGGTCGGTATGGGCAACATGAAGGAGATCATGGCTGACAACCAAAAGGGACAACCTGGCTACGAAACCTGGTTGAATGACAGTGTCGTCACGTTGCCGACCCTGCTGCAGGATGCCGGTTACAACACCTACATGGCCGGCAAATGGCATCTGGGTGATCGCCCCCAAAGCCAGCCTGTTGCGCGCGGCTTCAAGCACTCCTTCGCCCTGATGGAAAGCGGTGCGGACAATTGGGAGGCCAAGCACTACCTGCCGGGCGGCAGCGCGACCTGGATCGAGGATGGAAAGCCGGTCGAATTGCCGGCCAACTTTTATTCCTCCTTTACCTATGCCGACAAGCTGATCAGCTATATCGACGGCGGACGCAGCGAAGGCAAGCCGTTCTTTGGCTATCTTGCCTTCCAGGCTGTACACGCACCGCATCAGGTACCGGAGGAGTACATCGACCGCTACGCGAAAATGTATGACGATGGCTGGGATGCCATTCGCGAGGCCCGCTACCAGCGTCAATTGGCCAGCGGCCTGTTGCCGGACACCGGCGAAAATGCGGTTACTGATGACTGGGGTACCTTTTATGCCCGTCGCCACATTGACTGGAATAGTCTGAGCGATGAGGAAAAGGCGTATCGCGCGAGACAGATGGCGGTGTTCGCCGGCATGGCCGAGGCAATGGACCAGAGCGTGGGCAAGGTCATCCGTTACCTCAAGGAGACCGGGCAGTATGACAATACCCTGATCCTGTTCATGAGCGATAACGGCGGTGAATCAACGGTATTGCGCGAAGTCGCGCCACTGTTCTACCGGCTGCGCTACAACACCGACTATGACGCGCTCGGGGCTCCCGGCAGCTATAGCGAATATGGCCCTGGTTGGGCCTACGCGTCCAACACGCCCTTCTACTCCTACAAGGGCTCGCCTTTCAGTGGCGGCATGCGCGTCCCTTTGATCGTCAGTCAGCCAGGACGTGTTGCTGCGGGTACGCGCACCAACAGCTTCGGTTACGTCACCGACATTACGCCTACATTGCTTGATGTGGCAGGCGTCGCGCAGCCCGGTTCGGAGTACCGCGGACGCCAGATTAACCCGATCATGGGGGAAAGCATGCGCGGGTTGCTTGAAGGCCGCTCTGACCGGGTACATGATGCCGAACGCACGACCGTATATGAACTGGCTGGTGGCATTGCCGTCTGGCGCGGTGATTATAAACTAGTCGCGTCCAGCACTAACGCAATTCCCGCCCGCCTTGGTCCGCAGCTGTTCAACACCGCAACCGATCCGCTGGAGCGTCACAACCTGGCTGAACAGCATCCGGAGCTCGTGAACGAGCTTTATCAGGCTTATCGTGACTATGTGGAGCGCTACCATGTGATCGAAGTGCCCAGCGACTATCGTGCCTGGGAGCAGGTCAAGAAAAACGGGCGTGAGCAGTTCATTGCCAAAAACCGCCCGAGCCTTGCGATTGCAGGCCTGGTAATACTGTTGTTGGTAGCCCTGGGTGGGCGCTGGCTGCTCAAGCGCCGTCAGCGGTAATACCGCCATCACGTGCAGAGATAGCAGCAGATTCCCTGCATGATTCAATCTCGCTAGCGGCGTCTGCGCGGGCTAGGGTTTACGCCTCTAGCCCGCTGAGGAACGCCCTGTGAGTCTTGCCAAAGCCTTTTTTGATGTTGGCCTGTTTACCAATCAACGTGATGCCCAGCAGCGGTTCTGGCGCGAGCTGGTTGGCCTGTCGTTTGATCACACCCTGAAGCTTGGCGGCGGCGTCCTGCAACATCGCTACAACGCCGGCGAGGCTGTGCTCAAGCTGAACGACGCCCGTGATCCGTTACCCTCGCCTGTCCAGGCTCCGATCAAGGAACTGCTGGTTGCCCTTAACGGGGTGAACGAGCGGAGCACGCTGCAGGATCCTGACGGTAATCGGATCACGCTGCTGCCAATCGGTACTGACGGAGTCGAAGGGCTTGCAGTGCGTCTGCAGGTCGCCGATCTCGACGCCAGTCAGCAGTTTTACACTCAAGTACTGGGTTGTGAGCTTATCGCCCCAGGCGTACTGCGTTGCGGAAAGGCTCAGCTATTGCTGGAGCAAGGTGACACGCCACCGCAGGACGATCAGCAGGGGCTGGCAGCAACCGGCTTGCGTTACCTGACGCTGCAGGTGTTTGACTGTGATGCCGCTTATGCGGAGGCGCTGGGCAACGGCGCCAAAGGTGAGCGTGAACCGGTAACGTTGGGTACAACTGCCCGTATCGCCTTCATCCGCGACCCGGACGGTGTCTGGATCGAATTGTCGGAGCGCGCATCGGTGACCGGCAAACCCGTCGCCTGATTCGTTCGTCCGGCCTATCCGCAGAGGTAGGTTCCAGTCCCGACAGCGATCAGGGTGCCGTCATTGGAATGCAGCTCGGAGCGCACCACGCCGACCTTGTTGCCCGAGCGCAGCGGAACAGACGTGCAGACAAACTGATCGCCCCGACCGGGGCGCAGATAATCAACTCGCAGGTCAATGGTGCCCAGTTTGGACAGGCGCACCATCCGTTCCTGCACAGTAAGGTGGGCGTGGCGATCAAACGCGCCGATCAACGCCATTGCGCCACCGCATACGTCGATCAATGACGAAATCGCGCCGCCGTGCAGAATACCCTGGGTGAAATTACCAATCAGATCAGGCCGCATTGCCAGACTCATGGCGACGCAGTCGCGACGCAGCTCATCGATCTCGATACCGAGCAGGCGGTTGAACGGAATGCGATTGAAAAAGCCGTAAACGGCCTGTGACAGCTCCTCTGGCAGCAGATCGCTTTCAATCTCATCAGATGGCGTGACAATGGCAGATCCAGTCATGACTTACTCCTGAAACAGAAGCTAAACCCTGCCTGATTTACCTGAACCACGCCAGAGCCGGCGCTGTTGACGTCCGGCATTTGGCGGTTTAGCCCTGTTCTGTTCCAAGCACACCTTGCACTGTCGGCAAGGCTTCTGCGTTGAACCATTTGAGTTTGTCATGCAGCAAAACCACTTCGCCCACAATCAGCAGCGTCGGGGGCTTGATCTGCTCACCACTGACCCGCTCAGGCATATCCGCCAGAGTGCCGATCAACACCTTCTGGTTGCTGGTCGTGCCCTGCTGAACCAGCGCGATCGGTGTATCGCCACTGCGACCGTGGGCAATCAACTGACTGCAGATCTCCGGCAGCCCAACCAGTCCCATGTAAAACACCAGCGTCTGCCCTGGCGCCACCAGGTCGCTCCAGGGCAAGTTGGTGGTGCCATCTTTCAGGTGCCCGGTGACAAAGCGTACCGACTGCGCGTGATCACGATGGGTCAGCGGAATGCCGGCATAGGCCGAGCAGCCATTGGCAGCCGTGATGCCCGGTACCACCTGGAAAGGTATACCGTGCGCTGCCAGCTGTTCGATTTCCTCGCCACCACGGCCAAATATGAACGGGTCACCGCCCTTTAGCCGCAGTACCCGCTTGCCCTCTTTCGCCAGCCGCACGAGTAACTGGTTGATCTCTTCCTGCGGCACGGCATGATCGCTGCGTGCCTTGCCGACGTAGATGCGGTCGGCATCGCGGCGGCATAGATCGATGATGGCGGGCGCAACCAGACGGTCATGCAGCACCACATCAGCCTGTTGCATCAAACGCAGGGCGCGAAAAGTCAGCAGGTCCGGGTCGCCTGGACCTGCGCCAACCAGATAGACCTCGCCGCGATAAACTTGCTCGTGCTGACTGGCAAGCTCAGCTTCAAGCAGTTTTGCCGCTTCAGCGTCACGTCCAGCAAACACGCGCTCGGCAACCTCACCCTGGAAAATGTTCTCCCAAAATGCCCGGCGCTGGTTGATGGTTGGCAATGCCTGCTTGACCTGCTGCCGGAAGCGCTTGGCCAACTGGGCCAGACGTCCATACGCCGCCGGAAACAGGGTTTCAATCCGCGCCCGAGACAGCCGCGCCAGAACCGGCGCATGGCTGCCGCTGGAAATGGCGATCAGCAGCGGCGAACGATCGACGATTGCTGGGAAGATGACCGTACACAGGTGCGGCGCGTCTACCGCGTTGACCGGAATCCGCAGCGCCTGGGCATCAACCGACACCCGGGCGTTGAGTGTTTCGTCATCCGTCGCGGCAATCGCAAGCACGGCGTCGTCCAGATCCGACGGCTGATACCCCCCTTCGCGGACCGCACCATGGCTAGCGTCAACCAGTTCGCGTAGCGCCGGCTCAATCTCGGGTGCCACTACATACAGCTGGGCGCCGGCCTCGCCAAGCAAGCGGGCTTTGCGCAGGGCAATTTCGCCACCGCCGACAACCAGCACACGACGGCCGGTCAGATTATGAAACAGGGGCAGGAATTCCATGCTTGGTTCCTCGGCATACATCATCAAAAGGCAAAGCGGGAGCCATTGGCTCCCGCTGTAGGTGGGCTATCGAGCTCGGGCTCAGCCGATGCGTTCAACGCCACCCATATAGCTGCGCAGGGCCTGCGGCACTTCGATGCTGCCATCGGCCTGCTGGTAGTTTTCCAGTACGGCCACCAAGGTACGACCCACCGCCAGCCCGGAGCCGTTGAGGGTATGTACCAGCTCCGGCTTGCCGGTTTCCGGGTTGCGCCAGCGCGCCTGCATCCGACGAGCCTGGAAATCGCCGCAGTTGGAGCAGGAGGAAATCTCCCGGTACTTGCCCTGGCTCGGCACCCAGACTTCCAGGTCGTAGGTCTGCTGGGCACTGAAGCCCATGTCACCGGTGCACAGGGCCATCGTGCGGTACGGCAGCTCCAGACGCTTGAGCACGTCCTCGGCGTGACCTGTCAGTTCCTCCAGTGCCTCGGTGGAGTCTTGCGGACGGACAATCTGGACCATCTCGACCTTGTCGAACTGATGCTGCCGAATCATGCCGCGAGTATCGCGACCGGCGGAACCCGCCTCACTGCGGAAACAGGGGGTGTGGGCGGTCAGTTTGATCGGCAATTCCTCAGCGGCAACGATGCTCTGGCTGACGATGTTGGTCAGCGATACTTCGGCAGTCGGGATCAGGTAGAGATCGCGCTGGTCTTCGCCACGCTTGATCTTGAACAGATCTTCTTCGAATTTCGGTAGCTGACCGGTACCCTGCAGGGCTTCGGCCTGAACCAGATAAGGCGTGTATGCCTCTTCATAACCGTGCTCATTCACGTGCAGGTCCAGCATGAACTGGGCCAGAGCACGATGCAGCCGTGCAATCGGCCCGCGCATCAGGGCAAAGCGTGCACCAGAAAGCTTGGCGGCGGTTTCAAAGTCCAGATAACCGTGTTGCTCACCCAGTGCGACGTGGTCCTTTACCTCGAAATCAAATTCACGCGGTGTCCCCCAGCGGCGGACTTCGACGTTTTCGTCTTCATCCTTGCCAACCGGCACACCCTCTGCGGGCAGGTTTGGCATGCTCAGCAACATGGCATCCAGTTCGAGCTGAATTGCCTCCAGCTGCTGCTTGGCTTCTGCCAGCTCGTTGCCCATACGGTCAACGTCGGCCAGCAGCGGTTGAATGTCTTCGCCGCGCGCTTTGGCCTGCCCGATCGACTTGGAGCGACTGTTACGTTCCGCCTGCAGATTCTCGGTGCGGGTCTGAACGTCCTTGCGTCGTGATTCCAGTGCTTCGAGCTGTGCGAGATCCAGCTCAAAACCACGGGCGGCAAGGCGCTCGGCGAGTAGTTGCGGTTGGGTACGAACGAGTTTTGCGTCAAGCATGGGTCATCATCTTCAACAGTTTCAGGTGGCGGCCGATCAGCGCGCGAGCGACAGGCCGGCCCAGGTGGCGAGCAGTCCAACGCACACGCTGAGCAGAATGTAAGCCAGAGCCAACAGACCTTCGCCGTTCTCCAGGAGCCGCAAGGTATCCAGCGAGAAGGTCGAAAACGTGGTAAAGGCACCAAGGAATCCCACCACAAGCGTTTGCCGCAGCAAGGGGGAGAATTCCGGGCGCTCCAGCCAAAGGCCGTATAGTACACCGATAAGCAGGCATCCGAGCAGATTGACGATCAAGGTCGGTAGTGGAAACAGCTTGGGCCAGTGGGCGACCGACCACTGTGCTACGGCGTAGCGCGCGACTGCACCGAGTGAGCCGCCCAGCATAACGGCCAGATACAGCTTAATCATCCTTCCTCCGTTGCCTGCTGCTCGTGGCATCCAGTGCGCGCAGGTGCTGCAGCTTTTGCGCAATTTTCAATTCAAGCCCGCGCGGAACCGGCTGATAGTATTGACGGGGTTCTATGGCGTCGGGGAAGTAATCCTCACCTGCGGCGTAGGCCTCCGGCTCATCATGGGCATAGCGATAGCCGTCGCTGTAGCCCAGTTCCTTCATCAGCTTGGTTGGCGCATTGCGCAGGTGCAGCGGGACCTCGAGCGATCCCTGTTCAGCGACATCACGCATGGCGGTATTGAATGCCTTGTACACCGCATTACTTTTCGGGGCGCAGGCCAGATAGGTAATCGCCTGAGCCACCGCCAGCTCGCCTTCGGGACTGCCGAGACGTTCCTGCACATCCCAGGCGTTAAGGCACAGGGTCAGTGCACGCGGGTCTGCGTTACCGATGTCCTCACTGGCCATACGGACAACGCGACGCGCGATATACAGCGGATCACAGCCGCCATCGAGCATACGTGCAAACCAGTAGAGGGCGGCATCCGGGTTGGAACCGCGAACCGATTTGTGCAACGCAGAAATCTGATCATAAAAGGCTTCACCGCCCTTGTCGAAGCGGCGCCGCGAATCACTCAGCAGCTCACCCAGCAGGTCCGATTCGATCACACCGCCCTGCTCTACCAGGTCTGCGGCAATCTCCAGCAGATTCAGCAGGCGGCGGGCATCACCGTCGGATGCATCAAGCAGTAACTGACGGGCTTGGGGGGCAAGTTGCAACTGCAGTTGCCCCAGCCCCCGCTCCGTATCGGCAAGCGCGCGATCCAGCAGGCCGCTCAGCGCTTCCTCGTCCAGCCCTTTCAGCACATAGACGCGGGCGCGTGAAAGCAATGCGTTGTTCAGCTCAAACGACGGGTTCTCGGTGGTCGCGCCAATGAACAGCAAGGTGCCATCTTCCACGTAGGGAAGAAAGGCGTCCTGCTGGGCCTTGTTGAAGCGATGCACCTCATCGACAAACAGGATGGTACGGCGGCCATTGGCAGCGTAGTTCTGCCGGGCAAGCTCGACCGCTTGGCGAATGTCCTTTACCCCGGCAAGTACCGCTGACAGCGTTTCAAAGTGGGCATCGCTGACCGTAGCGATCAGTCGCGCCAGAGTGGTTTTCCCGACACCGGGTGGCCCCCAGAAAATCATCGAGTGGAGCGCACCCTGCTCCAGCGCCGTTCGCAGCGGCCGTCCTGCGCCCAGCAGATGATCCTGCCCGGCGTATTCATCGAGATTACGTGGCCGCATGCGCGCGGCCAGCGGCTCGCGAGGTGCCGGCGCAGCGAACAGTCCGCCGTTATTCACTGATGACGTCGACTCCGTCAGGCACATCAAAGCCGAACTGCGAAGCAGCAACCGGCTCATTGAGAACGACGTTCTGGAACAGGATGTTGGTGCGTTGCCCGATAGGGTCATTCAGCTGCATGTCGTTGATCAGGCCGTCGCGGAAGGACAGCCGCAGGGTCTCGAACATGGTGTCGTTAGCCTTGGGCGTCAGTACGAAGTCGTCCACGCTGCCGCCCTGGGTCCAGCTAATGCTGAAGTTGTCCGTGAGTGTGCTGACATCGCCGGACAGCAACAAGGCCGGAGTATGGGTCAGACGCTGATCCAGCTTCTGGATGGTAACCTGCATCAGGTCCGGGTCATACAGCCAGACCTTTTGGCCATCCGAAATCAGCAACTGTTCCAATGGCGGGTCTGTGTGCCAGCGAAACTTGCCCGGTCGCTGCAGTGTCACCTGCCCGGTGGTCTCCTGCAGGTTCGAGCCATTAGAGCTGAGGGTCATCTGCGAAAAATTGGCAGTCAGCGTGTCAGCCGCCGACAACAGCTGATTCAGGCGCTCAGCCGCCGCATCGGCATCGTCCTGCGCCACTGCTGACATACTGACCAGTGCGGCGCATAGGCACAGCCAACGCCAGCCAGACAAGATTTTTAACATGATGGGGAATGTCTCCACTTAATCGCGGACCGGCGGAGGTGCGATTACCTCACGCGAGCCATTGGTATTCATTGAGGTAACCACGCCGGCCATTTCCATGGCCTCAATCATACGTGCGGCGCGGTTATAGCCAATCTTGAGTTTGCGCTGTACTGCCGAGATGGACGCTCTGCGGCTTTCGGTCACGAAGCGAACCGCTTCGTCATAAAGCGCATCCTCCTCGCTGTCTTCGCCGCCGCTGCCGCCTTCATAGCTGCCGCCGGCAGCCGAATCGTCGGCACCATCCAGAATATCCTGAATGTAGTCCGGCTCGCCGCGCTGTTTCCAGGCATCGACCAGGCGATGGACCTCATCGTCCGAAACAAAGGCGCCGTGCACCCGGACCGGCAAGCTGGTGCCCGGCGGCATGTACAGCATGTCACCGTGGCCAAGCAATTGTTCTGCCCCACCCTGATCAAGGATGGTGCGTGAATCGATCTTGCTGGATACCTGGAAAGCCATGCGGGTCGGGATGTTTGCCTTGATCAGACCGGTGATGACGTCGACCGAGGGGCGCTGTGTCGCCAGAATCAGGTGAATGCCGGCAGCACGTGCCTTCTGGGCGATACGCGCAATCAGTTCCTCGACCTTCTTGCCGACAATCATCATCATGTCGGCGAACTCGTCGATTACCACTACGATCACCGGCAATGCCTCAAGTTCCGGGGCCAGGTCATCCATGCTTTCACGGCGATACAGTGGGTCGGTCAGCGGTGTGCCGGCCTTGGCTGCATCTTTTACCTTGCGGTTGAAGCCCGCGAGGTTACGTACCCCCATCGCGGCCATCAGCTTGTAGCGCCGTTCCATTTCGGCGACACACCAGCGCAGTGCGTTGGAGGCCTCCTTCATGTCCGTTACGACCGGAGCCAGCAGGTGGGGAATGCCCTCGTAGATAGAGAGTTCCAGCATCTTCGGGTCAACCATGATCAGGCGTACTTCCGACGGCGTTGCCTTGAACAGGATGCTCAACAGCATCGCGTTCACACCCACGGATTTACCGGAGCCGGTGGTGCCTGCTACCAGCAGGTGCGGCATCTTGGCCAGGTCAGCCATGACCGGATGGCCACCGATATCGTGCCCCAGGGCCAGCGTGACCGGGGACTGGGCTTCGTCGAACTCGCGGGTTTCCAGCACTTCGGACAGGCGGACGATTTCACGATCTTCGTTGGGAATTTCGATACCGACAGTGGTCTTGCCCGGGATGACCTCAACCACACGCACACTGATGACCGCGAGCGAGCGCGCCAGGTCTTTTGCCAGGTTGGAAATCTTGCTGACCTTGACGCCGGGTGCCGGCTGGATCTCGAATCGGGTAATAACCGGGCCGGGCTGAACCTTTTCAACCTGCGCTTCGACGCCAAAGTCCTTCAGCTTGATCTCCAGCAGTCGCGACATACCCTCCAGCGACTCGGCAGAAAACCCTTTGGTTTTCTTGCTGGCTGGGTCCAATAGCGAGATGGGTGGCAGCGAATCCGGGTCCGCAGTATCGGTGAACAGTCGCGTCTGCTTCTCTTTCTGCGTGCGCACGCTGGACTCGACCGGCTTGGTGTCCAGCGGAACGATTTCGGGCGGTGTGCGGTTCTCCCGAGACGCCACGTGCTTGGCCAGCGCTTCCTGTCGCTGAGCGCGTGAGGCGTCGGCCCGCTTCTGCTCTTCCGCACTGAACGATGGTTCTTTGCGTGGTGCGGCGGCTGGACGTGGGTCACGCGCCGGAGCAGCAGCAACCGGTGCACTCGCTCGCCGGGCACGCCAGCTCGCCCAGCCACGCTTGAGCAGATCGAGCAGGTCCAGGGTCAGGCGCCCGGTGATGTCCATCACCTTCAACCACGACAGATTGGTAAACACCGTCAAGCCGAACAGGAACAGGGTCAGGTACAACAGCGTGCTGCCCTGCATATTCAGTGCAGGATACGTCAGATCACGTAGTAGCTGGCCCAGCACCCCGCCGGCACCGGCGCCTTCCGGGAAATGAGCACCGGCAGTGCCATGCAAGGCCGCCAGCGCGGTGCCCGCCAGCAGGGTGAGGACGAAGCCGATCAACCGCCAGGAAAACAGCCAGCCGTTCCAGATCAGTGGCTCGTGTCGGCGGCGAAACATCTGGTAGACCTTGACGGCGACAATAAGCGGGAACAGAAATGCCAGGTAACCCAGTGAGAGCAACAATACGTCGGCAATCCAGGCCCCCATCGCACCGCCGGCATTCTGCACGAGTGAGCTGCCGCCGCTGCGAGTCCAGCCCGGGTCACTCGGATCAAACGTGAACAATGCCATGCACAGGTAAAGGCACAGTGCGATCATTGCCAGCAGAGCGCCTTCGCGCAGGCGCAAAGACAGCTGCTCACGCCAGGGCAGGGAGATTTTCTGGGCTGCAGTATCCTTCAAAACGACGCTTCCATCTGGGGTCAGGCGGTTATTGTACGGCCTGAGTCGACCGTTTTTACAACCGCGGAGCACAATAGTCGGACAGCAGACCATCCCAAGTTCCGGATGTTCCGCCCAATTGTCCCGCTTTATTCATTGGGGACAATAGCTTATAACCCGTTCCTGATAAACCATTTGAATTGCTGAAGCGGACTCGGAGCACGTATGGCGCAACTGACATGGCTAACGGCAGGCGACACGGCGTTTCCGCCGGTGGAGCTGGCGATGAACGAGCCCAACGGCTTGCTCGCAGCGGGTGGCGACCTCTCCGTCGATCGACTGGTCAACGCCTACCGTCACGGCATATTTCCCTGGTACGCTCCTGGACAGCCGATTCTCTGGTGGTGCCCTGCCCCGCGCACCGTGGTTTACCCGGAAAACCTGCACATCTCGCGCAGCATGCGCAAGCTGATCAGGCAGGGGCGAAAAACCGTCACATTCGACCAGGATTTTTCTGCGGTAATTAAGGCCTGCGCAGCACCCAGGCGTGACGCGGATGGGACCTGGATAACGACCGAAATGCAGGATGCCTACATCGCGCTGCATCAGGCCGGCATCGCTCACTCGGTCGAAGTCTGGGAGCAAGAGCAGCTGGTTGGCGGGCTGTACGGCGTTGCGCTGGGCAAGGTGTTCTTTGGTGAGTCGATGTTCAGCAGAGTCAGCAACGCATCGAAACTCGGTTTTATCACTCTGGTCGAGCAATTGCAGCACTGGGGCGTCGAGCTGATTGATTGCCAGATGCCGACAGACCACCTGTTCAGTCTTGGCGCTCAGAGTATGCCTCGCGACGCCTTCTTGCAGGCGCTGACGCAACTCTGTCCTCAGGGCGCCGCGAATGCTTGGCCGGCAGCACTTTGAACCGCCAACCAGCCGCCGTATACTCGGGCAATTGCTGCCCGGGAAGACGCCATGACTGACCTGTCGCAACTCAAATTTTATGCCACTCACCCGCACGCCTGCAGTTATCTGCCGGAAGAACGGGCGACGACGCTATTTCTCGACCCACAGCAGCCTATTGATATCGAAACCTATAGCCAGCTCTCGGAGCTTGGTTTTCGACGTAGCGGTGACCACCTGTATCGCCCGCACTGCAAGCAGTGCAGTGCTTGTATCCCCGCGCGCATTCCGGTTGAGGCGTTTACCCCGAGCAGCGCGCAGAAGCGCATCCTCAAGCGCAACCGGGACCTGCAGATAGAACAACTGATGCCCGAGCTGACCGACGAGATCTACGCGCTTTACGAGCGTTACATTCGGGCTCGCCATGCCGACGGCGACATGTTTCCGCCAAGCAAGGAGCAGTTTGCTTCGTTTCTCGCCAAGGACTGGAACTTCTGCCGATTCTACGCCTTTCGGGACCAGTCACGGCTGCTGGCAGTCGCGGTCACCGATCAGTTGAGCAACGGCCTGTCTGCGGTTTATACCTTTTTTGACCCTGACGAGACGCGACGCAGCCTCGGCCGCTACGCCATCCTTTGGCAAATTGAGGAGACCCGTAGACAGGGGTTGGAAGCGGTCTATCTCGGCTACTGGATCAAAAATTGCCGGAAGATGAGCTACAAGACGGAGTACCGTCCACTGGAGATGCTGGTCAATCAGCGCTGGATTCGCCTGACCTGAGCATACATAAACAGTAAAAATTCCAGCGTAAACTTGGCTCAAGTGCTGTTTTCAGGCACAATTGGCCACCTTTTTTGTGGGTAATCATCCAATCGCCCACCCAGAATCCACCCCGAGAGGTCGTTGCTTAATGGCAAAAGAAGACAGCATTGAAATGGAAGGCACTATCATCGACACACTGCCGAACACCATGTTCCGCGTTGAACTGGAAAATGGCCATGTCGTGACTGCCCACATTTCAGGCAAGATGCGTAAAAACTACATCCGCATCCTGACTGGTGACAAGGTACGTGTTGAGCTGACACCGTATGACCTGACCAAAGGTCGTATCACCTACCGCGCCCGCTGATACCGCCGCACCCCGCCGGGCATCCCTCCTCGCCCGGCTGATCACAACGCCACCCAGATTACATCTCACCCGAGAGCTCGGGTGGGCGTTTTTGCGCCCGACATTTGCACCCTACCGGACATAAAAAAACCCGCTCATGAGAGCGGGTCTTTTCTATTGCGCGGCTTTACTTGCGCGGCATGTACTTGCCGAGCTCCAGCTTGCCGATCGCTGCGCGGTGTACTTCATCCGGACCATCGGCCAGGCGCAGTGTGCGCTGCATTGCGTACATGTTAGCCAGCGGGAAGTCCTCGGACACACCGGCACCACCGTGCATCTGAATGGCGCGATCAATGACGTTCAGCGCAACGTTGGGCGCGACGACCTTGATCTGCGCGATTTCGCTCTTGGCGACCTTGTTGCCCACGGTGTCCATCATATAGGCAGCGTTCAGAGTCAGCAGGCGAGCCTGGTTGATCTCAATGCGCGACTGAGCGATCAGATCGATGTTGCCACCCAGTTGAGCCAGGCGCTTGCCGAAGGCTTCACGCTCGACCGAGCGCTTGCACATCAGATCCAGAGCGCGCTCGGCAGCACCGATGGAGCGCATGCAGTGGTGGATACGACCCGGGCCAAGGCGACCTTGAGCGATTTCGAAGCCGCGGCCCTCACCCAGCAGAACGTTAGAGTAAGGTACGCGGACGTTTTCCAGTACGACCTCAGCGTGGCCGTGCGGTGCGTCGTCATAGCCGAATACCGGCAGCGGGCGGATAACCTTCAGGCCGGGAGCGTCCATCGGCACCAGAATCATGGAGTGCTGCTGGTGGCGAGGTGCATCCGGGTTGGTCAGGCCCATGAAGATCATGACTTTGCAGCGCGGATCACAAGCACCGGAAGTCCACCACTTGCGACCGTTGATGACCCACTCGTCACCTTCGCGGTGCGCGTTGGCCTCCATGTTGGTGGCATCAGAGGAAGCAACACCCGGCTCGGTCATGCCGAAGCAGGAACGGATTTCGCCTGCCAGCAGCGGTTTGAGCCACTTTTCCTTGTGCTCTTCGGAGCCGTAGCGAACGATGGTTTCCATGTTGCCGGTGTCCGGCGCACTGCAGTTAAAGGCTTCGGAAGCCAGGCCGGAGCGGCCCATCAACTCAGCCAGCGGCGCGTATTCCAGGTTTGTCAGGCCAGCACCCAGCTCGGACTCAGGCAGGAACAGGTTCCACAGACCGGCAGCGCGTGCTTTTACCTTCAGCTCTTCGACAATGGCGGTCGGCTGCCAGCGGTCGCCTTCTGCTACCTGCTGGTTAAAGATATGCTCGGCCGGGAACACATGCTCCTGCATGAAGCTGTCCACGCGCTCGCGCAGTTCCTTGACCTTGGGGGAGTATCCGAAATCCATAGTGATTGCCTTCATTTGGTTGGGTATCGACAAAGAAAATGCTAGATGAGGCAAATGGATTTATCTAACCTATTTTTGCCGTGTATTAACATTCATAAGCGATATATACTTGACCCTTCTGCTGAACTGCCTTGTCTCGACGTGAGTCAATTAACTAAAGGAAGTTGCGATGAACCTCAGTAAGGTCGACCTGAATCTGTTCATTGTCTTTGACGCGATCTATACAGAAGCCAATCTGACAAGGGCTGGCCAGATCGTCGGCATCACTCAACCTGCGGTCAGTAACGCTTTGGCGCGCCTGCGCGAAACCTTCAATGACCCGCTGTTTGTGCGTACTGCCCAGGGCATGGTGCCGACACCAATGGCACAGAACATCATCACCCCTGTTCGTAACGCACTGCAGCTGCTGCGTGTTTCAGTGCAGGAAAGTCGCAGTTTCGTGCCTGAACAGGCTACCAAGACGTATCGCATCAGCATGACTGACCTGACCGAGGCGGTCATCCTGCCGCACCTTGCTTCGCGTATTCGGCGCTCGGCGCCGAACATCAATATCGACAGCTTCCTGATCAAGCGCCGCGAAACCACCAAGGAACTCGCGGCCGGCCGTCTTGACTTCGCGATCGACGCGCCGCTGAACACAGACACTCAGGTCCGCCACGTCAAGCTGTTCGAGGATCGCCACGTTTGCGTCATGCGTAAGGGTCATCCTCTGGCCAAGAAAGACAAGATCACCCTGGACGACTACCTTGCACAGTCACATATTCATATTTCCAGCCGCCGCAACGGCCTGGGGCATGTGGATCTGGCACTGGGCAAAATGGGCATTCAGCGCCGTGTGGTCATGCGTTCGCAGCATTACCAGATGGCACCGCTGGTACTGGAGTCGACCGACCTGGTCATGACGGTACATGAGCGTTTCGCGCAACGTCATAATCTACACTGGACGACACTGCCGATCGACGACGTACCGGCCATCGAGACTCACCTGTTTTGGCACGAGAGCACCGACCAGGACCCGGCGAACCGCTGGATGCGCGAGCAGATCATTGAGCTGTCGCAGAAGCTGACGCGCGAACACCAGAAGCTGCGTGAAAGCGCCAAGGCTGCTGCGCAGTAACGGTCTGACAAACAGTAAAAAGGCCTGCTTATGCAGGCCTTTTTACATTAAAAAACGCTCGTAACACTATAAATCAAATAGATATTTCCTCTGCCACGACCGCGGCGCGCGCTGTCTCCATTATCAGTTGCCTAGCCAGAACCCCTAAGGTCATCACTGCCTGTTCAGTTGCCCTGTTCCAGGGAATACCGCAGTTCAAACGCAAGCAGTGATTGAACTGGTCCGAGTTACTGAACACCACGCCCGGTGCAATACTGATGTCGTGCTCCATCGCCCGGTTGAACAGCGTCAGCGTATCCACCCCGCCCGGCAAGCTCAGCCAGAGAATAAAGCCCCCTTTAGGACGCGTGATCTGGGTTCCTTCGGGAAAATACTGCTGAATCGCCAGTTGGAACTGACTTAGATTGGTGCAGTATTCCTGGCGAATATGCCGCAGATGCCGGTCGTATCCGCCGTTCTCCAGATAGGCGGCAACAGCCATCTGGCTAACACTGCAGGCAGACAGCGTGGTAAAGGTCTGCAACTGCTCTATCGCTTGCTGGTAGCGGCGCGTAACCAGCCACCCGGTACGCACGCCGGGTGAAATGGTCTTGGAAAAGCTGGAGCAATAGATCACCGTATCTGAGCAGTCGAACGCCTTAAGCGCCTTGGACTGGCCGTGGTCGAACATCAGCTCGCCGTAGATATCGTCTTCAATGATCGTCAACTGACGCTGGGCCATCATCGCCACCAGCTTGCGTTGGCGCGCTTCGGGCATCGTGGCTCCCATCGGATTACCGGCGCGCGCCGTCAGCACCAGCGCCTTGATCGGCCATTTATCCAGTGCACGTTGCAAGGCTTCCAAACTGAGACCGCTGTCAGGGTCGGTCGGAATCTCGACGACTTTCAGGTCCAGCAGTTGGCAAAGCTGCACCAGCCCGTAATAGCTAGGGGACTCGGTCGCAATCAGATCACCTGGCCGGGTTACCGCCCGTAGCGACAGCTGCAGTGCTTCAACGCAGCCGTTGGTGATCACTACGTTGGCCGGATCGACCATCGCTCCGGCGTCACGCATACGTATCGCAACCTGCCGCCTGAGTGGCTCGTAGCCGGGGCTGAAGGTGTAGCTGAAAGCCTGTTGGCTATGAAAGCGAGTGACCTTGCTCATCTGCTGATGCAGAGCACGCAACGGTAGATAATCGCTGGAGGGCACCGCCGCACCCAGCGGTATTACGCCTTCGCGCCGGGCCTGGGACAGGATCTCGGTAATGATGCTGCTGCGGGTAACCGCGTACGGCGCCTCAACTTTGGCTATCTGCGGGGTTGGCGCAGTCAGTGCCGGCGTTTGGTGGACGTAATAGCCGGATTGCGGACGCGCGTGGATCAGGCCCTGATCCTCCAGGGTCGCATAGGCTTGCAGCACCGTGGCGTGGCTGACGCCTTTCTGAGTGCTCAGCTTGCGAACAGAGGGAACGCGCTCGCCGGGGCGATAGACCCCTTTCTGAATGTCTTCCGCCAGCTGTCGTGCAATTTTCTGATAGAGCAGACTGGTCATGCTGGCGTCCTCCGGCGGGCTTTAACGGGAGCCTAAGAGTAACCTGTGTGACTAAATCCGTAACAGCTACAGATATAGCACAGTTGACCAGTACAGATTCGCTGCCAGGGATCTGTTAGACCCAGGCAGCGTCTTCGCTACTCGGTGACCGGGATCTCGGCAGCCTCGACTGTCGGCTGGAACGGTGCGGCCCAGAGCTGGCGATACTTATCGAGCAGACGACTGGCCTGATTCCGCTGTGCCAGTTCCTGCATACCCAGCGCCAGTGCGGAACGCAGTGCCGGCGAATTGCAGACGGAGTTATGGGAAATTGCCAGGTACAGCGGCGCATTGATGAACGAGCCTTCCAACGTATCCAGTTGCGCATCAACGCCCAGTTGCTGCGCCAGAGCCAGCCCCTGGTAGCGCTCGAGCACGACATAGTCCAGTTGGCCTTTGAGTAGCTTGCGCAGTGCGGACTCGCCGCTGCTCAGTCGCTGCAGTTGCAGGTGATCAGCGGCGTAGGTGTCAAATGACAACCCGAACCGACTGCCCTGCTGCGCTGCGCCGCGTTTGCCCTGCAAGTCCTGCCAACCGCTGTAGGGAAAAGCTGCCCCGCGTCGGACAAAGAACACGCTCGGCACATCCATGATTGGCGGGTACACGAAATCGAGTGAGCGCAACCGCTCTCGCGACAGAAAGACGCCGGCCATTACGTCGACCTGCCCCGCCTCTACCGCCTCAAGCGCCTTTTCACGGGAGCCAAGGTCGAGCAGTTCGACTGCGATACCCGAGTCCTCCAGCGCCAACTGCAACATCTCGACAGCAACACCCGTCAGTTTTTCATCCCCTTCTGGAGCCCAGATCAGAGGTGGGTAGTCCGGGTTACCGGTGACCACGATGCGTTCGCAACTGTTTTCTACCGCTGCCTGGGCAAGCCCGCTTGCCAGCAAGGCGGCCAGAGCGCAAGCGTGTATCACTGAGGAAAGGCAGGTAATGCGAGGTGCCGCTGACTTGAACATATCAATCCCTTGCTGTGAAATCAGAAAGACCTGATTAGAGACTCGCCTTGGAGCACCAGAGTTCAGTCCTCAGGCTGCAACCCCGCTGTGGAATCGGAAGTCAGCATCATCAGCGAGAATAGCCTCGCGCTCAACGTCGGCAAAGCGTGCGACATGCTCATCAATGGGACCGTCTGCGTAGCCCTTGGCCAGCCGCAGATAGTCCTGATAGTGGCGCGCTTCTGACTTTAGCAGCGAACGATAGAAGTCACCCAGCTCTTCATCCAGGTGCGGAGCGAGCTTGGCAAAACGCTCGCATGAGCGCGCTTCGATGAACGCCCCGACAATCAGGGTGTCGATCAGGCGACCAGGCTCGGTGGTACGGACGTGCTGGCGCAGCCGCTGGGCGTAGTGACTGGCCGACAGGCCACGATAGCTAATTCCCCGCTTGGCCATGATCGCTGTAACCTGTTCGAAGTGGCGCAGCTCCTCGCGGGCTAGGCGCGACATCTTCTGCAGCAGATCGGGCTTGTCGACATAGCGGAACATCAGCATCAAGGCGGTAGATGCGGCCTTTTTCTCGCAATTGGCGTGATCTATCAGCAGTATGTCTGGGTGAGCCAGCGCCTGTTCAATCCAGGCATCAGGCGTTCGGCAGGGCAGAAATGCAAGTAGTTCATCGGGCAGCATGGCGTCCGTCACAGGTCGACTCTTTAACGCGACGCAGTATACCCGCTCTGGGTCGCCATCAGCAGCCCGAATAGATCTGGATCAACACAAGCCGGGTAAAAAACAGCTACATTCAGTATAACGGTCACATACGTTAAAAAAATCAAGACAGGGAGAACCGCATGCAAGCCGTCAAGCGCATTCTAGTAGTTATCGACCCAACCCAACAGGAACAGGTTGCACTGACCCGTGCCAGCCTTATTGCGGGCTTTATTGAATGCGAACTGCACCTTCTGGTGTGTGAGGACCGCCAGGATTACAGCGATCTGCTGGCGCGCCTGCGGGTGGAGCAGGATGCCAAGGGCGTTCGCTGCAGTGTCACCCAGGACTGGCACAACAACCTGACTGACACCATCTGCCGAGCGGTTACCCGTGAGGGCTGCGATCTGGTAGTCAAGCAGCATCGTCCGGACAACCCGTTGCGTAAGGCGTTGCTTACCCCCGATGACTGGAAGCTGCTGCGTTACTGCCCTGCCCCAGTGCTGATGGTTAAGAATGGCGACAGTTGGATGAAAGGCAACATACTGGCGGCCGTTGACGTGGGCAATCACGACGATCAGCACCACGTACTGCACGACACCATTGTCAGTCATGCTGCAGACATCGCCGAAATGGTTGGCGGTCAGCTGCATCTGGTCAGTGCGCACCCGGCACCCATGCTCTCGTCCGCTGATCCCGATTACCAGTTGAAAGAACGCATCGCCGCTGACTACCTGGAAAAGGCCGGACAGTACACTGCGCAGTACGGCATCGATTCGGCGCACTTGCATATCGCCGAAGGCCCGGCTGACTTCCTGATTCCGCAGGTTGCTGGCCAGCTAGGTGCCAGTGTCACCGTCATCGGCACCATCGCTCGCAAGGGCATCGCCGGCGCTCTGATCGGCAACACTGCTGAGGTTGTGCTGGATCAACTCAACAGTGACATTCTGGTACTGAAGCCGGAGGACACGCTGGCTCACCTTGAGGCACTGCTGGAGAAGTAAGTAGAGTCTGTCTACGCGACCGGCGGCATTCGCCGGTCGTAATAGGCTTGGGAAAGCGCAAAGAAGGCTTGATCCACGTCATCCCGCAACTGACGGGTTGGCATGCTAACCCACTCCCCTCTCAGCCTGAGACCCGCAGCACCCAACGGTTCGTCCCCAAGTCGGGCAAGCAGCCGCAACACCTTCATGCCCAGCGGCATAGCGGCATCGACAGCTACCTTGTAATACTCAAGCGCCCGGTTCAGCTCCACCGCTGAAACCAGTTCCACCCGAGCCATAATCACCTGCTCAATCAATTGCTCCAGTCGCTGCCAGACGGCCGCCCGGGCATGGGTATCGTAGCGGTTCCAGTCAACAATCTCGTGACTGAAACGCTTGCAGCCACGACAGACCTGATCCCCGTAAACCGTGGAGCACAAGCCCACACAGGGCGTTTTACTGGAATAGGTTGGACGATCCACCATACTGACAACCCGCCTGCGCATGAAACGCGCATGATAAACGACACGCCGTGACAGGCACAGCCATGTGACTCAACCGGGATACAACTGCGTGGCAACTTAACTTTGTGCGTTGCATCCTGTAGAATCAGCCCGCCGTTAGGGCTGTGTTTCAGGCGTTCGCCCGCAACCCGTTACGTATCTGCCACCAGTTACCCAGGTTGCCCCCCACCAATACGGGCAGACGTCTGTAACAGTCTTATTTGTCGGCACACTTTAGGGAAGCACTGAATAACTCCCTTGGCCAAGATGCTTATTCAGTGCTTCCCGGGGTCCGAGAGGATGACCGTTCCACTTCGGTGGAACAGACTGATGAGGGTAATAACTGTGCTTGAAGCCTATCGCAAACACGTTGAAGAGCGCGCCGCTCAGGGCATCGTGCCCCAGCCGCTAAACGCCGAACAAACTGCTGGTCTGGTAGACCTGCTGAAAAACCCGCCGGCAGGTGAAGAAGCGTTTCTGCTTGACCTGCTGACCAACCGCGTCCCGCCGGGCGTTGACGAAGCCGCCTACGTCAAGGCCGGTTTCCTCTCCGCTATCGCCAAGGGCGAAGCCACCTCTCCGCTGCTGACCAAAGAGCGCGCAGTTGAGCTGCTGGGCACCATGCAGGGCGGCTACAACATCGCCACTCTGGTTGAGCTGCTGGATGACGCCGCACTGGCCGCTACTGCCGCGGAACAACTCAAGCACACCCTACTGATGTTTGACGCATTCCACGATGTTGCCGAGAAGGCCAAGGCCGGCAACGCCCACGCTAAGGCAGTCCTGCAGTCCTGGGCTGACGGCGAATGGTTCGTCAACAAGCCAGCTGTTGCTGAGAAGATTTCCCTGACCGTTTTCAAGGTTCCTGGCGAAACCAACACCGACGACCTGTCTCCGGCACCTGACGCCTGGTCTCGCCCGGATATCCCGCTGCACGCTCTGGCAATGCTGAAAATGGCACGTGACGGCATCGAGCCGGTCGAGCCAGGTGCTGTTGGCCCGCTCAAGCAGATCGAAGAAGTTAAAGCCAAGGGCTTCCCGGTTGCTTACGTTGGTGATGTAGTGGGTACCGGTTCTTCCCGCAAGTCCGCCACCAACTCCGTTCTGTGGTTCTTCGGTGATGACATCCCGAACGTTCCGAACAAGCGTGCAGGCGGTTTCTGCTTCGGCTCCAAGATTGCCCCGATCTTCTACAACACCATGGAAGACGCTGGCGCCCTGCCGATCGAGTTTGATTGCACCGACCTGAACATGGGCGACGTTATCGACGTTTACCCCTACGAAGGCAAGGTCTGCAAGCACGGCACTGACGACGTCATCACCACCTTTGAGCTGAAGACTCAGGTGCTGCTGGACGAAGTACGCGCTGGCGGTCGTATCCCGCTGATCATCGGTCGCGGTCTGACCGAGAAGGCTCGCACTGAGCTGGGTCTGGGTACTTCCGACCTGTTCCGCAAACCGGAACAACCGGCAGACACTGGCAAGGGTTATACCCTGGCTCAGAAAATGGTGGGCAAGGCCTGCGGCGTGGAAGGTATTCGCCCCGGTACCTATTGCGAACCGAAAATGACTACCGTTGGTTCTCAGGACACCACCGGCCCGATGACCCGTGACGAGCTGAAAGACCTGGCGTGCCTGGGCTTCTCGGCTGATCTGGTCATGCAGTCTTTCTGCCACACAGCGGCGTATCCGAAACCGATCGACGTGACCACTCACCACACCCTGCCCGACTTCATCCACAACCGTGGTGGTGTTGCGCTGCGTCCGGGTGACGGCATCATCCACAGCTGGTTGAACCGCATGCTGCTGCCCGATACCGTTGGTACCGGTGGTGACTCGCACACCCGCTTCCCGATGGGCATCTCCTTCCCGGCCGGTTCCGGCCTGGTCGCCTTCGCAGCCGCCACCGGCGTCATGCCGCTGGACATGCCGGAATCCGTTCTGGTTCGCTTCAAGGGCGAGATGCAACCTGGCATCACCCTGCGTGACCTGGTTCATGCCATCCCCTACTACGCTATTCAGCAAGGTCTGCTGACCGTCGAGAAGAAAGGCAAGAAGAACATCTTCTCCGGCCGCATTCTCGAGATCGAAGGCCTGGATCACCTGACTGCCGAACAGGCATTCGAGCTGTCCGATGCGTCCGCCGAGCGTTCCGCTGCCGGCTGTACCATCAAGCTGAGCGAAGAGTCGGTTGCCGAGTACCTGAAGTCCAACATCGTCTTGCTGCGCTGGATGATCGCCAACGGCTACCAGGATCCGCGTACGCTGGAGCGTCGTGCTCAGGCGATGGAAGAATGGCTGGCCAATCCGAACCTGATGGCTGCCGATGCTGACGCCGAGTACGCTGCCGTGATCGAAATCGATCTGGCTGACGTCAAGGAGCCGGTACTCTGTGCGCCGAACGACCCGGACGATGCCCGCCTGCTGTCCTCCGTACAGGGCGAGAAGATCGACGAAGTCTTCATCGGCTCGTGCATGACCAACATCGGTCACTTCCGCGCTGCGGGCAAGCTGCTCGAGAAGAATAAGGGCGCTCTGCCGACTCGTCTGTGGCTGGCTCCGCCGACCAAGATGGATCAGTACC
The DNA here is from genome assembly GCF_002903165.1 of Halopseudomonas oceani. Lineage (GTDB taxonomy): Bacteria > Pseudomonadota > Gammaproteobacteria > Pseudomonadales > Pseudomonadaceae > Halopseudomonas > Halopseudomonas oceani. The sequence goes on from NZ_PPSK01000008.1 coordinate 28,071, forward strand.
AGCTGACCGAAGAAGGCTACTACGGCATCTACGGTAAAGCGGGCGCGCGTATGGAAATGCCGGGTTGCTCGCTGTGCATGGGTAACCAGGCGCGCGTTGCGGCGAAGTCCACCGTTGTCTCCACCTCCACACGGAACTTCCCGAACCGTTTGGGTGATGGCGCTGACGTGTACCTTGCCTCTGCCGAGCTGGCATCGGTTGCGTCCATCCTGGGCCGCCTGCCGACTGTTGAAGAGTACATGGGCTACGCTGCTGATCTGAACAGCATGGCAGCTGATGTCTATCGCTACATGAACTTCAACGAAATCGAGTCCTACCAGAAAGCCGCTGCGTCCATCCCGGTCGCACAGGTCTGATAGCTGACCCGAAAAAAGCCCCGCATTAGCGGGGCTTTTTTTTGCTTGAAATCCCTGTCAGCGCCAGGCTTAGGCGAGCAACGACAGTCCCAATTTCAGCGCTGTTTCGGTCACTGCCTCAACCGGTTGGGCATACCCGGAGGCCATCCAGTACAGCGCAATGTGAATTACCCCACCCAGGATTCCAGCCTGCAGCATTTCGTCAAAATGCTCACCAGGATGTGCCAGTGCCCGAGTCATGTCTTCACTACTGGCTTTCAGCGCCTGATCGATCGCCTCGTCTACCGCAGGGCTGATGCCGCGAATATCAATGAACAACAGACGCGCGAGCTTGGGGTTGTCACGCAGAAAGCTGAAATAGGCGTGCAGCATCGCCCGGCTTCGGGCCATTCGATCTTCACCGGCGGCTTGCGCTGCGGCCATATTGAGCTCTCGTACCTGACGAGCTGCCTGCTCGTAACAGGCAATCAGCAACTCATCACTGTGCCCGAATGATTCGTAGAAGTAACGCTGGGTCAGGCCTGCAGCATCACATACCTGCTTGACGCCGGAGTGACGGTACCCAAACTCACCATAGACCTGGGTCGCAGCGTCGATAAGTTGCTGACGTCGCAACGCCCTGCGCTCCTCGGTAGAGGAACCACGATAACGACGTTTGACGGTAGTAGCTGTATTCATGCAATGAATTCTGACAATAGGGATTGCCAAAGCATATATGACAATCTAGATTGTCACCACTACCCACGTGACGGGACACCACAATGACACAAGAACAACAAGCATTTGAACCTGTACCACTGGATGTACTAATCATCGGCGCGGGGCTATCCGGCATAGGCGCGGCCCATGCGCTCAGCGCTCAGTGCCCAGACAAGCGTTATCTGATTCTTGAGCGCCGCCAGGCCATCGGGGGAACTTGGGACCTGTTTCGCTATCCTGGCATCCGCTCCGATTCGGACATGTACACCCTAAGCTACAGCTACAAGCCCTGGACCAACCGCAAGTCTATCGCTGACGGACCTGACATCAAGCGCTACATCGAAGAGATCGCCGAAGACTCAGGTGCAATTCACAACATACGATTCCAGCGCCGCGTGGTCTCTGCAAACTGGTCCAGCGAGCGAGCACGGTGGGAGGTTGTTGCCGTTACTACCGACGCGTCCGGTCAGGAGCAGGAAGAACATTACCAGGCCCGCTTCCTGTTCTCCTGTTCAGGCTACTACAGCTACGATGAAGGTTACCGGCCGCAATTCCCCAACGAAAATGCATTCAAGGGGCAGATTATTCACCCGCAGTTCTGGCCGGAAAACCTCGACTACAGCGGTAAGCGGGTGATCGTTATTGGTAGCGGCGCGACAGCGGTTACGCTGGTTCCGGCAATGGCCAAAACGGCCGCTCACGTCACCATGCTTCAGCGCACCCCCAGTTATGTGGTAACGCGCCCGCAGCGCGACGGTATCGCCCAGACGTTGCAAAAATGGATGCCATTGCAGGCTGCTCACTCGCTGACCCGCTGGAAGAACGTGTTTTTGACCCAATTCTTTTATCGCGTCGCTCGCAACCGTCCCGAGCAGTTCAAAGAACGCGTGCTACACATGGTCAAGACCCAGATTGGCGATGTCGATATGAAGCACTTCACCCCTGACTACAAGCCATGGGATCAGCGCGTCTGCGCGGTGCCGGATGGCGACCTGTTCCGCGATGTGCGGGCCGGCCGTGCCAGTGTTGTGACCGATACCATCGATAGCTTTACCGAAACCGGCATTCGTCTGAGCTCCGGCGAGGAGCTTGAGGCCGACATCATCGTGACGGCAACCGGCCTCAAGGTGAATGCCCTGGGTGATGTGACCGTCTCGGTTGATGGCGCCCCCATGCTGTTCAACGAGCGCATGTCCTATAAGGGCATGATGCTCAGTGATGTGCCGAATATGATCGTCACCTTCGGCTATACCAATGCGTCCTGGACCCTGAAAGCCGAATTGACGGCCAACTATGCTTGCCGTCTGCTGCGCTACATGGACAAACATAACTACCGCGAGGCCGTGGTACGCCGCGATGCGTCGGTGCAGGAGCAGCCTTTCCTTGACTTCACCTCCGGCTATGTTCAGCGCGCTGCCAACGTGTTGCCGAAACAGGGAGATCGTGCGCCGTGGCAATTGCACCAGAACTACCTGAAGGACAAGTTCACCATCCAGTACGGCCGTATCGATGACGGCGTAATGCAGTTTCAATAATAAGGAAAACGAACGAAATGCAGACCAAAGATCGTGTAGCGGTGCTCACCGGAGCCGGCAGCGGCATCGGCCGTGCGCTGGCCAATGCTCTGGCACGCAGTGGTTGTAACCTGGCGCTGGCGGACCTTAATCAGGACTCATTGGCCGAAACGGCAACGCAAGCGCGGGCGATGGGCGTTCGCGTAAGCGAGCATCCGCTCGACGTCTCGGACCGTGCAGCTGTTGCGGCCTTGCCAGCCGCAGTCATTGCCGAGCACGGCAGTGTGGACCTGCTGATCAACAACGCGGGGGTTGCTCTGGGGGGCAACTTCGACCAGGTCAGCGTCGAGAACTTCGACTGGCTGATGTCAATCAACTTCGACGCGGTTGTTACCATGTGCCGGGCATTCTTGCCGCTACTGAAACAGCGACCAGAGGCCCGTATCGTCAATGTTTCGAGCCTGTTTGGGCTGATCACCCCAGCGGGCCAGACCGCTTACTGCGCGAGCAAGTTTGCGGTCCGTGGTTTCTCCAACGCGCTGCGCCTTGAACTGCTCGACAGCAACGTAGGCGTGACCGTGGTTCACCCTGGCGGCGTTGCGACCTCCATTGCCACCAGCGCACGTTCACCCGAAACTGTCAGCGAGGCCGAAAAGCAGCAGAAGCTGGACAGAGCCAACCGCCTGCTGCGCATGCCGCCGCCCAAGGCTGCCCAGATCATCCTCAAGGGTATTGAGCGTGACAAGGCACGTGTGCTGGTCGGCAACGACGCCCGTATCCTGTCCTGGCTGGAACGGCTGATGCCCGTCAACTACTGGCGTTTGCTGGCGGGGCTGGCCACCAAAGACGCATAAGCACTCACCTGACGCAAAGGATCTCAACGTGAACTATCTGTTCAGTTTTCTGCTGATTGCACTGCTGCTGGGTATTGCCGGGCTGTACCTGTATACCCTGTTCATCGCCAAGCGGGTCGAGTTGGGCCTGCCGCCTGAAGGCAGCTTCGTTACCGTGATGGGTAATCGTATTCACTATATCGAGCAGGGCAGTGGGCCGGATACCATTCTGCTGATTCACGGCCTGAGCGGGGTCGCCCAGAACTTCGGTTATGGTGTGATTGATGCGCTGGCTAAAACGCATCGAGTGGTCGCCATTGATCGCCCTGGCAGCGGCTATTCAGAGCGCCCTGCCCGCTCCTCTGCCTCTCTTGCAGTGCAGGCGGATGTGGTTGCAGGTGTCATTGATGCGCTGCAACTCGGCAAGCCGCTGCTGGTTGGCCACTCACTGGGAGGTGCAGTCTCTCTGGCTACCGCACTGCGTCATCCAGACAAGGTCCGCGGACTGGCGCTGGTCGCGCCGTTAACCCACATGCCGAGCAAGATTTCCGACGCCTTCAACGGCTTTGCCATTCGCCAACCGTGGTTGCGCACACTGGTGGGCTGGACGCTCGCCGTTCCCATGTCGATTCGTAAGCGCGAGCAGATCATGGATATCGTGTTTGGGCCGGAAACGGTGCCGGCGGACTTCCCGATGCGCGGCGGCGGCTTCCTGGGCCTGCGTCCAAGCCACTTTATCGCAGCCTCGACAGACATGAACGCATTGGAGGCTGTGTTGCCGTTGATGCAGCTGCGCTATGACGATCTACAACTGCCGATTGGCGTGCTGTATGGGCGTCAGGATCGTATTCTCGACCCGGCCGAGCAGGGCCAGGCATTGGCTGATCGTTTGTCGGTTGTTGAGTTGGAACTTGTGGACGGTGGTCACATGCTGCCGGTTACCCAACCGGAAATCACGATCGACTTCATCTTGCGCCAACTTCAGCGTCAACAGGCGGCTTGATCAAAAAGGGGCGTTCAGGCGCCCCTTCTCGTGTCGTGACCCAGGTCACAGGTTCCCGGGTCAGTCTGAACCCCTCCCGCCCTCCCCAGTCACATCTACTGTGTTTACTGAAGGAGGAAAGCCCCAATGAAACACTGGAAAGTCGCCACGCTAGGTATTCTCGGCCTGTTCATTCTTGCCGGCTGTGGCAATGACTACCTGGTACGCACCAGCGATGGCCAGGTTATGGAAGCGGAAGACAAACCCCAGATTGACGAAGAAACCGGCATGATCGAGTTTGAGGATGCGACCGATCGTGACCGGCAGATGAAGCAGGAAGACGTCGAAGAGATCATCGAGCGCTGAGCACATACTTCGGCCAGCAAAAAGGGCTGCATAGCAGCCCTTTTTTGTGCCCGCACAGCAGGCAATTGACCGCGGCTGGCATTACCACCGATAGCTGAGCGATGCGGTTACGTTACGCCCTTCGCCCCAATAGCAGCTCATCGCTGAGATACAGGTCGATATGTACTCCCGGTCGGTCAGGTTGTTGGCGCTGAGCTGCAACGATACCCCCGGCTCACCTGTCAGCGCGCGCAAATCATAGCTGACGGCCGCATCGAACAGGGTCGCCGCATCACTTTTGTAGTTGTTTGCAGTCTCGCCGTAGGAGGCCCCGAGGTAGCGCGCCCCCGCCCCCATGCCCAATCCTTTAAGCAGCCCGTCCTGCAGGCGGTAATCCAGCCACAGACTGCCCTGCTGTTTCGGCACGAACGGCTGCTGATTGCCCTCGATGGCTGCGTTCCCGTCGCGGGTGATCTCGCTGTCTGTCCAGGCCCAGGAAGCGATTGCCTGCATCCTTTGGGTGACTTCCATCTTGCCTTCCAGCTCGATGCCCTGGATCTCCACCTCTCCTGTTTGTGAGCGCTGGTTGGTCACCAGGTCACGGGTAAGCACATCCTGTTGCGTCAAACGATAGGCAGACAGGGTAAACAGACTCCGGCTACCGACGGGCTGGTAGCGCAGGCCCAGCTCATACTGCTCGCCCTCAGTCGGCTTTAGCGCCTCTCCGTCGTCGCCGGTACCGGCTGTCGGAGCAAATGACCGGGTGTAGCCAACGTAAGGTGCCAGGCCATTATCAAAGCTGTAAACCAGTCCGGCTCGACCACTGAACGCTTCATCATCCTGCTTGACGCTGGTTCGGGTTCCACCCAGGTAGTCAGTCACGTCGTTATCAGCCTTGGCGACATCGTATCGTCCGGCGAGCTGAACGCTCCAGGCGTGCCATTGGATTTCGTCCTGCAGATAGAGCCCAACCTGATAACGGTCCTGGTCCCGCCTGGTGGTCAAGGGTGGTTCTATCGCGTCCCCTGTATATTGCAGTGTCGTCAGGTCGATAGGGCTGACGCTCAGACCGCTGAAATGTTCATCATAGCGGCCCTCCTCACGCTGGTAGTCGAGACCGAGCAGCAGGCGGTGTTCAACGTCGCCGAGCTGCACCGCCGCCATTGCCTGGTTGTCAATCGTCAGAGCGCGGCTCTGCTCCGGAAACGCCCAGGCGTAACGAACCAGACTGTTGCCTGACAGCATGTAGCCCTGAACGCGTCGGGTGTCGGTATCCACATCGCTCAGTCGCAGATTCTGGCGCAGGGTCCAGGTGTCGTTGAGCTGATGCTCCAACTCATAACCGAGCAAGAACTGTTCGTTCACGAAGTGATCATAGCCGGGCTCGCCGATAAAGGTATCCGGCCCAAGCTTGCCCCAGCCGGCGCCGCCATACAGCGTACCCAGAGCAGGCAGCGCCGGTGGCGCGCCACCACCGTCAGCATCAATCTTTTGATAATGTGCAAGCAGCGTCAGGCGCGTACTGTCGCTGACCTGCCACATGAGCGACGGAGCGAGCAACGTCCGCTCCTCACCGACATGGTCCACTTGGGAGTCGGCTTCCCGGCCGAGGCCAACAACGCGATAGGCAACAGAGCCCTGCTCGTTCACGTCACCCCCCAGGTCAAACGCCAGCTCGCGATGATTATGGCTACCATACTGCAGCCGCAGTTCGTTGTCGGCTCCGGTTCCTGGACGCTTGCTGATCATATTGAGCAGGCCGCCCGGCAGGCTTTGGCCGTACAGCACCGAAGCCGGCCCTTTCAGCACTTCAACGCGTTCCAGCAGGTAAGGATCAATACGCGGCTGCGCATATCCCAGCACGCCGTAGGGCAGGCGCAGTCCGTCCATGAACCGGCCCGGATTGAAACCACGGACCGACAGCCAGTCGTGGCGCATATCGGTATTACCGTACTGGCTGACGACCCCCGGCGTGTATTGCAAAGCCTGGGTGACATCCCCTGCCCCGCGTGCCTCGATTTCCTCTCGAGTAACGACGTTTACGGCCTGGGCATTCTGCAGAATGCTTGTGCCTGTCTTCGAGGCCGTAGCGCTGTTTTCGGCCACAATGCTAGCGGCGGGCAACAGCGGGTTCTGCCCCGAGCGCTCGGCGGTCACCTCCAGTACCCTCAGCATTGTGCTGCCAGCGCTGACGGACTGGATCAGGTACACACCACCACCCAGATCCTTTGCGTAAAGTCCGCTACCTTCCAGCAACCGAGCAAATCCGGCACCGACGCTGAAGTCACCAACCAGCGCTGGAGCGCGCAATGCGCCAATCTGTGTGGCGTTAAACTGAACGCTTACGCCTGCCTGCCTGGCGAAGTCAGTCAGCGCTGCGCCGAGACTGCCAGCAACAAGCTCATAGTGCCGGGTCGGTGCGACCGATGGATCGGCCAGTGCCGTTCCCGGAACCAACGCACCGAGGGTGATGGCCAGTGCCAGCGGCGCGATGCGCACGGGTGCCGCTACTACTGCGCTGGCGTTAAAGCGTGTATTCATTCAGGGACTCCTTGAAAGCGATCTGTGCTGTAGTCCCTGTTAAAGACACGCGAGTTAAAAAAAGGGGACAACTCGCGGGTGAGGCAGCCTAGGCAGAGGCTACCGATACCCAGTAACGGGTACGGTAAATCACTCTGACCGGAAGGCTATGCGGCAAGCTGGCCAATACCTGATCGGTGTTATCCAACTGAAATGCTCCGCTGACCGGCAAGCCGGCGATGCTTTCCTCGCAGCGCAGAAGCCCTGGACGGTATCGCCCCAACTCGGCGAGGAAGCGCCCAAGCGGCAGGCTATCGGCAATCAGCAGCCCTTCTGACCAGTCAGCACCATGCGGATCGACGGGTTGAGGCATGGCAGCATCCGCGCTGTTGAAGCGCAATTGCTGACCAGCCTGGATCAGCGCGCGGCGCTCGCTGCCGCGCGGCTCAATTTCGACCGCGCCGTCAAATACCTGAACCAGCGTGCTTTCGCGCTGCTGCCGCACAACGAAGCGCGTACCCAGCGCGCGGACACTGCCATGACGTGTTGTGACCCGCAGCGGACGAGACTGGCCAGCCGCCTGCAGTGGATCCGCACCACTGTCGACCAGCACTTCACCACGGTGCAGGCGAATAAGCCGCTGCAGCCGGTTAAAGCGAACATCCAGCGCGGTATCGGTGTTCAGCGTCAGTTCACTTCCATCGTTTAGTGTGATCAAGCGCTGCTCACCAGTGCGGGTGCTGTAATCTGCCCGCCATTCACGCCACGGCAGAGCCTGATAGCCTGCCACGCCTGCCGGCAAGACAGTCATCAGCAGCACCAGCGACTTGATAGCGCGGCGACGCGACAACTCAGTGCGCTCTCCCAGCACGGCCATCCCCAGCTGCGGGGGGAGCAAGCCAAACTTGTCGTTAACCTGCTGCGCACGACGCCAGGCCTGCTCGTGCTGCTCGCTGCGGGCGCGCCATTGCGCGAGCTCGGCAACCAGTTGCTGGTCATGCGGCGTGTCGTGCCAGCGAACAAGCCATTGCGCCGCTTCACGGATTACGGCACGGTCCTGCGATTCGTGTGGTTGGCCAGAAATCAGGGGGTCAGCAGTATGCATTGCTCGTAGGCCTCCGCCATGTCACGTTTGATGGTACGCACGCTCACGCCGAGCTTTGTGGCGATCTGAGCGTAAGTCAGCCCTTCCAGCTGGGCCAAGAGAAATACACGGCGCGCCCGCGCAGACAGGCCGTCCAGCAAGGCGTCAATTTCGTGCAGAGTCTGCAGCATCACCGCCTGAACTTCCGGTGACGGAACCTGCGGCTCCGGCAGGCTTGCAAGCGTCTGCAACCAGGCTTGCTCAAGAGCGCGACGACGTAGATGATTGGACAGCAGCCGCCCGGCGACTGTGCGCAAAAACGCCCGTGGTTCCTGAATTGAATCCCGGGGCGCACGCTCCCGTGCCGTCAACACTCTCAGGAAGGTGTCCTGAGCGAGGTCGGACGCATCGTGCAAACAGCCAATACGCTGACGCAGCCAACCCACCAGCCAGCGATTGTGCTCTGCGTAAAGTGCTCCGCACTCGCTCCTTGCCTGCTCTCCTGCCACAATAACGCTCCCGACGGCATTAATGAGAATAATTCTCATTGTAGAGTGGCGAGTCGCTAGATGCAACGCCTTCCATGCAGTCCGTCGGCGCAGTGCAACTCGTCGCTTCGCAATGCTGGCAGTGCAGCTGAGGCGGGGATAAAATGCGCGGTTTCCAACGAATGGCAGTCCATGCCACCGCTCCGTGAGGTCCCTGATGTCCACCCCGTCCAACGCGCCCAAAGTTGGCTTCGTCTCCCTCGGCTGTCCTAAGGCACTGGTTGACTCCGAACGCATTCTGACCCAGCTGCGCACCGAAGGTTATCAGGTGGTTCCCACCTACGAAGATGCCGACGTGGTGGTCGTTAATACCTGTGGTTTTATCGATACCGCCAAAGCCGAGTCGCTGGACGCTATTGGCGAGGCCATCGCCGAGAACGGCCGGGTGATCGTCACCGGTTGCATGGGCGTTGAAGAAACCGCAATCCGCGACGTACACCCAAGCGTGCTTGCGGTAACAGGTCCGCAACAGTATGAACAGGTAGTCAGCGCGGTGCATGAGGTGGTTCCGCCGAAACAGGATCACAACCCGCTGATCGACCTGGTACCCCCGCAAGGCGTCAAGCTGACGCCCCGCCACTACGCTTACCTGAAAATTTCCGAAGGCTGCAATCACAGCTGCAGCTTCTGCATCATTCCGTCGATGCGCGGCAAACTGGTCAGCCGGCCGGTTGGTGAAGTACTCAGCGAAGCCGAGCGTCTGGCCAAGGCCGGTGTTAAGGAAGTGCTGGTTATCTCCCAGGACACCAGCGCCTACGGCGTCGACATCAAGTACCGCACCGGTTTCTGGAACGGCCGCCCGGTTAAATCACGCATGACCGAGATGTGCGAAGCGCTCAGTGAACTGGGCGTATGGGTACGCCTGCACTACGTCTACCCGTATCCGCATGTGGATGAGCTGATCCCGCTAATGGCCGAGGGCAAGATCCTGCCGTATCTGGATATCCCCTTCCAGCACGCCAGTCCCAAAGTGCTCAAAGCGATGAAGCGCCCTGCATTTGAAGACAAGACCCTTGCGCGCATCAAGCAGTGGCGCGAAATTTGCCCCGAGCTGACCATCCGCTCGACCTTTATTGTCGGTTTCCCGGGCGAAACCGAAGAGGATTTCCAGTACCTGCTCGATTGGCTGACCGAAGCCCAGCTCGACCGCGTTGGCTGCTTCAAGTACTCGCCCGTCGACGGTGCACCCGCCAACGACCTGGGCCTGGAGCCCGTACCGGAAGACGTGCAGCAGGATCGTTGGGAGCGCTTCATGGCGCACCAGCAGGCGATCTCCACTGCACGTTTGCAACAAAAGATTGGCAAGACCATTCAGGTGATCATCGACGAAGTAGACGACGAAGGCCCGATTGGTCGCTCGATGGCGGACGCGCCGGAAATCGACGGCAACGTCTATCTCGATACCGACGAAGATCTGAAGCCGGGAGACATCGTCACCGTTGTTGTGACCGACGCCGACGAGTACGACCTCTGGGCGCAGCTGGCCTGACCCCACGCTAAACGGTCATCGCGCCTCAGCCGGCGACCGCTTCCCCCCTGCTTTCCCTTGCGATACCGACACGGAGCCCGTCATGAGCGCGACACCCAGCAAGCTAGGTTTTAACGCGACCTGGGCAATGGCCGTTGGCGGCATGATTGGCGGCGGTATCTTCTCCACACTGGGCGTTGTAGTCGGCATCGCCGGCGCGCTCGCCTGGCTTAGCTTCGTGGCTGCGGGAGTAATCGCTCTTGCAGCCGGTTACAGCTACGTCAAGTTGGCGGCGCATTACAACCGTGGTGGAGGCGCCTTTACCTTCCTGCTCGCGATCAACCAGCGCAACTTTGCCGGTACCCTGGCATGGGTTCTGATCGTCGGCTACGTGCTGACCAACGCGGTGTACGCCGTTACCTTCGGTGAGTATCTCGGTCATGTGATCGGACTTGGGCCTTGGGTGCCGAGGGTTACCGGCATCGCCATCATTGCCCTGTTCATTTTGCTGAACCTGCGTGGCGTTGGGGTTGCTGGCGGCGTGGAAATACTGCTGGTCTGGTTCAAGGTCATCGCCCTGCTCGGCCTTGCCAGTTGGGGCCTGATTCACTGGGACCCGCCGGCGTTATCGCGCGGCGTACCGGAGGCAAACCTGCTTGCTGCGCTGTTCGGTGCAGCCTCGGTGTTCATGGCATACGAGGGCTTTCAGCTACTCACGTACGATTACGAGGACATCGATAACCCCAAGCGCACACTGCCGCTAGCGGTGTTGTCGGCTATTGTCGTCGTCATATTGATCTATGTGACAGTGGCCCTTGGCACCACCATGTTGATCGGTGCCGATCAGGTGATTGCGCATAAAGAGGTTGCACTGGCCATCGCTGGAGAAAAGGCTTTTGGCACGGTTGGGCTGGTACTGGTTACCATCGCAGCGGCGTTCTCGACCGGCTCGGCCATCAATGCCACGCTGTTTGCAACAGCTCGGCTCGCCCACCGGGTAGCGACCGATGGTGAGTTGCCTGCTGCAGTAGACCACCACAACCGCCTGGGCGTGCCGGACCGAGCAGTCGTCGGCCTGGGCGTCATTGCCGCGGTACTGGTCGCTACAGGATCGCTGATCGCGCTGGTCGAAGCGGCCAGCCTGACCTTCCTGTTTACCTTTGCCGTGGTCTGTACACTGGCCTTTCGCCTCGGCGCGGGCCACCGCCTGATCACCGGCTTTGGCGCCCTGGCCGGCGCACTAGCCTGTATCGCGCTGGTGGTTCAACTGCTGCAAAGCGACCCGCTGGCTCTGGTCTTTCTCGGCGTGCTGGTGGTCATCGCGCTGTTCGGTCGCCCGCTGCTGCTGCGCAAGCTGGGCACCCGTCAGCCGTAGCCGTTTCAATCTAGCAGTTGGCGCTGTTCATACAGCTGCTGCCAGTGCTCGCCCGGCTTGCTGCTGACTTCGGTATCAAAGTAGTGACGCACGCGGCGGCGGTCCTGCGGGTTATCCTTCAATGCTGCGCCAATGATGAAGTGCAGCAGATCCTCGGGTGCCATCTTGCCATCGCGGTAGTACCAGGCGTACACCATCAGTGCGTGAGCGACGGCTACCGCTTCAGCGGTAGACATGACCGCTGCGGCCAGGCGGTCGGTACTTCGGCCACTCAGCGTCTGACCGTTGCGTAGTTCATGAAACACCGTCACCAGCATCTCCAGTATGGCTGGATCTGCGGTCATCTCTACCCCTGACTGACGCGCCAGCAGACCGGCTTCGCGCTGGACGATATCCAGTTCGGCATCCAGGTCGTCGATAGGCTCAATGGTTTCGAAGTTAAGACGTCGCTTCAGCGCTGCGCTCATATCGAACAGGCCACGGTCGAGCGAGTTGGAGGTGGCAATGACGTTGAACCCCTCACGGGCGTAGAGCACGCCGTCTTCTCCCTGCAACTCTGGTATCTGCAACTGCCGCTCCGACAGAATCGACAGCAAGGCATCCTGCACCAGCTGCGGACAGCGGGCCAGCTCTTCAAAGCGCACCAGCTTGCCCTGCTCCATACCGAGGAACAAAGCCCCCGGGATCAATGCTTCACGACAGGGTCCGAGCTTATCCAGCAAACTGGTGTTCCAGTCGTAGATCAATTGCCGGTAATGCGAAATGGTGCCGCCCTGAATGGTCAGACGCGATTGCCCCGAGACACCGCAGGCAATCAATTCGGACAGCCATGATTTGGCCGTCCCCGGTTCCCCGATCAGCATTGCCCCACGGTTGGTTGCCAGCGATACGATTACCCGGCTGACCATTTCTCGCGGCGCAACGAACTTGCGCTCAATCCCCAACGCGTCATTACCCAGCACAAAGTGCTCAATTGCGGTTGGCGACAGCAACCAGCCCGGCGGCACTGGCCCCTGGTCCCATTGCTGCAACTTGACCAGTTGATCATGGAAACGATCTTCTGCGGCGGGCCGCTGGATGGCCTTGTCTTTCATGTCCTATCTCCTCAGGCCTTCCATTGACCGCGTTTTTCCGGCGCCATGCGCTCCTGCGGCAGAATCCGCGGTAGCTCGCTAAGCGGAATGTTGCCCTGAATGACGTGATCCAAAGCGCTGTCACGCATAGTGTACAGCCCGGAATCCAGTGCCAGGGCTCGCAACTCGCCAACCGGCGTATGCCGTGATACCGCATTACGCAGCTCGCCATTGAACTGCAGATACTCAATAACGCCCACACGCCCTTTGGTGCCAGTGCCGTTGCACTGCGCGCACCCCTTGCCACGGAAGCAACGGAACCCCTTGGGAATCGCCTTGGGGAATACTTCCTTGAGAATTTCCGGGTCGGGTTCGTCCTCAACCTTGCAGTGCACACACACACGCTTGGCCAGACGCTGAGCAATGACCGCCAGCAGCTCGCTGGCCAGCGAGTTGGGGTGAACATTCAGGTCGAACAGGCGCTGCACGGCGTCTACCGCATCGTTACAGTGCAGGGTTGACAGTACAACGTGACCGGTCTGCGAGGCACGGATGGCCTCCAGAGCGGTCTCATGATCACGAATTTCGCCGATCAGAATCACATCCGGGTCCTGCCGTACAAACGAACGCATGGCATCGGCAAAGTTGAAGCCGATATCCGGGCGCACCCGGGTCTGCTGGATATTGTCGATAGAGTATTCAATCGGGTCTTCGATGGTGATGACCTTGCGGGTGGTGTCTTCCGCCAACAGCTGGAGACCGGCATTAAGCGTGGTGGTCTTGCCCGACCCGGTCGGGCCAACTACCAGCACCAGTCCGGCCGGGTTGCGCAGCAACCGCCGGTAGGCGTTGGCAATATGCTCCTGCATACCCAGCTTTTCTATGCTGATCAGTGACGAATTTTGCGGCAGCAAACGAATGACAACATGCTCGCCATGTAGCGACGGCTGCACTTGCACACGCAGATCAAATCGTGAGTCGCCCACCCGCGCCTGCGAGCGGCCGCCCTGGGGAAGCCGGCGCTCAGCGATGTTGAGTTCAGAGCGCAGCTTGATCACGTTGATCAGGCCAGCATACTCGGCAGGCGTGATGTAGTAGTGGTTAAGGTCGCGCAGTTCGCCATCCACCCGCAGCCGCACGCGAATATCTGCACCATAGCGCTCAAGGTGAATATCACTGGCACGATCAGCCACAGCATCCAGCAGCAAGGCCTCGTAGAGGTTGACCAGCTTGGCCTCGCTGTTTTCGCTCTGCGCCGCCAGCAGGTCGCTGTCGGCGTCACTAGTCGCGGTTGGATCGATCCGATCAAGGGTCTGCCCACCGCGCTCAAGCGCCCCCCAGATGCGGCGATAATCGACTGGGGTTACCAATACCCGGTCAATCTTCAGACCGGGAAACAGCTGCTGCACCTCATCCATCGGTGCGTTCGGATCGCGACAGGCAACAACAACCGTTTTGCCATCAGAGCGAATCGGAATGATGTGTTCGTGGCTGAGGTAGGCACGCGACAGGTTAGCGTGTAGCTGCGGGTCAATTCGTGCCATCACCTCGTTGGCACTGAGCAGCGGCAGTCCGTACTGGTCCGATAACGCGCGATACAGCTTCTGCGCGTCAAGATTCTGCAGGCGGCTGATTTCGTCGACGACCAGGGTCCGGTTGCGGGCAGCCTTCGCACGCGCCTCGCGCAGCACATCCGGCGAGACGAAACCCAGCTCGACGTAGATGTCGTCGCCACTGGTGACGAACTCGATAAAACCATGCTCACTGCGGGCAATGCGCTTGTTGCCGCGGTTGATGTATTTCACCAGTAGCTGACGAGAGGCGTCGCCAATCTCGATACAGACAAACTCACCACGCAACGCCAACTGGTCCCACAGCGGTTCTCTGGTCGCAATCTTGGGTGTGGAGACCAGGATCAGATCAAAGGGCGCCAGATCAGACGCTCCCAGGTTGGCATCGCCGCAGCGCACTGTGACGTTCTGCAACCCCTGGGCTGCCAAGCGTTCACGTGACAGGTCGGCAAGTGGCTGCAGTCGCTCTACAGCCACTACTTCCTTCGCCAACATCGCCAATATGGCGGTCAGGTAGCCTGATCCCGAGCCCAGGTGCAGTACCCGAGACTGTCGGTCGATGCGGCAAATATCGAGTATCTGCTCGACTGCCTTTTGTGGAGGAATACCGCGACCAGCAACCCTGCGCTGGCCATCGCTGAGAATAAATGCCTTGCGGTCAACGCTCGCTATGGCATGCGCGTATCGCTCAATCCGATCGTTGCTTTGCAAATCCGTCCCCTGTCACGACTGCATACGGGCCTGGTTCAAGGTGGGGGCTGAAGCAGACGTGTCGGTGCCATAGCAGCAGGCGCCTCACTTCAGCCAGCACCACCGGCCAGCTTCAACGCCTTTATGCCAGCATTCCTGCAATTAGGCCAGCCACTCTTAGCTTTGGGGGGCAATAGTGGTCATCACCGTAACCCCGGGGTTTTGCTAATGTCAGACACACCGGGACACTTGTTGTTGACTGTCCCCGGTACTGGCGACAGCGGCGCAAAAATCAGACACTACCGGATCACGGCAAGCCTGACCTGTCACGAACAGTCGCGATGACCGCGCTACAATACGTCGGTGCTGGTCTTTAATGAGCAAAGCCTACCCGATAAGGAGATGTGCATATGGACAACCTCGCACTGCAGTGCCAATGCGGCACCGTCAGGGGCCGAGCAATCAAGGTCTACCCTGTCGACGGCACGCGTGTCGTTTGCTACTGCCGCGACTGCCAGGCGTTTGCTCACGCCTTGAACGCGGCGGATCGGATACTCGATGCCGAAGGGGGGACCGATATCTACCAGCTCCCGCCAGCCAGACTGCAGATACACCATGGCCATGACCAGATTCGCTGTCTGCGCCTGAGCGAAAAAGGTCTGTACCGCTGGTACGCTGGCTGCTGCAATACCCCGATTGGCAACACCCTTGGCCCCGGCATGCCGTTGGTGGGGCTCATCCACGCCTTCATCAGTGACCCGGATGCCGAGTTCAAGACCGGGCCAGTCCGCGCACTGGTCAACCTGAGCAGCGCCACGGGCACTGTTCCAAGAGAAAAGGTGCGGGCAGCGCCGGCCAAGGGCTACATGCGCAAGATCCTGTTCAAGATTGCGCTCTGGAAGCTGGGAGGGAAAACTCACCCAAACCCGTTTTTTGCCGGCAAAAAACCGATTACCGAACCACAAATTGTCTCGCCTGGTAGCACGGTATGAATCAACTCTGTTCTTCTGTTTGGCTGGTTGACGGCGAATCCGTTCGCTTCTTCACCCTGCCCTTCAGCACTCGAATGACGGTAATTCGTCTGGCCAACGGCGACCTGTGGGTGCACAGCCCGGTGCGCCTAACTGATCCACTGCGGGATGCGATTGACGCACTCGGGCCCGTACGCTGGCTAATCGCCCCCAACCATTTGCACCACCTGTTTGTTGCAGACTGGCAGCAGGCCTGGCCAAACGCTGCATTGTGGGGGACCCGTGAGGTCCAGGAGAAACGGCCCGACTTGCGATTTGACGGCACGCTCGGTGAAGGTGAGCCGCCTTGGTTGGCAGAAATAGACCAACTGCTGTTCACCGGGTCACCCGCCATGACCGAGTGCGTTTTCCTGCACAAGGCCTCGCGCACCTTGATCGTCTCAGACCTGATTGAGAACTTTCACCCTGACCAGTTGGGCTGGCTGCAAAGACCACTGGCCAAAGCCGCCGGAGTCGTTTCACCCAATGGCGGCATGCCAATTGACTGGCGCTTCAGCTTTCGCGGCCACCATGACCAGGCCAGAGCCCATATTGAGCATATACTGGCGTGGCAGCCAGAGCGCATTGTCATGGCTCACGGGGTCCTGATCGAAAGCAACGCTGACGCGTTTTTGCGCCGGTCCTTTCGCTGGTTGCGCCCCGGACCGGCCAGTAAATCCGCGCAGGAGAAGAGCTGAGCGGCGGTAGTATGCCAGCGGTGGGGCCTTCCCCGCCGCTCTTCGTCGCCCCGGAAGTTCATTCACGGCTGACAGGCCGGTATTTACAGATATCGGTTACCGGGCTGCTGGCCGGCTGTGCAATTGGCAGCGTTGGAAAGCGTGAAAGGGGGTCACTAGGTAACCAGGTTCGAGCGGCCAGCCAGGAATTCGAGCCACAATAATCCGTTCTTTTCCCTCCCGATGCCCCTGTGTTGCAGTACCATAAGTCGTCAAGCGACCGCTCTGTTCCGGGCATTTAGTCGGTCGCAAAATCATTCGACTTAACACGAGTGCTAACCATGAGCCGAATCAAGCTGGCGCTTTGCCTTCTGTTGCTAGCCACCTCCGCTGCCTGGCTGGCGGCCGATACCCTACTGCCTACCCCCTTTACGTACTTCGCATTTCGCGGGGTATTTGTGCAGTACTCCGGAGTCCTTGCCATGGCGATGATGAGTGTCGCGATGATTCTGGCCAGCCGTCCTTGCTGGCTTGAACGGCACCTGGGCGGCCTCGACAAGATGTACCGCCTGCACAAATGGCTTGGGATCGGTGCGTTATTTGTCTGCACGGCACACTGGTGGTTTGCCAAAGGCACCAAGTGGATGGTGGGGTGGGGATGGCTCAGCCGTCCCGCCCGCCGCGAGGGGGGCGCCGGGCTAGATATCTCGGCAGCAGAACAATGGCTGCGGAGCCAGCGTGGGCTGGCCGAATCGTTGGGCGAATGGGCCTTCTATGGTGCTGCTGCGCTGATTATTCTTGCGCTGCTCAAAGCGGTCCCTTACCGCTGGTTCAAGAAGACGCATAACTGGCTCGCAATCGCCTATTTGGTCCTCGCGTGGCACAGTCTGGTGTTGATCAAGTTCAGCTACTGGAGTCAGCCTGTTGGCTGGCTGACTCTACTGCTGCTGATCGCTGGGTGCGTCGCGGCAGTGTTGGTGTTGACCGGACGGGTTGGCCGCAGTCGCAGGGCTCAAGGGCAGATTGAAGAAATAACCCATTACCCCGGTGTTGACGTAATTGAAGCGCGAATAGCGCTGACTGATTACTGGCCCGGCCATACCCCGGGTCAGTTTGCGTTCGTGACATCCAAGGCTGATGAAGGCGCTCACCCCTACACGATAGCCTCAGCGTGGGACCCGGCCATGCCAAAGGTCACCTTCGTGGTCAAGGCGTTGGGTGACTGGACCCGACAGCTCAAGCACTGGCTGCGGGTCGGCATGCAGGTCACCGTTGAAGGTCCATACGGCTGCTTCGACTTCTCTGACCCGGCTCCCCGACAAATATGGGTAGGCGCAGGCATCGGGGTTACGCCTTTCATCGCGCGGATGAAATATCTGGCGCAGCAAGGCGGCGAGCACGATATTGATTTTTTCCACGTCACCAGCGATGTCGACCAGGCAGCCATCGATAAGCTGTCTGCCGATGCGGCCGCTGCCGGCATACGTCTGCACTTGCGCGTCTCGCCGCGCGACGGTCGCCTGACAGCCGAGCAGATAAGAATTCTGGCTCCGCATTGGCAGCAGGCCAGCGTGTGGTTTTGCGGCCCGACCGCGTTTGGGCAGGCCCTGCGGCGCGACTTCATCAGCCTGGGGTTGTCCGCTAAACGGATACACCAGGAGCTGTTCGAAATGCGTTAGCTTTTCACCCTCCTGCTCCGCAACACAAAGCATGTCGGCGAGGCCGAATGAATGTACGATCAACGCCAACGACAACGGCCGGGATAGATAGAAGGCAAGGTATCGGCATGAAACTGTCTGGTTTGAAACCTATTGCGCTGTTCGAGGCCAGCAAGGGACTGTTGGCGCTGCTCGTCGCGCTCGGCATTCACGAACTGGCCGGCGATAACCTGCAAAGCGTCGCCGAATCACTAGTCACTCACCTGCACCTGAACCCCGCAAGCCACTTGCCTGGCATCATTATTGACGCCAGCCGCAGCCTCAGTGACGCGCGGCTTGGGTTGATTGCCACCGGCGCCATGGTCTACTCACTGGTGCGGTTCATCGAGTCCTGGGGCTTATGGCATCAGGTTCGCTGGACCGAGTGGTTTGCTCTGGTCAGCGGTGCCATATACCTGCCTGCCGAACTCTATGAGTTCGCTACGAGCCCGAACCTGCTCAGTACCGGGCTGCTCGTACTCAATCTGGCTATCGTGCTTTATCTGTATCTGACGCTGCGGGTCCAGCGTAAAACCCACCAGCAGTGATTCCATAGACCCGCTTTCGGGCGCTATGCCCACACCATTGGCAAGCGGCGCCACAAGGCATGTCAGCGAGCAGGCTTGGCTTTGCCGATGGTACCGGCCGAACAAAATAACCATCGCCAATAGTGCTTGAGCGTCTTTCGCTTTACTGGTATCCCAGCACTCGGCACTGGCTTGCGACCACCTGCGAAAGCTGCAGCGTTGTGAGCCTGCGCCGGATACCACCGAACTGGGAGACATCACCATGACTCTGCACGAAGCTGATTTTCTTGCCCGCAAGGGCAAAAAGCCAATCACCATGTTGACCGCCTATACCTGCCCGGTTGCCCGTGGCATTGAAGCAGCTGGCGTACCGGTGATTCTGGTCGGCGATACCGTGGGTATGGTCGAAATGGGGTTTGAAAGTACCCGTGATGTGACCCTGGAGCATATGGAGTATCACATTGGAGCGGTACGGCGCGGCGCGCCCAACACCCATATCATCGGCGACCTGCCCTACTTGACCGATACCGATCCGCAGACGGCCCTGGCGAGCGCCCAACGGCTGATTGCCGCCGGCGCTAGCAGCATCAAGCTTGAGGGCCCAAAGGAGGAAGTGATTCGGCACCTGGTCGACAACGGCGTCGCTGTGGTTGGCCATACTGGGCTGACGCCGCAGACCGCTACATCCTTTAAACGGGTCGGGACCGATGATACTGACGCCCGGCGTATTCTCGAGGAAGCCAGGCTGATCGAAGACGCAGGCGCGTTCATGGTTGTTCTGGAACATATCCCTTACAGCCTCGCAGGCGTTATTACCCGCACGCTGCGTATCCCGACTATCGGTATCGGTGCGGGCCCCGACTGCGACGGTCAGGTACTGGTGATCAACGACGCGCTCGGCTTGGGCGACTACTGGCCGCCCTTCTCCAAGCAGTACGCGCACGTCAGCGACACCATCCTCAAGGTTGCTCGGGACTTCACCGCCGAGGTGGAATCGCTTGAGTTTCCCAACAACATCATTCAACTGACCGGCACCGGTCGACACTGAGGTATGCTCCTGCGGCGCGCCTGCGCGCCGCAGGAAACCGTTATCGTGTTTCTTGCAGCTACCCAGGGAAAAGAGCGAACGCAGAAACCGCATTCTTGAGCTGCAAACACGTATACGTGTCACTTCCCGTCACCGGCCAACTATGCTTGACTGACGCCTTACCCCGCTGCGCAGGAGGCGCGCATGACCACTCGAGCAATCCTACTGCTGTCCGCTTTCCTGCTACTGGGTGGGTGCAAGCAAGACGTCGAATCCATCTCGCTGCCGGAGTTTATTCAGGGCTGGACGCAGGACCAGCGCAGCGATGAACAGGTGATATGGGACGGGCTAGTCGGCAACTGGTACGGCTCACTGGTACGTGAGGATGGTTCTCGCCACCAATGGCTCAATCGGCATTATGCTGACGGAACCTACGAAGTCGATTTTCAGACTGTCAGCACCAACGGGAGGGTCAGTTTCTCTCGCGAAACGGGTCAATGGGGCGCGGCTGGAGGCATCTATTTCACCATTTTTCGCGGCTGGTTACACGGCGACGAGTTCGAGCCGTCCGATCCGAGCGATGCGTTCAACTACGACGCCTATCGCATGCTCAAGCTGCAGTCTGACCTGGTCATTTACGAAAGCCTGAAGACGAAAACGCGCTACGAAGCACGCCGAGTACCGGAGGGATTTCGCATTCCCGCGCCAGATGAAGAGACCGGTATCTAATAACAGCAACGACGTCTCCACGCTTTACACACGCTTGCAATATCCCGCTTGGATACGGCACAAGCCAATGCCATTATGCGGTGCTCAATTTTTCCGGATATCGCCATGCTGACTCTGTTTTTCGCTGCTGCTGCCCTTGGCCTAATCTTTAACGCCGCCCCTTGCGCAGTCTTCGCTGAAACCGTGCGCGAAGGCATTCGGGGCGGTTTTCGCTCCGCGTTTGCGGTGCAGATTGGCTCACTGGTCGGCGACGCGACCTGGGCCATTCTCGGGCTCGGTGGAGTCGGTTTGCTGTTGCAGATGGAGGTCTTGCAGATACCGGTTGCAATAGCAGGGGCAGCCTATCTGCTATGGCTATCCTGGGAATCCTGGTCAAGTGCCGATCAGGAGTTTGCAGTGGACACTCAGACCGGCGCTCCCTGCCGTAAGCGTGCGCTGCGCGCCGTGCTGTCTCTGACCAACCCGCAGAACATTGCCTACTGGGTAGCATTGGGTAGCGCCATGGGGGCGGTGGGCGTTAACAACCCGACGCTATCGGACTATGGCATGTTCTTCGCTGGTTTCATGACTGCATCGGTCGCCTGGGCATTCGTCTGCGCCGCCATCGTTGATCGGGTATTCCGTAACGCCGGCCGCCGCTGGGCGCGGCTGACCTATCGGATATGTGCCATCGCTTTTCTTGCCCTGGCGCTGGCATCAATCAAGAACCTGCTGCAACCCGGTTCAGAGACCACCGGTACAACCGTCATCATGACGGATACGCACCTACGGGCCTGACTTCCTTGCCAAAGCGCATCGTCAGGCGCGTATATCGGCCCATGCCCGAGGCGAGCCCGACTTTCCACCAGTCTTGTGTACTGCCTCTCGAGTAGCTGCCATGCACCCAGTGCTTATCTCCATTTCGTTGCTGGTCTGCAGCAACATCTTCATGACCTTCGCCTGGTACGCCCACCTCAAGGAGCTGAACAACAAACCCTGGATCATTGCGGCCTTAATCAGCTGGGGGATTGCCCTTTTTGAATACCTGCTACAGGTGCCTGCCAATCGGATTGGTTTCAGTGTGTTGTCAGTTGGCCAACTGAAGATTATTCAGGAGGTCATTACTTTGTCGGTATTTGTTCCCTTTTCGGTGATGTATCTCAAGGAGCCACTGAAACTGGACTATCTGTGGGCCGGACTCTGCCTGCTCGCTGCGGTCTACTTCATGTTTCGAGACAAGCTGGCTTAACCTCGGCAATGATCTGATCTAAGGTGCACATATCTCGTCACTCAGCCTGTAAGGAACGCGCGTGCTGATCCCTCTTCTGGTTAATCTGGTCATGCTGTTCGGCGCTCTGGTGCTGTTCTTTGCCGCCTGCGGCATCGCCAACAATTGCGACAACCTGAGCCCACTGGAAAACAAAATACTAGACAGCAGTCTGTTTGTGCCGGGGCCACTGCATCTGGTTACGCTGCTCGTGATTGGGCTGGAGGCGCTGTCATTGCTGCAGATCCAGAATCCGCGCTGGCTGTACCTTCCCGCTGTCGTCAGCATTGCCTACTGGATCACCCTGATGATGATCAACGCCCGCAAGAATCGGTATCTCCGCGCCGACTGAATCTGTCGCACGGCGACAAGACAGCGCTCAGCCTCAACTGGCACAATACGCTGTCCTTGCCATGTGAGCCCCGCTATGAACGCAATTCAGTACCCTATCTCTGGCTCCTGCCAATGCGGCAGCGTCAGCTACCAGTTGCTGGCACAACCGCAAGCAGTCATGGCGTGCCACTGCCGCGAGTGTCAGAAGCTCTCCACGAGCGCCTTCAGCATCACCGCGATCGTTCACGAGCAGGACATTCGCTTCAGCGGGCCGCTCACACACTGGAGCCGCGTGGCCGACAGCGGCAACATCAATGGCGCCGCCTTTTGCCCGACCTGTGGCAATCGCATCTACCACTATAGCCCGGCGCAGCCTGGCATCATCAAGCTGAAGCCGTCGAATCTCGACGATACACGCGTTATCAAACCTACCCGTCACGTATGGGTTAGCGAGAAGCAGGACTGGTACCAGATTCCTCCGGGCGTCGAGGTATTCGATTACCAACCCTGAAAACGGGCTGATCGATCAACCACGATACCTACGCTCAGAAACTTGCACCTCCTTCTCGGTGAGCCTGCCGCGTGTAAGTACGCACTCTCTGGCCGATGTAATTCGCGCTTTACACTGTATTTTCATACAGTATGATAGTGGCGTCTGGGCGCAGCGTGCGCTCACCCTTCTTTGCCAACAAGCCAGAGGTGCGCATGGCCGTTGAAATTGTTTACCGCAGTAGCAGAGACCCGGAGCAACTGTTCATGGATAAAGCCCAAGCAGACCGTCATGACAAGATGCTGGAACTGGCTGAAACACTGGGTGAGGTGTTGCAGAAAGCGGTACCACAACTGGGCGAACAGCTTGCCGAAGAGGTCAGCATCTACATGGCCCGTCACCGCGACATCTTCGCCAAAGCCTTCAAAAACAACCCCGAGGTCCTGACCGAACTGGATAGTTCCGGGGCGGCTTGAATCAGGTTACAGGTACATCCAGAAGTTCGGATGGGCCTCTGCAGGCTGCTCGCTAGTCACAGGTTGGCGCAGGCGGACAATACGTTTGATCATCTTCATGGTGAATCTCCCGGTGGTAATGTTGGTCACAGGGAGATAGTGCTGCAGCGCAGTTTGTCGGTGAAATCAATTAACTTAATGGCGTTAATTGAGCCGCCCTTAATGCAGCAACACATTACCGCCACTAAAAAAGGCATTCGAGGGAAAGCGTCAAATAAATCTCTCCTCCCCACTTCTCATCAACGGTGGCTGCCCGTAGGCTAGGCTTTCTGCCATTCCTACAATGAGAAAACCATGTTGAACACGCGTGCTTTGAGATTGCGTAGCGCCATCAGTGCTGCGCTACTGTGCACAGGCGGTTTTGCCCTCAATGCTTCAGCCGCCACGGCCAGCTACAGCGGAAACCTGAATGCGCCCGATGGCTCCTGGAATCGTCCTTTCGCAGACGGCAGCTGCTGTTCCGGCCTTGGTCCTGTTACCTACAATGCGCAGCCTTTCTATGTCGGTACAGATGGCAGTTATTCGCTTGAATCCAGCCAAACCTACGATGGTTACCTGTTTGTTTATCAGGGCAGCTTTGACCCTGCCGATCAAGTGGCCAACTTTGTCGCCGGCGACGATGACGGTAACGGCGGCGTAACCACGTCCAATATCGATAACATCAACCTGACAGCCGGGACCCGGTACATTATCGTCGATACCGGCTTTGCCGCTGGTGACGCCGGCACCTACACTACAACCATCACGGGGCCCGGCGTCATCTATCTGGCAACCCTGCCGCTGGTATCTGCAGATGTGCTGCTGGGCGATCTTTCGATCAGCTCGAATAAGGCGCTTGCGCGCGTGCTGACTCAACGCCTGAGCAGTCTCCGCGAGGCCTCCTGGATACCGCAGCACGGTTTCTTCCTGCAGACCAGTCATGATGAACATGACGTTGATTCGGACGCCTACCAGGCGGGCTACCATTCTCGCAGCAACCGCATCACTGCTGGCCTGGATCACAAGTTGACCCCGTCTCTGGTACTCGGTGCGGCACTCAGCTATGAAGATGGCGACAGCAATGTGGACGCTTCCAGCGATCAAATCACGCGCACCGCAACCAGTCTGTCCGCGTTCGGCAGCTACCAGCTGACCGAGCGGCTCCATGGGCAAGGCATTTTGAGTTATACCCGCGCAGATTACGATCTGGATACCAACGCCGATGCGGATACCAGCGCCGATGAGCTGTCACTGCTGCTGGGCCTCGGTTACCACAACCAGCTAGGCGCGGTGTCTCTCGACCCATTTGCCCGCGCGCAGTACGTATACAGTGACATTGACGGATACCGCTACAATAACGGCAGTGAAGTTAGCCAGCAGCGTGCCAGATCACTTCGTTCGATGTTCGGGCTTGATACGTCAATGCAAATCAAGACCGGAGCTGCCGTGCTCACTCCACGTGCCAGCCTAGCATGGGAGCACGAGTACAAGGACGAAGCCCGTCACCTGTATGTCGCCAATAATCGCCTGCAGACGAGCAACCCTGATCGTGATTACTTCACTGCAAGCATCGGCATTGAAGCGGCGTTCAGTGAAGAGCTGACGGCATACGCTAACTACAGTACCAGCATCGACTCTGTCGACAGCTACGGCTCTGCCGTTGCCGGCGTTCAGTTGCGCTTCTGACGGCTGTCAGTTGGCGCCCTGCTTGTTGTCGGGGCTCGGACTCGCCGCCAGCCTGATCGGATTGCCCAGCCCCTGAGCCAGCATACCCGCAGTGGCGACCTAGCCTGGTCGCCCGCTGGCAATGGGCTGCTCTTAGTAAGGATGCAATCAGGGTTTCACCAGCTGACCTAACGGCAGCAAAAGAGAACCAGCTCACAGCTTGCAGAACGGTCTTGTAGCAATTTGTAGTCAACACCATGACGCCGGACATTTAACGCTACAATTCGCGCGAAATTTGGCCATGCGGTCAACCCTCCTCCCTTACTGAATAGCCGCAACCACGGCCAGCATCTGTGTTCCGGCCAGCGTTACAAGGAGTTAAACCATGCGCAGGATGATTGCATTTATTGCCGTAACGGCCTTCGCCAGCGCGGCATACGCCAAGGTGGAGCCCGACGAAGCCCTCCGACTGGGCCGCGACCTTACCCCTCTCGGTGCCGAGCAAGCCGGCAACGCTGAAGGCACGATTCCAGCCTGGACCGGTGGCACCAGCGCTCCGGCGGGCTATCATCCTGGCATGCACCACCTTGACCCGTTCGCTGCCGACGCCGAGCGACTCCGCGTGGATATCACCAACCTCAGCCAGTATCAGGATCAGTTGCCTGCAGGGCTCGTAGAGTTGCTCAAGCGTCAGCCTGGATACTATCTGCGCGTCTTTCCCAGTCGCCGCAGTGCTTCAGCGCCTGAGCGTATCTATCGCGCAACCCGAGCCAACGCCACGCGCGCCGAACTGATCGCCAACGGCAACGGCATACGCGGAGCAGCGACGGGCATTCCGTTCCCGATCCCGCAGGAAGGCATGGAGGTTATCTGGAACCACATCCTTCACTACAAAGGCGAGCAGAACCGCTTCATTAACAGTCAGGCCGTCGTAATTAATGGCAAGGCCAACCTGATCACGCGTGACCGGTCGATCTATTACGTTTACAACCGGGATGGCATGACCACCGAGCAATTGGACAACACGCTGCTGTATTACAAGTATGTGGTCACCGCGCCTGCCAAGCTCGCGGGTACGGCGCTGGTCGTACAGGATCCGCTGGATCAGGTGTTGACCACTCGCCGCGCCTGGCGCTACAGCCCGGATAGCCGCCGAGTCCGTCGCCTGCCCGTGCTCGCCTATGACTCAATTCAACCTGACACCAGCGATCTGGCCACCGCAGACGTGGTGGATTCGTTCAATGGTGCGCCGGACCGCTACGAGTGGAACCTGGTAGGCAAGCAGCAATTGCTGGTGCCCTACAACAGCTATGCGGTGCATCAGCAGGGCATTCCCTACGATCAGATTGTGCTACCGAACACCCTTAATCCGGCGCTGCTGCGTTACGAGTTGCACCGTGTGTGGGTACTCGACGCCACCCTGCGTACCGGCTATCACCACCCATACGCGGCGCGGCGTTTTTACATCGACGAGGACAGCTGGCAGATCCTGGCTGTCGATCTGCGCAACAGTGCTGGTGAATTGATTGGTCTGCAGGAAAGCCACCCAATCAACTACTACGACGTTCCGATGTTCAGTAGTACTCTGGAGACCTTGTACCACCTGCAGGACGGCAACTATTTCGTCGACGGCCTGGATAACAACGAGCCGATGTACGACTTCAATGCACCGCTGACGCCTCGAGACTTCTCGCCGCAAGCGCTTCGTCGCGCAGGTAACTGAGCTGACGCTACCCACAGTAGCCGGTATTTCGTCAAACTGTGGGTAGCTCGTATTTCTCCGCGCTCAACCAACGCCCTCCCTCAGACTTTGGCTACCCTCTCCTGTCTCCCTCCCCCTCCCTCGAGGGCCTGCCACACCTCAAGTCAAGGACTAAAGTCCGACCAGAATGCCCATTAGCCCGAATGGAAATATCTAGTTACAGAGTATTTGATCAGAGTCACAACCAAAGAGTAATCTGGCGTGGTTGCAAGTGGCCATATCCCCATCGGCGACGCCCTTCGTAGACGACTAACGGATTCGTTTCGCATCAATAACAACAATAGTTTCTGTGCAGGTGGAGCGCAGTTTCCTATTAGCTGTCCGGAGCAACACCATGTTCAAGTTTAAGCGTAATAACGATAGCAACCGCCAGCACACGGAAATGCAGGTATATAAAACCCAGCTCATGGCTCTTAAAGGTCACATGGCCTCCATCGAGTTCGCCCCGGACGGCACGGTAACGGACGCCAACCCACTGTTTCTGCAGCTCATGGGCTATCCGCTTGAGCAAGTACTGGGGCAGCATCACCGGATGTTCTGCGATGAAGCCTATCTGCGCAGCCCCGAGTACCAACGTTTCTGGCGCGACCTATCGGACGGCAAAGCCCATTCGGGCACCTTTCGGCGGCGCACAGCCCAGGGGCAGAACGTCTGGCTGGAAGCCACTTACTTTCCAGTAAAGGATGAGAGCGGCAAGGTCGTAAGTGTGCTCAAGATTGCTGCTGATGTGACCGACGCCAAAACACAGCTGCAGGAAAGAGATGCGGTGTTTGCAGCGCTCGACAAGTCTCTCGCGGTCATCGAGTTCACGCCGGATGGCACCATCGCTACAGCCAACAGCAACTTTTTAAACCTGCTCGGCTACCGGCTGGAGGAGCTGCGTGGAAAGCACCACCGTATTTTCTGCCGCGACAACTTCTATCAGCAACATCCCAGATTCTGGGCCGAACTCGCCCGCGGAGAATTCAAGTCAGGGCAGTTTGATCGCGTGGACAAGCGCGGCAATACCCTGTGGCTCGAGGCAACCTACAACCCGGTTTTTGATGACGCTGGCAAGGTTATCAAAGTGGTGAAATTTGCTAGCGACATTACCCGCCGCGTTGAACAAAACCTGGCCATTCGGCAGGCCGCCGAGGTCGCCAGCAGCACATCGGAAGAAACCGCAGCTATCGCCCAGCAAGGACTAAAGGCGCTACAGGACGCAGTGGATACTGCCGTTCGAATTGCCAGCCAGGTAACAGAGACTACGGCCTTGATCGCCGAACTGAATACCCAGTCGCGCAGCATTGAAGACATTGTTGCGACCATCACGGCCATCGCGGATCAGACCAACCTTTTGGCCTTGAATGCCGCAATTGAAGCCGCCCGGGCGGGAGAGCAAGGTAGGGGATTTGCCGTGGTAGCCGATGAAGTGCGCCAACTGGCCGGTCGCACCAGCAATTCCACCTCGCAGATTGCTTCTGTCGTACAAAAGAACCGCGAGATGCTGCAACGCGTCACCTACAACGTTGATGCTGTTAGCCTCACGGCCGAGGAAGGAAGCAACCGAACGAGCCAGGTATCGGGCATCATGCAGGAAATCTATCAGGGTGCAGACAACGTCTGTCGCTCTACCGCAGGTTTGCTGGACGTCAACTGAACCAAGCTGCAGGCCATATCAACTGATATGCGCCTGCAGAATCTCATACAGCGCCGGACGGTTCGCCTTGATCTCTTCCGCACTCAAGCCCTCAAGCGAATGCGGATACTTCAGCCAGGCGTCGGTGCTGTGCAGATAGTACTGCGGCTCCCAGTCCAGCTCGTTGCGGCTTGGCTTGTAGTACGGCACGGCGACACGGATATCGTGGGGTGTATTCAGGCGCGCTTTCTGCCGCAGCTCGTTGATGATGGCCTCCAGCGAGCGGCCGGTGTCAAAAACGTCGTCAACGATCAACAACGAATCTTCGTGGGTCACATGCTTGACCAGATAATTCAGGCCGTGCACACGCACTTCCTTACTCTGCTGGTCAATGCCGTGATACGAGGACGTACGAATCGCAATGTTGTCGGTGTGTACCCCGTGGTAGTCCAGAAACTCCTGAACCGCGATACCCATCGGCACACCACCGCGCCAGACCGCAATCATGAACGTCGGGCGAAAGCCCGAATTGAGCACCTGCGCGGCCAGACTGAAAGCGTCTTCGAGCAGACTTTGTGCACTAAGGTATTGTTTCTCAGCCATAAGACCGTAAGCTTCTCCAGAATCGTGCCATGATCACACCAGAGGGAGCCGCCTGGCAAGCTATGAACCAATCCAATTCCCCGCAGCAAAGCACTCGCAATCGCCGGTTCCTCGATGAAAACCAGCTCATCGAAGATGCCTTTCGTCTTGGTGTACAGATTTTCGAGAGCGGTTTCCGTCCCAATTTCATCGTTGGGCTGTGGCGTGGCGGCAGCACTGTGGGTATTTACGTGCAGGAGTGCCTGCAGACCCTGGGTGTTAAAACCGACCACATCGCGTTGCGCACCTCCTATCGCGGCATGGAGCATTACGAAGCCATGGTCGCAGCACCTGAAGCCGAGATTCGCGTGCACGGCACCCACTACCTGCTGGACAACCTGAACCAAAGTGACCGGCTGTTGATCGTCGACGACGCATTCGGCACCGGGCACAGCGTGCAGGCGGTCATCGACAAGCTGAACGGGCAGCTCAAACGCAACATGCCGACCGACACCCGCATCGCAACGCTCTATAAGCGTACCGGCGCGGCGAAGACCAGCCTGCAGCCTGACTTTTGCCTGTACTCAACCGAAGACTGGCTGGTGTTTCCTTACGAAATGAACGGTTTGACTCGCTCGGAGATAGATCAGCACAAGCCCTATCTGAGCCCGATCCTCGATTCCGTCAATGCACTGGACTGAGTTCTCCAGCAACTTCACGGTAGTGCCGCAAGACCAACCGCCGCGTCTCTGACGCGGCCGCCCCCCCCTACCCCATTC
This sequence comes from Halopseudomonas oceani, assembly GCF_002903165.1. Taxonomy (GTDB): domain Bacteria; phylum Pseudomonadota; class Gammaproteobacteria; order Pseudomonadales; family Pseudomonadaceae; genus Halopseudomonas; species Halopseudomonas oceani. The sequence continues at coordinate 57,765 of NZ_PPSK01000008.1, forward strand.
AGGTGATTCGCTGGACGCCCTGACTCCCGCTCGCTATCTTCGGTACACACCCATGCGTTTGTTACACCACAATGACAACAACAATGAAAACGCCTGTTGCCCTTGGCCAAAGGGTTATTCGTGCACTTGTCGGCCTGGTGCTGGCTCTCGGTACGCCTGTCGCTAGCCTCGCCAACCAGTCGGATCTGCCTGTGCTGACGGCTGGCTACATTCAGTTCCCCCCGCTGGCCTATACCGACGAGCAAGGCCAAGCTCAGGGACGCATCATCGAGCTGACCAACGAACTGGCGGCAGCCAGCGGATTCCGGGTTGAGTGGAAGCGTTACCCGATCAACCGCATCTATCATTACCTGGAGACCGGAGATATAGACCTGTGGCCCGGCTCACCAGGGGTGCCGGCCTTGAGCAGATTTACCGTGGAATCCAGTGCCCTCGACATCAACGTCAAGCTGTGCGCCTTTGCCCTTGAAGGCACTCCGAAAGTCAGCAGCCTCCAAGACCTCTCCAGGCACGACTTGGTGCTTATTCGGGGGTACACCTATCGAGAGCAACTCAACCGGGTTATTGCCGAGAACCACTCCCATCCGATTGTGGCACCGGACCACATCGCTGCGATGGAATTGCTGCTGCGCGGACGGGCGCAATATCTGATCAGTTACGGCCACCCAATGCAGCGCGCAATGCGCCATTACCCGCTGCAAGGCACTCGCTGCGACCAACTGGACGAATGGCCACTGGTCTATGTCATTTCACGGCGTAACCCGGACGCCCTACAACTTGCGGAAACACTCGACTCGGCTTTTTTTCAGTGGCGTGAGGCCAATCCCCAGCCGCCGATGTTGCGTGGAGTCCGGCGTCGCCTAGCGACAACTCATTGAGTGGCTGCCACACCCTCCCAGACTTCGATGTTTTGCCTGCGCCCTACTCTCCATTGACGCCCGAGCCGGATGGCATCGGCTAGTCCGAGTTCAGCTAGGCGACCCTGAACCCTCGCACGCTCCGGCTCTTGCAGCCCCAGCAGGGTATCGGTTGCACGCTGCAGAATGTAAAGCAGGTAAGGCTCGACCCCGACCTCAATGGTGGCACCACGAAACCGGGTTTGAATCATCCCCACTTGGCGCACCTGCGGCTTTTCTGTGACCGGGGTACCGTCGGCCGGCTGCAACTCGGCAACCCAGGCATCAAGAAACGCCAGCTTGTCCGTCAACTCCGGAAAGATTTCCTCGGCGATATGCTGCAACACCGGGATCAGCGTTGAAGGTAAGTCATCATTGGCGACGAACGCTGGCTCCGACTCGGCGTACTCGACAACATCGAGTCCTGGCGCTGTCATCCGCTCGACCCAGCGGTGAACACGTGGTGCCCGGCGCTGCATGATGGCCAGCGGTACCGGGTCGCGGCCCAAGTGAGCAAACATCGGGCCGATCAGGCCATAGTCGGCAATCGAAGGCTGAGTGCCGAGCAAATATGGCCATTCTGCAAAGTGTTGTTCCAGGCGATCGAGCAACTGCAGGAAGGATGACTCGATCTGCGGAATACTGTCTGCGTTGACTCCCAGGCGCGGTAAATAGGAGTTCATCCGGCCCATGATCTGCTCGGCCAACTGAGCCCCCGAGCCGAGAGTAAAGGCGCAACGCAGGAACGCTTCCTGCTCCGCCCGGTATGACCAGCGGTAGTGCATGGCGTGTTTCAACATGGCCTGCCCACCGTAATACTCAATGATAACGGCAACAACGCGCTGTAACGGAGTCTGTGGGTAGGCTGGCCAAGGGACGCCCTGCGCCTCCAGGTGATCGATGATGTCGACGGTATCCTGGATTACCTGACCGTCTGGCGTTTCCAGCACCGGGATGATGCCTCGCCCGATTTGCGGAAGAATGCGCTCGGCAAAATCTGGATGCCAGGTCGATAGTTCAACGTAGGGCAGCCCTTGATTGCGTAGATAGCAACGTGCCTTACCGGTATACAGCGAATGCGACGCGCCATACAGGCGATAGGCTGAGGTAGATTTCATCAGGGCTCCCTTGGTTGTTGTCTGTTTTCCCCGCACAAATACTGCCAGCGACGCAGAAAGTAGACAACCCGAGGGAATGTCTCGTGAATACCACCTCCCCCGTGTGAGTAGAGGTGGTAACCGCGATCAGGCTGCGATCGGGCTGCGCCAGTCGTCAGAGCCGGAGGTACCGGACACTTCATGTGTCCAGATGATCTTGCGGTAGGTGAAATACACGTCTTCCAGATGCGTAAAATGCGCTTTGGCCGGGTCCTGGCAGTTGGGCATCTGTGACTGGACGTCGACGATGATGGCGTCCTGCAGTTCGATGGTGAAGTAATGTTCCTGCGTGCCGGTTGCGGATGTGCGATACCACTCCAGTCGGCAGCGTGACAGCCGCTCGCCGGAGGTCAGCGCGTTGAAGATAAGTGGCGAGGACTTGTCGAACACCTTGGTGATCATCAGCGGCTTGTGTACCCGCTGACCTGTCGGCTGACCCGACTGGGGATCACGCGGAATGATGACCTGGTGATTGAAGCCCTGCACCAGTACCTGGTCTTCGTGACCTTCCTGAAAGATATTGCCGACCGAGTCCTCGGTAAAAGTACCGGCGGTAATCAGCCCCTGTTTGGTGCCTTCGATGGTGAGATAGGCAGGTGTTGGCATGTGTGCTCCTTGCGTCAGTCAGTTGCCCCGGAAAATCCCGGAGAAACTCTTCTTACAAGAGCCAAGCCAAGTAAAAATAAGGGCTAAATATCAGAAGGTTACCAGCACATCCTCACTCAGAACATGACATTATTCCGAGATATCAACAGTCTGGTTGGGCAACTTCTTCCGACCGACTGCGCAGGTCTCTGCGCAGCCGTTTGATCATCGATGCGGTTTGGCGCCAGCCAGATAGCGCCCCGTCAGCCAAGCTGCGCCGCCCATGATGATTGCGCCAATCAAGGCATTGGTCTGCAGCGCCAGGGTAAAACTCAGTTGCAGCGCCGACAGCACCTGAGTCGCCATCACCTCTGGCAAGTGTGCGGCCAGGCCAAGCGCACCGCCAACCGTATCGCTGGCAACTTCGATCTGATGTGCACTCAACCCGGCAGGCAATTGCTCCATCATATGCTCTCGGTAAACGGCGGCGCCCACGCTGCCGATCACCGCTATGCCCAGTGCCATCCCCATCTCGGTTGCGGTTTCGGACGTTGCAGCCGCAGCGCCGGTTTTCTCTGGCGGCGCCGACCCGATCACCAGATCAGTGCCCAGAATCATCATCGGCATGATACCGACGCCCAGCAGCACGGTGGCCAGCACCATCAGCCATGGCCCCGGGAACTGCCCGATCACCAACAGCACCAGGAAACCCATTACGGCAATCAGCAGCCCTCCGCTGATCAGCACGCGCGGCGCTAGCCAGCGCGCCATGCGCGGCACCAAAAGCGAGGCCGCCGTCTGCAACAGCGCCGACGGCAGCATGACCAGCCCTGCCTGGAGTGGCGTCATACCAAGCGCTCCCTGCAGGTACTGGAAGATCAACAACCAGGCGCCCGACAGCGCCAGAATACAAAGCATCATAGCGCTGACCGACACGCTGAACGCAGGCTGGCGAAACAGCGCAAGATCAAACATCGGCTCAACCAGTCGGCGCTGACGGCGAACAAACAGGGTGCCAACCACCAAACCGGCCAGCAGGGAACCGCTGGCCAATAGGTTGATCCCGTCGCGCGCGCTGTCTTTGATGCCAAAGATCAATAACAACACGGCACTGATGCACAGCAGCGCGCTGGCAAGATCCAGGCGGCCGGCCTGCTCGTCACGAAACTCGGGCAACAGCCAGGGACCGACCAGCAGCAGCAAGACCATCACCGGTACCGCCAACAGAAACACCGAGCCCCACCAGAAGAACGCGAGCATGATGCCGCCGACCAGTGGACCAATAGCGCTACCAACAATGAAGCCAGTCATCCAGATGGTAATTGCCAAGGTGCGCTCATGTTCGAGGTGGAACATATTGCGGATCAGCGCCAAGGTCGACGGCATCAAGGTTGCACCGGCGATGCCGAGCAACGCCCGAGTGGCGATCAGCATCACCGAGCTATGGGCAAAGGCCGCGGCAAGGGACGCGAGTCCGAACGCAGTTGCGCCAATCAGCAGCAAGCGACGACGGCCGATCCGGTCACCCAGGGTGCCCATGGTGATGAGAAACCCCGCCACCATGAAACCGTAGATATCCAGAATCCACAGCAGCTCGGCACTTGAAGGCTCGAGATCAGCGCTCAGGTGCGGCGCTGCAAGGTGTAATACCGTCATATCCAGGGCTAGTAACAGGGTGGGCAGCACCAGCACGGCGAGGCCCAACCACTCGCGACGGCCAGCACGCGGATGGGCAGGGGAAGTTGAAGCGGGGGTGAATGGCATGGAGCCTCCTTGCAGCAGGACCTTATACGCCGGCGCCAATCGTCTCAGCAAGGTACAGTTGCAACTGCAAATTACAATACAGCCCTTCTCGCAGGCGCTGCCAAGACTCCCTTCGCAGCGCCCCTTCTGCTATCATCCCAGCCCTTTCACGTTCAACCGCAAAGTATCCCAAACGCCCATGTCCGATATCGCCGCGACTCGTCAGATCCTCGTTACCAGCGCCCTGCCCTATGCCAACGGTTCCATCCACCTTGGGCACATGCTGGAGTACATTCAGACCGACATCTGGGTTCGTTTCCAGAAGCTGCGTGGCCATCAGGCCGTCTACGTCTGCGCGGACGACGCCCACGGCTCTGCCATCATGCTGCGCGCCGAGAAGGAAGGCATCACCTCCGAGCAATTGATCGCCAACGTACATGCCGAGCATTCAGCAGACTTCGCGGACTTTCTGGTCAACTTTGACAATTTTTACTCCACCCATTCGGAGGAAAACCGCGAGCTGGCAGAGCTGATCTATAGCCGTCTGAACGCGGCTGGCCACATCAGCACCCGCTCGGTGACCCAGTACTACGATCCGGAAAAGGGCATGTTCCTGGCCGACCGCTTCATCAAGGGCACCTGCCCCAAGTGCGCGGCAGAGGACCAGTACGGTGACAACTGCGAGAAGTGCGGCGCAACCTACGAGCCAACCGAACTGAAAGACCCACGCTCGGCGATCTCCGGCGCAACCCCGGTCCTGAAAGACTCCAAGCACTTCTTCTTCCGCCTGCAAGATTTCGCCGACATGCTCAAACAGTGGACCCGTAGCGGTGCCCTGCAGGACGCCGTCGCGAACAAGATTGCCGAATGGCTGGATAGCGGCCTGCAGGAATGGGACATCAGCCGTGACGCGCCCTACTTTGGCTTCGAGATTCCAGGCGAGCCCGGCAAGTACTTCTACGTCTGGCTGGATGCACCGATCGGTTACATGGCCAGTTTCAAGAACCTCTGCAGCCGTCGTCCCGAGCTGAGTTTTGACGCTTTCTGGAATGCAGACTCCAACGCCGAGCTATACCACTTTATCGGCAAAGACATCGTCAACTTCCACACGCTGTTCTGGCCAGCGATGCTGGAAGGCGCAGGCTTCCGCAAGCCGACTGCGGTCAACGTACACGGCTACCTGACTGTCAACGGTCAGAAAATGTCCAAGTCGCGCGGCACCTTTATCAAGGCGCGCACCTATTTGGATCACCTGAACCCCGAATACCTGCGCTACTACTACGCCGCCAAGCTCGGTCGTGGCGTGGAAGACCTGGACCTGAACCTGGAAGACTTTGTACAGAAGGTCAACTCTGATCTGGTCGGCAAGGTAGTCAACATCGCCAGCCGCTGCGCCGGCTTCATCCACAAGGGCAACGGCGGCGTGATGGTCGAGGGCAACCCGGCTCCGGAACTGAGCAGCGCCTTTATCGACGCAGCACCAAGCATCGCTGACGCGTACGAGAAGCGTGATTTCTCCCGCGCCATGCGCGAAATCATGGCGCTGGCCGACAAGGCTAACGCCTGGATTGCTGACAAGGCACCATGGGCATTGAACAAGCAGGAAGGCAAGCAGGATGAAGTCCAGGCCATCTGTGCACTGGGTATCAACCTGTTCCGCCAGCTGGTGGTTTTCCTCAAGCCGGTACTGCCAAATCTGGCGGCCGACGCAGAGGCCTTCCTGAACGTTGCACCGCTGCGCTGGGAAGATCACCAGACGCTGCTGACAAACCACCAGCTCAATGCCTTCAAGCCGCTGCTGGCCCGTATTGAACCGGCGAAAATCGACGCCATGATCGATGCGTCCAAGGAAGATCTGGCCGCAGCCGAGAGCACCGCCCCGGCGGGTAACGGTGAGCTGGTCAAGGAACCGCTGGCCGAGGAAATCAACTTCGACGCCTTTGCCGCCGTTGACCTGCGCGTGGCGTTGATCGAGAAGTGCGAGTTCGTTGAAGGTGCCGACAAACTGCTTCGTCTGAGCCTCGATATCGGTGATGCCAAGCGCAATGTGTTCTCCGGTATCAAGAGCGCCTACCCGGACCCGAGCAAGCTCGAAGGCCGTCTGACCCTGTACGTTGCCAACCTGGCACCGCGCAAGATGAAGTTCGGTGTTTCTGAGGGCATGGTGCTGGCGGCAGGACCGGGCGGTGAAGAGATTTTCCTGCTCAGCCCGGATCAAGGCGCCAAGCCGGGCCAGCGGGTCAAGTAAGCAAAAGCGGAGCAATCAGCGGGCGGCCTGCCGCCCGATTAGCCTGGACCGACGAAGCAGCCTGCAGAGCTGCGCGCGACCGGTCCGTACATGGGGTTGGGTTACATGGCTGAATTTGCCCTCATTTTGGTCAGTACCATACTGGTCAACAACTTCGTCCTGGTGCAGTTCCTCGGACTGTGTCCGTTCATGGGTGTTTCCGGCAAGCTGGAAACCGCGATCGGCATGTCCGCTGCGACTACCTTCGTGCTGACGTTGGCTTCCATCCTCAGCTATCTGACCTTCCAGTACATTCTGGTGCCGCTGGACCTGGAGTTTCTGCGCACCATTTCCTTCATCCTGGTCATCGCGGTCGTGGTGCAGTTCACGGAAATGGTCGTCCACAAGACCAGCCCGCTACTGTACCGGGTGCTGGGTATCTTCCTGCCGCTGATCACCACCAACTGCGCGGTACTGGGCGTCGCCCTGCTGAACACCAATCGCGCCGAACAGACCTTCATGAAATCTGCCACCTATGGCCTCGGCGCGGCTATCGGTTTCTCGCTGATTCTGATCCTGTTCGCCGGTCTGCGTGAACGCATCGCCATTGCCGACGTACCTACGCCATTCCGCGGCGCCGCCATCGGCATGATCACGGCGGGTCTGATGTCGCTGGCGTTCATGGGCTTCACCGGCTTGATAAGGTTGTAAGCATGTCGATGATCATTACTGCCATTGTCGTCCTGCTGGGGCTGGCGCTGATTTTCGGTGCGGTGCTCGGCTTTGCCGCCGTCCGCTTCAAGGTCGACGGCGACCCCATCGTTGATCAGATCAACAACCTGCTGCCGCAAACCCAGTGCGGCCAATGCGGCCATCCGGGTTGCCGCCCCTACGCCGAAGGCATCGCCAACGGTGAACCGATCAACAAGTGCCCGCCCGGTGGCGAATCCACCATTCAGGCGCTGGCCGACCTGTTGGATGTCGAGGCGCTGCCGCTGGACTCCGAGCACGGCGAAGAAAAGCCACGCATGGTTGCCTATATCCGCGAAGCCGAATGCATCGGCTGCACCAAGTGCATCCAGGCTTGCCCGGTCGATGCCATTCTTGGCGCTGCCAAACAGATGCACACCGTCATTGTTGATGAGTGCACCGGCTGCGACCTTTGTGTAGAACCCTGCCCGGTTGACTGTATCGACATGCTGCCCCTGCCGACCACACCGCAGAACTGGAAGTGGGATTTTCCGCTACCCAGCTCAGCCCTGATTGCCACCGACGCCAGCCGAGGGGCCGCCTGATGACCGCAGCCAGCCCTATCCGTATCTGGGACATCCCCGGCGGCATCCATCCGGAAGAGAACAAGCTCCAGTCACTCAGCCACGGCATCGAAACCCTGCCGCTGCCAAAACAGCTGATCGTGCCATTGCAGCAGCACCTCGGCGCCCGCGCCGAGCCGTGCGTCGCCGTCGGCGATAAGGTGCTCAAGGGGCAGTTGATTGCCGAGGCCAGCGGGTTCGTCAGCTGTCCGCTGCATGCGCCAACGTCGGGTACGGTTACCGCCATTGGGCCTGCGCCTTACCCGCACGCCTCCGGCCTGGAAGAATGGGCCATCCGTATTGAGGCAGACGGTGAGGACCGCTGGTGCGAACTTGACCCGATCAGTGACTTCAGTGCACTGGAGCCGGCTGCTCTACTCGACATCATTCGCGCCGCCGGTATCAGCGGCCTTGGCGGCGCCGGTTTTCCCACCGCCGTCAAGCTCACTGCACGCCCCGAGCAGAAGATCCACACGCTGATCATCAACGGGACCGAGTGCGAGCCGTACATTACCGCTGACGACAGCGCCATGCGCTACCACGCGGAACAGATTGTCATTGGCATCGAGGTGCTGATGCACATCCTGCGGCCGGAGCAGGTGTTGATCGGCATTGAGGACAACAAGCCCGAAGCGATCGAGGCCATGCGTGCCGCCGTTGGCGCGCGGGCCATGCAGGTCATGGTGTTTCCGACCAAATACCCGTCCGGTGGCGAGAAACAGCTGATTCAGATTCTGACCGGCAAGGAAGTACCCAGTGGCGGTCTGCCAGCCGATCTTGGCATGGTTTGTCAGAACGTCGGCACCCTGCTGGCGATCCACGACGCCGTGCTGCTGGGGCAGCCCTTGATCAAACGCATTACAACTGTGACCGGCGAGGCGCTTAGTCATCCAACCAACGTCGAAGCGCTGATCGGCACGCCGATACGGGACCTTCTGACCTTTGCCGGCTTGCAGCCCGAAAAGCTCTATCGACTGGTCATGGGTGGGCCGATGATGGGGTTTACCCTGCAAAGCTTGGACGCGCCCATCGTCAAGACCACCAACTGCCTGCTGGCCGGTAGCAAGGCAGAACTGCCGCCACCGCCCCCCGCCCAACCGTGCATCCGTTGTGGTCTATGCGCCGAGGCCTGCCCAGCCAGCCTGCTGCCGCAGCAGCTGCACTTCTTTGCCCTGGGCAAGGACTACGATCAACTCAAACGCCAGCACCTGTTTGACTGCATCGAGTGCGGCGCGTGCTCCTACGTCTGCCCAAGCAGCATTCCTCTGGTGCAATACTACCGCGCGGCCAAGTCAGAGATTCGCGCACTCGACCTCCAGCAGCACAAGGCAGACCATTCCCGTCAACGTTTCGAGCACCGCCAGGAACGTCTGCAGCGCGAAGCCGAGCAGAAGGAACGCGACCGTATAGCCCGCGCCGAAAAAGCCGCGCACCTGAAAGCGGCGAAGGAAGCAGAGGCTGCCAAGCAGGCAGAAGGCGGCGCTGCGTCACCCTCCCCAGACGCGCCTGTGCCAAAGGCAGGTGGTCTGACACCGGAGCAGAAGCAGCTGAAGATCGCCGCGGCCACCGCGCAGATGGCGCTGAAAAAAGCTCAGAAGCAGCTCACCGCCAACCCGGATAACGCAGACCTGCAGGCGCAGATTCCGCAACTGGAACAGGCCGCACGTGACGCGCAGGAGGCCTTCGATAAGGCCCAGGGTGACGTCAGCAGCCAACCGGCCGCTGCCGCGCCACAGGCAGCCGGTGAAGACGACGCCAAGAAACTTAAGATTGAAGCCGCCATGCTGCGCGCAGCGCTCAAAAAGGCCGAACGTGCGGCTGGCGATAGCCCCAGCGACGAGCAGCAAGCCGAAATTGCCAAATTGCGCGAGCAGGCGGAAGCTGCAGAGGCGCGCGTTCCGGCAGCTGCAACCGCAAAAAAACCGGTCGATGAAAAGCTGAAACAGGCCAAGCTGGATCTGGCGATGGCCCGCGCAGCTGCCAGGAAAACCGAACGCGCTCTGGCCGAGAACCCGGAGGATTCCGCTCTGCAGGCTCAGCTGGCAACTCAGCAACAGGCGCTCAGCGCAGCAGAAAAAGCTTTGCACGACGCAGAAAACAACAGCCCGATTCCACCGCCGGACCGCCAACGGGTCGACAAAAAGCCGATTGACGAGCAGTTGCGCGAGCTGAAAACCAACCTGGCTACCACTAAGGCGGACTTCAAGCGCGCCGAGCGTGAGCTCAAAGAAGCTACCGAAGCGGGTACCGATACCGCAGCCGCCGAACAGGCGTTGGCTACTCGCCGCGCCGCGCTGGATGTCGCCGCCAAGGCGTTCGCCGACTACATGGCCAGCAAGGAGACCAACTGATGGCGCTGGTACGCATGACTTCACCGCACGCCAAGGGTAACAACCATACCCAGACCATCATGCTCTGGGTACTCGGTGCGACGCTGCCCGGCATCGCGGTGCTGACCTGGTTCTACGGTTTCGGCACGCTGATCAACATCGTCTACGCCAGCGTGGTCGCCCTGCTGGTCGAATCACTCATCCTGGCTATCCGCAAGCGCCCTATCGGCTTCTACCTGCGTGACGGCAGCGCCCTTGTCACCGCCTGGCTGCTGGCGTTGGCACTACCTCCCTATGCGCCCTGGTGGCTGACGCTGATTGCGGTCAGCTTTGCCATCGTATTTGGCAAACAGCTGTATGGCGGCCTCGGGCAGAACCCGTTCAATCCGGCGATGCTGGGCTACGTGGTGGTGCTGATCTCCTTTCCGGTGGAGATGACTAGCTGGCCAGCCTGGCGTGGCATTGAAGCGGTGATGCCTGACGTGCATGCGACCCTGGGCTTGCTCGACGGCCTGAGCCGTATTTTCCTGCCGGTCAGCAGTGAGATCGACGGCTGGACACTGGCCACCGCACTCGATGCGGTCAAGACCAACAACAGTTTGACCATGACCGAGTTGCAGGCAGCCAACCCGGCCTTTGGCCAATTTGCCGGTTACGGCTGGGAATGGGTCAACGTCGCCTACCTGCTCGGTGGCCTGGTACTGCTGTACAAGCGCATTTACAGCTGGCATGCCCCAGTTGGCATGCTGGCAGCGCTGGTAGTAATGAGCCTGCTGTTCTGGAATGGCAGCGGTTCCGATTCCAACGGCTCGCCGCTGTTCCACCTGTTCAGCGGCGCGGCCATGCTCGGTGCCTTCTTCATCATTACCGACCCCGTGTCTGGTGCCACCAGCAAACAAGGTCGGCTGATTTTCGGTGCTGGCGTAGGGATCATGGTCTATGTGATCCGCGCCTGGGGTGGCTACCCCGACGCCGTGGCCTTCGCTGTGCTGCTGATGAATCTGGCGGCACCGACCATCGACTACTACAGCACGCCGCGCACCTATGGTCACCGCAAGGCCAAACGCGGCATGGGCAAGGTGGACTGAGCCATGGAAAACCCGACTACCACCCGCAGCTCGATACTGCGTAACAGCCTGATTCTCGGTCTGTTCGCCATGGCTACCGTAGGTATGATCGCCATCACCCAGCAAGGTACCGCAGAGCGTATCAGTGAAGCCCAGCGCCGGGTTCAGCTCAGCGCACTGAACGAGATCATTCCCCACGATCAGCACGACAACGATCTGCTGGCCGACAGTTTTACCATAGACGACCGCCAGTATCTGAGCCTGACTAGTACGCAAGACGCCTACCGAGCGCGCAATGACGGTGCTGTCAGCGCCGTGATCCTGCCGGTGGTCGCGCCTGACGGCTACAGTGGCCGCATCGAGCTGCTGGTGGGAATCAACGCGGATGGCAGCATCGCTGGCGTGCGCAGCGTCAACCACCGGGAAACGCCGGGCCTGGGCGACCGCATCGACACCACTAAGAGCCAGTGGGTTTTGGACTTCAACGGCAAGAGTCTAAGCATGCCGATACCTGAGCAATGGGCGGTAAAAAAGGACGGCGGGCAGTTTGATCAGTTCGCCGGCGCGACTATTACCCCACGCGCGGTGGTCAAGGCGGTCTATCAGGCACTTAACTATTTCGACGAACATCGAGCCAGCTTGCTGCAGCTCGGCGAGGAGTAATCCATGGCGACCAAGACGCTCTCCGAGATCACCGCTGACGGCCTCTGGCACAATAACCCAGGCCTGGTTCAGCTGCTCGGGCTTTGCCCGTTGCTGGGTGTCAGTAGCTCCGTGGTCAACGCACTTGGCCTCGGTCTCGCCACCATACTGGTGTTGACCGGTTCGAACCTTGCGGTATCGCTGATTCGCAGCGCAGTGACCGACGCCGTGCGCCTGCCCGCCTTCGTCATGATTATCGCCGCGCTCACCACCTGTATCGAACTGCTGATGCAGGCCTTCACCTATGAGCTGTACCAGATCCTGGGCATTTTTATTCCGCTGATCGTCACCAACTGTGTGATTCTCGGTCGGGCCGATGCTTTTGCGTCGAAGAACCCGCTACTGCCGTCGGCGGTCGACGGTTTCATGATGGGCTTGGGCTTTACCTTGGTGCTGATCGTGCTAGGTGGCCTGCGCGAACTGATCGGCCACGGCACGCTGTTTGCCGGCATGGACCTGCTGCTCGGCCCAATTGCCGCAGACTGGAAGCTGGTCGTATTCCCCAACTACAAGGACGTGCTGTTCGTCATTCTTCCGCCGGGCGCCTTCCTGTTCATGGGGCTGCTGATCGCCCTCAAGAACCTGATCGACGCCAAGATCAAGGAGCGCGCGGCAGCACGCGAAGTCAAACCGGCAGCCGCTGGCAGCAAGCGGGTCCGTGTTACCGGCACCATCAGCTAAGGTCAGCCAAGGCAACGATGAACAAGGAAAAACGCTACGAAATCTTTCGCCGCCTGCGCGAAGACAATCCGCACCCTACCACCGAGCTGAACTTCACTTCGCCGTTCGAGTTGCTGGTCGCGGTAACCCTGTCAGCCCAGGCGACTGATGTCGGCGTCAACAAGGCCACCGCAAAGCTGTTCCCGGTTGCCAATACGCCCGAAGCCATTTACGCCCTTGGCGTAGACGGCCTCAGCGAGTACATCAAGACCATCGGCCTGTTCAACAGCAAGGCTCGCAACGTCATTGCCGCCTGCAAGATTCTGATCGAAGAACACGACAGCCAGGTGCCGGAAACCCGCGAGGCACTCGAAGCCCTGCCCGGCGTCGGCCGCAAGACCGCCAACGTAGTGCTCAACACGGCCTTTGGTCAACCAACCATGGCGGTGGACACGCATATTTTCCGGGTCAGCAACCGCACCGGCATTGCGCCCGGCAAAAACGTCCTTGAGGTCGAAAAGAAGCTGCTCAAACACGTCCCCAAGGAGTTTCTGGTCGATGCCCACCACTGGCTGATTCTGCACGGACGCTACGTCTGCAAGGCCAGAACGCCACAATGCGGCAGCTGTCGAATCGAAGATCTGTGCGACTACAAGCACAAGACATCTGACTGAACGCGGCGCGCGATCCGGCCTCCGCTAACGCAGTGAAAACACACTGCGTTTTTTCGTCAAATTCAATTGAAAAAATCTATTTCCGCAAATCCGTATCTGCGTTTATAAGGTGCGCAAATGACATGTTCAGCGTGGAGTTGAGTCATGAGCCAAGCCAAATCAGATATCGAACTGGACGACGACGAATTCATCGAAGACGATGACACCCCCGATACCGACAGTGCGCCCATTTCCAAAAGTAGCCTGACCAAGCGTCGCTTGATCGACAACTATCTGGAAGAGCGCCGTCTGCAACGGGAACTCAGCGACTTTGATTTCGACTGACGTCCATGGAGGCGCAGGCGCCGTCCTGCGCTTTTTCTCCGCCAAAATCATCCTTTTCTATCAGCGCAATTAAACAAATTCGATTTATTAATTGATCAGGTCTGACTATCCTGACCACACTGACTAATGACTTTCATGACGTGTGTTTCGGGGTACTGCCATGACCAAGACCATCACCTTCGCTTGCATGCACTTTTCCATCGCCTTCGGCGTGGTGTACCTGCTGACCGGCAGCGTCATGGTTGGTGGCGCAGTCGCGCTGATCGAGCCGGCCATCAATACCGTGGCATTCTATTTCCATGAGAAACTCTGGAACCGGCTGGAGCGCCGCCGACACGCCGACCAGAACCCTATGCTGTCTCCTTTTTCTGCTTGATTCGGGCACACCAGCCGATAAATAAAAGGAACTTTGCAGACAAATTGAGGTTAAATCTCCAGTGTCCCTCAGGAAGAGAATCAGCTTGCGCCGGTTTACCAGAACGCTATCACTGCTCTCCGGTCTGCTCACATGCATGACCCTTTCCGCGCATGCCGCGCCTTACGACTATCCGGTTGCCAACCCGTTCATGGCAACGGTTACCGGCACTCCCGAGCGATTGCGCGCACCGGTACCCGATGAAGTTGACGTACAACAAACCGACCTGCAGGTGCGAGTGCTCCCTGAGCGGCACCTGCCGCCTGCCCTGTCTCAGTACCGTGACCTCCATTACCGGGTTGCCTGGCACGATGGTCCAGCACCACTGATTTTCCTTATCGCCGGAACCGGTTCAGGCTACGACAGCACCCGTATGGACTATCTAAAGCGTCTGTTCTGGCAGGCAGGCATGCATGTCATCGTGCTTTCCTCCCCGTCCAACCACGACTTTATTGCGGCTGCCTCGCGCAGCGGCCGGCCCGGCATCGCAGAAGACGATGCACGAGACCTGCATACGGCAATGAGCATGGCGTTGCAAAAGGCGCAGTCTGAATTGGGCTTCAAGGTCACCGGCTATCGCCTAGCCGGATTCAGTCTGGGGGCATTGCATGCAGCCTTCGTCGCTGAGCTCGATAGCCATCTGGGGCAATTCCACTTTGAACGGGTCCTGCTGCTGAACCCACCCGTTGACCTCTATGCCTCGGTCGGACGGATGGATGAATTGTCCTACACCCGGGTAGCCGGGGTGAGCGATAACGACAGTTTCTACGAGCACATCTTCCAGAAACTGTCTCGCCACTTTGCCAATCGTGGCAACGCCGATATTCAGACCAGCTTGTTCGAAGAAATCCAGAACTCGCCAGAGGTGCTGAACGACGCCGAACTGGCAATGCTGATCGGTGCGGTGTTTCGCTTCTCTGCTGCCGACATGAACTTCATGAGTGACCTGATCAATGGCGGCGGGCGTTACGCGCCAGCTGACGAAGACCTCAAGGTAAGCACCTCGCTGACGCCTTACCTGCGACGCGCCCTGTTCTGTGACTTCAGCTGCTACGTTGACACCGAGTTGTTGCCCAGTTGGCAGCGCCGCAACGCTGGCGGCACGCTTGAGCAGATGGCGGAACAAACCAGTCTCCACCATATCCAGAGCTTTCTCAGGGACAACCCCAACATCGCTGCGGTAAGCAACGCAAGCGAACTGATTCTGACTCGTGACGACTACTACTTTCTCGCTGACACCTTCGGCGATCGTGCCTATCTGTACCCCACTGGAGGGCACGGCGGCAATCTGGACTACGAGCCGGTTGCCGAGCGTTATCTGCAATTTTTGGCGGGGGATGACCAGTGATCAGACAGCTTATCAGTACCGCAACGCTGAGCATGACCCTGCTGGCGGGTGAGACCTTCGCACAGGAATTTGAATTGGGCGTACCAGCGTATCAGGACCCACTGCTGGAGCTGGATATCGACGCGCGCGAGAACCGTTATCAGTTTGAACGTTCCAGCCTGCGCGCCCTTAACGTACAGGATCCGATTGAGGGTCTGAACCGTCGCATCTATCGCTTCAACGCCCAGTTCGATCAGTATGTATATCTGCCGGTAGTGCGCACCTATGTGTGGGCCACGCCTTCCCCTGTGCGGACAGGCGTATCTAACGTTTTCAATAACCTGCAGGACATACCTAATCTTGGAAACAGCTTGCTGCAGGGCAAGTTCAAGCGTAGCGGACAAACGACAGCTCGGCTGCTGTTCAACAGCATTTTCGGTCTGGCTGGCATCTTTGATGTAGCGCAGAAAATGGGCTTGCCGCAGCAGGATGAGGATTTCGGGCAAACACTCGGGGTGTGGGGGGTGCCGCCCGGACCGTACCTGGTTATCCCGTTCCTTGGCCCGTCCAGCCTGCGCGACGGGACTGGCCGCGCGGTTGACTGGGTCTTAGAAGACTACGTTAACTACATGCACAACCGGGACCTGATGAATAACTACCAGGCCACCTGGGGGGTGTGGGCAATCGATCTACGCTACCAGACACCCTTCCGCTACGGCGCATTGGACAGCCCGTTCGAGTATGACCAAGTGCGCTACCTGTATACCAAACTGCGGGAATTCGAGATCGACAACTAGCCAACGCGAAAGATAATGTGATCTTCCCAGTCTTCGTCAGGCACGCTGCCTTCGGCCAGCATCTGACCCGACTGGGAGATGCCGGCGGCGTGAACAGCGTTACGATCACCGCACACCAGATGGTGCCACGGTGGCAAATCCTCCCTCTCGGCGACCAGGCGATAACCACAGCTGGGTGGCAACCAGGCGAAATCCTGTGCCTTGCCTGGGGTCAGCTGAATGCAGTCAGGCACAAACTGCCGGCGATCGGGATAATCACTGCAGCGACAGGTCTTCAGATCCAGAAGCTTGCAGGCAATGCGGGTGTAGTAAATCGCCTGGGGCTCGTCTTCATCTTCCAGTTTCTGCAAACAACACAGACCACAGCCGTCACACAGCGACTCCCACTCGTCCTGATCCAGCTCATCCAGCGTTTTGCGTTTCCAGAAGGGTTCAACTCGCATCGCCATGACTCAGGCCTCCTCTCGCAAGCAGTCAGCCAGCCAGTCCATCAGAGTCGCCAGATCAAACGGCCAATCCAGTTCGGCGTCGGTATCAGCGCGTTGCAGCACGGGTATGCGCAGTTGGTAGCGCGCCATGAGTTCATCGCTGTCCGCAATATCAACCTGGCTGACCTGCACGCTGGAGGCCAACGGCGCCAGCTCGGCAAGGGCTGCATCACAGAGGTGGCATCCGAGGGTGCCATAAAGACTGAGCTGGATCATAGGTACGCGTCAAGACTGGGAAAACGCGCATTCTACCTTGTTTGCCCCGGTCTGCCGACTTGGCAGCCTCCTGCGCATCCAACATACTCACTACATCGTCCCGGGAGAGCTCTATGGATTGGGAAACACTGTTGTGCCGCGAGCGGCTGGGTAAGACCTTTACCAGCGATGAGGAACTGGGCCGCACGCCCTTTCACAAGGATCATGACCGCGTCATTTTTTCCGGCGCCTTCCGCCGGCTGGGTAAGAAAACCCAGGTCCATCCGGTATCCAGTAACGACCACATCCACACCCGTCTGACCCATAGCCTGGAGGTTGGCTGCGTTGGCCGATCGCTGGGCATGCGAGTCGGCGAAATGCTGCGCGGGCAGTTGCCAGAATGGTGCCAGCCAGCCGATCTGGGTGTCATTGTTCAGGCTGCGTGCCTCGCCCACGATATAGGCAATCCACCGTACGGGCACTCCGGTGAAGACGCCATTCGCCACTGGTTCAGACAGGCAGCCGGGCGTGGCCTGCTTGACCCGCTAAGCGACGCCGAACGCAACGATTTTCTCCACTTCGAAGGCAATGCGCAGGGCTTTCGGGTCCTTACCCAAATTGAGTACCACCAGGCTGAAGGGGGGATGCGCCTGACCTACGCGACCCTCGGGGCCTATCTCAAATATCCCTGGACGGCTCGACATGCCGACACACTGGGTTATAAGAAGAACAAGTTTGGTTGCTACCAGGCCGAATACCCCCTGCTGAAGCAGATAGCCGAGAAGCTGGGGCTGCCCGCCCAGGATGACCAGCGCTTTAGTCGCCACCCACTGGTCTATCTGGTCGAGGCGGCGGACGATATCTGTTACGGGCTGATCGACCTGGAAGACGGACTGGAAATGGACCTGCTCGCCTACGCTGAAGTTGAGCGCGTGCTACTTGACCTGGTGGGCGACGACCTGCCTGAAACCTATCGACAGCTGGGGCCACAGGACTCTCAGCGCCGTCGCCTGGCGATTCTGCGCGGCAAAGCCATCGAGCATCTGGTCAATGCCGCAGCCCAGGCCTTCATTGATCAACAGCCTGCCCTGCTCGCCGGTGAACTTGAAGGAGACCTGGTCGAGCACATGCATGGCGCCGCCCGACGCTGCGTGCTTGATGCCAAGCAAATGGCCCGCAAGCGGATTTTTCAGGACAAGCGCAAGACGCTGCACGAAATCGGCGCCTACAGCACACTGGAAACCTTGCTCGATGCATTCTGTGGTGCGGTCAACGAGCTGCACGCCGGTCAGAATCTGAGCTTCAAACACCAGCGCATCCTGGACCTGTTGGGCCATACCATCCCGCAAGCGGACTGGCCTCCCTACCGCAGCTATCTGCGCGTACTGGACTTTATTGCCGGTATGACCGACCTCTACGCAGCCGAAATGGCGGCGCAAATTCGAGGTATCAGTCGCAACTGAGTGCGCGCGTCTCCAGCCGCGCTAGCAGAATGTCTACCAGCAGCAGCTGGGCGCTCAAGGCCTGGGTGGCCGTTTGGAAGTAGTCGATGGAACTGAAGCCCGGATCAGGCTGCTGTTCCAGTAGCTCACGGATTCGCTCCAGCAGGACGTCGAGCGAATCCTCCGCGGCTCGCACTGGCTGACTGACCAGCCCCCGCAATTCTGGATCAGACGCCAGACGCGCCAGCGCCGCGTAACACATCTCACGGATTTGCGAACTCAAAGCTGCAAGCTGTGCTCGCCATACCTGCAGATTTTGTCGATTGGCGACTATGCCGGTACCAATAGCCCGGGACTGCCCGACCAGCTCGGTGTTGCGCAACAGCTCCAGCCACAACCCTTCCGACTGCGGCGCGAGCCGGCCAAGGCAAACCAGATCGTAGCGGTCAGCGAGCGCCGCCACGGTCGCCAACAGGTTGCGAACCATTTCGTTATGCGCGAGCAGCATTTGCTCGGGGTCGGCCTGGTCGTCACCCTCCTCCAGCTGGGCCCAGCACGCCAGTACCGCATGCCAGGTGCCGTACCAATGCAGCGTTGGCTGGTGCAAGCGACAGGTCTCCAGCAGCTGGTTCACTTGCTGATTTACCGACCAACGACGTGCCTCCAGACTGCCTTCGCCAGACAATACGCCATACAGGAGCCCTCGGTGACGCTGGACCTGCTCGATCAACTGGCGCAACAGACGTATCTGTGAGACAGCAAGATGCAGTGCCGCACACCTCCTGCGTTGCTGCAGCCGTCGCATACCGAACCAGACGGCGAGCACCAGCACAACGATTGCTCCAAATACCGCTGCCATCCCCTGCCCTCCATGACGGCATAGCAACTGCGCTAAATCATGCCCCCGCAGACAATAGTTCGATTCGATATCCGTCGGGATCTTCAACAAACGCCAGTACCCGGGTTCCGTGTTTCATTGGCCCGGCCTCGCGCACTACCTTCCCGCCTGCCTGTTTGATCTGTTCACAAGCAAGGTAGACGTCATGTACTTCGATCGCAATATGCCCGTAACCGGTGCCCAGGTCGTAGGCGGCGGTGTCCCAGTTCCAGGTCAGCTCAAGCGCCGTATGCTCGGCCTCATTGCCGTACCCGACGAATACGTTGGTGAAGCGCCCCTCAGGGTAGTCCTTGCGGCGCAGCAGGGTCATGCCAAGCACCTCGGTGTAAAAGGCGATGGACTTTTCGAGATCTCCGACCCGGAGCATGGTGTGCAGAATTCGCATGATCGCTACCCTTGCGTGTCGATGCAGTCAAAGCTACCGGTTAAGCACTATCGCTAGCAATAGATAAACGAAAACGCCCGGCGAAATCGCTTTCGCCGGGCGTCATTCAGACACCTCGTAGCGCCGATCAGAGCAGCTTGCGGCCCTTGCCAGCAGCAATGCGCATGCGCAGTGCGTTCAGCTTGATAAAGCCTGCCGCATCGGCCTGGTCGTAGGCACCGGCATCGTCTTCAAAGGTGGCGATATTGGCGTCAAACAGCGAGTCGTCAGACTTGCGACCGACCACGATGACGTTGCCCTTGTACAGCTTGAGGCGAACTACGCCGTTCACGTTCAGCTGGGACGCATCGATCATCTGTTGCAGCATGACGCGCTCCGGGCTCCACCAGAAACCGTTGTAGATCAGCTCAGCGTACTTCGGCATCAGGCTGTCTTTCAGGTGGGCAACTTCACGGTCCAGGGTGATGGACTCGATGGCGCGGTGACCTTTCAGCATGATGGTGCCGCCGGGGGTTTCGTAGCAGCCACGGGACTTCATGCCGACGAAGCGGTTTTCGACGATATCCAGACGACCAATACCATTGGCGCCGCCAACCTTGTTCAGGTAGGTCAGGACTTCAGCCGGGGTCATATCCTTGCCATCGATGGCGACGATGTCGCCGTTGCGGTAGCTCAGCTCAATATACGTGGCTTGGTCAGGTGCGTTCTCCGGAGAGACGGTCCAGCGCCACATGTCTTCTTCGTGCTCGGTCCAGGTGTCTTCCAGCACGCCACCTTCATAGGAGATGTGCAGCAGGTTGGCATCCATCGAGTAGGGAGACTTCTTCTTGCCGTGACGCTCAATCGGAATGCCGTGCTTCTCGGCGTAATCCATCAGTTTCTCGCGCGACAGCAGATCCCACTCGCGCCAGGGAGCAATCACCTTCACACCCGGTTTGAGCGCGTAAGCACCCAGTTCGAAACGCACCTGGTCATTACCCTTGCCAGTCGCGCCGTGGGAAATGGCATCACCGCCGGTTTCGTTGGCGATCTCAATCAGGCGTTTGGCAATCAGCGGGCGAGCGATGGAGGTACCCAGCAGGTACTCACCTTCGTAAACAGTGTTGGCGCGGAACATCGGGAACACGAAGTCACGAACAAACTCTTCGCGCAGGTCGTCGATGTAGATTTCCTTGACGCCCATGGCCTGAGCCTTGGCGCGTGCAGGTTCTACTTCCTCACCCTGACCTAGGTCGGCAGTGAAGGTGACCACTTCGCAGTTGTAGGTTTCCTGCAGCCACTTGAGAATGACCGAGGTATCCAGACCGCCGGAATAGGCCAGGACGACTTTGTTGACTTCTGCCATTACGTGCTCCCTTAAGCAAGACTGAAACGCCACCCCGTGGGGAATCGGCGAAAGCCGCTATTCTAGCGCCAGAGTGGCAGGATTCACAGGGGAGAGACCCGCAACTTTAGGGTCTGATGCGGTTTCGATACGGTTGAATGGTAGGCTGTGCGTCAGTTGTGCTGCAGCCGCAACATGACCCGGCGATTAGTCGCGCGCCCTTCCTCAGTGCGGTTGCTCGCCAACGGATAGCTGTCGCCATGAAAACGCATGCTGAACAGGTTTTCATCGACCCCCTGGGCCGTCAGATAGTCACGCACGGCAAGCGCCCGCTGACGAGATAGCTCGCGATTGTCCAGGCGGTTGCCCTGATTGTCTGAGTGCCCATCTAGGATGATGCCGCTGAGGCTCTCATCGGCCTTAATGTACTGCAGGATGGCATCGAGTCTGGCTTTAGCGTCGGCACTCAGGTTACTCCCGCCCGAGCCAAAGCTGATGATACTTTGCGCCGCCTGCGCCGCGCTGATTGGCAGCAACTTGCTTATGCAGGACTGAAAGTCCCGTCTTGCCTGCTGATATCCGACACTGGAAACCACCACCCGAACCTGATCGCCCCCTACCTGGCTGCTGCGCATGATAGTCGGCTGCAAACCAGAAGCCAGCCCTGCCAGCATGCGGCCGGCCTGTTCATAAGGAGCCATCATCGTGTAGGTCCCGGCGCCGACCTGAATCTGCCCAATCGGTTGGGCGGCTGTACCGGGACGCCACGGCGGCGGATCGTTAAAGACCTGTGCCGCACCGGGACGCATCGGACTGTCCCAAGCCTTGAGTTCGAATTCGGGGTGTTCGCCCGCCCGACGCACGAAGCTCGCCTCCCCGTAGCCCGCCACGGACTGACTCAAACGGCAGGCAAACTGATCCCCTTCAACCTGCCACTGCACGTCTTCCATGCGGGTCTGAAAGGTCATTGCCTGAGCGGACATTGACAGTCCGACAAACATGACCAGAGGGGCTCGTGTCACTCGTCTCTCCAGATGTGCCGCCACCAGGTGGGCGAACGCTGACTTCTCTTGCCTGCTTCATCGGCGGCCAATCGGAAAACTTTATTCCCTGACAGAAAAAAGATGCATCTGATGGCGATCCGCAGCACTGCAACCTGCTGGCGGCGATGGACGTCCGCCAGCCACGAATAGTCGGCAGTACCTGCGGAGTGTCAAAGCTGGGGCGATTGGGGTAGCATTGCGGCATCAAATCTGGACTGGAATCCCCCGCATGACCGACCGCCTGACGCTCATCCGCCCGGACGACTGGCACATTCACCTGCGCGACGGTGCCGTACTGCAGCACACCGTGCCAGATGCAGCGCGCTCCTTTGGTCGCGCCATCATCATGCCCAACCTGGTGCCACCGGTTCGTGATGCCGCCGAGGCCGCCGGCTACCGCGAGCGTATCCTTGCCGCACGCCCTGCCGGGTCACACTTCGAGCCGCTGATGGTGCTGTATCTAACCGACCACACCTCTCCCGAGATTGTCCGTCAGGCGCACGCCAGTGGTCAGGTTGTCGCCGCCAAGCTGTATCCGGCTGGTGCGACCACCAACTCCCAGTCTGGCGTTACTGCACTCGAGAACATCTACCCTGCGCTGGAGGCAATGGCTGACGTTGGCATGCTGCTGCTGGTACACGGTGAGGTGACCCACGCCGAAGTCGACATCTTCGACCGTGAAAAGGCATTTATTGATCAGCAACTGGTTAAGGTAGTAGAGCGTTTCCCCGCCCTCAAGGTCGTGTTCGAGCACATTACCACCGGGGATGCCGTTGCCTTCGTTCAGGACGCCTCCGACAACGTGGGCGCTACGATCACCGCTCATCACCTGATGTTCAACCGCAATCACATGTTGGTTGGCGGCATTCGCCCGCACCTGTTCTGTCTACCGGTACTCAAGCGTCAGACTCACCAGCAAGCCCTGCGTGATGCCGTAGTTTCAGGCTCCAGCAAGTTCTTCCTTGGCACCGATTCGGCGCCGCACGCCCGCCACGCGAAGGAAGCCGCCTGCGGCTGCGCCGGCTGCTATACCGCCCACGCCGCAATTGAGTTGTACGCCGAAACCTTCGATGAACTTGGCGCACTGGACAAGCTGGAAGGTTTTGCCAGCCTCCACGGCCCGGACTTCTACGGTTTGCCACGCAACACCGATCGCATCACACTTGAGCGAGACAGCTGGACCGTCCCCGAGCAACTGCCCTTCGGCGATCAATGCATCGTTCCACTGCGTGCCGGCGAACAGATTCGCTGGCGCCTGGTCTGATCCTATCTACCCATCGACAGCAAGGGATATTTCGTGAGCGAGTTTGACTTTGATGGCGAAGAACAGGACGCCACGCCCAGCGGCAAGACCAAGTCACCGCTGGCCTACCGCTTTCGCGGCTTTCTACCGGTGGTCATTGACGTTGAAACCGGTGGTTTCAACGCCGCCACTGATGCGCTGCTGGAAATAGCGGCGACGACCATCAATATGGATGAAGACGGTCTGGTTTACCCGGATCACACCAGTTTCTTCCGAATTGAACCCTTTGAGGGTGCCAACATCGAGCAAGCTGCGCTGGAGTTCACCGGCATCAAGCTCGATCACCCGCTGCGCCAGGCTGTCACTGAAGAACATGCGCTGACCGAGATCTTCAAGCAGATCCGCAAGGCTGTGAAGTCAGCTGGCTGCAAACGGGCCGTGCTGGTCGGGCACAACGCGTTCTTCGACCTCGGCTTTCTCAACGCAGCAGTTGAGCGTACCCAGATCAAGCGTAACCCGTTTCATCCGTTTTCCTGTTTTGATACTGCCACCCTGGGCGGGCTGGCCTACGGTCAAACAGTGCTGGCAAAGGCCTGCAGCGCTGCCGGTATCGACTTTGACGGCCGCGAGGCCCATTCCGCACGCTACGACACCGAAAAGACCGCAGACCTGTTCTGTACCATCGTCAATCGCTGGCGAGAGATGGGCGGCTGGCCTCCCGTCGAGTAACTCCTTCCCACCTGACAACCCGGCCCAATGGCCGGGTTGTTGCTTCTGTTGCAGGCTTGCCCGACCGCGACACTGCGGTTATCGTCCTGATGAAACTGAATTCATCCACTACACTGCAAAAGGTAAACGTGTTCGGCCCTGAAGCGGGATCGGGCCTCCCACACTGGCTAGCTGTACGATGGCAGCAGCCACTGACAATCAGAAAAAGGAGCTATTTCACATGATGCGCAAATCCCTTGCCCTGCTGTTTTCGGCCACTATTGGGTATGCCTCTCTCAGCGCCACGCCCGCTGTCGCAGAGACCTTTGTCACCATCGGTACCGGTGGCCAGACAGGCGTCTACTACGTGGTAGGCCAGTCAGTTTGCCGCCTGCTCAATCGCAATTCTGCCGAACATGGCATTCGCTGCAACGCCCCGTCCAGCGGCGGCTCGGTCGCCAACGTCAACGCCATTCGTGGCGGTGAGATGAACATGGGCGTAGTGCAGTCAGACATCCAATACAAGGCCTATGAAGGCATCCAGAGCTTCGAGGCCGACGGCGCTTTCACCGACATGCGTGCGCTGTTCGCCCTGCACGGCGAGCCACTGACCATCGTTGCCCGCAACGATGCCAACATTGCTGGCGTCAAGGACCTCAAGGGCAAGCGCGTCAATATCGGCAACCCGGGTTCCGGTCAGCGTGACACCATGGACGTGGTGATGGAAGCCCTGGGCTGGACGGTGGATGACTTCGCGCTGGCCTCCGCGCTGGATGCGGCAGAGCAGGCCGCGGCCCTGGGCGACAACAACATCGATGCAATGGTCTACGTCGTTGGCCACCCGAATGGCTCGATCCAGGAAGCAACCACCACTGTTGATGCCAATCTGGTTTCCGTGTCCGGTCCCGAAATTGATCAGCTGATCAGCGAACGTCCTTACTACGCCAAGGCGATCATTCCCGGCGGCCTGTACCGTGGCAATGATGCGGACACCGAAACCTTCGGGGTGCGTGCCACCCTAGTGGCTTCGACCGCCACTGACGCCGAAACCGTCTATCAGACAGTCAAGGCGGTATTCGAGAACTTCGACCGGTTCAAGCGCCTGCACCCCGCGTTTGCGACCCTCAAGGAAGAAGAGATGATCAAGGATGGCCTCTCTGCTCCGCTGCATGAAGGCGCAATCCGCTACTACAAAGAACGCGGCTGGATGTAACGCAAAACGGGCCACCCTCAGGGGTGGCCCGTCTGCTTTCAGCAACTCGATTACTTTGCTGCCGCCATTTCGGCAGCCTTGGACGAGCGTCCACAAGACCTCGTGCTTATCGCGGCGCCCACAGACACGCCGCGCAGGCAACCTGCTTGCCACAACACAATCAAAACGCAAAGGAGCAGCGCGCAGCCATGAGCCAACCAAGCGACGCCAACGAACTCAACAGCGAACTTGAGGATCTGGTAGCAACCAGTGACACCGGTGCCCGAAAACCCACTGGTGCGGCCCGTAATTTGCTGATGAGTATTGCCGCCATCTGGTCGCTGTTTCAGCTTTGGATTGCCTCGCCACTGCCCTTTCTGGTCGGCTTTGGGGTTTTCAACAGTACCGAGGCGCGCTCCATTCATTTGGCCTTTGCCGTGTTTCTCGGCTTCATGGCATATCCCGCGTTCAAACGCTCCCCCCGAGAATACATCCCGGTCGTCGACTGGATTCTGGCGCTGATTGCCGCCTTTTGTGCCGCGTATCTTTTTCTTTTTTACGCCGAGCTGGCAGAACGGCCCGGCAGACCGACAACCCAGGACGTGATAGTCGCGGTGACCGGCCTGGTTCTGCTTTTGGAAGCCACCCGCCGGGCGCTCGGTCCACCGCTGATGATCGTCGCGCTGGTCTTTATCATCTACTCGGTAGCCGGTCCCTATATGCCGGGCATCCTTGCCCACCGCGGGGTCAGTCTGGAAGCACTGACCAACCATCAGTGGCTTACCGCTCAGGGTGTATTTGGCATTGCCCTTGGCGTTTCCACCAGTTTCGTCTTTCTATTCGTTCTATTCGGTTCGCTACTGGATAAGGCCGGAGCCGGCAACTATTTCATCAAGGTTGCGTTCTCCCTGCTGGGTCATTACCGCGGCGGCCCGGCAAAAGCGGCTGTCGTCGCTTCCGGCATGACCGGCCTGATCTCCGGGTCGTCGATTGCCAACACCGTCACTACCGGCACGTTTACCATTCCGATGATGAAACGTGTGGGCTTCTCTGCCGAAAAGGCCGGCGCCGTCGAAGTGGCCTCCTCGGTCAACGGCCAGATCATGCCACCGGTCATGGGCGCCGCGGCGTTCTTGATGGTCGAGTATGTCGGTATTTCCTATGTCGAGGTGATCAAACACGCCTTTTTGCCGGCGCTGATTTCCTATATCGCGCTGATCTACATCGTGCACCTCGAAGCGGTCAAGGCTGGCATGCAGGGCCTGCAGAGCAGCAACCCGCCACGTCCGCTACTGCGCAAGATCATCGGCTTCCTTACCGGCCTTCTGCTGTTGATGGCCCTCTCGTTCGCGGTCTATTACGGCCTTGGCTGGCTCAAGCCAGCATTAGGAGACGCCGCCAGCTGGGTGATCGCCGGCGCGCTGGCCGTTGTATACGTCGGGCTACTGAAGATCGGCTCGCGCTATCCCGAGCTGGAGCTGGATGACCCCAACTCCCCGGTCGTTCACCTGCCGCAGACCCGTCCCACCGTCATGTCCGGGCTGCATTTCATCCTCCCGGTGATCGTGCTGATCTGGTGTCTCATGGTTGAGCATCTTTCGCCAGGGCTGTCTGCCTTCTGGGCGACCATATTAATGATTGTCATCATGCTCACCCAGCGCCCCCTGATGGCAGCATTCCGTGGCGAAGGCAATACCGGCAGTGCGGTGCGTCAGGGGTTCGATGAGCTCTGGCAGGGCCTGGTAGCCGGTGCCCGCAATATGATCGGAATCGGCATTGCCACGGCAACCGCTGGCATTATCGTCGGTGCAGTCTCCCAGACCGGGGTTGGGCTGGTACTGGCAGATCTGGTCGAAATTCTGTCGATGGGCAACCTGATGCTGATGTTGCTGCTGACCGCAGTACTCAGCCTGATTCTTGGCATGGGGCTGCCAACCACCGCCAACTACATCGTCGTTTCCGCCCTGTTGGCGCCGGTTATCGTTACGCTGGGCCAGGAAAGTGGACTGCTGGTCCCGCTGATCGCCGTGCACCTGTTCGTGTTCTACTTCGGCATTATGGCTGACGTTACCCCACCCGTCGGCCTTGCTTCCTTTGCCGCTGCCGCAGTGTCGGGCGGAGATCCCATCCGAACCGGGTTTCAGGCGTTCTATTACAGCCTGCGCACGGCGGCACTACCTTTTCTGTTCATCTTCAACACCGACCTACTGCTGATCGACGTGGACTGGCTGCATGGGATCATCATCTTCTGCGTTGCAACCGTCGCGATGCTTATTTTCGCCGCAGCCACCCAAGGCTGGCTGGTGGTGAAAAGCCGTTGGTACGAAAGCCTGTTGCTGCTGCTCGTTGCCTTTACCCTGTTCCGCCCTGGCTTCTGGATGGACATGGTGCACGATCCTTATCGCTCCATTCCGCCAACCCAGCTGGAGCAATCCCTCGAGCGCCTGGACAAGGGCAGCAACCTGCGCATTCAGGTCTCAGGCCAAGACGACATCGGTCAGCCGCGCACCTTCTTTGTCCTCGTTCCGGTACCTGAAGGGGCTGACGGCGCTGAGCGGCTCGACAAGCTTGGCCTGATGCTGATGCAGGACGGTGATCGCACCTTGGTTGACATGGTGACCTATGGCAGTCCGGCTGCAGAACTCGGCTTCGAGTTTGACCAGGAAATTGTCGAAATTCTTGCCCCGGTTGATCGCTGGGCCAAGGAGTGGATGTGGATTCCGGCAATAGGGGTATTTTTGCTGGTAATGGGCCTGCAATGGCGTCGGCGTCCTGCCGCCGCAAGCGCATAAGGGAGTGACCATGTACAACAAGATTCTGTTGCCTGTTGACCTGAACCACAAGCAATCCTGGGACAAGGCACTGCCCACCGCGCTGAACCTGTGTCAGACCTATCAGGCGTCGCTACATATCGTTACCGTGGTACCCGACTTCGGGATGCCACTGGTGGGCGGTTTCTTCCCCCGGGAGTACGCCGATCAGGCCAAGAAAACCATCAGCGATGGTTTGAAAGCCTTCGTCGCCGAGCACGTCCCCAAGGGCGTCAAGGTGCAACGGATCGTCGCCGACGGCAAAGCCTATGAAGCAATCCTGCGGGTCGCACGCAAGCTCGATGTCGATCTGATTGTCATGGCTTCGCACAAACGCAAGCGACTGGAAGACTACCTACTGGGCACCAACGCTTTGCGCGTTGTTCAGCAATCCAAGCGGTCGGTAATGATCATTCGCTGAGCATTGCCCCCGGCCGCTGGCATGTATTCTGCCTGCCTTCCCGTTAGCAGTTGAAAGGGATGGCGTTATCCGACAAAGGCGTCGCTCCCAAGCCGAATCACTTTCGCGTATGGGGCGACGTTTTTTATGCGCCCAACTAACCAAATTTGTTGCAACCTGAGTCTGATAGCGCCTAAAGGAAGACTGAATGAACACCAGTTTCTGGAAAGCTGGCCACACACCCACGCTGTTTTCCGCCTTTCTTTACTTCGATCTCAGCTTCATGGTCTGGTATCTGCTCGGCCCTCTGGCAGTGCAAATTGCCACCGATCTGCAGCTCAGCGCGCAACAACGGGGCATCATGGTTGCCACTCCGATTCTGGCGGGTGCGCTGCTTCGCTTGCTGCTGGGGTTTCTGGCGGATCGGCTATCGCCCAAAACCGCAGGCATCATTGGACAGATAATTGTCATTAGTTCGCTGCTGCTCGCGTGGCTACTCGGCGTAAGCAGCTACCAGCACACGTTGCTGCTCGGGCTGGGGCTCGGCTTTGCCGGCGCCTCGTTTGCGGTCGCTCTGCCGCTGGCGTCACAGTGGTATCCACCAGAACATCAGGGCAAGGCCATGGGCATTGCCGGCGCAGGCAATTCCGGTACTGTGCTGGCAGCTCTGTTTGCGCCCGGACTAGCCTATCTGTTCGGCTGGCAGAACGTCTTCGGGCTGGCCCTCATTCCGCTTACCATCACCCTGCTTTTGTTTGTGCTGCTAGCACGTAATGCTCCCAGTCGCCCGACACCCAAGGCGCTCAGCGATTACGCGCAAGCCCTGCAGGACGTAGACAGCTGGTGGTTCATGTTTTTCTACAGCATTACCTTCGGCGGCTTTATCGGTCTGGCCAGCGCCCTGCCCGGCTATTTCAGCGATCAATACGACCTCAACCCAGTCACCGCAGGCTACTATACCGCTGCCTGCGTCACGGCCGGCAGCTTGATGCGTCCGCTCGGCGGTGCGCTGGCTGATCGTATCGGTGGAATCCGCTCGCTGCTGATCATGTATGCGATTGCGTCGGCGTGCATCGCCGTTGTCGGTTTCAACCTGTCGAGTTCCCTGGTAGCACTGGTGTTGTTTGTGATTGCCATGCTTGGCCTGGGTACCGGGAACGGCGCGGTATTTCAGCTGGTACCGCAGCGCTTCTTCGCCGAAATCGGTGTAATGACCGGACTGATCGGTATGGCTGGAGGAGTGGGTGGTTTTATCCTTGCCGCTGGTCTTGGCGCTATCAAGCAGCATACCGGCGATTACCAGTTCGGACTGTGGCTATTCGCGCTCCTTGCTTTGCTTGCCTTGGCAGGACTGTTGATCGTAAAGCGTCGCTGGCGCACCACCTGGGGCGCACCTGCCAACAGCGCCGCCCGAATCTGATTCCCTGAAACGCCTACTGAATCGCATGCGCCCTGTCGCGGTGCAGTACGCCGCATGCCGGTGCATCAAATCATGAGAATCAGTTCAAGTTCAAAGCATAACCCAATGAAAAATATAGATATGATCCTTTGGCACACTATCTGCTTTGGGAATATCAGAGAGTAACTACATAGCAGGCCACCTCGTCAGGTAGCCTGTCTCCTGCAAGAACAGGATCGGACAAAGGCGTCCCCACCGTGCAAACGGTTGGGACGCCTTTTTTGTTTTTGCAGCGCAACACGGAGCGCAGGGGTGATGCACAAACTGAAACTGGTACTGATTGGCAACGGCATGGCCGGCATCCGCACGCTGGAAGAGCTGCTCAAGCTGGCACCCGATCTCTACGACATCACGGTATTCGGCGCAGAACCGCACCCTAACTACAACCGCATCATGCTGTCACCGGTACTGGCCGGCGAACAGGACTTTGACGACATCGTGCTCAACGATCTGGACTGGTACCGCCGTCACGGGATCACGCTGCATCTGGGCAACCCGGTAGTGCGCATCGATCGCGCTGCACGCCGCGTCATCGCCGCCGATGGCAGCAGCGCCGAGTACGACCGCCTGCTGCTGGCCACCGGCTCCAGCCCCTTTATCCTCCCGGTACCCGGCAACACTCTGGACGGTGTGATCGGCTACCGCGACATTGCCCACACCCAGGCTATGATGGATGCCGCTCAGACCCGCCACCACGCCGTGGTCATCGGTGGCGGCCTGCTCGGGCTTGAAGCCGCCAACGGCCTTGCCCAGCGCGGGATGCAAGTCACCGTGCTGCACGTTGGCAAGTGGCTGCTGGACCGACAACTCGACGCCACCGCCGGCGCCCTGCTGCAGCAGGCCCTTGAATCCCGCGGCATCCGGTTCGAGCTGCAGGCGCATACCGACCAACTACTGGGTGACAACAGCGGTCGAGTCCGCGCCGTGCGCTGCGAGGACGGTCGCGAGGTGCCGGCTGAACTGGTCGTGATGGCCGCAGGCATCCGCCCAAACATAAGTCTGGCAGCAGAGGCCGGACTGGCCTGCGAGCGCGGTATTCTGGTCGATGACACCCTGCAAACCTTTGATCCGCGCGTGTATGCCATTGGCGAATGCGCCAGTCACCGTGGCGTTGCCTACGGTCTGGTCGCACCGCTATACGAACAAGCCAAGGTGTGCGCCAACCACCTGGCGATGCTGGGCTTCGGTCGCTACCTCGGCTCGGTAACCTCAACCAAGCTGAAAGTCACCGGTATCGACCTGTTTTCCGCTGGCGACTTCATGGGCGACTCGCACTGCGAGATCATCAGCCTGAGCAACCCCGTCGCCGGCAGCTACCGCAAGCTGGTTATTCGTAACAACCGCCTGATCGGCGCCTGCTTCTATGGCGACACCAGCGACAGCGCCTGGTACGTCGGGCTGGTACGTGAAGGCTACGACATCCGCGCTATTCGTCAGCTGCTGATGTTCGGCGAGGCCTTTGCCAGCCAGACGCAGCCAGACCATCAGCACGCAGCCAACGACGACAACGCCACACCGCTGTCACGCACAGCAGGAGCGACCCGATGAAACAGACTGCGTCTACCTGTTGTTACTGTGGCGTCGGCTGCGGCGTGTTGATCGATCACGACGGTGAGAAGATCCATACCGTCAGCGGCGATCCCGCGCATCCGGCCAATCTCGGTCGCCTGTGTAGCAAGGGCTCTACCCTGCACCTGACCGGTGATCTAGCGGCCCGCGCCCACTATCCCGAACTGCGCCTCGGCAAATCGCTGGCGCGCGCCCGAGTTGACTGGGACGGTGCTCTGAGCCACGCCGCCGAGGTGTTTGCCCGTACCATCGACGAACACGGCCCCGACAGCGTCGCTTTCTATATCTCCGGCCAATTGCTGACCGAGGATTACTACAGCTTCAACAAGCTCGCCCGCACCCTGATCGGCACCAACAACATCGACAGCAACTCACGGCTGTGCATGTCCAGCGCCGTCGTGGGCTACAAGCGCAGCCTCGGCGCTGACGCGCCCCCCTGTTCTTACACCGACATCGAGCAAAGCCAGTGCCTGCTGATCGCCGGCAGCAATATGGCCTGGGCGCACCCGGTATTGTTCCGCCGCCTGGAAGCCGCCAAGGCCGAGCAACCAGACAAGCGTATTATCGTCATCGACCCGCGCCGCACCGACACCTGCGAGATCGCCGATCTGCACCTGGCGCTGCGCCCCGGCACCGACGTTGCCCTGTTCCACGGTCTGCTGCATCTGCTGATTGAGCAGCGGCAGATCGACCATGCCTTTATCGCCGCTCATACCGACGGCTTTGAAGCGCTGCAAAGCCTGGTCGAGCGCTATACCCCGGCACTGGTTGCGGCCGAGTGCGGCATCAGCGAGGCGGATCTTCATCTGGCCGCCAGCTGGATCGGCGATACGCAGAGCTTTCTCTCGCTCTGGTGCATGGGCCTGAACCAGTCGAGTGCCGGCAGCGCCAAGAACAACGCGCTGATCAACCTGCACCTGGCGACCGGTCAAATCGGCAAGGTCGGCAGCGGCCCGTTCTCGCTGACTGGCCAGCCGAACGCAATGGGTGGACGGGAAACCGGCAGCCTCTCCAACCTGCTGCCGGGGCACCGCGACGCTGCCAACCCGGAACACCGGCGCGAGGTCGCCATCTACTGGGGCGTAGACAACCTGCCGGAGCAACCGGGGCTGAGCGCGGTAGATCTGTTTGAAGCCGTGCGCGCCGGGCGCATCAAGGCGCTCTGGGTCGCCTGCACCAACCCGGCTCAATCCATGCCCAATCAGCAGTTGATCCACGAGGCGCTGGCCACCTGCCCCTTTGTCATCGTGCAGGAAGCCTTCACCACGACCGAAACCTGCAGCTACGCCGACCTGCTGCTGCCTGCTGCCAGCTGGGGCGAGAAGGAAGGCACGGTCACCAACTCCGAACGCCGCATCAGCCATGTCCGCCCGGCCATCGGTGCGCCCGGCGAGGCGCGGGCTGACTGGTCCATCGTCTGCGACTTCGCCCGCCGCCTGGAACGCCGGCTGCTGCCGGGCCGCCCCAGCCAGTTTGCCTTTTACTCCCCGGCCGAACTGTTCGATGAGTACAAGGGCCTGACCCGTGGCCGCGATCTGGACTACAGCGGTTTGAGTCACGCCCTGATTGACCGCCTCGGCCCCCAGCAATGGCCCTTTAACGCCTCCACCGAGCAGGGCACCGAACGCCTTTACACCGACGGCCGCTTCGCCACTGCCAATGGCCGCGCCCAGTTCATTGCCGAACACCTTACCGAGTTGAAAGAAACAACTGACAGCGACTACCCGCTGCTGCTCAACACCGGCCGCCTGCGTGACCAGTGGCACGGCATGAGCCGCACCGGCACCGCCGCGCAGCTGTTCGGCCATGTCGAGTTGGCACAGCTCGCGATGCACCCGGATGACCTCGCCGCCCGTGACCTGCAGGACGGTCAGCTGATCCGCGTCAGCAGCCGCCGCGGCGAGCTGGTCCTGCCGGTACTGGCTGAGCCTGCCCAGCGGCCGGGGCAGGTGTTTTTGCCCATGCATTGGGGCGACCGTTTTCTCAAAGGCCTCGGCTGCAACGTTCTGACCCAGAACGGCTACGACCCACTGTCCAAGCAGCCCGAACTGAAGCAGAGCGGCGTACAAGTCACCCCGGTACAACTGCCGTGGGAGTCATTTCTGCTGATTGAGGGAGACGTCCAGCGGCACTTTGCCGCGCTGCGCCGACTCGGTGAACGCTTCGACTATCTCGGTATGGGGCTGATCGGCCGCGAGCGCCCGGCGCTGGTGATGCGCACCGCCGCAGCCACGGCACCCAGCGCAGCACTGCTGGCCGAGATCGACAGCCTGTGCAGCCTGGATGACGCCAGCACCATGCGCTACGACGACCCAGCCAGCGGCGTCTCCAAGCGCATCCGACTCAGTGAGGGGCGCATCACCGCCCTGCGCCTGAGCGGCGAAACCCTCGCCCGCGACTGGCTGCGCAGCCTGTGGCAAAGCGCCGATACCGACGCCAGCCTGCACCGCTGGTTCCTTGCCCCGGTCAGTGCACCACCCGGCGCCGACGTCGGCCGCCCGGACAAAACCGTCTGCAACTGCATGAACGTCAGTGAAAGCCGCATTTGCGCGGGCATCGAACGCGGTATGCAGCTGGATCAATTGAAACAGGAATTCGGTTGCGGCACCCAGTGCGGGTCCTGTGTACCGGAAATCAAACGCATGATCAGCAACGCGGCCGTCCCGGCCTGAAACAGGAGAACCCCATGCACAACGAACCTACTGTCTGGCTGGTTGGTGCAGGTCCCGGCGACCCGGAACTGCTGACCCTGAAAGCCGCGCGGCTGCTCGCGCAAGCGGAAATCGTGATGGTCGACGATCTGGTCAACCCGGAGATTCTGCAGCACTGCCCGCAGGCACGGATCATCAGCGTCGGCAAACGCGGCGGCTGCCGCTCTACCCCGCAGGCGTTCATCAACCGTCTCATGCTGCGCTATGGCCGTCAGGGCAAGCGTCTGGTGCGCCTCAAGGGCGGCGACCCGTGCATCTTTGGACGTGCTGGAGAAGAAGCGCATTGGCTGCGCGAGCGTGGTGTTGAGGCAGGCATCGTCAACGGCATCACCGCAGGGCTGGCCGGTGCCACCCAATGCGATATCCCGCTGACCCTGCGCGGCGTCAGCCGCGGCGTAACACTGGTCACCGCCCATACCCGAGACGACAGCGAGCTGAACTGGCACGGTCTGGCCCAGGGCGGCACCACGCTGGTGGTGTATATGGGCGTCGCTCGGTTGCAGCAGATTCAGCAGGGGCTGTTGACCGGCGGGATGGCACCGGGCACGCCGGTTGCCATGATCGAGAACGCCAGCTCCCCCGCGCAGCGTCAGCAGGCCTGCCGGCTCGACGCCCTGTGCAGCGCAGCCGCCGCCTTTAAGCTGAAAAGCCCGGCGGTACTGGTGATTGGCGAGGTAGTAAACGCAGCTGCAGCAGAGCTGCCGAGTCAGCGTGCAGGTTAAGCCTCAGGCCTTGGCGGGCTTGAGTGCGTCGAGCATGCGGCCCATCGCCGCGTGAATCGCGTTAACCGCTTTGAGCGGACGCACCATGACCTTGAAGTCGACGATTTTTCCTTCGTCATTCCACTGGATCATGTCGATGCCGTTAATGGTGATGCCATCAATAACGGTCTGGAACTCCAGCACCGCGTTGTTGCCATCAACCAGCTCACGCAGATACTTGAAGTGCCCCGGCTCGTTCAGCGTCTTGAATGCCGCCGAGAGATACAGCGTAGTAATCGGCTTGCCGACCTGCGGGGTATGCACCACCGGCGAATGAAACACCACCTCGTCAGCCAGCAAATCCGCCAGCCCGCTCGGGTCCTGCGCCTTGACAACCTTGTGCCACCGCTCGATTACACTGCTCATTGCTGCTCCTTGTTGTTATCCGCGTAAACCCCATTGTTCGCCGGTTTGGCGCGCGGCGGCAAGGGAGATTCAGCCGATGAATCAGTCGTCTGTCGCCTCAATTCGCTCCCGCTGCTGATCCGCCCACAGCCGCGCATACGCACCCTGCTGTGCCAGCAACTGCGCATGCGTGCCCTGCTCTACCACCCTGCCCTGATCAATCACCGCAATGTTGTCGGCGTGGATGATGGTCGAGAGGCGGTGGGCGATAGCAAGCGTAGTACGGCGTTCGGCGACCCGATTGAGGGCGTCGAGGATGCGACGTTCGGCGTGGGTGTCGAGCGATGCGGTGGCCTCGTCAAGAATGAGGATCGGTGGGTTCTTCAGCAACACACGGGCGATAGCGATGCGCTGTTTTTCGCCGCCGGAGAGCTTCAGGCCGCGCTCACCAACCGGGGTATCCAGTTTCTGCGGCAGGCTGCGGACGAAAGTATCCAGCTGTGCCAGTTCCAGTACCCGCCAGATATCTTCTTCACTCGCACCGGGGGCACCGTAGGCGACGTTGTAGCCAATGCTGGCGTTGAACAGCACGGTGTCCTGCGGCACCACGCCAATGGCGCGGCGCAGGCTGTCTTGGGTGACGCTGCGAATATCCTGGCCGTCGATGCTGATGCTGCCGCTGTCTACGTCGTAGAAACGGAACAGCAGCCGCGCCAGCGTTGATTTGCCCGCACCGCTCGCGCCGACAATCGCGAGGGTCCGCCCAGCGGGAATCTCCAAGCTGATGCCCTGTAACACTTCTCGCCCCTGATCGTAGCGAAAATGTATGTCGTGAAAGCGAACCGACGCACCCTGCAGTTGCAGCGTCTCGGCATTATCAGCGTCAACCACTTTCAGCGGCGCGCGTAGCAGTGTGAACAGGCGCTCGATATTGGTCAGTGCTTCGCGGATTTCGCGGTAGACGAAGCCAAGAAAGTTGAGCGGGACAAACAGCTGAATCATATAGGCGTTGATCATCACCAGCTCACCGACGGTCATGCTGCCGGCACTTACCTCACGCGCCGCCAGCACCATCATCAGGGTCACGGCCCCGGCGATGATCAACGCCTGCCCCGAGTTGAGCGCCACCAGCGACAGCCGATTTTTCATCCGCGCCGCTTCCCAGTCCTGCAGGTTGCGGTCGTACTCGCTGGCCTCAAACGCCTCGTTGCAGAAGTACTTGACCGTCTCGAAATTCAGCAAGCTATCGATGGCGCGGGTGTTGGAGCGGTTATCCATCTGGTTGCTTTCACGCACGAAGCGGTTGCGCCACTCCGTGCACCAGATGGAAAAACTACCGTACAGCAGCACCGCGACCAGCACGGCCGCTGCGTAAACCGCACTGAAGTTGGCGAGCAAAATCACGCTAATCAGCCCGATCTCGATCAGGGTCGGCAGAATGTTGAACACCATGAAACGCAGCAAAAAACTGATGCCGGAAGTACCACGTTCGATGTCCCGAGCCAGACCGCCGGTGCGCCGCGACAGATGAAAGCCAAGGTCGAGCCGATGCAGGTGCTCAAATACCTGCAGCGAGATTCGCCGCATCGCCCGCTCGGCGACCCGGGCAAAGACCGCATCGCGCAGTTCACCGAAAAAAACTGAGGAGAAACGCAGCACACCGTAGAACAGCAATAACGCCGCTGGCACCAGCACCAGCGCGTCTGCGGCGCTTTCAAAGTGATCGACGATCAACTTGAGCAACCAGGGCACCGCTACGCCGGCCAGCTTGGCAACCAGCATGCAGAGCATGGCTAGTGCGACTCGTCCGCGGTATTCACGCAGATACGGCAACAGATCGAAAATGATACGCCAGTTGACCGGACCACCGGCGTACTGGCTGTCGGAGCGTGGGCGCACGGCAACTCTCGGCAGAAAAAGGAATGGCTGAAAACACAAAGGGCCTGAACGCAACCGCGTTCAGGCCCTCGAAGTGTACCGCATGTACGGCGGCTGAGCTGCGCTCAGTCCTCGTGTGGAATCGGGTCCGGGTTACGGTCCCAGCCGACCAGCAGCAGCGTGGTTGCGATACCGATCAACAGGCCGATCCACGGTTCGAAAAAGGCCAACGCCGCACCGATGAGCACGACTGCACCGCGGGACGTGTTGTTCTTCGGAATCGCCATGGCGATATAGGCACAGGCAAAGCCAGTCAGCACGAGGGTCAACGACAGCGCGATCCCCAGCAGCGGCTTGAGGCCAGTCAGCAACGGCAACAGAAAGAACAGAATCGGCAGCCCCATTAGATAATAGGAGGCCAAGCCGCTGTGCAGGCTGTCCATCGCTTCCTTGCCCTGCTTCCAGCGCTGCATGATGATCACGTGCACGCCCGTCCAGAGTGCGCCCTGGGTTGGGAAAAACGGCGCACTGATGCCCATCAGCGCGTTGCGAATCGCCAGCGAGATGTGTGAGCGCGTGGGGTTGATATCAATATGCTCGTCCTGACGACTTTGCAGCCCCTCACGAATCACTTCGTTACCGGTAACCAGGTCACCAAACAGAATCACGTAAGTGATAAGCGCCAAAGGCATGCCTTGAATGAACATATCCATACTCGGCCAGCCAATAGCAAAGGGCGAGACCTTGGCCCAGGCGTCGCCAAGCGGGGGAATCAGAATGCCCCACTGAATATCGTAGGTCACCTCGCCAACCATCGGCCCGATGATGCCGGCCAGCACAAAGCCTGGCAGCAGGCCTAGCGCGCCGAGCAGAGCGAAGAAGCGATATTTCTCTTTCAACTTGGCCATCGGCAGGCTGAAGGCAAAGATCAGGCAGACCGCGCAGGCGATGGTCGTTGCCACTGGCTGCTGTAGCAGGAAACGGTCTGCGTCGTCGACCAGCACGCGCTTTAGCGCGGCAATGGCAGCGCCAAGAATGATCCCGGCTTTCAGTGTGTCTGGCAGCCAAAGCATGAACCGTTTGCCCAGACCGGTCACCCCCAACAGGAATAGCAACAGCGCAAAGTCCAGAGACAGCGCTGTCATTGCCTGAAAGCGCTCATCCGGGGTCTCGTAGCCTCCGAGCACAAAAGCCAGCACCAGCGGCAACGCCGGTGTAATCCAGCCCGGCGCATAGGGCTCGCCAAAAACGATGATGGACGAGGTAATCAGAATCGAGTGAATCAGGGAGACAGCGACGGCCTCTTCGAAGCTCAGACCGAAGAAGCCGGTCATCAGCGGCACCAGTGAAAGGCCGGTTGCAGCGGCAATCAGCAGACCTTGAAAGAACTCGGGCCAGCACAGCTTGGAGTGATAAAACGGCAAGCGAAAGGTAAACGGCCCCCAGCGCCAACCAGGTTGTTCAGGTTGCGACATACCCATCTCCATATTGTTGATTGTTCTTTTTATTACGCCCACCCGACGGGTGACCTGTCTGCATTATGCCAGCCAGAGCGGCTGCGGGGTGACTAAGGAGTCACCATCACTGTTGTCGATGACGCGAAAGTGCCGCTGCTTATTTGATGATCGTTCATTGCGGCGTTGGCGAGCGCCCACCGCTCAATCCATGATCTCGGTAAAGAACTGACGCATTGCCATGAACGAACGCTTGGCTACCACCGGGTTGTACTCAGCCTTGCCCGGCATCGCCGCGTAGGGATCGGTAAACGAATGCACCGCTCCACCGTAGCTGATCAATTGCCAGTCAACATTGCCCGCACGCATCTCTGCGGTGAAATCTGCTACCTGATCGTCCGGCACGAACGGGTCATCTGCGCCATGCAACACCAGAACCGGCATGCGGATGGCCTTGGCATCGTTCGGATCGGGCGTATCCAGGTTGCCGTGGAAAGACACCACACCGCGAATATCCGTACCCGAGCGTGCAAGTTCAAGCACCGTTCCGCCGCCAAAACAGAAGCCGATGGCCACAAGATTATCCGCATCCAGCGGAACTGCCCCCTGCTGCGCGCGCAACACATCCAGTGCGGCGTTGACCCGCGCTCGCATCATCGGACGATCGCTACGCACGGTTGTCGCCGCTGCGGCGGCCTCGTCTGCATTGGCTGGCCGAATGTCACGACCATACATGTCGGCAACAAAAACCACATAGTCGGAACCGGCGACTTCCACGGCCTTCTCTGCGGCGGCGTCGGTCACACCCATCCAGTTCGGCACCATCAGAACCCCAGGGCGGGGCGTGGTCACGGCATCATCAAACACCAGCAGCCCTTCATAGGGCTGGCCGTCGATTTCGTAGGCCACTGTCTGCACCGTCATATCCGCCTGCACCATACCGGCCAGACCGCTCAACACCAGCGTTGTCAGCGTTCGTTTCATTCATGCCTCCTGCGTCATTGGTATAACAAGGTAGCTCAGCATACTCCGCACGCAGACACAGAAAAGGTTCTTTGCGGATTATCAAGGTAAATTCGATAAGGGAGTTTCCAACGCAATAAACCGCATGCACAGAGGATCGAGTGTGCACTGGGGTTCGTCCCGTTTACGCGGGCGAGTAGCACAGATTTATCGGGAAAAGGAGGCGCAGCATGTCTGAGGAGCGAAGCGACGAGTTCTGCGCCTCCCCGATAAATCGAGCAACGCAGCGAACCCGAAGGGCCGCGTAGCCGGGTGCCCGGGGGGATCGCCAAGGGGGGCTGGGCAAGCAGCCCCCCTTGGCTCGCCGTGAAGGCGAAAGGCTGACTTAGCAACAGCGCATGGATAAGACAGAGAACCGAAGGAAGCGGTTATCCCCACAATCCGTGAACAAACACAAAAAAGCCCCTGTTCATGAGAACAGGGGCTTTGCTTGCCGCAGAGGGGCCGATTAACCGAGCGATTTAACCGCTTCGATCATCTGCACCATGACCTTCTGGGCATCGCCGTACACCATCGAGGTGTTGTCGAGGAAGAACAGCTCGTTCTCGACACCGGAGTAGCCCTTGCCTTGACCACGCTTGACCACATAGGCCTGACGCGCCTGATCGACATTCAAGATCGGCATACCGTAGATCGGGCTGGACTTGCGGGTACGTGCTGCCGGGTTGACCACGTCGTTGGCACCCAGAACGATGGCGACATCGGCCTGTGCAAACTCTTCGTTGATGTCTTCCAGGTCATAAATGATGTCGTACGGTACGCCAGCCTCGGCCAACAGCACGTTCATATGACCCGGCATACGACCGGCAACCGGGTGAATCGCGAAGCTGACTTCCACACCCTGCTTTTGCAGCAGTTTGACGAATTCGTACAGCTTGTGCTGCGCCTGAGCGACCGCCAGACCATAGCCCGGAACGATGACAACCTTGTTGGCGTAGAACATCGAGATCGCCGCATCGGATGCATCACACGACTTCATGGTGCCCTGAATTTCGCCATCAGAGCCATCGTCCTCACCACCGAAGTCGCTGAAGATAATGTTGCTGACATGGCGGTTCATCGCCTTGGCCATCATCAGCGTCAACAGCGTACCGGCAGAGCCGACTACGGTACCCGCGATGATCATCGCCGGGTTCTGCAGCACGAAACCCTCGAACGCAACCGCCAGGCCGGTAAAAGCGTTGTACAGCGAGATCACAACCGGCATATCCGCACCGCCGATTGGCGTAGTCAGCAGTACACCCAACGCCAGAGCAACGGCAAAGAACACCAGGATCAGCAGAACCGGAGTCTCTTCTGCGCCGACGATAGCCATCACGGTAACCACCGCACCGACGAACAGCGCAGCCCCCAGCAGCGAGGCGTTGACGTATTGATGCTTGGACAAACGCCAGGCCTTATTCATCCGGCCATCGAGCTTCGCCCATGCGATCAGCGAGCCAGACAGCGCAACCGCGCCGATCAGGCCGCCAAGAATCGCCAGTATGGTTACCACGGGGCCATGGGCCAGCGCATTGCCCGACAGCAACTCAGTGGCAGCGATCGCAGCGGCAGCACCACCGCCCATGCCGTTATACAGCGCAACCATCTGCGGCATGTCGGTCATGGCGACGCGTTTGCCGCTGATCCACGCCCAACCAATACCCAGTGCCAGCGCGATAACCAGCAGGATCAGGTTGGTGGTCAGGTGCGGTTCGGCGCGTGCGCTGACATCAAAGCCGTACAGAAACGCGGCAGCAACGGCCAGCACCATACCACCACCGGCAACAACAATACCGGACCGAGCGGTAACCGGGCTGGCCATGCGCTTGAGGCCATAAAGGAATAGAAATGCTGCGACAAAGTAGGCCGCGTCAATCAAAAAAGAACTGAACATGGTCTACTTACTCCTTGTCCGCACCGGATGCTTTGTTGGTCGGCTTGAACATTTCAAGCATGCGCTCGGTGACTACATAACCACCGGCAGCGTTACCCGCGCCCAGCAGAACACCAACAAAACCGATCACCTGCTCCAGCGTGGAACCGGCATTCAGCAGCGCCCACATCGCGCCAACAACCACGATACCGTGAATGAAGTTAGAGCCCGACATCAGCGGGGTGTGCAGAATGGCCGGAACGCGGCCGATGATTTCATAGCCGGTAAATGCGGCCAGCAAAAAGATATACAGGGCAACAAAGCCTGTAATGGTAGTTGTCATTTCCATCAAACCGTCCTCAGGCCAGCTGTTCGACAGCGGTGCGCGCTGCCTCATTGCGAATTTCACCGTCGTGGGTCAGTACCGAGCGAGCCAGCACCTCATCTTCCCAATCCAGCGACAGCTCGCCTTCCTTGACCATCAGGCCAACCAGAGCCAACAGGTTGCGGGAATAGAGTTCAGAGGCGTGCTCAGCCAGGTGACTGGCGATGTTCAGCGGCGCAACGATGGTCGCCGGACCGACTTCAACAGTATCGCCGGGCTGGGTCAGCGGCGTATTGCCACCACCTTCTGCGGCCAGATCAATGATCACCGAGCCGCTCTTCATGCCCATGATCTGCTCTTCGGTCAGAATCTTGGGGCTCGGCTTGCCCGGGATGGAGGCCGTGGTGATGATGGCATCAGCTTGCTGCACATGACGTGTCAGCACATCATTGACCTGCTTCTGCTCTTCAGCAGTCAGCTCGCGGGCATAACCGCCCTCGCCTACTGCCGATACGCCGGTATCGACGAACTTGCCGCCAACCGACTGCACCTGTTCGCGTACTTCAGGACGTACGTCGTAGCCTTCGATCATTGCACCAAGACGCTTGGCAGTCGCCAGTGCCTGCAGACCGGCGACACCGGCCCCCATGACCAGAATCTTGGCCGGACGCAGGGAACCCACAGCGGTGGTCATCATCGGCAGGATGCGATGCAGGTGGGTACCCGCCATCAATGCCGCGTAGTAGCCAGCCAATGCGGCCTGAGACGATAGCGCATCCATTGCCTGAGCCCGGGTAATACGGGGAATCAGCTCCATCGCAAAACAGGTGATACGTTTGTCACGCAGCGCTTTTACGATTTCAGGCTCGCGTTGGGCGTAAATGAAGCAGCACAGGATGGAGCCTTCCGGCATTTCCTGAATGTCTTCCAACGACGGGGCCTGCACTCGGAAGAACAGTCGGGTCTCGGCTGGTGCCGGCGCGACAGCGGCGCCCGCCTGAGTGAAATCGTTATCGGGAATTCGGGCCGCCAGACCGGCTCCGGGTTCAACGCAGGGCTCGATGCCGAGTTTCTGCAACTTGGCAACAACTGCGGGAACCAACGCCACACGCTTTTCGTGGCGCCGGGTCTCTTTTGCAACATACAAACTGATAGCCATGGTCACTCCTGGAAACAGAACGCGCGAAGGATACAACAACTTGCAACAGAAAGCGCATCACTTCCGAGACGATTCAGGACTTTGTTCCAAGCATATTGATCGCGTCAAACTCCTGCTGAACCGCTTGCATCAGCCTTTGATTGTCGTGCTGCCAGGGATGAAAATCGTCACGATAAAAGTCACGATAGGCGCTCCAAAGCCCCGAAAAGAAGCCATTCCGCCCCCAAAGCCAGCGTATGCCTCGGTACCAGGTGCCCACATCACTGAGCCGACCGTCACGCTTCAACATGTGCCAGACGCCGCGGGTAACATCGCGCAGAAAGAAGAAGGTCGATAGCCGCATTGCCCTGCGTAGCTGCGCACGGTCTCCACACACTTGCATATATAGATCAAAGGCGACCGCCTTGTGTTCGGTCTCCTCCAGTGCGTGCCAACGCCACACCTGACGCATGGGTTCGATAGCCCCGTCAAACCAGCGCATTTCGCGCAACACCGCATCAGCCATGATCGCGGTGAAATGTTCCATTGCCACGGTATTTGCCAGACGGCGCTCTGGCGTGAAGTGTTTGTTGGCAAAGCGAATACGTTGACGAACGGGTTCCGTTAAAGCCTTGACGTCGTAACCCTGTTCTTCAAGCAGGCGGTTGTATTCGATGTGTTCACGGCTGTGATGCCCTTCCTGACCGATGAAGCCCTTGATCAGCTCACGCTGCCTCGGGTCTTCGACACGATCACGAAAGTAACGTACCGAATCGATGAAAAAGCGCTCACCGTCCGGAAACAGGATCGACATTGAATTGAAGAAATGGCTCTTGAACGGGTCACCGCCGTGCCAGTGCTTTGGCAACGGGTTCGGCAACTCGAAGTCGATACGACGAGGATGGATAGCCAGGTCGTCTGGGGTTGCTGCGGTCATGACTCACCTCTTAATGCGCTGCGCTGTTGTTATCTGTTTTGCGTGGACATTGATGTGATTAAGGCATCTTCGACCTATTCAGGAGAATTGACAATGCATATTTTCAACTGACCAGGACTGGCGACAGGCGGCTGAGCCACTACAGTTACCCGTAACAATCTGTTTCAACACCGATACCAATAACCATGGGGGAACGCTATGAACGCGGTGATAGACGCTCTAAATACTGTCTTCTGGGGATACATCCTGATCTACGGCCTGCTGGCTGTGGGCGTGTTCTTTACCATCCGCCTGGGCGCGCTGCAATTTCTGCACTTTGGCGAAATGATTCGCTCGCTGCTGGGCTCGCGGGAAAGTGACAAGTCAGGTATTTCGCCCTTTCAGGCACTATGCACGAGCCTTGCTTCGCGTGTCGGTACCGGCAACATCGCCGGTGTGGCCGTCGCGCTGTATCTGGGCGGAGCTGGCGCTATCTTCTGGATGTGGATGGTTGCTTTGGTTGGCATGGCAACCGCCTATGCCGAGAGCACGCTGGCCCAGCTTTACAAGGTACGAGACGGCCAGGGCCAGTACCGCGGTGGCCCGGCCTTTTACCTGGCCAAGGGGCTAAAGGCGCCGTGGGCGGGGAGTATCTTTTCTATCTGCCTGATCATTTCATTTGGTTTGGTATTCAACGCCGTTCAGGCCAACTCCATAGCCGACGCCATGGAGGGTGCCTTTGGGTTCAACAAACTGGTTGTCGGTGTCGCCATTGCCGCAGTCGCCGGGCTGGTCATCTTCGGTGGCTTGCGATCGATTGCTCGCTTTGCCGAGTTTGTTGTTCCTTTTATGGCTGCGGCCTACGTACTGATGGCACTGGTGGTGCTGGCGATGAATTATTCCGAGGTGCCGGGGGTGCTGGCGACCATCGTCAAAAGCGCCTTTGGTCTGGAAGAAGCGGCCGGCGGCGTCGCTGGCTCGGTAACCGCCGCCATGCTCAATGGCATCAAGCGCGGCCTGTTTTCCAACGAAGCCGGGATGGGGTCCGCGCCTAATGTCGCAGCGACAGCCACACCTACGCCCCACCACCCCTCATCCCAGGGCTTTGTGCAGGCCACCGGGGTATTTATCGACACACTGGTGATCTGTACCGCTACGGCGGTGATGATCCTGCTTTCAGGTGTACTTGAGCCGGGCAAC
This sequence comes from Halopseudomonas oceani, assembly GCF_002903165.1. Lineage (GTDB taxonomy): Bacteria > Pseudomonadota > Gammaproteobacteria > Pseudomonadales > Pseudomonadaceae > Halopseudomonas > Halopseudomonas oceani. The sequence goes on from NZ_PPSK01000008.1 coordinate 102,744, forward strand.
GGCGTGACCGGTACCCAGCTGACCCAGCTCGCGCTGGAAACGCATATCGGTGATGCCGGTCGCTATTTCATCGCGTTCGCGATCCTGTTCTTCGCCTTCACCTCTATCGTCGCGAACTACTCGTATGCGGAAAACGCGATGGTCTATCTGGGGCTCGGCGGCAAGCTGGGTATGCTGTCGCTACGCTGCGCCGCATTGGCGATGGTCGTCTGGGGTGCCTATCAGGCGGTCGGCACGGTCTTCAATGCGGCCGATGCCTCAATGGGGCTGATGGCGACCATCAACCTGATTGGTATCGTGCTGCTGTCCGGCACCGTCGCCAAGCTGACCAAGGATTACCTTGCCCAGCGCAAGGAAGGCCTAGTGCCGCACTTCAAGGCAACAGATTATCCGGAACTGGAACACAAGATTGACCGGGACATCTGGTCGTAACGACGTACTGACCTGACCCGGGATGCCCCCCGGGTCAGGTCAGCCCTTGATCTCCTGCAGCGAGTTACCGCCGTCCACTACCAGCATCTGGCCAGTCATGTAGCTACAACCCTCGCTGGCCAGAAACAGCGCCACGCGCGCCACCTCGTCTGGCCGTCCCGGCCGTCCGATCGGCGTATGCCGCCCTGCTTCGAGTTCTGCAGGCAAACTCGATGGGGTGTGAATCCAGCCGGGTGCAATGGCATTGACTGTAATCCCCTGCCCAGCCACTTCGTGGGCGATGGAACGGGTCAGCCCGACCATCGCTGACTTGGCAGCACTGTACCCAGCCGTGCCCGGGAAGGTCACCAGCGGACCGGTCACCGAAGCAATATTGATCACCCGACCAAAACCGGCAGCCAGCATGTGCGTTAGCACCGGCTGACTGACATGCACGCAGGTATTGAGGTTGAGGTCAATCTCGCGCTGCCAGTGCTCAAACGCCATACGGTGAAACAGGTCGCCAATCGGCGCTTCAATACCCGATTGGGACATACCGGCATTGTTGACCAGCACATCGATCCGCCCGAATTGCTCGATAACCTGATCGACCAGCTCGGCGGCCTGCTCCGGGTGGGTCAGATCAGCCACCACCGCCAAGCTGCGCAACCGATCCGGGTCCAGTTCGTTCTGCCGCTGAAAAATGCGATTGGTCGTTGAGGTCAATACAACCGTTGCACCTGCGGCATGAAACATTCTTGCGATGGCGAAGCCGATACCGTCGGCACTGCCAGCGCCGGTGACCAGGGCCACGCGGCCCCGGAGATCCGTCATGTCGTGCGGCATCACTCAGCCAGCCGCCAAGTGGTACCACCCTTGCCGTCTTCAAGTACGACGCCCATGGCGGTCAACTGGTCGCGGATACGATCAGACTCCCCCCAGTTCTTGTCGGCACGGGCCTGCAGACGCGCTGCAATCAGCGCTTCAACCTCGGCGGCGTCAACCTTACCGGCAGCGCCAGCCTGCAGGAAGGCTTCAGGCTCCAGCTGCAGCAAGCCCAGCACTTCGGCCAACTGACGCAAACGTGCAGCCAAGGCGGCCGCCGCTTCCGCATCAGATTCTTTCAGGCGGTTGACCTCACGCACCATTTCAAACAGTACTGCGCAGGCTTCCGGGGTATTGAAGTCGTCGTCCATCGACGCAGCAAAACGCTCAGCGAAGGCGTCACCACCGGCAGGCACCGCGTCGGGCAGGCCTTTGAGTGCGTTATAGAACCGCTCCAGTGCGCCCTTGGCTTCCTTGAGGTTGTCTTCGGAATAGTTGATGGCGCTGCGGTAGTGGCTGGAGACCAGCAGATAGCGAACCACCTCAGGATGATACTTTTCCAGCACCTCGCGAATGGTGAAAAAGTTGCCCAGACTCTTGGACATCTTCTCGCCGTCGACACGCACCGCGCCCGCGTGCATCCAGGCGGCGGCGTACAGCTCGCCGGTCGCCGCTTCGCTCTGGGCGATTTCGTTCTCGTGGTGCGGGAACACCAGATCCGGGCCACCGCCGTGGATATCAAAGGTGTTGCCCAGGCAGCAGGTCGACATGACCGAGCATTCGATGTGCCAGCCCGGACGTCCTTCGCCCCAGGGCGAGCTCCAGCTCGGCTCACCCGGCTTGGCGGCTTTCCACAGAACAAAGTCGAGCGGGTCCTGCTTGGCTTCGTCTACCTCGATGCGCGCGCCGATCTTCAGGTCTTCGATCTTGCGGCGCGACAGCTTGCCGTAACCTTCGAACTTGCCAACGCGGTAATAAACGTCGCCATTACCCGGTGCGTAGGCATAGCCCTTGTCGATCAGCGTCTGAATCATGGCGAACATGCCGTCGATGTGCTGACTGGCGCGCGGCTCCTGATCCGGGCGCAGCACGTTCAGACGGGCTTCGTCTTCATGCATTGCTGCAATCATGCGCTCGGTCAGTTGCTGAAAGGTCTCACCGTTTTCATTTGCGCGCTTGATGATCTTGTCGTCGATATCCGTGATATTGCGCACGTAGGTGAGGTCATAGCCGCGGTGGCGAAACCAGCGCGCCACCACGTCAAACGCAACCATCACGCGCGCATGACCGATATGGCAGAAGTCATACACGGTCATACCGCAGACATACATGCGCACCTGATTGTCGACCAGCGGCTTGAATGGCTCCTTGGTCTTGGTCAGGGTGTTGTAGAGTGCGAGCGCCATCAGCCCCCCCAGGAGTCACGCAGGGTGACGGTGCGGTTGAAGACCATTGCATCGGGTCTGGAATCACGTGAATCGACGCAGAAGTAGCCCTCACGCTCGAACTGGAAACGGTCGTCCAGCGTGGCGTCAGCCAACGACGGCTCGGCACGGCAGCCCGTCAGGACCTGCAGGGAATCCGGATTGATATTGTCGAGGAAGGTGGTGCCCTCTTCGCCCTTGTCCGGATTTGCCGCGTTGAACAGCCGATCATACAAGCGCACTTCGCACTCAATGCTGCTGCTCGCAGGCACCCAGTGGATAACGCCTTTGACCTTGCGACCTTCCGGGTTCTTGCCGAGGGTATCCGGATCGTAGGTGCACAGCAGCTCGACGATGTTCCCGTCAGCATCTGTTACCGCTTCGTCAGCGCGAATCACGTAGCTGCCACGCAGACGCACTTCGCCACCCGGCACCAGACGCTTGTAGCCCTTGGGCGGATCGACCATGTAGTCCTCACGGTCGATATAGATCTCGCGCTCGAACGGCAGCACGCGCTCGCCTATATCCTGTTTGGGATGACGCGGCAGACGCAGCTCTTCGGTCTGACCTTCGGGGTAGTTGGTGATGGTCACTTTCAGCGGCTTGAGCACGCACATGGCACGCGGCGCGTTGGCATCCAGGTCGTCACGAATACAGAACTCCAGAACGCCCATGTCGACCACGCCGTCAGAGCGGGTCACGCCAATGCGCTCGCAGAACTCGCGAATGGCTGCCGGCGTGTAGCCGCGGCGACGGAAGGCACTCAGGGTAGACATACGCGGGTCGTCCCAACCATCCACGTGCTTCTCGTCTACCAGTTGCTTGAGTTTGCGCTTGCTGGTGACAGTGTAGTTCAGGTTCAGGCGAGCAAATTCGTACTGGCGCGGATGTGCAGGCACCGGCAGATTGTCCAGAAACCACTCGTACAGCGGGCGGTGATCTTCAAACTCCAGGGTGCAGATCGAGTGGGTAATGCCCTCGATGGCGTCGGACTGACCATGGGTAAAGTCATAACTTGGATACACACACCACTTGTCACCGGTCTGGTGGTGATGGGCGTGGCGAATGCGATACAGAATCGGATCGCGCAGGTTCATGTTCGGCGCGGCCATGTCGATTTTGGCGCGCAGTACCTTGGCGCCGTCAGCGAACTCGCCGGCGGTCATGCGCTGGAATTGATCCAGGTTTTCTTCAACGCTGCGCTCACGGAACGGGCTGTTCTTGCCCGGCTCGGTCAGATTACCGCGGTATTCACGCGCCTGCTCGGGCGTCAGCTCACAGACATAGGCCTTGCCAGCCTTGATCAGTTCGATGGCCCAGGCGTGCAGTTGATCGAAGTAATCGGAGGCATAGCGCACGTCGCCGCCCCACTGAAAGCCAAGCCATTCAACGTCGGTCTTGATCGCATCGATGTATTCCTGCTCTTCCTTGGCCGGGTTGGTGTCGTCAAAGCGCAGGTGGCAAACGCCGCCAAATTCCCTGGCCAGACCAAAGTTGAGACAGATCGACTTGGCGTGACCGATGTGCAGGTAACCGTTCGGCTCCGGCGGAAAGCGGGTAACGATGTTGCTGTGCTTGCCGCTGTCCAGATCAGCCTGGACGATCTGGCGCAGAAAGTGGCTTGGGGGCGTGGCGTCGGGTTTGTTCATAAGGTCGGCAAAACTCGCTCAGGTGATGCGCTCGGCATCAGGGATTACTCGGGAGCCGGACTATCGCAATAGTCGCGCTTCCCTAGGCCATCATGACCAAAACCCGTATCATACCCGAAACTCGCAGGTGCCTGAATGCAGCAATGCAGGCAGCATCACACCCAACCTGTTCGACTGCCCGAGGAATGCCCGATGGTCAAACTGCACACCAACTATGGCGTTATCACCCTGGAACTGTTTGCCGACAAAGCGCCGGTGACTGTCGAGAACTTCAAGCAATATGTTCGCGATGGCCACTACGACGGCACTATTTTCCACCGCGTGATCAGCAACTTCATGATTCAGGGCGGCGGTTTTGAGCCCGGCATGCAGCAAAAAGACACCCGTGATCCGATCAAGAATGAAGCCGACAACAGCGTCGCCAACAAGGTCGGCACCGTCGCCATGGCCCGTACTCCGGACCCGCACTCCGCCAGCGCGCAGTTCTTCATCAACGTTGCCGACAACGATTTCCTGAACTTCTCCGCCCCCACCATGCACGGCTGGGGTTACGCGGTATTCGGTCAGGTTACCGATGGCATGGACGTGGTCGAGAAGATCAAGGCCGTGCGGACCACCTCCCGCGCCGGTCACCAGGATGTACCGGCCGAGGACGTGATCATCGAGCGCGCCGAACTGGTCGACTGAGATCAAGCCGCCGATGCGTTATCTGTTTATTTCGGATCTGCATCTGGAAGCGCAACGCCCGGATATCACCCGGGCGTTTTTGCGTCTGCTCGAAACCCGCGCACCGCAGTTTGATGCACTGTACATTCTGGGCGACTTCTTCGAAGTCTGGCTGGGTGACGACACCATCGACGAACTCGGTCGTGAGGTCGCTGCCGCCCTCGCCCGCCTGACCAAGCATGGCACCAAGGTATACCTGATGCACGGCAACCGGGACTTCCTGCTCGGTCGCCGTTTTTGCCGCGCGGCACGCTGCACCCTGCTCAGAGATCCCACCACTGTTGAGCTGAATGGCGAACGTGTGCTGCTGATGCACGGCGACAGTCTGTGCACTGACGACCTGGGTTACATGCGCATGCGCCGCTGGCTGCGCAACCCGGCCAGTCGCTTCATACTGAGAAATCTACCGCAGAGCACCCGCCACAAGCTGGGTCGTAAGCTACGCGACGAAAGCCAGGCGCGAACCCGTATGAAGTCCGCCGAGATCACTGACGTCAACCTCGGCGCAGTTGCCCACACAATGCGCGCTAAAGGCGTGCACACACTAATCCACGGCCACACACACCGCCCAGCAATCCACGACCTAATGATCGACGGCCAGCCCGCGCAGCGCATTGTGCTCGGGGACTGGGACAAGGCCGGCTGGGCACTTGAGGTGGACGAGAACGGTAAGCGACTGGAGTCGTTTCCACTGTCGTAGATACCGATACCCCCACGAAATACCCCTCGGGCCATACCGGGCACAGCATGCTGTGTCCCTACGCAAAAATGCCCCACACACAACGAGCAGACAATAAAAAACCCCGGCTCTCGCGAGTCCGGGGTTTTCTTGCAGCTTGCGGCTTGAAGCTTGCCGCTGCCTCTAGGCCGTCGGCTTAGAGCTTACCTTCCAGCTCCGGTACCGCCTCGAACAGGTCGGCAACCAGGCCGTAGTCGGCCACCTGGAAGATCGGCGCTTCTTCGTCCTTGTTGATCGCAACGATCACCTTGGAGTCTTTCATACCAGCCAGGTGCTGGATCGCGCCGGAGATACCGACCGCCACGTACAGCTGCGGTGCAACGATCTTGCCGGTCTGACCAACCTGCATGTCGTTCGGTACGAAGCCAGCGTCAACCGCGGCGCGCGAGGCACCCACAGCGGCGCCCAGCTTGTCGGCAACCTTGTACAGCATTTCGAAGTTGTCGCCGTTCTGCATGCCGCGACCACCGGAAATGACGATCTTGGCGCCTGCCAGCTCCGGACGGTCGGATTTGGCCAGCTCTTCACCGACAAAGCTGGAGATACCAGCGTCATGGGCAGAAGCAACCGCTTCAACCGCAGCGCTGCCGCCTTCGGCTGCAACCGCATCGAAACCGGTGGCACGAACGGTGATGACCTTGATCGCAGCGCTGGATTGTACGGTGGCAATCGCGTTACCCGCGTAGATCGGACGCTTGAAGGTGTCAGCGCTCTCAACGGCAATGATCTCGGAGATCTGATCAACGTCCAGCAGCGCAGCAACGCGCGGCAGGTAGTTTTTACCGTTGGTGCTGGCCGGAGCCAGGATGTGGCTGTAAGTGGCCGGCGAGGTCCCTTGTGCCAGTTCAGCGATCAGCAGGGAAACGTTTTCCGGCAGCAGGTTCGCGTAGGCGGCGTTGTCAGCCAGCAGGACCTTGTTGACGCCAGCGACCTTGGCAGCAGCGTCAGCAACGGCAGCACAGCCTGCGCCGGCAACCAGAACATCGATGTCGCCACCGATGGCCTGAGCGGCAGCAACGGTGTTCAGGGTAGCTGCGTTCAGCTCGGCGTTGTTGTGTTCAGCAATAACCAGAATGCTCATGTTCAGATCACCTTGGCTTCGTTCTTGAGTTTGTCGACCAGCTCGTCAACGCTCTTAACCTTGATGCCAGCGCTGCGGGCAGCCGGGGCTTCAACCTTCAGGGTGGTCACGGTCGATGCGGTGCTAACTCCCAGATCTTCCGGCTTGACGACTTCCAGCGGCTTCTTCTTGGCCTTCATGATGTTCGGCAGCGACGCGTAGCGCGGCTCGTTCAGACGCAGGTCAGTGGTAACGATGGCCGGCAGCTTCAGCGCAACGGTCTGCAGACCGCCGTCGATTTCGCGGGTGACCTTGACGCTGTCGCCGTCAACAGCCACTTCAGAGGCGAAAGTACCCTGAGCGTAGCCAGACAGTGCAGCCAGCATCTGGCCAGTCTGATTGTTGTCGGAGTCGATGGCCTGCTTGCCGAGGATGACCAGCTGCGGCTGCTCTTTATCGACAACGGCTTTCAGCGCCTTGGCGATGGCCAGCGAGTTCAGCTCGTCGGCGGACTCGACCAGAACAGCGCGGTCAGCACCCAGTGCCAGGGCGGTACGCAGTTGTTCCTGGGCGGCGGTTGGGCCGACAGTGACAGCGACGATCTCGGTAGCAACGCCTTTTTCTTTCAGACGTACTGCTTCTTCCACGGCGATTTCGCAGAAGGGGTTCATCGACATTTTGACGTTGGCCAGGTCAACACCGGAGTTGTCCGCCTTGACGCGAACCTTGACGTTGTAATCAACGACTCGCTTAACCGCTACAAGTACCTTCATGATTGCCTCATTCAATGTGTAGCCAAAACTGGGCAGGCCATAATCGTGACTATAATATGAAGATCGTTCACGTTCAGACCAAACAGAGCCCGCCGTTCAAAAGCTCTCTATCATGACTTTCCATGCACAGGCGGTCAATAGGAGCAATTCGACGAAAGGTCTAATAAACGACCAAAACGCCATCTTTGCGTTGGAGCACAAAAAACGGGCTGTTATACTGCGCGGCTTAATCGATCATGGCAGATCAACAAAGAATCGATACATGTGACGGGCCTAGAGTTAGGAGAGAGATAGTGGAACGCGAATTCATGGAGTTTGACGTTGTCATCGTAGGTGCCGGCCCCTCTGGCCTGGCAGCTGCATGTCGAATCAAGAAACAGGCTGCTGAAGCCGGTCAGGAAATCAGCGTCTGTGTCGTAGAGAAAGGTTCCGAAGTCGGCGCCCACATTCTCTCCGGTGCCGTATTCGAGCCGCGCGCCCTGGAAGAACTGTTCCCCGATTGGAAAGAGCTTGGCGCTCCGCTGAACACCGCCGTCGTTCGCGATGACATCTATATGCTCACCAGCGAAGAGAAGGCAACCAAGCTGCCTGACATGCTCGTTCCCAAGACCATGCACAACCATGGCAACTATATTATCTCCCTCGGCAACCTGTGCCGCTGGCTGGCCGAACAGGCCGAAGGCCTGGGCGTAGAGGTATATCCGGGCTTTGCTGCCCAGGAAGCCCTGATCGATGAGAACGGCGTTGTTCGCGGCATCCTGACCGGCGACCTGGGCGTTGACCGTGAAGGCAACCCGAAAGACGGGTTCTACACCCCCGGCATGGAACTGCGCGCCAAGTACACCCTGTTCGCAGAAGGCTGCCGCGGCCACATCGGCAAGCAACTGATCAAGCGTTTCAACCTGGATTCCGAAGCCGACGCCCAGCATTACGGTATCGGCATCAAGGAAATCTGGGACATCGATCCGGCCAAGCACCAGCAAGGTCTGGTTGTGCATACCGCCGGCTGGCCGCTGGACATCGTCGGTACCGAAAACACCGGTGGTTCCTTCCTGTATCACCTGGAAAACAACCAGGTAGTCGTTGGCCTGATCATCGATCTGTCCTACTCGAACCCGCACCTGTCGCCGTTCGACGAATTCCAGCGCTACAAGCATCACCCGGTCATCAAGCAGTACCTGGAAGGCGGCAAGCGCGTTGCCTACGGTGCACGCGCCATCTGCAAGGGCGGCATCAACTCGCTGCCGAAGATGGTCTTCCCGGGCGGTGCTCTGATCGGTTGTGACCTCGGGACCCTGAACTTCGCCAAGATCAAGGGCAGCCACACTGCCATGAAATCGGGCATGCTGGCGGCTGACGCTATCGTCGAGGCCCTGCAGGCTGGCCGCGAAGGCGGTGACGAGCTGACCAACTATGTTGATAGCTTCAAGTCCAGCTGGCTGTACGAAGAGCTGTTCGCAGCGCGTAACTTCGGCCCGGCAATCCACAAGTTCGGCCCGCTGTTCGGTGGTGCGTTCAACTACATCGATCAGAACTGGTTCGGTGGCAAGATTCCGGTCACCCTGCACGACACCAAGCCGGATTACGCCTGCCTGAAGAAAGCCTCCGAAGCGACCAAGATCGACTATCCGAAGCCGGATGGCGTACTGAGCTTCGACAAGCTATCTTCGGTCTTCATGTCCAACACCAACCATGAAGAAGACCAGCCGATCCACCTGACGCTGAAAGACCCGAGCATTCCGCTGGAGAAAAACCTGCCCCTGTACGACGAGCCCGCGCAGCGTTACTGCCCAGCTGGCGTCTACGAAGTCGTCAACAACGATGACGGCAGCAAGCGCTTCCAGATCAACGCGCAGAACTGCGTGCACTGCAAGACGTGCGACATCAAGGATCCAGCGCAAAACATCAACTGGATCGCGCCGGAAGGCACGGGTGGCCCGAACTACCCGAACATGTAACGCGCAAGCGCTACAGCGGCAAGCATCAAGGCCGCAAGCAACAAAAAACCGGCCGTTGGCCGGTTTTTTGTTATCTGACAGAGCCAGACAAGACATCAAAATCGGTGGTTGCGCGTCAGACCAGATCTCTCACCTGTCCCTGCGTACCTTCCTGTTGCGGCAATACATCCACCGCCACACTGAGCGTGTGGTCTCCCCCACCGGTCATCACGCCCTTGAGCGGCGTCACATCGGCGAAGTCCCTACCCCAGCCAAGAATGATGTAGCGCTCATCCGGCACGCAGCCATTGGTAGGGTCCAACTCTAGCCAGCCCCAGCCAGGCACAAATACTGCGAGCCAGGCGTGGGTCGCATCGGCACCCAGCAACTTTTGCTGGCCCGGCGGTGGCAGTGTCTCCATATACCCGCTGACATACCTCGCAGACAGCCCCATTGAACGCAGGCAGCCGATCCCCAGATGCGCAAAGTCCTGACAAACCCCGCGTTTGCTGGCCAGCACGTCATGCAGCGGAGTAGCTAGCGTGGTGAACTCCGGATCATAGGTAAACTCAGAGAAAATACGCTGATTGAGATCCAGCACTGCATCAACCAGGTTGCGCCCTGGCGTAAAACTGCCGCGCGCATAATCGGCCAACCCCGGACTCTGGAAAATAAACGGCGAGCTAAGCGCATACAAACGCGCATCAAGCGTATCGCGATTGGTCTGGCGCGGGTCATAGCGCAATTCGTCGACCGCCTGTTCCCAGCTGATGTTCGAGAAAATATCAGCGCTCGCGCGGGGACGCGTCACGATCTCGCTGGTAACACTGACATCCAGACTCTCGTGCAGCGACTCGATCGAAAAGTAGACCACCCGGTTACCGAAAAAATCGGTGCGCTCACGCATGCGATCAGGTATCGGGGTGATTACCAGTTGGGTGTTGCTGCAATCCTGCCAAGGCAACACCCGCGGCAGGATGCGCGCTTCGTTGTGACTCAGGGTCACCGCGCCGCTGTACTGGTAATGCGTGGTATGGCGCAAAAGGTATCTCAATGTAGAGACCTCGATTCAGGGCTGGCCAGTGTAGTGCATGCTGACCAGTTGGCGGGGAGCTTCAACATGACTGAAGTGACTATGCGACAGTGCGTTGGACAGCTCGGACATCGGCTCGATCAGTTGATCCAGCAGATTACTCAAGGCCTCCCGTGCAGCGGGCGAGCCTTCCAGATCAGTCAGGGTTTCAATGTCGACCAAATGCAGGCAGCTGGTGGCCTGAATGATCAACCGCTGCTCCAGATTACGATAGGGTGAACTACCCGGTGACGGCAGCTTGGCTATTTGTCGCCCCAAGCGCTTGAGCATGTAGCCCACCGAACGCGGGTTGGTCTCATCGAACAGCAGCAGATCGAGAATCGCCAGCGGATGCAGCTGCGAGCGGTAGCGGCGACGATATACCGTTAGGTTGTCCGTGGTTGCCAGCACCACCTCCCACAGCGGAATACCAGGCTCATCAGCATCCAGCAGAGCGAGCTTCAGCAGTTCCAGCGAGCCCAGCGTACGCTCGATGAAGCGGCCAATATCAAGGAAGCGCCAGCCGTAGTGATGCGGCATGGTTTCGTTGCAAAGACCAAAAAACGCCGCCAGATCGAGCACCATGGCTTCGAGGTGGCGCTGCCCTACCACCACGCCACGGGCGCGCGACATGCTGTTAAAGTGCTGCCGCAAGCTGTTGATCGCGCGCCAGGTATCATCACCCAGATGATCGCGAACCGCTCGACTGTTACGCACGAAGTTGCCAAAAATGACCGGCAACCCTTCGGGCAGGTCGTCGGAGAACAACTGCAGCAAACGATCCCGGGTCACGATGTACTCGCGCGGGAATCGGCTATTGTTCGGCACATTCTCCTCGGTAAAGGCGTCCGGCTCCAACGCGACATCCAGCGCCCGCAGTAGGTCTGGCATCAACTGTGAACCGGTTTCCTGCCGGTCATCCTGCAGCAGACGCGCCAGCGCCTCGCGCAACAAGCGTCCGCGGGTATCCAAACGCTCACCATACCGCCCCATCCAGAACAAGCTTTCCGCCACGCGGCACGGCAGGTCCTTGCCGTCGCGCGTGACGACAATCGGACCAAGCGCCTGACGCAGCAGGCTGATGTGCGGTTGTGGCACCGGCGCCGTCACCCAGACATCCTTCACCAGCCGGCTTTTCATCAGAGGTGCGCCGGGTTCGCCGACCCAGGCCAGACCACCGGGCATTACCCGATAATTACGCTCATTGACCGGCTTGGTAAGATCATCCGGCTCGACCAGACTGAAGAACCGCAGCGTTGCGCTCTGACGCTCAAACGTTTTGCTCTGCGGATTGAAACCAGGCACCACCGCAGGTGAGAGATGCCGCTGCGCGGTGAACAGATACGGCTGGCGATCCATGCTGACACGAAGATCCCTCAGCGCTTCCAGTCCCATCTGATCGGCACGATAGACCCGTCCCGGTTTGCTGATGTCACGCAGCACCCAGCCATCCAGCTCGGCACGCACCTGCGCCAACGCAGCAGGTTCGCCGCACCAGAGCGTTTCCCGGCATGGCAGCAGCAACTCTTCCCCCAGCAGCTCGCGGCACAGACTCGGCAGAAAGGCCAGTAATCCAGGATGCTCCAGCACACCGGCACCCAACGCGTTGGCAATATGCACGTTGCCGCAGCGCGCGGCCTGCAACAGACCGGGAACCCCGAGCAACGAGTCAGGACGCAACTCCAGAGGGTCACACCAGGGATCATTGATCTGCCGCAGAATGACATCCACCTGCTTCAAGCCACCGAGCGTGCGCATGGAAACCTGGCCATCGCGGACCACCAGGTCATCCCCTTCGACCAGCGAAAAGTTCATGTAGTTGGCCAGCCAGGCGTGCTCGAAATACCCCGGGCTGCCTGGCCCCGGCGACAGCAATACAATATTCGCTTGTTCTCGTTGGGTGCTGGCCAGGCTGGATAGGCAGCGATGCTGAGCCTGCAGAAAACCCGCCAACCGCTTGATCGGTGCATCGCGATACAGGCTCGGCAGCGCACGGGCAAGCGTAATCCGGTTTTCCAGCGCGTAACCGGCCCCAGCAGGCGACTGGGTCCAGTCAGCCAACACCTGCCAGCCGCCACTGCTGTCCCGGATGATGTCGGTGCCGTGGAAGATCAGCAGCGGGCGCTCAACCTGCGGTGGGTCATCGGCCGCCGAGAACAGAAACCCGGGGTGGGTGTAGATCAACTCGGGGGGCAAGAGGCCTTCACTGATGATTCGCCGGGCACCATAGAGGTCGTCAAGAATATGCTCCAGCAGACGACTGCGTTGTTTCAGCCCAGCCTCCAGCACATCCCATTCCTGAGTGGGAATGACCCAGGGCACGCAATCGAGTTGCCAGGACCGCAACTGACCCGGATCGTCCTCGTAAGGATTGAAGGTGACGCCATTTTCATGCAGCAGGTTCTGCGCTTCTTCCGAGCGAGCAGCCAGCACGTCGGGGCCGAGCTGGACAATATCATCCAGCACGCCTTGCCAGTGAGCGCGCGGCTGCTGGTTGTCGCTCAGCAACTCGTCATGTCCGTCATGCCCTGGATAGTCCCCGAGAATGGCATTGACTGCGGGGTCCAGATTGGCGAGGTGTTGCATGGAGCGGTTCCTGGTTCAGGCTGAGGTCAGCCGAGTGTGCTGGGTGACTGACGATTATAAACCAGAGCTGCCAACGACAGCGCGGCGCAAATCCAGGGTGTGCGGATACTCCTGACCCGGCGCCTGCCGCACCTCCCCTGCCTTGCCCTGACTATGACCATAGCTCCAGAACCGCGCCATGCGCCGCGCCTCAGCCTCATTGGCGTTAACCGGGAAATGCTCGTAATTGCGGCCAGCCGGATGCACCACATGGTAGGTGCAGCCTCCAACCGAGCGGCCGTTCCAGTTGTCGATCAAGTCAAACACCAGCGGCGCCTGGACACTGATCATCGGATGCAGCGCGGACGGTGGCTGCCAGGCGCGGTAACGCACCGCGGCTACCAGTTCGCCCGGCACGCCGGTTGCCTGCAGTGGCACCTTGAAGCCGTTGCAGGTCAGCTGATAGCGAGCCGGATTGAAGTCATGCACCTTGACCTCCAGCCGTTCGACCGAGGAATCCACATAACGGGCGGTGCCACCACCGGCAACCTCCTCCCCCAGCACGTGCCAGGGTTCAATCGCCTGGCGCAGCTCGATGCGGGTATCTCCGTATTGGACCTCACCCGCATGCGGGAAGCGGAACTCCAGAAACGGCGCGAACCACTCGTCACGGAAATCGAACCCGTGGGCACGCAGGTCGCGCAATACATCGCACAGATCACGCCACAGATAATGCGGCATCATCCATTTGTCATGCAGCGCTGTGCCCCAACGCGCCAGCGGCTGGCGGTAAGGCTCGGCATAAAAGCGGGCGACCAGCGCTCGAATCAGCAACTGCTGCATCAGACTCATGCGCGCATGCGGCGGCATTTCAAACCCGCGCAACTCCAGCAGCCCGAGCCGGCCGGTCGCGCTGTCGGGCGAATACAGCTTGTCGACACAGAATTCGGCGCGGTGGGTGTTGCCGGTAATATCGGTCAGCAGGTTGCGCACCAGGCGGTCAACCAGCCAGGGCTGCGGTACCTCGCCGGACGGCATCTGCGCCAGCGCAATCTCCAGTTCATACAGCGCCTCATGCCGGGCTTCGTCAATCCGTGGTGCCTGACTGGTCGGGCCGATAAACATGCCGGAAAACAGGTAAGACAGGCTCGGATGGTGCTGCCAGAAGGTCAGCATGCTCGCCAGCAGGTCCGGCCGGCGCAGGAAAGGTGACTCGGCAGGCGTGCGACCACCGAGGGTAACGTGGTTACCGCCCCCGGTGCCGGTGTGGCGGCCATCGAGCATGAACTTCTCGGTACCGAGCCGCGTCAGTCGTGCTTCCTCGTAGAGAGTCTCGGTATTGCGCACCAGCTCAGGCCAGCCGGCCGCGGGCATGATGTTCACCTCAATCACCCCTGGGTCCGGAGTGATCATGAATTTCTCGATGCGGTTATCCGATGGGGGGGCGTAGCCTTCGATGCAGACCGGCAGATTCAGCTCGGCGGCGGTGTGTTCAACAGAAGCCAGCAGCTCCAGGTAGGACTCCAGCCGAGCCAGTGGCGGCATGAAGACAAACAGCTTGCCGTCACGCGGCTCAATGCACAGCGCGGTGCCGATAACGCCGCAGTCGATCAGCTCCGGCCGCTGTTCCTGCCAGTCCTGTCCGGCTGCAACGTGGTGAAGCGAACCCTCCCCGTCGGCGTACATTGCACTGTAGCGGCTGGCCACTTCGCCATGCAGATCTGCCAGCGGCGCCTGCTCCTCGAACAGTGACGTCGGCTGCGGCTCCTCGCGGCGGGCGATCGGCAGCGCCGACAGCGGCAACCGCAGGCCCATCGGTGAATCGCCGGGCACCAGATAGAGCTGCTCGCGACGCAACGGCCAACTGCCGCTGAGCCAGCCGCCCTGCGTCGCCGCCAATGGCAGCGTGTAGCCGACCGGCGCATCCAGGCCGCGCTCCAGCAACCGCGCAAGGCGCAGACGGTTGTCATCGTCCTTGAGGTCTTCGCCGCGCAAATCGACGTCAATCGGTTGCGTGCGCTCCAGCCAGAGGTAATAGTAGGCATCCTCGAAACAGGGGATCAGATGCGAGTCCGAGACGCCAAGGCGCCGTGTCAGCGCCTGCGCAAACTGCAGCGCCTTGGCATCGTCCACGCCGTAGTCCCGATCCATGTCGGCCAGCCAGCGGTCGTCCTGCCACATGGGCTTACCGTCGCGGCGCCAGTAACACGCCAGCGCCCATCGCGGCAGTGGCTCACCCGGATACCATTTTCCCTGTTGATAATGAATAAGCGACTGGGGCGCAAAATGCGGGCGCAGACGCCGTAGCAAGGTCTCGGAAAGCCCTCTTTTGGTTGGCCCCTGGGCAGCAATGGTCCATTCTGGTGCATCCATATCATCAATGGAGACAAAGGTTGGCTCGCCGCCCATGGTCAAACGTACGTCCAGCGCCTGCAACTGCGCATCTACCTGTTCACCCAGCGCGAGAATCTCTGCCCACTGATCTTCAGTGTACGGTTTGGTTACACGGGGATCTTCGTGCACCCTGGTGACGCTCATATCGAAGGAAAACGTCACCTCGCAGGGCTCGGTTGCACCGCTAATGGGCGCGGCGCTGGCAGGCTCTGCCGTGGCGGCCAGCGGCAGATGCCCTTCGCCAGCCAACAGGCCCGAGGTTGGATCCAGCCCGATCCAGCCTGCTCCAGGCACAAACACCTCGGTCCAGGCGTGCAGGTCTGTGAAATCGGTTTCGGTACCGGACGGACCGTCAAGCGCCTTGACGTCGGCCGTCAGTTGAATCAGATAGCCTGAAACAAAGCGCGCTGCCAGCCCCAGATGACGGCAGATATGCACCAGCAGCCAGGCCGAGTCACGGCACGAACCGCTGCCCAGCGTGAGTGTCTGTTCCGGGGTCTGTACGCCGGGTTCCATCCGGATCATGTACTGAATTTCATTGGCCAGACGCTGATTCAGCGAGACCAGGAAATCCGTAATCGAGCGTTCTTCACGGTCAACCTTGCCGATCCAGCCAGCCAGTTTCGGGCCCGCTTTTGGCGTTTCCAGATAGGGCGCCAGCTCTTTTTTCAGCTCGTCCCTGTAGTCGAAAGGGAACTGCTCGGCGTATTCCTCGACAAAAAAATCAAAGGGATTGATCACCGTCATCGGTGCGATCAGCTCCACCTCAATAGAGAGGCTGGTCATCTTTTCAGGAAACACAAGGCGCGCCACATGGTTGCCGAACGGGTCCTGCTGCCAGTTGATGAAGTACTCACCTCCGCTAACCTTGAGGCTGTAGGCATCAACTGGCGTGCGGCAGTGCGGTGCGGGACGCAAGCGGATGAGATGGGGCGCAACCGAAATCGGCTTGTCGAACTCGTAGTGGGTTTCATGCCGGAGTGCAACGCGAATAGTCATGTTCCGTTATCCCATCAATGTATGCGGTCAATTCATCCAGCCGATCAACGAAGCAATGGCTGTGCCAATCGGCGAGCGTCCTATTTTGTTAACACGGTTGGGTGACAATTATTCGAGTGCACCCAGCGCCTCATGCCCTGATCCGGTGCATCTGGTATGGCAATTGCAAGTTGCAGAGTATCCCTTCCCCTGGCGGACAGAGTAGCTGAATGAGCAAAGTAAACTGGGACGATTACACATCCGAAGGCTTCTACGATGAACTGATAAAGGCACCAGGGCAGCCGCGACCGGAGGCGGAACTGCTGTGCCAATACCTCGCCAACCTCGATGCCCGCGAGCTGAGCGAACACAAGACGGCGGCCGAAGTTGCCATCCAGCTGATGGGCATCACCTTCACTGTCTACACCGAAGGCAACATGATCGACCGGGCCTGGCCCTTCGACATCGTGCCGCGCATCATCCCGCTGGCCGAATGGCAAAAGACCGACGCCGGACTCAAGCAGCGGGTACAGGCGCTCAACATGTTTATCGACGACCTTTACCACGACCAGAAGATCGTCAGGGACGGCGTGGTGCCGCGCGAAGTGCTGGCCCAGTCGGTCAACTTCCGTCCGCAGTGCGTCGGCATCTCCACGCCGCATAACGTCTGGGCACATATCTGCGGCTCGGACCTGGTGCGCGACAAGGACGGCACCCTCTACGTGCTGGAAGACAACTTGCGTGTGCCGTCTGGTGTGTCGTACATGCTCGAGAACCGCAACGTCACCAAGCGCGTGATGCCCGACCTGTTCGCCACCGGCCAGATTCAGCCGGTCGACGACTACACCGCGCAGTTGTACGACATGCTCGCGTCACTCTCGCCCCGTCCCGGCGACGACCCGTGCATCGTCATTCTGACCCCCGGCATATACAACTCCGCCTACTACGAGCACTCCTACCTTGCCCAGCAGATGGGCGTGCAGCTGGTTGAGGGCACGGATCTAGTGGTTGGCGACGACGACTGCGTCTACATGCGCCGCATCGACGGGCTGGCCCGGGTCGACGTGATCTACCGCCGGGTCGACGACATGTTCATCGACCCCGAGGTGTTCAACCCCGAGTCCATGCTCGGCGTGCACGGCCTGATGCGCGCCTGGCGCAAGGGCAACGTGGCACTGGCCAATGCGCCGGGCGCCGGCGTGGCCGATGACAAGGTGATCTACGCCTTCGTGCCCAAGATCATCGAGTACTACCTCGGCGAGCAGCCGCTGCTGCCGAATGTACCCAGCTACCTGTGCATGTTCGAGGACGACCGCAAATACGTGCTCGACAACCTCGACAAGCTGGTGGTCAAGCCCGCCAACGAGTCCGGCGGCTACGGCATGCTGATCGGCCCGCACGCCAGCAAGAAGGAACGCGAGACCTTTGCCGAGCTGATCAAGGCAGACCCGCGCAACTACATGGCGCAGCCAACCCTCAGTCTTTCGACCTCGCCGACCCTGTGCGGCAACAACCAGATGGAGCCACGTCACGTCGACCTGCGGCCGTTCATCCTGTCCGGGGAGTCTACCTGGGTTACCACCGGCGGCCTGACCCGGGTCGCACTTACCAAGGGATCGCTGGTCGTCAACTCCTCTCAGGGCGGCGGCAGCAAGGACACCTGGATCGTAGACCTGGCGGGGAACTGACCAATGCTTTCACGAGTTGCCGAAAACGTTTACTGGATGGCCCGCTATCTGGAGCGCGCCGAAGATACCGCTCGCCTGCTGAGTGTGAACAGCCACCTGTTGCTGGACCTGCCGCGCGCAACCAAGCTCGGCTGGTCCGAAATCATCGCCATTACCGGCAATGACGAATTGTTCGACGAGTTCTACCCCACCCGTGACGAAGCCAGCGTGCTGTCGTTCATGTGTGGCGACCGTCGCTACCCCGGCTCGATCCTCAGCTCGCTGGCCGCCGCGCGGGAGAACCTGCGCACCACCCGCGACGTCATCCCGCGGGAGATTTGGGAAGAGGTCAACCAGCTGTACCTGAGCGTTAAGGAGCAGGTTGGCTCAGGTATCACTCCGCGCCGGCGCGATGCATTTTTGGGCCGGGTGATCCGCAGCTGTCAGACCGTCAATGGTCTCATTGAAGGTACGCTCAGCTATACGCCGGTGCGCTCCTTTCTGATCGTCGGACGACAGCTCGAACGGGCAGATATGACCACCCGCATCATTGATGTGCGCTCGGCCAATCTGCTGCCGCGCAGCGCAGAAGACCTCAAGCCCTTCGAGACCTTGCAGTGGATGAGTGTGCTCAAGTCACTGACTGGCTACCAGATGTACCGCCAGCATGTACGCCTGCGTATCCGCGGGCCGGACGTGCTCAGTTTTCTGCTGCAGGACCAGCTATTCCCGCGCAGCGTCGCCTGCTGCATGGACCGTCTGGCAGAAGCGCTGCAAGGTTTGCCACGTCATGAACTGGCACTGAAGGAAGTCGAAACCTGCCGGCAGGACCTGAGCAAGCCGGACGTAACGCTGCTGGCTGCAGAACCGGATCAGTTGCACGCCTTTGTCGATGAAATCCAGATCGATTTCGACGACCTGCACGCGGCAATCAGCCAGACCTACTTTGCCCAGCAGGAACTCAATCAGAGCCAGAGTCAGAGCGCGAGCTGAGGCCCCCCGCTGCCGAGAGCTCAACACCTCGGCGGCGGGACACCTCAATCAGGCAGCTACGATCGGGATCAGGCGCGGGCGGGTCGGATTGGACGGCAGCGGGGGCAAGCCGTGAGCGGCTCTGGCGCGCTGACAGTCCGGGCTGTCCAGCCCGTTTTCACCGTGAAATGGGAAGTCACGGCAAGGACTCGGGCGCTTCTCGTAGATACTGCAGCGAACGCCCTCACCGACCGTTCCCATCAGACCCACACAACGCGGCTGGGGCTGATTGGTGCCCTGCATGCAGGCACGGTACGGTGTTATCTGTTCAGTAAGCTGGGTGGGTACGTCACCCCCTGGGGCACTGTCAGTTTCTCCCCAGTAAAAAGACACCCTGAATGTGGCGCAACAGGCACCGCAGTTCAGACAGGGCGAATGGTCGCTCATTTCATCGCAATCCTCATGCTGCTCCGGAGCGCGTTTTTTACTCCGCGCCGCGTCGCCGCACAAGAGCCCGGAGACAGCGCCCCGAACTTTATTTTGTAACCACCATCACGACGCTGGATGGCAGACCATTTGGCCGCCGCAGCGCTTTCTGCTTCGCCGCCGGACAGGCTACTATCGACGGCTCACGAACAAGACGGATAGATCCATGGCAAACAGCAACTGCATCGCCGGCGTTGACCTAGAACGGCTCTCGCGCATCGGCACTCACCTGCAATCGGCCTATATTGACGCAGGCAAGCTGCCCGGCGCTCTGACTCTGGTGGCGCGCCGTGGCCAGGTTGTCTATTGCGAAGCACAAGGGCTGAGAGACGTAGAGCGCGGCCTGCCGGTCGAGCGCGATACGCTGTTCCGCATCTACTCGATGACCAAGCCGGTCACCTCTGTTGCCCTGATGCAGCTGTACGAACAAGGTCGCTTTCTGCTGGATGACCCGGTCCACAAGTACATCCCCAGCTGGAGCAACCTGCGCGTCTACAAGACCGGCAGCCATCCGCACATTCTGACCACGCCCTGCGAGCGCCCCATGACCATCCGTGACCTGCTGACCCACCAGTCCGGTCTGACCTATGGCTTCATGAATCGCACCAACGTCGACGCCGCCTACCGGGCGCTCAAACTCGATGGCGGCCCCGGCCTGACCCTCGACCGTCTGATCGACGAACTGTCACGACTGCCGCTTGAGTTCTCGCCCGGCACCGCCTGGAACTACTCGGTGGCGACAGACGTCTGCGGTTATCTGGTGCAAGTACTGTCGGGCTTGAGCCTGGACGACTACTTCAAGCGCCATATCTTCGATCCTCTGGAGATGACCGACACCTTCTTCACCGTCCCGGCCGACCGCATCCCGCGCTTCGCCGCCTGTTATCAGTTCCAGCCCGGTGGCAGCTTCAGTCTGCAGGACGATCCGCAGGACTCCAGTTTCACCAAAGCCCACGGCTTTCTCTCCGGCGGCGGCGGTCTGGTCTCGACCATCGACGACTACTACCGCTTTGCCCAGGCACTGGCCAACGGTGGTGAACTGAACGGCGCCCGCATCATCGGCCGCAAGACGCTCGAGTTCATGCGCATGAACCACCTGCCCGGCAACCAGGACCTGCCTGGGGTATCCGTCGGCTCCTTCAGCGAAACACCCTACGACGGCAGCGGCTTCGGCCTCGGCTTCTCGGTCAAGATCGACGTCGCCAAGTCGCAGACCAACGGCTCCATCGGCGAATACGGCTGGGGCGGCATGGCCAGCACCAACTTCTTCGTCGACCCGGTTGAGGATCTGTTGATGGTGTTTATGACCCAGCTGATTCCGTCGTCGAGTTATCCGGTAAGGCAGGAGTTGCGGGCGATCATCAATGGCGCGTTGGTGGATTGAGGTTTGCAGGCTGCTTTGCCGTATGGCACCGGCGCCGCTGGATAGTCTCAACCCATTGCAGTTCGTCGTTAAGGCCGATTGCCAAGCCGGCAGGTGATTCGTTTTCGCCTTTACGGCGAGTCAGGGGAAATACTTGCCCATTTTCCCTAACGACCCCTATGGCACCCCGGCTGCGCGGCCCTTCGGGTTCGCTGCGTTGCTCGGGGGGATTGCTAAGGGGGGCCGGGCAAGCGGTCCCCCTTGGCTCGCCGGCAAAGGCGAAATAGTGACGTCCAGAGCGCACATTAAAGAGCCCAACACACCGTATCCAATCCGTCACCCAATCGTCACACTCCCCTGCCACCATCGGGCTATCCCACGCCCGAGTGCATCATGAGCGACGCGCAACACCTGATCCAACGTCACCTCCCAGAGCACACCCAGCTCGAAGCCTTGTTGCATCAGGCGGCACGTCATCTGCGCGTTACCACCCCACTCAAGGTGCCTGTCAACGGTCTGGATATCCCAATCCGGGTGATTGAACTCGGCAGCCGCTCACCGCAGGCGCCGGTTATCGGCTTTTTTGGGGGCGTACACGGCGTTGAACGGATCGGCACGCAGGTGCTCATTTCCTGGCTACACAGTCTGGTCAACCGGCTGGACTGGGACGATCAGCTGCGCGAGCAGCTTGAGCGCGTGCGGCTGCTGTTCATGCCGATGATCAACCCCGGCGGGATCTGGCATCACCGGCGCAGCAACCTCAATGGGGTGGATTTGATGCGTAACGCGCCAGTGGATGCGATGGGGCCGGTACCCTGGCTGGTAAGCGGGCATCGCATCAGCCGGCGTCTGCCGTGGTATCGCGGCAAGCTGGGCGCCCCGATGGAAGCCGAGTCGGCGGCGGTGGTCAGCGTCGTGCAGCAACGGCTGCTGTCAGCCCCCTTCGCAATGAGTGTCGACTGCCACAGCGGCTTCGGTCGCCGCGACCGGCTCTGGTGCAGTTACGCACGCAGCCACAAGCCGATTGAGAATATCGCCGAGGTGCTCAGCCTCAAGCAGCTGTTCGAGCAGACCTATCCGCACCACCACCCGTATATCATCGAGCCGCAGTCGATCAACTACACCACCCACGGCGACCTCTGGGACTACCTCTACGACCACGGTCTGGAACACCACCCGCAAAACCTGTTCCTGCCCTTTACCCTGGAAATGGGCTCCTGGCTGTGGGTGCGCAAGAATCCGCGACAGATGTTCGACTACTTCGGCTATTTCAACCCGGTCATCAGCCATCGCAAGCGCCGGGTCCTGCGCCAGCATCTGCCACTATTCGAGTTTCTTACCAACGCCACCCGCTGCTGGCAAAACTGGATTCCAGCTGCTCGGAACCGCGATCTGCTCACCCGGCAGGCAATCGACCTGTGGTTTGTCGACAAGCCTTAACCATCCCGTCGTCAGCCTGTCACACCACACTGCCACCCTTCTGCCCCAGCCCAAACATCATCAGGAGCAGGAAATGAGCGGACTCAACCGGCGTGATTTTCTTCGTGCATCAGCGCTCGCTGTCGGCACCATCGTGGTATCCAGCGGCCTTCAAGGCTGCCTTTCCAGCAGTTCTTCAGACGACGCTGCTCGCGAGCTGAGCTTCAATCACGGCGTAGCCAGCGGGGACCCGCTCGCTGACCGCGTCATCATCTGGACCCGTGTGACTCCGCTCGATGGCCGCAGCGCCGACATCAGTGTCGGCTGGGAAATAGCGACTGACGCGGCATTCACCGACCTGGTTCACAGCGGCACAGCAACCACCGGCGCTGCGCGGGATTACACCCTGAAGGTCGATGCGCAGAACCTGTTGCCAGGTACCACCTACTACTACCGGTTTAAGGCCGCAGAGGTAATCTCACCGGTCGGCCGAATGAAAACCCTGCCGGCAGGCAGCATCGATCAGGTGCGCTTCGCGGTGATGTCCTGTTCCAACTACCCGGCGGGTTACTTTCACGTCTACGCAGCCGCTGCGGCGGAAGCGGATGTCGACGCGGTCATTCACCTGGGTGACTACATCTACGAATACGGCAATGGTGGATACGCCACCCAAGACGCGGCAGCGCTTGGCCGCCTGTTGCCCGAAAACAATGCCGGCGAGCTTCTTTCGCTGACCGACTACCGCCGCCGCTATGCGCTGTATCGCACCGACACCGACCTGCAGTCGCTGCACGCAGCCGCGCCCTTTATCGCTGTGTGGGATGACCACGAGGTTGCCAACGATACCTGGCGTAATGGTGCAGAAAACCACAACGACGGCGAAGGTGACTTTACCGCCCGCAAACTGGCAGCGCTGCAGGCTTATTTTGAATGGATGCCAGTGCGCCCTGCTTCGGCCGACGACGAAGAAACCATCTATCGCCGCTTCGACTTCGGTGATCTGGTCAGCCTACATATGCTTGATACCCGCATCATTGGCCGCGACCAGCAACTGGACTATGCCAACTACATAGGCGCCGGTGGCTTTGACGCAACGGCTTTTGCTGCCGACGTCAGCGACAGCAACCGCACCCTGCTCGGCCAGACGCAGCTGGACTGGCTACAGACCCAGCTCGCGACCTCGACTGCCATTTGGCAAGTGCTGGGCCAACAGATCCTGATGGGCCGTATGCTGCTGCCAGCGGAGATGCTGACAGCACTGCAGAACCCCGGCTCAGGTGATCTGACTACCCTGCTGACCGAGCTGGTCACCATCAAACTGCGCCAGCAAGGCGGCGACCCGACACTGACAGCAGCGGAAATCGCGCGTATTGAAACCGTGATTCCCTACAACCTCGATGCCTGGGATGGTTACGCTTACGAACGCGAAGTGCTGCTGGGCACCGCTCGGGGTCTGAATCAGAATCTGGTTGTACTGGCTGGCGACACCCACAACGCCTGGGCTAACAACCTGGCCACCCTCAGCGGTGATGCGGTCGGCGTGGAATTTGCGACCGCGTCAGTCAGCTCACCGGGCCTGGAAGAGTATCTGGGGCTGAGCGATGCCGAGGTGCCAGCTGCCGAGCAGGCCATTATCACGCTGGTCGACGGCCTGGACTATCTGAATGCCAATCAGCGCGGCTATTTGATGGTGACCTTCACCGCCAATGATGCGGTTGCTGACTGGCGCTTCGTTGATACCATCAAGGCACCTACCTGGAGTCTGGATACTACGCGCGCCAAAAGTCTGCGTACGCTGCCCGGCGCGGCCAACAGGGTGCTGGTGCCGGTCATCAGCTAGCGGCTGTGCGAGCCTGACCGTTTGCCCGAGCTGCGGCTGCTCGGGCAAACGGCCCTAGATATCGACCTTGCCACGCAGTTGCTTGGTCTGCCCCCGCTTGACCTTACCGTCTACCCGTTTGACCTGCGAACTGCGGGTCGGGCGGGTCGGGCGGCGCTTCTTCTGTACCACTCCCGCAGCCAGAATCATCTCACGCAGCCGGTTGATGGCATCCTCGCGGTTCATTTCCTGGGTACGGAACTGCTGCGCCTTGATGATAATCACGCCATCACTGGTGATGCGTGAATCGCGCAGCGCCAGCAGACGTTCCTTGTAGAACAGCGGCAGGCTGGAGGTGTTGATATCAAAGCGCAGGTGGATCGCGCTGGAAACCTTGTTGACGTTCTGGCCACCCGCGCCTTGCGCGCGCACGGCCGTCATTTCGACTTCCCAGTCGCCGAGCTGAACCTGATTGGAGATAAAAATCATGGCGGCACCGTTGGTGTATAAGCTGAAACGCCGGCGCTCCCGCGCAGACGTCAACCCGCGCAGCATACGCCGATGCCGCGCGTCAGGCAAAAGCCGGATCAGCCCTGGGCTTGCCGCAGGAAGTTGATAATCCAGTCAAACATCAAGTCGCTGTCGAGGTCTGCATGCAATGAAACTTTGCCAGCGCGCACTCTGGCAGGAGGAATAGTCAGGCTGCGCATATCCATCAGCGCTTCGGAGTAGCCCTTCTCGAACTCGGGGTGCCCCTGCACACTGAGGAAGTGGCTGCCGTACTGCAGCAGATAGTTCGGGCAAAAATCGCTGCTGGCGACTACCTGCGCCTGCGGCGGCAGCTCGACCACCTGATCCTGATGACTGACAATCAGGTCCAGCTTATCCTGAACCGGCTGCATCCAAGGCTTGGGCTCAAGAATCTGGTTGAACGACACGCCTACACCCCAGCCACGGTCGGATTTTTCAACCTGCCCGCCCATGGCTGTCGCCATGACCTGATGACCAAAGCAAACACCAATCAGCGGCTTGCGCAGATCCCACAGCTGAGTAATGAAGCGCTCAAGCTCGCGGATCCACTCCTGCTCCTCGTAGACACCGTGCTTACTGCCGGTAATCAGGTACACATCGCACTCATGAGGATCGCCGGGCAACTCGCTCTTATGCGCAGGATAGATACGGTAGTCCATCTGCGGCAGACGCTTGCGCAACGCCAGTTCGAACATCTCCGGATAGTTACCGTGCGCGGGCAGCAGGCTCTCGTTCACGTCATCACACTGCAACAGACCTACTTTCATGCGTGTTCCTTTCCTCAAAACGGCGCCGTTACGCCAGCAACTTGATATTGGCGTCCTGCCTGGTGTTCATCCTCACAGCCCGGCACCCCCTTGCGGATGCAGGCGGAAAAGTCGTCGTCCGGCGCCACTGCCCTCGCCCGCTCGGTTATCCGGCCACGGCGCCGAAGCTCCGCCAACGAATAGCCCGGCTGCAGCCCCTCCTCGCGATACACATAGGCATCCAGGTAGCCACTGAGCAGCAAACGAATATCCGAGCGCAAATCAGGCCGAATACGCTGCATCAGACGGAACACCACGTTGGTGCAGTTGGCGTGTAGCGTGTGATAGAAGCGCGGCGACACCGCCAGCCGGTTGGCGACCTCAACGTAGCCCAGCAGCAGCGCCCGGCCTGCGGCTGGCGTCAATCGGGTGCGATAAAGATACATGTCCTCATCCCGGTAGTTGGTGCGCACCTTGATGATGTCCTGCTCTTCACTGGCCACGATATTGAGTTCGAAATGCTTGAAGAACCCGGCAATCGCCGAATAGTCTCCGCCACGGGCGCGGCGAATCTCAACCGACCAGGTCGAATACCGACCATCGGCAAAACCGAAGGAAACCAGCATATGGGCAATTGAGCGATGGCCCCAGAACGACAGCAGCATATCTACCGATTGCAGCGTCGAAAGCGCGTACTCGCGGCTCTGCCAGCGGATGTCGTAATCCTCGGCACTACGCCAGTTAAAACAGCGCACCCGCTGCAGCCGCAGGGTATCGCCGTCCACTGTCCCCGTGGTGGTGTAGGCCATGTCATCAGCCCAGTCGCAGTCGCCCCGAGGCAGGACGCCACGCCACCAGAGCAGCACAGGCCCAAAGGCGGCGAGGAAGCACAGGAAAGCATCGAGCGACTCACCACGGGAGTTCAGACTAAGCACCACGGTCATAACCAGCAGCCAGCAACTCAGCGGCAGATAACGCAACCACAGACGACGCGGACGATGGAACCACAGCGCCGGGATCGCCCAAAGCGACACCAGCACTACCATCAAAGCCTGCACAGTCTCCAGCATGACGCCTCCCCAACGGATCGCCGTTGAATACAGCGCCCTACAGGCTCGCAGTCTACACCCTTGGCGCATCGCTGCCATCCGTCACAATAGCTATACTCAGCCATGGAGAAAGGAGAAAACAGCATGAGCAGATGTATCCTTGCATTGATGTTGCTGTTAACTGCCAGCGCCACCAGCGCAGACGAAGCAGACGACTCCGACCTGGCGCCCTGGGCCATCGACACTATTACCCCTATTCACGACCGCGTTACCCGTTGGGTCGACAACACCGCCCGCAATATCGACGGCTTTTTCGGCACCATCGACAGCCACACCATCGATAATGAATCTTACCTTCGTCTGAGCACCGATGTTGACTGGCGCGAGTCCGATGGGCTGGAGATTGATCAGGGCATCCGCTTCAAACTGGATGTCCCCACCACTGAGGAACGTCTGCGGCTGATTATTGAGAGCGACCCTGAAGAAAGCCGTGGCACCCTGGAAGAACAAGGTGCCGAACGGCTGCGCAATGACACCAATGATCTGGGTAGCACAGTGGCAGGGCTGAGCCGAATCGGCAGCCGCGACAAGCGCGAGGGCTGGCAGACCCGGCTCGGTGCCGGCGTAAAACTGCACTGGCCGGTCAATCCGTACCTGCGCTACAGCGCCGAGCGGCTCTGGCAGCTGGGCGACAGTCCGTGGCAACTATCCAGCTACAACCGCGCCTCCTGGTTCGAACATGACGGTTATTCTGCGCGCTCCCGTTGGGACGTCGGTCGGCCACTGGACAGTACACGCCACCTGCGCTTTGTCAGCCAACTGCAATGGCAGGAGGATTACGACAAGCTGGAATTTTCGCAGAGCGCGCAACTCAACAAGGTACTGGGCAAACGAAGTGCTATTCGCTACGCCGCAGTCATGGTCGGCGGTAGCGCGTCCAGTCCCAGGGTCAATGACTACTACCTGCAGGCCAACTATCGCCGCGACATCCATCGCCAGTACCTGTTCTGGGACCTAGTCCCCGAGCTGCATTTCCCACGCGAGGCGGACTTCAAGCCACGCTGGGCCCTTAGCCTGCGGCTGGAAATGTTATTCAGAGCCGAACTGACGCGAGATTGAGCAACACAATCGGGGGCATTGCCTATACTGCCTAGAAGTCAGGATCTCTGTTCCCACGTGCACCATGGATGATCACACAATGCAAACCCGCTCGGCACAGAGTAGAGACACGCTGCGGTACTTCTTGCTCATCTGGTTACCGCTGACACTGCTGGCCGTCGTCGTAACGGTTGGCCTGCTCTATAACCAGCGGCAGAGCCTTCGAGACAGCGCGGCTATTGAGCAGCAAGCGCAGGTAATCTCCGCCCGGACGCTGCTCAGTGACCGACTGGAAAGCATCCAGGCTGACATTCTCTACCTTGCAGGACAGCTCGCTCTGCTTGAGTCCGATGCGCAGTCAGCAGCCACCTTTGATACCTTTCAGCGCTTCCATCCTCAGTACTATCAAATTCGCCTGCTCGATGAGTACGGCTACGAACAGGTTCGCGTCGAACTGGTCGGCAGCCAGCCTCAGGTACTGCCGCCGGCAAAACTGCAGGACAAAAGCCACCGTTACTATGTTCAGTTAGGGCTGCAACAGCCCGTCGGCAGCGTCTATCTGTCGCCATTCGACCTGAATGTAGAACACGGAGAGGTCGAGCGCCCTTTTCAACCAACCATCCGCGTCGCGACTCCGATTGCCGGCGCAGACGGCCGAACTCGTGGTCTGCTGGTGATCAACTACCGGGGTCAGTATCTGCTCGATGCTCTTGCCGCAATGGATAAACCCAATGGTGCGGCCCTATGGCTGGTCAATGCCAATGGCTACTGGTTGAAAGCCGATAGCCCTGAACAAACGTGGGGCTTCATGCTACCGGAGCGCAGCAACGCCAATCTGTCACAGCAACACGTATCGCTGTGGAGTCAGATGATTCGGGAAGACAATGACGGCAGCGCCACAACGAACAATGCCGTCTATCGGTTCGCCAGCGTCGACTTCGATCCACGCAACGACATTCCCCTCAGCCAATCACTGGGGCGCCTGTATCTGGTCTCCCAGCTGACCTACGACCAGCTCTATGGCAGCAATCAGCCTGCCAGACGAACGCTCTGGCAGGCTGCGGGATTGGTCATTCTCCTGTTTGCCCTGCTTTCACTCATGCTTGCCCGCTCCATTGCCCAGCGCCGCGCCAGCGAGTCCAGCCTGGCCAGCAGCGAATCCAAGTTCCGGGCAATGATCGAAGCGGCGCCGGACGCCATCCTCATGACCGACACCGAGGGCACTATCACGCTGATGAACGAGCAGGCGATGGTGATGTTCGATTACAGCCAGCAGGAGTTGATCGGCCAGAAAGTGGAGGTACTCATTCCAACCGAAGTAGCAGACCGCCACGTCCACCACCGTCAAGGCTATGTGCAGGACGCTAAAGCGCGACCGATGGGCATGGGGCTAAGCCTCAGCGCCCAGCGTAAGGACGGCAGTAGACTACCGGTCGAGATCAGCCTGAGCCCGATCCAGACCCCAAACGGCCCGCTGGTCTTCTGCGCCATTCGAGACGCGACCGAGCGCCGTGCGACCGAGCGCAAGATTCGTCAACTCAACGACGGACTGGCCCGACAAAACACGGAACTGCAGGCAGTCAATGGAGAGCTTGAAGCATTCAGCTATTCGGTTTCCCACGACCTCAGAGCCCCACTTCGGGCCATCGACGGTTTCAGCAAGATTTTGCAAACCAGCCTCGAAGGCAAACTCGACGATCAGGAAGCCGATTACTTCAGCCGGATCCGCAAGGCCGCTCAGAACATGAGCACGCTGATTGACGATTTGCTCATGCTTGCCCGTGTGACTCGCGCGGACGTCAAACTGGCCAGTGTCAACCTGAGCCGCGTTGCGACCGGCGCAATCGAGCGCCTCCGTGAGAGTCAACCAGAGCGCGAGATTGAAGTACACATCGAACCCGGCATCAAAGTGCTCGCAGACCCCGCACTCCTTGGCGTTGCAATGGAGAACCTGCTGGGGAACGCTTTCAAGTTCACTGGTAGCACCGAACATCCCCGGATTGAGGTTGGGCGGGTCGGGAGTGAAGACGGCGACGTCGTCTTCGTGCGTGATAATGGAGTCGGCTTTGACATGAGCTATGCTGACAAACTGTTCATTCCTTTTCAGCGACTACACAGCGCACGGGATTTTCCCGGCACAGGTATTGGCCTGGCATCGATCTCACGCGTCATGAATAAGCTGGGCGGCCGGGTCTGGGCTGAATCCAGCGTCGGACAGGGGGCCACCTTTTACCTGCAGTTCAAAACTCTTGAGAGCGAGCAATGATGGAAAGCCCGATACTGCTGGTCGAAGACAATCCTGACGACATCGCCCTGATGCTGCACGCACTCAAGAGCAACCGCATCAATACCCCGGTGATGATCGCTGAAGACGGAGAACAAGCACTGCAGCAGCTTTACGGAGAGCAACACAACAAACATCGACAGATACCGGCGCTGATACTGCTCGACCTTAACCTGCCCAAACTCAATGGACTTGAAGTTCTGCGCCAGTTGCGCGCCAACGACAGCACACGACTGGTTCCCGTGGTTGTATTGACCTCATCTCTGGAACAAAGTGACCGCTTGCAGGCATACCAGTCCGGCGCCAATAGCTACATACGCAAACCGGTAGACTTTGATGAATTCGTCACGGTCGCACAACAGCTGGGCCACTACTGGCTCGGTTTGAACCAACCAGCGATCGACACCTGACTGGAGCACCATTATGGCCAGGGACGCATCTGGTAACAGCTGGAAGGTCCTCATGCTTGAGGACAACGAAGATGACGCACTGCTGATCGTCAATCACCTGGAAACCCAGGGTTGTGAGATCAGCTGGGATCGCGTGGAAACGGAGAAGGATCTGCGCCAGCGCATAGCCGACGGCGGTTGGGATGTGGTGCTGTCCGACCACACCATGCCTCTATTTGACGGTGCGAGCGCGCTGCGCGTCGTCCGGGAGCTTGATCCGGATATTCCTTTTGTCTTCGTCTCCGGCACGCTCGGCGAAAAGGCCGCCGTGGCGGCAATCAAGGGCGGGGCGCAGGACTTCATCGTCAAGCATGACCTCTCCCGGCTGACGCCAGCCGTTGAACGGGCAATCGCCGATCAGGCGCTGCAGAAGCGGCATCGACTGGCACAGGAGGTGCTGCGCAAGCTGTCCCAGGCGGTTGAGCAGGCCGCAGACAGCATTTTCATCACCAATCGCGAGGGTGAGTTTGAGTACGTTAACCCGGCCTTCGAGCAGCTAACTGGCTATGGGCCAGCCAGTACCCACGGGCAAACCCCTGCCCTGCTCAAATCACAGGACCAGGACCCATCCACCTACGCCGAACTCTGGCAAACCGTGCTGAGCAAGCAGGTCTATCGCGGCACCCTGATCAATCGCAAGCAGAGTGGCGAGACGTTCTTCGAGGAAAAAGTCATTACCCCGCTGGTCAACCAGGATGGTCAGATTACCCACTTTGTATCCACCGGCCGAGATATCACCGACCGTGTCCAGGCGGACGAAGACCGTACCCGCTTGAACGCGATTCTTGAAGCTACCACCGATGTAGTTGCCATTGCAGACGCCAAAGGCAAGGTAATCTACCTTAACAAGGCAGGCCACACCCTGCTCGCTACCGCCCTCAACCTGACTGACGACGAGCCCGGAAAGGCAAGAGCGGAAAATGCCCTCAACGCAGCCCAGCAATTGATTCAGGGGGCTCTTGCTCAGGCAGAAAAGCACGGCGTCTGGGAGCGTGAGTCGATGCTGGAGAATGCCTCAGGACAGCATATTTATCTGCACCAGGTGGTCATGGCGCACCGCGATCAGAGCGGACGTATCGCCTATTACTCAACCATTGCCCGCAACATCAGCGAACGCAAGCAGTTCGAGGCCCAACTTCAGCACCAGGCGACCCACGACCTGCTGACCGGACTGGCCAACCGAGTATTACTGGCCGAGCAATTGCAGACCGAGATGAACCGCGCGCGGCAGCTTAAACACCTGACAGCGGTCATCTTTCTCGACATGGATAATTTCAAGCGCGTCAACGACGGCCTGGGCCACAGTATCGGTGACCAATTGCTGCAGCAAATCAGCGTGCGCCTCGGTCGACATATTCGACCCAACGATATTCTCGCCCGCTACGGTGGCGACGAATTTGTGATTGTTGCCAGCGACCTGACAGATGCCGACACCATTCCGGGCATTCTCGACAAGGTCAAACGCGCCTTCGAACAGCCGGTGCGCATCGCCGGCCAGGATATCTTTGTCAGCTTCAGCGCCGGCGTGGCCGTTTACCCGGATGATGGCGATAGCGTCGAAACCCTGCTGCGCAACGCCGACTCGGCCATGTACCAGAGCAAGGCCATCGGTGGGCGCTCGTTCCGTTTCTATGCCCCGGCCATGAATGAGCGCCAGCATCGGCTACTGGCGCTGGAGTCCGAGCTGCACCGTGCATTGGAGCGCAAGGAGTTCGTCCTTCACTACCAGCCCCAGGCGAGCTTGCGCAGCGGTAAAGTCTGCGGCGTTGAAGCGTTGCTGCGCTGGAACCACAGCGAGCGTGGCCTGGTAGCACCGAACGACTTTATCCCGCTGTTGGAAGAAACCGGGTTGATTGATGACGTTGGGCTCTGGGTACTGCGCCAGGCCTGCCAGGACATGCGCATTCTCGCAGCAGAGCACGGTCATGCGCCAAGGGTGGCGGTCAACTTGTCGGCACGCCAGTTCTCTTCCCAGCGGCTTGCCGAGCAGGTGGCAGGCGTGTTGCGCGACACCGGGCTGCCAGCAGAGCAACTTGAGCTGGAAATCACCGAACAGATGCTAATAAGCGACTTGGAATCGTCGCGCGCGACCCTGGAATCGCTGCGGGAACTCGGCGTTACCGTAGCGATTGACGACTTTGGCACGGGTTACTGCTCACTGGCCTACCTGAAGCGTCTGCCATTGCACGTACTGAAGGTGGACCGCACCTTCGTGTCGGGGCTGCCCGACGACGGCAACGATCTTGCCATCGTCGAAGCCATTACCCTGCTGGCCCACAAGCTTGATTTGCAGGTCGTGGCCGAGGGGGTCGAAACCGCCGCGCAGCTGGAAACACTGCGCGCTTTGGGCTGCGACATGGTGCAAGGCTACTACCTGAGTAAACCGGTGCCACTCAGCACGCTCGCAGGAGCTGCCACTCTGACTGTCTAACTACGATTTCGCAGTTCGTGCTCAATCGTCCTCATGCAGCCTGCGGCAGACCTCACCCGCATCCAGTTCGTTAAGCTCTTCACCTTCAAGCGGCCCCTCCCACCGACTGTGGGGCGGCTCAAGCTCGGGTAGCGGCGAATGCGGCAGGTTGTTTTCGCCCGGGTGCTGTTGATCAAATGACATAGCGTGCCTCCTGACTGAATCAGTATGTACCTACTAATTCAGTCAAGCAGACCCACCCTCAGGTTCCAGTCGATTGGATGAGCGGTCAACTGGTTACGCCTGGTCTTACAGCCAGCTCCAGGACAAGCCCGTGTATACCCCGAAACCTTCACCGGGCGTCAAGCGCGCGGCTTCCGAGCCGTTATCGTTGTACCCGGGAGTAACGGTTGCGGCGTAGTGCTCGTCGGTGAGGTTGCGCAGCTCCAGCCAGGCCTGCCAATCCTGCTTAGGCGCGTCATAACCAACAATCGCACCAAAGGTGGTGTACGAGTCGGCATTCCAGGAGTTGGCGTAATCCACCGGCACCTTGGATGCGTACTGGGTATTCAGGCCTACATAAACGCCGACCGGATGCTGATAGCGCAGCTCGCCCTGATAGTAGTGACGCGGCAGCCCCGGCAACGCATTGCTGCCGAAGGCGTCGTCGTCACGGTAGTGGAAATCACTGAAGGTATAGGCCTGACGCAGTGCCACTGTGCCCAATTCCTCCCCCTGCCAGAGGGTACTGGTGAGCCCGGCTTCGATGCCTTGATGCACGGTGGCGCTGGCGTTGGATTCGGCAAAGATATTCGGCTCAATCTCGATGGTCAGCAGCTCGTGATTGACCCGCGAGTAGTACCAGGCCAGATCCCACAAACCGACCGCAGAGTCCCCGCGCGCGCCCAGTTCGAAGGTCGTTGCAGTCTGGTTATCCAGACTGACCGGAGTGCTTTGGCGATTGCTCCAGGGCTGATTGCTGACCGGGAAGCGCGTCGGCGACCCCCAAATCATCGACCACGGGTGCGGCGGCTCAACCGAACGAGACAGATTGCCATACACCTCGGTGCCGGACTCCAGCTGGTAACGCAGGCCCAGCCGCGGCGCGTAGTCCCAGGTGTCTTCGTTGAGTTTCTCATTGGTGTCGGGCCAGGTGACCTCGACCTCACGCTGGGTGTAGATCAGCGCCAGGCCGCTGGTCAGCCACAACCTGGGAGCCAGTTCCAGTTCATTGCTGACGTGCAGTACGTTGTCCGAGCCCTGGTGCGTGTACTCGCGCATCAAAGTGCCGACCGGGTAGACGGTGCCATTGGCGTTGAGCGGCTGATAGGCCGTCTCCTTCGCATCGCTACTCGGCAAATTGGTGGTCGTGCGCCAGCCGACAGTCGTATTGGCGTTCAGGCCAAAAAGCTGGTGCTCACGCTTGTAATTGAGCGTGGCGCTGATATCGCTGTAATCCACCCGGATGCGATATGGGCTTTCCATCAGATCCATCGGGTAATGGTGATAGACCAGCCCCATTTCCAGCGTGCTGACGTCGTCCAGGCGCAGCGTGGTCTTGTTGGCCAGCCAGGTGCTGCCCGGCTGCTCACGTTTGGCATCGCGCGCAATATTGCCTGCATTGGCCTGGGTCGGATCGTCGTCAATCTGCGACTGGGTGAGGCGGCCCGGCGTCTGGTGTTCAGTCTCGCGGTAACGCAGGTAGAAACGGGTCTCCAGATCCGGTGTCAGTTGCAGACCAACATTGGCGACCACACCCTTGCCACTGCCGGCGGCGTGATCCTGCTGACCGTCGTAGTGCAAGTCGGTGATACCGACGTAATAATCCAGATCACCGATGACCTGACCGGACGCAAGGTGCCGTTTGAGGTAGCCATCACTGCCCGCCTCCAGCCGCAGCTGCAGACGCGGCGCGTCGAAACCACTGCGGGTGATGTAGTCGACCGCGCCGCCCAGTGCCAATGCGCCACGGTCAAACCCGTTAGCCCCGCGCAGCACTTCAACACGATTGAGCCACAACGGCTCCAGCAGCTCATAGGGCGTACCGCCCGAGCCGGTCAGCGGCAGGCCATCAAGCAGAATATGGTTACCGGAGGCATGTGCACCCGGCCCACGGTTGATGCCGGAACCACGGATGCTGATCTTCACACCCTCGTTACCCGGCGACTGCGCGTACACACCCGGCTGATAGGCCAGCGCATCGGCCACACCGGCCACTCGCCCCTGCTCGACCTGCTGCATGTCGACCACGTTGGTGCCGCCCGGCACCTCGCTCAAAGCATCACGCGCCCTGGCAACCGCATCAAAGCTCTCACCGGTTACCGTAACGGCGTCCAGTTCAGCAACATCTTGTGCCAACGCACACGCGGGCGAACCCAGCAGACAGGCCAGACACAGCGGCGCCAGACGCGCCGGCGGGGTTAACAGGTTGGACATGCAGCAACTCCAGGAGCAGACAGGAAAAATGCGAACGGCGCATTTTACTGGTTTCCCCTGCGCGAACAACCAAGGCGAATCCCACACCCCCCGCCGGCTCGACAAGGATTAGTGCGCCTACTGACAAGAGTGGTTTTCCGTGTCGCCACATAATCCGGATACAAACCGCACGCCAGAGCGGTCGAAACCTGACATGGGGAACCAACATGAGCGATCACATCTGCACACCGGGCTGTACCCACGGTATCACCGAAGACAACCGCAAGGACGTGCTGGAAGAGTTCGACACCGCACGCCGCTCCTTTCTGCGCAATACGCTGGTTGGCGGCGGAGCCATCGGGCTCGGCGCCATGGGCATTGGCATGACGCCGATGGCACATGCTGCAAGCGGCGTCGCCGGCAGCGACCCGGATGCACCGGGCCCACGTCACTATTACATTCCGGCCACCCCGGACACCGTGCTCTGGGGTTACTTCAGTAAAGTCGCCAAGCCGGTGCTGGAAATCGAATCCGGTGACTACGTCACCATGGAAACCCTTACCCACCACGCTAACGACGACGCTGAACGGATGGTCAAGGGCGATCCGGGTGCCGAAGCGGTGTTCTTCTGGGATAGCAACCGCAAAGGCGTCGACCGTCGTGGCGCAGGTCCGATGGACGCGCCGATTGGTGCCGGTGGCGGCGCGGGCGTGCATATCTGTACCGGCCCGGTGCGCATCAAGGGCGCGCAACCCGGTGATATTCTCGAGGTGCGCATCGCTGACGTGGTGCCACGCCCCAGCGGCAACCCTAATTTCAAGGGAAAAACCTTCGGTAGTAACGCTGCTGCCAACTGGGGCTTCCAGTACGGCGATCTGCTCAGCGAGCCGAAGAAGCGCGAAGTCGTCACCATCTACGAAGTCGATGCCACCGGTGAACGCAACTGGGCGCAGGCGGTGTACAACTTCCGCTGGACGCCGCAGACCGACCCGTTCGGCGTGGTGCATCCGACCATCGACTACCCGGGCATTCCGGTCAATCACGCGACCGTTTCTCACAACGAAAACATCCTGCGCGACATCCGTATTCCGATTCGCCCGCACTTCGGCACCATCGGCGTTGCGCCGGCCGAAGTCGACATGGTCAGCTCTATCCCGCCGAATCACACTGGCGGCAACATCGATAACTGGCGCATCGGCAAGGGCGCGAAGATCTACTTCCCGGTCGCGGTCGAAGGCGCAAACTTCTCGGTCGGCGACCCCCACGCCTCGCAAGGTGACTCCGAGATGTGCGGTACAGCGATCGAGTGCTCGCTGACCGGCACCTTCCAGTTCATCCTGCACAAGAAGGCCGACCTGCCCGGAACCGCACTGGCCGAACTGAACTATCCGCTGCTGGAAACTCAGGACGACTGGGTTCTGCACGGCTTCAGCTACGCCAACTACCTGGCCGAACTGGGTCCCAACGCGCAGAACGATATCTACAGCAAGTCCTCGGTGGATCTGGCCATGCGCGATGCCTTCCACAAGATGCGCCACTTCCTGATGACCACCCAGAATCTGGGCGAAGACGAAGCCATCTCACTGATGTCGGTTGCGGTCGACTTCGGCATTACTCAGGTGGTGGACGGTAACTGGGGCGTGCACGCCGTGCTGAAAAAATCGATGTTCCCCGCTCGTCGGAGCTGAACCTATGGCACAGGACTTGCTCCGTGGAAAGACACTCAACCTGCGACGGACACCCGCGTGACCGAGCTGAAACGTTTCTCCGCCAACAACGTACCTGAAGCACTGCGCCAGCCCGTCTGGAATGACATTCTCACCCAGATCGGGCTGGCCAGCAGGTCCGCCGCTCCGGCCCGGCGCGACAGCAGTGATCACGCTGCGCTATGCGCCACGGCGCACAATTCGGTGTTCGTTCACATGAACGCTGCACCACAAAGCTTCACCCCCCTGCCCGCCAGCCACGGCCGCAACAGCGTGCTGGTCGTTGCCCTGCTGAGCGGCAGCGCACACCTGTTGGCCAGCGATCATCCGCTCGCGCTGGCCCCGGGAGACATTATCCTGCTGGACCCGAGCCAACACTGGCAGCTGGTGCTGCAGACCGATTTTCGCGCCATGCTGGTCCGACTCGAGTCCGCCAGTTTTCTCCTGCGACTGGTGCGCAACAGCGCACTGGCCGACAACCGCATCAGCGCAAGCCGCGGCATGGGTGCCGTGTGCCTGCGCCTGCTCGAATCGCTGGCCGAACAACTCCAGCACCTCGACGGCGCCGAGCTGCCGGCGCTGGAAGCCACCCTCGGCGACTTGCTGGTAGCCAGTCTGTCGCAACCGCAGGGTAACGGCAGTGACGAAACCACCGACGTGCAACTCGCCCATCTGCGTCGGGTCTGTCGTACCATCGACGCTCGCCTGGAAGACCCAGAGCTGAATATTGAACAACTCGCGGAGCAGGAAGGACTGTCCGCCCGTTACGTGCAGAAGCTGTTCAAGAACAGCGGCACGACCTTCAGTGAGTACCTCAAGGGCCGCCGCATCCAGCACTGCTGTCTGGACCTCGCCAATCCGGCGCTGGCCCAGTTCAGCATCGCGCAGCTCTGCTTTCGCTGGGGCTTCAACGACGCGGCCAATTTCAGCCGCAGCTTTTCCCAGTACGTTGGCATGTCACCCAAAGCCTACCGCGCCGCACCGCCCAGTGACCTGCAGGCGCAGCTGCAGCGTGGACGA
Organism: Halopseudomonas oceani; assembly: GCF_002903165.1. GTDB lineage: Bacteria > Pseudomonadota > Gammaproteobacteria > Pseudomonadales > Pseudomonadaceae > Halopseudomonas > Halopseudomonas oceani. The sequence continues at coordinate 140,731 of NZ_PPSK01000008.1, forward strand.
CCACAGACTGCCCCGGCCGTGCGCTCGTCGGTCACCGCGCAGCAACCCGCCGAGGATGATCTGCAGAAACACCGCCGCTCATTTCTCGACGTGCTAGACGAGCACGCGCGCTATGCCCAGTCATTGCGGCTTGCGCCCAAGCGTCACCCGTTGCCGGCCGACGAAACCCGCCATGCCGGAAGCAGCCAGTATTATCTGCCCGCTTCAGACAAGACGGTACATTGGGGCTATTTCAGCCGCGACCTGAAACCCGCACTGAGCGTGCGCTCCGGCGACATCGTTACCATCGAAACCCTGTCACAACACGCCACCGACGATTGCGAGCGGATGGTCGCTGGCGACCCCGGCGCTGAAAGTGTCTTTCACTGGACCCGCGACAAGAAAAACGTCGACCGCCGCGGCGCTGGCCCGGCCGACGCCAGCATTTTCGGCCGCGGCTGCGGCGAGGGCTTTGGCGTGCATATCTGCACCGGCCCGGTCTACGTTCACGACGCCGAACCCGGCGATGTACTGGAAGTGCGGATTCTCGATATCCTGCCGCGCCCGAGCTGCCATCCAGCCCACGAAGGCCGCCACTTCGGCAGCAACGCCGCTGCCTGGTGGGGATTTCAGTATGACGACCTGCTGACCGAACCACGCAAGCGCGAGGTGGTTACCGTCTATGAAGTGCACCAGCACACCCAGCCGCCCCACGCCAAGGCGGTCTACAGCTTTCGCTGGACGCCGCAGACCGACCCGTTCGGCGTGGTTCACCCGACCATCGACTACCCCGGCGTGCCCGTTGATCACAACACCATCGACAAGCAGTTCGGGGTACTGGAAAAGGCCCGCATCCCGGTGCGCCCGCACTTTGGCGTGATGGCGGTCGCCCCACGCGAATCCGGCATGGTCGACTCCATTCCGCCCAGCTACTTTGGCGGCAACATGGACAACTGGCGCGCAGGCAAAGGTGCCCGTCTGTTCCTGCCGGTATCAGTCGCTGGCGCGCTGTTCTCGGTTGGTGACCCGCATGCCTCGCAAGGGGACTCGGAGCTGTGCGGCACCGCCATCGAATGCTCACTGACCGGCGTCTTTCAGTTAGTGCTGCACAAACAGCGCGACTTGGCAGGCAAGTTTCTCGGCAGCCTCAGCCACCCGTTTCTGGAGACCGATAACGAGTGGGTGCTGCAGGGCATGAGCTTTGCCGATTACCAATCCGAACTCGGCCCCAGCGCACAGACCCAGGTGTATAAAAGCTCGTCGCTGGAGGCCGCGATGCGCGACGCCTTCCGCAAGACCCGCAACTACCTGATGACCGAGCATCGACTGACGGAAGACGAGGCTATTTCGCTGATCTCGGTGGCGGTGGACTTTGGTATCACTCAGGTGGTGGACGGCAACCTCGGGGTACATGCCATTATTCGCAAGGCGGTCTTTCCTGACTACCAGCGCTCCCACGCCCCGGAACGATAAAAGCCATCACCGGGCAGCGAGTACCCGGTGATGGTTGACTCATGCATCGCCGGGCGGATAAACAGCCCCTCGCCTTTGGCGCCAGCAATGAGCTGGGCCAAGCATTGATAGAATGGCGCAATCCGCACTTGTTGGCTCGGGCTGCGCTGGCGACACTTACTGTTCCTAAGCCGTTCTGGTTTTTGCCTCAGTCATGCTACAAGCAGTGCCAACAGCTTCAAGAAAGCACCTTGAAAAGGTCATCAAAGGCCTGCGTTCCTGCGTGCCCGCCCAGGAGCTGGATGCCGCGCTGCTACGCAATCAACTGGACGCTGCCTCGCAGGCCGGCCGGATACCGCTGGCAGCCATCCGTCAGTTGGTAACTGAACTGGCAGAGGAGCAGCAGGAATCCTGGCTGCTGGTGCGCGCGTTTAGCCATCTGGACTACACCGAAGCATTTCTCGCGACCACCTACCTGGGGAACGCCCGAACCCTGCGCGATGCGATCAACCTGAGTAAACGCTACTTTCCTCAGAACAGTGATCTGGCCAGCCTGATTCTTGAGCAAAACGCAGCCCAGGCCAGCATCGTGGTCACCCCAAACCCTGCTGCCAACGCTACGGAGCAGCAATTGCTGGCTGCGCTTTACGCGGTAATGCGCACCTGCCAGGGGCTTGGCCTGCAACAGGCCAGTGCAGGCATTGCCGGACTTTCTGCCGATGCACTGGACGCGGGCCGGCGCTGGCTGCGAATACCGGTAGTGGCGCTGCCGGGCACGCGGCGAGTGGAGCTCCGGTTCCCGGCGCTGGAGCTCGCTCGCGCACTAACTACCAGGAAGCCCAACATCGGCCGCCTGGCGCGCAGGGAGCGCCAGTTGATTCGCAGCAGCGTCCATCATTGCTGGAGCGAATCCGTGCGGTTACTGCTCGCGGCCCTGTTACCACGCGGCGAGACGCGGCTTTCACGCTGCGCCAGCCTGCTGGCAGTCGCGCCGCGGACCCTGCAGCGGCGGCTGACCGCCGAACAGCAGCCGTTCAGCGACCTCCTTGCCGACGTACGCCAGCAGCTTTGCCTGGAGTATCTGCGCTCCGATCATGCCGACGACACCCTGGCACTGTTATTGGGCTACCGCCAGACCAGCCAGTTCTATCGCCAGTTTCGCTTCTGGTTCGGCTGCTCGCCGAGCCGTCTGCGAGCCCGCCTGACCTCAAAAACGACCAAAACAAAAGGACACCCCCATGCGCTGTCACGTCCTGCTTCCCACCCTGCTGCTACCACTGGCCCTAGCCGCCAACGCCGCTGACGACTCACTTAATGAACGCCTCGCACGCAGTGCCGAGGCCATCCAGCCAAAGGCGGTCGCCTGGCGTCATGACATCCACCAGCATCCGGAGCTGGGCAACCAGGAGCAGCGCACTGCTGCGCTGATCGCCGAACATCTGCGTCAGCTGGGCATGGAGGTGCAGACCGGAGTAGGCACCACCGGCGTTGTTGGATTGCTCAAAGGTGGCAAGCCGGGCCCGGTAGTGGCCCTGCGTGCCGACATGGATGCCTTACCCGTGCTGGAGGCAACCGGGCTACCATTCGCCTCCACTGTACGCCAGCAGTATCTCGGCGAAGAGCGTCCAGTCATGCACGCCTGTGGTCATGACGCCCACGTCGCTATCCTGATGGCAACCGCCGAGGTACTGGCCGGCGTCAAAGAGGATCTGCCCGGCAGCGTGAAGTTTATCTTCCAGCCGGCAGAGGAAGGCCCGAGCGACTATGCGTATGACGGCGAACGCCATTTCGGCGCCCGTCAGATGGTCGAGGCAGGGGTGATGAAAAACCCCGAGGTTGCAGCGGTATTCGGCCTCCATGTGACTGCCTCCATGCCAACCGGCCTGATCGGCTACCGCAGCGGCCCGGTTATGGCCAGCTCCGGTGATCTGCACATTCGTGTTCATGGCAAGCAGACCCATGGCGCGCAGCCCTGGGATGGCGTTGACCCTATTGTCACCAGTGCGCAGATCATCAACGGACTGCAGACCGTCGTTAGCCGCCAGACCAACATCATGCCCGCCCCGGCGGTAGTGACCATCGGCACCATCAATGGTGGCACCCGCCACAACATCATTCCAGAAGAGGTGGTCATGACCGGCACCGTACGCACCTTCGGTGATGAGGTGCAGCAGCGGGTGAACGAGCGCATTGAACGCACCGCCAAGGGCATCGCAGAGTCGGCCGGCGCACAGGCCGAGGTCAAGATCATCGACAGCTACCTGACCACCACCAACAACCCTGAACTGACCGAGCGCATGGTGCCGACCCTGCGCCGGGCTGCCAATGACCACGTGGTGGTATCGCCCATGGTCACCGGCTCGGAAGACTTCTCGTTCTACGCCAATGAAGCACCCGGTCTATTCGTTTTCCTCGGCGTCACGCCCATGGCACAGATGGGCAAGGCCGCGCCCAACCATTCACCCGGATTCCTGGTTGACGATGCGGCGCTGGTCACCGGCGTGCGAGCACTGAGCATGCTGGCAAGCGACTACCTGCTGCAAACCCGGCCTGATCATTGATCAGCGACAGCCCGGCCCCGGCATAACCGGGCCGGGCAGCGCATCAGCCATTGCTGCATTCACCCGCGCGCAGGAATTTGCCATAACCCTGCGTCCTGCCCAGCGCCGCAACCGGCTCTCCCTCTTCCACGGCAACCTTGCCGTTAATCAATACGGTTCGAACGATGCCGGGATTGCGGTTGACCATACGTTCCATGTTGAAGCCTTCCATCTCTGCCCAACACTGGGCATCCAGCGGCTGATCGAGCTTTGCCGGATCGATGACAACCACATCGGCACGATCCCCCACCCGCAGCGTTCCGGCGTCAACGCCCAGCCACCGGGCTTGCTCCCCCGTCAAACGGTGCACCGCACGCTCCATGGTCATGGCCGGCTCGCCTTGGTCAATCGACTCTTTGATCAGCTGCAGAAAGCGCAGCGGCAGGTTGTAGAACGCCATATTGCGGATGTGCGCACCGGCGTCCGAAAAGGTGATCAGGGTATCGGGATTGCTGACCATGCTGCGCAGTTTGTCGACGCGGTGGTTGCCGATCACGGTAAACCAGCGCAATTTGCGGCCGTATGCGACCATCAGATCGAGAAACAGGTCGACTACGTGCACGCCCTTTTCGTTCGCGATATCGGCAAAGTCACGGCCCACGTAACCTGGCTCCGGGCATTCTAGAATGATGGCGTCGCCAAAATCACGTTGCCAGACCCGGGGCGAGAACTTTTCGGCATAGAATCTGCGAAACTTGCGGCGGTAAGCCTCATCCTGAAACAGCGCATTCTGCTCGACTTCCGTTTTCAGGTTGCGCGCCATCTCGCCAGCGCCAAACTCCTCAAACACCACATGGTCGATACCATCGGCATAGATCGCGAATGGCGTTGGCAACACCTGCCAACGAAAGTCGCCACCCAGCATATTGGTCACTCGGGCGGCCAACTTGGCCATTGGCGCGACGGTCTTGTTGCCCTTGAGATCAAGCATCGAAATCAGGGTGGTTTTCAGTGGCTTGCGCAACAGCCCCACCGCCTCCCCCAGATACTGGAAAATCTGTAGCGGATTGGCCGCGTTCGGCGCCCCCTGGTGCACGCGACCGCGCTGCCGCAGCTGCCGGTTCAGGCGGCGCATCTCACTCCAGCGGGCATAGGTACTTGGCAGGCTTTTTGACCACTCGCGGTCACCATCAATCTTGTCCCACTTCAGGCACATGCTCGACATCCCGAGGAAGCCTTCATCGAGCGCCTCTTCCAGTAACCCTTCCATCTGCTGCAGTTCCGCTTCGGTCGGGCGAATGGCGCGGTCAGTCGAGCGATGCAGGCCCATCACCGAAACCCGCAGGTCACTGTGACCAAGGAAGCTGATGATATTGGGCCCAAGTGGTTGCTGCTCGACAAACCGAACCCATTCGGAGGGGCGGCTCCAGGTCTTGTGCTGCTGCAGAATCGGCAACACCTTCTCGCGTGGCACCGTTTCAACGCGGGTAAAGATATCGGAAGCATCTTCAGCCTCAGAGCACACCATGCTCAGCGAACAGCTGCCGACCAGTACCGTGGTCACGCCGTGGCGAACCGACTCAGACAAAGCCGGTGCAATGATCAACTCGGCGTCATAATGAGTGTGCGTATCGACAAAGCCGGGAGTAACCCAGCACGCGCTGGCATCGATCACCCGCGCGCCTGACTCAGGCAATGGGCGATCCGATATTTCAGCCACCACGCCGTCGCGAATACCCAGATTGCAAATGCGTGAGGCCGTACCCGTCCCGTCGAAAAAGCGCCCGTTTTTGATAACCACGTCGAACATGCCTGGAGCCTCTGTTGTTTTTATTGAGGCACCAGACTAAATACCAGCCGAGCTCAAAACTTGACATTTTACGACCTGAGATTAGCTTTCCAGTATCCATTCCCCTCGCGCAGGATCTCTCAATGACACTCCGCTATGTCGTGCGCAGCGCAGCCATCAGCGGCTTTCGGACAGAGGCAGGCAGTGCCGCAGAAGCACTTTTGCAGGAGACTGGCATTACGCCGCAGCAACTCGATGCCGCCGATCTGCCGGTTGACGTGACCCAGCTGCAGCGCCTGCTCGCGCTGGCATCAGTACGTCTGGCCCGTCCCGATCTGGGGATCAGCCTGGCCCGCCATCAGGGGCTCGATATGCTGGGCCTGCTGGGAAATGTGCTGGCCAGCGCCCGGACGCTGCAGGAGGCGTTTGGTATCGCCCAGCGCTACATGAGCCTGCACAGCAACGCAGAACACTGGCAGCTGCAAACCCTCGCCGGCCAAGTCCATGTCATTCGCGCAGAACACGGTACGACCAACCCACAGGCTCAGCAGTACCACGAGATGTCTCTCGCGGTGTTTCACCGGCTCACCCAACTGATAAGCGGTCGCCCGCAGCGTCCGGTGCGGGTAACCTTTGCTCATAGCCAGGTCGGCCCGCTCAGGCAGTACACCAGCCATTTCGGCTGCGATGTTTGGTTCGATCAGGAGCATGACAGCCTGGTCTACCCTGAAGCCCTGTTCAGCCAACCGGTGTCACAGCAAGTGACAGACCCGGGAGGCACTGAACAGGACTACCTGCGCTCCGCCAGCGAACAACTCGAAGACAACCTCGAACTGCAGGTGCGCAACCTGATTACCGAGCTGATCGGGCTCGGAGAGGTTACGCTCGATCAGGTTGCCGCCCTGCTCGAACTGCACCCGCGCAACCTGCAGCGGCGCCTGAAAGCAGAACAGCTTGAATTTCGTGATCTCGTGCAGGATGTGCGTATCAGGTTGGCCTGCTGGCACCTGCAAGCGTCGCGCTGCGGCATTACCACGCTCTCTGACATGCTCGGTTACGGTGACCTCTCCTCCTTCAGTCGCGCATTCAAACGGCGCATGGGGGTGTCTCCGGCCCAGTGGCGGCGGCGCTTCAAGGCGGCCAGAAACAGCAACGGCAAGCCATCGCCAACAAACAAATAGCCACGCAGGGATTACCCGCAAAATTGGCCACTTTGATCATATTATTGGCCGATTCGAACTTGAGATTCTGCTGCCAGTCGATAGCCTGAACAGACTACCAGTGCCTGTTCAAAGGAAGACGGATGGCGGCTCGATACGTGGTACGCAGCGCGAGTATCAACGGCTTCTTCGCCGAGGTCGGTGAGCATGCCGAGCCCATTCTGCGTGAGGTTGGCGTCGACCCCGACCAGCTCAGCGTTGCCGATAACCCGATTGAAATCGGCCAGTTGCACCAGATGCTGGCGTTGGCAGCCAGTCGACTCAATCGGCCGGATCTGGGCATGCGCCTGGCCCAACATCAAAGCGTTGGAGACCTTGGCTTGCTCGGCAAAGTACTGAGCTGCGCCGCAACCTTGCGTGAAGCCTTTGCCATTGCCCAGCGCTACATGAGTCTGCACAGCTCCGCCGAGCATTGGCAGTTGCATCAATTCGCCGGACGGGTTCAGGTGGCGCGTGTTGAGCTGGGTCAGTCTGATCATCAGGCCCAGCAGTACCACGAGATGGCCCTCGCCGTGTTCCACCGCATGTCCTGCCTCTTGAGTGGCGAACAACTGCGACCACTGCGCGTGACCTTTGCACACAGTCAGGTCGGGCCGATGAAGCTGTATCAGCAGCACTTTGGTTGCGAGGTACTGTTCGATCAGGAGCACGACAGCCTGAACTACCCGGCTGCAGTATTTCGGCGCCCACTGCCCGTGCTGGCACACGGGCACAAAGTTGAGCGCGCAGGCTACATTCAGGCTGCTCGCGACCAGCTGGAAGAAAATCTGGAGCTGAATATTCGCAACCTGATCACGGAACTGCTCGGTCTGAAAGAGATCAGCGTCAACAGCATTGCCGCCCTCCTCAACCTGCATCCGCGCAGCTTGCAGCGGCGTCTAAAGCAGGAGCACCTGGTGTTTCGAGACCTGCTGCAGGACGTCAGGGTCAATCTGGCCTGCTGGCATCTGCAGGCCTCGCGCTGTGACATCACCAGTCTCTCGGACATGCTTGGCTATAGCGACCTGTCGTCATTCAGTCGCGCCTTTCGCCGGCGTATGGGTGTGTCGCCGGCGCAGTGGAGACAACGCGTCAAGGTCGACGCGGTTGCCCCCTGCTGACCACCTCAGCCAGGCCCCCGCCGCTCACACCGTTGGCCAGACGCCGGTACGCCGCAGTGCGGGGGAGAAGCTTTCGAACTGCCAGCGCAACCGCGAACCACCCGGACGCCACACAACCTGCTCGACCTCCAGATGCCACAGATGCTCAACCCCCTCAAACCGACTGGCATCAGGTGCTTCCCACTCCAGCTCGACGCGACCGGTCAACTGAAGCAGATCACCACTGGCAAAATCGACAAACAGCAGTCCCGCGCGCGGGTTCATCAATAGATTACCAAGGGTGTTGAAGAAGCGGTTGCCAGCAAATTCGGGCAGGGTCAAACGGTTTTCAGAGACCTTCACAAAACCGGGCCAGCCGCCTCGATGGGAGACATCCACCGCCGGGCTGCCCCCCTCTCGCGGCAGACAACTGGCGACGAAGCAGGTATCAGCAGCGGCAATCAGCTCCCGCATACGAGGGGTCAGCAGATTCGAGCTAACCACGCTGGAATCGGCCGCCGGCGCCTCGGCACCGGCCACCAGCTGCCTTTGCTGAATGAACTGTGGGCAATTGCCAAACGCTTGCTCAACCCGAACGCTGATTCCCTTCGAGTCGACTTCGCTGATCTGGCCGGACAACCTGTTGCGCCGTCGTGTCTGCAAATCAATTCCGAGCAGACCAATAGCGCCAGTCGCCAGCAAGGCATCCGCGCAGGGATCCACACGACTGACTACCGTATTCAGCCGGAGCAACGTGGGGTCGGGAGACCAGGCAAAGCCTGGTTCTCCCTCCAGCAGGCCAGCCCAAAGGTTGCCATCCGGTGAAACCGCACCCGCCACAACAAAGCGCAGCAGTGGATAGAACCCGCGATGTTGTTCCGGCAGTACCGGATTAAGCAGGCGCGGTCCGATCTCGGCCATGCGCTCGGCAACACCCAGGCGACGCTGCAATTCGCGCTCTCCCGAATGCCAGACTTGTGCCTTACTCATGACAACCTCCTCTGTAACCTGCGTTGACCACCTCACGCACTCTGCAGGCCTACTGCCGAGCGGGCCATCGGGACAAATCCGGGCAAGCCTTCAATCTGCGCCAACCAGGCTTGTACCCGCGGGTAGTTGGCCAGCGACACGTTACCTTCGGGTGCGTGCGCCACGTAGCTGTAGAGCGCGATATCCGCGATGGTCACCTGTTCGCCTGCGAGGTAACTGCTGGCGGTCAGAGTGCGCTCAAGCAGACGGAACAGGTCGTGCGCAGCTGCGATCGTCGATTCGGCGTCATAAGGTGCACCAAACAGCGTGATCAGCCGCGCCCGCGCCGGTCCTGCAGCCAACTCACCAGCAGCAACCGACAACCAGCGCTGCACCCGGGCGGCACCTGCCGGGTCGCGGGGTAGCCAACGAGCAGCCTCGTCGTACTGACTGGCGAGGTAGACCAGAATGGCGTTCGAGTCGCTGAACACCATGCCGCGATCTTCGATGACCGGCACCTGGCCGAACGCATTCAATGACAGGAACGCCGGCTGTTTGTGCGCGCCGGTGGCCAGGTCGACAAACACCGTTTCGTGGGGGACGTTCAGCAGCGACAGCATCAATTCGACGCGGTGCGCGTGGCCAGACAGCGGATAACGGTAGAACTTGATAGGGTGTGACATCGGAGACTCCATTGCTTGCGATTGGCAAAACGGGCATGTACGACAGTGCACACGCCCTCGGGAGTCTTATCTTGCTTTGCTTACACAGAAGTGCGGAATAACCTAAGTTCACAATCCTTTATTGCGAAAAATGAAATTAATCGCTATTCAACGCTGGATGAACCCGCAAACGCGCTACCGCCAAATCGACGAAACTGCGCACCCGAGCAGCCGCTCTCCGTCCCTCGCGGTACACCACATGAACAGGCAAAACCGGTAGCTCAAAACGCTGCAATACCGGTTGCAGGCTACCCGCCATCAGCGACTCATGCACCTGATAACTCATACAGCGCACCAGCCCGGCACCACGTTCGGCGGCAGCGATGGCTGCGTGATTAGTGGCGCAGCTCAAGCGCGGTAGCAAGGGGTAGCGCTTGACACCACCCTGCTGCACAAACTGCCACTCAGGCGTGCGGGCATCGGCAGATGAGTGCACGATCTGATGGTCGACCAACTGTTCGGGGTGGCTCGGTGTACCATGCTGATTCAGATAGTCCGGGCTGGCGCAGATAATACGTCGCACGTCACCCACCTTGGCGGCGAACAGCGAAGAGTCCGGCAGCGCCCCCACCTGCACCGCGACCTCTATCCCCTCCTCATGCAGATTGGGTACCCGGTCCTGATAGACACCAAACACTTCGACCCGAGGGTGGGCCTGCAGGTATTCGAGCAGAATAGGCGTCATCAGTGATTGCCCAAACAACAGCGGCATGGATACCTGTAACCGCCCACGAGGAGAGGTATGCAGACCGCTGGCGGACCGATCAGCATCGGCAACCTCCGCAAGGATGCGGCGGCAATCGGCCAGAAAGCGCTCACCAGCCGGCGTCACTTCGACGCCGCGGGTACTGCGCCGCAGCAACGCGACGCCGAGCCGTTTCTCCAGTGCATCGATGGCGCGCGTGATTGTTGGCGCCGACAGCTGCAGCCGGCGTCCAGCAGCCGACATGCTGAGTTCATCCGCGACCGCCTCGAATACACTCATTTCCTGAAAGCGATCCATCAGCGAGCCCCCTTGCCCTGCAGAGCAGTATTGGTTGAAAGCTGTTCTACACAAAAGTCGACAAACTCACGCACCTTGGCCGGAATCCGTCGGCCACCCTGATGGACAACATAGATCGGTAACGGCGCCAACTCGTAATCATCCAGCAGAATCTCAAGGGTCCCCGCCTTGACCAGCTCCGCCACCTGATAGGAAAGCACCCGGGTGATGCCCCACCCCAACCGGGCAGCGTTGATGGCAGCCTGGTTGGCGGTCACCACCAGGCGTGGCTGCGGTACCACCTGAATGCAGCCATCTGGACCGTCGAAGCGCCACTCGGTCAGCAAGGTACTGCTGGCGGACATCACCACCGACGCCGCCTCCAAATCACGCGGGTGGGTTGGCCGACCGTGACGGGCAAGGTATCCGGGCGACGCGCACACCACCCGCCTCACCTCGCCGACCTGAACACTGTGCAAGCTGCCATCGGGCAAATCACCGATACGAACGGCAACATCAATCCCCTCGTCCAGCATATTGACGACCCGATCGACCAGTAGCGCCTTGATCTGTACCGCCGGGTGATTTGCCAAATAGTCCACCATCACCGGGGTCACAAATAGCTCACCGAACAAGACCGGCGCTGTCACCGTCAGCAACCCTCTTGCCTGGGCATGTACACCACCAGCCGATTCCTCGGCCTCATCCAGCTCAGCCAAAATGCGTCGACAGTCCTCAACGTAACGTTGGCCTGACTCCGTCACATGGACGCTGCGGGTAGTTCGAGCCAGCAGAAGTGTGCCCAAACGCTGCTCCAGCGCCGCGACCGCACGCGTTACGCTGGGCGCAGACATGCCAAGCCGACGCGCAGCAGAGGAAAAGTTCTGCTCCTCCGCAACTGCCTGAAAAATCTGCATTTCCTTGAATCTGTCCATCTGCAGCTCCCACTAGATACCGGCCAGCCTAGACCAACTATTTCATTTTTAACAATAGTAACTTTCAAAATAAGGCTGTTCTTTGATTTTTTGAATGCACTTACAGTTCAAACCGTCGCTGCACAGCACGACAAAACACACCACTGAATTTGCATTAATCGAGGAGCTACACCATGACACTGAAGAACGCATTTATCGCCAGTTCGCTGGCCGTTGCCCTGGGCTTTGGCGGTGCTGCACTGCTGACCGCGACCAGCACCTACGCTTATGACGAAACCTCTACATCGGCGATCAACGTCGATGAGCAGCGCGTCATTCTCAAGGGTTACGACACCGTTTCCTACTTCCAGGGCGAACCAGCCGAGGGCAGCAGCCGCTTCGCGGTTGAGCACGAAGGCGCCCTCTACTACTTCGCCAACGCCGAGAACATGAAGACCTTTCAGGCCAACCCCACCGCCTACGTTCCGCAATACGGCGGTTACTGCGCGATGGGCGCCGCACTGGGCAAGAAACTGGATGTAGATCCGAGCCAGTACAAGGTTGTCGACGGCAAGCTGTACCTCAATGTTAACGCCGATGTGTTCAAGAAGTGGGCCGAAGACGTGTCGGGCAACATTGCCAAGGCTGACGCCAACTGGCCGCTGATCAAGGACCTGGCGCCGAACGCGCTGTAACCCGATGCGGCTGCCCGGCCCTGCTGACGTAGCCGCATGCACTACCCAATCGAGAGGTATTTATCATGCTTTCCCCCACTGCATCCTGGTCCCTGCAAGCACCATTGCAGGACGTCTTGCTGCTGGTCGCACGCATTTTCCCCGGTGCTGTGTTCTGGCAGTCAGGCCGCACCAAGGTCGATGGCTGGCAACTCAACGACACAGCCTTGTACCTGTTTCAGGAAGAGTATCGCCTGCCGCTGATTGATCCGGTGATTGCTGCTGCGTTGGCAACGATCGGCGAACACCTGCTACCGGTGATGCTGCTGTTGGGATTGGCAACCCGGCTTGGTGCCCTTGGATTGCTGGTGATGACCCTGGTTATCCAGCTGCTGGTTTACCCATCAGCTTGGGCGACCCATGGCACCTGGGCGGTCCCACTGTTGTTGTTGCTGTTGCACGGCGGTGGGCGCCTGTCGCTTGATCACCTGATTAGCCGCTGGCTACACCCGGTATCCACTCCACGAGCCCTGCACTGCACACCGGCGCGTTAAGCGCCGGGCTATGCGCGAGCTCACCCCTATCCATTTAAAGAGGACATTCATCATGGATCGTCGACACTTCAACACCGCGCTTGCCGCTTCGCTGCTCGGCGCTGTACTTGCCGCCAGCCAGCACGCCAGTGCCGCCGGTATCAATGCCGGCAAGGAAAAATGCTACGGCATCTCCCTGGCAGGCCAGAATGACTGTGCCGCCGGCCCCGGTACTTCCTGCGCCGGAACATCCAAAATTGACTACCAGGGTGATGCCTGGACGCTGGTCCCAACCGGTACCTGCACCAGCATCGAAACTCCGCATGGTATGGGCTCGCTGACCCCGGTCAAGCGGCCATAGGAGCAGGTCATGCAACACGTCCCCCTGACCCGCGGTGCGGGTGTCGGATTCAAGCCGCAACACTTTGCGGAATTGATCAACGACACCAGCCGTATTGATCTGCTGGAAATCCACGCGGAAAACTACTTCGGCGACGGGGGAATCCTGCATCATCAGCTGGAGCGGCTGCATGCGCTGCTGCCGTTGTCCATCCACGGCGTCGGCTTGTCAGTGGGCGGAGCCGCCCCGCTTGACGCCGCCCACCTGGCTCAGCTGCGCTGCCTGTGTGAGCGTCACCCGCCCGCACTGGTGTCTGAGCACCTCGCGTGGGCTGGCGACAGCGAGCAGTTCCTTGCAGACCTCCTGCCCATCGCCTACACCCCGGAGGTGCTCAACCGCACGGTAGATCACGTCGCCCAGCTGCAGGACACGCTGGGGCGTCGCGTTCTGATTGAGAACCCGGCCACCTATCTGACGTTCGCGCACAGTGCTATGCCCGAAGCCGAGTTTCTGGCTGAGCTGGTACAGCGCAGTGGATGCGGCTTGCTGCTGGACCTGAACAACCTGAGAGTGAGTTGCCACAACAATGGCGGCGACGTCGATGCCTACCTGCAGGTGATACCGCTGGACGAGGTGGGCGAAATCCACCTTGCCGGGCACAGCATGCATACCCTCGCCAGTGGCCGCTCTCTGCTGATTGATGACCATGGCAGCGCCGTCGCTGATCAGACCTGGGCGCTCTACGCACAGTTCCTGCGCATTGCAGGCCAGCGCCCTACCATTATCGAGTGGGACACTGATGTACCGAGCTGGACAACCCTCACCCGAGAAGTCGAACGGGCACGCCGTCACCAGCGCAAGGCAATAACGCCTGCTGCGGGTGCATACGGATGAATACACTGCACCAGCAACGCTTTATCCGGGCGCTGACAGCGCCGGAAAGCGCCATACCCACTGACCTGTTCAGCGGCGATGCCGCTGAAACAGCACAACGCTTCGAGATCTACCGCAACAACGTGCGCAGCGCGCGGACCGCTGCATTAAGACAGATATACCCGGTACTGGAACGCCTGCTCGGGAGCAACTACTTTACTGCCGTCGCCGCCGTGTTTGTCGCAAGCCGACCACCCAGCAACCCGGCACTGCACCACTATGGCGAGGGTTTTGGCGAATACCTGCTGAAGTTCCCCGCGCTGCAACACATGCCCTGGCTGGGTGACGTTGCCCAACTCGAAGCCGCGCGGGTAAGGGCGTTCCACGCGGCAAACCGCGCCCCTGTCCAGCTTGCCGAAACCAACGACACGCTTGCTGCCCAGCTGGAGCAATGCCTGGTCTGGCACCCCTCGGTCACCTTGCTAGCAGCCGAGAGCCCGGTATTTCAGATATGGCACAGCCAGATGACAGACCAACCGATGCCGACAGCGGACAACTGGCGGGCCGAAACCGTACTGATATGGCGACAGCAGTTCGAACTGCGCACCGAACCGGTAAGTGCACTGTGCGCCAACCTTCTGAACCGCTTCGGCACCGGCTGCACGCTGGCTGAGGCGATGATCACCAGTCAACATGATAACGCTGCAGTCATGCAGGAACTGGGCGGGCTGCTTGCTAGGGGTTGTCTGTGTATCCGCTGATGCGCACCTGCCTGAGTCCTGCTGGTGTTAGAACCCGGACTCACGAATAAACAAGGCAGCCAGGCGCTGCAACTGGTGTAGCAGTGCACTCCGGCGCTTGCCTTCAACCACCACCACACCTACTTCCCTTTTCAGCTGAAGCGCTGTCGGTGCGGGTTCGGCCAGCGCCATCTCGACACGATAGTGAGCAGCCTCCGGAACAAGCAGGTCGTCTTGCCGGCGCACCGCAATTGGCCCGCCCGCGTCAGAGCCAAGTTCAGCGTAAGGCAGCGCGGGTACCGCACTGATATCGATTTGCTCAAGTCTGACTGGAATCCCCGACTCCTCACCGGAAGCGGCAATAAAAACGCCGCTCTGGCCAGCCTCAACCGATGTCAGATAGCGCTCGTTTACCAGCCCCTCGACGACCATCTGCTCACTATTGACCAGCGTCAGAATTGGTTCATCACGACCAACCCACTGATGCTCGGACAAGCTTTCCATCGCCCCGACGAAGCCACTAAATGGCGCGGTTATAGTTAGCTTTTGCTCACGCAGACGAAGCCCGGCCAGCTGTTCATTCAATTGCTGCAGGCGCTCCCGGTTGATCGCCTGCGCCGTCTGATCATCACGGGACACCGGTTGGCGGGACAATTTCAGCTGAACCAGTTGCAGCTGTTCCAGGGTTTCACTCAATTGCCTGCTCAACCCAGGCGACTCCAGTTGCACCAGCACCTGCCCTGCAGTCACATGCTCGCCTGATTCAACTCCGACAGCGGTAACCTGAGCAGGCTCCGTTGCAAACAACGACTGGACCTGCTGAGCACGCAGCACTGCAGGGACATGAACGTCTACCGACAACGGCAGGAGCAGCCATAGCAGCCCCAGCAGAGGTAAAGACCATGCTGCAATGCGCCAACCTGTCCAGTGAAAATCCGACCGGCGCTCTCGCCAGATTCGTAGTTCCTTGAGTATGGGCATGAGAATGAACCAAAGCACCTCGACAATGAAAAGGAATATACCCAGTACCTTGAAAAAAAAGTGGTACACCAACAGAGCAATCCCTAGAAACAGAAAAAACCGATACAGCCAGGTGCCCCAGGCATACAGGATCAGCAGCCGCGCGCGGCTTCTCGGCATGGGCTCCGGCAAAGGATCATCCAAGCCCCAGAGCCAACGCCGCAGACGCCAGCGGCCAAGCTCAAACGCCCGGGTCTGAAGATTCTCCACCCCGATCAAGTCAGAGAACGCGTAGTAGCCATCAAACCGCATGAATGGACTGATGTTGACCAGTACCGATGTGATCCAACTGGTAGTCGCAACAAAGAACGCGGCACTGCGCAGTGAGCCGTCAGGCAGCAGCCCCCAGAGAAAGGTTGCAATTAATGCAAGGTAGATCTCTGTTCTCATGCCGGCGGTGACAATCCGCAAGCGATCGCGCCGCGAGCGCAGCTTCCACGCATCGGTGGTATCGGTATAGAGCACCGGAAACATCACCAGGAACGCCACGCCCATGGATGCCACCCGGCAGCCAAGCCGTTGCGACACCAGCGCGTGTCCCATCTCGTGCGCACTCTTTACCAGAACCAGCGTCAAGCCATAAAGCAGGAAGCCTTCAAGACTGAAAAAGTAGATAAAGGTGGCACTGAAGCTGTCCCATTGACGTAGCACCAGCAGGCAGCCGATCAGTCCCAGCATGACAACCACCCGATGGGCCGTGCGGGTAAACAGCCAGGACAGCTTTGGCCCAATACGATTCAACCAGGCGTCAGGGCGAAACAGCGGGATGCGAATGAACAGGTAGTTGTGCAGCAGCCATTGCCACAGACTGAGCCGGCTGCTCTCGCGCTGCTGTGTAAAGGTGTTGCACGCCCCTTCACTGCGAGCCAGCACCAGATTATTGGCGATTAAAAAATCGATAAAAGCACGAATCTCATCAGGCTCGTGATCCAGCCCCTGAGCTTGCAAATGGGTTTGCATGTCATCAAGGGTACGACCGGGTTGCCAGTGGCGAATCAACCCCAACGCGTCCGCAGACAGGGTGAAATAGCGATTACGCACGCGATCGTGCAGCAGATAACGCGGCGCGCCATCCTCATCATGCCCACCCGGCAACAATTTCAGGTCCTGCCTGAGTGCCGGTAGACGCAGTTCTACCATCCCAGCCACTGCCGTACCGACGTGATCGGACGCCGGAACAGATAAAAGAACACGCTTACCTTTTCACCGTACACCTTGGCCGTCCCGCGCAAACCAATGCGAGGCGGTTCATTGCCCTGCTCAGCCTCACTCAGCTGGGCAATCAAACGGTACGCCAGTTGCTGGTCCGGCGTGGTCTTAGGTTCATAGCTGGACTCACTCAGGTGAGCAGACCACGCGTGCAGAGGATCATTGTCCAGAAAGACCTTCACCTCAGCCCCCGGGATCAGGGAGATCGAATCCTTCACCGGCAGCATGACCTTGAATTCAACTCTGGCGGGATCGGCTACCTGCATGATGCGTTCGCCAACCCGAACCGGTCGTCCCTTCCACTCGTCCGGGTTGTCGAGAACCGCAACACCGGGTTGATCTGCCTTGATACTTGAGCGCTCCAGCTGATCCCTGGCGAACTGCCATTCAGCCTGCTTCAAGCGAACCTGGGCCTCCAGCTCGGCCAGCTTCGCTTTCTGGTTAGGATCGAGAAAACCACCCTGCTGCACCGTTCGCAACTCTGCCTCAGCCACAGAGAGCGCTTGCCTTGCAACCGCCTCTTTACTGGCAAGCTCGGTATCCTCAAGGAAGACCAACGGATCGCCCGGCTGCACCTGCTGGTTGGGTTTGACAACCACCTGCCTGACAACCCCCTCCAGCGGCGCAGCTACAACGTGCGGCGACCGTGGCACCACTTCAACCGGAGCCAGAGTACTCAGACGCACCGGCAACATCATCACCAGAAACAATACCGCTGCGCCCACCAGCCAGACCTTACGATTCTGCAGGCTCGTCCTTAGCTGAGTCAGCTGGTAGCCTCGGCGCAGCGCAAACAAGGCATGCCCAGCACTGCCAGCCAGGTGCTGTAACACACTCTGCTCAGCCTCACTCCAGGCTTTGTCACGCAACAGCAGCAGCACCCCTGCTATCTCGCCATTACGTGCCTCAACGCGCAATGGTTGCCAAAATACGAAATCAGGCAATTCAAGTTCACGCCACTCATTAGCCAACTCGGTATCAAGGTCAGAGGGGCGCAGCAACGCCTGCTTTTCCCCATTTCCCTGGCCAATGAAAAACTTGGACAGTTGTTCGACCCAGGCAATGTAGGGAGAGGTGTAATCGACCGTAGGCAGGTCAGAGGCAGCAACGACCTGAGGTCGCTGCAAGCGTTCCCCTACCAGCAGCACCGCCTGGGTATAGGGAACACATGTGTGCGTCTGGTTAACCAGCGTGTAAGACAACTGCGCAAGGTCTGAAGCCTTGCGCAGTTGTTGTTCAAGCCCAAGCAGGGCTGCAACAGTGTCGCTCACTGAGCCACCTTAAACCGCCTGTAGCATAGTGACGAGGCGACTGCCGTATTGATCACGCATTGCCACTTCAGCCGCCAGTTGGTCATTCAGCGGGATGAAGCCAGCAGTGTCGCTCTCGCTGGACTCAACGGCCTCGCCATCAGTTGTGGCAGCTCGCTTGAACAGTTCCTCCAGGTCCAGCTTGAGCTCCAGCACCCGAATCTGACCATCGGCCCCGATGGCCTGAACCCGAATACTGACCTCCTTCTGGCCAGCCGGAGGATTGCTGATAGTCACCGATCCGCTGGTTGCATCCAGCTGAATCCAGCCAGGCAGTTGTTCGCCGCTAGACAGCGATCCGCTGTAACGCTGAGAACCACCACTGGTGCTGGTGTCCTGAATCCCGATGACCACCTGCCCTTCGGAGTCGCTCTGGATGCTGGTTACCACCAGCGAGACGACATCGAATGCGTCCTGTTGAACCTGCGTGAACTCCACCTGCCCAGATTCATTGACGTTGACATCTACAGAGGCACGAACGGTCGTTGACCCATCGGTATTCTTGACCTGCACGACAATGGCACCGGGCTCGGACAGAATGACCTGCTCAGATCGGCCATCACCACCGTTGCCCGCACCCTGCTGGTCATCGGACGGCGCGTCCCCCTCGCCCATGGCATCTTCAACACCACTTTCGAAGCCAAGGCCGGACGGCGGCATAAAGCCACTGGAGTCCCCCGGATCCCGCGTGTCACCAGATTCGCTGACCAGCCCGTCAGGCATTCCGGACTGCGGCAGTTCAACCGGCTCGGAATCGGTCGGCGGAGCCGACGGCGGAGTGGCGCCCGGGTCCGGGTTAGCCGGCGCTTCGTTTGCTACGGCGGTTACCGTCAATTCGAAGGTCCGGGTCACAGTGGCACCTTCGGCATCGATTGCGGTTACCTGAACCTCGAACACGCCAGGCTCACGCGGCGAACCTGAGATCGAACCTGTCTCCGGATTGTAAACCAGACCGCGCGGCAGGCCGCTGATGCTGAAGTCCAGATCCTCTCTGCTTAGCGTCGAGTCTTTGTCCGCGAACAGGCTGTCCACTTCCAGCGCATAGCGGTCACCCAGCTGAACAGTGATTTCCTCACGAGTCAGCTCACGTGCACTTACTTCAGGTGCATCGTTGGTACCAACCACCTTGAAGCTCACGACAGCCTGATCAGTAGCGCCCTCACTGTCTTCAACCGTCACGGTGTAGCTGAAGTTGATCTGGTCGCCCGCGTTAAGGAAGTCCAGATCAAGACCGCTAGCATCGAAGGTCCAGGCAATCTGGCCTTCATTATCAAGACCTGTTCCGCTGGCATTGAACGCAGCCACCAGCGCTTCCGCAAGCCCTGCCGGTAGCGGCCCAACCACAGTGCTGTCACCGCGAGTCCAGCTGATGTCGCCATTTGATGAGAAGGAAATGTCAATGGTATCGGTCAAGTCGACATCACTGAAATGTACCTGCCCGCTCTGGGTCAGATCCTGCGCGGAGGCATCAGCGGCTTCGGTGAAATCGGCCGGTGCGTCTACAGTGATTTCCGGCGCATCGTTGCTACCAGTCAGGGTAACGGTTACGTCCTGGGTGTCAGTACCGCCCTGGCCGTCATCCACGGTGATGGTAAACACCGCCGTGACCACTTCATTTTCAGCCAGGAACTCCAGATCGCTGGCATCAATATCGTAGGTCCAGTTGATGGTGCCGTCATTGTCATTACCCACTATCGGGGTGATGCTGAAGGCGTTCTCAATTGCCGCCTGCTGCTCGGCCGTCAGCGGCAGATCGGTGGTGCCATCGGCCCGCTTGGCGGTAACCGACTTTGTCGCCTCAGTCGCCGTCGGACGGTCGGTCAGGTCTACATCGGTAAAGCTGATCGAGCCATTGTCAGTCAGATCGGTGCCGTCGGTGATCTCGCCGGTTACATCGCCCACGCTGATCTCCGGCACATCGTTGCTGCCGGTCAGGGTAACAGTCACGTCCTGAGTAGCTGTGCCGCCATTGCCGTCATCGACCGTGATAGA
>NZ_PPSK01000009.1 GCF_002903165.1 Halopseudomonas oceani
GAAGGCGAAAAGAGGGCTCGACAACAGCGAAAGTGTGCGTACTTATGTGGCTGGCTTGTGATGTGCGCGTGGGTATTGCCAGTGCGGTAGCTCAATTTGCCCGGTTGAGATGATGTCGATGTGGTGGGCGCAGCACGCGGCGATGCTGATAATTGGCCTCGAACCGAACGTTACTCACACATCCGGATATAGCGGCTCAATCGCATTCTCACCCAGCGCTTCAGTCTCGCGCTGGCGGGCCTGGGTCACCTTGCGCACGGCGCGCCAGAGCGGTTTGCCGCGCCAAGCATGTTCGGTCTGGCCAAACAGGCAGCCGTTCAGATCATCCAGCGCATCGGCGAGGATGGGATGAGCGTGGCTGAGGGCAATGAGGTCGCTTTCCTGCTGCTTGGCCCAGTGCTCCAGTGCCTTGCGTGCTTCTGCAGGCTGGTTGTGGCGGCAGGCGGTTTGCAGGTCGGCCAGCGGGTTGCCGGGCTCATCGGTGTCGAGGCTGACGGTATCCTCACCCAGCTCATCAAGGGCGGTGAGCGCACGGCGTGCGCCATGCAACTTGACTAGCGCCCAAGTCAGTGCGGCGAGCAACAGGACGGTGGCAAGTTGCCAGGGCCAGAGCACTGGCAGTTCTGCTGGTGGCGGACCGGTGTAGGTGTTGCTGGTGTCATTGAAGCTGTTGTTGCCGCGGATATTCAGGGTGACGGCGTCTAGCTCGGATGTTTCCAACTGGTCGGTTGTCGTGTTCCACCATGGCACACGAATGGCGGGCACGATGTGACGTCCGGCGTGGCGTGCGACGACCGCCGAGCTTTCCTGACGCAGGCCGAGTACGCCGGTGCTGGACAGTTGGTTTTCCAGTTGCGGCTGATCACTGTACTGACGCAGCTCGTCCTGATCGTCGGCGAGGGTATTCAGCTCTGGCAGCTGCATCGCAGTCAGCCCATCCGCCTGAATGGACAGCGTGCGGGTCAACGGTTCGCCGCGAGTCAGCTCGCCTGATGGGTCGGGTTGCCAGTTTTGGCTCAGTCTCACCTGCCGGGCGGGCAACCACGGCACACCCGCCGGATAGCTTTCAGGTATGGGTTTGACCTGCAGCTGTTGACTGGGTGAGCGCAGCTGGATGAACCGCGCGTTGTGACTGCCGGACTGGCTGGCGGTGCTGCGTGACTGAACCGCGGTAGCGCTGAACAGTTGGGATGGTATGTCGAGCACACCACTGTGTTGCGGATAGATGGCGTAGCGGACCTCGATCACGCCGTGGACGACGCCGTTGATGTCCCGTTCGTAGGTTTTCGGCGCACCAAGCGCTTCGACCCGGGCGTCGGGAATTTCCAGCCCGCTGAGAGTCGAGTCGTCATACAGTGACACCGAGTGGTAAATGCGCAGCGTCAGCAGCACCTGAGCCTGTACATAGGGTGTGTGGGTGTCGAGTTCGCTGTCGATAAAGATCGGTGCGATATCCGTCGGGCTGATATCGCTGGCCTGGGTCTGGGTCAGGACATGCAGGGTGACCGGTTCGCTGCGCTCGCCGGCAAGCTCCAGCGGCGGGATGACGACATAGCCGGTGCGCAGTGGCAGCAGGTGTATTACCCAACGCGTGACGGGCAGACTGCGGCCGTTGATGGTGCTGACCAGATTGAGCTTGCGGCTGGATTCAATTTGGAAATGGGTTTCAAGCGGGCTCAGGTCCGGTTGGTCGGTCCGCTTGGCCAGGGTGCTTTCCAGCGTCAGCTCCAGCGGCTGCTGTTCAACCAGCTGAGTGCGATCGACGCTGGCCTGCAGCGCGGCAAAGCCGGGCAGGCTGGTGGTCAGCAGGAGCAGGGTGAAAAGCAACTTGCGCATTATCGGGGGCGTCCGTCGTTCTGTTGCAGGTGCTGATAGAGGAACTTGCGACGCAGCAGTTCCGCCGGATTGTCGGGAATATCCCGCAGCCATTGTTGCACAGCCTGGCGTTGTTCGATCTGTCGGCGACTGCCGGCTCCACCACCGACAGCGGCAGAGCTGCTGCCCTCCAGCTCGGGGCTGTCGGTCAGCTCGCCGCCTGCTGTGCCGTCATTGCGGGTTTCAGTGCCGGTTTCATCACCGTCGGTGCGGTTACCGGTCGCGCTGGCGGAGCTGCTGCTGTCGCTGCCCGGGTTGGTTTCGGTGGTGGTATCGGCAACTGCGCCGGCATTGTCTTCGGTTTCGCTTCCCGTGCCGCCGCTGGTGTCCCCGGGCTGCGGTTGCGGCTCGCTGGCTTGGTCTTCGGCTTCGTTCTGCTGTGCCTGCTGCTCGGCCAGATAGGCTTCTACTTGTTGGCGGTTGTGACGGGCGGCGGTGTGATCCGGGGCGCGGGTGAGTGTCTGCTCGAAAGCTGCGAGTGCTTGCTGGTAGTCGCCAGCCAGGGCAAGCGCTGTGCCGTGATTGAAGTGCAGCTCGGCGTTGTCCGGCTGTTGCTCGGCCAGTGCGCCCCAGATGGCTGCTGCCGCTGCGTAGTCGCCACTGTCCAGCAGCGCTTGTGCGCGCCATTGCGGGTCTTCGAACAGCGTGGCTGCTGCTGCCGGTTTGCCGTTGGCCAGCAGGGCGGCAGCTTGCTGGTCTGGCCGTTGCCAGAGGTCAGCCCAGCTCATGGCTGAGGCGGGTTGCGGTAACCAGAGTGCGCAAACCGCAACCAGCAGCCAGCCGCGCCGTGCGCCGAGTGCAACCAGGGGTAATAGCAGCAGCAACAGCCAGTGGCCCTGGTCGCTGCGCTGACGCTGCTCGGCGTTGGCTTGCTGGGCCGCGAAATCGGATTCCAGCAACTGCCCTATATCGCTGTCATCGAGGCTCATGCGAGCGTAGCGTCCGCCCTCTGAACGGGCAAATTCGATCAGCTCGGGTTCGTTCAGACGCGGCAGCAGGATGCGGCCCTGGTCGTCGCGCATGAAGCCGCCCTCGGCCAGCGGGACGGGGGCTCCGTCGGCGGTACCGATTCCAATGACCTGCAGGCTCTGGCCCAGCCGGTCAGCCGCCAGTTCTAGGCGTTCGGGATCAATGTCGTCGATACCGCTGCTCAGCAGTAACACCTGGGTGGCGCTGTCGCCATGTTCGGCGCGCAGGTTGGCAGCAAGCAGCAGCGCCTGATCGGCCTGTTGACCGCGTGCCGGCATGATGTCCGGGTGCAGGGCGTCAAGCAGATTGATCAGCGTTGTATGGTCCCGAGTCAGCGGGGCGACCAGATGAGCACTGCCAGCATAGGCAATGAGCGCGACGCGGCGGTCCGGATAGCGTTGCAGGATGTCGCGAATCTTGCGCTTGGCACGCTCCAGCCGGGTGGGCTGCAGATCATTGGACAGCATGCTGCGCGACACCTGCAGGACCAGAATCAGGCTGGCGCTGTCTTCCCGTTGCACGGTATCGGTCGATTCCCAGGCCGGGCCGGCGAGGGTAATCAGGCTAAGTGTCCAGATTGCGGCGAGCAGCATATAGCGGCCGGCGTATAGCCGCCGAGGCTGGCCCTCGACAAGCGCCTTGCGCAGCGTTGACGGCAGTAGGCTGTCCCAGCCGGAACGCTGGCGTCGATGCCGATACAGATACCCGCACAGGGCCAAAGCGGGCAGAACACCGAGTAGCCAAAGCGGGCGCAGAAAGGTGAGGGGCAGGGCATGATCAGCCAGCATTCAACCTCCTGCGCAGCATTGGGCTGCTCCAGAGCAGGCTGATCAGCAAGGCGGCAGCCAGCGGCCAGTGGTACAACGGCAACGCCTTGCGGCTGGCCGGGCCGCTACGCAGGCTGGGCTCGAGCTGTTCGATACGTTGCACGGCGGCGGCCAGTGAGGCGCTGTCGCGGACCCGGAAATAGGCGCCATCGGTGACGTTGGCGATTTCCTGCAGGGTTGCCTCGTCAAGGTCACTGGCCGGATCTGCATTACCTTCAAGCAGGCTCATCAGATCGTTGTTGCCCTTGCTCTCAGCTCCCACGCCAATGGTGAAAATACGAATATGCTCATCGGCTGCCAGTCGCGCGGCCTGGACCGGCGAGATACCTCCCGTGGTGTTGGCGCCATCGGTCACTAGCAGCAGCACCCGGCTGTTGGCCGGTTGTGCCATCAGCCGCTTGATCGCCAGGCCGATAGCATCGCCGATCGCCGTGTCGCGGCCAGCCAGACCGATAAAGGCCTCATCCAGCCACTGCCGAACGCTGTCGAGATCGTAGGTCAGGGGCGACTGCACATAGGCACGGGTGCCAAACAGGATCAGCCCGATACGGTCACCGCTGCGTTGCTCGATCAAGCTGTCCAGCCAGTGCTGGACGACACTGAGACGATTTGCCGGTTTATCGTCGAGTGTCAGATCGCGGGTATCCATGCTTGCCGATAGATCGACCGCCAGCATCATGTCCCGACCGCTGCTGGGCGGTGGCAGCGGCGCGCCGAGCAACTGCGGTCGTGCGCTGGCAAAAACCAGCAGCAGCCACATCAGGATCAGCGGCGCGGTTCGCCTTGCCGGGTGAGGGCGGCTGGGCTGACTGGCGTCGAGCCGTTGCAGGCGTGCCATGAAGCCAATCTGCAAGGCCGCCTCTGGCCGCTTCGCAGGCGGCAGCAGCCAGCGCAGCAACCAGGGCAATGGCAGCAGCAGAATGCTCGCGGGCCAGGCCAGTTCAAACATGGTTGTGCCTTATCCAGCGCAGCAGCTCGCGCTGCAATATACGGCGATCTGCGCTGCTCAGCTGCACGTCAGCCTGATACAGGCTGCCGCCCAGTGGTGCAAGCAGGTCCGCGCGTGGGCGTGGGTAGTGTTGACATAAATATTCAACCCAGCTGGCACCGTACAGTCGGGTGGCGGAGATCTCTCCACGGCTTTTCAGATGCCGTTTGATCTGGGTATTGAGCGCGGCTAGCCAGTCGTGATCGGACAGGCCATCGGGTATTTCCCAGAGAATGCGCTGAGCCTTCAGTCGGCGCCGTTGACGCCGACGGTTCAGCAGTATCGCCAGTGGAGCGAGGATCAGCAGCACTACCAGCAACGCAGCGAGAGCGAGCCAGCCCGGGGCAGGAGGCCACCAACTGATCGGTGGCGGCAGGGTGGGCAGCAGCAGGCTGCCTTCCAGTGGACTGCTCATGTCTGCGCCGCCTTCGGGTGGCCGCCGAGATTGTCGCGCAGTTGCTCGTGGGCCGGTGCGCGGGTATCGAGTGGCAGCAGGCTGCAGCGTAGTCGGCGCGCTAGGCGCATCCAGGCCTGGCGCTGGGCCTGAAACTGGGCAGCGTATGCCGCGCGGGTAGCATCGTCGCTGCTGTTCAGGGTTAACCGTTGCTTGCCTTGCACAAAATCGAGTGCGCCGTTGGCGGGCAGCTCACTGTCGAGCGGGTCGAACACCGGTAGCAGGATCAGGTCATTATGGCCGGCCAGTGGAATCAGCAAGCTCTGGTTCAGGCCGTCGATTGCCGCGTGGTCGCAGACGATATACAGAATACTGCCGGGGCGGATGATCTCGCGACTGTGACGCAGCGCCATGTTGAGCGCCTCGCTGACCGGGTCGGCGGGGTCTGCGTGTTCCGGTGCCAGGGCGTGATTGGCTTGCACCAAAAGCTGTAGTAGCTGCAGCAGGGCCTTGCGATCCCGGCGCGGGCGCACTTCATGGCATTGCCCTGATCCGAATACCATGCCACCTACCCGGTCATGGTGGGCCAAAGCCGTCCAGGCAATCAATGCGCAGGTCTCCGCAGCCAGTACTGACTTGAGGTAGCGCTGGCTGCCGAAGAACAGTCGGGGACTCTGCTCACCAATCAAAAAGACCGGACGTTCCCGTTCCTCATTGAATACCTTGGTGTGTACCTTCTGACTGCGTGCGGTGACGCGCCAGTCGATGTTGCGAATGTCGTCGCCCGGCAGGTAGGCACGCACCTGATCGAAGTCGACGCCGCGGCCGCGCAGGCGCGAGTTCTGCTGGCCGGTCTGTCGTCCGTTGCGCACCGGTCGGCTGAACAGGGGCAGTTCGTGACAATGCCTGCGAGTTGCGAGCAGCGCCTCCAGACTGGTGTGCAGGGTCGGATCAAGGCTGACCGTCATGGTTCAGACAACGGGGACCGAGTCGATCAGCAGGTTGATCGCCTGGTCACTGTCGATGCCGGCCGCTTCCGCTTCAAAGCTGAGCAGAACCCGGTGACGCAGCACGTCGTGGGCGATGGCTTGCACGTCTTCCGGGCTGACGAAGTCGCGCCCGGCCAGCCAGGCGTGAGCACGGGCACAGCGATCCAGCGCGATGGTGCCGCGCGGGCTGGCACCCATTTCCAGCCATTCGGCCAGCTGCGGGTTGTACTGGTCCGGCCGGCGGGTTGCCATCACCAGCTGGATCAGATATTCCTCCACGGCGTCAGCCATGAACAGGTCGAGCACCTCCTGGCGGGCAGCCAGAATGCTCTGCTGGGTAATGCGCTCGGCCATCTTCGGTTCGTCGCCGCGCGCTTCACCGCGGGCCAATTGCAGGATCTGACGCTCCAGTGCCGCGTCCGGGAAACCGATGCGTACATGCATCAGAAAACGGTCGAGCTGTGCTTCGGGCAGTGGGTAGGTACCTTCCTGCTCAATCGGGTTCTGGGTCGCCATGACCATGAACAGCTCGGGTAGGGCGTAGGTCTGGCGGCCGATACTGACCTGGCGCTCGGCCATTGCCTCAAGCAGTGCCGACTGCACCTTGGCCGGCGCGCGGTTGATCTCGTCGGCCAACACCAGATGGTGGAAGATCGGTCCCTGCTGGAAGCTGAAGGTCGTTGTTTCCGGGTGGTAGACCTCGGTACCGGTAATGTCGGCCGGCAGTAGGTCAGGGGTGAACTGAATCCGGTGAAAGTCCGCTTCGATGCCTTCGGACAGCGCCTTGATCGCCTTGGTTTTGGCCAGGCCCGGGGCACCCTCGACCAGCACGTGGCCGCCAGCGAGCAGGCTGATCAGCATGCGATCAATCAAATGCTCCTGGCCGAAAATGTGCTGGCCCATAAAGGCCTTCAACTGCAGCAGGGATTCCCGATGGGTCATGTGTTTTCCGTTGTTCTGGTTCGCTGGCTGGCGTCAGTGTACGTCACTTTAACGAAATCCCTTTGGTCTAGACTATCCTCACATCACAATTAATGCGGCACCGCTGGAATAAAGCGTCAGAGTGCGTTCAGAGCGGTGCTGCCGATACACCCGCGATTCTGGAGGTCGGCAAGATGGCGTTGATCATGGCCAGTTCCAAACAGGCGTTTATTGAATCACTGACCGAGCGCCTGCAGGCGCTGGTTACCAAGGCTGACCGTGATGCGATCGGCCTGTTTTGCAGTAACTTCTTTGGTATTGCCTCACATGCGGAGCTGGCGTCTCGGCAGGATAACGACCTGCTCGGTTGCACTCTTTCGGCGTGGCGCTTCCTGCAAACGCTACCTGGCGGTGAGGTCAAGTTGCGGGTGTTCAACCCGGATACCCAGCAGCACGGCTGGCAGAGCACGCACACGGTGGTTGAGGTGGTGCACCGTGATTTGCCGTTTCTGGTCGACTCAGTACGCATGGAGCTTGGCCGTCGCGGCTACGCTATCCACAATCTCTACAACAGCATCATGACGGTTGAGCGCAGGGAAGATGGCAAGCTTGTGCAGTTGCTGGCCAACGGCGCAGGCAAAAAGGAAGCGCGGGCCGAGTCGGTGATGTATATCGAGATCGACCGCGCGACAACCAGTGCGGATTTGCGTGCCTTGCAGGATAGCCTGCTCGAAGCGCTGAGCAACGTCCGGGCGACGGTTCACGATTTTCCCGCCATGCGCGCGCGGGTGGTTGAGCTGATCGCCATGCTGGGCAGTCGACGCAAACACTACTTCGCTCGGGAGGAGCGGACTGAAGCCGTTGCCTTTCTGGAGTGGTTGCTGGATGACCACTTCACCTTTCTTGGTTATGAGTGTTTTTCCATCAACGAAGGCTTGCCGGAGCAACGCCTTGGCCTGCGCTCCGGCGCGAGCCTCGGCGCGCTGGCTCTGAACCCGCGTGATGAGAGCGTCGACGGCTTGCCGGAGCAGGTGATCGGCTATCTGCAGGCGCCGCTGTTGCTTTCGTTTGCCAAGGCTTCGCAGCTGAGCCGTGTACATCGTCCGGCCTATCCAGATTATGTCTCGGTGCGGGAAGTCGATCTGGACGGCAACGTGGTGCAGGAACATCGCTTCATGGGGCTCTATACCTCGCGCGTCTATTCGGCGCTGGTCGATAACATTCCCCACGTTCGGCGCAAGGTGGCACATGTGCGTTCGGTTTCCGGATTCCTGCCGAGCAGCCATCTGGCCAAGGAACTGGAGCAGGTGCTGCAGGTGCTGCCGCGCGACGACCTGTTCCAGATGTCGGTCGACGAGCTGGCCGAAACCGCGCTTAACATCGTGCAGATGCAGGAGCGTAACCAGATTCGGCTATTTCTGCGTCGTGGTAATTACGGTCGCTTCTACTACGCGCTGGCATTTGTCCCGCGGGATGTGTACTCGACCGACATCAGGCTGAAGATCCAGGCAGTCCTGCTGGAGCGGTTGCAGGCAACGGAAAGCGAGTTCTGGACTTACTTCTCCGAATCCATTCTGGCGCGCACTCAGTTCATCCTGCGTGTTGACCCGACCAAGACCCCGGACATTGACCCCGTGAAAATAGAACAGGAAGTGGTGCGCGCCTGCCGTAACTGGCAGGACGAGTTTCGTGATCGGTTGCTGGAGAGTCTGGGCGAGGCGCGAGCTACCGATGTGCTGGCCCACCTGGGGGATGGCTTTCCAGCGGGGTATAGCGATCGTTTTACTGCTGCCACCGGGGTAGTTGACCTGCAGACGCTGCTGGAGTTGACGCCTGAGGCGCCGCTGGCGATGAGTTTTTATCAGCCGCTGGCACAGACCCAGGGCGTGCTGCACTGCAAACTGTACCACCTGAACGAGTCGCTGCCGTTATCGGATGTGATCCCGGTTCTTGAGAACCTGGGGCTGCGGGTATTGGGCGAGTTTCCCTTCCGCATTGCCCAGGCCGATGGCACGACGTTCTGGATCCATGATTTCGAATTTACCTTTGTTGGTGGCGCCACGCTGGATATCCAGGAAGCCAACGAGCTGTTCCGTGACGCCTTCAAGGCGGTCTGGTCCGGGCAGGCGGAGAATGACGGGTTCAACCGCCTGGTACTGCTGTCCGGTTTGCCCTGGCGTGATGTGGCGCTGCTGCGCGCCTATGCCCGCTATCTCAAGCAGATTCGACTGGGCTTTGAGCTGCCTTACATCGCCAGCACCCTGGTTGCCCACGCCGATATCGCGCGCGAGTTGGTACGTCTGTTCCGTACCCGTTTTTATCTGGCGCGCAAGCTCAGTGCCGAGGATCTGGGCGATATGCAGCAGAAGCTGGAAAAGGCGATTCTTGGCGCGCTGGATGAGGTGGCGGTGCTCAATGAAGACCGTATCCTGCGGCGCTACCTTGATCTGATCAAGGCAACGCTACGCACCAACTTCTTCCAGCCTGACGCAGCGGGTCAGAGCAAGGACTATGTGAGCCTGAAGTTCGACCCGTCGGCAATTCCCGAGTTGCCGTTGCCGCGGCCGATGTTCGAGATATTTGTCTATTCGCCGCGGGTCGAGGGTGTCCACCTGCGTGGCGGCAAAGTTGCCCGCGGTGGATTACGCTGGTCTGATCGCGAAGAGGACTACCGTACCGAAGTGCTTGGTCTGGTCAAGGCGCAGCAGGTGAAGAATGCGGTGATCGTGCCGGTCGGCGCGAAGGGGGGATTCGTTCCGCGCCGGCTGCCGCTGGGGGGAAGCCGCGATGAAGTGCAGCAAGAAGCCATTGCCTGCTATCGCTTGTTCATTCAGGGGCTGCTGGATATTACCGACAACCTGGCCGACGGTAACGTTGTGCCGCCGGCCAACGTGGTACGGCACGACGCCGATGATCCCTATCTGGTGGTGGCCGCTGACAAGGGCACGGCAACCTTCTCGGATATCGCCAACGAAATTGCTGCGGGCTACGGCTTCTGGCTGGGTGACGCCTTCGCGTCCGGCGGCTCGGCAGGCTATGACCACAAGAAGATGGGCATCACCGCACGCGGCGCCTGGGTGTCGGTACAGCGGCATTTCCGTGAGCTGGGTATCAACGTGCAGACTGATCCGGTCAGCGTGATCGGCATTGGCGACATGGCCGGCGATGTCTTCGGCAATGGTCTGTTGCAGTCGCGCATGCTCAAACTGGTGGCTGCGTTCAACCACCAGCATATCTTTATCGATCCCGACCCTGACCCCGAGCGCAGCTACGCGGAGCGCGAGCGCCTGTTTGCCCTGCCGCGCTCGAGTTGGGCCGATTATGACGCCAGCCTGATATCCGAGGGGGGCGGCGTCTTTTCGCGCAGCCTCAAGCAGATCACCCTGACGCCGCAGATGCGCGCGCGCTTCGATATCAGCGCCGAGCGCTTGACGCCGACCGAGCTGATCCATCAACTGTTGAAAGCACCGGTGGACCTGATCTGGAATGGCGGGATCGGCACCTACGTCAAAGGCAGCAGCGAAACCCATGCCGATGTGGGTGATAAAGCCAACGACGCGCTGAGGGTCAACGGTCGCGACCTGCGCTGCCGGATCGTAGGCGAGGGCGGCAACCTGGGGCTGACCCAGCTCGGGCGTATCGAGTACTGCCTCAACGGCGGTGCGCTCAACACAGACTTTATTGACAATGCCGGTGGCGTCGACTGCTCCGACCACGAGGTCAATATCAAGATTCTGCTCAACGAAGTGGTCGCCGCCCAGGACATGACGGCCAAGCAGCGCAATAAGCTGCTGGCCAGCATGACCGACGCGGTAGCCGAGCTGGTGCTCGGCAACAACTACAAGCAGACCCAGGCCATCAGTCTGGCCCAGCGCCAGGCCGCCCAGACCATGGGCGAGTACCAACGCTTCATCAACTCAATGGAGAGCAGCGGCAAGCTCAACCGGGCGCTGGAGTTTTTGCCCGAGGACGACCAGCTTGCCGAGCGCAAGGCGACCGGCAAGGGGTTGACCCGGGCCGAGCTGTCGGTGCTGATCTCTTACTCGAAGGCTGATCTCAAAGAGGCGCTGGTAGCCTCTGATGTGCCGGAAGACTCTTACCTGGCTCGGGAGCTGGAGACCGCTTTCCCGGCGGTACTGCTCAAATCCTGGAGTGATGCACTGGGTCGCCACCGGCTGCGGCGCGAAATTGTCGCGACTCAACTGGCGAACAATCTGGTCAACCACATGGGCATTACCTTCCTGCGACGACTGGAACAGTCCACCGGCGCTGCGGTCAGTGATGTCGCACGGGCCTGGGTTGTCGCACGGGATGTTTTCCACCTGCAGGAGCACTTCGCCGGCATAGAGGCACTCGATCATCAGGTCTCGGCCGAGGTCCAGCTGGAGTTGATGGAAGAACTCATGCGGCTTGGCCGCCGCGCCAGCCGGTGGTTCATTCGCAACCGTCGCAGCGAGCTGCTGCCGGAGCGTGAGGTCGCCCACTTCGCGCCGTGCGTGCGGACGCTGGCCGAGCGCTTTGACCAGTTGCTGGAAGGGGATGTGCGGCACCTGTGGGATGAGCGCTATCAGCATTACGTTGACGAAGGTGTACCGGAGGCCATTGCGCGGGTGGTGGCCGGAACTGGACATGCCTACACGCTGCTGGGGATCGTTGAAGCGGCCGATGCAACCGGGCAGAATGCCGAGCGCGTGGCGCAAGTGTTCTTCGCACTCGGCAGTCATCTGCAGCTGCCCTGGTTCGGTCAGCAGGTGACCGGGCTGCAGGTCGACAACCATTGGCAGGCATTGGCACGGGAAAGTTACCGCGATGATCTTGACTGGCAGGCACGCAGCATCACTGTTACGGCGCTGCAGGGCGGTGATGAGGCAACGCCGGTCGATGAACTGGTTGCTGACTGGGTGCAGCGCAATCAGGCGATGGTGTTGCGCTGGCAGACCATGCTGGGTGAGCTGAAGAGTGCTGGCGCCGGTGATTACCCCATGGTGGCGGTAGCGATGCGTGAGCTGCTGGATTTGGCTCAGCACGCCCGTCTGGTTGTTCAGGACGATGCATGCAGCAGTTGATCATAGATCTGGCGTTACCCGCCGAGCGCTACCTGGCCTGGTATCAGGGGCGCGCCGAGCGGGTCATGATGTACAGCCGTGATGGCCGGCGTGTCAGTTTGCCGGCCCATCATTTGCGGCCTTTTCTGACCCATCAGGGTGTGTACGGCAGCTTTCTCATGCAATTCACCGATGACGGCCAACTGCTTAAACTGGAGCGGCTGGCGGGCTGAGCGCAGGCGCTCGATTCAGGTATACTCTGCAACCTGATTTTCTGCCCCGGATACCCGCCATGTACGAACTGCTTCGCTCGCTGATGTTCCGCCTGCCCGCGGAAACTTCCCACGACCTTGCACTGGACATGATCGGCGCTGCCGGGCGGTTGCGGCTGGCCGACAAGCTGGTGCGCCCGGTGCCGACTCAGCCGGTTGAGGTGATGGGGCTGACCTTTGACAACCCGGTCGGGCTGGCTGCCGGACTGGACAAGAACGCGGTTGCTGTCGACGGGATGGCAGCGATGGGCTTCGGTTTTCTGGAAGTCGGCACCGTCACGCCGCGCCCACAACCGGGTAACCCCAAGCCGCGCCTGTTCCGTCTGCCTGAGCAGTTGGCAATCATCAACCGCTTCGGTTTTAACAACGAGGGTGTTGATGCCATGCTTGAGCGGCTGTCGGGCGTGCGCTACAGCGGCGTGTTGGGCATCAATATCGGCAAGAACGCGGTCACTCCGGTCGAGAATGCGGTGGACGATTATCTCTACTGCCTGCGCAAGGTTTATGACCGGGCCAGCTATGTCACCGTCAACCTGTCGTCACCGAATACCCCTGGTCTGCGTACCCTGCAATACGGTGAAACGCTCAAGGTGCTGCTTGGCCAGATCAAACAGTGCCAGACGGCGCTGGCCGAGGAGCGTGGACGGTACGTGCCGATTGCTATCAAGATTGCGCCGGACATGAATGAAGAAGAAGTCGCGCTGGTCGGCGCGACGCTGCTGGAAGCGGGTATGGATGCGGTCATCGCGACTAATACAACGCTTGATCGCACCGCCGTCGCCGATTCGCCCTATGCCAGCGAGGCTGGTGGCCTTTCTGGTGCGCCGTTGACCGACATGTCGACTGAAGTGATTCGTCTGCTGGCCGCAGAATTGAAGGGGCAGATACCGATCATTGGGGTGGGCGGGATCTTCAGTGGTGCCGATGCGGCCGACAAGATCGCCGCTGGCGCGAGCCTGGTGCAGCTTTACAGCGGCTTCATCTATCGCGGGCCAGAACTGATCCGTGAATGCGCTGACGCGATTGCAGTGATGCCGCGCTGAAAATGGAAGCCCCCGCAGAGCGGGGGCTGGGTGGGCCTTCATGAGGCCCGGCGCTGTGGGCGAGCGCCTTTGGGGAAAATGAAGAACGGCTTGAGAGTTTAGCCTACCGCGTGCATCTCATTGAGTCGGTGCACGCCGGAGATGCCGGTGAAGCCATCCCAACGGTCCGCGCGGCCTTCGCGCCAACCATTGATCCAATTCTGTCTGGTAGAGGGGTTGTTAAAAGGGCAGGTGTCCTGGGATTTGCCACTCACTCCGTGCTGGTAACCGCGTTGAAATGCTCGTTCCATCGGATCACGCTTGAGTCTTCTCATAGGGTAGCGTCCTCGTGTGGTATGACATTTTCTGAACGATCCGAATCGTTCCAAAGTAGCGCGTAATCGGTTGTTGACTACGCTGCAAGGAAGCCGGTCGGATAGGGTGTATTGGCCCGGCTTCGAATACTGTCACCGCTCAAGTCATACCCTGTTGTACCCTATCGGCCGTCACCGCTACAAAGACCGATTTAGCATACCTGAGGCAGCTGGTTAGCTGTCACTGAAATATAAACGTCATCGTATTCCGGAAATCAACGACATGCGCGAGATCCTTGAATTTTTTGTTACCTGTCCGAAGGGAGTGGAGGGTCTGCTGCGAGATGAAGTGCTTGCCTTGGGCGCGGAGTCGGCCAAAGAAACCGTTGCCGGCGTGTCGGCGCAGGGCGATATCGAGCTCGGATATCGCCTGTGTCTGTGGTCGCGCCTCGGTAACCGGGTACTGCTGGTCCTTAAGCGTTTTTTGGCCGGGACGGCCGAAGATTTGTATGCCGGGGTGCAGCTGATCGATTGGCGTGACCATCTGGCGCCGGATGGCACCCTGGCTATTGATTTCACCGGCTCGCTGGCGGGCGTGGACAACACCCACTTTGGCGCGCTGAAGGTCAAGGACGCGATTGTTGACCAACTGCGGCGCCCTGATGGTACCCGTCCGGGCGTGGACAAGGTGCGGCCTGACCTGCGCATTAATGTGCACTGCCACCGCGGTGAGGTGCAGCTGGCGCTGGATCTGTCCGGCGCCAGCCTGCATCAGCGCGGCTATCGCCTGCAGCAGGGGGCTGCGCCGCTCAAGGAAAACCTCGCAGCGGCCATTCTGATCCGTTCCGGCTGGCCGGCACTGGCTGAAGCCGGCGGTGCGCTGACCGATCCGATGTGCGGGTCGGGTACCTTCCTGGTCGAGGCGGCGCTCATGGCTGCCGATGTGGCTCCCAACCTGCAGCGTGAGCACTGGGGCTTCAGCCGCTGGCAGCAGCACGTGCCTGTGCTCTGGCAAAAGGTGCTGACCGACGCCCGCGAGCGCGCCGAGCGTGGATTGGCGCGTCCGCCATTGTGGATCCGTGGCTATGAGGCTGATCCCCGCCTATTGCAGCCGGTTCGTAACAACATTCAGCGTGCCGGTGTGGGGGAGTGGGTCAAGGTGTTCCAGGGTGAGCTGGCGACCTTTGCTCCCAACCCGGATCGTGGGCAGAAAGGTCTTGTGGTCTGTAACCCGCCCTACGGTGAGCGCCTGGGCACGACCGCGAGTCTGGTGTATCTCTATCAGAAGCTGGGCGAAGTGCTGCGCCAGCAGTGTCAGGGCTGGCAGGCTGCGATCTTCACCGGCAATGTGGACCTGGGCAAACGCATGGGGATTCGCAGTCACAAGCAATACAATCTGTTTAACGGCGCGCTGCCGTGCAAGCTGCTGTTGATGGATCTGCAGTCGGAACGCTTTGTCACCAAGGCGGCTGATGCGCCAGCGGGCGAGGCTGCAGCGGTTGAGGCGGCCCGACTCAGCGAGTCGGCGCAGATGTTTGCCAATCGGTTGAAAAAGAACCTCAAGAATCTGGGTAAATGGGCACGCCAGCAGGGTATTGAGTGTTATCGCGTTTACGATGCCGATATGCCAGAGTTTGCCGTTGCGGTTGATCTGTATGGTGACCGGGTGCATGTGCAGGAGTATGCGCCGCCGCAGTCGATTGATGAAGACAAGGCGGAGGCGCGCCTGCAGGATGTCATGGCGGCGCTGCCGCAGGTGCTGGGTGTCCCGCCGGAGCATATTGCCCTGAAGCAGCGTCAGCGTCAGTCCGGCAAACAGCAGTATCAGCGAATGGCCCAACAGGGCGAGTTTTTCGAGGTGCACGAAGGTCAGGTACGTTTGCTAGTCAACCTGACCGACTATCTTGATACCGGGCTGTTCCTCGATCACCGGCCGATGCGTTTGCGCATCGCTGGCGAGGCCAAGGGCAAGCGTTTCCTTAACCTGTTCTGCTACACCGCGACGGCGACCGTGCATGCAGCGGCCGCAGGCGCGCGCTCAACTACCAGCGTGGACCTATCCAATACCTACCTGGACTGGGCGCGGCGCAACCTGTCGCTTAACGGTCTGTCTGACCTGCACAAGCTGGTGCGTTCCGATGTGATGGCATGGCTGGAGCAGGCCGGGGATCAGCAGTTCGATCTGATCTTCATTGATCCGCCAACTTTCTCGAACTCGAAGAAGCTGGAAGGGGTGTTCGATGTGCAGCGCGACCACCCGCGACTGCTCGAGTTGGCGATGAAACGGTTGGCGCCGGGCGGAGTGCTGTACTTTTCCAACAACTTCCGTCGTTTCCGCATGGATGAGTCGGTGGAGGCGCGGTATCTGGTGGAGGATATTTCAACCCAGACGCTGGATCGTGATTTTCAGCGCAATGCGCGTATTCACCGGACCTGGAAGCTGAGTCACCGCCCCTGAGGGCGGTGACTCATCAATGACCGCTGGCGCTGGCGATGTCTGTCGGTGCGCGGCGATAGACGTCTTGCAGCACCAGATCAAGCGCCTGTCCGCTACCGCCGGCAGCGGCATGGTTGACGATGGCGGCGACGGCCCAGCTTTGGCCGTTGGCGTCTCGGGTGATCCCGGCAATCGCCTTGACGTTGCGCAGTGAGCCCGTCTTGATGTGAGCCTGGCCGGCAACTGGCGTATTGCGCAGGCGACGACGCATGGTTCCGTCCATGGCCGCCAGCGGCATGGAGGCGATAAACTCGGCGCTGTACGGGCTTTGCCAGGCCTGAGCCAGCAGTTGTGCCATGTCGCGCGCGGTCAGGCGTTCCATACGGGATAGCCCCGATCCATTTTCCAGCACCAGCGTATTGGCGCGAATACCCTTATTGTTGAGCCACTCGTCGATGACGCGGACGGCAGCTTTGTGATCGTCACGATCCGTGGCAATACGGTTTTCCCGGCCGATAGTGAGGAACAACTGTCGGGCCATGGTGTTGTTGCTCCACTTGTTGATATCCCGCACTACTTCAACCAGGTCCGGAGAGGTGCTGCGTGAGACCAGGCGGGCACTGCGCGGAGCCCGGCCAATCTGATTGTCGCCGCGAATAGTGCCGCCCATTTCCGCCCACAGCGTGCGCAGGGTGCTGGCGGTGTAAGTGGTCGCGGTCAGCGCGGTCAGGTAACGCTGCGCCATGCAGCCCTCATGCAGGTTACCTGTGAGGGTAACAACAGCTTCGTGGCCGCTGTCCTGAATGTTGTACTCAACGTCCGGCGCCGGGCAACTGCGAGTGGGGGCGGGCAGCAGGGCGATCTGGTTGACTACCTTGACTTCAGGCAGCGCCGGCTCGAGATTGATACGCACGCCACCTTCTTCAGCAAAGCTGCTCAGTACGAACACCTTGAGGTTGGTCAACAGCGGATCTGGTTCAACCAGAAACGGACGGTTCTGGTTGCCGCTGTCATCAATGAACGGCGGAATGTCGGCGGGGAAACGCATGTCGGCCGGCTGCAGCACCAGGTTGCCATTGATATGGCGAATGCCTGCGGCCTTAAGGTCGCGCAGCATCAGCCACATGCGCTCGAGTGTCAGCTTGGGGTCGCCGCCGCTGCGGAAGATCAGGTCACCTTGCAGAGTGCCGTCAACAACGTCACCGTCAGCGAATAGATCGGTATTCCAGTGATAGGTCGGACCAAGGATTTCCAGCGCAGCGTAGGTTGTCACCAGCTTCATAGTGGAAGCGGGGTTGACTGGCTGATCGGCGTTGACGAACTGGGCCATGCCCTGGTTTTCCAGCGGGATAACAGCCAGAGACAGTGCGTCGGCGGGAATCTTGGCAGCTTGCAGGGCGCTGTTGACGCGGCCTGGCAGGGTGCCGCTGTCTGCTGCCTGCAGCGGCAGGCTGGCCAGCAGGCTGATCGTCGGGACCAGACAGAGCAGGGTGCGTGCGAAAAGATTGGACATGGTATCCAGCTCCGTAGCCTTTGGATTGCTGACAGCAGAACCGCGTGTTCGTCAGTCCCCGTATTCTTGCATCATCACTTAAATAACGATTTGCGCCAAGGGGTTAAAGTAATTTGTTAGATCAACGGTCACGATTGCGTGGATCCAGCAGTACCCGCCACAGCACCCAGCTTAGTGGTAACAGCAACGCGCTGATGCCCAGCGAGAGCCAGAATCCGAGTGTGCGTAACCGATAGGCCTCCGACAGTAACTCTGTTTCCGGCACCAGCACCGCCAGGTAGACGTCGGGTGTGCCCATGATGTCGATGCGCTGCTGCTGAATGACCCAGCGCTGCCCCTCCAGCGTCTTGATCGTCTGGCGTTCTCTGGTGTAACCGTCAAGAGCGAGGGTTGCCAGCAAGGTACTGCCGAGTTCGTTGAAGTGTCTTGGTTCCAGGTAGCTACTGCCCTGGGTGGTGTGCTGCAGACGATGGGGATCCTGATAGGCGACCACGACGCCGTCCGAGGTGTAGAGAACCAGCTCTGAAGAGGGAGTCATTCGCTGTTGGCGAAGGGTTTCCGAGAGGCGGTCAAGGGTGAGGTCGGCGCCGAACACGGCGATGCTCCCGCTGGCCCGGGCAAGGGTAGTGCCAAATTCTCGGGTGGAGAAAAACAGATAGGGGGTGGTAATCATGCGCTGATCAGCCTTGCTGGCCGCAGCATACCAGGGGCGTTGACGCGGATCGTAGCCTTCGTCAGCTGCCAGGCGAGCCTCGACGATTTTCAGGTTCTCATCCAAAAACAGATAGCTGTTGTGCCGGTTGTCCTCTTCGTCGATATCGATGTGCCAGGCCATCCAGCGTGCCCGCTGTGGCGCACTGAAACGCTGTTGGTTGATGCGGCTACCCAGTGGCCGCAGCATAAGGTAATCACCGTCGTGCCAGCCCGCATAGACAGAGTTGAGTTGCGGGTTGTCGGTCAGAACCTGGGCGAGCATGGGCAGGTAGTCCATGCGCTGGGAGAGGCTGTCGGTATTGACCAGTTTACTGAGCGCGAGCAGGTTCAGCGCCTGCATCGGCGGATGGTAGACATTCTCCAGTTCTCGGGTGACCTGCTGCACGATGCGCTGGAAGATGGCGTTGCCATCGGCGTGCATCAGACGATTGAGTTGCTGGTAGTGAAACAGACTGAGCGTGATACCGAGCAGCAGCAGCGGCAGCATGCCCAGCAAGGGTGCGAGAAGAAATCGCCCGGTGGCCGTCCGTTTCGTTTCAGGCATGCTAGTCCCTGGCTGCATTTCCGTTGCTATGGTGCAGCAAATATAGACTATCGGTTCGGTATTGGAAGCTGAAAGAGGCGGCGAGCGTTATCGCAGGTATGTTGGCTCAGGTGGGAAATCGATTGCTGGCGACAGTCAGCCACCATGCGTGCGACTTCCGGCAGGAAGGCCGGCTCGTTGCGGCGATTTTTCGGCTTGGGTGACAGCGTACGCGGCAATAGCCAGGGTGCATCCGTTTCCAGTAACAGGCGATTGTCAGGAATGTCCTTCACCAGGCCCTGGAGGTCAGTGCCCCGGCGTTCGTCACAGATCCAGCCGGTAATGCCGACGTAGAGGTCCATATCCAGATAGGCATAGAGGGCTTTCCTGTCTGCGGTAAAACAGTGCACCACGGCACCGCTAAGACGGTCGCGGAAGTCACGCAGGACAGCGATCAGGGTATCGCTTGCGTCGCGCTCATGGAGAAATACCGGCAGACCGGTGTCGGCGGCTGCTGCAAGTTGCTCTTCGAGTGCGCTCAGCTGAGCGGAGCGGGGGGAGAAATCGCGGTTGTAGTCCAGGCCGCATTCGCCAATGGCACGAACGGCGGGCTGGTTGCTTAGCTCACGTAGCTGACGGCTGCTGTCAGCGGTCCAATGACGGGCCTCGTGCGGGTGCACGCCAGCAGTGGTAAAGAGGTGTTCGGGGTGGTCCGCGCATAGAGCAAGCAACTGTTCTGCCTGCTCCAGCGAGGTCATGGTCAGCAACTGCTGGCTGACACCGGCCTGACGGGCCCGCTCTAGTACCGCGTCGCGGTCACTATTGAAGGCTTTGTCCGTCAGATTGACGCCGATGTCGACCCATTCCATCTGCAGTGCGTTCCTCAGGCCTTGCGCGGGCCCTTCGGCTTGCCTGCGTATTCGCGGCGCGGCGGCTTGCCACGGGGCGCGCGGTCACGTGGCGGCAGCTCGCCTTCCGGCAGCGGCCAGGCCTTGATCTGCAAGGTTACGCCGTTGATTTCGGCGCCAGCCAGACGGTTGATTACCGCCTGATCCAGCGTCGGCAGGAAGACACCAGTGTGTTCGTTGAACAGTTTGATGTGACCAATCTGTTGGCGTTGCAGGCCACCAACCTTGACCAGCACGTCGACCAGCGGTTTGGGCATCAGGCCGGTCTTGCGACCACCTTGCACCTTGTAACGGGTCAGGCCGCTGTCGCGATCGAACTCGCGCTCACGGCGCGGCGGTGCGCTGGGCAGGTCCGCCACCGGTTCCAGCAAGGTCTTGGCGCTCGGCAGCAAGGTCAGCAGGGCGGCAGCCAGTTCGGTTGCGTCCAGGCTGGTGAGTTCCTGCAGGTCGCTGACCAGTTGCTGGTGCAACGAAGTGGCCTGTTCACGGGCGTCGTTCAGGCGCGATGCCAGCTTGTTCAGACGGCCGCTGCGCACGGCGTCGGCGGTCGGCAGTGCCTGCGGCTCGATCTTCTGGCCGGTAGCGCGCTCCAGTACGTGCAGCAGACGACGCTCGCGCGGGGTAGCGAACAGGATCGCAGTACCCTGGCGACCGGCGCGGCCGGTACGACCGATGCGGTGTACGTAGCTTTCGCTGTCGTGCGGCAGGTCGTAGTTCAGTACGTGAGTAATTCGCTCAACGTCCAGGCCACGGGCGGCAACGTCG
Source organism: Halopseudomonas oceani (assembly GCF_002903165.1). GTDB lineage: Bacteria > Pseudomonadota > Gammaproteobacteria > Pseudomonadales > Pseudomonadaceae > Halopseudomonas > Halopseudomonas oceani. Next base: position 20,477 of record NZ_PPSK01000009.1, read on the forward strand.
GTCGCAACCACGATGTCCAGCAAGCCACGCTTGAGGCGGTCAACGACCTGCTCGCGCAGTTGCTGGGTTAGGTCACCATTCAGCGCGGCGGCAGCAAAGCCGCGGGCTTCAAGACGTTCCGCCAGTTCGAGGCTGGCAGTCTTGGTGCGTACGAAGACGATCATGGCTTCGACTGGCTCGACTTCGAGCAGGCGGGTCATGGCGTCCAGCTTGTGGTGGTTGGAGACTTCCCAGACTTTCTGGGTGATGGTCTCGAGACTGCTGCTCGCGCCGCTGTGCAAGCGGATCTCAGCAGGCTCTTTCATATGATTGCGCGCTACGTTGCGCACGCCCGGCGGCATGGTCGCGGAGAACAACGCCTTCTGGGTGGTATCCGGCACTTCTTCAAAGACGGCTTCAAGGTCGTCGGCGAAGCCCATCTTGAGCATTTCGTCAGCTTCATCGAGCGCCAGATAACGCAGGTCTTGCAGCTTGAGGCTGCCGCGGCGCAGGTGGTCGGTGAGACGGCCTGGCGTCGCCACGACGACGTGAGCGCCGCGCTCAAGCGCCTTGAACTGGGGGGCAAACGCCGAACCGCCATAGAGGGCAAGAACGGTAAAGCCGCGCATGTTCTGGGCGTAGCGCTGGAATGCTTCGGCAACCTGGAGCGCAAGCTCGCGGGTCGGGGTCAGGATCAGTGCCTGAGTTGCGCGCAGGCTGACGTCAATGCCAGCCAGTACAGGCAGCGCGAAGGCTGCGGTCTTGCCAGTGCCGGTCTGCGCCAGACCGAGCAGGTCTTTGCCAGCCAGAAGCGTGGGGATAGCTTCCGCCTGGATTGGGGAGGGGGTTTCGTAGCCGAGGCTGTTGAGGGCCTCGAGGAGATGAGCAGGCAGGCCGAGATCGGCAAATTGCCGGGCCGGAGCGGTATCGGACATACGGGAAGTGAACCTTAGGGAAGAGATAGCCGCGTATTATACGTGTTTTATGGGCAAAATACCTCTGCCTTTTGTCTGACCTGTTCAGCGGTAGCACAAAGTGTCAGGCTTAGAGGCCAAGTGACAGGATCAAGGAGCAGGGCATGGGACGTCTGATTGACGGCCAATGGGTCGATCAGTGGTATGACACCAGCAGTACGGGTGGCGCCTTCAAGCGTGAGGATGCCGGGTTTCGTGATTGGATTGAGCCAGGTGCGCGCTTTGCGCCAGCGTCCGGGCGTTACCATCTGTATGTCTCGCTGGCCTGTCCCTGGGCTCATCGCACGCTGATCATGCGTCACCTCAAGGGGCTGGAGTCGCATATTGGCGTCACGGTCGTGCACCCGCACATGCTTGATCAGGGCTGGCAGTTTGCCGAGCCCGAGCCGCTGTACGGTTATCGTTGCATGCACCAGCTGTATACCCATACCCGCCCGGACTACACCGGCAGAGTCACCGTGCCGGTGCTATGGGATCGACAGGAAGAGACGATCGTCAACAACGAGTCGGCCGAGATCATCCGCATTTTCAACAGCGCGTTTGATGACGTGACTGGCAATCGTGATGACTATTATCCGAGCGCGTTGCAGAACGAAATCGAGTGGATCAACGAGCGCGTCTACAGTGATATTAATAACGGGGTTTACAAGGCCGGGTTTGCTACCGAGCAGGATGTCTACGAGCAGGCCTGTCGCGAACTCTTTGCCGCTCTGGACTGGGTGGAGGTGTTGCTCGGTGAGCGCCGCTATCTGGCTGGTAGCGAGCTGACCTTGGCTGATTGGCGTTTGTTCACCACGCTGGTGCGCTTTGATCCGGTCTACCACGGGCACTTCAAGTGCAACCTGCAGCGTATCGAAGATTATCCGAATTTGCTCGGTTACCTGCGCGAACTTTACCAGTGGCCGGGTATTGCCGACACCGTCGACTTCGAGCACATCAAGCAACATTACTATTACAGTCACTCCAGCATCAATCCGAATCGGATCGTTGCGCTGGGCATGGGGCCAGACCTGCATGTACCGCATCAACGTGACCGCAAGGTGTACGCAACAGAGCAGCAGGAAAGCTAAACGTGACAGACATTCAACATCTGATTACCCCGGCACTAACGTTTTCGGGGGTTGCCCTGGTTAGCCTTGTCTGCCAGCTCAGTGCCTGGCGTTTGCGCCTGCCTGCGATTTTGTTTCTGCTGCTTGCCGGTATTCTGCTGGGACCGGTCGTCGGTGTGCTGTCGCCCGATGAGTTTCTTGGTGACCTGCTGTTTCCGCTGGTATCGCTCTGTGTCGCGCTGATCCTGTTCGAAGGCAGCCTGACGCTCAAGTTCGACCAGTTGAAGGAAACCGGTAGTGTGGTAAGGCGGCTGGTGACAGTCGGTGCGCTGGTTACCTGGGGGGTGATCAGTGTTGCCTGTTACTGGCTGATCGGCCTGGAGCCCGGCCTGTCGGCGTTGTTCGGCGCATTGGTTGTGGTAACCGGCCCTACAGTCATTGTTCCGATGCTGCGGACGCTGCGTGCGACCCAGCGCATTTCACGGGTGTTGCGCTGGGAGGGTATTTTGATCGACCCGATCGGCGCCTTGCTGGCGGTGCTGGTTTACGAGTGGATTGCGGCGCAGAGCGCCGGTGACAGCGGCTTTATCGCCGGCTTGCTGATATTTGCCAAGGTGGTCTGCTACGGCACCATCGCCGGTGTTGCCGGTGGAGCATTGATGGCAACCGCCATGCGGCGACACTGGATTCCTGAATACCTCGAAGTCCTGGCCTCGCTGACCGTGGTGCTGGTGACCTTTACCCTAGCCAACGAACTGGCGCATGAGTCCGGCCTGCTGGCGGTGACGGTCATGGGAATCTGGCTGGCGAATGCCCGTGGTGTCGATATTGAAGAGATTCTGGTGTTCAAGGAACACCTGTCGGTGCTGCTCATCTCTGGCCTGTTCATCCTGCTGGCGGCGCGACTGGATCTGGGCGCGCTGTTGGCGCTTGGCTGGCCAGCGCTGGCGTTGCTGCTGGTGATCCAGTTTGTCGCCAGACCGCTGGCAGTCTGGATCAGCAGCCTGGGTAGCGAGCTGAACTGGCGTGAGCGGGCACTGATTGCCTGGATCGGGCCACGGGGTATCGTCGCCGCGGCGGTATCGGCACTGTTTGCGCTGCGTCTGGAGCAGGCCGGTTATGAAAATGCCGCGCTGGTAAGTGCGCTGACCTTTGCCGTCATCATTGGTACTGTTGTCTTTCAGAGTGCGACGGCGCGAACCGTTGCCCGATTGTTGCGAGTAACCGAGCCCGAGCGCCGTGGTGTTCTGATTATTGGGGCCAACGCGGTTGCCCGTGCACTTGGGGAAGTTTTGCAGAAGCTGGATGTCCCGCTGCTGATGGTAGATACCCATTGGGAGTCAATCAGTCAGGCCCGGATGAAAGGCTTGCGCACTGTGCGCGGCAACCCGTTGTCGGCCCAGGTGGACAGCAGCCTCGATCTGACCGGGTTGGGCACCTTGCTTACGATCACGCCGGAGCGCGAGCGCAATGCATTGCTCAATCAGCATTTTCAGCGTGACTTTGTCGCACACCGCATTTTCACCGTACGTAACGAACGTAGCGGTGCCAACGAGCGTTTGCAAATATCAGCCAAGCACGAGGGCGCACCGCTTGGCCCGGATGGCATGACGTTCAGCAAGCTGTCGAGCCTGATCAGTCAAGGGGCGCGCTTCAAGGCCACGACGCTGACCGAGGGCTTCAGTTACGCCCAATGGCGGGAAGAAGCGGGCAAGGGGCGTACGCCATTGCTGGCCCTGACGCCTGAGCGGCGGTTGCGGGTCTTCTCGCCGGAGCAGACGATTGAGCCGGAGGCCGACTGGACGCTGATCTACCTGGAGACAGCCACGGAAAACGGCAAGGCAAGCCGTGAGTCCGAGGGCGCTGAAAACAGCCCACAGACGGCGCAGTGAATGTCGACAGCGTCAGGGCGTTAAGTCGACAATGCCGTCTTTGCACCGCCGGACCATCAGGTCCGGTGGCTTCGGTACTTTTCGGATAGCGCTATGGATACCAACGTCATCACCCCGGAAGGGCACGCTGCGCTCAAGCAGGAGCTGGATCAGCTCTGGCGGCAGGAGCGCCCAGAGGTCACCAGACTGGTTCAATGGGCGGCCAGTCTTGGTGACCGCTCGGAGAACGCCGATTACCAGTACAACAAGAAGCGCCTGCGAGAAATTGATCGGCGGGTACGCTTCCTTCGCAACCGCCTTGATAAGCTCCGCGTCGTCGAGTACAGCCCGGTTCAGGAAGGTCGGGCATTCTTTGGCGCCTGGGTGGCGCTGGTCGATGAAGACGGGCGGGAGCTGCTGTTTCGTATTGTCGGCCCTGACGAAATATACGGTCGCAAGGACTACGTTTCGGTCAATGCGCCTATTGTTCGAGCCTGTCTGGGCAAGGCGGTGGGCGACGAAGTTATCGTGCGCACACCCGAGTCGGTGAAAAGCTGGGACATCGAATCCATTCGTTATCACATCGACTGATGCGTTGTTTGGTTACTACTGCAGAGTGCTGCGCAGGCGTCGCAGGGCAGCGCAAAAGAACACGGCACCAATGGCCGTCAATGCCAGTAGCTTAGGCCAAACGATTTCGAGGCCCGCGCCGCGCAGCAGGACACTCTGGGCCAGTTCGACGAAGTGTGTGGTTGGTGCCAGCGACATGATCAGTTGTACCGGGACCGGCATGCTTTCGCGTGGCGTTACAGCCCCGGACAGAATCTCCAGCGGGATCAGAACCAGCATGATCAGCAGCCCAAGCTGTGGCATCGAGCGGGCAACCGTGCCGAGGAAAATCCCCATTGAGGTAGTGGCAAACAGGTGCAGTGCTGTGCCAGCCAGAAACAGGGCCATCGCGCCTTGAATGGGCACCTGTAGCCAGCCTTCGACGATGAATTGCAACGCAAGTGCCGATGCTGTCAGCACCACCAAGCCCATTGCCCACACTTTGGCCAGCATGATCTCCAACGGCGTAACCGGCATCACCAGCAAGTGCTCGATGGTGCCGTGCTCGCGTTCGCGTATCAGCGCCGCGCCGGTCAGGATGATCGACAGCATGGTGATCTGGTTGATGACCTCGGTGATGGCACCGAACCAGCTGGCATCAAGATTGGGGTTGTAGGCTACACGCACCACCGCTTCGACCGGCTGGCTGGCGGTGCCCTGATAGCGCTGTGCGAAGGCGGTTGCTTCCCGCTGGATGATTTGCTGAATATGACCGGCACCGCTGAACGCCTGACTTACCTGAGTCGCATCCACATTCAGCTGGATGGATGGTTGCTCGCCTGCGAGCAGGTCGCGCTGGAAGTCGGGTGGAATGTTCAGCGTAAAGGTGTACAGGCCACCGTCCATGCCCTGATCCATCTGACGGTGGTCGATCAGCGTCGGGGGCAGAAAGTAGGGCAGCTGGAACGCGTCAATCAGCCGGGCAGAAACCTGTGAGCGGTCTTCATCGACGACCGCAATGGTCGCCCGATTCGGGGTTTCCGGCATGGCGGTGGCAGAGGAGTAGATGCTCAGGCTGAAGGCATAGATGATCAGCAGCACCAGCGCAGGGTCGCGTGCCAGGCTGCGCAGCTCCTTGATGCCGAGCTGAAGAATGTTGCCGAGAGATCGCATCATGTCATTTCTCCTGCTTTCTCAGGCCCGCGATACTGGCAAGCGTCAGTACCGGGATGGACACCAGCAGCGGGATGAAATAACTGTGCAGATCCGCAAACCCCAGCGCCTTTGAAAAGACGCCGCGGGTGATGATCAGAAAGTGCGTCGTCGGGTAGAGCTGGCCGATCAATGCACCGGCCCCCTCCATGGCTGATACCGGGTGCAACATCCCGGAAAACTGGATGGCCGGAATCAGGGTTGCGATCGCCGTGCCGAAAATGGCCGCAATCTGGCTCTTCAGCAGTGACGATACCAGCAGGCCGAGACCGGTTGCGCAGATGAGATAGAGCAGTCCGCCGAGCAGCAGGGTGGCGAGGCTGCCCTTGATAGGAACGTCAAAGGCAAATACGGCTAGCAGCAGCAGGGCGATGAAGTTGACGAAGCCCAGTGCAACGTAGGGCAATTGCTTGCCGAGCAGGAACTCGAGCTTGCTCACCGGTGTGACGTAGAAGTTGGTGATTGAGCCAAGCTCCTTCTCGCGAACTACCGCCAGAGCCGTCAACATCGCCGGGATCATCATCAACAGAATTGGAATGACCGCAGGAACCATGGCCGGCAAACTTTCCACATCGGGGTTGTAGCGGTAGCGCGTTTCGACGTTGACCAGGCTGGTCCTGTAGGTAGTTGGCTGATGGGCAGCGAGCGTCAGCAGGTAGTTCAGATGAATGCCTTGGGCGTAACCGCGGAGGGTATCTGCGCGCATCGGCATGGCGCCATCAATCCAGTAGGCAACCTGAGGGTTGTCGCCGCGCAGCAGATCACGACCAAAGCCCGGCGGGATCTCCAATGCCAGGCTAATGTCGCCCGCGCGCATGCGCTCATCCAGCTCGGCATGGCTGTGCAGCGGCGGTTTTTCGATAAAGTAACGTGAGCCGGATAGCTCCAGCGCATAGTTCTGGCTGTAGGTCGTCTGGTCTCGATCCAGCACGGCAAAGGTCAGGTTCTCCACGTCCATGTTGATGCCGTAACCCATGATGATCATCAGAAACACGCTGCCTGCCAGCGCCAGCATGCCCCGTACCGGGTCACGGCGCAGTTCCATGGTTTCGCGCCGGGTGTAACTGAGCAGCCGGCGAAGGCTGAAGCGAGGTCCTTTTGCAGGCTCTTCGCTTGCGCCCGGTGGTGTTAGCCTGACGGCCGCAGGTGCGCTCTCGTCCGGCCCGCTGGCCTCGCGCAGCCAGTCGATGAAGGCTTCTTCCAGTGAGTCCTTGCCGCGCTGCTTGCGCAGCTCCTCGGGCGCGCCGCTGACCAGTACCTTCCCCGCGTGCATCAGCGACATGCGGTCGCAACGTTCAGCTTCGTTCATGAAGTGGGTGGATATGAAAATGGTCACACCATCTTCGCGCGACAGCTTGGCCAGCAGCGCCCAGAACATGTCGCGGGCAACCGGATCGACACCGGAGGTCGGTTCGTCGAGGATCAGAATCTCTGGTTTGTGGATGACTGCGACCGCCAGTGACAGTCGTTGGCGGACTCCAAGCGGGAGGTCCATTGGCAAGCTGTCGGCGACGTCGTGCAGATTGAACTGATCCAGTAGCTCATGCACGCGCAGCGGCCCTTGTTCCGCTGAGAGGTGATACAGCTTGGCGTGCAGCACCAGGTTTTGACGTACGGTCAACTCACTGTACAGCGAGAATGCCTGCGACATGTAGCCAACGCGCATGCGCACCGAGATGTCATTGGGGTCGACCGGTTTGCCGAGTACTGACGCCTCACCTTCACTGAACGGTAGCAGGCCGGTGAGCATTTTCATCGTCGTCGACTTGCCACACCCGTTGGAGCCGAGAAAGCCAAATATTTCGCCCCGTTCGATACGGAAGTTGACCTTGTCGACCGCCACGAAATCGCCAAAGCGGCGGGTCAGGTTGTGGGCCTCGATGGCGATGCCGGTCTGCTGGGTCCGCGGCGGGATGATCAGTTGCTGGTGCTGGCGGCGCTTTTCCTCCGGAAGCAGGGCGACGAAAGCCTGCTCAAGGCTGCTGGACCCGGTCTGTTTCAGGATTTCCTGCGGTGTGCCGGTCGCAAGTACTTTGCCGGCGTCCATGGCTACCAACCAGTCGAAGTTTTGCGCTTCGTCCATGTAGGCGCTGGCGATCAGCACGCTCATCTGCGGCCGCGCAGCACGGATTCGGCGAATAAGGTCCCAGAACTGGCTGCGAGACAGCGGGTCGACGCCCGTAGTCGGTTCGTCGAGGATCAACAGGTCGGGGTCGTGAATCAGCGCACAGCACAGTCCGAGCTTCTGCTTCATGCCGCCAGATAGCTTGCCGGCCGGGCGGTCAATAAAGCGACTCATGCCGGTGCTGGCGAGCAGCTCGCTGATCCGGGCCTTGCGCTCCTGCCTGTCCTGGTTGAACAGGCGGCCAAAGAACTCGAGGTTCTCCGATACGCTTAGGGTCGGGTAGAGGTTCTTGCCAAGCCCTTGTGGCATGAAGGCGATGCGCGGACATACTCGCCGCCTATGCCCTGCGCTGCGCATGTCTCCGTCCAGCACCTGCAACTTTCCCTGTTGCAGGCGGCGAGCGCCTGCAACCAGTGACAGCAGACTGGACTTGCCGACACCATCGGGGCCGATCAGGCCGACCATGCAGCCGGCGGGCAAATCGAGGGTGAGCGAATCCAGTGCGGCTACCGTGCCGTACCTCAGGTTGATGCCTTCCAGTCGAGCGACTGGGGCGCGCGTGTCCATGCTCAGTTTCCGACGTTGACTTCAAGGTCCGCCGGCCAGTCGGCGTCTGCGTCCAGTTTCAACCAGGCTACACCGGGCAGCCCGGTCTTGACCTGCTCTATGTGCTGCTCAAGCAGCTTGGGATCAATACGGGCACGGATACGGAACATCATCTTTTCCCGTTCCCGCTCGGTTTCTACCGACTTGGGTGTGAACTGCGCAACGCTGGCGACATAGCTGACAGTAGCGGGAATGACGTATTGCGGTGCGGCGTCGATGATGATGTGGGCGTCGGAGCCCATGGCCACACGTCCAGCCAGTCGCTCCGGCAGGAAGAAGGTCATGTAGACATCAGTAAGGTCAACCAGGTTTAGCACCCGGCCGCCGGCGCCCAGCACCTCACCCGGCTCAACCGTACGGAATTGGACCCGCGCGTGACGGTCTGCGGTCAGGCTGCTGTCTTTGATGTCGGCGGCAATACGGTCTACCGCTGCGCGGGCGGCATCTAGCGCGGACTCGGCGCCAATGACCTGCGAGCGTGCGGCAGCAATGCCGGCCTCGGCAGACTGAATCTGGGCACGGGCCGACGCCACTGCTGCCTGAGTGCTCTCGAGCGCGGCGAGCGCGTCGTCGAGTTGCTGGCGCGACATGGCATTGCGCTGAACCAGTACCTTGATCCGTTCATAGCGTTTTTGCGCGGCATTCAATTCCGCCTGGCGTTGCGACAGCAGTGCCTCTGCCGTGGCGCGCTCGCTCTCACGCTGGCTGACCAGAGCCTGAGCAGTTTGGATGGCGTTTTCGGCTTGGCGCGACTGGGCCTGCGCCTGCTGCAGTTGAGCCTGCAGGGTGCTGGTGTCCATCTCTGCCAGCAGTTCACCGGCGTTAACAAAGTCGCCTTCATCTACCAGAATCCGGGCAACGCGCCCACCAAGCTTGGTTGCAACGTTGATTTCGGTCGCTTCGATGCGGCCGTTTCCGCTGGCAAAGCCATCACCGTACCCGGAAGGTTTGAGTTCCAGCCAGGCAATGACAGCAATGGCGGCAAGGGCGGCTACGGCCAGTAGGCCACGGACGAGGTTGCGGGGAGGTTTCTGCACGACGATTCCTTATCCTGTATGCAGGCAGATCGCGGATGATCGCTGCTACGAGGTCCATTCTATATGATACCGGGCATAGGGTGTTGATACCGGTCAATACGCTCCGGCGCGGCCCTCAGTTCGGGTCAAACTAGCGCGATCGGCTGCCGGTGTTCAAGTCTTCGATCTCTCTAGGACGGCGTTTTTCGGTCTGTTTTGTTGTTTTCCCTTGGTGGGTCCGATGGCGTCATGGCCGCGAGCCGCGCCCGTCGTTGCTTTATGGAGCCCTGCAGCCTCATCGGCCTGAGTTGCCTGCTGGCCAGTTCTGACGCGTACAGCGCTTGCTGTTGTTGGCGAAATGTCTCCGGGCTGCGGGTGCCGTCCTGCACCATCGGAAAATCGGCCGAACATAGCCAGAGTTGGTGATAGGGGCGCTCGGCGAGGGCGATCAGCTCATCCGGGGGCGGCTCGGGGAATAGCAACCGGTGATAGATCAGCGTGGTCAACGGCGTGGTATCGCAGACGACCGCAGGTTGGCCGTCGTTTAGCGCGAGGGCAACGGCCTGATCTTCAAGTTCGACCTGGGTGCGGGCGATGTGCAGCAGATCATCCGATGTCAGTACGCCGTCGCAGTCTTGCCAGTGCTGGCGGCCAAATTCAGCGACCCAGCGCCAGCCCCTGTGCTGCGCCAGCCACTGCCCGAGGCTGGTCTTGCCGGTCGACTCGGCGCCAATCAGGGCGATCCGTTGACAGCGCTGGGCTGCCAGTACGTCTGCTGTCTGCCAGTTGGCGTCGGGTGCGGCGCGCAGGGTTGAGCCACTGATCGGGTAGCGCTGGCGTTCGCGATCCACCAGCACCGAATCAACCGGTCGCTGCCAATGCGCGGCGAGGTAGTCGGCGAACCCTTGCCCATAGTCTTCGCTGCTGAACACCGCGTTGACCGGTTCGCCGAGGGTGCGGTCGATCAGCTCGGCGCAGAATTGGCGCTGCGGCAGGTCACTGGCGTCATTGTCGGGCATTGCCAGCCCGAGCCGGCAGGCCTGCGCGGCATCGAGCACCACGCACTGATGCTGCGGCCAGCCGTCATTGAGCCATTGTTGGCGCAGGGCGCTGGTGCAGCCAGCAAATTCCGGACGCGAGTAACTCAGGAGCAGTACCTGCTCGCAAGCCGCTGTTGCGGTGTCGATCAGGTATCGATGACCGCTGTGCAGTGGCGAAAACTTGCCGACGACTAGGCCGGTTCGGTAGGGCTTTGACATGCTTTGCTCAGTTCTTGGTGCCAGCGCCAGAGCCCGTAACAGGCATTGATCCAGAAACCGACGTAAACCAGCGAGGTCAGCATCAGCTCACGGGAAGCGTACAGCGGCACGGCAATGGTGTTGACGATCAGCCAGAACCACCAGGTTTCAACCCGACGCTTCATCAGCAACAGCTGCGCGGTCACGCTGAAGGTCAATACGGCAGAGTCGACGAAGGGGGCGTAGGCATCGGTATGCAGGTGCAGCAGCGCACCATAGGCCAGCAGGGTCGCGACGGCCGCCAGCAGGTACAGGGCCAATTGCGGCCACGAGCTTCTGCTGATGGCTTCGGCGCTGGCGCCGCGCTGCCACTGCCGCCAGCCGATTATGCTGGTGCAGATGTAAAAGAGCATCAAGGTCGCGTCCGCATACAGCTGGACCTGAAAGAACAGGATGGCAAACAGCACGCAGCCGACGATACCCAGTGTCCAGGTGTGTCGGTGGTTGCGAGCAGCGAGGAATACGCTGATCAGAAAGAAGGCATTCGCGCTGTATTCCAGCAGAGTAAGGCTGCTCATCCGTCGTGGGCTCCGGGGTAATCGCTGGTGTATTGAATGAGTTTGTCGGCATCGAGCGGAAAGGGGGCGAAGCGAATGTCGCAGTCGATACCAAAGGTGTCGAGCAGAGCCTGGCGCAGGGCCGGCTCGTCGGTGTGACCGCGCAGGCGCACTATCAGCGAGCCGTCGGCCTGTTGATGCAGTTGATACTGGGCCAGCTCGAACGGCTGCATCAGGTGCGTGATGTCGACATTGTTGAGCCAACGGCCGGCGGCATGGAAGCGCACTGGCGGGCGGCCATCGAGCTGTTGCAGGTAGCGGTGGCCCTCAGCGCTTTCATACAGGCAGGCGTAATCGCCGGTGCGATAGCGCAGCAGCGGCAGGCACGGGTTGAAGCCGCCGGTCAGGGTGATTTCGCCGCGCTCGCCGGCGGCGACGGGACGCCCCTGGCGGTTGAGCAGCTCGACCTTGAGTGTGTTTTGGATCAGCCGCAGACCGTGGCCGCTGCCGTCATCGGCGGCTATCGGTCCGGCCTCGTTCATCGAATACAGATTGATGACCGGGCACTCAAAGCGACTGGTCAGCCGGTCCTTCAGGCCCTGCAGCAATGTCATGGAGGTTGACAGGATGGCTGCGGGGCGGTGGGCGAACTCGATGTTCAGCAGAGTGCTCAGGCTGCGCGGGTCCCCGGTCATCAGCAGCGGTTTGACTTGATCCAGATAGCGCCCGCGGGCCTCAGCGCTCGGCCAGTCGGCAGGGTTCATGTTCAGCTTCAGCAGCACCTTGTCGTCCCAATAGGGCAAGACCGATGCGTAGGTGAAGCAACGCTGCTGATCGCCGACCAGCATCACGCCGGTGTCGCCGGGCAAGCTCTGCAGGTCGATCCCGTGCCAGCCGACAATCCGTTCGTGAAAGCAGTGGTAACGCGCCGCTACCAGCGGTAGGGAAGGCACGCGCAGCGGGTGCCCGGTGGTGCCGCTGGTTTCAAACACGATCAGCTGTCGCGGGTCGATGTCGTCTGGTACAAACGTTGCGATCTCGCAGCTCAGATCCTGGCGGGATGTGCAGGGTAGCGCTTCGAGCGGTTGGTGCCACGGATAGTCGCGATAGCGCGGTACCTGACGGCGACAGCGATCAAGAAAGGCGGCCAGCCAGTTTGCTTCCGGGTGCTGCAGTGCTCGTTTGTCGGCGGCCAGCTGTGACAGCGCAACGGCGTCCAGATGGTGTCCGCTGCGACCGCTCAAAGACGGCGCAGCAGGGTGTTGCAAGCAGCGCTGCAGCCGTTCTGCGGCGCGCACGCTCAAGTTTGGCAGTCGCCGGGTATCGAGCCAGGGGGCGAGGTCTGTAGTCTGACTGGTCATTCGCGGGTGTACTTGTCTGCCGCTTCGCGTGCGCGCTTTTCTGCCAGTGCCTTGCGAATGGCTTCGGCGCGCTCTTCGGCGGCTCTGGAGGCTGCCACGACCCGTGCCCGTTCGCTGGAGCTGACCATCAGCAAGCGATCCTGCGCCTGCTGGTCGGTTTCGTTCTGTGGTTTCAGGCGCAGGCCGTTGAGGGTCAGGCGGATAAGTTCTTCACGCTGGTCTTCGTCATCCAGGTTGGGATGCGTGGTATCCATCAGTTGGTTACTTGACGCCAGCAGGCTGATGATTTCATCGGCGTACAGCGTCAGCTCGCAAAAGGCATCATCTGCCAGCAACCAGACCATCAGCAACAGCGTGTCCGCTCGGTCGTGACCCTCGGGGTCGTCCCACAGGGGCAGTGAGTAAATCGGCAGCAGCGTTGCCGTTGTGACTGCGGGTTCCAGCCGTACGAGCAGATCGTTCAGTAGGGCGATGAGGCTCTGTCCGGCGGGTGCCTGGCCAGCGGGGTAGGCCAGCAAGCGCTGGTGCAGGTAGTGCATGGACGGGCCGGACTGCAGATTGCTCATGGGCGGGCCGCTCGCTGCGAGGTGGATTCACTGGCCTGATAGTATTGTCGGGCAAAGTGCCGGGCGAAGCTGAGCATGGGCTCAAGCCCGTTGACGCGATGGACCTGCCAGCCTTGATCCCTGCCCAGTCGCATCTTCTCATAGGCATCCTGCAGCCAGGCGTGCCCGGTCTGGCTGTCCAGCTCCATCGGCAGGTCGAGCACCCAGTGACCCGCACCGCCGCAGTGACGCAGCGTACGTGCACTGATCTCGGCACCCGCGGTGCCGCGCTCATCCTCGGAGAACATGGAACTGACGCCATCGTCTGACAGCACCACAACCTGTGTCGGCGTTTGGCGTGGCTGATCGTAGGTTTCGCGCAGCAGCTTCAGCGGGAAGCTGGTCGAGCCTCCAAAGAAGCCGGTCAGAACGCGCAGCGCGCCGGCCTCATCGCGAATGAAACCATCGGTGCTCAGACACTGGCGCGGCCCGCTCCACAGCGTGACCTGCACCTGGGCGCCGGCGCGCAGTGCTGATATGCAGAGCAATACACCGGCCAGTGCCGGATAGGACAGTTGATACTGCGGATTGGGCATGGAACCGGAGCTGTCCACGTACAGGTCCAGATCGCAGACCTGCTGTCGTGGTTGTTCGCTAGTGTCGACGCTGTACACCGCCTTGTGGGTGGTGACGCCGGGGATGGGATCCGCGCCGGCCAGCAGGGTTGCAAACCAGTCGAGTTCGCCGGGGTCGTCACCCGGTTCCCAGAGCGCCGTGCCTTCACGCTCGGGTTCGCTGGGGGCAGGTGTTGATTTGGCAGGAAACGGCAGCAGGTAGGGGCGTACGGCGTCGCGGTAATAGTTGACCGTGGCATCGTGCCGGGAGATATCGACGCCGGCGGCGCGCAGCACTTCATAGTATTCCTGTGGCTCCAGCGACTGCCCGGGGGAGCGCTTGGCTGCGACCGCATTGCAAGCGCTGTCGGTTACGGGTGCGCCCGGCGTCTGCTCGCTCAACTCTGGGTCTTGGCTAGGATGCAGCACGTCGATGGCCGGTAGCGATGGCACACTGGTGCCGGTGTGACCGTTGCCGGCGTCAGCGGTGTCGGCCAGCACACCGAAGGCGTCATTTGCCGCTTGTTCGTCATCCTGCAGGTAGCGCAACAGCAGGGTGGCGAAACGGCTGGCGCCGGTCAGCCAGTCCTTGCCGTAGACCTTGATAATGCGACTACCCAGCCAGGCGTCGCCTTCCTCTGAGTTGCCGAGTGGGGCAGAAGTCAGGGTTTCTGCTGGCAACTGCCACAGGCGTTCGTAAATGCGCATATACAGCTGCCATAGCGGTGTGGCGCTGGCCGGTTTGAGGCGCAGGTAGATGGCCTCCATCTGACACGGGGTATGCCGCTGCAGGTGGTGATTGATCAGCAGATCGGTATACAGGTTGGCGACCAGGGGGGCGAGTTGCTCGCTGCCGGGCAGTGACTGGCGGATGACGGCCAATAGCTGCAGGTGTTGCGTCATGTTGGCAGGGGCATAAACGTGGTGGCCGATCTCATGTGCCAGTACTTCCAGTGCGTAGTCGTCCAGCCTGCGCTCGGTGATTTCCTGCAGGTTCACCATCACCCGCTGTGAGGTGAGGCGAATGGCGGCAAAGCTCTCGGTCAGGCCCGCGGCTTCGGCCGCTTCGACATCGAACAGCCACAGGGGCTCTTGCAGCTGCAGATGGTCGCTCCAGAGCAGCAGAGCTTGCTGCCATTGTGCCTGCCAATGGGCCAGTTGCGGATCGGCGCTCATGAGTGGTCCCTGGTTTTCGGGATGATCATCAGGCGATAGCTGTTGTGAAAGCTGACGACCCACTCGTGGCGGCGCTCCAGACACTGTCGTACCTGATCGTAGCTGCGCCAGGGCGTGCCCAGTGCGGCCGGGAGCTGCAGCAGGTCCTGCGTTGGCACTGGCGTTGCCTGCTCCGGCGAGTGCGGCAGCAATTTATGCCCCCAGGTATCGACGTGCAGTTGCCAGCAGTCGTCGCCGGCCTGGATCAGGGTGTGCCCGCCGGCCATCAGCAACACCGGTAACTCACTGAATTCGCCGCCCAGCCAGGTTGCCGCGCCTAAGGCAACCGGTTCGGTTTGCCAGCCACGTTCTGGGCCTCGCCACCAGGGATGGGCAAAGTGCTCCGGCGCGCCCAGTTGCAATTGCGCCACCAGCGCAGGTTGACGGCTGAGGGCGGCGACCGCTGCCGTGCGAAACTCGGGCAGCCCGGCCATCCAGCCGAGTATCAGCAGATAATCTGGGGCGGCGGCCGGGGTAGGGCGGCAGCATTGCCATTGGCTCAGCAGGTTACTGCGCTGCGCTGCTGTCGGCAGATGCGACAACGTATTGAGCAGTTGCACCAGCAGCTGCGGCGCATCCGCCGGATAGGGCGCTAGCCACTGCGGCAGCACGCGGGTAAACAGGGCAAGGGTCAGGTCGCGCTGCTGTGCTGCCAGCCAGCCCCGTTGCACCAGCGTCAGCCCTGCCTGGTAGGTTACTTCTGTGAGCCCTGCCTTGTTCACTGAGGGCCAATGGTCCAAGGCTGCCATCAGTGGGTCGAGCGCGTCGAGCAGAAAGCCGCTGAAGCAGCGGGCGAACTCGGCCTGGTCGCCCTGACGAGCCAGGCGATAGCTCTGGTTGAGCGTGTCAGCCTGTTTTAACAGATACTGTGCGAGCCATTCGGAGCGCATGTCAGCCCTGAGTCGTCAGCCAGCGCAGGTAGTTGCTGTAGCGCTGGTGCAGGTATTTCAGCGTCATGGCGTCGTCGTGTACTGCGCCGGACAACTTGTTGCCGCTGGCCAGTTGTTGCAGCGTGCGCTCGATGCGTTGCAGGCGCTTGCGACAGTCCTTGAGCGAAAGCCCTTCCAACCCTTCATCCAGCTCAGCCTTGAGCGCGGCGACATCGTCGCTCCGGTGGCGACCCTGGCGTTCGAACTCACGACAGCTGAGCTGGAACAAATGACGCAGCCAGCCGATCTTGTCGCTGAGGAAAGCGGCATTCTCCGGCTGTTGAAAGAACGGCGCATCTTCGTCGGCAAATAGGTGCGAGTGCAGCACGAAAGGCAGCACCTGAGTCAGGTCGTTCAACTCGACCTCGCGGTTGCCGCGAAAATACGCCATCGCCTTGGCGAAGACGATCAATGACATCAGGCTGCGAACCGAAAGGCCGTTGCGGGTCTGGCAGCCCAGATCGGCAAGCCGATCGCGACCGTTCTCGAGCATGGCCAACTGGTGACGGGCAACGCCAGCCAGGCGCGAGGTGTCCTTGCTCTTGTATTCGAACTGTTGCCCGGAATACTCGCTGAACTCAAATTGGCTGGCGAAAAACTCCAGCCGCTGGCGCAGGTCCGCCGGCAGGGTAACCGCGCGGATGTCTGTCTCCATTTGCGCCATCTCGGCCTCGCTGAACTGCAGCACCTCTGGCAAACAGTCCGCCGGGTCGACCCCTTCCTCGATACGTATCAGCAGTTCATCCAGAAAACGTGGGTTGAACGGCAGCGCTTGCACCACCACGTCGATCCGGTCTTTCAAGGCTTCGATAACCGGGTAGGTACCGCCGCCCTGGTCATCGTTGGCGGTCAGGTACCAGGCCGCCGGCGGGCACTCGTGAATCTGGTTGAACATCTCGGCGTAGTTGTCGCCCATTACCGTAAGCAGCGCGCTTTGGGTGCGCGTCGGGATGCGGTTGTACTCGTCAACGATCTTTACACGCATGTCCAGCCAGCTGCGCCAACTGATGCGAATGTCCGACTGCTGATCCGCTTTCATGATGTCCATCGGCATCGGGTTGCCGAGCAGGTCGGCAACTGTCATCTGTGGATGGCCGTGCTGCATCGCGCGGCGTACCTGCTTGGGGCTGTACCCCGCGAGCAGACCCATGAGGAGTGCGGAGGCGGTCTTGCCGCGACCGGGGCCGCCGATGAACAGGCACTTGCGACGGGCGGCAAAGGTCAGAATCGGCAGCAGGATAAAGCTGGAGTAGCTCTGGTCGGTCGGCAGATAAAGTGGTGTTTGGCTGTCACCGAAGTGGATGGGCTGCGGCGGCGAGAGGTTGTACTCAACGTCGTAGTGCGGGCTGATCACTGCGTGGTTGACGATCCAGAAGTAGGCCTGGCGCAGCTTTTCGGCCAACTCGAGCGCGGGTACAGTACCTGACTGCTCGGGGTCACCGAATGGTCCGTTGACCAGCGCAGCTACATCGAAGCTGGCGCTGGACGACGCCTGACTGACAGGGCGGGTAGGGGACGCCGAGATACGCGAAAACGGATTGAATCCTTTCATGGGGGAGCCGGTTCTGACTGCGAAACAGAGCGGCAGTATGCCAGAGATGGCCGCTGCCGGGGTTGATCTAATGCGGGTTTTGGCAACCGAACCGCGCTGCGGTTGATCGGCTCCGTTGCCAGGTCCGGCTTCCGCTAACTACTGCGGTTAATCAGGCGCATTGGACTCTGTTGCAGCACCGCGCGGGTGCCCCATACGCCGGCGCAGCCGATCAGCACGGCTGCGCTGGCCGGGGTTGCCAACCAGAACAGCAGGTGCGGAGCCCAATCCAGATTCAGCGCAAAGCGATACAGCGCCCAGGTCGCCAGTTCGGCGGCAATGACCGCAAGCAGGCCGGCGAGTAGGCCCAGGAGTAGAAACTCCATCCAACTGGCACGGCGCAGCAGGGAGCGCCCGGCGCCGAGTGTCCGCAGCAGCGCGCCCTGATGCAGGCGCTCATCCAGTGTGGCCTGCAGTGCAGCGAACAGCACCGTCAGGCCAGCCAGCAAGACAAACAGCAGCACATACTCGACAGCGAGGGTAACCTGTTTGAGTATGCCGCGGATTTGCTCCAGCAGCGGCTCGACCTCAAGCAGGGTCATGGCCGGGAACTGTCGGTTCAACTGACGCAGCTGGTCGCGCTGTGCTGCGGGCAGGTAAAAACTGGTCAGCAGCGTGGCGGGCAGCCCAGCCAGATCGCCGGGCGCGAAAATCATGTAGAAGTTGGGCGTAAAGTTGTCCCACTCCACGGTGCGGATACTGCTGACCTGGGCTGACAGCTCACGGCCCTCGATCACAAAACCCAGCGTGTCGCCGAGCTTTACGCCAAGACTGTCGGCAAGCTCTGCTTCTATCGAAACCCGAGCACTGCCGGATTGTTCTGTGGCGCTCCACCAGCGGCCTTCACGCAGCGCGTTATCTGCCGGTAAGTGGGCAGACCAGGTCAGACTGAGGTCGCGGTTGACGGCTCGGGTGCCGCGATCCCGGTTGCGGTTTTCCTTGCTGACGTCGGCGCGCACTGGCTCGTTGTTGATGCTGACGAGCCGGCCTGGGGTCACCGGATACAGTGGTGCGCTGCGCGCACCGATCTGCGCAAGTGCTTCATTGAAGGTGTCCTGTTCGGACGGCAGGATGTTCAGGACAAAGTGATTGGGGGCGTCCTCCGGCAGCTGGCTTTGCCAGGAACTGAGCAGCTCGGTACGTAGAATCAGCACTACCAGCATGCACATGAAGATCAGTCCGAACGACAGGATCTGGGTCGCGGCAGCGGCGGGGCGCTTGAGCAGCTCGCCGTTGCCGAGCCGCCAGGCAAGTCCCGCGTCGCGCAGGCGCCCGGCCACGGCCCGCAATAGCAGCCAAGCTAGACAGCCAAGCAGCAATGCGGCGACTGCGCCACCAAACAGCATCGCCAGGGTGATACGCAAGTCGCCGGTAAACTGCCACATCAGCAGGCTGAGTACGCCTAGCGCTAGCCCGTAGATAAGCCAGCTGCTGCCCGGCATCGGCTCAAGATCACGGCGCAGTACTCGCAGCGGGGCTACGCGCCCGAGCCGCAGCAAGGGTGGCAGGGCAAAGCCGAGCAGCGCGCT
The DNA here is from genome assembly GCF_002903165.1 of Halopseudomonas oceani. Taxonomy (GTDB): domain Bacteria; phylum Pseudomonadota; class Gammaproteobacteria; order Pseudomonadales; family Pseudomonadaceae; genus Halopseudomonas; species Halopseudomonas oceani. Next base: position 39,437 of record NZ_PPSK01000009.1, read on the forward strand.
GAAACCGGTTGCGGCACCGACTGCCAGCGGCAGCAGTCCTGCGTCGGGCAGCGTTGGCGGCAGCAGGTCGCTGAGCAGGAGCAGCAGCCCCCATTGCACCAGCAGGCCAAGGGCGATGCCGGCGACCGTTGCCAGCACTCCGATGTAAAGCAGCTGCAGAGTAAATAGCATCAGTACCTGCCGGCGCTGCAGCCCCATGCAGCGCAGTAGCGCGCTGGTATCAAAATGGCGTACGGCAAACCGACCGGATGACAGCGCAACTGCGACGCCGGCGAGAATGATCGCGGCGATGCTGGCCAGGCCGAGAAACTGATTGGCCCGCGATAGTGCATTGCCGACCTGCCGGTTACCGTCGTCGACGCCGGTCAGGCGCTGGTTGACCTCCAGAATCGGCTCGATCCACTCGCGGTAGGTTTTCAATGCGGCTCGCTCGCCGCTGAGCAGCAGGCGATAGCTCACTCGGCTTCCGGGTTGCACGATGCCCGTGGCGTCGAGATCCTCAAGGTTCATCAATACCCGCGGTGTCAGGCTGTAGAAGTCGCTGGCGCGGTCGGGCTCGTGGGTTAGCAGCGCGCTGACCCGCAGATTGGCGTAGCCGACCTCAAGGGTGTCACCGATCTGGATATCTAACTGGTTCAGCAGGCGTGGCTCAATCCAGATTTCGCCTTGTGGCGGAATTTCGCTGGTACGGCGTTCCTCGGCAAAGGCGGCAGCGCTGATGCGCAGTTCTCCACGCAGCGGGTAGGCGCTGTCGACCGCCTTCACGCTGGACAGCTGCATCTGAGTGTCGCTGGCCATGACGCTGGAAAACTCGACTTGCCTGCTCAACTGCAGGCCTCGCGCCTTAGCGTGCTCCTCATAGCTGGCAGGCAGGGGGCTGCGTGATGACACCACCAGATCTGCACCGAGAAACTCAGCGGCGCGGTCCGTCATGCTGTGCTCGAGTCGCTGGGTGAACAGGCTGATGGCGGTGCTGATGGTCACGGCGATCAGCAGGGCGCTGAGCAGTACGCCAAGCTCCCCTGCACGCCATTCGCGACGGAGCAGCCGCCAGGCGAGCAACGGCAGGTTGGCGCGGCTCACGCGTTTTCATCCTGCAGGCGGCCCGCTTGCATCTGCACCGCGCGCTGACAGCGGGCAGCCAGACGAGCATCGTGGGTTACCAGCACCAGAGTGGTGCCGCGTTCACGGTTGAGGGTAAACAGCAGGTCGCTGATCCGTTCGCCCGTTGCGGCGTCGAGGTTACCGGTGGGTTCGTCGGCGAACAGGATGCTGGGTTCACTGGCGAAGGCGCGCGCGATGGCGACGCGTTGCTGCTCGCCACCCGATAGCTGTTGCGGGTAATGCTGGCGTCTGGCTTCCAGCCCTACCCGTTGTAACAGCTCGCCAGCTCGCTCGCGAGCATCTGCCCGGCCATGCAGTTCCAGCGGGAGCATGACATTCTCAAGTGCGGTCAGGCTGTCCAGCAACTGAAAGGACTGGAAGACGAATCCAACCTCACGGCCGCGCAGGCTGGCACGCTGGTCTTCGTTCAGGGCGCTTAGGTTCTCACCGGCGAGGATAACGTCGCCGCTGCTCGGCAGGTCCAGGCCGGCCAGCAGGCTGAGCAAGGTTGACTTGCCTGAGCCGGAGGCACCGACAATGGCCAGACTGCTGCCCCGTTCGATGGCGATGGAAACGTCGTCCAGTATCTGTAGCGGCGCTTCCGAGCTGGTCACGACTTTGCTAAGGTGGCGGGCGATTACAACGGTGTCTGACATGGTATACGGGCCTGATGAATGTCTTGAGAAACTGGCTGGGAGCGATGCTGCTGTGTTCGCTCTCTGTTCCCGCGGCAGCACAGGGGATCCTGATCGTCGGTGATAGTATCAGCGCCGCTTTCGGTCTGGAAATCAGCGATGGCTGGGCTGCACTGCTGGAGCAGCGGCTTGAGGCCGAGAATCGCCCGCTGGAGGTGCGGAACGCATCGGTGAGCGGGGACACGACTGCAGGTGGTCTGGCCCGTCTGCCATCGCTGCTAGCGCAGTATTCTCCCGAGCTGGTGGTGATCGAGTTGGGTGGCAATGATGGCCTACGCGGCCTGCCACCAGATAATATGCAACAGAATCTTACTGCCATGGTCGAACGCTCGCGTGCGGCTGGGGCTGACGTCATACTGCTGGGTATGCGTATTCCACCGAATTACGGTGTTCGTTATACCCGAGCCTTTGAACAGGTCTTTCGAACGGTCGCTGAGCAGCAGGGCGTGGCATTGATGCCATTTGTGCTGGAAGGGGTGGCTGGGCGCAGTGAATTGATGCAGGCCGATGGCATTCATCCGAACGCGCAAGGACAGCCAGATATTCTCGAGAATGTCTGGCCGGTAATACGTGAATGGGTTCTGGCGCAGCCACAGGCTGCGACAAATGATTAAGGTGGAGCCCTGAATTGAGTGTGTCCTGGATGGCCAGACGCTGGTGTCTGGTGGAACAGGATGAGCAGCGGGATCTGTTTGTTGAAGATCCCTGGCATGTTCACCTGGTTGATATAAATCTGCGCCTCGACGTACCGAGAGAGCGCACGCTGTGTGGAGATTTGCTGCCGTCGTCGCCGATATATCGAGAGCTGACGCGCAAGGACCTGCGCTCGCTCTGCCCGGCTTGCATGGATCTCGCAGAGCAGGCCAGGAGCGCCGGCCGGAGGCCAGCCACTGCACGCAGCGCCAGTGGTCAGACTGCGATGCAGCAGTTTGATTTGATCATGAGCTGAGTGGGAGCTGAATTGATGTTGAGTGGGCGTTCTCGACTGGGCAGGATTGGCGCCGGGTTGGTATTTGCCGCATGGGCAGTTGGTTCGGTGCAGGCCAATGATTACCCGCTGCTGTCACCTGATCAGGATCTGATTGGCGAAGTATCGCGCTATCAGGCACGCTACGAGGATACCTTTGCGGATCTCGGCAGTGCTCGGGGGTTCGGTTATCTGGAGATGACGGCAGCCAATCCCGGAATTGATCCCTGGTTGCCGGGAGAGGGCGTCGAGATTGTGCTGCCGGGCGAGCATGTGCTGCCTGCCGGTACGCGTGAAGGGGTGGTGATCAATCTGCCCGAGTTTCGCATGTACTACTTCCACAAGGGAGGCGAGCTGGTATCCAGTTATCCGGTTGGTATCGGTCGTGAAGGTTGGTCGTCGCCCATCGGCGAGACACGCATTCTGCGCAAGGAAGAGAGGCCGTCTTGGTATCCGCCCAAATCGATTCTTGAGGAACACGCCGCCAACGGTGATCCGTTGCCGTCGGTTGTACCGCCAGGGCCGGACAACCCGATGGGGCCGTTCAAGATGAATCTGGCGCTCAGCGGTTACGTGATCCACGGAACCAATAAGAAATTTGGTATCGGCACGCGGGTCAGTCATGGCTGTTTCCGCATGCGCAACGAAGACATCACCGAGCTGTTTCCGCAGGTGCCCGTTGGTACGCCGGTAACCATCGTCAATCAGCCATACAAGCTGGGTATCAAGGACGGATTGCTCTACCTGGAGGTGCATACGGCGCTGGATGAGCACGGCATGCCGTCAACCCTCGACAAGCAGGCTGCGATTCAGAAACTGTTTGCGGATGAGCACGAAAAGGTGCAGGGATTCAGACTGGACTGGACGGCGATCCGTGATCTGGTTTACGCCGAGAGTGGTATTCCGGGAGTCATTGGGCAACCGATCCGGACCATGTGATCCGGATCGGCAAAGCTGGCCTTATTTCTGGCTGGCTTTCTCAAGCATACGCAGAGCGCGCTCGTTGGCTTCGTCAGCAGTCTGCTGGGCGCGTTGAGCGGCAGCCAGAGCTTCGTTAGCCTTGCGATATGCTTCGTCAGCACGGGCCTGGGCACTGGCAGTAGCGTTTTCGTTAGCGGCAACGCGAGCGCTCAGTTCCTTTTCCATGCTGTTGCTGCAGCCAGCTGCAACCAGTGCGGCCAGAGCTACGGCAGATACTTTCAGTGCAGTTTTCATAACTTTCCCCTTGTGTAAAAAGTCCTGCTTCAAGAACGCACAGCGGAAGACCGGATTATGGCGGCAAAGTTCCGTCGGCCCTCTGCTGTGCGTTCCTGATAGCGCCGTTAATAGTAGCAGTTGCATCACCGGTTGGAAGTGGGGGAGCAATAATTCTGTTACCAATGAACAACAATAAAGAGCTCTGATTCGGGTGCCGAAGGCTTTGTGGTGTATCTGGTGTGGGGTAATGTAGCCACGCAGTTCACTACAAGGATAAAAACAATGCTCGGAAATATCGGCCTTCTCGCCGGAGTAACTCTACTGATCTATCTGGCGCTGCGGGGGATCAACATCTTCATCGCGTCGCTGGTTTGTGCGTTGGTGGTGGCTCTAACCAACGGCATGCTGATCTCGCAAACCTTCCTCGAGTTCTTCCCGTTTGGCCCGCTGGGTGCGTTCACCTTCGCCGGCAAGTTCTTTTTGTTGTTTCTCTGTGGTGCCATTTTCGGCAAGGTGATGGCGACCAGCCAGGCGGCCAAGAGTATCGCGTTATCGATCACCCGCGCGCTGGGTGTCCGTCATACGCTGCTGGTTGGCATGATCGTCTGCGCCTTGCTGACCTACGGCGGCGTGGTGGTGTTCGTCGTGGTGTTCACCATGTATCCGCTGGGTATCACCCTGATGCGTGAGGCCAATCTGCCCAAGCGGCTTTGGGCTGCGGCGACCTCGGTGGGTGCCGGCACCTTCACCATGACCGCGCTACCGGGAACACCGTCGATTCACAACGTAATTTCGGCCAGTGCGTTGGGCACCGATCTGTTTGCCGGTGGCTGGATCGGGATCTTTGCCGCGCTGCTCATGGCTGGCCTTGGCATGTGGTATGTGGAAAGCCAGTGGAAGCGTGCTCAGGCGCGTGGCGAGGGGTTTGTCGAGAATGCCCAGGACCGCCGCATGGAGCAGCTTATCGGTGATCCGAATGATGCACCGGTGTGGTGGATGGCGTTGATCCCGATGGTAGTCGTGCTGGGCTCGATCATGCTGCCCCGTGCGGTTTTGGGATTGGCTGACTGGTCCGAAAGTGACGGCATTGTGGCTCGGGTGCTGATGTTCAGCGCGGCCCAGCCGATCATCTGGCCGAGTATCTCGCTCATTCTCGGTTCGCTTACCTGCGTGCTGCTGTTTCCGGCGTTGCGTCGCAAGGCTGCGCAGGCATTTGGCCAGGGCGCCGATGACTCCATCATGCCTTTGCTCAATACCGCAGCTGTGATTGGCTTTGGTGGGGTAGTGACCCAGACCGCCGGGTTTGCCCAGTTTGCCAACTGGATTCTCAATGTCGACCTGCCGCCGTTGCTGTCGGTATTTGCTTCGGTCAGTGTGGTCTCGGCGATTGTCGGCTCGTCGTCCGGTGGCCTGCAGATCTTTATGCAGTCGCTGGGGCCGCATTACATCGAGATGGGTGTTGACCCCGAGATCCTGCACCGTATCGCTGCCATCGCCGCTGGTGGGCTGGATTCGCTGCCGCACTGTGGCGCGGTGATTGCGACCTTCATGATCATGGGTATTACCCACAAGGAAGCTTACCGGGATATCTTCGTGGTAACCGTCGCTGTCCCGGTCATTGCCTGCCTGGCCTCCATTGCCCTGCTGATGTCGCTGGGCATGGGCATGGTGTCCTGAGCGTAATTCACTTTTTTTGAGACGGGCGGGGAAACATTCCGCCCGATCTCGGTCTATAGTGGATAACTCTTCGCTCGACGCTTTCTGCCTGGGAGACAGACAATGAATATGAATGCGACCATCCAGCACGATAGGGAAGGCAAGCAGTTCTATATTACATTGGGCGGTATGCGAGCATATCTGGCTTATATGGATTTGGGCAAGAAGACTTTGGATATCTATCGGACCTTCGTTCCAGACAGCCTGCGTGGCAAGGGATTGGCCGCTCGGCTAACCGCTCACGCACTGGCTTTTGCGCAGGAACACGGGTATACGGTCATTCCGTCCTGCTCGTACGTTGAACGCTACATGGAACGTAATGCCGTTGCAGTCAGTTAGTTATTCAGTACATATCGCCATAAAAAAACCGCCCATTGGGCGGTTTTTTTATGGCCGAGAGGCTCAGTCCTGTTGCAGGCGGGCCCGGCGGGGCAAAACATCCTTGAGCTTGTCGCGCATGGAGCGAACGCTCTGTACGGTGGTAGCCCAGTCGATGCAGGCGTCGGTAACGGAGATGCCGTACTGCAGTTGGGACAGGTCCTTCGGAATCGATTGGTTGCCCCAACCAATATTGCTTTCAACCATCAAACCGATGATGGAGTCATTGCCTTCCAGAATCTGGTTGGCGACGTTATCCATGACCAGCGGCTGCAAGCCCGGATCCTTGTTGGAGTTGGCGTGGCTGCAGTCGACCATGATGTTCTTGCTGATACCGGCCTTCTCCAGATCCTTCTCGCACAGCGCTACGCTGACCGAGTCGTAGTTCGGCTTGCCATTACCGCCACGCAAGACGACGTGACCATAAGGGTTGCCCTTGGTAGTCACGATCGAGACCTGGCCCTGCTGATTGATGCCGAGGAAACGGTGCGGGCTGGATACCGATTGCAGCGCGTTGATCGCCACTGCCAGTCCGCCGTCGGTGCCGTTCTTGAAGCCAACGGCTGACGACAGGCCGGAGGACATTTCGCGGTGGGTTTGCGACTCGGTGGTGCGTGCACCGATGGCCGACCAGGAAATCAGGTCCTGCAAGTATTGCGGAGAGATCGGATCGAGCGCCTCGGTGGCGGTCGGCAGCCCCATCTCGGTCAGGTCTCGCAGCAGCTCGCGACCAATTTTCAGGCCGTCCTGAATCTTGAACGAATCATCCAGGTAGGGATCATTGATCAGGCCCTTCCAGCCAACGGTGGTGCGCGGCTTCTCGAAATACACCCGCATGACCAGATAAAGGGTGTCACTGACTTCTGCAGCCAGCTCTTTCAGCCGGGAGGCATAGTCCTTGGCGGCTTCTACGTCGTGGATGGAGCACGGACCGATGACAATGAACAGGCGATGATCCTTGCCGTCGAGAATGTCGCGAATAACCTGGCGGCTTTCCACCACGGTTGCCTGGGCAGCCTCGCTGAGGGGAATCTTCGCCTTCAGTTGCTCGGGCGTGATCAGAATCTCGTTGGAGGTTACGTTCAAGTCATCAATAGGTAAATCAGCCATCAGTCATCCCGGAAAGTATTGCTTGCCACGGCGTTGCGGCGCATTTTGAGTGCCACACAGCTTAATCAAGCTTGCCGCCTTAGGCTACCCCGCCAGCAGGCTATTGCCCTGAAAAACAAAATAAATTGGCGCTCCGCTGAATGATGAGTCATTCGGTCGCAGGTTTGTCGTGTTGTTGACTGTCTCCTGACAGATGAGGCGATTACCATGGCGATATACCAATAACACATCATCCAAATGAGGGTTGTATGAGTCAGAGTAATCTGAAGGTAGGGATCATTGGCACCGGCGCCATTGGCGGGTTTTATGGCGCGATGCTGGCCAACGGCGGTAATGACGTGCACTTCCTGCTGCGCAGTGAGTTTGACGCGGTAAAGGAAAAGGGCATCACCATCGACAGTCTGGTCAACCCAACTCTCCACCTGCATCCGGTACAGGCCTACAAGGATGCGGCAGACATGCCCAAGTGCGACTGGATCTTTGTTGGCGCAAAATCCACTGCCGATAACCTTGGCGAGATCATTGCTACGGCGGGCAAGCCGGATGCCAAGGTCGTGCTGCTGCAGAACGGACTGAACAACGAGGATCACCTGCGTCCTTTCCTGCCTGACAGCATGCACCTGATCGGTGGCCTGTGCTACGTATGTCTGTTCCGCGAGGGGCCAGGCGTAGTCAAGCATCAGGCCAGCGGCATGATCGATTTGGGCTACCATTCCGGTCCCGCTGCCTCGGCAGAGGAGCAACAGGCGTTGCTGCAGGAAGGTGCAGAGTTGCTCAACTCCGGCAATATCCCAACACGTCTGCTGCCCGGCGTTGATGAAGCACGCTGGAAAAAACTCATTTGGAATGCGCCATTCAACGGGATTTCGGTTGTCTTGAATGCCGGTACCCGTGAGCTGGTTGGCAACCCGGCCAGCCGCAAGCTCATTACTGAAATGATGCAGGAAGTCGTGGCAACCGCACGGGCGCGCGGTGTGGCCGTGGAAGACGGTGCCATCGAGTTCATGTTCAAGGGTACCGAGGCCATGCCTGACTACCATCCGAGCATGTATCACGATTGGCTGCACAAGCGCCCGATGGAATTGGATGCGCTTTATGGTGTACTGCTCCGTTTGGCTGCAGAGGTCGGTTGCAGCCTGCCGAAAATCGAGGCAATGTTGGATCAGCTGAAGTTCATTCAAGCCCGCTATCTGACCAACGAATAGGGAATATTCATGCCCAGCCTGCTCGGAGACAAACTGGTAATTGCCATCTCGTCCAGAGCACTATTTGATCTGGACGAAAGCCACCAGGTTTTCGAGCAGGAGGGGTTGGAAGCCTATCGGCAATATCAGATTGCCCGGGAAGACATCCCGCTGGAGCAGGGGGAGGCCTTTCCGCTGGTTCAGAAGCTACTTCGAATCAACAACCTGCTTGAAGGGGACAGCCGGGTCGAGGTTGTCCTCATTTCACGCAACAGTGCGGATACCGGCTTGCGGGTATTCAACTCCATTCAGCATTACGGTCTGGGTATTACCCGTGCGGCCTTCGCCGGCGGCCGTAGTCCGTTTACCTACATCCCTGCGTTTGGCTGTCAGCTGTTCCTGTCGACCCATGCCGAAGATGTTCGGGCGACACTGGAGGCCGGCTTCGCCGCCGCCACTATCTTCCCGGCCAAGCGTGCCCGCGAACAGCGTGATGAGTTACGCATTGCCTTCGACGGGGACGCGGTGTTGTTCTCCGATGAATCTGAGCAGGTTTTTCAGCGCGAAGGTTTGGCCGCCTTTCAGGCCAGCGAGCAGGCCGCAGCACGCGAGCCGCTCGGTGGTGGACCTTTTAAGGCGTTTCTCGCCGCCCTGAACCGTATTCAGACCGAGTTTGCCGGCGCGCAGTGCCCAATCCGCACTGCGCTGTTCACTGCCCGCAGCGCCCCGGCGCATGAGCGGGTGATTCGGACCCTGCGCGAATGGGATATCCGGCTGGATGAGTCGCTGTTTCTTGGCGGCCTGGACAAGTCCCAGTTTCTTCAGGCCTTTGGTGCTGACCTGTTTTTCGATGATCAGGAAGGACACTGCCGGCGTGCCGTCGATGTGGTTCCGACGGGGCACGTGCCGCACGGAATCAGTAACTTGAAGTCATCTGGCTCCGCTTGAGTCGGCATTGTTTTTGCCACCGGTCGGTTTGTCCGGCGGTAATTCGTATGCGTGCAGGAATTTATGGACTAACCTTGCTGTCATAAGAGCCTATCTGGTTATAAGCATGACGTTAACCACCGGCGTCACAGCCTGTGGTGTTCAGGGGCGTAAGGGGAAAATATCCATGAAACTGCAGCAACTGCGCTACATCTGGGAAGTAGCACACCACGACCTGAACGTGTCGGCAACGGCTCAGAGTCTGTATACCTCGCAGCCGGGGATCAGCAAGCAAATCAGGCTGCTTGAGGACGAGCTGGGAGTTGAAGTATTTTCGCGCAGTGGTAAGCATCTGACGCGCATTACGCCTGCAGGTGAGCAGATCATCGCGACTGCTGGTGAGATCCTGCGCAAGGTCGACAGCATCAAGCAGATTGCTCAGGAATTCAGCAATGAACGCAAAGGCACGCTGACACTGGCAACGACCCATACCCAGGCGCGCTATGCGTTGCCGCCGATCATCCAGAAGTTCATCAAGAATTACCCTGACGTGTCACTGCACATGCATCAAGGCACGCCGATGCAGATCTGCGAAATGACCGTTGACGGCACGGCCGATTTTGCCATTGCCACCGAGGCGTTGGAGTTGTTTGCCGATCTGGTCATGATGCCGTGCTATCGCTGGAACCGTTGCGTAATCGTACCCAAGGGGCATCCGCTTGCCAGCGGGGGAGAGCTCACCCTGGAGGCGCTGGCCGAATGGCCGCTGGTTACCTATGTGTTCGGTTTCACCGGTCGTTCCAAGTTGGATGACGCCTTCAACAATCGGGGATTGTCACCGAAAGTCGTGTTTACTGCGGCCGACGCGGACGTGATCAAAACCTATGTACGTTTGGGGCTTGGCGTCGGTATTGTCGCTCACATGGCTATCGACCCTGAGATGGATCCGGACCTGGAGGTCATCGACGCCAGTCAGCTGTTTGAGTCGAGTATCACCAAGATTGGCTTCCGCCGAGGCACGTTTTTGCGTGGATACATGTACGAATTTATTGAGGCGTTTGCGCCACACCTGACCCGGGACATGATTGATCGGGCGCTGCAGTGCAGCAGCAAGCTAGAATTGGAGGCGTTGTTCGAGGGGGTGGAGCTTCCGGTACTCTGATCAGGGTAAGGTCCGGTACAAGTAAGCCGGCGCAGACGTATCTGCGCCGGTTTTTTTTATGATTTGGCGATCAGGTTGCTGCCGTGCAGGCCGCATTCCTTTTTGGTCGCTTCTTCCCACCACCAGCGCCCTTCACGTTCGTGCTGGTTGGGCAATACCGGCCGGGTGCAGGGTTCGCAGCCGATGCTGATGAAGCCACGTTCATGCAGCGGGTTGTAGGGTATTTCCAGCATCCGAATGTAGTTCCATACGTCTTCGCTGGTGTAATTGGCCAGCGGGTTGAACTTGACCAGTTGATGTTCGGGGGTAGAAAAGCCGCTGTCCAGCTGGACTACCGGCACATCGACACGGGTCGGGCTCTGGTCCTTGCGCTGACCGGTAATCCAGGCATCTACGGTAGACAGTTTGCGGCGCAGCGGGGCGATCTTGCGCACACCGCAGCATTCGCCATGGCCGCTTTCGTAGAAGTCAAACAACCCCTTCTCGCGGACATACGCTTCAAGCTGCTGATGGTCAGGCGACAACACCTCGAGCTGAATGCCATAGTGTTTGCGCACCTGATCGAGGAAACGGTAGGTCTCTGCATGCAGACGGCCGGTGTCGAGGGTGAAGACCTTGATGTTCGGGTTGATCTTCCAGGCCATGTCCAGGACGACGATATCGTCGGCGCCGCTGAAGGACAGCCAAAGATTGTCGAAGTTGGCGAATGCCAGCTCCAGAATCTGCTGTGGGGATTTGCCGGCGTAGTTAGTGGCCAGCTGGTCGATGTCAAAGTTGCTCATGGATATCAGGCTCTCTATCCGGCGGTGGATCGATGTGCCACCGTTCTGTGCGGGCAGTCTAGCAAAGGGCGCTTTAGTCCATCCTCTTTTATTTGGTTATATTTTTATGCGTTTTTCGACTTATGCGGAGGGTCTTGCTCCGCCCTTGTGATTGCGCGGCGACCCGCTTGCCGGTAGATTGTGCGCCAGTCTCAACCTTGAATATCAGGAGTGTCGTGTGGAAATCGCTTGCCTTGACCTGGAAGGGGTGCTGGTCCCCGAAATCTGGATTGCCTTTGCCGAGAAGACCGGCATCGAGGAACTCAAGGCAACCACCCGCGACATCCCGGATTACGATGTGCTGATGAAGCAGCGCCTGTCCATTCTGGACAAGCATGGCCTTAAACTGTCGGATATCCAGGAAGTGATCGCGACGTTGAAGCCGCTGGACGGCGCCGTCGAGTTTGTTGACTGGCTTCGCGAGCGTTTCCAGGTGGTCATTCTCTCTGACACCTTTTACGAGTTCTCGCAGCCGTTGATGCGCCAGCTGGGTTTCCCGACGCTGCTGTGTCACCGCCTGATCACCGACGAGACTGATCGTGTTGTCGACTACCAACTGCGTCAGAAAGACCCGAAGCGTCAATCGGTCATCGCACTGAAGAGTATTTACTATCGTATTATTGCCGCCGGTGATTCCTACAACGACACCACCATGTTGTCCGAAGCCCATGCCGGTATCCTGTTCCACGCGCCGGACAACGTTATCCGCGAGTTTCCGCAGTTCCCGGCCGTGCATACCTACGAAGACCTGAAGAAGGCCTTCATTGCGGCGTCCAATCGCGACCTGTCACTCTGATGCCTCTGCGACCGACGGCGTTCCCGTCGGTCGCAATCTCCACCGCCTCGCCGGTGACCACCAGCTCTGCTTCCCCTCTGTAAACGCTTGCAGTAACGCCGCGGCACTGGAATTGCGCTGCGTCGGCTCAAATGCCAGCGCCGCCCGCAGTTCTCGCCATACGCTGGATGGCATATTTCCCGGTTTCTGCAAGCTTTTGTCCTGTTGCATGCGCAGCGCCTGGCGCGCTGTCAGCCGACTGAATGGATGGTGCCCGCTGGCGAGTTCGTAAAGCACGCAGGCAATGGCATATACGTCACTGGCCTGCGTCAGTTCACCGCCGTCGAGCAATTCCAGTGCGGCGTAGCGTGGAGTCCAGGCTGCCAGACGTCGGCTCAGGCGCGGCAGGCGTTGCAGGTTGCCCGCGCAGGCCTGTCCCAGGCCAAAGTCAAACAGGCGTAAGCCGGCCGTCGTCAGCATGACGTTGCCCGGTTTGAGATCGCCGTGCAGCACTCCTGCGGCATGTGCGTGAGCCAGGGCAGACAGCAGCGCTATCGCGATCTGTTGCAGCTGGGGCCAGAGCATGCCATCGGCTCGGTCGACAATGACCTGGTCGAGGGTTGGACCGTCCAGCAACTCAAGAGTAAGAAAGGCGCGCCGGCTGACCGGGTCGATATGATAGCTGTATGGCCTGATGATGTGAGGGTGATTGAGACGACAGGTCAAGGCGTACTCGCTGTAGAGCAGGGCGTTGGCGTCCGGGTGGGCTGCGAAGTTGTCGTTCAGCGCTTTCAGTGCGATCCGGGGCTGTGGATCATGAAACTGGTCTCGCAGCAGGTCGCGAACCTGATACACCGCGCCCATGCCTCCGACCCCGAGCAGTCGCTCAACCCGATAGCGGTTGCTCAACAGTTCAGGCAAGGGAGGAATGGCATCGGCGGTCGTAGTGGGTGGCATTTTGTGTCATTCCCTGGCAGTCGTGATGACTACCGCGCTTAGGTTGTCCCGTGCCGGCCCTTGCATCGCCAGCTGGATCAGCTGTGCGGCGGGATTACCTGTGGTACGCAGTTCTAGTACCGAAGCCAGTTGCGCCTCCGACAGTTCGCGGTACAGGCCATCGCTGCACAGCAGCAGTGCGTCCCCAGGCTGAACTGAGAATGCAGTGCTTTCCAGTTGCAGGTTTTCATGAGCACCCACTGCCCGGGTGAGTACATGCGCGCAGGGGTGAGCGGCAGCCTGACGGGCATCTACACAGCCGCGATCAATCAACTGTTGTAGCAATGAGTGGTCACGGGTCAACAGGTGAAGCTGCTTGTGTCGCCAGAGGTAGCAGCGGCTGTCGCCGGCCCACAGGCAGATCGCCCGATCGGCACTCAGCAGCAAGGCGACCACGGTGCTGCCAACAGGGCCTGACGGCTTGCCTGCCAGTCGGGTCATATCTTGGCTCAGGCGGCGGTTGATCTGTTGCAGTAACTGACGCACACGTCGCTGGTTTTGATCAAGGTTGCTGCCCAGTGTCATTGCGCCAAGGGTGTCGACAATCAGCCGGCTGGCCAGCCCACCATTGCGGTGGCCGCCCATTCCGTCCGCGACAGCCCAAAGCCCCGCATCCGGGCGAGCCAGCACGGCATCTTCGTTGTGCCGGCGCTGCTTGCCCGAGTCGGTGTGATGGCTGCAAGACCAGATCATCACAAGCGCGCAGGCAGGTTGAAACCCGCCAGCAGGCCCGGTGCGAACGGGTTGGGCGAGCGCTGACTGTGCAGTAGATAATGGGCGCGCATGCCACCGATGCTAGCTCTTAATTGCAGCGCGTCACGTTGCTCCTGGCGCTCGAGGGTCATTTGATCGAGCAGGCGGAACAGTGACCAAATGCCCTGATGCTGCTGCAGGCTCATTCGCCGACCGCCGAGGTCCTCAAGCGTCAGGGTTACCCGGCTGTCATCCAGTGGCGCAGGCCAGCGAAATGCCATAGGGACGATTGGGCCGTGGCGGTATTCCAGTTGCTGGTTGCCATAATCAAAACTGGCACGCCCCAGGCTTGCATCAAGCGAGTAGGGCTCCAGGCGAAACCCGACTGACGGTTCAAATGGATCAGCGGCAAAGAAGCTGTTGTGAATGGCGTTGGCCTGGTTCAGCTGGGCGAGCAGTTGGGCCGACAAGGGCAGTGCTCTGCCATCAACCAGGCGCAGGCGGTAACCTCCGCCAGTGCTGATCAAAAACGGCTCAAGATACTGACTGGTGAAGCGTTGTATGGTGCCCTCGTGCTGGAAGAAACGCTTGAAATCGCCGAGCTCGACGTCCTTCTGACTGCTCGGCGAGAAGGGGTAATGATCGGCCAGAGCTTCCTTGTAGGGGGCGTAAACATCGTTGCGGTATCGACTATTTAGGTAGTCGGCAGAGCTGGCGAGCACGCTCTGCCAGCTCTGGTCTGCCAGTTGTCGGATCCAGCCTTGCAGCGGTGCAGGTAGTTGCGCAGCGCTGTTGCGGGTTGCACTGATGACATCGTTCCGGCGTTGCATTCGGGCGCTGGCCATTTTGAAGGCGAGCAGTCCGCGGGTACTGGCGTCTTCCAACTGGGCGAGCTGGAGCTGCAATGCGCCCAGGTTCTGCAGTACCTGAGCCAACTCCGCTTGGGGCGTGGCTGTCTCGTCAAGCAGTTGATGCAGCTGGCTGAAGTGCTGTTGCAGGGCTTGCTTGCCGCGGCTAGGGTTGGTTTCCCCATTACTGATCAGGCCAGTATGCAGCCTGATCTGTTGCAACAGTGCCAGTAATGGCGAGTCGGCGGACGACAGCGCAGCCAGATCGTCAGGTGCGTCGTATCTTGCCAGGCGCTTTAACTGCAGGCTGGCAAGGGCGCGGATCCAGTGCTCGGTGTAGTCCTGAAAGTACATGGCTTCCAGCTCCGCAAGCAGTTGCTCGCCGATCTTGTCACGCACATGTGTGCCACTGCCAAGAACCCAGTCATCTGCCAGCAGGTCGTTGATCAGGGCTGGCCCCTTTGCCCGTAGCAGGCTTTCGTATCCGGCTTTCACGTAGAACCCTGGGATCTCGACGGGTCTTGGTGCGAGCAATTGGTGGTGACGGCCAAGTCGGGTATCGAGTCGATAACTGGGTAGCGATCTGGATTGCTCCAGCAGCAATCGATAACAGAGCTGCGCCAGCGGCTCCTGCAGCAGTAGTGCACGGGTATCGGCTATCAGCGCATCATCGACTGTCTGCGCCTGTAGTGACGCCGCAAGCAGCCGGGTTAGGTGGGCATCCAGGCTCTGTCTGACTTCTGGCTGAGCCGGGTAGCGACGCAACCATTCCGAGCGCATCCAGTTCTGCAAGTAGCTGCTGTCTCGTCGATCGGGCAAGGACAGCATCAGATAGGCTCGCAGGTGGCCAATCAGCTTCTGACGATCGTTTAGATCGGTTTGCAGCCGGTGTTCGAGCTGCCGAAGTATCAGCGGCACAAGGAACACCTGAAGACTCTCGGCATAGGCCTTCCTGACCACTGGAAGCGTCACGGCTGATTGTTGCAGGCTGAGCTGATGCAGGCTCGAAGGGGTATGGGATGGCTGCGGAATCAGGGTTGCAGCGTAGCGCGTATCGAGTTGCTGGAGGAGTGGTTCAATCCGGGTATGAGCCTGGATGCGGACAGGACTGGTTGTGAAGTGCTGTCCCAGCTGAGCAAGTTGCTGCAGTTGTTCCGCTTCCCGGTCGTACTGCAGTGCCCATATGGCAGTGCAGACTGTGATGCAAGCGGCGGCGATCCCCGTCACCAGCCGGTGCCTGGCACGTTGCCGGCGCTGGTGCTCTGTGGTGATGGTGACGCCGCCCGACCGTGCGAGCAGTGTATTTTCCAACAGTTGCTTGACGAAGGCGGGTTGCACCACGGGCTCGCTCGGATCTCCGGGGTGTGCGATCTGGTGTTGGTTACCGGCAACGGTGAGGTACACCCCATGCAGCCGACTGCCTTGCTGGTAGCTGTTGCTGTCAACGGCCTGGCTGAGAAAGCTCCGTAGCGGCCCCTCCAGTTTGGCCAATTGGTATGGGAGGTCATAGATACGCCCGCGGCGAGTACTGTCAGGCTCCTGCTGAATGCGATACAGCACCTGACGGTTCAATTGGCTCAACAGGGGGGCTAGCGTATTGGAAAGCGTCGAATTTGGCTCTGAAGCTGCAGGCAGCGTGACGCCGAACGGCTGCTCGCGCTGGGCCGCGGGTAATTGCTGAGACAGCTCGGTAATCCCGGGCAGCAGGTCAGCCTTGCTCAGCAGCAGGAATACCGGCAGGTCCAGTCCAAGCGCGTGGCGAAGTTCGCTCAGGGCACGCCGGTAGCGGCGCGCTAGAAGGTCCAGCTCCAGCGGGTTGTGGTCGAGTAGCAGGTCTACCGGAAGTATTAGTGCGACGCCGCTGATGGCGGGTTCGGCGCGCTGACGAAGAAGGCCGAGCAGGGCCTGCCAGGCCGCTGGGGGAGGCCCTTGTTCGGCGTCCGGCAGGCAGGCGGCGGTGGTTTCCAGCCAGCTGCACTGGTCCAGGTTATGCCACTCGACAGGACTGTGTCCGTAGCCAGACGTTGGCGATGCTGCGGTGCTGCAGCTGGCTGCCAGTCGGGTGTCATTGAACAGGCTGCTTTTACCGGCAGCGGCAGGACCCAGCAGCACAAGCCAGGGCCAGCGCTTTTGCTGGCGGCGACTGATACCGCGGTCAGCCAGCAGTTGTTGGTTCAACTGGTGGCGTTGTTCAAGGGCAATGCGCGTATGGATCGCCTCGGTATCGGCTGTCCGGGCGCTGCGCCTGTCAGGCCGTTGCTGGTAGTAGCGGATAGCTTGCCAGCCCAGCCAGGGCAGAAGCAGTGCTGCGATGGTGATCACCCGGCTGTAGGGGGGCGCCCAGATCGCCGTGCCATTCACAGCAATACTTGGACCAGTAAACCAGACCGTAACAGCCAGGAGCAGCAGCAACAGGATTGACCAGCAGGCCGGTTTTCGCAGCAGTGTCAGCAGGCGGATTAGAACCGGTTTCATTGTACTGCTCCGGGTGTGGCCACCTGTATACCGCTGCTGCTGAGGTAGGGTTGCAATGCCATGTCCCGACGTTGTTCTAGGTGATAATTGAACGCCAGGAATAATGAAGCTACGCAGCCGGCGGTGGCGGCTGCTATCAGCCAGCGTGGTGGCGGACGCTTGACATCGTTGCGTTCCGGCTGGCAACAGTTTTGAGCAAACTCCATGTCTGGCGTTGGCCGGTAGCGTTGCAGTTCGGCATGCAGGCGAGTGCGAATGCGCTCGAGTTCAATGTGACCGCGCATCTGTAGACGGTAGCGTCCTTCGAAACCGAGGGAGAGGCAAACCAGCATCAGCTCAAGGATATCGATATGCCGGGCGGTGTCCTGTGATAGGCGGGTGAGTAGCAGGAAAAACTTTTCACCACCAAAGGTCTCCTGATGAAAGGCGCTTAGCAGGCTGCGGTTGGACCAGTCGCTGTCAGTACCCCAGCGCGTGGTGAGAATTGCCTCATCCAGTGCGGTGCAGAGTAGGTAGCGGGCGACCTGGCGGTTCGCTGGGGTGATGGCTAGCGCACGGCACTGCTGATCGAACTGCTGGACACCTGCTTCAAGTGTGACGCGAAGAATATCGGTGGGTTCGGGCTCGGTATTGCTGTTTCTTATCCGTACCAGTTCGGACAACAGGGGGGCTGCGGCTGTAAGCACTACATTTGGCTGTGGCGCGCCGGGCAACCAGCTGCTGTCAGCGGTGCTGCTTGCGGGCAGTGGCTGTCGCTCCATGGGATCGGTCAGTGGCAGCCGGGTATCCCAGGCATGGTAAGCCGAAAGGACGACGGTGCGATCGTCGCTGGGGTAGTGGTTGGTGGTATACATGAAGGTCAGTCTCTGATGGCCCAGAATGCCAGGTGCAGATCAGGCAGGTCGCCAGCGGCATGGAAGGCAATGCCGCCTGAACTGGTAAGGTGCGCGCGTTCGTCACTGCTTGGTTCAAGGGCGAAATAGCAGTGGTCCCGATGGTAAGGCAATTGCCTGGGGGCAACCGGCAAGGGCTGGATCCGGATACCCGGCAGGTGAAGGTTCACCAACTGACGGATATGCTCGACGGCCCCAATTTTGAGATGGTTGGGCAGCCGGTTGCGCAGCTCTTCACCACTGCAGCTGGCCTTGGCGGCGAGTACAAAACGCGCTCCTTCGATGAGCGCCGGATCGGTAATGGGCGCAACCTGCACGCCGTACTGGCGCTGCTGCAGCGGCAGCTCTACTGCATGCTGTTCAAGAACGCTGGACAACGCCTGCCGCAAGGCCTGCATCAGTGCGCTGAAGCTTTGGCTCTGAGAAGAATGCTGGTATTGCAGGCCGGTCAGCGGCCGTCTGCTGTCAGCGCAAAATGTTGCCAGCTCGCCCTGCAGCGCTAGCAGCAGGGCAAATAGCTGGTTGGCTGGCGTATGGCTACCGTGCAAATGATGCCGCAGTACAGTCTCGTAGCGATTGATTAGTTGAAGGGTCAACAGGTCTCCCAGTTCAGCACCGGCAGCTTTGCCACGGGCGCGTAAGCGCTCGGCAAGGGTGTCAGCGCGTTGTTGCAGCAGACTGAGTACCTCCTGCAGGCAACGTTTCAGGTATGGGCTGCTCTGACAGTGGATAAATGTTGGCGGGAAGCGCTCATCAAGGCTGATGGCGCCATCGCCGTTGCTCTCGCGAATCGTGCAGACCCGCAGACGAACCAAACCGGCTGACTGCTCATCGGCGTCTAGCTGCAACCTGAAGTTGGGTTGTGCAAAGAGCAGAGAGCTACCCAGTTCTGGACTACCCGCGTTGTCACTAAGCTCTTGCTCGATTGCGGTGAAACGGGCGAGTGAGCTGTCGCGTTTTGCGCTGCCAACTTCGATGTGTTCGCCTGCCTGCAGGGGCAGAGTGAGGTAAACGTCGGCGTCGCTCAGGTTGGCGGGTATATCCAGTGCCAGCTCGGCGTTCAGTTGAAACAGGGTGCCGTCAGGCAGTAGACCGTGGGCTCTGCTGACGACCAGTTTGCCGAGCGGTAAAAACTGCTCATCAAGCTCCAGTGTGTGGAAGCCCCAGGCGTCGGCGTACAGCCCCTGTACCCGGAGCGCGAGCTGCTGCTCATGGTATCGGTCCTGCTGCTGAAAGTGCTGGGGGCGCAGCAGCATGCCCTCGTGCCAGACCATCTTCTGCGCCTGCATGCTATGGCGCCCCATCGCTGTTTGCCTGACCGAAGCCGTAGGCGTTGAGCTGTATTTGCGCTGCGTTGCGTTCACGCTGTTGCACATCGAGAGTAATACGCCAGCGACTGCTGTTCAGGTCACGGTAACTTGCTACCAGGCCGAGATAGCGTGTTTGCGGTTGCAGTGCGAGTTTCAGCATTCGCTGTTCGCCTGGACGCAGCTCCAGCTCCTCCATCGCCAGCAGGTCGGCTGCTAGCAACTGAGGGGCACGGTGCTGCAGGGCGAAGTAGTCGGCTTGCTCAAACGCCGTCGGGTGACTGAGTTCAACCAGTTGGAGCACAAGGGGCGACGGCCGGCCATGCAAATTCGGGTTTAGTTGTTCGGAGGCGTTGATATGCAGCTCCAGCTTGGTCAGGTCGGAGTAGGGGGATAGCACGCTGCAAGCGTTGAGCACGCTGCAGGCGAGTATCAGCAGTAGGTAGCGAAAACAGGGCATGCGGTTATCCGAAGTGCTGGTGTAGTGAGCTCAAAATCCGGGATTGCTCGCGGTAGGCTGCGTTGAAGGCGTTGTGATAGCGCTGTTGCACCTGCTCCGGCTGCTGGGCGTAGAGTTGGCAAAGTGCGCGCCAGCGCGCCCCGTCGGTGCGCAGTGCGCCCAGAGCTGTGGTTAGTTGATGGGGAGCCAGTAGCAGCGGAAGGCGTTCAGCGCTGTGCTGGCTGGCCTGGTGCAGTGCCAGTGTTTGTGCGCGCAGACGATTGCAGGCGCTGCGCAATAGGCTGGCGGCATCATCGCTACGCTGTAGCAATTGCGCCAGGCAGGCCTCAGGTGACTCGCTGCGCGACCATGGGTGTGGCTCGGTGCTGCAGTCAAGCTGGCTATCCAACTGCTGCTGAGTGTGCAGGCTCTGCCGAATCTCGCCGATCAAGACTCTTAGCAGGGTTGCTGCTTGGAGGGCGTAATGTCGGGCAAATTTATGCTGGCCTTCCAGTCCAAGCCGTTGGCAGACCTGCTGGGCAAGATCGTCAGACGCCGGCTGCGTGCACTGAGGGGGAACAGCTTCACGTGGCAGGCGGATGTGCTCCGACTCGATCCGGTGGTGCTCTCCTTCAGTCGTGACGGCGGCGTTGACGGTCGACGGGGTGGGGTGCCCGCTGCCGGACGACAGCAGGTCAAGCAGATCACCGCTACTGGTAGCCGCGCTGTCACTATCAAGTTCAAGGAATGCGTCGTCGGGAATGAGCGCGTGGGGCGGCAACGCTGAAGCCGCATGCAGTCTTGCGCGGATCTCGAATTCGCCCATCCGGTAGACCTCGCCATGCTCAATGGGTACCGGCGTTCCCTTGGGCAGGCGCAGACTATCGTGTTTACGGGTAACCCCGTTGCTGCTCAGGTCGATCAGTTGATAGCGTTGCTGGTCAAAATGTACTTCGGCGTGCTGGCCGGAAAGAACCCGCGAGGGATCTTCCAGTATCCAGTCACACTGGCTGGCGCGGCCGATGATGCCGCCTGCAGCTCTGAAGGTGTGGCTCAGAGGCGGCTCGCCGTTGTGACGGGGAGGGTGGATGACTTCCAGCGTCAGTTCCATGCGCGACGCTCCGGGAGCGGTTGCGGCATCTGCTTGTTGAGCGGGCGATACTGGTCATCGTCAAAACGCATATTGCCACTGCACCCGGCAAGCAGGCAGAGCAGCGAGAGCAGCAACGCTCGATACAAAGGTGGTGTGTGCGGCATAGCCAATCCATTGCAGGTCCGGTGCGAGTCGTCCTGACCCGCGTTTCAGTTGTTATGGCAAACTTCGTTCCTTCTTCATATATATCAGTTAAATCAATTGGTTATGTCTTTTACCAGGTTTCTGCTGTGGGCTCTTGTGACTGATGTCTCGGCGCTGTGCGCAAGAGATTGCGCAGCGCTGAGAGCAAATGGCGCAACCCTGTGTGTTGATATCGACGGATATGCGCCTCGCTTCATCAAGGTTACTCAGGCTCAGCGGTTTACCGGGGTGTGTCTATGGCGGGGGGCGACTCATGAAGCGCGAGCGGTGTTTTCGGAGGATGCAGGATGGCAAAAATCAGCGCACGGATGGCTGGGCTAGTCCGCTTGATGATCGAGCGTCTCTGATAGGTGCGACCTGCCCGCTGTCACCATTGCTTGATTTCATCGTCGGTTGTCACGCTGTCAGCGTCTCTGCGGGATGCTTGTCGCCGGAGTGGGCTCGCCGTCAGGCAAGCCCGCGGCTCAGCGGCAGACGGGGATCAGGCAATCAGCCTTGGTACTGACCTTGCTGTCGTTTACTTGCTGCGCGGTGGCGCAGTTACGGACTTGCTCTGCCGCTTCCCGACAGCCCATTTCTTCCATGGCGGTGGCCAGGTTATTCCAGCCGGCCGGGTAGTCGGGGAAGCGTCGTACCAGTTCACTGAAATGGTCGACGGCCTCGCTCTGGCGGCCACTGTTCCAGGCGATATTGCCTTGGCCCAGCAGGGCGGCGGGCTGGTCGGTCCAGTGTTCGCTTGCTGCCTGATAGGCGGCCTCTGCGCTGGCGGTCTGCCCGACCTGTTCAAGATCAGTTGCTGCTTTCAGGTAGGGAAGTGGTTCGACGGTTGCCGGCAGCTTGCCGGCTGGCATGGCGACGACCGCCCAATTGTCAGCTCGTTGCCAGGTGCGCAGGAACAGGCCAAAGGGTTCGCGTTGGCGTGCGTTCAGTCCTGAATGCAGGATCAGCTCCCGGGTATTGAGGTCATACCCAACCACCACAGCGTAGTGCCACTGTGGATACCAGTTAAAGGCGAGGTTCTGCATGACTAGCACTGCATTGCCGGCATCGATTTCGCGCAGGATAGCTTTCAGTTCCGGCGCCAGGGGGTAGACCAGCAGGCCTTGTTGCCGGGCGGCGGCGACCATTTCAACCTGCAGGCTACCCTTGCGTTCCGGTAGGTAGACGCGGTCTTTCAGTTGCTCCGGGGCAATGCTGATGTTGCGCTGTCCGAGCAGCATCGAAAGAGCCGCAGGGCCGCATTGATACTCGTCCTGAGCATGAAACGGAAGGTTGGTCAGCAGCCGGTTGGGCGGCAGATCGTCCGGAATGCTTTGCTGTTGGGTGGGGGGAAGCCCGGCACAGGCTGACAGCAGTACTGTCAGCCCAAGTGCCAAGGCCAGGCGAATGGCCTTGTACATGGTGTCAGTTTACGCAGTTGACGAAGCTGTAGACGTTGGTTGCGCAAAGCATGTCGGTGATGATGAAGATGACTAGGAACAGCACGATGATACCCACCACGCCGGCGCCGGCCGGAGCCTGATCGAGTTGACTGTTGAATTGCGCCAGTTCGTCAGCGGTCAGGCTGTCGATACGCTTCTCAACCTGATCCTGGGTTACACCCATGCTTGCCAGTTTGTCCTGCACCGCCTTGTCATCGAGCATGCTTTTGAGTTCGGCGCGGTCGACGCTGAGCTGCTGTTGGGCTACGGCTTCTCCGGTGCCGATCATGGCGGCCTGAGCCTGGATGCTGGCCATGGAAGTCAGCAGGAACAGGGCGGTGAGCATGATGGACAGATAACGCTTTGTTGTTCGCATGAAAGTCATCGGGCATACCTCGGTTTGTTGTGGCTTCCCTGCTTGGAAGCTGTTAACCACGATAGGTGGCTTTCGTCGTTGCGCAAGAAGCGCTCCCTATAACCGACTCATACAAGCTGTACAGGTTCCACAATGCCACTGCCGCTGTGATCTGGTTCACGGCCTGTTAGATCCCGAGTTTGTCACGCATCTGGTAATACCAAGCGCCAATCGCGGTGAACGGGATTCGGAACAGTCGCCCGCCTGGGAAGGGGTAATGTGGCAGCGCAGCGAAGGCGTCGAAGCGTTCAGCCTGGCCGCGAAGCGCCTCCGCCAGCACCCGGCCAGCGACGTGAGTAAAGGTAACCCCGTGGCCACTGCAACCTTGCGAGTAATAAATATTGTTGCCGATCCGCCCCATCTGCGGGAGGCGTGACAGGGTCAGCAGGAAGTTACCTGTCCAGGCGTAATCGATCTTCACATCCTTGAGCTGTGGGAAGGTCTTGATCAGGTTGGGGCGAATCAGCGCTTCAATGTTGCTCGGGTCGCGGGCACCGTAAACGACACCGCCACCAAAGATCAGGCGCTTGTCGCCAGATAGACGGTAGTAATCGAGCAGGTAGGCGCAGTCTTCCACGCAATAGTCCTGCGGCAGCAGCGATGCAGCCAGCTCGTCCGACAGCGGCTCAGTGGTAACCACCTGGGTGCCGCAGGGCATGGATTTGGCCGCCAATTGTGGCAGCAGGTCACCGAGGTAGGCATTGCCGGCCACGATCACGAAGCGCGCCTTGACCTGACCTTGGGCGGTATGCACGACCGGGTTCTCACCCTGCTCGACGCGGGTGACTGGCGACAGTTCATGGATTACTCCGCCCAGTGATTCGAATGCGGCAGCTTCGCCAAGCACCAGATTCAAGGGGTGGATGTGGCCGCCGCTCATGTCGAGCATGCCGCCGACGTAGATATCGGTGTTGACCACTTCGCGAATGCGTTTGCTGTCGAGCATCTCAAGCTGGGTATTGCCATAGCGCTCCCAGAGTTTCTTTTGAGCTTCAAGGTGCTGCATGTGCTTGCTGTTGAATGCCGCAAAGACACCGCCGTCTTTCAGGTCACACTGGATGTCGTACTTGGCTACGCGCTCACGAATGATACGGCCTCCTTCAAAAGCCATGTCCCCCAGCAGTCGCGCCTGCTGGGCGCCTAGCGTCCGCTCGATCACGTCAATGTCGCGGCTGTAGCTGTTGACGATTTGGCCGCCATTGCGGCCAGAAGCGCCAAAGCCAACCTTGACCGCTTCAAGGACGGTTACCTTGAAGCCTTGCTCCGCGAGGTGCAGAGCGGCAGAGATGCCGGTAAATCCTGCACCGATGATGCAGACATCGGTCTCATGACTGCCCTGCAGGGGCGGGCGTTCGGGAGCGGGGTTGGCTGAGGCTGCGTAGTAGGAGGTTGTGTGTTGGGTCTCGGCCATGAGGGCACCTGTGCAAATGTTTGTTTAAAATATTTGACAATATTGGCCGATGCTACCCTTTGGAATGCCCTATTGCCATAGGGTGATCAAAAAAAACCACAGCTAAGGGTGGGCTGGTTCTGCCTCGGCGGGCGCGCCCTGGGGCGGGGCTTTGGGCAGCGGTTTGCACAGGAGCACAAAGACCATGGAGCAGCCCAGCATGAATGCGATCAGGTGAAAGGCATCGTTGTAGGCGAGGATGGCTGCCTGCTGATGAACCTGATTGCTGAGCAGCTGCAGGGCGCTTTGCTCGTTGCCGAGCTGATGGGTTAAAAGGCGCATGCGCTCCTCGAACGCCGGGTTGCCCGGGGTAACGTATTCGCGGAGAAAGTCGAAGTAGTACTTGGCTCGGCTATCGAGAATGGTGGCCAGTGCCGCAATGCCGATGGCACCCCCGAGGTTGCGCAGGATGTTGTACAGACTCGACGCGGAACCGGCTTGCGACGGCGCGATCATGGCGGTGGCGATGATCGACATGGGGACCAGGACCATGGGTTGCCCGAATGCGCGGAAAATCTGGATGGCGATAAACTGATCGCCAGCAAAGTCCAGATTCAGACTGCCGCTGTAGAAACTGGCAAAGGCAAACAGAAAGAAGCCGGCAGCGCAGATCAGGCGTGCATCTACAAAGCGCATGAGAACAGGTACCAGCGGAATAATCAGCAGCTGGGGGATCCCCATCCACATGATGACCTGACCAATTTGCAGGGCGTTGTACTGTTGAATCTGGGCAAGGTAAACAGGCAGCACGAACACGGTGCCATAGAGACCGACCCCCAGGCCGATGTTGGCCAGGCTGCCGAGCAGGAAGTTGCGATCCTTCAGCAGGCGCAGGTTTACCAACGGATTGTCCCGGGTAAGCTGGATGATGACGAAGCTAACCAGGCTGATAAAGCTGATGACCGCCAGCGCGACCATGAGATTCGACTCTAGCCAATCCTTGCGGTGACCTTCTTCCAGAAAAACCTGCAGGCAACCAAGCCCGACCGCCATGGTGATGATGCCGATATAGTCGCCCTGACGCAGCAGTTCCCAGCGCGGCTGCGATTTGTCCAGACCGTACATCAGGCCTGTCGCCATCAGAATGCCCGGTACGATATTGATGTAGAAGATGTACTCCCAACCGAAATGCTCGGTCAGCCAGCCGCCAATGGTTGGGCCGATGGAGGGGGCGAAGGTCGCGGTAATTGCGAACATCGCCATGCCCTTGGGGCGGGATGCTGGCGGCAGCTTGATCAGGATCAGGGTAAAGGCAAACGGAATCAGCGCGCCGCCGGCGAGGCCTTGCAGGGCGCGGAATACGATCATGCTTTCGAGATTCCAGGCCATCGAGCACAACAGTGACGCGATAACGAACATCGCGGAGATCCCTACCGCGAATCGACGTGGCGAAAAGATAGTCGTCAACCAGGCTGCAAGCGGAATGATGATGATTTCGGCAACCAGATATGAGGTTGAAATCCAGGAGCCTTCCTCAATGGTGGCCGACAACGCACCCTGAATATCCTTCAGCGACGAATTGATGATCTGGATATCGAGGATCGCCATGAAGGCGCCCAGAATAGCGCTGAGCAGCGCGATCCAGTCGCGCCTGCCAGGCGGCGGTATATCGTGGGCAGAGCCAGCTTCAGTCACGCAGGTCGACCTTGACGTGTACCGACATGCCTGGCCGGATCAGCCCTGCCAGCGGGCTGTTCTCATCAACTACCAATTTCACTGGAATCCGCTGAACCACCTTGGTGAAGTTGCCGGTGGCGTTGTCCGGCGGCAGCAAGCTGAACTGGGCACCGGATGCCGGAAACAGGCTCTGCAGTGTCCCGCTTACGGGTTGATCAGGGAAGGTATCGAATACCAGTTCGGCCTTGAGCCCTTCGTGCATGCGGCTGATCTGGGTTTCCTTGAAGTTGGCCTTGATCCACAGCTCGGCATCGGGCACGACCGCAAGCAGGTTGCTGCCCGGGGACACGTTCTGGCCGATCCGGACATTGCGCTGGCCAACGCGTCCGGCAATCGGGGCGCGTATTTCGGTGCGTTCAAGATCAAGCTGGGCCTGCCTGACCGCCGCTTCTGCGGCCTGAATCTGGGCGCCTAGTCGGGCAATGTCGGCGGCCAGCGTGTCTTTGGCCAGTCGCTGGGTCTGCAGATCTGCCTGCGCCTTGCTGACCTGCGCTCGGGTTACTTCAAGTTGAGCACGGTAGTTGCTCAACTGCTCTTCCGAGGCGTAACCGGACTGGCGCAGCGGGGTAATACGTTTGATGTCGAGTTCGACCCGGCGCTGCTCGGCCTGGCTGGCGTCGACGTTGGCTGAGGCGGCCGCGATCAGACTGTCCTGCTGGATCAGCCGTGACTGTGCCTGCTGCTGTTCGGCTCGCCGGGTCGCAAGGTTGGCATTGGCTTCGGCGAGGGCAATTTCGAAATCGCGGGCGTCCAGTCGCACGAGTAAATCGCCGGGTACAACCGCCTGATTATCGTCGACCAGCACTTCGATGACCTGTGCGGACAGCCGACTGGACACCGGGGTAATGTCACCCTGAACGTAGGCGTTGTCGGTTTCTTCGTAGAAGCGGCCAACGAACCACCACTGGGCAAAGGCAGCCACGCCTGCCACGGCGCAGATGAGGAGAAATACGAACAGACGTGCTCTAACTCGGGCGGACATACCATTTCTCAATTATTTTTCTGCCTGCACTCTAACACTGTTCCCCGGACAGCCGGAGGCGCTAGAATCTGGAAACTTTGTTGCAGCAGGGGAACAGTAGGCATGGGTCTGGATGATGCGTTGGTCTTCACTCGAGTCGTTGAGTGTCACAGTTTTACCAGTGCGGCGGCGACGTTGGGGATGCAGAAGTCAACGGTCAGTCGGCGCATCGCCCAGCTGGAGGACCGTTTGGGCGTGCGGCTACTCAATCGCACGACACGCAAGCTGCGCCTGACCGAGGTCGGGCAAGCTTACTACGAGCGTTGCCGCCAGATCATGCAGGAGTTCTCTGAGGCTGAGCAGGCGATCATGCAGCTGCAGCGCGAGCCAACCGGGTTGCTGCGGGTCAGTTCGCCGATCGAATTCGGTCAGCTGTTTCTCGGCGGAGTGGTTGGGGAATTCATGCGCAGCTATCCGGCGATTCAGGTGGAGGTCGAGCTGACGACTCGTGCAGTGGATCCGGTCGAGGAGGGTGTGGATGTGGTCATTTACCTTGGCCGCCCGCAGGACTCCAGTCTGGTCGCCCGCCGCTTGATGACAAGCCCCCGGCAGTTGTATGCCAGCCCGGATTACATTAAACGTTATGGCATGCCGCAAGCGCCTGAGGAGCTGACCAACCACCGCTGCATCCACGCGCTGGTAGACGGGTCACGCAAATGGCGTTTTGATCAACCCGCCGTCAGCGTTCCGATCAACCCGGTGCTGCTGGTCAATAACATCACCTTCGCCCGGGAAGCCGCACTGGCGGGTGTCGGCATCATCAATGTTCCTGCGTTCATCGCCGAACCTTGTGTCGAGTCGGGCACTTTGGTCCGAGTGCTGGAGCAAACCGAGCTGCCGTCGAGTGAGTTGTATGCGCTGTACCCGTCGCGTCGCTTCCAAGCGATGAAGGTCAAGGCGTTTCTTGATTTTGTCGTCGACCGGCTGCGATTACGCTCGTCGAGCCATATAGAGGTTGAGGGCTAAGCCCTGATAAAATCGGCCGTTATCCTGTAGTCCGACCCGGGTTTGCCGGGTCGCCAGATCGAGAGAATTCATGACTGTTCGTACCCGCATTGCGCCTTCCCCAACCGGTGACCCGCACGTCGGCACCGCCTACATTGCGCTGTTCAACCAGTGTTTTGCCCGCCAGCACGGCGGACAGTTCATCCTGCGTATTGAAGATACCGACCAGGTGCGTTCCAGCGCTGCCTCTGAAAAGCAGATTCTCGACTCCCTGCGCTGGCTGGGTCTGGAATGGGACGAAGGTCCGGATGTGGGTGGCCCGCATGGCCCCTATCGTCAGAGTGAACGCAGCGCCATTTATCACGAGCACAGCGAAGCGCTGATCGAGAAGGGCCATGCCTTCCGCTGCTTCTGCTCCAGCGAGCGTCTTGATGCGCTGCGGGCCGAGCAGATGGCGAACAAGCAGACGCCCGGCTATGACGGCCACTGCCTGAACCTGACTGAGGATGAAGTGAACGCCCGCGTAGCTGCAGGCGAAGCGCACGTTGTGCGCATGAAGGTGCCGAACGAAGGTATCTGTAAGGTGCAGGACATGCTGCGTGGCGAGATCGACATCCCGTGGGAGCAGGTCGACATGCAGGTGCTGATGAAGGCTGATGGTCTGCCGACCTATCACCTGGCCAACGTGGTGGACGATCACCTGATGGGCATTACCCACGTCCTGCGTGGTGAGGAGTGGATCAACTCCGCGCCCAAGCACATCCTGCTGTACCAGTATTTCGGTTGGGACATGCCGCAGCTGTGCCACATGCCACTGTTGCGCAACCCGGACAAGAGCAAGCTGTCCAAGCGCAAGAATCCGACCAGCATTACCTTTTACGAGCGCATGGGCTACCTGCCGGA
Organism: Halopseudomonas oceani; assembly: GCF_002903165.1. Classification (GTDB taxonomy): domain Bacteria; phylum Pseudomonadota; class Gammaproteobacteria; order Pseudomonadales; family Pseudomonadaceae; genus Halopseudomonas; species Halopseudomonas oceani. The sequence continues at coordinate 68,253 of NZ_PPSK01000009.1, forward strand.
AGCACTGCTGAACTACCTCGGCCGGATGGGCTGGTCGATGCCTGACGAACGCGAAAAGTTCACCCTCGCTGAAATGGTTGAGCACTTCGACATTCAGCGTGTCTCGCTGGGTGGGCCGATTTTTGACATCGACAAGCTGTCGTGGCTGAACGGACAGTGGATTCGTGAGCTGTCCGAGGATCAGTTTGCCGCAGCAGTGCAGCAGTGGGCGCTGAATCCGGCGTACCTCAAGCCGATGATCTCGCTGGCGCAGACCCGTGTGGAAACCTTCAGCGATCTGCCGAACTTGCTGGGCTTCTTTATGGCCGGCAAGGTTGATCCTGCACCTGAGTTGTTTGTGCACAAAAAACTGGACGCCGACGGTGTGCGCAAGGCGCTGCAGTTGTTGCTGTGGAAGCTTGAAGCGCTGCGCGACTGGGACAAGGACAACATTACCAGTGTCATTCAGGCTGTCGCAGCCTACATGGAGCTGAAACTGCGCGATCTGATGCCGCTGCTGTTCCCGGCGATTACCGGCCAAGCCAGCTCAGTATCAGTGCTGGATGCCATGGCGCACCTTGGCCCGGACCTGACCCGCTATCGCCTGCGTCAGACCGTCGAGCTGCTGGGAGGCACCTCGAAGAAAGAGAACAAGGCCTGGCAGAAGGAGCTGGCGGCGATCTAGCCTCCAGCTGAAAGCGGCGCGGAGGGATCCTAGCGCCGCGGTTCGCCGCCCCACCAATCAGCTTGCGGCTTATGGCTTGCAGCTTGCGGCTGGTTTCAAGATAAGTTGCTGTTTTGCGTAAATTTCTGTTGACACCCGAAGGCGTCAATCTTAATATGCGCACCGTCATTGAGACGGGGCTATAGCTCAGCTGGGAGAGCGCCTGCATGGCATGCAGGAGGTCAGCGGTTCGATCCCGCTTAGCTCCACCAAGTTTTTTTGGTCGACGTTCGCGTCGACCTGTTTTCTACACTGCTGAACAGATTCCAGCCTGTTCAGAGAAGGGATTGCGTCCCCTTCGTCTAGTGGCCTAGGACACCGCCCTTTCACGGCGGTAACAGGGGTTCGAGTCCCCTAGGGGACGCCATTTTTACCGATGCGTGAAAGCGTATCAGGGTCGCAAGACCTGGGGCTATAGCTCAGCTGGGAGAGCGCCTGCATGGCATGCAGGAGGTCAGCGGTTCGATCCCGCTTAGCTCCACCAATTCAAAAAGGCCGGCGAATTCGCCGGCCTTTTTTGTTTTCTGCGCTCAATCTTCTATCAAACAGTCCACCTGCCAGCGCGGCTCGCCGTCGACGTTGTCGTGGCGCAATCCGTGTATGTCATTACCGAAGCCGGGGAAACGGGTTTCCAGGTCGATTGCTGCTGCCAGATAGGCGGCAATGCTATTGTCCTCCGGGAAGCGTTCACCAGGCATGATGACGGGGATGCCCGGCGGATACGGCACGAGCATGACGGCAGCGAGGCGGCCATTGAGTTCATCGATGGGCGTAGCTTGCACCCTGCCGCGAACCATTTGCTGATAGGCGTCAGCCGGGCGCAGGCTCATGCTTGGGAGGTCTGTATACATGGCGCGCTGCAGGTGTACCAGGGCGTGCTGCTTGTAGCATTGGTGCAATTGCTGGCATAGATCGCGTAGCCCGAGGTTCGCGTACTCGGGGCGCTGGGCTATCTCGGGTAGCGTGGTGTCGAGCGGTGCATTGCGATCATATAGGCGTTTGAACTCGCGGAGTTCCGACAGTAGCGTGCTCCACTTGCCCTTGGTGATCCCCAGCGAAAACAGAATCAGAAAGGAGTAGAGCCCGGTTTTCTCAACAACCAGGCCGCGTGAGGCGAGAAAGCGTGTTACCACTGCCGCCGGGATGCCGCTTTTCGCTAGTCGCCCTTTGTCCTCTACGCCGGGAGTCAGCAGGCTGACCTTGATCGGGTCGAGCAGCGCATAGTCCTCTGCCATTGCGCCAAACCCATGCCACTGTGCGTTATTGGCGAGCGTCCAGTGTTGCGCGGTCAGGGCGTCGGAGGTCAATGCATGCTCGGGCTCCCAGACATCGAACCACCATTCATCTTCATCCATCTGGTCTGCGGTCTGCTGCATCGCGCGGCGGAAGGAAAGGGCCTCGTCGAGTGTTTCCTGGACCAGTGATTCGCCGGCAGGGCCGGCCATCATGCCGGTAGCAACATCAATCGACGCAATCATGCCGTAATGTGGCGAGGTGGAGGTGTGCATCATGTACGACTCGTTAAAGCGCTCGCTATCGAGTTGCTGGTCTGCGCTGTCACGGGCAAGGATGATGGATGCCTGGGAGAGTGCTGCCAGCACCTTGTGAGGTGACTGGGTGGCGAATACCAGAGGGTGGTCGCTGCGTCTTGGGCTACTGCTGCTCATGCCGTGGCGCCCCTGGTAGAAGGGATGGAAGGCGGCATAGCCGTACCAGGCCTCGTCGAAGTGCAGGACATCAACCCGGTCGCGCAGTTGTTCGGCAATCATGTGGGTGTTGTAGCAGAGGCCGTCGTAGGTTGAGTTGGTCAGCACCGCAAGGCGAATGCGTGGGGGCTCTGTTCGATCTTGCAGCAAGGGGTGTTCGGCGAGCTGCTGGTTCAATCTTTCCATGCTGAAGCTGTCGTGTGTGATCGGGCCGATAATGCCGTAATCGTTGCGTGAGCCGGTCAGATAGATCGGGATGGCGCCGGTCATGATGATCGCGTGCAAGATCGACTTGTGGCAGTTGCGGTCGACCAGTACGACATCGTCCCGAGTAACGTAGGCATGCCAGATGATCTTGTTTGAGGTTGAGGTGCCATTGACCACATAGAAGGCGTGATCTGCACCAAAGACGCGGGCCGTATTGGTCTCTGCTTCGGCGACGGGGCCGGTGTGGTCCAGCAGTGAGCCAAGCCCTGGCACCGATACAGAAAGGTCCGAGCGCAGGGTATTTTCGCCGAAGAAATCGTGAAAGGCGCGCCCAACCGGGCTTTTTCGAAAAGCGACGCCGCCCCCGTGTCCGGGTGAGTGCCATGAGTAACTGGCACGACTGCTGTATTCCAGCAGTGCCTTGAAAAACGGTGGCAACAGCTGTCCCAAATAGCTGCGAGCGGTGCGGGCGATTTGCCCTGCAATGAAGGGGAGGGTGTCTTCGAACAGGTAGATTATGCCGCGAATCTGATGCAGTTCGCGCAGCGCTGACAGCAGCTCTGGATCAATGGTCTGGCGGGTGCTAAGTGCCATGATCGGCAATTCCGGGGAGCGGCTGTGAGCGGCATTGAACAGGGCTTCGACCTGGGACAGGTCGCTCTGGGCTTCCGGTGTAAACAGAATGCATGACAGACCCCGATGCGCTTCGGCGATTAGCTTGCCTTCCTCCAGTTGCTCTGCGCCCAGTACTTGGAACCCTTCGCCGGAAATGGCATCAATCAATGCGGCGAGTTGACGTCCTGCAACATTGCTCTGACCGATGGCTGGATGAATGATCAAGATCGGGAAATTCAGCTGTTTGAACATGACGCGTCCCTGTTGCTGGTGGCTGCTCTCAGCCTAATGCAGGTTTGTGGGCTTTGCATTGCGGGTTGCAGTGTGTCTTTGTAGTACCATCTCCCATCAAACTGCTTTACGTCCGCTGCCAAGGAGATGCAAGCCTGTGAACTGGGATCTGCCAACCCCCTTTACCCAGCCGATTACGGTGATGTCTGACGATATCGACGAGTTGGGGCACGCCAATAATGCTGTTTATGTCCGCTGGCTTGAGCGTTGTGCCTGGCGGCATTCAAACGCGCTTGGCCTGGGTCTGGAGGAGTATCGGGAGCTGGATCGGGCCATGGCGGTCGTGCGCCACGAGATCGATTATCTGGCGTCGGCTTACGAGGGTGACGAGCTGGAGATGGCAACCTGGATCATCAGCTGGGATGGCAAGCTGCGCATGACGCGGCACTTTCAGTTGTGCCGCAAGCGTGACGGACTGACACTGCTGCGGGCGCGAACCACGTTTGTCTGCATCGAACTGTCGACAGGGCGGCCAAAGCGCATGCCTGAGGCGTTCATTGAGGGGTATCGCAAAGGAATGACTGAAACCCCTGAAGGGTTTTGAGAGAACCCGGCGCCGGGCGCCGGGGTGATGCTCAGCGGTACTCGCACAGGTAGGCGGTATCGCGTTCGACTTTCAGGTTAAAGCGGCTGTTGGCCGGCACGGTGAACTGGTCGCCGGTATTGTAGGTGTTCCATTCGTCGCTGCCTGGCAGCTTGACGGTCAGGGCGCCGTTGATAACGTGCATGATTTCCAGTTGGCTGGTACCGAACTCATATTCGCCGGGAGCCATCACGCCGACGGTGGCTGCGCCTTCGGGTTGCTTGAAGGCAATTGAGGCAACCTGACCATCGAAATACTGATTTACCTGAAACACGCGCAATACTCCTGCAGATGAAAGGGCGGTCATTATGCCGAGGGCCGATCTTTCGGGCAATTGCGTCGCTGTGGGTTTGAATCTTCGGACGACTTGAAGTCGGCATCCGACAACAATGGGGTGAGTTATGGCAAACGTTGCGTTTATCGGTCTAGGTGTTATGGGTTATCCCATGGCGGGGCATCTGCAACGGGCAGGGCATCAGGTCACGGTCTACAACCGGACCGCCGAAAAAGCGGCACGCTGGGTGCAAGAGTACGGTGGCAAGTCAGCCGAGACGCCGGCCGCCGCTGCGCGAGGCCAGGACTTTGTGCTCATGTGTGTAGGCAATGATGATGACCTGCGCGACGTGGTCTGTGGTGAGCAGGGCGTCTTCGCCGGCTCACACCAGGGGCAGGTGGTGGTTGATCACACCACGGCGTCGGCGGGCGTTGCGCGCGAGCTTTTTGCGGCTGCTGCCAACTACGGCGTGGGCTTCTTGGATGCGCCGGTTTCCGGTGGTCAGGCCGGTGCCGAGAAAGGTCAGTTGACCATCATGGTTGGCGGTGATGAGTCCGTATTCGACCTCGCGAGACCGGTTCTGAATTGCTATTCGAAAATGCTGCGCCGTATGGGTGAGTCAGGTAACGGCCAATTGACCAAAATGGTCAATCAAATTTGTATTGGCGGGCTATTACAGGGGCTGTCGGAGGCGATGCATTTTGCTCAGCGCGCGGGCCTGGATGGCGATGCGGTCGTTTCTGTGATCAGCAAAGGGGCTGCTCAGTCCTGGCAGATGGAAAACCGTTACCAGACCATGCTCAATGGCGAGTTTGATTTCGGGTTTGCTGTCGACTGGATGCGCAAGGATTTTGCCATCGTGCTTGAAGAGGCCCGACGCAACGGCGCGCAGTTGCCTGTCACTGCTCTGGTTGATCAGTTCTATGCTGATGTTCAGGCAATGGGCGGCGGGCGCTGGGATACGTCAAGCCTGATTGCCCGCCTACAGAAAGGCGACTGATGGAGTGTCGTGCAGCCTGCGGTGCGTGCTGCACTGCGCCGTCGATCACATCGCCAATTCCGGGCATGCCGGGCGGTAAACCTGCTGGTGTGCCCTGCATTCAGCTGTTGCCGGACATGCGCTGCGCGATCTTCGGTTCTCCCGACCGTCCGGCGGTCTGTGCCGGCTTTTTACCGGAAGAAAGCGTGTGCGGCAACACGCGGGCCGATGCCCTGCGGATTATTGGCTGGCTGGAGTCTGAAACTGGCGCGTCCTAGCTTTCACGCAATTGGCTTCTGCGCCGACGCAAGGTGCCGCCGAAAACGTTGATGGTTAGTCCAAGCAGGATGAGAAGCGCGCCTAGCAGTTGCATCTCGTCCAGTGTTTCACCCAGCAATATGTTGGCCGAACTGAGGCCGATAACCGGAACCAGCATCGAGAATGGAGCGATCTGGCCCGCAGGATAGCGAGACAGCAAGCGGCTCCATAGGCCATAGCCGATCAGTGTCGCACCAAACGCCAGATAGAACAGGGCGAAAATGGCGGTGGAGCTGATCTGTGACAGGGCTTGGCCGATCTGCTGCGGGCCTTCCAGCCAGAGTGACATCGCCAGAAATGGCAGTGGCGGGATCAGGCTGCCCCATACGACCAGACTGGTCAGATCAATCTGCCCGACCTGTTTGGTGATGATGTTGCCGCAGGCCCACATCAGTGCGGCGCACAGCGTCAGTAGGAGGCCGATCGCGGTCATGCTTGAACCGCTTCGCAAGCCGATCAGGAGTAGTCCGGCTGCGGCAGTCAACAGCCCCGCCAGATTATGGGCTCTGACTTTTTCGCTCAGTAGCAGGGCCGCCAGCAGCAAGGTGAAAAACGCCTGCGACTGCAGCACTAGAGAAGCCAGCCCTGCGGGCATACCGTTAGCCATCGCGCTGAACAAAAAGGCGAACTGGCCAAAGGAGATCGTCATTCCGTAGGCGACCAGCCAGCGCAGCGGGATTTGGGGGCGGCGAACGAAAAATACGGCCGGAATGGCTGCCAGTGTGAAGCGCATGGCGCCGAGCAGCATGGGTGGGAGTTCATCAAGTCCCAGCTTGATTACGACAAAATTGAGCCCCCAGATCAGGATGACCAGCAAGGCGAATCCAAGGTCTCTTGCGGACATGATGTGGCGGGCTCCGTCGGGATGTGGGGTGGAGCTGCCTATACAATCATGATCGGCGACTTTTGCTGCGGTACAGTGGCATTCGCAATGACCTGTACAGTGCTGCCCGGTTTCCGGGGGAGTTCAGTTGGTAACTGTCATAGGTTTGCAAAGCTCTGGATGACAAAGCTCTGCAGTGCGTCGACCAGCGGGCTGCCCTTACTGCCGCGTTCAAGTACGATCTGGTAACTGCCCATTGGTGGCAGACCGGCGGCGTTGTCGACGATTTTGAGGGGTTTTCTCACCAGACTGCGCGGGAAAGGGGCTACCGCCAAATCCGCTTCCATGGCCGCCTGCTGGCCCGCGCAGTGCTCACTTACATAGGCAATCCGATACGCCATGCCGGCGCGATCGAGTGCGGCCAGGGCGGCTTCTCGCCATACGCAGCCGGGGCCGGCAAGCGAGAGCGGTAAGGGGCGCTGCGTTGCTGCTTGTCCGCCCGCGCATTCTGCCCAGACCAGTTGCTCGGTGTGGACTACCTCGCCATTGGGAGCATGGCTGCCAGAGGTAACCAATGCCAGATCCAGTTCGCCTTGGCGTATTTGTTCGCTCATGTCTTTGCTGCGCGCCATCACTACATCAACCTGCACGCCTGGGTAGTTGCGCGCAAAGCTGCTCAGCACGGTGGGCAGGATGCGTGTGCCTACGTCATCGGAGGTGCCGAGGCGCACGCTGCCATTGAGCTCTGGGTGGTAAAACCGGCTCAGGGCCTGCTCGTTGAGGTTGAGCATGCGCCGGGCAAAGCCGAGCAATGCCTCGCCCTCGACCGTGACGCTGGCGCGACGTGGCTCGCGCTTTAGTAGTCGGTAGCCAAGCAATTCTTCCAGGCGCTTGATCTGCATGCTGATGGCAGACGGGGTGCGGTGTACCTGCGCTGCAGCGGTAGAGAAGCTGCCGGTCTCGGCAATGGCAATGAAGCTACGCAATACATCCAGCTCCAGTAGCGGCAGGGTTGCGCTGTTTGGGGTGGCAGTCATGAATGTCTCGTTCAATTAAATTGAATTTGCATGTTATTTAAATTCGCTGGATTGAACAATGATGGCGCGAGAAGGTAGTGCTTCACTTTCGCAGGAGGCTGAGCCATGAGTTGCAACGAGAAGCACGAATCGCGCAAAAGACAGATTCCGACATCACCATCTCAGCATGATTTCTATATGCCGGCGATGCCGCCTTTCTGGTTGTTCCGAGCGATACGGCGCGGAGTGCGCAAGCTCTGGCGTTGCCTCAGGTGATCGCCAGAATTGGGGGGGGCGGCTGGTCGTTTTCGGGTTTTAGGATGGGGTGCGGATTGAGCTAGGCCGGGGTGGGGTACGCGTCGACGCTGAATGATGAGGGATAAGATAGAGCCAATAAAAAAACCCGCCGAGGCGGGTTTTTTTATTGGCTGCAGGCGACTTACTTGCTGGGGTAGTCGCGCTGGGTGGAGCCGGTGTACAGCTGGCGCGGACGACCAATCTTGTACGGACCGCTGATCATCTCGTTCCAGTGCGCAATCCAGCCTGGAGTTCGGCCGGTAGCAAAGATAACGGTGAACATTTCGGTCGGAATGCCGATGGCCTTCAGGATGATGCCGGAGTAGAAGTCGACGTTGGGGTACAGGTTGCGCTCTTTGAAGTAGGGATCGTTGCGTGCGATCTCTTCCAGCTTCATGGCCAGTTCCAGCTGCGGATCGTTGATGCCCAGCTCAGCCAGCACTTCGTCGCAGGTCTCTTTCATGACCTTGGCGCGTGGGTCGAAGTTCTTGTAAACGCGGTGACCAAAGCCCATCAGCTTGAACGGGTCGTCCTTGTCTTTGGCTTTGGCAACAAACTTCTCGATGTTCGACACGTCGCCAATCTCGTCCAGCATACGCAGTACGGCTTCGTTCGCACCGCCGTGTGCCGGTCCCCACAGGGCGGCGATGCCGGCTGCGATACAGGCGAACGGGTTGGCGCCGGAAGAGCCGGCCAGGCGGACGGTGGAGGTGGAGGCGTTCTGTTCGTGATCGGCATGCAGGACGAAGATGCGATCCATGGCCTTGGCCAGTACCGGGCTGATCTTCTTCTCTTCACAGGGTGTGTTGAACATCATGTGCAGGAAGTTTTCGGAGTAGCTCAGGTCGTTGCGCGGGTACATCATGGGCTGGCCCATGGAGTACTTGTAGACCATGGCGGCCAGAGTCGGCATCTTGGCGATCAGGCGAATTGCGGAAATTTCGCGATGGTGCGGATCGTTGATGTCCAGAGAGTCGTGGTAGAAGGCGGAGAGGGCGCCGACGACGCCACACATAATGGCCATAGGGTGAGCATCGCGGCGGAAGCCGTTGAAGAAGTTCTTCAGTTGCTCGTGAACCATGGTGTGGTTCTTGATGGTGTTGTCGAACTTGGTTTTTTCTTCTGCGTTGGGTAACTCGCCCTTGAGCAGCAGGAAGCAGGTTTCCAGGAAGTCGGACTTCTCTGCCAGTTGGTCGATTGGGTAGCCGCGGTGCAGGAGTACGCCTTTCTCACCATCAATATAGGTAATCTTGGATTCACAGGACGAGGTGGCCATAAAGCCAGGATCGAAGGTGAATACGCCTTGGGCGGTCAAGCCGCGTACGTCCACAACATCGGGGCCCATGGTCCCGGAATAGACTGGCAGCTCGATGGGGGCCGCGCCCTCGATGATCAACTGCGCCTTTTTGTCAGCCATTGATGGCCTCCTGTTTTGCTGTATCGAAAAGGTGACCCCCCACGCAGGGCCCGCATCACTATAAGGTGATAAATCGGTTTGTCAATTGTGCGGATAGTGAAAGGAAATGAGTGCAATTAAAAGCTTTAATTGCAAGCGTTTTGTGTTGAGGGGCTAGACTTTACAGCGCGGAAACAGAGCGTTTCCCGCAGGCTGTTCCGTTGTAATCAATGGCCTAAGTCACTATACTCCTTGACCGGCAAAGTGACCCGCAGGGCTTCGCCAGAAGCTGCTGGGGCGGGTCATTAAAGGCGTCAGAGTACGCCTTCCTATAATCCAGCCCTGTCCACAGGGCCCTGAGTGTGAATATAGCCGTGAATAGCAAACGACCCGTCAACCTCGACCTCAGGACAATCAAGCTTCCTGTAACCGCCTATACGTCAATTTTGCATCGCATTTCTGGCGTCATTCTGTTTGTCGCAATCGCAGCACTGCTCTGGATGCTCGACACCTCTCTCAGTTCCGAGAGCGGCTTTGAGCAGGTCAAGAGCTGTCTGGCGAACCCGCTGGCCAAACTGGTCATCTGGGGCATTCTGTCTGCGCTTCTGTACCACCTCATTGCCGGTGTACGTCACCTGGTCATGGATGCTGGTATTGGTGAAGGGCTAGAAAGCGGCAAGCTTGGTTCACAGATAGTGATCGTAGTTTCTGCCATCGTGATTGTTCTTCTGGGGGTTTGGATATGGTAACGAATGTCACCAACCTGTCTCGCAGCGGTCTGTATGACTGGATGGCGCAACGCGTCTCCGCTGTAGTTCTCGCTGCTTATGTGTTGTTTCTGCTTGGCTATCTGATTTGCAATCCCGGGCTGACCTTTGCCGATTGGCAAGGTCTGTTTGCCCAGAGCTGGATGCGCATCTTCAGCCTGCTGACCCTGGTCGCGCTAAGTGTGCATGCCTGGGTAGGGATGTGGACCATCTCTACCGATTACCTGACTCCCATGGCCCTCGGCAAGTCTGCCACTGTTGTCCGCTTCCTGTTCCAGGCGGTCTGCGGTCTGGTCATGTTTGTACTTTTCGTCTGGGGCGTGCAGATTCTCTGGGGTAACTAAATGTCTACTATTCGCACACTGACTTTTGATGCCATCATCGTAGGTGGTGGTGGTGCTGGCATGCGCGCTGCGCTGCAGCTGGCTCAAGGTGGTCACAAGACTGCTGTGGTAACCAAGGTATTCCCGACTCGCTCGCACACCGTTTCGGCTCAAGGTGGTATCACCTGCGCCATCGCTTCTGCTGATCCGAATGACGATTGGCGCTGGCACATGTACGACACCGTCAAGGGCTCCGACTATATCGGTGACCAGGACGCTATCGAATACATGTGTTCTGTCGGCCCGGAAGCGGTCTTCGAGCTTGAGCACATGGGACTGCCGTTCTCCCGTACTGAAACCGGTCGTATCTACCAGCGTCCGTTCGGCGGTCAGTCCAAAGGTCCGGATAACCCGACTCAGGCTGCCCGTACCTGTGCTGCCGCTGACCGTACCGGTCACGCTCTGCTGCACACCCTGTATCAGAACAACGTCAAGCACAACACCTCGTTCCTGAACGAGTGGTATGCCGTTGATCTGGTCAAGAACCAGGACGGCGCTGTCGTTGGCGTTATTGCCATCTGCATCGAAACCGGCGAGACCGTGTACATCCGTGCCAAGGCAACTGTGCTGGCTACCGGTGGCGCTGGTCGTATCTATGCCTCTACTACCAACGCCCTGATCAACACTGGTGACGGTGTCGGTATGGCCCTGCGTGCTGGCGTGCCGGTGCAGGACATCGAAATGTGGCAGTTCCACCCGACCGGTATCGCCGGCGCTGGTGTACTGGTCACCGAGGGTTGCCGTGGTGAGGGTGGTTACCTGATCAACGCTCACGGCGAGCGTTTCATGGAACGTTATGCTCCGAACGCGAAAGACCTGGCTGGTCGCGACGTTGTCGCGCGCTCCATGGTCAAAGAGATTCTGGCCGGCAACGGCGTTGGTCCGAACAAGGATCACGTACTGCTGAAGCTGGATCACCTGGGCGAAGAAGTGCTGCACAGCCGTCTGCCGGGTATCTGTGAACTGTCCAAGACCTTCGCGCACGTTGATCCGGTTACTGCTCCGGTTCCGGTTGTACCGACCTGCCACTACATGATGGGTGGTGTTGCTACCAACATCCACGGTCAGGCAATCACTCAGGACGCTAACGGCAACGACAAGATCGTCGAAGGTCTGTTCGCTGTTGGTGAGGTCGCTTGCGTATCCGTGCACGGTGCGAACCGTCTGGGCGGTAACTCGCTGCTCGACCTGGTTGTCTTCGGTCGCGCTGCCGGTCTGCACCTGGAGTCTGCTCTGAAGGACGGTATCGAGTACCGCGGTGCGTCCGAGTCCGATATCGACGCCTCCCTGGCGCGTCTGTCCGGTCTGAACGAACGTACCACTGGCGAAGACGTTGCTCCGCTTCGTAAAGAACTGCAGAACTGCATGCAAAACTATTTCGGTGTATTCCGTACTGGTGAATACATGCAGAAGGGTATTGCCCAGCTGGCTGATTTGCGTGAGCGTATCGCCAACGTCAAGATCGACGACAAGAGTCAGGCATTCAACACCGCTCGTATCGAAGCATTGGAACTGCAGAACCTGCTGGAAGTGGCTGAAGCCACCGCGATTGCAGCTGAAGCCCGCAAGGAAAGCCGCGGTGCCCACGCTCGTGAAGATTTCGAAGATCGCGATGACGAAAACTGGCTGTGCCACAGCCTGTACATGCCCGAAACCAAGCAGCTCAACAAGCGCGCAGTTAACTTCGCGCCCAAGACTGTTCCGGCGTTCCAACCTAAAGTACGTACTTACTAAGGGTGACCGATATGTTGCAAGTGAGTGTTTATCGTTACAACCCGGAGAGCGACAACGCCCCGTACATGCAGGACTTTCAGGTTGATACCGACGGCAAGGACATCATGGTTCTTGACGTGCTGGCCCTGATCAAGGAACAGGACGGTGGTTTCTCCTACCGTCGTTCCTGCCGCGAGGGTGTTTGTGGCTCTGATGGTATGAACATCAACGGCAAGAACGGCCTGGCGTGCATCACGCCGCTGTCCGCTGTGGTCAAGAACAACAAGCTTGTTCTGCGTCCGCTGCCTGGTTTGCCGGTAATTCGTGACTTGGTTGTAGATATGAGCATCTTCTACAAGCAGTACGAAAAAATTCAGCCGTATCTGCAAAACGACACGCCGGCGCCTGCTATCGAGCGTCTGCAGTCACCCGAAGAGCGGGAAAAGCTGGACGGCCTGTACGAGTGTATTCTCTGTGCATGCTGCTCTACTGCCTGTCCTTCTTTCTGGTGGAACCCGGACAAGTTCATCGGCCCGGCTGGTCTGCTGCAAGCTTACCGCTTCCTGGCGGACAGCCGTGATGAAAAGACCGACGAGCGTCTGGCGTCCCTGGATGATCCGTTCAGCGTATTTCGCTGCCGCGGCATCATGAACTGCGTGAATGTGTGCCCGAAGGGTCTGAATCCGACCCGCGCTATTGGACACATCCGCAACATGCTGCTGCAAAGTGGTACCTGATCGGCTGAAATTGCATTAAGTTGGCCTGTGCCGGCTCCTGCCATAGGGAGCCGGACAGTTTTTTAACGAATCGCAGCCCAAAAAGCAGCGATTTGTATGTACCTAAACCAGCAGGGGCACTCGGGTAACACCCGAACTATCTGTCGGGGCCGGCAATTTTCCGTTTGACGGAATAGGTGGCGGCAGGATTTGAGGCAGCGACACTGCCCCCAAATCAACGCCAGCAGTTTCGCGCGGATGGCTGAGTTTTTACTCGCCAATTAATGGTCTTTGCGCCAGGTGGTGTCCCCTTATAGAGGGTGACCAAGCATGCCAGACAGCGTAATGCAGCAGCTGTGGAGCACCTCTCACCTTGACGGTGGGAATGCGTCCTATGTTGAAGAGCTTTATGAGCTCTATCTGCAAGATCCGAACAGTGTTTCCGAAGAGTGGCGTAGCTATTTCCAAAAGCTGCCCCAGGTAAACGGTCACGCCGGTTCGGACGTTCCTCACTCCGCGATTCGCGACCAATTTCTCCTTCTCGCCAAGAGCAATCGTCGTCCGCAGGCTGTCAGCGGCGGCGCCGTCAGCAGCGAACACGAAAAGAAGCAGATTGATGTCCTACGCCTGATTCAGGCTTTCCGGATGCGTGGCCATCAGGCCTCGAATCTGGATCCGCTGGGACTCTGGAAACGCGAAGAAATCGTCGATCTGACACTGGCCGACTACGGCCTGACTGAAGCCGACCTGGACACCGTGTTCCGTACCGGCGAGATGCATATCGGTAAGGACGAGGCTACGCTGCGCGACATTCTGGATGCGCTGAAGTCCACGTACTGCTCGACCTTCGGGGCCGAGTACATGCACATCGTCGACTCAACCCAGCGTCGCTGGTTCCAGCAGCGCATGGAGAGTGTACGTGGCAAGCCGCAGCTCGGCGCAGATACCAAGCGTCATTTGCTGGAGCGCCTGACTGCTGCTGAAGGTCTGGAAAAGTATCTGGGCACCAAGTACCCCGGCACCAAACGCTTTGGTGTGGAAGGTGGCGAGAGCCTGATTCCGATGCTGGACGAAATCATTCAGCGGTCCGGCTCCTATGGTACTCAGGAAGTTGTGCTTGGCATGGCCCACCGTGGTCGCCTGAACGTCCTGGTCAATACCCTCGGCAAGAACCCCCGCGACCTGTTCGACGAGTTCGAAGGCAAGAAGAAGGTCGATATGGGGTCTGGTGACGTGAAGTATCACCAGGGCTTCTCCTCTAACGTCATGACCTCCGGTGGCGAAGTTCATCTTGCGCTGGCGTTCAACCCGTCTCACCTGGAGATTGTCTCTCCGGTGGTGGAAGGTTCCGTGCGTGCCCGTCAGGACCGTCGCCTGGATGTCACCGGTGACAAGGTACTGCCGATCAGCATCCATGGTGACGCGGCGTTTGCGGGGCAGGGTGTGGTCATGGAGACATTCCAGATGTCCCAGACCCGTGCCTACAAGACCGGCGGCACAATCCACATCGTCATTAACAACCAGGTTGGTTTTACCACCAGCCGTCAGGACGATGCGCGCTCCACCGAGTACTGTACCGACGTCGCCAAGATGATTCAGGCGCCGATTTTCCACGTCAATGGCGACGACCCGGAAGCGGTTCTGTTCGTCACTCAACTGGCCGTTGATTACCGCATGCAGTTCAAGCGTGACGTCGTCATCGATATGGTCTGCTACCGTCGTCGCGGCCACAACGAGGCCGACGAGCCGTCCGGTACCCAGCCGCTGATGTACGAAGTGATCACCAAGCACGCGACTACCCGTGAGCTGTACGCCGAGCGTCTGGTCGCCGAGGGTGTGCTGAGCAAGGAAGACGTTCAGGATTACTTCGAGGAATACCGCAACGCGCTGGATAACGGTGACCACGTGGTCAAGAGCTTGGTCAAGGAGCCGGACAGCAGTTCGTTTGTTGACTGGGCGCCTTATCTGAACCACAAATGGACTGCGCGTCACGACACCAGCTTTGACCTGAAAACCCTGCAGGAACTGGCTAACCGCCTGACTGATCTGCCGGATGGCCTAGTATTGCAGCGTCAGGTTGGCAAGATTGTTGAAGACCGACGCAAGATGGCTGCCGGTGCGCTCGCTCTGAACTGGGGTTTCGCCGAGACCATGGCGTACGCCACGCTGCTGCACGAAGGTCACCCGGTGCGCATCACCGGTCAGGACGTCGGTCGTGGTACTTTCTCGCACCGTCATGCCGTGCTGCACAGTCAGAACGATGGCCGCGCCTATGTGCCGCTGCGCAAGCTGAGCGACAACCAGCCGCGTTTCGATATTTACGACTCGCTGCTCTCCGAAGAAGCCGTGCTGGCGTTCGAATACGGCTACGCGACGACCACGCCGAACGCACTGGTTATCTGGGAAGCCCAGTTTGGTGACTTCTTCAACGGTGCTCAGGTGGTGGTTGATCAGTTCATTACCAGTGGTGAGCACAAATGGGGGCGTCTGTGTGGTCTGACCATGCTGCTGCCACACGGGTACGAAGGGCAGGGCCCGGAGCACTCGTCTGCACGTCTTGAGCGCTTCCTGCAATTGAGCGCCGAGCACAACATTCAGGTGTGTGTACCCTCAACGCCTGCTCAGGTTTATCACATGCTGCGCCGTCAGGTCATTCGTCCGCTGCGCAAGCCGCTGATCGCCCTGACACCGAAATCATTGCTGCGCCACAAGCTCGCTACCTCGACGCTGGAAGAGCTGGCCGAAGGCTCCTTCCAGACTGTGATCCCCGAGATCGATGCAATCGATCCGAAGAAGGTGGATCGCGTGATCATGTGTAGCGGCAAGGTGTACTACGACCTGCTGGAGAAGCGTCGCAACGAAGAGCTGGATAACGCCGTTGTGATTCGTATCGAGCAGCTGTATCCGTTCCCTGAAGATGACTTGGCTGATGCACTGGCACCTTACAAAAACCTGAAGAAGGTTGTCTGGTGTCAGGAAGAGCCGATGAACCAGGGTGCCTGGTACTGCAGCCAGCATCACATGCGTCGGGTCGTTGCTCAGCACAAGACCAAGAATCTGTATCTGGACTACGCTGGACGTGAGGCTTCTGCCGCGCCTGCCTGCGGCCATCCTTCCATGCACGCCGAACAGCAGGAAAAACTCCTGCAAGACGCCTTTACCGTCTGAGCTACGCCAGACAACAGAGATTAATAAGGATCGACAATGGCTATTGAAATCAAAGCCCCTACTTTTCCGGAATCAGTTGCTGACGGCACGGTTGCCACTTGGCACAAACAGCCTGGCGATGCGGTAAAGCGCGACGAACTGCTGGTTGATATCGAGACCGACAAAGTTGTAATGGAAGTACTGGCAGAAGCTGATGGCGTAATGGGTGACATCGCCAAGGCTGAAGGGGATACCGTGCTCAGCGGCGAAGTGCTGGGCACCCTGAAAGCTGGCGAAAAAGCGGCTGCGCCGGCCGCCAAACCTGCCGAAAGCAAGGCTGAGGCAGCCCCCGAAGCCGAGGCGGGCGGTGAAGAACCGCTGCTGTCGCCGGCTGCACGCAAACTGGCCGAAGAGAACGGCCTTGCCGCTGCCGACATCACCGGCTCCGGTAAGGGTGGGCGCGTCACCAAGGAAGACGTGCTGAACGCCATCGAAGCCAAGAAGAACGCGCCGGCTGCCAAGCCTGCTGCGGCACCGGCTGCACCG
Organism: Halopseudomonas oceani; assembly: GCF_002903165.1. Classification (GTDB taxonomy): domain Bacteria; phylum Pseudomonadota; class Gammaproteobacteria; order Pseudomonadales; family Pseudomonadaceae; genus Halopseudomonas; species Halopseudomonas oceani. Next base: position 84,733 of record NZ_PPSK01000009.1, read on the forward strand.
GCTGCGGCTGTTGCCGTAGCTGAAGGTGATCGCGTCGAGAAGCGCGTGCCGATGACTCGCCTGCGCGCCCGGATCGCTGAGCGTCTGGTTGACGCCCAGTCCAGCATGGCCATGTTGACCACCTTTAACGAGGTCAACATGAAGCCGATCATGGATCTGCGCAGCAAGTACAAGGATCTATTCGAGAAGAAGCACAATGGCGTACGTCTGGGCTTCATGTCCTTCTTTGTCAAGGCAGCTACCGAAGCGCTCAAGCGCTATCCGGCGGTCAACGCCTCGATCGACGGCAACGATGTTGTCTACCACGGTTATCAGGATATCGGCGTAGCCGTATCCAGCGACCGCGGTCTGGTTGTGCCGATTCTGCGTAACACCGAGAGCATGGGCCTGGCGGACATCGAAGGCACCATCGCTGATTACGGCCGCAAGGCACGTGATGGCAAGCTGACCATGGAAGAGATGACTGGCGGTACGTTCACCATCTCCAACGGTGGCGTGTTTGGCTCGCTGGTTTCCACCCCGATCGTCAACCCCCCGCAGGCTGCCATTCTGGGCATGCACAAGATCCAGGACCGTCCGATGGCGGTTAACGGTCAGGTCGTCATTCTGCCGATGATGTATCTGGCGCTGTCCTACGACCACCGCCTGATCGACGGCAAGGAAGCAGTGAGCTTCCTGGTTGCCATCAAGGACCTGCTGGAAGACCCGGCTCGTCTGCTGCTGGACGTTTGATCGGTAACACGGGTTTTCCGCAGTAGATTACTCGCCCGGCACCTAGTGCCGGGCTCCGCTTTGAGTTCTGCTGCCAACAGAGGATTTGCTCATGAGTCAGAAATACGATGTGGTAGTCATTGGCGCGGGCCCCGGCGGTTATGTCGCTGCCATCCGCGCGGCGCAGCTGGGTCTGAAGACCGCCTGTATCGAAAAATACGTCGGCAAGGACGGCAAGAACGCCCTTGGTGGTACCTGCCTGAATGTTGGCTGCATTCCGTCCAAGGCGCTGCTGGACAGCACTTGGAAGTACCATGAGGCCAAAGAGGGTTACAAGGTCCATGGTATCGACGTCAAGGGCATCAGCATGGATGTCCCGGCGATGGTCGAGCGTAAGGACAAGATCGTCAAGCAGTTCAGCGGCGGCGTTGCCACCCTGTTCAAGGCCAACGGCGTGACCAGCATCGAAGGTCACGGCAAGCTGCTGGCCGGCAAGAAGGTTGAAGTCACCGCCCCCGACGGTACCGTGACTGTACTGGATGCTGAGAACGTGATTCTGGCCTCCGGCTCCGTGCCGATCAATATTCCGCCGGCACCGCTGACCGACGATATTATCGTTGATTCCACTGGTGCTCTGGACTTCACCTCTGTACCGAAGAAACTGGGCGTTATCGGCGCTGGTGTGATCGGTCTGGAACTGGGTTCGGTATGGCGCCGTCTGGGCGCTGAAGTGGTCGTATTCGAAGCACTGGATTCGTTCCTTAGCCTGGCCGATGAGCAGGTTGCCAAGGAAGCGCTGAAGACCTTCACCAAGCAGGGTCTGCAGGTTCGCCTGGGTGCTCGGGTTACCGGTACCGAGATCAAGCGCAAGCAGGTCACCGTGTCGTTTACCGACAGCGAAGGCGAGCAGCAACTGACCTTTGACAAGCTGATCGTGGCCGTTGGCCGTCGTCCGTACACCGAAAACCTGCTGGCGTCCGATTGTGGTGTCGATCTGGACGAGCGTGGCATGGTGTATGTTGATGACTACTGCGCAACCAGCGTGCCGGGCGTATACGCAGTCGGTGACATGGTTCGCGGCCCAATGCTGGCCCACAAGTCGTCGGAAGAGGGCGTAATGGTTGCCGAGCGCATTGCCGGCCACAAGGCCGCGATGAACTACGACCTGATCCCGTCTGTTATTTACACCCACCCGGAAATCGCGTGGGTCGGCAAGAACGAGAAGCAGCTCAAGGCCGAAGGCGTCGAGTTCAACGTTGGTGTCTTCCCGTTTGCTGCCAGCGGTCGCGCGGTTGCTGCCAACGACACCGGTGGCTTCGTCAAGATGATCGCCGATGCCAAGACCGACCGCGTGCTGGGCGTTCACGTTATTGGCCCAAGCGCTGCCGAACTGGTTCAGCAGGGCGCCATTGCGATGGAATTCGGTACCAGCGCTGAAGATCTGGGCATGATGGTCTTCTCGCACCCGACGCTGTCCGAGGCCCTGCATGAAGCGGCACTGGCGGTAAATGGCCACGCAATTCATGTCGCCAACCGCAAGAAGCGTTAATATAGCGCGCTGACCCGGCGGTCGCAGTGCGACAGTCGGGTCAACGGCGCAGCTTAAAGGACAACTTTGGCCGAGCAATCGGCCAGGCCACGATAGGGTGGTCAGCCGTGTTGCCGGATGCCGGTTTGCCCGTCACGAGCCCGTCGAAAAGGGCGAGTGCAGGTAGCAGGGCATGTAAAGGATGAGACATGTGCGGGTCAGCAGGTCTCCGGCAGAACGGCATTGGTGGTTACGGTCCCCTAGGACAGTGGCTATAAAACGTAATTCCTACACGATCAAAACGGTAGAAAAGCATGAATCTTCACGAATATCAGGGGAAGCAGCTGTTCGCTGAATACGGCCTTCCAGTATCCAAGGGTTTTGCTGTCGACACTCCGGAAGAAGCGGCTGAAGCCTGTGACAAGATTGGCGGCGACATGTGGGTCGTCAAGGCTCAGGTTCACGCTGGTGGCCGCGGTAAAGCCGGCGGTGTAAAGCTGGTCAAGAGCAAGGAAGATGCAAAAGCCTTCGCCGAGAAGTGGCTGGGTCAGCGTCTGGTTACTTACCAGACAGATGCCAATGGTCAGCCGGTCAGCAAGATTCTGGTTGAGTCCTGCACCGACATCGCCAAGGAACTGTACCTGGGCGCGGTAGTTGATCGTTCCACTCGCCGTATCGTCTTCATGGCCTCCACCGAAGGTGGTGTCGAGATCGAGAAGGTTGCGGAAGAAACCCCCGAGAAGATCCTCAAGGCAACCATCGACCCGCTGGTTGGCCCGCAGCCCTATCAGGGCCGTGAGCTGGCATTCAAGCTGGGCCTCGAAGGCGACCAGATCAAGCAGTTCACCAACATTTTCGTAGGCCTGGGCAAGCTGTTTGCCGACTACGACCTGGCTCTGCTGGAAATCAACCCGCTGGTGATCAAGGAAGACGGCAACCTGCATTGCCTGGACGCCAAGATCAACATCGATGGCAACGCCATGTATCGTCAGCCCAAGCTGCGCGCCATGCACGATCCGTCTCAGGACGATCCGCGTGAAGCCCACGCTGCCAAGTTCGAACTGAACTACGTTGCTCTGGAAGGCAATATCGGCTGCATGGTCAACGGTGCCGGTCTGGCCATGGGCACCATGGACATCGTCAACCTGCACGGCGGCAAGCCGGCCAACTTCCTGGACGTGGGCGGCGGCGCGACCAAAGAGCGCGTTACCGAAGCGTTCAAGATCATTCTGTCCGACTCCAACGTACAGGCCGTTCTGGTTAACATCTTCGGCGGTATCGTACGCTGCGACATGATTGCTGAAGGCATCATCGGCGCCGTTAAAGAAGTAGGCGTTAAGGTACCGGTTGTTGTTCGTCTGGAAGGCAACAACGCCGATCTCGGCGCCAAGGTACTGGCCGAGAGTGGCCTGAACATCATCGCTGCAACCAGTCTGACCGACGCTGCCCAGCAAGTCGTCAAGGCCGCGGAGGGTAAATAATGAGCATCCTGATTAACAAAGACACCAAGGTCATCTGCCAGGGCTTCACCGGCTCGCAGGGCACTTTCCACTCCGAGCAGGCGATTGCCTACGGCACCAAGATGGTTGGTGGCGTAACACCGGGCAAGGGCGGTACCACTCACCTGGGTCTGCCGGTGTTCAACACCGTTGCCGAAGCAGTTGAAGTAACTGGCGCCGAAGCCAGCGTGATCTACGTTCCGGCTCCGTTCTGCAAGGACTCCATCCTTGAAGCGGCCAACAGCGGCATCAAGCTGATTGTCTGCATCACCGAAGGCATCCCGACGCTGGACATGCTGGATGCCAAGGTCAAGTGTGACGAGCTAGGTGTACGTCTGATCGGCCCGAACTGCCCGGGTGTTATCACCCCCGGCGAGTGCAAGATCGGTATCATGCCGGGCCACATCCACCTGCCGGGCAAGGTCGGTATCGTATCTCGCTCCGGCACCCTGACCTATGAAGCGGTCAAGCAGACCACTGACGCCGGCTTCGGTCAGTCCACTTGCGTTGGTATCGGTGGTGACCCGATCCCGGGTTCCAACTTCATCGACATCCTGAAGATGTTCCAGGAAGATCCGGCGACCGAAGCGATTGTCATGATCGGTGAGATCGGCGGTAGCGCTGAAGAAGAAGCGGCTGCGTTCATCAAGGCCAACGTCACCAAGCCGGTTGTTTCCTACATCGCTGGTGTTACTGCTCCGGCAGGCAAGCGTATGGGTCACGCTGGTGCGATCATCTCCGGCGGTAAGGGCACTGCAGACGAGAAGTTTGCTGCTCTGGAAGACGCAGGCGTTAAAACTGTTCGCTCGCTGGCCGAAATCGGCGCTGCGCTGGCAGAACTGACTGGCTGGACCATGAAGTAAGCGTCATTGGTCACAGGTAGTGACAAGACCCCGCTTCGGCGGGGTTTTGTTTTATCTGCCATGCTTTTTATGCACGTTGGCAGGAACGGACGCGTTGCGCGCAGGAAGAGTTCACATGAAAGCTTTTGACCGGATCAGTGTGTTGCATCTGATGGTGGGCGGCTTGCAGGCCATGTTGGCCTATGGTTTGTATCAGTCGGCAGAGTTGCACGTCTGGCCTGCCACCCATGCTGCGGCCTATATTCCGCTGTTCATGGTCATGATCTTTCTGCCGCTGAGTTTCTACTGCGCCAGCGAGGCAACGGCGGTGCGGCGTTGGTTGCTGAGTATTGGCGTTGCGCTGGTAACCGCGCTGATTGGCCTGCATCAAGGGCTGACAGCCAGCAGCCTGGGGCGACGAAGTGATGCCGCGGGCTGGACGCCGGCGCAGGTGGGTGATTATCTCGCGCCAGCTCTGATTCTGGGGATCGTTGCCTTTCTGCTGGTGCCTGCGCTGGCCCTTTTGCAGCGGGGCAGGTGGCGTATTGATTATGCGCGCTGGGTAGATGCGTTGCTGCGCAACGCGCTGTTGCTCGCTCAATCCGCGCTGGTGCTGGCTTTGTTCTGGGGCGTTCTGGCCTCGGCGGCCGGGCTGTTCAAGTTGATTGAGTTGCGCTTTCTGTCCGATCTGATAGAGCAGGCCTGGTTCTCCATTCCTTTGAGTACCCTGGTGTTTTCCCACGCCGTGTCGGTTGTTGTGCGCACGCACCGGGTGACTGACTTTGTGTATCAGCGTTCGCAGCAGCTATGTGGCTGGCTGTATCCCTTGGCCGCGTTGCTGGGGATTTGCTTTGTTGCGAGCTGGGGTGTGCAGGGCATTGATCGCCTGCTGTCGACGGGGCGAGCGGCAACGCTGTTGCTGTGGTTTGCGGCGCTAAGTTTGTTGCTCCTCAACCTTGCCTCCCGTGGGGGCGCGCAAATGACCTCACGGCATCGGGCAATGCGCCTTCTCACCGCGGTTGGCAAGCTGGCCTTGCTCCCGATGGTGATCGTTGCGGGCTACTCTCTAAGCCTGCGTATCGACCAGTATGGTCTGACGCCGGAGCGTATCTGGGCCGTGCTGGTGGTGCTGATTATCGGTTTGCTGGTCGGCGGATATGCATTGGACGCCCTGGCGACGTTGCTTGGCCGTTTGCCTGGCAGGCTTATGCCGGCGACCAACGTGCTGGCATCGGCAGCAACGGTGCTCGCGGTGGTTCTGTTGTTGGGTGGGCCGCTTGATCCACGGCGCCTGAGTGTTGATAGCCAGATGGAGCGCATGCACCGTGGGCAGGTTGATGATCAGGCGTTGATCAACTTTCTCACCAGGCAGGGGGCAGGGTACGGCGTTGCTGCTCTGATGGAGCTGGCCAGAGAGCCGGTTGATGGTGGTGGATCCTCTGCCAGGCTTGCAGCGATGGCGCTGCAGGCGTTGGGCCGAACGCGTGACACTCGCACCCATCTGGAAGAGAAGCTGGCGTCCTTGCCGGTTTTTCCCCGGGGCGAGGTAGTGCCGCAATCGCTGCTCGACAAGTTGTTGGAGCAACCTGCCATGGCTGGCTGTCGCGCTCAGGTGGCCGATGGTAACGGTTGCCTGATATGGGCGGTGAGGTTGCAGGAAGAGGGTGAGCAGGGGTTCGTTGTGCTCAGCCGCGACGTGCAGGATGTGCCGCCATTCGGAAGAATCTGGCTGACTAACGAGCAGGGCGAGTGGCAGATGCGAGGCCGCCTCGGAGCAGCCCAATCGCTCGATGGATGCAGTTCAGCGGACTACCGCCCGGCGGCTTTGTTCGATGCGGTTGTACAGAACAAGGTAGAATTTGCCGCCAAAAAATTACGGGACGTGATTTTTGATCAGTTCCGGATTCCCACGACTATCTGGTCTGCCGGCGGTTGCCGGTAGCGTCCTTTGCCTTTATCCATGTTCGAGGGTGCAGGGAGCAATCACTCGTACAGCGAACACCCAAACAAGATTCTATGACCAAACAACTTACTCCCATTGATGTACTGGCTCTCGGCTTCATGACGTTTGCCCTGTTTCTTGGTGCAGGCAACGTAATTTTTCCACCGAGTGCAGGCCTGGCTGCCGGTGAGAATATCTGGCCGACGGCTTTTGGCTTTCTGATTACGGCCGTCGGTTTGCCGCTGCTGACCTTGATTGCGCTTGCGCGCGTCGGCGGTGGTCTTGTACAGCTGACGGGACCGCTTGGACGGGTTGCCGGTGTGCTGCTTAGCGTTCTGGTGTACCTCGCTATCGGGCCGCTGTTTGCCACGCCGCGCACGGCGGTGGTCTCCTACCAGATTGGTGTGGCGCCCTTTGTTCAGGATAGCTGGCTAGCTTTGCTGGGTTATTCGGTTGTCTATTTCTCAGTGGTTATCTTCCTCGCCCTGAAGCCAGGACAGTTGGTCGACCGAATCGGTAAGTACATTACCCCTGTACTGCTGTCGGGACTGTTCTTGCTTGGCATCGCTGCGTTGCTGTTCCCTGCGGGTGAGGTGCACGCACCGACCGAGCAGTACCGCTCTGCGCCTCTGATTCAGGGCTTTCTGCAGGGCTATTTGACGATGGACACACTCGGCGCGCTGGTGTTCGGCATCGTTATTACTACCGCTATTCGTGACCGTCAGGTAAGCGAGAATCGTCTGATTACTCGTTACACCGTGTTGGCCGCAGTGATCGCTGCTGCGGGCCTGTCGATGGTGTATCTGGCACTGTTCTACCTTGGCGCCACCAGCGGTGCGCTGGTCGAGTCGGGGGTAAATGGTGGGCAGATTCTGGCCTCTTACGTGCAGCACCGATTTGGTACTGCTGGCAGCGCGCTACTGGCTCTGGTGATCATCCTGGCGTGCATGACCACAGCGGTCGGCTTGCTAACTGCCTGTGGTGAGTACTTCAGCCGCCTGCTGCCGGTCAGCTACCAGTTGGTAGTGTGGGTGTTTGGCTTGTTCAGCATGGCCGTGGCTAACCAGGGGCTGGATAGTTTGATCAGCTTTTCAATCCCGGTGCTGGTCGGTCTTTACCCGCTGGCGATCGTGCTGGTAAGCATGAGCCTGTTGTGTGCCTCCATGGCTCGCCCGCAGAATCTGATGCGCCCGGCGATGCTGGTTACCTTGGTGTTTGGTGTGATTGATGGTTTGAAGGCCGCGGGACTGATCAGCAGTGCCGGGGCATGGATTGACGCATTACCGTTGTCAGATAAAAGTCTCGGATGGCTGCTGCCGGTCGCTGTGACCCTGCTGGCAGCTATACTCGTCGAGTATCTGCGTTACGGTAGTCTGCGACGGTAACGGGCCGGGTGCCATGGGGTGCCCAGCTACAGATGTACTGGTGGTATCTGAGGAGAGGTAATGCTGTCGATTCCGGATGCGGGAAGTGTTTGGATCAACCTGCTGGCGGTCAGCTGGTTTTTGCTTTGCTGGGTGGGCTACACCTTATATGCATTGCGCAAGGGCAGAGATACTGCTTGCCTTGCCAGTGTTTTGCATCTGTATCGTCGAGACTGGATGAACCGTTTGCTGATGCGCGAGCAGCGTATGGCCGATGCCAGCGTTATCGGCAATTTGGAGCGCAACACGTCGTTTTTCGCATCCAGTACGCTGCTGATTCTTGCCGGCCTGATCACCGTTATCGGGGCATCAGACAAGGCAGTTGTGCTGCTGCACGAACTGCCCTTTGTTGCCCAAGTGGGGCGCGAGATATTCGAGCTCAAGTTACTGGTGCTGACCGCGATCTTTGTCTATGCGTTTTTCACCTTCTCCTGGGGCATGCGCCAGTACAATTTTGCCTCGGTACTGCTGGGATCTGCGCCGCTGCTAGGTGAGAAGAATGTGACCGAGACAGAGCGCAACGCTTATGCCGAGCGTATGGCTCGGGTGTTGTCCATGGCCGGCAATGAGTTCAACCTGGGCCTTCGCTCATACTATTTTGCTTTGGGGACGCTCACCTGGTTCATCAATCCGCTGTTGTTCATTCTGACCGTCGCCGGTGTGGTGGTGGTACTGTATCGCCGTGAGTTTCATTCGGATGTGCTGCACATCATGATGTTCAGCCCGGCGCCGATACCCCCGTCTGCACAAATGGAGAAAACGGAATGAGTGTGCCTCTTTGGTGTTTGTTTATTGCAGCGTTGCTGCTGGTGTTTACCAAGGTTCCTGTCGCCATCGCTCAGGGCCGCTCAGGCAAGGGATATGACAACGCCCACCCGCGGGCGCAACAGGCGGCACTGACCGGGTGGGGCGCACGGGCTCTGGCATCTCATCAGAATATGATCGAGGGGTTTCCGTTGTTCGCAGCAGGGGTGCTGGTGGTTCTGGTAACAGGTACTGGCGGCAGCCTGGCCAACGTGCTGTGCCTGCTGTTTATTACCTGCCGGATAGCTTATAGCGTGCTGTATTTGATGAACCTGGCAACGCTGCGCAGTCTGGCGTGGATTGTCGGTTTTGTCTGCTGCCTGGGATTGCTGCTGATCCCTGCGCTGGGGTGAAAAGAGGGAGTGAAGGCAGGCATGCCGGGCGGCATGCCTGCGCCATAGAGTTTATTCCTCTACGGCTTTCTCCATCTCGTTTTTGGATTCGGTAGCCGCTTCCTGCACAGCGTCTGCCTTCTCCTCTACATAGTCGGAGGATGTTTCGTACGCCTGCTCGACATTTTCCTTGGTGGCGTCGTACGCCTGCTCTACGTTTTCCTTGGTCGCATCGTAGGCTTCCTCAACCTGCTCGCCAGCCGCCTCGACCTTCTCCTGCACTACTTCACCAGCAGTCTGCTCGTTGCCGGTCATCTCACGTGCCTTTTGCTCGGTCGCGTCGGCGACGTCATGAGCGGCATCGTTCATGCTCTCCACTGCTTCCGACATTGACTCGCGGGCGTCGTCCATCTTGTCTTCTGCACTTTCCTGGCAGCCGGCCATAAGACCTACGCCCGCCATCAGTACCATTGCGGCAGCTACTTTCTTCATTTGCTCTCTCCTTGATAGTCAGGGCGATACCTTTGCCCCTTCTTATTGTGCTTCTTGGGCTTTCTGTTCGATGGCCTCGCCAGTGCTTTCGACAGCGTCACCCATGCTGTTTACGGCATCCGACATTTCCTGCTTGGCGTCTTCCATCTTGTCTTCGGGCTCTTGCTGACACCCGGTTAGCCAAAGACTCGCAGTTAATGCCAGTGCTGCGGCAACATATCCTTTACGATTCATCTGAATACTCCTGCAGATCAGTGGATTCAAGGAGTTAGTGCTCACCGCCGGCGGCAAAGTTCAATCTGAGGCCAACTTATGGAGTCTAGTTCAGGTTCTGGGTACTATGCTCAGCCTTATTGACTAGCTACGCCAAGGTCACAGCGTTCATGAGCGAAATTGAACTGCGCGCGCGCAATTTTCTATCCGTGTTGCGTCACTGTCAGCATTTGCAGATAACGGTGGAGAGCGCCGACCAGAGCGGGCTTGTTCTGCGCCTTCCCTACAGCGAACAGATCGTTGGAAATCCGGTTACCGGCGTCATCCACGGCGGGGCCATTACCACGCTGATGGACACCTGCTGCGGTATCTCGACCGTCTGCTACCTGCCGGAGTTCGAAATCTGTCCGACGCTGGACCTGCGCATCGACTACATGCACCCGGCGGAGCCGGGTAAACCGATCTTCGGTTTCGCTGAATGTTATCGGGTAACGCCGACGGTCATCTTTACCCGTGGCGTGGCCTACCAGGATGATCGCGAGCAGCCGATTGCCCATGTGGTCGGCACCTTCATGCGCATGGGCAAGGCCGTTGATCAGGCGGAACTGGGCAAACAGATTGATCAGGGGGAAGCATGAGTCTGAGTGAGCAGCAGGTTCAGGAGCTTATTACCCGGTCCCACGAGACTGGCGACTACAGCGCGCTGGTTGAGCTGATTCCCTATGCCCGGATGATTGGCATGCAAGTGACGCGGCTGGGCAGCGAGGCTTTTTTTACGCTACCGCGTCAGGAGCTCAACATCGGCAACCCGGTATTGCCTGCGCTGCACGGTGGCGTAATCGCCGGATTCATGGAGCAGTCAGCGATGCTTCACCTGATGATGTTTATGAACAGTGAGGTGTTTCCCAAAATCATCGACTTCTCGGTGGATTACCTGCGCGCCGGGCTGTACCGTGATACCTACGCTACCTGCCAGGTTTGGCGTCAGGGTCGGCGGGTAGGTAACGTCGCTATCACTGCTTGGCAAACGCACTCCAGCGAACCGATCGCGACGGCGCGTGCGCACTTCAAACTGGACTAGATCGCTAATCGGAGAAGATCAGGCGACATGGAAGCCTTGTTGATTCTGGGGGGGATGGTTGCGCTAGCCGTATCCTGGGCGTGGTTGGTATTTGCCAGCCTGAGTCTGGGCCCGGGGCCTTTGATGGTCGCAACCTTGCTGCCAGTGATTACACCGTTGCTGCGTGGTCGCGGTTATCCCGTGTTGCCGCGGGTGTTGCTGGTTATCGCATTGGTCTCGGTCGTGGCCGGGGTGGGCTTGCTGTATCGTGATCAACCCGAACGCTTTGACCGCCTGTTGAGTGGTAACTGGGCGGAAACGCCTGCGTCGGCGGCGCTTAGCGGGACGCTCATGGGGCAACCCTTTGTGCCTGACAACGTCTACTGGCGTGGTGATCAACTGATTTTCGCCGAGACCGCGGCTAACCGGACTCTGCGTTCGCTGGTGGTCCGTTTTGACAAGGCACCTGCGCTGTTGCACGGCACGGCGATTGACCTGTTGCCCGGTGACGATGGTCCCTGGCCCGAGTTGGTTATTCAATGGTACACCGGTGCCCTGACAGCCCCCGGTCTGCGCCGTATCCCATCCGCTTACAGCCTGAGTATTGCTCTGGCTCCGGTAGGCGCTAGCAAAACTGAGATGACCGTTTATCTGCACTTGCCCGCAGACCATGCAACGCGCCTTGGTGGGCGGGTTCTACTGGATGGTCAGCCTGACTGGCTGGGCAAGTCACTCAGTGCGCCAGCGCCAGCGCCTGTCGAACCACCTCCGGTCGCGGTTGAACCTGCCGGATGGCGGGAGCTGAACCTGCAAACGTTGCTGGATAGCCCGGCACGCTTCATTGGCCGGTCCGCTCGAGTGCTCACTGTCACGGGGCGCAGCTACGAAGGTGTGTTGAAGGAGGTCACCGGTGATCGACGTATCGTTTTGTCGCTGCCACAGGGTGCCAATCAGGTGGACTTCCAGTTTCATCCTGAAGATGTTGTCCTGATCGAGACTCGCGCACGTCGCTGATGTGTACTGCCGTTTTTTTGCAGGGCCTTGAAAGTACTCAAATTGTCCCCATCTCTAGATGCATCGCCGGCCTGACCGGCTCGCCCTGAACTGCATCAATGGAGACACTTCGTTATGACCGTGGACGCTCATAAGGAAACACTCGGATTTCAGACTGAGGTCAAGCAACTGCTTCACCTCATGATTCATTCGATGTACTCGAACAAGGAAATCTTCCTGCGTGAGCTGATTTCCAACGCATCGGACGCGTCTGACAAGCTGCGCTTCGAAGCGATAGCCACTCCGGCGCTGCTGGAGAATCAGCCTGATTTGCGTATTCGTATCAGCGCGGATCCGGCAGCTAACACCCTGACGATTGAAGACAACGGGATTGGCATGTCCCGTCAGGAAGTCATTGACCATCTGGGCACCATTGCCAAATCCGGCACCGCCGCATTCATGCAGCAGTTGACTGGTGATCAGAAAAAGGACTCCCAGCTGATTGGTCAGTTTGGGGTCGGTTTTTACAGCGCATTCATTGTTGCCGACAAGGTAGAAGTCTTTACCCGTCGCGCGGGTCTGCCGGCGGAAGAGGGGGTGCACTGGGAGTCAGCCGGTGAGGGCGAGTTCAGTATCGCCACAATTGAGAAGCCCGAGCGCGGAACCCGCATTGTGCTGCACCTGAAAGCCGCTGAGAGTGAGTTTGCTGATGGCTTCCGTCTGCGTAATGTCGTAACCAAATACTCGGACCATATTTCCCTGCCGATTGAATTGCCTAAGCAGCACCACGGTGAGGAGAAGGATGCACCGACTGAGCCGGAATGGGAGAGTGTCAATCGCGCCAGCGCGCTCTGGACTCGCGGCCGTACTGAGGTCTCGGATGACGAGTACAAGGAGTTCTACAAGCACGTAGCCCACGACTTTGAGGATCCGCTGAGTTGGAGTCACAACAAGGTTGAAGGCAAGCTTGAATACACCAGTCTGCTGTATGTGCCGGGCCGCGCACCGTTTGACCTGTATCAGCGCGAGGCGCCGCGTGGCCTGAAGCTGTATGTGCAGCGGGTGTTCATTATGGATGACGCCGAACAGTTTCTGCCGCTGTACCTGCGATTCATCAAGGGTGTGGTCGACTCCAACGACCTGTCGCTGAACGTATCGCGTGAAATTCTGCAGAAGGATCCGGCCATTGATAGCATGAAGTCGGCGCTGACCAAGCGGGTGCTCGACATGCTGGAGAAAATGGCCAAGAAGGAACCGGAGCAGTACGCCACCTTCTGGAAAGCCTTTGGCAGCGTGATGAAAGAGGGTCCGGCAGAGGACTTTGGCAACCGTGAGAAAATTGCTGGCCTGCTGCGTTTTGCATCAACCGCGCAGACTGACGACAGTGAAGTGGTCAGTCTGGACGCCTACCTCGAGCGAATGGTTGAGGGGCAGGACAAGATTTACTACCTGACTGGCGAGCGTTACGCGCAGGTTAAGAACAGCCCGCACCTGGAGATCTTCCGCAAGAAGGGTATCGAAGTACTGCTGCTGACGGATCGTATTGACGAGTGGCTGATGAGCCACCTGAGCGAGTACAAGGGTAAGCAGTTTGTCGATGTGGCTCGCGGTGACCTCGACCTCGGCAAGCTGGAGGGTGAAGAGGACAAGCAGGAGCAGGAAAAGGCCGCTCAAGAGAAGGCCGATCTGGTCAAGCGCATCCAGGAGGTGTTGAAGGACGACCTGCAGGAAGTGCGAGTCTCCCATCGTCTGACCGACTCGCCGGCGGTACTGGTAATCAACGAGGATGATATGGGACTGCAAATGCGCCGCATCCTGGAGGCTACCGGGCAGAAGGCGCCAGAAAGCAAGCCGATCCTGGAGATCAATCCAGCGCATCCGCTGCTCGATCGTTTGGACGGAGAGCAGGATGAGGAACGTTTTGGTGACCTGAGTCGTATCCTGTTTGATCAGGCGGCGCTGGCGGCAGGTGAGTCGCTGAATGATCCGGCGGCTTATGTGCGACGTCTCAACGCGTTGTTGGTTGAACTCAGTCGGTAATCAGAAGGCGTGGGCGCTGCGGCGCCCACGTAGTGGCAATAAAAAAGCCTCTGCCCGTAAGGGCAGAGGCTTTTTGCTATCGGTACCGCAGGATCAGGCCTGGTTGTAACCGAAGATCGACTTGACCTCGAGGAAGTCTTCGAAGCCATAGTGACCCCATTCGCGGCCGACACCGGATTCCTTGTAACCGCCAAAGGGCGCACGCGGATCCAGTTGAGCGCCGTTCAGGTGCACCATGCCCGTGCGAATACGGCGGGCAACCTTGCGAGCGCGGTCCAGATCACTGGAGGAAACATAGCCGGACAGGCCGTAACGGGTGTCGTTGGCGATGCGTACCGCGTCGTCCTCGTCTTCATAACCAATGATCGACAGCACCGGGCCGAAGATTTCCTCGCGGGCGATGGTCATCTCGTTGGTGACGTGACTGAAGATAGTCGGCTTGACGTAATAGCCTTTGTCCAGACCTTCCGGGCGGCCAGGACCACCTGCGACTACCTTGGCACCTTCTTCGATACCAGCGGTGATCAGGTCCTGAATCTTGGTCCATTGGGCCTTGGAAACGACCGGGCCAATAACGGTGTCGGCTGCATTTGGATCGCCTGCCTTGACTTTGGCAACAGCGGCCTGGGCAATCGCCGCGACTTCGTCCATACGGCTGTTAGGAACCAGCATGCGGGTCGGTGCGTTGCAGGACTGGCCACTGTTGTTCATGCAGGACATGACGCCGTGGGCAACCATCTTCTCGAAGTTGACGTCGTCGAGTAGGATGTTGGCCGACTTGCCGCCCAGTTCCAGTGCAACACGTTTGATGGTTTGCGCGCCGTTGGTCATCACCTGACGACCAGCAGCGGTAGAGCCGGTGAACGACATCATATCGATGTCCGGGTGACCAGACATGGCAGCACCCACAGTCGGGCCATCGCCATTGACCAGGTTGAACACGCCGGCTGGTACGCCTGCTTCTTCCAGAATCTCGGCGAGAATCAGTGCCGACAGCGGTGCGACTTCAGAGGGTTTGAGCACCATGGTGCAGCCAGTTGCCAGCGCCGGTGCGATTTTGCACGTGAGCTGGTTCATGGGCCAGTTCCACGGAGTGATCAGGCCGCATACGCCAATCGGTTCCTTGGTTACCAGAGTGGTACCGATGGTTTCTTCAAATTCGAACTCCTTCAGTGCGCCAAGAGCGGTAACGAAGTGTCCCAGTCCGGACGGCGCCTGTGCAGCTTTCGCCAGTTTTGCCGGGGCACCCATTTCCTGGGAGATGGCAACGGCAACGTCGCCCATGCGCTTTTTGAACACCTCGATGATGCGCTCCAGCAGAGCAATGCGTTCTTCGCGGGTCGTGTTGGAGTAGCTGTCGAAGGCGGCTTTGGCGGCGGCTACCGCGAGATCAACGTCTTCCTTGTTGCCAAGCGCGATGGTGGCAACGGCTTCTTCGGTGGCCGGGTTGATGACATCCAGGGTTTGGGTGCCCTTGGGCGATACCCATTGACCGTTGATGTAGAACTGCTGGTGATGGCTCATTCTGCATGGCTCCTTGTTATAGGTGTGTCGAGGGAGGCTGATCGAGTCCAGCGTTTCTCCGGCAGTGTGCCGAAGCTGTGACGTCGGCTGAGCGCTGAGCGCTGAGCGCAGCGCGCAGAACTGAGTCGAGCCTCCCTGAGGCGATCAACGATAGCATTGTCGCTGGTGGCGCTTCAGCTGATTTCTTGTGAAGCAGTGTAATTGACGTTTTGGTGTTGCCTTTCGATACCGTGCGCATCGCTCTATAATACGGCGGCCGGCCAGGGGTAATACTTGACTGAAATGCTTGGATATTGCATAGTGCAGCGGTGAATTTATCCGCTCGAGAGCGTCTATGCGATTGACCACCAAGGGTCGTTACGCCG
Source organism: Halopseudomonas oceani (assembly GCF_002903165.1). Taxonomy (GTDB): domain Bacteria; phylum Pseudomonadota; class Gammaproteobacteria; order Pseudomonadales; family Pseudomonadaceae; genus Halopseudomonas; species Halopseudomonas oceani. Next base: position 100,502 of record NZ_PPSK01000009.1, read on the forward strand.
TTACAGCTATGCTGGATCTGGCGTTGCACGAGGACCAGGGCCCCATCACGCTGGCTGACATTTCCATGCGTCAGGGCGTATCCATTTCCTATCTTGAACAGCTGTTTGCCAAGCTGCGTCGCGGCAAGCTGGTCGAGAGTGTTCGCGGCCCCGGCGGCGGCTACAAGCTGGCAGGCGGGGCGGCGGCAATCAGTGTTGCGCAGATCGTCGAGGCAGTGAACGACTCGATGGATGCGACGCGCTGTCTGGGTAAGGGCGACTGCCAGGACGGCGCTGTCTGCCTGACCCACCATCTTTGGTCTGACCTGAGCGCCAGGCTGCGCCAGTTTCTCGATGAGATCAGTCTGGCCGATCTGGTTTCGCGCGAAGATATTCAGCGCGTCAGCTCGCGGCAGGATCATTGCGCTACCAACGTGCGTAGCAGCATCAGCGCGCTCGAGCGAATTATCTAAAGAGTCGTAGAACTCTCCACGCATGCAGCGCCACCGGGTGGACGCGTGCCTGAATCAAGAAGTGGCAGTCGCGCTATCAGCGTCGGCTGTAATATTGAGGTGATACCGTGACTGAAGAAGTCGAAAGCCTGATCAGGAAGGACTACGCGGCGGGGTTCCACTCGGCCATCGAGTCTGAAACCCTGCCTCCGGGGCTCAATGAAGACGTGATCCGTTTCATTTCGGCCAAGAAGGGCGAGCCTGAATGGTTGCTCGAGTGGCGACTCAAGGCATTCCAGTCCTGGCTGGAAATGGATGAGCCGACCTGGGCTCACGTGCATTACCCGGAGATCGACTTCCAGGCGGTGTCCTATTATTCGGCCCCGAAAAGCATGGACAGCAAGCCCAAGAGCCTCGACGAGGTTGATCCTGAGCTGCTGGCGACCTATGAAAAGCTGGGCATTCCGCTGCATGAGCAGGAAATGCTTGCGGGTGTTGCCGTTGATGCAGTCTTTGACTCGGTCTCCGTGGTTACCACTTTCCGCGAGAAGCTTTACGAGGCAGGCGTCATTTTCTGCCCGATCAGTGAGGCCGTGCACAAGTACCCAGACTTGATCAAACAGTACCTTGGCAGCGTTGTACCGCAGAAAGACAACTTCTATGCAGCACTGAACTCCGCAGTGTTCTCCGATGGCTCCTTCGTCTACATCCCCAAGGGGGTTCGCTGTCCGATGGAGCTGTCGACCTACTTCCGCATCAACGAGATGAACACAGGGCAGTTCGAGCGCACCTTGATCGTCGCTGACGAAGGCTCCTATGTCAGCTACCTGGAAGGCTGTACTGCGCCGATGCGTGACGAGAACCAGCTGCACGCCGCGGTTGTTGAGCTGGTCGCGCTGGATAACGCGCAGATCAAGTACTCTACCGTGCAGAACTGGTATCCGGGCAACGCGGAGGGTAAGGGCGGTATCTACAACTTCGTGACCAAGCGTGGCATTGCCCACACCAACGCGAAGATCTCCTGGACCCAGGTCGAAACCGGTTCTGCCGTCACCTGGAAGTATCCGAGCTGCATCCTCAAGGGCGACAACAGCGTAGGCGAGTTCTACTCGGTTGCGCTGACCAATAATTTCCAGCAGGCCGATACCGGGACCAAGATGATTCACCTTGGCAAGAACACCCGTTCGACCATCGTCGCCAAAGGCATTTCTGCCGGGCGCAGTGATAGCGCCTATCGTGGCCTGGTGCGTATCAACCCAGGTGCCGAAGGGGCGCGTAACTACACCCAGTGTGACTCGCTGTTGATCGGCGATCGCTGCGGTGCGCACACCTTCCCGTACATCGAAAGCAAGAACCCGAGCGCCGTCGTGGAGCACGAGGCAACAACCTCCAAGGTCAGTGATGACCAGTTGTTCCTGTGCCAGCAGCGTGGCCTTGACGCTGAGAAGGCGGTCTCAATGATCGTCAACGGCTTCTGCCGCGAGGTGTTCAAAGAGTTGCCAATGGAGTTTGCGGTGGAAGCCGGCAAGCTGCTTGAGGTCAGTCTCGAAGGTTCTGTGGGCTGATTGCCTGTTGGTGCAGCTCAAAACGGTTAAAGTAATTTATCAGGCATAAATGATGCTAAATATCAAAGACTTGTACGCGAAAGTTGAAGAGAAAGATATCCTCAAAGGCCTGTCCATCGAGGTCAAGCCAGGCGAAGTTCACGCCATCATGGGCCCCAATGGCTCAGGCAAAAGCACCATGGGTAACGTGCTTTCTGGTCGGCCCGGTTACGAAGCCACTGCCGGCAGCGTCACCTTCAAGGGGCACGACCTGCTGGAGATGGAAACCGAGGAGCGTGCACGTGAAGGTTTGTTCCTGGCGTTTCAGTACCCGGTTGAGATTCCCGGCGTCAGCAACATGGAATTCCTCAAGGCGGCGGTTGATGCCAAGCGCAAGCACCGGGGGCTGGATGAGATTTCCTCGGTCGACTTTCTCAAGCTGGCACGCGAGACCTGCAAGCGCGTCAACCTGGACGCCAGCTTCCTGAAGCGCGGCGTCAACGAAGGGTTCTCCGGCGGCGAGAAGAAGCGCAATGAGATCATGCAGATGATGCTGCTGGAACCGGATCTGTGCATTCTCGACGAGACTGACTCCGGTTTGGATATCGATGCCCTGCAAGTGGTTGCCGACGGCGTTAACGCGATGCGTGACGGCAAGCGCAGCTTCCTGGTGGTAACCCACTATCAGCGTCTGCTGGACTACATCGTGCCGGATTACGTGCACGTCCTGGCTGGTGGCCGCATCGTCAAATCCGGCGACAAGAGTCTGGCTCTGGAGCTGGAAGCCAAGGGTTACGGCTGGCTTGAAAGCGAGGTGGTCTGATCCGATGAGTGATTTTCAACAGACGGCCTTGCAGCTCGCTGCACAGCAACAGTCTCCCGAGTGGTTGGCTGACCTGCGCAAGCAGGGCGCCAGCACCTGGGCCGAGGCCAGCTGGCCGGGCCGCAAGACCGAAAACTGGAAGTACCTGTCGCTGGCTCCGCTGCAGCAATACTCGCAGCTCGATTGGGGTTCTACCTCGGACGCGCAGGCGCTGGCTGATGTCGAACAGCTTGAGCTGGATGCGACCCGTCTGGTGTTTATCAACGGCCGATTCAGTGCCGAGCATTCAAGCAGCTTGCCGACGGGGATTGTCCGTTTTGGTGAGGCTGACAGCGCCCAGCAGGCGTTGATTCGGCAGCACTTGGGGCAGGTAGTCGACAGTGATCGGCACCTGTTCGCAGCGCTCAGCAATGCCTGGGCTGCTGACGGTGTGCTGGTGCATGTCGGGCGTAATCAGCGCCTGGAAAAACCGCTGTACGTTGTCAATATCAGTACGCCACAGCGTACACCGGTCGCTGCCAGTCAGCGCCTGCTGCTGGTGCTGGAAGACAACGCCGAGGCTGAACTGATCGAGCATTACGCATCAGATGTGCATGCGCAAAACGGCTTTGTAAACAGCCTGACTGAAGTGGTTGTGGGCAACAATGCGCAAGTGCAGCACTATCGTATCAACCTGGAGCAGGAAGACCTGCTGCATGTTGGTGGTGTGCATGTGAACCTGCAGCGTGATGCCCGTTTCCACGGCTTTACGCTGGCTCAGGGCAGTCGCCTAAAGCGCATCGACTATCAGGTCAACATGCTGGGCGAAGGTGCGCACCTAGATCTGAACGGCATCTACCTGCCGCGTAACCGCCAAGTCATCGACTATCACACCAATGTTGAGCATTGCGTGCCACATTGCACCAGCAACGAGGTGTTTCGCGGCATCATCGGTGACTCGGCGAAGGCCGTATTCAATGGCCGCATTCACATTCATCCGCAGGCGCAGAAGACGCTCGCTGAACTCAGCAACAAAAACTTGCTGACTTCGCGCTCCGCCGAGATCAATACCAAGCCCGAATTGGAAATCTACGCAGACGACGTGCGCTGTGCCCACGGTGCAACCATCAGCCAGCTGGATGAGACGTCGCTGTATTACCTGCAGAGTCGCGGTGTATCCAAGGCCGATGCGATCACTATGCTGAGCTTTGGCTTTATCAACGAACTGCTGAGTCAGGTACCGGAACAGGCTGTGCAGGATTACCTGCGTCCTCGCCTGGTCTCGCTGTTCGGTCAACCCAGCGAGATGGTAGGGCAGCTTGGCTATGAATGATCTCACGAAGCGGCTACCGTTTGACGCCGAGCGTGTGCGTGCCGATTTCCCGATTCTGAATCAGGAGGTCAACGGCCACCCGCTGGTGTATCTTGATAACGCCGCGACTACCCAGAAACCGCGCGCGGTCATTCAGGCCCTGGTTGACTATTACGAGCAGGACAACAGCAACGTCCACCGTGGTGCGCACGCGCTGGCGGACCGGGCGACGCAGAAGTTTGAGGCTGCGCGAGTCAAGGTCGCCGAGTTTATCAACGCGCCTGAAGCGCGCCAGGTGATCTGGACTCGCGGCACCACCGAGAGTATCAATCTCGTGGCCGCCAGTTGGGGGCGAGCCAACCTCCAGGCGGGAGATCGGGTGCTGGTCTCGGCGATGGAACACCATTCCAACATCGTACCGTGGCAACTGGTGGCGGCGGAGAAGGGGGCCAGCGTTGAACCTATTCCAGTGGACGCCAACGGCACGTTGGACCTGGCGGCGCTGGAAACAATGCTCGATGAGCGTGTCAGGATGGTTGCCTGTGGCCACGTTTCCAATGCCTTGGGCACCGTCAATCCGGTTGCCGATGTGGTGCGTCTGGCCCACGCGGTGGGCGCGCTGGTCTTGATTGATGGTGCGCAGGCCGTCAGTCACTGGCCAGTGGATGTTCAGGCGCTGGATTGTGACTTCTACGCTTTCTCTGCACATAAGCTGTTTGGTCCGACCGGCCTCGGCGTGCTGTACGGCAAGCGTGATCTACTGGAGGCCATGCCGCCCTATCAGGGTGGTGGCGAGATGATCGAGACCGTGAGTTTCGCCGGCACATCCTTCAACCAGCTGCCCTACAAGTTTGAGGCGGGTACTCCGGATATTGCGGGGGTGATCGCCTTTGGTGCCGCCATCGACTATCTGAACCAGCTGGATCGCGCCGGGGCTGCAGCCCATGAACAGGCTCTGCTGGACTATGCCGAAGAGCGCGCACGGGCAACCCCCGGTGTTCGCCTGGTTGGCACTTCTGCACACAAGACCAGCGTGATGAGCTTCCTGCTGGAAGGCGCGCACCCTAATGATGTCGGTATGCTGCTGGATCAGCAGGGCGTGGCGGTTCGCACCGGTAACCACTGCGCGCAGCCAATCATGGAGCAGCTCGGTATTCCGGGCACGGTGCGGGCCAGTTTGGCTTTCTATAACACCCGTGCAGATATAGACAGGCTGTTTGAAGCGCTGGAAAAAGTACGGCAGTTTCTGATTTAAGGAGTACTGCAGATGAGCGTTGAATCCTTTGATCCCAAACAGCAGGCGGTTACGGTTACTCCGGCTGCATTGGCACATTTCCGTCGTCAGCTGAGTGGTCAGCAGGGCAAGGCTGTCCGTCTTAGCGTGAAAAAGAGCGGTTGTACCGGCTTCATGTACGCCATTGATCTGGTGGAGCAGGCGAGCGATAGCGACCTGCACTACCAGCTTGACGATCAGGTCGAGTTGCTGGTGGACGGCAACAGCCTGCAGGTACTCTCCGGTACCGAGATTGACCTGGTCCGCGAGGGCATCAACCAGCAGATCAAGTTCATCAATCCTAACGTCAAGGACGAATGCGGCTGCGGCGAGAGCTTCAGCGTCAACTGATCATCTGTCCTGTTCACGGCTCGCCTGCGGGGGCGGGCCGTTATCTTTTCGAGGAAACCCGATGGAACGTCGCATGGTGGTAGCCCGGGCCGATTGTCCGGCACGCCGAGTTCCCGATGGAACACCCCTGACCATCCCCAAAGATACCTTCGTGACTATCACCCAGGCGCTTGGCGGCAACTACACTGTGACCTACAACGGTCAGATGGTGCGTGTTGATGGCACCGATGCCGAGGCGCTTGGGCTGGAGCCCGAGCTGCTGTCCTTCCCGGAGCCAGTCGATGAACAGATTCGGGAGGAGCAAGTCTGGGCCGCCCTCAAGACTGTCTACGATCCGGAAATTCCGGTCGACCTGGTCAATCTGGGGCTGATTTATGATGTCGCCGTCGACCAGTCTGCCCACAAGGTGACCATCCAGATGACGCTTACCGCGCCCGGCTGCGGGATGGGAACGGTACTGGTTGGCGACGTCGAGTATCGCGTCAAGCTGGTGCCTAACGTCGACGAGGTCAAGGTTGACCTGGTGTTCGATCCACCCTGGCAGCGGCATATGATGAGCGAAGAAGCGCAGCTCGAAACCGGCATGTTTTTCTGAGGACGGCAGCACATGAGTCGATTTGGTACGGAAATCACCAGTGAGGATATCGTTGATACCCTGTCGTTTTTCGACAGCTGGGAAGACCGCTACAAGTACATCATTGATCTGGGCAGGGAATTACCCGAGCTGGATCCGAGCCAGCGTACTGAAGAAAACCTGGTGCGTGGATGCCAAAGCCAGGTCTGGCTGGTCAGTCGCCGCGACGGTGACAGGCTGTATTTTGACGCTGACAGCGATGCCTTTATCGTCAAGGGGCTGCTTGCTGTTGTCCTTGCAGCGTATAACGGTAAGCGTGTCGAGGAGATTCGTGCCTTCGACGTTGAAGCCTACTTCACTCAACTGAACCTGCTCAAGCACCTCAGCGTGACCCGTGGCAATGGCCTGCGGGCGATGGTTCAGCGTATCCAGGCTGCAGCTGCAGCCTGAGCGTTATGCCTGTCGCTTACGTGACGGTTGTGCTTGACTGAGACAACAGCTATGGTCGCGTCGCGACCTGTCCCGCAGGCTTGATGTCGTGCGGCAGACTATAAAAATAACAACATAAGAGTTTTCTGAATGCGCACCTTCTGGTCCAGACTGAGGGATGACTTTCAGTTGTCCATCATTACCCTGGTCGGTGTCCTCGCCGTTCTGGGCGTGACTCCCTATGCCGTCTACCGGTTGGGTGAACGCAATTGGCTGGTGGGGCTTACCGATACCTTTCTCGTCAGCAGCACGCTGATGGCGGTGCTCTACGCCTGGCGTACCGGCGATACCATTCGGCCCGGACAATTTCTTGCTGCCATTTACTCACTGGGCGCATTTCTGGTCAGCATCAAGCTGGGTACCAACGGCGTGTTCTGGATGTACGTCCTGATTCTGTTCAACTTCTTCGTGGTTCCGCCGCTGCAGAGCGTCATCGTTACTCAGGTGACGTTGGCCGCGGTGTGCCTGTTTGGCTGGCTGCATCCGGGGCAGGTGTTTGCGAGCGGCTATCAGATGGGCTCGTTTATCGTGACTTATGAACTGGCCAGTCTGTTTGCCTTTGTGTTCGCCTTTCGTGGCAGGGCGCAGCGCAAACAGCTTTCCCAGTTGGCGACGGAAGACCCGCTTACCGGCATAGGGAACCGCCGGACCATGGATCGCGAGCTGGATATTGCACTGGCTGACAGCAAGCGCTATGACCTGAGTTTTGGCTTGCTGGTGATGGATCTGGACCACTTCAAGCAGATCAACGACCAGTTTGGCCATGCGGCCGGGGACGATGTGCTGGTTCGCTTTGTGCGCCTGGTCAGCGATGCCTGTAGGGCCTCAGACCGCTTGTTTCGTCTCGGGGGTGAAGAGTTCGTCCTGCTGGTTCCGAAGGTTGACGATGCGGGGCTATCCGGGATCGCGAAGAAGATCCAGCAGTGCGTGCGTGAAGGATTGAAACGCCCCGATGGTAAGCCTGTCACGGTGTCTATCGGTGGTTGTTTGCTGGGTGCCCACGCGGAGCGCGAGCACTGGCTAAAGGAGGCGGATGAATGTCTCTATGCGGCAAAGGATGCCGGCCGTGACTGCGTGGTTATTGCGGGTCGCTGATGTTCATCAGCTTGCAGCTGATCGGCAGCCTCTCTACTATCGGCTGATATACGTGGTATGGAGGGTAACCCCATGAAAGCAACCTTTACTGATCGCGAGTTCTGGAGAAAGCTGAGTTCTCATGCGCGGCTGGCAGGACGTGAAGTCGTCGAGAAGGCGCTGTGCCTCTATTATGCTGCGCGTCGCCCGGAGACACCTGCGTGGGCTAAAGCGGTCATCGTCAGTGTCCTGGCGTACTTCATTGCTCCGCTGGATGCGATCCCGGACTTCACGCCGCTGCTCGGTTTCACCGATGATCTGGGCGTGTTTGCCAGTGCGCTGGCGATGGTTGCGATGTACATCGACAGCGATGTGCAGGCCGATGCCCGACGCCGTGCAGACAGCTGGTTCGGCCCGTTCATCGAAGAGGTTGATGAGGCGCGTTGAGCGTCAATGCTCGCTGTAAACGCGCTGGCTGCCATCAGCGCCAACCGCGATGACGTGGTAGGCGTCGTGTCGGTCTCCCATCTCCATTCCTGGTGAGCCGACAGGCATGCCCGGCACTGCAAGTCCACGCAGGTCGCTGGTGTCGTCCAGGGCCAGAATGTCGCTGGCTGGCACGTGGCCCTCGATAAAAATCCCTTTGTAAACGGCGGTATGGCAGGAGCGCAGGGCTGGTGAAACGCCCAGTTCCTGCTTGAGTGCGACTACCTGCGAAGTTACGTGGTCGGTGACTTCGAAGCCGTTTTCTTCCAGGTGCTCAATCCAGGCATGGCAGCAGCCGCATGATGGGTCACGGTACACGTCTATTTCGGCCGCCTGGGCGACGCTGGAAAGCAGCAACAGACCGCCAGCAAACAGTTTTTTCATTTCAGGTTCTCCTGCTCGTTCTGACTTGCGACGCTGCGCCAGGCTAGCTGCTCTGGTACCATTGCGGCGCTTGAAGGGGAGGCTCGAGACTATCCGTTTGGCGCTTGGGTGTCACCCTGAGGTTCTGTTCAAACCTGCATGCGGTCGTTGCACCATGTTTCCTGGCGTGTCCAGTCTGTTTAATTACCTGTATTACCAACGCTATTACCGCCGTTGCGGCTCGCTGGCTTTGCTGTGTCTGCTGCTAGCACAGCCGGCGGTGGCGATGCAGGTCGTCTTCATCAGCCCGGGTAAGTCCAACGAACCCTTCTGGGTCGATGCTGCGGAAGGGTTGCAGCACGCGGCAGGCAGTCTCGGCATTGAACTTGAAATCCTCTATGCCGAGCGCAATCACTTGGCCCAGCTCAGCCTCGCCCGTGAAGTGGTCGGGCGGCCGGCGGAGCGGCGGCCGGATTATCTGTTGGTTGCTGCAGACAAGCAGACATTACCGGGCCAGCTTGAGATTGCCGAGCGCGCTGGTGTTCGTGTTTTTTCTGCCTACAACGGGGTGCAGGACGCTGAGCGGGGCATGCTCGGTTATCCGCGAGAGCACTTGCACTACTGGTTGGGAAGTTTGGTGCCAAACGCACAAGAGGCGGGGTATCTGACTGCACAGGCTCTGATCAGGCAGGGGCTAGCCCAATTTCAGTCGCCAGACGAAGCGATGCTGGAGATGCTGGCTATATCCGGTGATCGTGCAACCGACAGCTCCCGGCGACGTACCTACGGCATGGAGCTGGCGGTTGCCGAGTATCCGCAGGTGGCACTGCGTCAGACGGTCTATGCTGACTGGCAGCGAGATATCGCTCGCTATCAGACGCCGATTCTACTCAAACGCTACCCTCGTACCCGGCTGCTCTGGACGGGTAGCGACCTGATGGCCTTCGGCGCGCTGGAGGCCATTCGTGGTGCGGGGCTCAAGCCCGCCCGTGACCTTCTGGTATCAACCGTCAACATGACCGAGCGCGCCACCAGATCGTTGCTCGACGGTGAGTTGCAGTCTATGGCTGGAGGGCACCACCTGGCGGCAGCCTGGGCGCTAGTAGTCTTGTACGACTATGACCACGGGGTTGATTTTGCTGAATCAGAAGGGCTTGAGATGGAGCGCAGTATGTTTGCGCTCTTTGACCCGCAGATGGCAGAGGTATACCTGAATTATCTTGCCGCTGGGCGGCCACAGGTCAACTATTGCCGTTTCAGTAAGGTCTGCAATCCTGCGCGTAAGGAATATGACTTCTCCATTCGTGGCTGGCTGCAGGCCGCAGAAGCGGCCGCCAGTCCATGATGCTTTGGGTTAGTCGCGTTTGGCGATGATCCACACCGCATGCACGATGCCGGGAATATAGCCGAGCAGTGTCAGTAGGATGTTCAGCCAGAAGGCGCCGCCAAAACCGACTTGCAGGAAGACACCCAGCGGTGGCAGCAAAATGGCGATCAGTACGCGAATCAGATCCATGCTTTGGTTTCCTTTTGTCCAGGAGTTTCATGAATTCTGACTCGCTAGCTGCCTGATCGTTCAGCCTCCGATGACGCCGCCGTCTTCCCGCCTGATCATCACTGTGGTGGAGCGGGGGCGGGTTATTCCATCGCTGGCCGGGTAACTGATGCCCGGGTGCTGCACGTTAACCCACAGGGTGCGGGCATCGGGCGTCCAGGTGATACCGGTGATCTCGGCGCCGCGCGGCCCGACAAGGAAGCGCCGTATTTCGCGGCTGACTGGGTCTGCGCAAAGCATCTGGTTACAGCCGATGTCGGCGGTATAGTGCGTGGTTTCATCGGCGTCGGTCAGAATCCACAGGCGACCGTCCGGGTCGAAGGCCATGCCGTCCGGCGATGAAAACAAGTCACCCTCGATGTTGCCGATGCGATTGGCGGGAACACTGCCATCGCTTTTCTGGCGCTCTCCAGCCAGTACAAACAGATCCCATTCAAACTCGGTTGCCCATGGATCGGCTCCGGCTTCGCGCCAGCGCAGGATCTGGCCGTGGACGTTTTCCTCGCGGGGGTTGGCCGCATCGGTTGGATCGGTTTTACCGCGCTCGGTGTTGTTGGTCAGGCTGACATACATTTCGCGCGTTTGCGGATGGGCGGCGACCCACTCCGGCCGGTCCATCGGGGTCGCGCCTATCGCATCGGCCGCGCCACGGGCGTTCAGCAGTACGGCATGCTGGTCAGCAAAGCCATTCTCTGGTGTCAGCCCCGGCGCGCCCCAGCGCAAAGGCAACCACTCGCCACGGCCGTCAGCATCAAAGCGGGCGGCGTACAGAGTGCCACTGTCTAGCAGATCGCGGTTGCGGTCGATGTCGCCCGCTTTATAAGGCTGCTCGGGGAGGAACTTGTAAACGTACTCACCGCGCGCATCATCACCGGAATAGACCGCCATATGACCACGCTCGTCGACGACGCAGGTGGCGCACTCACGGCCCAGGCGTCCCATTGCTGTGCGCTTGCGTGGCTTGTCGTTGGGGTTGAACGGATCGACTTCTACCACCCAGCCAAAGCGGTTTGGCTCATTGACGTGCCCCTGATACGGGCGATCTGCGCCCGGTGTGGCGTTAAAGCGCGGGTCCACTGATTCCCATGCGTAGTACCGGCTGCTGCCACTCAGGCCGATACCGTAGCGTTTGTGGGTCGATCGGGTGTTGTAGTCCGCCTCGTCGCGGTTCACAAAGTAGTTGTGAAAGTTCTCTTCGCAGGCCAGATAGGTTTGCCACGGGGTGGCGCCCATCGAACAGTTGTTGATGGTCCCTAGTACCTCCAGCCCTGATGGATCGCTCTCTGTGCGCATTGCCGTATGACCGGCAAGGGGGCCGCTGATAGTCATCGGAGTGGTGGCGGTAATGCGCCGGTTGAATTTCGAATCTGCGACCCGCTGCCACTGGCCGCTGGCGTCGCGGCGGATCTCGATAATGCTCAGGCCGTGGGCAGCCATCTCCTTGTACACCTGCTCGGCCGGGCGGTCTCGGCTATTGTCCTCTCGCTGTGTGAACTGCATGCCGTTGGGGTGCAGGGTTGGGTTGACGTACTCGTGATTAACGACCAGCAGGCCATGCTCGTTGGGCTGGTCGGCAAAGGGAAAGTAATGCATGCCGTCGTTGTTGTCGCCAGCCTGCATCAACTGATCCTCCCAGCTGTCGCTGGCGTCACTCCGCCAGGCTGGAGCGCCCGGCAGTACGGCGTCACCCCAACTGAAGAAGGGCGTGGCGCGATAGCCGGACGGGACAATTACACTATCAAATGAGCTTGAGGTTTGTGCTGCAACGCTTTGAAATCCAAGTAAAGAGTTACGTATTTCTTTCTGCTCAGAGGTGCAGGCGCTGAGCAGCGACGGTAGCAGGCTGGCCAATGACGCAGCGCCTATTCCTTTGAGCAGGGTGCGCCTGTTGACCGCAACGCTGGCGAGATCGGCTGCCCGGCTGGGGTTGATGCGTTGGTCGTCGACCGCTTCCAATTGACGGTGAAACTCGGGGTTTTGCCAGCTCATATTTGACTCACTGTGACAGGCGGTAGCGGAAGGTGTTGCGCACCCCGGTAACCGCTACAGGCTGGCCATTGACCAGCCTTGGTTGATAGATGAAATCCTTGGCAGCAGCAAGCGAAGGCCGAGCGAACAGCGGGTTGTCGCATGCCCCGCTGACCAGTCGCGGGTTGTCGACGCGGCCGTTGGCGTTGACGTCGTATTCAACGGTGCAGTCGCCTTCCAGCCGCTGGGTTAGTGCACGTCTGGGGTAGTCCGGCTCGGGCTTGCTTAACGGCAGATATTGGCGTTGCGCTGCGGCGCGTTCGGCGGCCGCTGCGGCTGCAGCATCTGCGGCTGCCTGTTGGCGCGCAAGCTCATCCAGCCGCTGCTGTTCAGCAGCAGCTTGGGCGGCGAGCCTCTGCTGTTCGGCGCGCTCCTGTTCCCGTTCAAGGGCTTCGCGGCGCTGCTGTTGTTCGCGCTCCTGTCGCTCGGCCAGGCGCTTGCGAGCGATGGCTGCCTCGTCGACCACCGGCTTGGGTGGCGGCGCCTCTACAACTGGCGTCGGTGGTTCCGGTGCCGGCGGGGAGGGCGCTGTAACCGGGGCGACGGTTGGTTCAGGGGCGGGCACCGGCAACGTCACCAACTGCGTTCGTATGCTGGTTTGTTCTGCAGGTACCGGCGAGCGGGTTGGTTCCCAGCCGGCCCACAACAGTCCCGCGACGGCAGCGTGCAGCGCCAGCGTCGTCAGCAGTGGTGCTGCAATGCCGCGGTTTGACTCGCTCGGTACCGAACTGCGTTCCTGCAGCAGCATGAGGGGTGGAGTTGCTGCGCTCATGGGGCTTCCGTAATCAGACCTAGTTGGCTGATGCCTGCCTGTTGTAGCGCGGCCATGCCTGCGACCACGACTCCGTACCCCGCACCCGCGTCGGCACGGATGAATACCTGAGTGTCCGGCTGGGCTTGGATTGCGGCGCTCAGTTCGCGGGTAAGATCTTCCAGGCTGGCGCTGCTGTGCTGGTAGTCGTCGGTCCGCACGCTCTCGCCCATGTTCCAGTGGTAACCGCCCTCGGCATCAATGGACAGGGTGACGACGGACGACGGGTTTTCCGGCTCCAGTGCTTCGGCGGCGACCTTGGGTAGTTCGATCTGTACGCCTTGGGTCATCATTGGTGCGGTGACCATGAAGATCACCAGCAATACCAGCATGACGTCGATATACGGCACCACATTCATTTCAGCTTTGGGCTTGCGCTTGATTCGGCCTGCTCGCATTTCCATGGCTGCTTACCCCGCGTGTTGGCTGTGCAGACGACGGTGCAAGATGGCGCTGAACTCATCGGCGAAGTTGTAGTAGTGCCCAAGCAGGTTTTCGCTGCGGGTACTGAAGCGGTTGTAGGCAATCACCGCGGGGATGGCCGCAAACAGACCGATCGCTGTGGCAATCAGCGCCTCGGCAATGCCCGGTGCAACGGTCGCGAGGGTGGCCTGCTGTACCTGCGACAGGCCGATGAAGGAGTTCATGATGCCCCAGACCGTGCCGAACAGGCCGACGTATGGGCTGACCGATCCGACGGTGGCGAGGAACGGCAGGTGTCGATCCAGACGTTCTTCTTCGCGCGAGATAGCGACCCGCATCGCGCGTTGTACGCCCTGCATGACGGCCTCGGGTTCGCCATCACCGCGCTGGTTGAGCTGGCGGTACTCGTTGTAGCCCGCGCGGAAGATCTGCTCTACGCCGGGTGCGCTGGTTTCTGCGTTGTAAAGCTGCGCAAGCTCGGTGCCGGACCAGAAGCGGGCTTCAAACTGCTTTAACGCGTTTTGCGCCTGGGCAAACAGACGGCCGCGCTGGGCGATGATAAACCAGGTGGCCAGCGACGCCAGCAGCAGCGTCAGCATGACGCCTTTGACCAGCAGGCTGGCTTCGAGTACCAGCGACCAGATGGTGTGATCGGTTGTGGACATATTTACCTCACTGCCGGCCCCGTGAGGCCGGTCTTGTCGTGCTGATGAAAGAAAAGGTTCAGGGCAGTTGCAGCAGGTCGGCGATGGGCTGCCAGGGCACCAGCTTGAAGTTCTGATTGCCCTCGGGCAGGCGCTTGCGACCGTCCTGGACCACCAGCAGCCCGCCGGGCCAGGCGGCGCCGAAGTCGGCCGAGCTGACTTCCAGGCCGTCGGTTTCCGAGACGCCGTCAATGCCGGAGAGTGCATTCAGGCCAATGCGGAAGGCGCCGTGCGCGCGGTAGGGCGGCAAGGCGTCCAGCACTACGTAGCTGTCGTTGCCTTGGCTGGAGACGATCAGGTACGGCTTCTGTGAGTGCTGGTAGATCGCCATGCCTTCGACGTCGTCGTGCAGCAGATCGCCGACGCTGATCACCGAGGTCAACTCTGTGGGCTGACCTTCAGCGGCAGACAGCGTCCAGATACCGACGGCTTCCTCACCGATGAACAACTGCTGGCGGGCGTCGTCGGCAACACAGCCTTCGGGCTGGGTGTCGGTGCGGAACTGGCGAACTGCGCTGGCGCTGACCTTACCGTCGCTGCCATCCAGGCGGTACTGAATGAAACGGCCGTCCTTGTCGTTGGGAATGGCGTAGACCGTGCCGTCCGGGCTTTGGCTCATGCACAGGCCGTAGATGTCAGTGAGGTCAGTGGCGATATCGCCCAGCCCGCTGACCTGACCGCTGGCCGGGTCAATGGCGAACAGTTCCAGACTGTGGCGGTCGCGATTGCTGGCCACGGCCAGATCAATCTGCCGGTCGCCAAGGGTGAAACCTTTGCGGATATCGACATTATTGATGCGTCCGACCGGCAGATATTGCAGCTCACGCCCCTGCAGATCGTAGACGCCAAGCCCGCCGCGTTTGTCCGTGCCGAGTACGCGTGCCAGTTCGGGGATGCTTGGGTGGGGCCAAATGGCTGGATCATCTGCCGCGTCGCCACCGTGTGGTACTGGCGCTGTTTGTGCGGTGGCAAAAACCTCGGGCAATGTTGGCGCGTTGAGCAGGCTGCTGCCAGCATCCAGCTCGGTCAGCAGCTGTTGACCGCTGTCGTCGATGATCAGCACCTGCAGGGCATCACCCTGAGCGCGCACGGACAGCTGCTCGGGCTTGCGTCCCTCGTTCAACGGCCAGCTCTGGTGTTGCCATTGTTCGTCCTGCCAACGGTAACGATGCAGGCTGTTGCTGCCGGTATCCAGCGCAAGCAGGCCGTCAGCAGTGCTGGCAAGCCCCTCTGGGCCTTCGGGCAACGAGCCCCAGGGCTGATTCAGGTCGACGATGCTTCGGTTGCTGTCGGTTTCCGGGCGCGGGTCGTAGCGCCAGATGCCGATCTCCTCCTCGCTGACGAACAGCGCGTTCAGCTCAGCGTTAACCGTGCAGGACTTGGCGCCGACCGGTAGGTGCAGGGTGCGTACCAGGCGGGATTGGGTGCCTTGTTCACCGACCAGCCATTGCTGGCCGAGGCCCTCCTCGCCAATCAAAAACAGATAATCGTGGTGGCTTTGATCCTGATAGAAACACAGGTCTTCCAGCGGGTAGCCGGTGCTCGGCAGGTATTCCGGCGCGATGGCAGCGTTATCCGCGTTCCAGCGCAGGATAACCGGTTGATCGCGCTGCAGGTCATGGCTGGCGGCGATCAGGCCGCTACGGCCTTGATGTACCGCCAGCGTGTCGTAGTAGCCGGGCAGGGCAGCGGAAACCGACTGCTCGCTGGCATCCAGGCGCTGGATACCGTGCTGGTTGATCACCAGGCTGCCGGCCTGCTCGCCGGGCAGCATGCGCTGGGCGCTGATGCCGCTGGCGTTGCGGATCTGAATGGTCAGCTCACTGCGGCTGACGTCGGTGGCAGCCGCGGGTTGCGCGGCGCCTTGGGTGGTGTCCTGTTCGTTGCAGGCGCTCAGCAGCAGGCTGCTGCCGAGCACTGCGATCAGGGAGATGACTGGACGCATGGTGTATCTCATTGATGTCGATAGGGGCGGCGGGGCTCTGGGCTCCCGCCGCATTCGCTCAGAAGTGGGTGAGGGTCAGGCCGACCTTGTAGGTCGGGCCGTACTCTTCGTACTGGGCGTTGTAGCGGCGTGAGCCGGTATAGACGTAGTAGCTCTCGTCGGTGATGTTCTGCGCGGCCATGAACACCTGCAGGTTGTCGGTCAGGAAGTAGCTGGCCGACAGATCGACGAACAACTGGTCGTCAACGCGGTAGTCGTAGCGCTTGTCCAGCACGTCGCCAACCTCGTCGAGGTAGTCCGACTTGTAGTTGGCGGAGATGCGCAGGCTCAGTTTGTCGTTTTCCCAGCCGAGTGTGAGGTTGCCGGTCAGATCGGACTGGCCCGGCAGATCGATGCTGCGCGACTGCATGCGGCCGGTATCTGCGTTGTACTGCTCGATATCGGCGTCCGAACGGCTGAGGGTGGTATTGGCGTTGACCAGCAGGCCGTTCCAGGGCGAGGGCAGCCAGCTGAACTTCTGCGCATAGGCCAGTTCCAGACCGTATACGGTGGCGCTGTCGCCGTTGACCGAGGTAATGGCTTCGTCGAATGCCGCGTATTGGCCGGTGCCGGCAACGTCAGCGGTGTAGACGAAATTTTCGATGTCCTTTTAGAACAGGAAGGCAGACACCGCACCGGCGCGGCCCATGTAGTGTTCGATGCCGAAATCGAGGTTGCTGGACTCCAGTGGCTTCAGGTCGGGGTTACCGAACTCGGCGTCGTCGCCATCGACCACAAAGCCCGGGAACAGCTGGCCGAAGGTCGGGCGAACCACGCTGTTGGTCCAGCTGGCGCGCAGCTGACTGTTCGCGCCGAGTTGATAGATGGCGTGCAGGCCCGGCAGCCAGTGGTGATAGTCGTTGCGGGAGTTGACCGCTTCGAAGTTGCCGTCATTGAGGCCGGTGCCTTCCGACTTCAGGCGCGTACCTTCGTAGCGCAGGCCGGCGATGATGCGCAGATCGTCGATGTCGACGGTGTTCATCAGGTAGGCGGCGTTGATGTTTTCCTGAATGCTGAAGTCGTTGATACGTGACTGTTCTTCATCGTAGAAATCGGCCGGGTTGAGGCCACTGATCAGCCGCTCAAGCGCACTGGCAGAGATGCGCGGACCCAGGTTGGTGCGGCCGTTGGTAAACTGGCCGAGGCTCAGCTCAGCGTCGGTAAAGCCGTAATCGCCGAAGTCTTCATAGGCCCAAACCTCGAGATCGTTGTCTTTGGTGCGGGTACTGAACTTAGCGCCAAACTGCAGCTGCGACGGCAGGTCTGCCATGAACCAGTCGCGGGTCAGATCCACGCGAATGTTCTGTTCGGTGTCGGTGGTCAGCTGCTTTTCGCGCTCGACTTCGGTCAGGGTGAAATTGCTGGGGTCGTAGAATGCGCTGTCGATGATCAGATTGGGCTGCTTGCTGTCGTTGTAACCGGCCGCGGTGAAGTCATCGTTACCTTCGAACTTGGCACCCGGTGTGTGCAGCGGGCTGTCTTCTTCGGCCTCGCTGTAGCCATACTGCGCCGCGACTTTCCAGTCGCCGAGCTGACGCTCGCCGCCAATCACCAGGCTTTTGATCTCCTGGGTTTCTTCGCGATCCTTGATTTCGCGCGTACCTTCGGCATCGCCACCCTCGCCGGGTAGTTGGGCGTCGG
This sequence comes from Halopseudomonas oceani, assembly GCF_002903165.1. Taxonomy (GTDB): domain Bacteria; phylum Pseudomonadota; class Gammaproteobacteria; order Pseudomonadales; family Pseudomonadaceae; genus Halopseudomonas; species Halopseudomonas oceani. The sequence goes on from NZ_PPSK01000009.1 coordinate 118,347, forward strand.
CAAACTCGATCACGTTGGCCTGGCGTGTTTCTGTGTCCTTGAAGCGGCTGTACAGGGTGCGCAGGTACAACTCCGTGTCTTCGTCTGGTCGATAGTCAACGTTGAAGCCCAGGCCCGCGCGTTCGCGGCTGATGTCGTACCGACGCTCCTCCAGTTCCTCCAGACGTGCACCAGCCGGGTCGTTAAAGTCCCAGGCACCACCGGTTTCGACGTTGTCGGAACCAAAGCTGCGATCTTCCCAGCTTACGGCGGTAGCGATGGCGAGGTTGTCGATACCGTCACCGACGCTGAAGCGGTTGCTGAACGCGCCGGATACCTTGGGGCTGGTGTCGCCGGTGTTCTCGTCGTAGCTGGCTTCGGTCGACAGACTGTAGAACATGGCGTCGTGATCGAAACCGGACAGGCTTTCGACCTCGATGGTGCCGCCGAGGGAGTTGGCGTCCATATCCGGGGTCAGGGTCTTGACCACCGAAAGTGACTGAATCAGCTCGCTCGGCAAAACGTCCATCGCCACGGCGCGGCGATCGCTTTCCGGTGCAGGTACCAGCGTGCCGTTGATGGTTACGCTGTTGAGGTCGGCTCCCAGACCCCGAACGCGGACGAAGCGGCCTTCGCCCTGATCGCGCTCAACAGAGATGCCCGGAACGCGCTGCAGTGCCTCGGCGGTGTTCTCATCGGGGAGCTGACCGATGGCGTCGGCGTGTACCACGCTCTCGGTGTTGTTGGACATGCGTTGCTCCTGCAGCGCCTGCTCCATCTGTGCAGCCTGACCGATGATGGTCATGACTTCGGTGGTGGCCTGCGCCCAACTGGCAGAGCTGCCTGCGATGGCAAGCGCCAGCGTGCTGATACGAAAGCTTGTATGCAGGCGTGAAGTGCGGACAGACATGGGGTTCCTCTCCTGGCGAATGGGTTTCGTGTCCCGTTGGGAAGTGGAACTTAGGGAGGCGATGTGGCGTTTCTGTGACAGTCTTCGACGTCTGGTCGCGAAATGAGTCGAAACCGCTGCCTGTGCGCTGGGTTTTGAGCTGAATTGACCTCACAAGCCGCTCTGTAAGGCCCATTGCCCGGCGTCTGCAGGTTTAGTTCGGTGCTTTTGGATCGGTGCGGTGCAGGTACAGTGAGCCAATTTGACCCGTGCACTGACACGGAACCGTCATCTTGCTTTGGTCTGCTGGCGCCATTGAATGCCCGCGAGGTTGAAATGAACTCGATGTTTTTCCTGCACCGGATCAAATGGCTAGGCTTGCTGCTGCTCGCCAATGCAGGGTTGATGCTGTATCTCAGCCTGGGTGAGCTGAAGCCGGTCAGTATCTGGGCCTGGACTGATATCACCGGCGAAGGCAGCTCGGCGCTGCTTGTGCTGGCGTGGACTGCGCTGATGTTGAAAGGGCGGCCAGCAGGTCGGGTGACCAATCTGCTGTTCGTCGGTCTAGCCTGCCTGTTTCTATCACTGTGGATGGACACATTGGACGAGTTTGTCGCCCTGCCAGAGGCGGTTATGTGGGACCACTGGCTGGAATCTGCGCCGATGCCGGTCGGGTTTGTGCTGTTGACGGTCGGGATATACCACTGGCATCGAGAACAGCTGGCGATCAACGCGCAGATGGTCAACCGCGAGCGCCACTTCAGGGAACATCGGCAGTTCGACAAGCTGACACCGCTGGCGGATGCCGGGTACCTGCGCAGTCAGCTGGCGCTGGCACTGCCGCAAGCTGAGTCATCGCAGCAGCCGCTGTCGCTGTTGACGATAGATCTGGATGACTTTCATCAGGTCAATGAGCGCTATGGCCATCAGGAGGGGGATCGGGTGCTGCAACTGGTCTGTCAGCTGCTACTCATGAGTCTGCGTCGTCATGATCTGCTCTGTCGTCTGGCTGGCGACCGCTTTGCCCTGCTGCTGCCCAATACGCTGGAGGAGCAGGCGCAGACCATCGCCCGTGAGATCAGTGCGTCGATCGCACATCTGGCGTGCAGAAGCGCGCAGCAGGGGGAGCGGATCCTGCTGCGGGCAACCGTGGTGGCGGTGATGGCGCGTCAGGACGATGTGGATTCGTTGCTGCAGCGCAGTAATCTGGCGATGGCGCACGCCAAACAGGCGCTGCAGTTAAAGCGAGCCTGATCGCATGACCTCGAACGCGACCCCGCGCTGGTATGACGCCGATGCCAAGGTGATCTGGGCAGGGCATCAGCCCGCCTGTCTGGTCGATCTGGCGTTAAGTCGGGGTATCGACAGTCATCGGTTGATGCGTGGTAGCGGGCTGTTTTATGACGACTTGCTGGCGCCAGACGCCATGATCAGTGCCAGTCAGTATCTACGTTTGATCGACAATGCGCGGCAACTGCTGGATGCGAACGACAGCAGCTTTCTGCTAGGGCAGCGTTTGCTGCCGGGGCACTTTGGTGCCTGCAGCAATGTGCTGCTGCACGCGGACACGCTGCTGCAGGCGTTGCACCAGTTGGTCAATTTCAGGGTGTTGTTGTGTCCGTTACTTGCCCCGCGATTGGTAGTGGATGAGCACCATGCCTATGTGTACTGGATAGATGCACTGGCGTTGGGGCGCAGTCGCCAGTTTCTGTTTGAGACAAGTATGACTGCGGTGACGGCCCTGACGCGCACGCTGGCAGGTGAGTCGCTGCCGTGGGAGTACCGCATGGCTTGGGCGGCTCCACGGCATGTCGAACAGTACTGGGTACACATGGGAGACCGGCTGCGCTTCGATGCGCCGATAACCTGCATGCGACTGCCACGCGAGGTATTGGTGCGGGCGCCGATGTCAGCTTCGCCGATGCTGGCGCGTATCGCCGAACGGCAGGCCGTGCTGGCGATCAATGCGTTGCCGGGTGAGGGTACGCTGTCTGAGGTGGTGTTTGACTGCCTTTACCACAATGCGCGCAAGCGCCAGGGGCTTGATCAGGTAGCGGACTACTTTGGTATGAGTGCGGCGACATTCAAGAGGCGGTTGCAGCGCGAGGGAACCGGGTATCAGGCCTTGCTGGATCGCGCTCACACGCAAATAGCGCTAGAGCTGTATCAGGGGCGGGGCTGCAGTCACGATCAGGTGGCGGAGAGTATGCAGATCAGCGACCGAACTAACTTCCGGCGGCTGCTCAAAAGGCTGACCGGTAAGTCGCCGGACAGCCTCAGGGTTTGGCTAGAAAGTTGATTTAATTCAGTGCTTTGCGCGCATTACTTGAGTCGACGTTCAATTCCCATCTGCATCAGGATCTTCGCTGAAATCTCTTCCACCGAGTAGTGCGTCGAGTTGAGATAGGGGATGTTTTCCTTGCGGAACAGATTTTCCACCTCGCGGACTTCAAACTCGCACTGCGGGTAGCTGGAATAGCGGCTATTGGGGCGGCGTTCGTTGCGGATGCTGGCCAGCCGGTCCGGGTCTATGGTCAGGCCGAACAGCTTGCTCTTGTTCTGCTTGAGCGCTTTGGGCAGCTGCAGGCTTTCCATATCATCTTCGGTCAACGGATAGTTGGCGGCGCGGATACCGTACTGCAGTGCCATGTACAGGCAGCTTGGTGTCTTGCCGCAGCGCGACACGCCAACCAGGATGATATCGGCTTGCGCGTAGTGGTGGGTGCGGGCGCCATCGTCGTTGTCCATGGCGTAATGCACCGCATCAATGCGGTCTTTGTAGTGGCTGTTATGCTGAATTGAGTGAGTCTTGCCGACCGAATAGGACGAGCCGTCGCCCAGCTCTTGCTCAAGTGGGGCAAGAAAGGTCGAGAAAATATCGATCATGTAGCCGTTGGATTTAGCCAGCTCTTGACGAATCTCGCTATTGACCACGGTATCAAAAATGATCGGCCGGGCCGCATCTTGCTCGGCAGCGGCATTGATTTGTTGTACCATGTCACGCGCTTTTTCCACGGTATCGACGTAAGGGCGCAGCAGCTTGGAGAACTGGATGTTCTCGAACTGCGCCAGCAGGCTTTGACCAAGCGTCTCGGCGGTGATGCCGGTACCATCAGAAATGAAAAAAGCGGTGCGTTTCATTCACGAAGCCTTAAGATGTCGTGTCTCGGTTAAGGGCTGCCCGCAAAATTGCTGGTGCGGCCTTCAAAGATCGGCATTGTGGCGCATTTGTGGCGGGCAGGCCAGTATGCTCCCGCCGCCGCACAGACTTATTAAATAGATTGACGGAGAGATCACCTTGTTAGAGTACGTAGTGTCCTTCGAGCAGCTGGGTGTCGATGACGTCGAGCGCGTAGGCGGCAAGAACGCCTCCCTCGGCGAAATGATCAGCAATCTGGCCAACGCCGGCGTAACGGTTCCCGGTGGCTTTGCAACCACTGCAGACGCCTATCGGGAATTTCTCGAGCAGAGTGGTCTGAATGACCGCATTCACGCCGCCCTGGACAAGCTCGACGTCGACGACGTCAATGCGCTGGCCGAAACCGGTGCCCAGATCCGTCAGTGGGTCATGGACGCTGAGTTCCCGGCGGCGCTGGATAAGGCGATCCGCGACGAGTTCGCCAAACTCTCCGACGGCAACCCCAATCTGGCCGTTGCCGTTCGTTCCTCCGCTACCGCAGAAGATCTGCCAGATGCTTCCTTCGCTGGTCAGCAGGAAACCTTCCTGAACATTCGTGGCGTTGACAACGTCATTCACGCTGCCAAGGAAGTGTTCGCATCGCTGTTCAATGATCGCGCCATTGCCTACCGCGTACACCAAGGTTTTGACCACAAGTTGGTTGCTTTGTCAGCTGGCGTGCAGCGAATGGTTCGCTCTGAAACCGGCACCGCTGGCGTCATGTTTACTCTGGACACCGAGTCCGGCTTCCGCGATGTCGTCTTCATCACCGGTGCTTATGGTCTGGGCGAAACCGTTGTGCAGGGTGCGGTCAACCCGGACGAATTCTACGTCCACAAGCCGACGCTGGCCGCTGGTCGTCCGTCGATCCTGCGCCGCAACCTGGGCAGCAAGGCGATCAAGATGGTCTATGGCGACGAAGCCAAGGCGGGTCGTTCTGTGAAGACCGTCGATGTCGATCTGGCCGAGCGCAGCCGCTTCTGCCTGTCCGAGGACGAAGTGGTCAACCTGGCCAAGCAGGCGGTGATTATCGAGCAGCACTATGGCCGCCCGATGGATATCGAATGGGCCAAAGACGGCGACGACGGCAAGCTGTACATCGTTCAGGCTCGCCCGGAAACCGTGAAGAGCCGGAGCAGCGCCAACGTCATGGAACGTTACCTGCTGAAAGAAAAGGGCACTGTACTGGTTGAAGGTCGTGCCATTGGTCAGCGCATCGGCGCCGGTCGCGTGCGCATCGTCAATGACGTCGCCGAGATGGACAAGGTTCAGCCGGGCGACGTGTTGGTTTCCGATATGACCGACCCGGATTGGGAGCCGGTCATGAAGCGTGCTAGCGCAATCGTCACCAACCGTGGCGGCCGTACCTGCCACGCGGCAATCATTGCTCGCGAGTTGGGCATTCCTGCTGTCGTTGGCTGCGGCAATGCCACCACCGAACTGAAAGATGGTCAGGAAGTCACTGTGTCCTGCGCCGAGGGTGATACTGGTCTGATCTACTCCGGTCAGCTGTCCTTCGATATTAAGACCAACAGCGTCGACGCCATGCCGCCGCTGCCGTTCAAGATCATGATGAACGTCGGCAACCCGGACCGCGCATTCGACTTCGCCAACCTGCCCAACGAGGGTGTGGGTCTGGCGCGTCTGGAATTCATCATCAACCGCATGATCGGCGTTCACCCGAAAGCACTGCTGAACTTCGACAGTCTGCCGGCTGATGTTAAGGACAGCGTGCAAAAACGCGTTGCCGGTTACGGCTCGCCGGTCGACTTCTACGTTGACAAGCTGGTTGAAGGCATTAGCACCCTGGCCGCTGCGTTTTGGCCGAAAAAGGTCATCGTCCGCATGTCGGACTTCAAGTCCAACGAATACGCCAACCTGATTGGCGGCAAACTGTACGAGCCGGAAGAAGAAAACCCGATGCTGGGCTTCCGCGGTGCTTCGCGTTACATCAGCGACTCCTTCCGCGACTGCTTCGAGCTGGAATGCCGTGCGATGAAGCGCGTGCGCGACGAAATGGGTTTGACCAACGTCGAGATCATGATTCCGTTTGTGCGCACCGTTGGCGAAGCCAAGCAGGTTGTCGAGCTGCTGGGTGAGAACGGGCTGAAGCGGGGCGAGAATGGTCTGCGTCTGATTATGATGTGTGAGCTGCCGGCCAACGCGCTGCTGGCCGAAGAGTTCCTGGAGCACTTCGATGGTTTCTCTATCGGCTCTAACGACCTGACTCAGCTGACCCTGGGGCTGGATCGTGACTCCGGCATCATTGCTCACCTGTTCGATGAGCGTAACGCTGCGGTCAAGAAGCTGCTGAGTAACGCCATTTCCGCCTGCCGTGCTGCGAACAAGTACATCGGTATCTGCGGTCAGGGGCCGTCGGATCACCCGGATCTGGCTCGCTGGCTGATGGAGCAGGGTATTGAGAGCGTGTCGCTGAACCCGGACTCAGTGATGGACACCTGGTTCTTCCTTGCAGAGAATGACAAGTAAGCACCAGTACTTTCAAGTTCAAGGAGAATGCCATGCAGCACTATGTAACACCGGATCTGTGTGATGCCTATCCCGATGTTGCCGTGGTCGAGCCGATGTTCAGTAACTTCGGCGGCCACGACTCTTTCGGCGGCCAGATTGTCACCGTGAAATGTCACGAGGACAACTCGATCGTCAAGGAGCAGGTCGATCAGGACGGCACCGGCAAGGTGATGGTGGTTGATGGTGGCGGTTCCATGCGCCGCGCTCTGTTGGGTGACATGCTCGCGGAGAAGGCGGCCAAGAACGGCTGGGAAGGTATCATCGTTTATGGCTGTGTTCGTGATGTCGACGTGTTGGCGCAAACACCGCTTGGAATCCAGGCGCTGGCTAGTCATCCGATGAAGACCGACAAGCGTGGTATTGGCGATCTCAACGTCGTGGTTACCTTCGCTGGTGTGACCTTCCGTCCGGGTGAGTTCGTCTACGCCGATAACAACGGCATTATCGTCTCGCCTGTGGCGTTGACCATGCCCGAGTAACGGCAGCCCCGGTGGCACCAAGCAAGGGGGAGGGTGGTGACACCTCCCCCTTGTTGCATCTGGATGCCGTATTTCAGCAGCGGCTTCATCCATTGCAGGAGACTAGAGTCATGTCAGACGACGATTCGCTTGAGAGGCAGCTACGTGCAATGCTGCGCGATGATAACGGAACCGATGCCAAGCGCACGGACGGTCAGCGACTGGATCGGGTTTTGCATCGAGCGCACATTCACGGCGCGGTGTTCGATCTGCTGGGGCTGGTGACCCGCTGGGGCTGGGTGCTGACCGAAGGTGGTTCCCGTGGTATGCGGAACCTCAAGCCCAGTCGTCGTTCAAACAACACTTCCAACCCTACTGATCGGTAGTCAAGAGAGCTCAGCCATGGAATTCGATGTCTGGAGTCAAAGCTTCGTAGCGGCCATGACCACTCTGTGGAGCAAGGTGGCCTCATTTATTCCCGACCTGATCGCTGCGCTGTTCATCGTGCTGCTTGGCTTGATTGTGGCCAAGGTGGTTGATGCGGTGCTAAGCAAGGGACTGGCAAAGGTTGGCTTGGATCGTTTGATGGGCGGTACGGGCGTCAATAAGATGCTGGCCCGCGTCGGTATCAACAGTTCAGTGTCTGATCTGACGGGTAAGGTTGCCTACTGGTTTATCCTGCTGACCTTCGTTGTATCGGCGTCCGAGTCTCTGGGGTTGGCGCGGGTATCGTCTACGCTGGACGCTATCACGCTGTACCTGCCAAAGGTCGTCGGTGCGGCTTTGATCCTGCTTGGTGGTCTGCTGCTGTCGCACCTGGTTAACGGTGTTGTGCGCGGCACGGCAGAAAGCATGGGGATGGAGTATGCGAGCGGTCTGGGGCGGTTCGTACAGGGACTGCTGGTCATTATTACTGTCTCGCTGGCGATCGGTCAGTTGCAGATCGAAACGGCGCTGCTCAATCTGGTCATTGCGATTGTGCTGGTGTGTTTTGGTGGTGCAGCCGCACTGGCACTAGGCCTTGGCAGTCGCCAGGTGGTTTCCCAGATCATTGCCGGCGTTTACGTCCGCGAACTCTATCAGCCCGGTGATCGCATCAAGGTGGCGGGAATTGAAGGGGTCGTCGAGGAGATTGGCACCGTCAAGACGCAGATCCTCAATGACGATGGTGAGCTGGTGTCGCTGGCCAATCGCTTGTTGATTGACGAGCAGGTGCGGCGCTGAGCGCCGCTGATAGCCAAACGGAAGACGTTACTACCTTGGTCAGTCTCAACCGTCCACGCCGCCATTACAATCCGGCAGACCTCGATGACGAGGAGCTGGTGCTCAGGGCAAAGAGTGAGCTTATTCACACTACGACTGCCTATGAGGAGTTGATGCGGCGGTATCAGCGAACTTTGTTCAATGTTTGTGTTCGTTATTTAGGTAACGAGCGGGATGCTGATGACGTTTGTCAGGAAGTAATGCTGAAAGTCTTGCATGGGCTGAAACAGTTTGAAGGCAAGGCCAAGTTTAAAACGTGGCTATATAGTATTACTTATAACGAATGTATAACTCAGTACCGCAAAGAGAAGCGCAAACGCCGTCTGCTCGACGCGCTCAGCCTTGATCCGCAGGAGGAGGCCGAGGAGCAGGAGCTGCAACCACAGGCCTCAAAAGGCCTGAATAGCTTACTGGTACACGTAAATCCGATTGATCGTGAGATTTTGGTGCTACGCTTTGTAGCGGAGCTCGAATTTCAGGAGATTGCAGACATCATGCATATGGGATTGAGTGCGACCAAAATGCGCTATAAGCGGGCTTTGGAGAAACTGCGTAATCAGATTGACAGTCCTTTTATATAAGACTTGTATAGTTATTAACAGGATTCAGTTATACTGTTGCGGAGTTTTGCACAAGCTTAACGTCTTAATGGATTTGATGGGGATTCAAAGATGAAATTGAAAAACACTGTGGGTCTCGTTGTTGGTGCTGCTATTGCCGCATCCAGCATGTCTGCGATGGCTGGCAAGGCCGGTTCGGTTGAGGTTGAAGCCTTTGCTGACCGTTACTTCACTGACAGCATGTACGGCCTGAATGATGGCACCCTGGTGGGTGGCAACATCGGTTACTTCGTCAGCGAAAACGTGCTGCTGAACATGGGCCTTGGTAAGTACAAGAACCTGGAAGTCGATGGCACCAACGAAGATGTTGACGGCAAGCTGGCTCAGGTCGAAGCGGTTTATCACTTCGGTACCGGCAATGTTCTCCCCTACATCTCTGCCGGTCTGGCTCACCAAGAGCTGAAGGCTGATAGCGACAACACTGATGACCGCACCACCATGGCCATGGCTGGTGTTGGTATCAAGAACTACCTGAACGAGAACTTCTTCGTGAAGGCGGGTGTTGATGCACTGTATGGTTTCGATCACGGCAATACCGAATGGCAAGCCGGTGTAGGTCTGGGTATCAACTTCGGTGGCAAGTCTGAGCCGGTCGCTGAGCCAGCGCCTGCGCCTGCACCGATGCCGGAGCCGACCCCCGCACCCGAAATGCAGTCGGTCCGTGTTGAGCTGGACGTGCTGTTCGATTTCGACAAGGACACCATTCGTCCGGAGTACCGTCAGGACATCCAGAGCCTGGCTGAGTTCATGAAGACCTACCCGTCGGTAACCACTACCGTTGAAGGTCATACTGACTCCGTCGGTAGCGATGCCTACAACCAAAACCTGTCTGAGCGTCGTGCCAACGCAGTTCGCGAAGCGCTGATCAGCGAAGGTGTTGACGGTTCTCGCGTTAGCTCGGTTGGTTACGGTGAAGCGCGTCCGATCGCTGACAACAGCACTGACGAAGGCCGTTCCATGAACCGCCGCGTTGAAGCTGAAGTTGAGGCTCAGGTTGAAGTGAAGTAATTCACTAACCAGAGCACAAAAAACCCGGCCAGTGGCCGGGTTTTTTATTGTCTGAATTATCAGTCGTCTGTGCTTTCTTGCTCGATTGAGTTGACGCCGGGAAAGCGCAGGCGGAAGTCTTCCGGCATCGGACGTACCTTGCCGGTGGCAAAGTGGAAAAAGACAAAGCCGGATTTGGCCAAGGCAACCAGTTCGCCATTGCTGGCCTTGCTGATACGGAAAATGATGTCGCCCCCGTATTTGTTCAGGTCCATCAGGCCGACTTCAAAAATCAGTGCGTCACGGGCGAAAGCCTCGCGAAGGTAGGTGGTTGCCAGGTCGGTAACGATGATGCCTACGCCTTTCTCGCTTACCTCTTCGATACCGAACTGATACAGAAAGCGCGCTCGCGCCTCGGAGATCATCGAGATCATCGAATCATTGGCCAGATGGTTGGCGCCGTTGATGTCGGTGATACGCACCGTGAGCTGCGTGGTGAAGTAAAACTGGTTCTCTGGGAACTCAAGTTGCAGGCGTGCCATAACTGATTAATGCCTTGTTGCGTGAAGCGTGGTGGTGGGGCAGAAGAGCTGCGCATTTTACCTGAGCAGCGTGATGCTTGATAGAAAAAAGGGGCTGCCATAGGCAGCCCCTTTTTCACACCTGAGCCCGAAGGCTCTGAACCAGTGGCTTATCAGCCGAACTGGTTCATGGTGTTGTCTTTACCGCCAGCTTTCAGAGCTGCTTCGCCAGCGAAGTACTCTTTATGGTTGTCACCGATGTCGGAGCCAGCCATGTTCTGGTGCTTGACGCAGGCGATACCCTGACGGATTTCCTGACGTTGAACACCTTTGACGTATGCCAGCATGCCTTCCTTGTCGAAGTAGCCTTTTGCCAGATTGTCGGTAGACAGTGCGGCAGTGTGGTACGTCGGCAGGGTGATCAGGTGGTGGAAGATACCCGCTTCGCGAGAGGCGTCAGCCTGGAAGGTACGGATCTTCTCGTCAGCCAGTTGAGCCAGCTCGGTTTCATCGTACTCAACGCTCATCAGCTTGGCGCGATCGTAAGCGGAAACGTCCTTGCCTTCTGCAGCCATGGCATCGAATACCTGCTGACGGAAGTTCAGAGTCCAGTTGAAGGACGGGCTGTTGTTGTAAACCAGCTTGGCGTTCGGGACGACTTCGCGGATGCGGTTAACCATCTCGGCGATCTGACCAACGTGCGGCTTCTCGGTTTCGATCCACAGCAGGTCGGCACCGTGTTGCAGGCTGGTGATACAGTCCAGAACAACGCGGTCAACACCGGTGTCCTTGCGGAACTGGAACAGACCGGAAGCCAGACGCTTGGGCTTCAGCAGTTTGCCGTTGGACTTGATTACAACGTCGCCGTTCTGGATGTCGTCGGCGCTGGAGATGTAGTCGCCATCCAGGAAGCTGTTGTACTGATCGCCCAGGTCGCCCGGCTCGTTGGTGACAGCGATCTGCTTGGTCAGGCCAGCACCCAGGGAATCGGTACGGGCAACGATCACGCCGTCGTCAACACCCAGCTCGAGGAACGCGTAACGAACAGCGTTGATCTTGGCGAGGAAGTCGGAGTGCGGAACGGTTACCTTGCCATCCTGGTGACCGCACTGCTTCTCGTCGGAAACCTGGTTTTCGATCTGGATGCAGCAAGCACCAGCTTCGATCATCTTCTTGGCCAGCAGGTAGGTCGCTTCAGCGTTACCGAAACCAGCGTCGATGTCGGCGATGATCGGCACAACGTGCGTTTCGAAGTTGTCGATCTGGGACTGGATTTCAGCCGCTTTGGCTTGGTCGCCAGCTTCGCGAGCGTCGTCCAGAGCGGTGAACAGCAGGTCCAGTTCACGGGCGTCAGCTTGACGCAGGAAGGTGTACAGCTCTTCGATCAGAGCGGCAACGGAAGTCTTCTCGTGCATGGATTGGTCAGGCAGCGGACCGAACTCGGAACGCAGAGCAGCAACCATCCAGCCGGACAGGTACAGGTAACGCTTGTTGGTGGTCTTCAGGTGCTTCTTGATGGAGATCAGCTTTTGCTGACCGATGAAGCCGTGCCAGCAACCCAGGGACTGGGTGTATACGGAAGAGTCGGCGTCGTAGTCAGCCATGTCTTTGCGCATGATGGCCGCGGTGTACTTGGCAACGTCCAGACCGGTCTTGAAGCGGTTCTGTGCGCGCATGCGAGCGACGGACTCAGGGTTGATAGCGCTCCAGCCACTACCTGCTTGTTCTTTCAGCTCGGCAGCTGCTTTGATGTCGTTTTGATAAGCTGACATGGTCAATCCTTCAAAGTTTGCGTTAGGTTCTGCACGATTTGTCGACCCAATGCTCCGCTGCTGCGGTTACGCTCAAAGGACAATATGAAAAGGAAGAGACTGGCTAGATGCCGAGAGGAGAGGAGGTGACAGTTGTGCGAGCGCTAAGCCATCGATAATGGCGTTTGCCTGCCGGCGTTAACTGTGCAGCTTAAATTGCTTCCCCGTCCCTCAGGACAACTTGGTTCCAGTCGCCACCTCGTCATTCTGCCTTGTGGGCTGTAAAGACACGCATCGAACCGTTGGTATGGGTGCGAAGCGGAGACCTTAAGGTCTCTGGCTAGCGGGAGCGAGGGCAATGATGGGACTTCGGTCCTGATAAGTCAATGCCGTTTGTAGTGATTTTTTTAGTGGCACTACAAGGTTCGGGTTGTGACGCGTCAGTCAAGTCGATCAACCTTGAGCCGCAAGCTGGTGCTGTCATTGCGTTGCGTGCTGATGCTGCGGCCAACGTCGCCGCTGTTGTCGCGCGACGTGTTGTTGATTCCGCCAATGGAGACCCATTCACCGAGTCTTGCGGTGACGACGGTATCGGCCTGCTGAACGTCAATGACATTGCGGTGTTCGCTGTTCAGGCGGTTGTTGTTGGCGCTGATGGTGATGGTGGCGAGGTCGCCGTTGAGACGCACGGTGGCGTAAAAACCCTCGGTTACGTCCTGGTACTGGGTTTGCTGGACCACCTGTCCGTAGATGTTGGTTGTGGTTGTTGTTATCGGGACGCTCTGGCCGCCTTGTATCAGCACCGGATAGCCCTCGTTGGTGGTTATCTGGCGCACGCCGTCGTTGGCACCAGTGGTGCGGCGGTTGATAATGCGGGCAGTGTTGCCGTCGTGGCGAGGCTGGCCAACAATGATGTCGACCGGCCCGGTATCAACCCGGCCATCAACCCGGTAACCCTGCTCAATGCCGCTGCTGCTTCCCGTATTGGCGACACTGATTAACAGGCGCGAAGGCTGCTTGTCCAATTGGGCGATCAGCTGTTTGATTTCGCTGAGTCGATGCGGCTCTGCGCGGATCAGTAGTTGGTTGCCGTACGCCGATACTCGTTCATTGGATTGCAGCATCGGCTGCAGCGCGGGAATCAGGTTTTCGGCCATGTTGTAGCCTAGTGGCACGATTTCCGTGGTTGGTGCCGCCTGGCTGGTTATCGTTACCAGCCACAGCATGCTGGCGAGCAGGGCTGCGAATGCGCGATCTTTCATAGCAGGAAGCTCCTAATAGCCGAGTCGGTCTGGCTAGTGCCCCAGAGATCGTTGAAGCTATCGCTCCAGCGTTTCACTTGATCTCGGCTTTCTACCCGAACAAAGCCCTCACGTGTGCGGGCGATTGGCAACATCAGAAAGCCCTGTTGATCAGTCATGGCCTGGCAGTAAGACTGCCTTGGCAGGTCCGGGTGCTGCTTGCGGATCTGGCAGAGGCTGGGGAAGCGGCGCATGACGCTCAGCAGTGTGTGGCCGCGGAGGAACTCGTTGCTGACGTCCTGCAGCAGTATTTGAATACGTGCCTTGGGGTTGCGTGCAATGAGTCGCTCGCATGCCTGGATGGTGGCCTGGCGATTGAACAGCCATTGCGCCTGCTCAGGCGAGTAAATGAGCAGTGTCTGGCGGCAGTCATCGATCAGTTGTATGAGTTGCTGCTGGGCGTTGTGCTCATCGATGGCGGTCATGCCTGGCTGGTTGTACTCAGTTGGAGGTGCCAGTGCTTCATCCGGGTTGTGGATGGTGAAGCGTCCGGGCGAGACAAACTCGATGTGGGGCAGGTGATCGGATTCCTGCGTGTCATCGCTCCAGCGCATGTCCTGATGTTCGATGCCGGCATCGAGATAGATGTCCGAGCAGACCTCAAAGCCCAGGCGCTGATAAAAGGGAACTGCGTGGGTTTGCGCGGACAGGAGCAGTGTGTGCATGCTGTTGTCGATGGCGTGCGCCATGATGGCTCGCATCAGGCGCTCGCCGAGGCCAAGGCCCCGGTGTTGCGGCAAAATGGCTATGCGGCCGATATGGCCGTCTTTTAGCAGCCTGCCGGTGCCGACCGGGTGGCCGGCGCGCAGCAGCAGAAAGTGCGTTGCCTCTTCATCCTGCGCGTCCCACTCCAGGTCTTCCGGCACCTGTTGTTCATCGATGAATACCTTTTGACGAATGTCACGCAGGGCCTTGCCTGTGTGCCAGTCAACGGTTGTCACGACGATATCACTCATCCTGCCTCTCCATCAGCAAAAAGCCTTTCTCCACCAACTGTTCAAGCAGCTCCTGCGCGTCGTCTTCTGCGGCCCAGCCAAGTAGTACTTCGGCTGGCAGTGAGCGCTGATTACAGATTAGCTGAACCAGCGGCAGCAGCGAACCGCCGACCACACAGTGTTCGCCGTTAGCGAACAGTCGCAGGCTACCGTCACTGGCCTGCCAGTAGGCCAGGCGGACTGCCGGGTTGGTGCACAGTCCGATGCCTTCATGCAGTGCTTCCATCAGTGGCTCTGGCTCGCCCGCGTAGGCCTGAGCCAACTCCGGGTATTTGGCTTCGGTCATATGGCGGCCGAACCAGGTTGCCAGTGCTTCTTTATCTGAGACCAGTTCCAGTACGCTTTGTTGCAAACGCTCGATCGCTGCCTGATCGATGGCAGCCGGGTCCTGAGGCAGGCTGGCACCGGCGTCGGTGTAACGCTCATCGTCACTGAGGTGGTGGGCGAGGTAGTCGGTGAAATGCACCAGTACCTCCTGATGGCTCGGCGCGCGAAAGCCGACCGAAATGGTCATGCAGTCGGTCTCAGCGATGCCGTCATGGGCAATGCCCGGCGGGATATAGAGCATGTCGCCCGGCTCCAGTACCCACTCATCCTGGCAGTCGAAGTCGGCAAGGATGCGCAGATCAGGGTGGTCGAGCAGCGGGCTGTCGACGGTACAGTGCTGGCCGACGCGCCAGCGACGCTTGCCGTGCCCCTGCAGCAGGAAGACATCGTAGTTATCATAGTGCGGGCCCACGCCACCGCCAGGTGCTGCGTAGCTGATCATGATGTCGTCAATGCGCCAGGTTGGCAGGAAGCGGAACTGTTCGAGCAGGTCGGCGACCTCCGGGATGAACTGATCCACGGCCTGCACCAGCAGAGTCCAGTCTCGTTCCGGCAGCTTGGAATAGGTGTCGTCAGGGAAGGGGCCGCGCTGCAGTTCCCACGGGTGAGCGCCATCTTTGAGGATCAGCCTAGACTCGACTTCTTCCTCCAGCGACAACCCTGCCAGTTCGTTCGGCTCAATGGGACTTTCAAAGTTGGGGAAGGCCTGGCGGATCAGCAGCGGTTTACGTTGCCAATACTCGGCGAGGAAGCGTTCTACCCCGATATCACCGAACAGCGAGTCAAATTCATTGGTCATCATTCTGGCTCCAGAATAGACAACGCCCGGTCAATCCGGGCGTTGGTAAAAGGTGGCGGGTCCGGTAGGACCGGCCGGGTCAGATACGTTTGGCTTGCGCCACGGCATTGCCGATGTAGCTGGCCGGGGTCATCGCCTTGAGCTCGGCCTTGGCTTGCTCCGGAATATCCAGGCCATCGACGAAGGCTAGCAGGGCATCTGGGGTGATGCCTTTGCCACGGGTCAGGTCCTTGAGCTTTTCATAGGCGTTTTCAACGCCGAAACGGCGCATCACGGTCTGAATCGGCTCGGCCAGTACTTCCCAGCAGTTGTTCAGGTCGTCAGCAAGGCGGGCCGCGTTCAGCTCCAGCTTGCCAATACCCTTGAGCGAGGATTCATAGGCGATAACGCTATGGGCAAAGCCGACGCCGAGGTTGCGCAGTACGGTCGAGTCGGTCAGGTCGCGCTGCCAGCGGGAGATCGGCAGTTTGCTAGCCAGATGCTGCATGATGGCGTTGGCGATGCCCAGGTTACCTTCGGAGTTTTCGAAGTCGATCGGGTTGACCTTGTGCGGCATGGTCGAGGAGCCGATTTCGCCGGCAACGGTCTTCTGCTTGAAGTAACCGAGGGAGATATAGCCCCAGATATCGCGGTCGAAGTCGATCAGGATGGTGTTGAAACGGGCGACCGCGTCGAACAGCTCGGCGATGTAATCGTGCGGCTCGATCTGGGTGGTATAGGGGTTGAACTGCAGGCCCAGCGTCTGCTCGATGAACTGCTTGGCGTTGGCTTCCCAGTCCAGTTCGGGGTAGGCCGACAGATGAGCGTTGTAGTTGCCGACGGCGCCATTGATCTTGCCCAGCAGCGGGATGCTCTCAATCTGAGCGATCTGGCGTTCCAGGCGGTAAACCACGTTGGCCAGCTCCTTGCCCAGTGTGGTCGGGGAGGCAGGCTGGCCGTGGGTGCGTGACAGCATCGGTACGGCGGCATGCTCAACGGCCAGGGCGCGAATGGCGGAGGCAATCTGGCGCATCAGCGGCAGCAGCACTTCATCGCGACCAGCACGCAGCATCAGTGCGTGGGACAGGTTGTTAATGTCTTCAGAAGTGCAGGCGAAGTGAATGAATTCGCTGACTTTTTCCAGCTCCGGAAGCTGCTTGGCCTGTTCCTTGAGTAGATACTCGACGGCTTTCACGTCGTGGTTGGTGGTGCGCTCGAACTCTTTGACGCGCTCGGCGTGGGCCATGTCGAAGTCTTCAGCCAGGTGATTCAGGATCGCATTGGCTTCGGCGGAGAAGGGCGCGACTTCGCTGATGCCCGGATGAGCGGCGAGGCACTGCAGCCAGCGCACTTCGACCTGTACACGGAAGCGAATCAGGCCATATTCGCTGAAAATAGAGCGCAGGCTGGCGGTCTTGCTGCCATAGCGGCCATCAACCGGGGATACGGCGGTCAGGGAAGAAAGTTGCATAGTTCTCTCGTCGAGCAGCTGGCGGAAAAGGGCCAAATCATACACCAGCCGTGCGGGTTTTGCCCGACTTGGAGGGCAGATACACGCTGATCAGGCTGGCAGCGAAGATCAGGCCGGCACCGGCCCAGGATGACCAACCCGGTACTTCGCCCCACAGCGCCCAGGCAAACAGCCCGGAAAACACGATAGCCAGGTAGCTCAATGGCCCGATCTTGCCGGGTGGGGCGAGGGCGTAGGCCTTGGACATCACCAGTTGGCTGACGGTCGCTACCAGGCCTACCGCAATCAGTAGGCCGACTTGTTTCAGTGTCAGGGGTTGCCAGGCCCAAGTCATCGGAATGGCCGACAGCAGGGCTGAAAAGGTCGAAAAATAGAAGACGATGCGGGTTGCTGGCTCGCTGTTGCTCATGGCTCTGATGGAGACGAAGGCGCAGGCCGCGAGCAGGCTGGCGGCTACGCCGGCGAGGGCTTTGGGGTCAAACAGCGCACCGCTTGGTTTGGCGACCAGGACAACGCCAACGAAGCCGATGGATACCGCCAGCAGCATGCGCCCGGTCAGGCTTTCCTTCAGCCACCACCAGGCCAGAACCGGAGTGAAGACGGGGGCTGCGTAGGTGAACACCATGGCGTCTGCCAGCGGTAGGTGAGCGATGGCGTAGAAGAAGCAGTACATGGCGCCAAGGCCATAGAAGGTACGCAGGAAGTGATTGCCAAGGCGATTGGTGCGGAAAGGGCCGAAGCCGCGAACCAGAATGATCGGCAGGAAAAACAGCACGCCGATCAGGTTGCGTGCGAAGACGACGGTTTCGTTATTGACGCCTTCGGATACCTCGCGGATCAGCACGCCCATGCAGGCGAACAGCAGGGCGGACAGCGCCAGCAGCATGGCGCCAGCGCGCGGCTGGTCCTGGCGGACCAGTTCAACCACGCAGCACCGCGCGGGTGGCGTCCAGCAGCTTCTTGCGTTGAAATAGCAACTGCCAGCGATGGCCGCCAACCTGGCGCCAGAGTGTGGCAGAGCGAATACCGGCCAGCAGCAGCGTGCGCACCCGGTTGGCGACCTCCGGCTGCTGCAAAAAGCGCATGTCACCGTGCACCTGAATGCGCAGGCGCAAGGTGCTGATAGTGTCCTGATAGGTGCTACCCAGTGAGGCCATGACGTTATCGTGCAGCAGACCAAAGTGCTCGACCTGGTGTTCGGCCTGGGCGATGCGTTGGCCGAGCACCTGCAGCATGTCCTCGCGCTTGGCCAGCTGACGCTCAAGAGAGAGCAGGTTCATTACATAGCGCAGAGCGTCTCGCTGGAGCGCACCGGTATCGCGCTCCAGCATGGCTTCCAGTGCTTGCAGGCCGTTGCGAATCTGGTGCGGGCTGCCACCATAAACGTCGATCACGTTGTCGGGTGAGCGGTTGAGGATACTGGCAACCAGGCAGGCAACAGGGCCTTCGGACACCTTGCCGCTGCGTGCCAGGCGATCAACCTGAATGCCGGCTTCGAATGTGGCCCCCAGTGCGATGATTTGATCAGTGATACGGCTCACGGCGCGTCTCCGCTGGCAATGGCGGTCTCGATCACGCCGCCACCCAGGCAGATGTCGCCGCTGTACAAGACCAGCGACTGGCCGGGCGTCACAGCGCGTTGCGGCTCGTCAAAGCGCACGAGGTAGCCGTCAGCAGTCTGCTCCAGCGTGCATGCCTGGTCAGCCTGACGGTAGCGAACCTTGGCAGTCAGGCGCAGCGGTTCGCTGGTGTCGATCGGATTGACCCAGTAGATCGATGAGCAGGTAAGGGCGTCGGAAAACAGCCATGGATGGTTATTGCCCTGGCCAACGACCAGTACGTTATTGGTCAGATCCTTGCGCAGTACGTACCAGGGCTCGTCGCTGGCGCCTTGCAGGCCGCCGATACCCAGCCCCTGGCGCTGACCGATAGTGTGGTACATCAAGCCGTGGTGACGGCCGATCACGGTACCGTCCGTGGTCTCTATGTCGCCGGGCTGGGCGGGCAGGTACTGTTTGAGAAAGTCGCTGAAACGACGCTCGCCGATAAAGCAGATGCCAGTCGAGTCCTTCTTGCGGGCGGTCGCCAGCTCGTAGCGCTCGGCGATGCGACGCACTTCGGGTTTCTCCAGTTCGCCAACCGGGAACAGGGTGCGCGCGATCTGCTCGGCACCGACGGCATGCAGGAAGTAGCTCTGGTCCTTGTTGTTGTCGATCCCGCGCAGCAGCACGGTCTGACCGTCGCGTTCAGCGCGGCGGACGTAATGACCCGTAGCGATCAGGTCGGCGCCCAACGACAGGGCGTAGTCCAGAAACGCCTTGAACTTGATTTCGCGGTTGCAGAGGATGTCCGGGTTGGGTGTGCGGCCGGCTTTGTACTCTTCGAGGAAATGCTCGAACACATTGTCCCAGTACTCGGCAGCAAAGTTCGCGGTGTGCAGCTTGATCCCCAAGCGGTCACTGACAGCCTGTGCGTCAGCGAGGTCTTCCTTGGCAGTGCAGTACTCAGTGCCGTCGTCTTCGTCCCAGTTCTTCATGAACAGGCCTTCTACCTGATAGCCCTGTTCCAGCAGCAGCGCTGCAGAAACGGACGAGTCGACACCGCCGGACATGCCGACGATGACGCGAATTTCAGAATTGGGCGTATTGGGCTGGGTAGACATATCAGCGAATCAGATCCAGTGAGTAGTGCGGTTTATTCAGGTAGTCCTGCACGCAACCTAGAACCAGATGGCTGCGCAGCATTTCAGTATTGTCGACAAGTTCGTCCAGCGACATCCAGCGGGCGCGAATAATACCTTCGTCCAGCGTGCGTTCGGGCTCATGACTGATAGGCTTGGCACTGAAGCAAACGCGCTGGTAGGTTTCGCCGTTGGCTGCCTGAAAAAGATAAAGGCCAACTACAGTAGTGAGTTCGACGTGCCAGCCGGTTTCTTCCAGGGTTTCTCGCAAGGCGGCCTGGAGCAGGGTTTCGTCGGCTTCCAGGTGGCCCGCAGGTTGATTCAGGACAATGCGCCCATCACGCTCCTCCTCAACCATCAGATAGTGTGACTGATGCTCGACGATGGTGGCGACAGTAACGTGGGGTAAAAATCGCATCGCGGCTCCTCGGCAGGTGCGATAGGGTAGCGCAAACCGCTGTTGCGGTGAACAACCTCCGCCGCCGGCTTTGGTAAAGCGGCGGAAAACAGCTAGGATTCTGATTGGCTGCGTTTTGTAGTGTGGTTGTAGTGTTACTACATATTCTTGATTGATCGCCTCTCATAGATTGCTTAAATAGCGAAGGAGAGTGGTTGGTGGCGAGATTGAAGACAAAAGTGCGTGACATTCTGTAGGAAAACTACAACAATAGCGCGGCTGAAAATCCGTATTCATGGGATGTCGGGGGTTACCCACCTGCCGGCATCGCCTGTGGCAACGACAACATAAACGGAGTCAAAGATGGGATACCAAAAGATCCAGGTGCCGGCCAGCGGCGACAAAATTACCGTTAACGCCGACCTTTCCCTGAACGTACCCGACAATCCGATCATCCCCTTCATCGAGGGTGACGGCATCGGTTTCGATATTTCCCCTGTCATGATCAAGGTCGTCGACGCTGCTGTTGAAAAAGCGTACGCCGGCAAGCGCAAGATTTCCTGGATGGAAGTTTATGCGGGCGAGAAAGCCACTCAAGTCTACGATCAAGACACCTGGCTGCCGGCTGAGACGCTGGACGCCATTAAAGAGTACGTTGTTTCCATCAAGGGCCCGCTGACTACTCCGGTAGGTGGTGGTATCCGCTCCCTCAACGTTGCCCTGCGTCAGGAACTTGACCTGTACGTCTGTCAGCGTCCGGTTCGCTGGTTTGAAGGCGTGCCGAGCCCGGTCAAGAAGCCGGGTGATGTTGACATGGTCATCTTCCGCGAGAACTCCGAAGACATCTACGCGGGTGTCGAGTGGAAAGCCGGTAGCCCGGAAGCTGAAAAGATCATCAAGTTCCTGACCGAAGACATGGGCGTCAAGAAGATCCGCTTCACCGACATGTGTGGTATCGGTATCAAGCCAGTTTCCGAAGCAGGCACCAAGCGTCTGGTTCGCCAGGCTCTGCAATACACCGTCGACAACGACCGTGACTCCCTGACCCTGGTTCACAAGGGCAACATCATGAAGTTCACCGAAGGTGCCTTCAAGGATTGGGGTTACGAGATTGCCCGTGACGAATTCGGTGCTGAGCTGCTGGACGGCGGCCCGTGGATGCAGTTCAAGAACCCGAACACTGGCAAGACTATCGTAGTCAAGGACGTCATCGCTGACGCCATGCTGCAGCAAATCCTGCTGCGTCCGGCCGAATACGACGTGATCGCTACCCTGAACCTGAACGGTGACTACCTGTCCGACGCGCTGGCCGCTGAAGTGGGTGGTATCGGTATCGCTCCGGGCGCCAACCTGTCTGACTCCGTTGCCATGTTCGAAGCGACCCACGGTACTGCTCCGAAGTACGCTGGTCAGGACAAGGTCAACCCGGGTTCAGTGATCCTGTCTGCTGAAATGATGCTCCGCCACATGGGTTGGGTTGAAGCGGCTGATCTGATCATCAAGGGTGTTAACGGTGCGATCGCCAACAAGACCGTCACTTATGACTTTGAGCGCCTGATGGATGGTGCCAAGCTGCGTAAGTGCTCCGAGTTTGGTGACGACGTTATCGGCTCGATGTAAGTACTGCGGTGCGAGCCGCCCTGGGCGGCTCGTTTCCGGGCAAGAACAACAAAGCCGGCGAAAGCCGGCTTTGTTGTTTGCGCGATCGAAATCAGCGATCAGTCATGCATGAGGCTCGCTGCGCCTTCATTTTCCACCTGTTTCTTGCTAGCGTGCTCAACAGTGGATTGGATGTTGATGGCGTGCAAGCCCTTGGGGCCCTGGATGATGTCAAACTGAACCGGCTGGCCGGCCTTGAGCGTTTTATAGCCATCCATGTGGATAGCTGAATAGTGCGCAAAGAGGTCCTCGTCCCGCCCGTTCGCTACGATAAACCCGTAGCCCTTGGCATTATTGAACCATTTGACCTTACCGTTCTCCATACTGCGTCCCTCTGGTAGCTTGTCACGTCATGTGATTGGTGTGGCCCTTGCTGACCAGCGGTCTGTTCCGGATATAAATGGTGACCGGTCAGTCAGGCACTATTACACTTTTAACATCGAATCGGGGCAAGTCAAGTTGGCCCCAAAGCAACCTGTGTACCAGTACGCAGTTTTGCGATGAGCGGCATCTTTTCTGGCTTCCAGCGGTGAAATGGCAGATGTTTTCAATGACAGATTTTCAACTAACCTTAAATCAGGGGGCGGGGGAACCCGAGCACGAGGATGATCACGGCCTGGCGGTCGAGACCAGCAAGCCTCAGCTCAAGCCTCCGTCTCGTTACAAGGTCATCATGCTTAACGATGACTACACGCCGATGGATTTTGTCGTGGAGGTTCTGGAGCGTTTTTTTGCCCACAACCGGGAAAGTGCTACTCAGATCATGCTCAAGGTGCATACTGAAGGTAGAGCGGTCTGTGGCATTTATACCCGGGACATAGCCGAAACCAAGGCCGCGGAAGTCAACGACTACGCGAGGGAATGCCAGCACCCGTTGATGTGTCAGATTGAACGGGAAGCGTAACAAGGCGATTTGCATCGCATATGAGGTGGCAACATGCTCAATAGAGATCTCGAAATCACCCTGAATCTGGCGTTCAAGGATGCACGCAACAAGCGGCATGAGTTCATGACCGTTGAACACCTGCTGCTGGCGCTGCTGGACAATCAGGCCGCGATCGAAGTCCTCAATGCCTGTGGCGCAGATATGGAGCGCCTGCGGAGCGAACTCACTGAATTTATCGACTCCACCACGCCGCTGATTCCGAAGCAGGATCAGGAGCGTGAGACTCAGCCGACGCTGGGCTTTCAGCGCGTACTGCAGCGCGCGGTATTCCATGTCCAGAGCTCCGGCAAGGGCGAGGTCAGTGGCGCGAATGTGCTGGTCGCGATTTTCAGCGAGCAGGAAAGTCAGGCTGTCTTTTTCCTCAAGCAGCAGCAGATTGCGCGTATCGACATCGTCAACTTCATCTCCCACGGGATCTCCAAGGTTCAGAGCGATGCCGAGCAGCTTGGCGATGAGCAGGAGTCCATGGATGAAGAGGCGGCAGAAGGGGCGACCGCCAGCAACCCGCTGGAGGCCTATGCCAGCAACCTGAACGAGATGGCGCGCAAGGGTCGGATCGATCCCCTCGTAGGGCGTGCATCTGAGGTAGAGCGCGTTGCGCAGATTCTCATGCGCCGCCGCAAAAATAATCCGCTGCTGGTCGGCGAGGCTGGCGTCGGCAAGACGGCCATTGCCGAGGGGCTCGCCAAGCGCATCGTTGATGGCGAGGTGCCGGATACCCTGTCTGAAGCCGTGGTCTACTCGTTGGACTTGGGCGCGCTGCTGGCGGGCACCAAGTACCGCGGTGACTTTGAGAAACGCTTCAAGGCGTTGCTCAAAGCGCTGAAGAAGCGCCCGCACGCGATTCTGTTCATCGACGAAATCCACACCATCATTGGTGCTGGCGCGGCCTCGGGCGGTGTTATGGACGCCTCGAATCTGCTTAAGCCGCTGCTGTCGTCCGGTGAAATTCGTTGCATTGGTTCCACTACCTTTCAGGAGTTTCGCGGTATTTTCGAGAAAGATCGCGCGTTGGCGCGTCGCTTCCAGAAGGTCGATGTGGTCGAGCCGTCGGTTACCGACACCATTCAGATTCTCAAGGGGCTCAAGAGCCGCTTCGAGGAGCACCACGGTATTCGCTATACCGATGAGGCGCTGAAAGCGGCGGCTGAATTGGCCAGCCGCTATATCAATGACCGTCACATGCCCGACAAGGCGATTGACGTGATCGACGAGGCAGGTGCCTATCAGCGCCTGCAATTGCCGGAAAATCGTCCGGAATTCATCGACGTGCCCGAGGTCGAGGCGATTGTCGCCAAGATCGCGCGGATCCCACCGAAGCATGTTTCCTCAAGCGACAAGGAGCTGCTGAAGAACCTGGAACGCGACCTGAAACTGGTGGTGTTTGGTCAGGACAGCGCGATCGACGCACTGTCTACCGCGATCAAGCTGTCGCGTGCCGGCTTGAAGTCGGCAGACAAGCCGGTCGGCTCTTTCCTGTTCGCCGGTCCGACTGGTGTCGGCAAGACAGAAGTGACTCGTCAGCTGGCCAAGAGCCTTGGCGTTGAGCTGCTGCGCTTCGACATGTCCGAGTACATGGAGCGGCACACCGTCTCCCGTTTGATTGGTGCGCCTCCGGGCTACGTCGGTTTCGACCAGGGCGGCCTGTTGACCGAAGCTGTCACCAAGAGTCCGCATTGCGTATTGCTGCTCGATGAAATCGAGAAGGCGCATCCCGAAGTCTTCAACCTGCTGCTGCAGGTGATGGACCACGGTACGCTGACCGATAACAATGGTCGTAAGGCTGATTTCCGCAACGTTATCCTGGTGATGACCACCAACGCCGGTGCCGAAACCATGTCGCGCGCGTCGATCGGTTTCACCAAGCAGGATCACAGTACCGACGGTATGGAGATCATCAAGAAAGCCTTCACGCCGGAGTTCCGCAACCGTCTGGATGCAATTATCCAGTTTGGCCGCCTGACTCACGAAAGCATCAAGTTCGTGGTCGACAAGTTCCTCACCGAACTGCAGGCCCAGCTGGAAGACAAGCACGTACTGCTGGATGTGGACGAAGATGCCCGCAACTGGCTAGCCGAGCACGGCTACGATCCGATGATGGGCGCTCGCCCGATGGCCCGCTTGATTCAGGACAAGATCAAGCGTCCGCTGGCTGAGCAGATCCTGTTTGGCGAGCTGGCCGAGCAGGGCGGTACCGTGCACGTCACGCTGCGTGATGGCGAGTTGGAAATTGAGGTGCCGGAGGCGGAGGTCGCCTGAGGCTTTCCGTAACGAAAAAGACCGGCGAATGCCGGTCTTTTTTTGTCTGGCTCAGACGTCGAAGCGCGACCAGATCGGCGCGTGGTCGGAGGGTTTCTCCATCCCGCGAATGTCGTAGTCGATGTCGCTTTCTACACAGTGCTCGGCCAGTGCCCGGCTGGCCAGCACCATATCGATGCGCAGTCCGCGCTTGGGGGTGTCTTCAAAACCGCGGCTGCGGTAGTCGAACCAGCTGAAGCGGTCGGAGTCGGGGTTCAGGTGGCGGAAGGTATCGACCAGTCCCCAGCCCTTCAGACGCTGCATCCAGCCACGTTCTTCCGGCAGGAAACTGCACTTGCCGGTGCGCAGCCAGCGCTTGGCGTTGTCCGGGCCAATGCCGATGTCGGCGTCTGTGTCGGAAATGTTCATGTCGCCGATGATTGCGATGCGTTGATTCGGTGTGAACTCGTCTTCCAGGTGGGCTTGCAGATCGGCGTAAAACTTTTCCTTCGCCGGAAATTTGACCGGGTGGTCGCGGCTTTCGCCTTGCGGGAAGTAGCCGTTGAACACAATCAGCGGCTCGCCGTCGGCGCAGGGGATGGCGGCGCTGATCATCCGCCGCTGAGCATCCTCCTCGTCGGTGGGAAAGCCCTTGCGCACCCAAAGTGGCTGCTCGCGGGTCAGCAGGGCCACGCCGTAGTGACCCTTCTGGCCATGAAAGGCAACGTGATAACCCAGCGCCTCGACATCGGCGAGCGGAAACTGCGGATCGTCAACCTTGGTTTCTTGCAGGCCGATGACGTCCGGGTTGTGGCGAGCGACCAGTTCCTGCAACTGGTGCGGACGAGCCCGCAGGCCATTGATGTTGAATGAGACGATCTTCATGGGTGTGTCCTGTGGTACGAGGTTCGGTCGCACAGCGCGACGCTGAAGAGGCTGACTAGGGTAGCCTAAATGCGTCTGATTTGGGACACGCCGGCCACCCTGGCGTGTTAGCATTCGCGCTGCGAATACCTGCCAGGATGGAGCTCATGCGTCGCGCTTTTCCACTGTTGTTTCTTGTCTCTGCCGTGTCTGTTGCTCAGGCTGGGGTCAAGGTCACAGTCGAGCCAGCGAAAAGGTCTGTACGCGAAAATATCGAGGCCTATATTGGCCCGGTAGAGGCCGGCAGCCGGGCCGACATGGAGCGTCAGCTGAGGCACATTGATGAGCAGGCGACCCTGGCCGCACAGGCTCTGGGCTATTACCAGAGTCGCAACGACCTCAAGGTCACCGGCCCGGAAGACGCACCACTGGTGGAGCTGAAGGTCGAGCTTGGTGACCCGGTGCGGCTGGACAAGGTGGCCGTTGAAGTGCTCGGGCCGGGTGCCGGTACCGAGTCTTTTCAGCTTGGTGTGGAGGAGTTGCTGGCCTCGGGGCAAGTGCTCAACCACGGTCGTTATGAAACATTGAAATCGCGCATCAATAACCGGGCGCTGCGCTACGGCTACTTCGAAGGTCAGTATTTCAAACGCCAACTGCGTGTGGATGTCGAGCAAGGTAAGGCTGATGTCGACATCCAGTACAGTACCGGGCCGCGTTACTCACTCGGCGCAGTGCATTTTTCCGAAACCCAGTTCAGTGACGACCTGCTTGCACGCATGGTGCCCTTTGAGGCTGGTACTCCATACGATGCCGATCTGGTCGGCAAGTTGAATCAGGATCTGCTTTCAAGCGGCTACTTCAATGGTGTGCTGGTTACCGCTCCGCTGGACAGGGCGGCGGGCGAGCAGGTGCCGGTGGAGGTTGAGATTACCGAGCGCGACCCGCATTCGCTCGGCTTTGGTGGCGGCTACTCCACTGACGTGGGCGCACGCGGCAAGATGACGTGGGATCAGCACTGGATCAACCCGCAGGGTCACAGCCGCGGCGCTAGCATGGAGCTGTCGTTACCGCGGCAGCAAATCAGCGCGTTCTACCAAGTGCCACTGGACAACCCGATTACCCACAACCTGCGTTACTTCGTGGGTTGGCAGAAAGAAGACATCGACGACGTACAGACTCACAGTCTCGCGGTTGGCGCGGAAGTGAACAAACGGCTTGAAAGCGGTTGGCAACGCAGTGTCGGCCTGCGATTGCAGCAGGAAGTGTTCTCGCTAGGTGATGATAGTGGTACGGCTACGATGCTGATTCCCAGCCTGGTAATGCAGCGTGCGCAGAGCTCCGGCGGCATTGACCCGCGGCGCGGCTATAGTCTGCTGCTCGATGTGCAGGGAGCCAAGGAAGGGGTGCTGTCATCGGTGGATTTCGCCCGGGTCATGGGGCAGGTAAAAGGGCTCTACACCCTGTTTGACAACCACCGCTTTCTTGGCCGTGTTGCGCTGGGAGCCGTTGCCACCAATGACTTTTCCAGTATCCCGCCATCGCTGCGATTTTTCGCCGGCGGGGACCAGAGTATTCGCGGCTATGACTATCAAAGCCTGTCGCCGGTCGACAGCACCGGCGAAACCATCGGGGCGCGCTATCTGATTGCGAGTAGCGCCGAGTATCAGTACGAGTTCATCAAAAGCTGGCGCGCCGCGACATTTGTTGATTACGGTAACGCGGTTGATTCGTTGATGGACCCACTGAAAACCAGCGTTGGTATTGGGCTGCGCTGGGTGTCGCCTATTGGCCCGATTCGCTTTGATCTGGCCCGCTCGCTGTCTGACCCTGATGTCGGCTTCAAGATTCATTTCTCGATGGGGCCGGAATTGTGATCCGTTTTCTCGCTAAGGCACTGCTGCGTGGACTGATATTTATCCTGGCGCTGCCGCTGTTGCTCGGCTTACTGATGGGGAGCGAGTCGGTCAATCGATGGCTGTTCAATCAGGTCGACTCAATGTTGCCGCAGTTAACGCTTGAGTTTGAGCAGGGCAACCTGTGGCGGGGTTGGTCTTTCTCGCAGTTGCGCTGGCAGGATGAGGCGCTCGATGTGCGTGTCGAAGAGCTTGCCCTGGAGTGGAGTCCGTCTTGCCTGTTTGGCGGCACCTTATGCCTGGATACATTGTCAGCTCAACGGGTCGTCGTGCTGACGCAACCAACTGAAGCGCAAGAAAATCCGTCAGAGCTGAATTTGCCGACAGTGCAGTTGCCGCTGGCGCTGGAAATTGGCCAACTGCATTTGGGCGAACTTTCACTGGATGGTGAAACCGCGCTGCTGAAAGAGCTCGAGTTGATCGCGTTTGGCCGTGGCAATCAACTGGTGATCCAGAGCTTCAGTGGCAGTGGTCCAGACCTGCACTGGCGCCTGGATGGTACGCTGCAGATGCAAGACGACTGGCCGCTGGCGGTGACCGCCGACCTGATATTGCCGCCAGTGGATGAACGCGACTGGCGTCTTCGTCTGCATGCCAGTGGTGATCTGCGCCAGCTTGAACTCAAGGCCGATAGCCGGGGCTATCTGACCGGTCACCTGGACGCGTCTGCCGATCTGTTCGCGGCTGGTTACCCTGTGCAGCTGCAGTGGCAAGGACAGGACTTTCTGCCGCTGCAAAGCTTGCCGCAGACGCTGACGCTGCAAGACCTTGGCTTGGAGTTGGCAGGAGATCTTGAGTCGGGCTACGCGCTGCAGGCTGATGCCCGGCTCCCGGGAGCAACTGGCGCGGTGTCGCTGGCATTGCACGCTAAGGCAGGATTGACTGGGGTAGACCAAGCCTCGATTACCCTCCAGATGGTCGATCAGCCAGAACAGCAACTGGTTGCCAGCGGTAGCGCTGACTGGCAAGGCGAACTCGCTGCGGAACTCCAGTTGGCACTGGATCAATTCCCCTGGCAGTCACTGTATCCATTGGATACCGGCGAAGTAGCACTGCAGCAGCTGACCGCGACCGCCAGCCTGAGCCGAGGCAAGGTTGAAGCTCAACTTGATGGGCGGTTGACGGGCGTTGCCGCGCAGGAAGTTGCTGTTAGCGCGCACGTTCAGGGGGATCAGCAAGCGCTGGATGTCAATCCGCTGACTGTTACCACGCAGGCGGGCAGGGCAACGGGCACGCTCCAGCTGGGGCTGGCACCCGATGTTCAGTGGCAAGGGCAATTTCGGCTGGACGGTGTAGACCCGAGCGTATTCGTCGCAGCCTTGCCCGGCAGCCTCAGCGGCAAGCTGACCAGCAACGGTCAACTGCAGGGCGAACAACTGTGTCTGGATGCCAACTGGGATCTGGCTGGGGTGCTGCGGGCACAGCCGCTAAAATTTGCCGGGGCGTTGAGCAAGTCGGATGAAACCTGGGCTGTTTCCGGCCTTGAGCTGGCGCAGGGCAATAACCGTGTCAGCGGTGAAGGCCACTGGGGAGCTGAGGTTGCTGCCCAGCTGAATATACAGCTCAAGGAGATGAAAACGCTCTGGCCCGGCCTGCGTGGTGTTCTGACCGGCGACGCCCGGCTGGCTGGGAGCGCTGATGCACCGCGCATTGTGCTGACGGCGACAGGCTCGCGCCTTGGTTACCAGGATCTGCGCATAGCGAATCTAGCGCTGCAAGCCGATTCAACATTGAGTGACGTGTTGCCGGTATCGGCACAGCTTTCTGCAGATGGAATACGCAGCGCAGACACACAGTTGGGCAACTTACAGCTGTCGGTAGCGGGCAATCGCGCCAATCATCGGGCCAGGGTCACGCTGCTGGACGGGATTGCCGAAGCGGAGCTGAATCTCGACGGGCAGCTGTCCGATAGCGCATGGCACGGCCAGTTGAGCCAGGGCGTGCTGCGCCACAAGCATCTTGAGCTGCGACAGGAAAGTTCGGCCGCACTTAATTATCAGGTCGCCAGCGGCCGGCTGCAGTTGGGGGCGCATTGCTGGCGTCAGGCTGACGCCAGTCTCTGTTTTAATGACCAGCAAACACTCATGCCTGACCGTCGCCTGAATGTGAGCATGAGCAACCTTGATATTGCTGATCTTGCGCCGTGGTTTCCGCCTGATTTCGACTGGCACGGCTTATTACAGGGCCGGTTTGAATTGCAGCAGAAGGCAGGTCAGGCGCCGGTAGCCAACGTGAATATCAGCTCCGCTGATGGCGTGATTACCGTGAGCGATCGCGACCAGACGCTGGCATTTCCGTACCAGCAAATTGAGCTGTCGACTGACCTCCAGGCACGGAATGCAAAGGCGCTATTCGAGTTGCGCAGCGACGTGATCGGGCGCCTGCAGGTCGACGCTGATGTGCGTGACCCGGCTGGCGCACAACGGCTGTCGGGCCGCTATCAGCTGGAGAAGCTGCAACTCGACTTTCTCCGCCCGTTCTTGCCGGATGTGGAAGAGCTGCGTGCTACGCTCAATGGCAGCGGCGAGCTGGGCGGCACACTGTCTGACCCTGTGGTGACCGGCCTGTTGACACTGCGCGATGGTCTGGTGTCGGGGCCCAATCTGCCTGTCAGCCTCGAGAGCCTGCAGGCTGACATCCGGATTGATGGCCAGGCCGCTGATGTTGATGCCCAGTGGCGTAGCGGCGACAAGGGCGAGGCCAGCTTGCAGGGGCGTGTTGGCTGGGCACCGCTGGATGTTGCCCTGACGCTACAGGGCCATGATCTGCCTGTTAGCGTTGAGCCTTACGCCAGACTGTTTGTCGCGCCTAACCTGGAAATCAGTCTGCGCAGCGGCAACCTGCATGTGGGAGGAGAGCTGTCAGTGCCGGCTGGCGATATCGTGGTGCGAGAGCTGCCGGCAGAAGCGGTGCGCGTGTCGCCAGATACCGTCATTGTGGGCCGCGAGACAGCACAGCAGGACAGCCCGCTTGGCATCACTGCCCGCGTCAAACTCAATATCGGAGATGAGCTTCGACTGAACGCTTTCGGCCTCAAGGGGCGCCTGAAAGGGCAGCTGGAAGTACAGGAGAACCTCAACGCCAATGGTGACCTGCAGATTCTCGACGGCGAGTTCCGACGCCTAGGCCAGGATCTGCAACTGCGGCGGGCGCTGCTGCTGTTTTCTGGCCCGATCAGCGAGCCCTATTTGAACATCGAGGCCATTCGCAAGGTCGACGATGTTGTCGCCGGGCTACGGGTGACCGGTAACGCCAGCAGGCCAACAACCGTCGTCTTCTCGGAGCCGGGCATGTCGCAGCAGGAAGCGATGTCCTACCTGGTGCTGGGCCGGCCGCTTGGCCAGGAGGGCGACAACAACATGCTGGCGAAGGCCGCGCTGGGGCTTGGCCTCGCAGGTGCGGCGCCGATTACCCGCCATATTGGCGACGTACTTGGCCTGGAGGACTTCGCGGTAGAGGCCGAAGGGCAGGGGGTGGACACGCAGGTTGTCGCCAGCGGCAGCATTACCGACAAGCTCAGTGTGCGCTACGGTGTTGGCGTATTTGAGCCATCCAACCAGTTGGCGTTGCGTTACGAGCTGTCGCGGCGTTTGTATCTGGAAGCTGTCAGCGGTTTTGCCAGCTCCCTGGATTTCTTCTATCGTATCGACTTCTGATTTTTCGACGGGTCGCGCCTTAGCGTCCCGTTTTTGACGTACAACCATACTGTGCTTTAGCACATTGAAGGAGTCATCATGTCTAGCGTCACTCTACGCGGTAATCCCATTTCCATCGGCGGCACCTTCCCGGTCAAGGGCGACAAAGCTCCGGGCTTTACCCTGGTTGCCAAGGACCTGTCCGACGTCAGCCTTGCCAGCCTGACCGGCAAGCGCAAAATCCTCAACATCTTCCCGAGCGTCGATACCCCGGTTTGCGCCACTTCCATCCGCACCTTCAACGCCAAGGCTAGCAGCCTGGAAAACACCGTCGTGCTGTGCATTTCGGCCGACCTGCCGTTTGCCCAGGCACGTTTCTGCGGCGCGGAAGGCCTGGATAACGTCATCAACCTGTCTACCCTGCGTGGTCGTGAGTTCATTCGCGACTACGGCGTCGACATCGAAAACGGCCCCCTGGCCGGCCTGACCGCCCGAGCAGTCGTGGTGCTGGATGAAGACGACAACGTGCTTTACAGCGAACTGGTCAGCGAAATTGGCCAGGAGCCGAACTACGAAGCAGCACTGGCAGCACTGTAACGGATGAGGCGGGCAGTAGAATTGTCTGAACTCTGTGCGTCTACCCCATTGACTCTGCAGGGATTTCCAGTAACATTGCCCGCCGTGGAGGGATGGCAGAGCGGTTGAATGCACCGGTCTTGAAAACCGGCGAAGGTGAAAGCCTTCCCAGGGTTCGAATCCCTGTCCCTCCGCCACTATTGCACTAGTTAGATGGCTTGAATGAGGTTTTTTTCATTCTACCCAACTACCTACCTAACTTCGAAAGAAGCGCTGGAAGCAGATTCAGGCGAAGCAAAAAGGGCCGCTAGCACAGCGGCCTTTTTTTGTGCCTGTGTTTTACACCTCCAAAAGCACATAAATCACACTAGTTCCTGAATTTCCCAAATTGGGAGCTTGCAGTATTTCTTGATCTGATGCATGATTTTCCCAAATTGGGAAACGAAAAAAGCCATGCGACTACTAGGAAAAGACAAATTACTCCGCCTTGTGCGCACCGATGAAGCGGCGCGTGCTTGGGTGTCCGCATGGGTTGCTGAACTCGCAACTGCGAATTGGAAGCACGCTGCAGACCTAAGCCATCAGTTTCCGAACGCGCGACAGTCTGAGCCAGGACATTTCATTTTTCCTGTCTGCAACTGCAGAAAAGAGGTTTGCTTACAAATTGCATTTCAACAAGGCATTGCCGTTGTCACGGGCATACAGTGAAGACAGAATTTATGGAAGCTAAGGTTGTTCGCACAGAAGAGCAATATGCCGCGTACCTTGATGAGGTCCAAGCCCTCATCTCCGAGGACCCAAAGCTGAACTCGAAGAAAAGCGAGCGGTTGGAGCTTTTGACCGTCCTGCTAGAGGCATATGAGAACTCAAAATATCCAGTAGAGAGCCCGGACCCTATCGACGCCATTTTATTCAGAATGAATGAAAAAGGATTAAAGCAGGCTGATCTTGTTCCCTATTTCGGTACAAGTAGTCGTGTCTCTGAGGTTCTGAACCGCAAGCGTCCCTTAACTGTTCAGATGATTCGGGCCTTAACGATTGGTTTGGGCATCTCAGCAGATACGCTTGTTGGTGCTTCACTTCCTGACTCTCCTGCGAAGAAAGGTGCTGTTGACTGGTCTAAATTTCCTATCAAAGAAATGACACGCCGGGGCTGGATTGAGAACGTTGGTAAGGTAGCTAAGGACAACCTTGAAGAAATAGTAAAAGGCTTCATATCTGAAGCAGGGCTTGAATTCGGCGCGGCATCGTTTAGAAAAGCCTTTTACGGAGAGGCTGAAACACCTACTTCAAGGTACGCGCTCTACGCTTGGTTGGCTCGGGTGATTCAGAAGGCTAGAGATCGGAAACCAAAGATCGGTTCGTTTGACCCAGCGGAGCTATCGACAAGCTACCTGAAAGAGCTCGCTCAGTTAAGCCGGTTCGATGCGGGTCCCTTGCTGGCAGTCGAGCAGTTAGAGAAGACGGGCATAGCTGTGGTAATTGAACCGGCTTTGAAAGGCACATTGCTGGATGGAGCTGCACTCAAAGATTCTGATGGCACCCCAATTATTGGGCTCACTCTCAGGTACGACAGGCTGGACCATTTTTGGTTTACGCTCGTCCATGAGGTAGCCCATATATGGAAACATGTAGATGGCAACGAAGCGTTCTTAGATGACTTAGATTCTTCGTCAGAGGATCGGAAGGAAGCGGAAGCCAATCGACTTGCCACCGAAGCATTTATACCAAGGGTGCAATGGCGTAGAAGCGACGCCTATACTACGCCCAACAAAGATACGATTGAGCGCTTCGCAAAAGACTTGAAGATTCATCCCGCAGTAGTCGCGGGACGACTCCGAAAGGAGTCTGCAAATTACAGCCTGTTCTCCGACATGGTGGGACAGAATCAAGTACGGCAACTGTTTCCATCCGGTGAGGAGTGCGAGGCTTAATTATGAATCTATCTTATTTTCCCATCCTGAAGGCAAAGGACGCTGAATTTGATGCGCTCCGTAACGCGAAATCTAACGTGGTTCAGAGCATGCTGCCGTTGTTTGAAATCCCCCGCTTTAAGCCAGGGTTGAAGAAATACAAAGATAACCCTCACGCAAAAGCCACCTTTTTATCCGAACTAAGCCAAAAGATCGGTGAGCTGCGACCCGGGATGTATGCAATGTTCGATACCTACCATTGGCAAGATCCCGGCGAGAAAGTAGAAACTGGTGAACATCATTTGTCCTACATGTATAACGCTTTGAAAAGTGAGGGCGTTAATGTTGTTCCGGTCGTGGGGTACGACCGTTGGGATGACGATGAATATCGCCTTGCTTTGAAAAGCATATCGAAACTGCATACGGGCATGCTCTGTATACGGCTTGATCGATTCGCGTTTGATGACGTTGGCGACCCTGAGCACTTTCATGAACGATTGGCGGAAATTATTGAATACCTTGAGATCAACCCTGCTAGCTGTCACGTGATACTGGATCTCGAAGACCTGAGCACGATGGCAATAGTAGATATTTTCGATGGTTTTGATGAGCTATTTAACCAAATTACTGGTTACGGATTTTTGTCATACTCAGTCGCCGGATGTTCGCTCCCGAATTCGATTGATAAAGTAATCAAGGACAAAGACTCAAGCGGCACTGTCTTGAGGCGGGAAATGTTGCTTTGGAAAAATGCTCGGAAGCAGCACCCTGATTTTCATATTCACTTCGGCGATTATGGGGTGCGCGGACCGAGCACAGCTGAAACCGGATTTGGAAATACCAACGCAAAAATCCGATACACCATCAACGACGAGTATTTTATTGTCCGGGGGCATGTGATCAGAAAGCCAATCGGCGGTTATCAGCACTGTGGACTTGCACAAAAGCTGATGAACTCTGGCCATTACCTCCACCCAGCTTTCAGCTGGGGAGATAATGAAATTAAGCGATGTGCCAATAGGGAAATAGGCGGCGGCTCAACAGCTTGGATTAAGATCGATACAAGTCACCA
>NZ_PPSK01000010.1 GCF_002903165.1 Halopseudomonas oceani
TTGTGGCCAGGCTCGCCAGCATGCTGCTGGCGGCCGTGCTCACTGCTAACTGGTCTTGCCGGTTCCATTTGCCACTAGCGCCGGCTGCGGTCATGGCCTCGTGGAAGTTCCAGATGTTGAGGACGGTGACTAGGCCGGCGAGACCTTGGGCAGCGTTGTTTTTTGTCCATTCGTTTACCCGCTTGAGGTAGGCGCCATAGTCTCGTGCTTTCAGTTCCAGCTGTTGCGCCAGCTCCGCACGGACCAGGGTCTGTATGGAGTAGGTGCGGTGCTCGGTATGAGTACGTAGGGTCTGGGTATTGAGTTCGCCGCTGGCCAGAACCTTGTTTGGCATCTCCAGCATGAGGGAGTCGAGCTGGCGTTTGAGCTGATGGACGTCCCTTACCGCTGCCATACGGTCGTGGGCTCTGCCTATCCTCACGACACGGCTTTGAGCGTCAATGCGGCGAGTGAGCTGGGTGACCTTGCGCATCCAGGCGGCGTGTTTTTGCCGGTATTGACCGTCGATCACCAGAAACGGGTGGGTTTCGTTGGTCAGGCTATGTATGGATACCGAGATAGACGCATGGGCAATGGTTTTCCAGCGCGGTGCATGGCGGCTGCTGATGGCGGGAAGCAGCTTGAATTCGAATGCTTGCCAGGTCTTTTCGTAGTTGGCAGTTGCGATGCGCAGTAAGGTTTCGTAGGCTTTCTGCGCTGGCCTGCTCAGGCGCTGAAAGATCGCGCTGTTGCGGATGGTTTCGTTGCTGAGGACGTCGCTGATTTCCTGTGTGCGCTTGGCGACGGAGGCACTAGTCGCGAGGGATATGCCGTCCTCTTCGACGAACTCCTTGGCCAGTTGCTCGATACCTGAGGCGAGCTCTGCGTCGAAGTTGTAGTTCGCCAGACCAATCAGCGTTTTGGGAGTGGTGTAGTCTTCAATCACCCATTGCTGCGCTTGCTGATCGTGGGCGAGGAAGGACAGCCAGGCGTCAGCGTGGTTGATCAGGCTCAGGCACTGTTCTTCGTCCGTCTGATCGAGGAATAGCCCCAGTGGGTCAGGTCCCAGTCTCTTTAACCAGGTGATCAGGTCTTGCAGGCAGGGCGTCAGTCTGGCGTGTATATCCTCGAGTTCTTGCTCTTTTTCCAGTGCGAAGGTTTGTGATTCCTCAAAGCGCACCTGGTCGCGCAGGGTTTCCCGCGTGCCCCATTGTTCAACCAGACCGTCCAGTTTGGCCGGTGCGTCCTGACCGTATCCGCTAATTAGTTGCTGCTGGTG
This sequence comes from Halopseudomonas oceani, assembly GCF_002903165.1. Lineage (GTDB taxonomy): Bacteria > Pseudomonadota > Gammaproteobacteria > Pseudomonadales > Pseudomonadaceae > Halopseudomonas > Halopseudomonas oceani. Next base: position 1,259 of record NZ_PPSK01000010.1, read on the forward strand.
CTGTTCCAGCGTCTGGCCCGCGGTGATTGCGCTGATTCCATCCGTTGGTCTGTTCAATTCCTTCAGGTAGCGCGCCTTGGCAGTGAGATAGTCCTGCGCCTTCTGTTTGAATGCGTGAAAGGCTTCTGGTGACAGCCCCATCTCTGACTCCAGCGGAGAGAAATCAACACCGGCCAGCAGTTCGATATGTTGAGCTATGGTCAGCTTGTGCAGGTGTTGCTCTTCGAACTGGCTGAGTTCGAGCGCCGGTCCGGCGCTCTGCATGCTGAGGTCATCAAGGATGCCAAGATGATCGTCCAACGCGATGAACAGGGCGGAGTCCTGGTCGGGTACGCTGGCAAGCACGGTGTTGCTGCCCAGGGCCGGTTTGTATGTGGCGTCTTCACCTGTGGCCTGTGTGGGCAGCGTGGTGCTGTCGAAGCGCTGGCCGGGGACGGCTGTGCCGTTGTCGATATCGGCGACTGTCTCGCCCAAGTGCCTCAGCGGGGCGCAGTGGGGTGCCGAGAGCGTTTTGGCATAGGTGGCCAGATCGAGTCCACGCATCCATTTTTCCTGGTTCACCGGCTCCTGCATGCGCTCGTGTGTCCAGGCCGTCCACCGCTCGGCTGAGTAGGCGATATACAGCTGGTGTTGGCGTGGGTACAGCAGATGGCTGAGGCCATTTGAGCAGGCAAGTGGTTGACCTGCAGCACGGGCGCTGCTGGCGACTTTGCTGAAGCGAGCGCCGATTATCTGGTATTCGTCCCGGGTATTGGCGGTGCGGTCGATCACATACAGCCAACCGTCACGCAGTTGCCGCAGGGTATAGCTGCGCTGGTTTAGCACTGGCAGTGATTGGTGGCCCTGCCAGTGCGGTGGAATAGGATTGGGGCCGGGCTGGTCAGAACTGTCCGAGGCCTCATCAATCGCGTAACGCACCGGGAAGATGGCGAGCTCTTGCTGCTGGAGCGGGCACTGAGCAGCTGCACTGACGGGTTTGTCTTCGAAGATGGCCCAGAGGCTTTCCAGTAGTGCCTGTTCTCTATGCAGGATGGTCATGGTTCTCGGCATTCCTTGCGATAGCGCATACGCAGTTGCGGTAGTAGTGCTGCAGTTGTTGGTCGGGTGTTTGCGGGGGCTGCTGCTTAACCTGCGCAAGCCCGCGTTGGAACGCGCCCTGGGGGGCGACTGCAAAGTCGCTGCCATCACGCAGGCTGAGGTCGCACCACACCGCGATGCTGCGCTCGGTGCTGAGACCAAAGGCTTCGGCATCCGCGAGGCGTGCGTCGAACCAGGCATCCAGTGCATGTTTGGGAATCGCCGCAAGGGCTGTTTTTCGGTTTTTTTGCAGCCAGCAGTAAAGGCGCTCTTTCAACTGGTGTTGATAGGCTTGCTGCAGGGCTGACAGCTGCGGGTGCCCGAGTGGTAAGACGGGAAGCGCGTTTTCGGTTGCTCGCGGGGCGGGGCTGAAATCGTGCCAGCACGACGGTTGTTGCGGGAGCAGTGCGCTGGATGGCGCAGCGATACGCCAGCGCGTGATTGGTCCCATAACCGCGCGAAGGGTGTCGGCGTCGTAGCTGTGCAGCCAGAACCAGGCGACCAATGGATCGGCATAACGCAGCAGGGTTTCTCCGCCGGTAACGTCGGAGACGTGATTAAAGCGGCGCAGGTGAATGGCGACAGCGTTCAGGCCCAAGTGACTGCTGAGCTCGGCGGCGCTTGAGTGCAGCGCTACGTCGGTTTCGAATTCAAGGAAAAGACCGGAAGCGGGATCGGCGCTTACCAATAGCGGGCCAAGATCGGCTGCGCCGTGCCAGGGGGTATCGAAATAGAGCGGTTCGACTTCCAGCACTTCATTGCGTTCATACAGGCGCGCGAGCGCATCGGGGTAGCGCGCGCCATCGATCAGCAGGTATCGACGCATCATGTCCTGATACCCGCTGTTGGCGCATTGTGCGCTCGGTCGATGCTGTCCGGGTACAGAGCATGCTGTACTGCGGTAAATAGGGCGAACATCCGTGTTCCTTACTGTGCGATCCATGCGGCGTTCGAGCGATAGCGCTCAGGCCGTGGAGCAAAGCTTAGGGGCGTCGCCAGACAATGGCTGTGAAAAGCTCGGAAAAATTGGAGGCAGTGCGCATTTGCTGACAAAAATGCGCTGATTCAGGCATCACGCCAGAGTCGCCGGATGCTCTCTGGCGTGGTTGGTCGCTACGCTGAACGGATTACAGCGGCTCAAGCAGGGTGATGCGCTCTTCTTCAAGCAGAATGGGAGCGAAGTTGCTGATGGCGTCGCGGCGGGCTTCCGACTCTTCCCAGCGCTGCCAGGAGTGGATGTTCTGCCAGGTCACCATAATGACCCGCCGGTTAGGATGTTCCAGATCCCGGAACGACTCACCCGAGATGAACCCAGGCGACTGGATGGCCGCCGACAGTACGCGCCGGGCTACCTCTTCGTAGGGTACTTCCAGACCTTCTGCAATATCCCTTTCAATCAACACCTTGATCATGCTTTTTCCTTACCCGTTTCGGGGTGTTGCGTCTTGACGACTTTCCCTTCCAGTGTCGGTCGACAGGCTGCGTCTGGCAAGCACTGCGGCATTTCGGGATAATCGTCGTTTTCTGCTGCGGGACCTGCCCATGTCTGATGCCACCGCTACTCTCGATACCCAGGGCTTGATGTGCCCCGAGCCGGTCATGATGCTGCACAACGCGGTGCGCGACATGGCCGCCGGTGAGCTCCTGCAGGTGCTCGCGACGGACCCTTCTACCCAGCGCGATATCCCGCGTTTCTGCAGCTTCCTCGGCCATGAGCTGGTTGAGCAGAACGAGACGGATGGCGTTTTTCATTACCTGATTCGCAAGGTAGGCTGAGCGGCGTCTCAGGGCGTCTGCCAGCCGGCTTGCCCGGGGGCTGACTGGCAGGTACCAAGCACGTCCTGCCAGGCCTGAGTGTGTTCATCCACTGCCTGCCGGTAGCTATCCCACAACGCCTCTGGAGTACCCGCCAAGCGATCCAGCGCCTGCGCTGTGGCAGGTGGGATATGCGCAACAGCACGTAATTGCTCGATCTGCGCGGCCCAGGGTTCGCCGAGCCGTTGCAGTTGCGCCAGATAGGGTTGGATCTCGCCGGCGTAGAACAAGACAAAGACGTTGAGCAGAATCTTCGACCGCTCTGATGGCTGGTTCATCGGGCACAAATAGGTTGCTGGTTGTGCTCGCAGCATCGCGGTGGCCTGCTGCAGGCCGTGACGGGTTTGTGCCAGGGCGGTAATCAGTTGGCTGCTGCGTTGACTGCGTTGCAGGGCCTGGAATAGCGGGTCCAGTTCGCTTACCGGCGGGGGGAGTCGGGCGGGCAGGGCGCTGCCAATCGCCGTCAACTGCTGCAACGCAGGCAGTCCCGCGTCGGTCAGGGCGTCGCTGGAGACGGGCAACGGCTCGGTTGCGAAGCGCAGGTAGTGCTCTGTCTCGCTGCTGGCGTTGATCGCGTTCCAGAACACCTCCGGTAACTGGCTGCGCTTGCGCTCGGCGATGTCGCTCAGTTCGGTCAGCAGCTCCTGCTGCTGCGGATCGTCTGCAAGGCTTTGCCGACAGCTGTCCAGTGCGCGCAGCAGCTCCCCCTCGTAGCCCAGGCGGCTACTCCAGGGCATGACCTTGCCGAGCACGCTGTTACGTTCGGCAATGCGCTGTTGCAACGGCTTGCACTGGTTTACGTCGATCAGCAGGTCCAGCAGGCTGATGCGTTCGGCGGGGATGTCATAGAGCCGATCACGCCGTTCGGGCAGTCGATATTGACTGAGTTGGTCGGGATTGAACGGGGTGAACTGCTGCCTGAGTACGCGGGCGACGCGATCCAGATAATTGTCCATCTGCCGCTCTGCGTCGGGCGTTGGCTGGCAGCCGACACATAGCGCGGTGATGGACAACAGGGCGAGCAGAACGGGCAGTGAGCGCATGGCGCCAGTATGCCCTAGTGGTGAAGCCCGCGCTGGTGAATGGGTTTACGGCTGACGTTGCGCAGCCGCAAGCCGAGAAACAGTGCTGCGCTGCTCAGGCCAACGATCAGTCCGAGCCAGAAGCCGGCAGGGCCTCTAGCCGGCCCCAGCCAGTCGGTCAGGCCGAGTAGGTAACCGGTCGGCAGACCGATCAGCCAGTAGGCGACCATGGTCAGCAGCATTGGCAGGCGGGTGTCCTGGAAGCCGCGCAGCGCGCCCGCGCAGGCCACCTGCACCGCATCCGAGAACTGGTACAGCGCAGCGAGGACGAACAAGCTGGAGGCGAGGGCCAGTACCTGCGGGTCCTGGGTGTAGATCAGCGGGATCTGGTTGGCCAGGGTGAACATGATGATGGCAGCGATGGCGGCAAACAGCAGCGCCAGGACCAGCCCTACCTTCGTCGTCAGCATGGCATCACGGGCGCCGCCGCGCCCCAGGTTGTGCCCCACGCGGACGGTGATGGCCAGCCCCAGACTGAAGGGCACCATGAACGCCAGCGAGGTGAAGTTGAGGGTGACCTGGTGGGCGGCTACCACGATGGCACCGAGACTGCCGATCAACAGCGCGATCACCGCGAACATACTGGTTTCGGCAAACAATGCGATGCCGATCGGGAAGCCCAGGCCGATCAGCTCGCCCTGGGTTCGCGCCTTCGGCCAGTCAAACCGTTCGAACAGGCCGCAGGGCTGATAGAACGACGCGCGCTTGAGGTGCACCAGCAGGCAGCCCAGCATCGCCCACATGACGATCGCCGTGGCGACGCCGCAGCCGACCGCGCCCATGGCCGGGAAGCCGAATTTACCGTAGACCAGCACGTAGTTGGCGGGGACGTTGATCAGCAGTCCGATGAAGCCGATGAGCATCGCCGGCTTGGTGCGCGAGAGACCGTCGCTTAGCCCGCGCAGAGCCAGCATGACACCGACCGCCGGGAAGCCGAGGGAGATGGCCAGCAGGTAGTTGAGCGTCACCGGGATCAGCAGTGGATCGACCTCCATCCAGCCCAGCACCGGTCGCATCAGGTTGAGAAACAGCATGCAGCCGCAGCCGATCATCAGCCCCAGCCAGGCGCCCTGGCGCACCAGCGCACCGGTTTCACTGATACGGCCGGCCCCATTGGCGGCAGCAACCTTGGAGGTGACGATCATCATCACCCCGGTGAGAAACAGCAGGGTCGGAATCCAGAACGAGTTACCCAATGCCACGGCTGCCAGCGCTTCGGCGCTGACGCGTCCGGCCATGGCGGTGTCGACAAAACCCAGCAGGGTATGTGCCAGCTGCGCCGCGATGATCGGGAGCACCAGCGCAATCAGCGCGCGCAGTTCTGTTACAATGCGCGCCCGAGCGGGTAGGGGAGGAGTGCTGGTCATTCTGGCCGGACCTGACGTCAAAACCGCCCATGCTAGCAAGTTGCGGCATATTGTCCAGCTGCACCGTCACGCTGCTTGCTGGTGTTTCGCCCGGGGCCGGTTCGAGCGCTGGCGCTCAGTCATTCAGCACCCATGGTTTTCAGCATGCATCACGACTGTCAGGACCTGATTCGCCTGTTCGACGAGTGTTTTCTCGCCGACCTCAACACCTGTCTGCGGGGCGGCTATCCGGAGCCCGAATACCTGCCGGCCGATGCAGCGCATCCGCGCCACCGTATCCTGTTTACCCGTGATTACTTTCGCAGCGCATTGCATGAGGTTGCACACTGGTGTGTTGCCGGGCCGGAGCGTCGGCTGTTGCCAGACTTTGGTTACTGGTATGCGCCGGATGGGCGCACCGCTGAGCAGCAGCGCACCTTCGAGCAGGTTGAGGTCAAGCCGCAGGCGTTGGAGATGATCTTTTGTCTGGCTGCCGGGCACCGTTTTGACGTGAGTACCGATAACCTGAGCGGCGAGCAGACCGACGCCTCACCCTTCCGGGAGAGGGTGCACGCGCAGGCGCGGGTTTATCTGCAGCAAGGCATGGGCGAGCGGCCAACCCGGTTCGCACACGCCTTGCTCGACGCCTATCAGCCGGGTCGGGCGCTCGATGTCGGCCTGCTGGAGCCGCTGGTCTAGACCGTCATCGGGATGACCTGCGCACCGCGCGGCCTGTGTTGCTCAACTGGCTCAGGGGCGACGAGGGCATCCGGTGCAAGGTACTGCAGCACCGCATCGCGAGTCTGAATCCAGGCTTCGCGGCTCTCCATATCCAGAAAATGTCCGGCGCCCTGTATCGTGGCAAAACTGCTTCGGCGTACGTAGCGGTTGAAATCGCGGGCGTCCTCGACGCTGGTATAGCGGTCCCGGTCGCCGTTGATGAACAGGATTGGCACGTCAATATCGGCGCTGCCGCGTAGATAGCATCGCGTATCCTGGGTCAGTACCTGACTGACGTGGAACGCCATCTGATGGTATTCGTGTTCTTCCAGACTGATGATGTGACGGAAGTTGAAGCGTTTGACCAACGATGGCAGGTATTCACCAATGGTTGAGTTGAGCAGCTCGCCCAGTTGGCGGCGTTCGGCATTGAGCAGCAGGTCGATGCCGCGTTCCAGATAGGCACGCATGGCCGAGTTGATGACCGGCGAAAACGCCAGCACGATAGCTTTTTGCAGCCGCTTTGGGCGTTGAGCCAATGCCAGCAGAGCCGAGGCGCCACCCCACGAAAAGGACATCAGGTGATCGGCTTGATAGTGCTCAATCAGCTCCAGCAGGATTCCGGCTTCCTGCTCCTTGGTAATCGGCCGCCGGTTGCTGTTGAGCGGCTTTGACTGACCCGCGTACGGCTCATCAAATAACACCACATTGAAGTGCGGCTGCAGGTAGCGCACCGTCTGCGCGAACGAGGCCGTGGTGGCCAATGAGCCGTTGACCAGAATGACCGTACCGCGCGGTGCCGGGCTGGCGTAATAGTGGGTGTGGATGCGAAATAGCCCCAGTGTTTCTACAACATCGTGTTCTGCTTTCATGTTCCCTGTCTCCGGAATTGGCTGGACCCGGCCGCCGCTGGCGGGTCATACAGGGCAGTTGCAGGCAAATGGCCGTAAACAAGCAAAATCGCCAGGCAGGTCGATGCGCGACCGCTGTGATTGTGGTTATGGCGACAGGGGTGGTGAGGACAGTTCCGGGGGCGGCGCAGTGGGCAGTGCGTCGATGCTCCCGTTACTCAGGCAGGTCCTGCAAGGTGAGGCAGTGCCTCAAAAAACGCTTGGAATCATTATCAGACCGAAAAGTCACATTCGGACTGTGGGTTTCAGTTAAGCAGCGGCGTTGTCTCGGTGCAAGCGGTTGTTGCAACAAAGCGACAAAATGCGCAGCCGGGTGGACAGCGCTGCCACCGACGCTCGACAATGTTCCGCGTTCCTTCTGCCAAGTGACCCCCCACATGCATATCGTTGCCGACGAAAATATCCCCCTGCTGCAGGCCTTCTTTGCCGATCAAGGTCGGCTGACGACGTTGCCCGGTCGTAGCATCCGCCGTGAGCATCTGCTGGACGCCGATGCGCTGCTGGTGCGTTCGGTAACGCGGGTTGACCCAGCGCTGCTCGAGGGCACGCCGGTACAGTTTGTCGGTACCTGCACCATTGGCACGGATCACCTGGATTTGCCGGGGCTGGCGACGGCAGGAATTACGGTTGCCAGCGCACCGGGCTGCAACGCCCGCGGTGTGGTCGAGTATGTGCTCAGTTGTCTGTTGACCCTGTCGGAGCGAACCGGCCTGCCGTGGCGTGAGCGCCGGGTGGGTATCGTCGGTGTTGGCGAAGTGGGTAGTCGGCTGGCGGCAACGCTTGGTGCGCTGGGCGTGGAGTGCGTGCTGTGCGATCCGCCGCGGGCCGCTCGTGGCGAGGCCGGTTTTGTCGAGCTGGATGCGCTGCTGGCGCAGGTCGACGTGGTCAGTTGTCACGTCCCGCTGACCCGCAACGGCCCGGATGCAACCTGGCACCTGCTGGATGCGCCTCGGTTAATGGCGCTGCAGCACGGGACCTGGCTGATCAACAGTAGCCGGGGACCGGTGATCGACAATCATGCATTGTCTGTGCTGCTGGCTGAACGCCCCGATGTGCAGGTGGCGTTGGATGTATGGGAGCTGGAGCCGCAGGTCGATACCGCATTGCTCAAGCTGTGTGCGTTGGGAACGCCGCATATTGCCGGCTACAGTCTCGATGGCAAGCTACGCGGTACCGAGCAGATTTATCAGGCCTGGTGTCGGCACCGTGGTGAGCAGCCTCGGCTGACACTGCAGGCGCTGGCGCCGGAGGCGGGATGTGCGCAGCTGCAATTCAGCGCCGAGACGCCGGCCCAGTGGATGTTGGAAAAGGCGCTGCGTCAGGTGTATGACGTGCGTGATGATGATGCCCGGTTTCGGGCGATGATGATGCCGCTGGCCGGTCAGAGCACCGGGGCTGCATTTGATACGTTGCGCAAGGACTATCCGTTGCGTCGTGAGTGTCCGCAGGTGCGGATTCTGCACGCGGATGGGGAAGGGCAGGCCGCGCTGATGGCGGCCGCCGGATTCAATGTTTAAAGCGCGGTTGCGCAGCCACCCACTGACGGTCCAGTTGTTCGCAGGCGTGCTGGATCATCTGTTCAGTGATGGCGATTTCACGGCCGTGTTCGTCGATGATGTGGCCACCGACACAGTGAGCCGGGTGAACCAGAATCTCGGCGGTTTCACGACAAGGTTTAAGGGCAGGCACGTTCATGGTTGTCTCCCGTTATCAGTCAGGTTCAGCCGCGTTGGCAGCTGAACGCAGGATATGGCATTGCCATGACGGATTTGTGACATGGAAAACCCGATAGCAGAGCATCACAACACCCGTTTTCGTCTGGGGTTGATTATCAACCCGCTGGCGGGGGTAGGCGGCCGTGCGGCGCTCAAGGGCTCCGATGGCGTGGCCGAGCAGGCGTTGGCCATGGGCGTTGAACCGCAGGCGCACAGCCGCGTCAGGCAGGCGCTGGCATCGCTGCTGCCGCTGCGCGATCGCATCCGATTGCTGGCTGCCCCTGGGGTGATGGGGGCTGATTTGCTGGCCGACATGGGCTTTGAGTGCGAGGTAGTCGGGGCGCTGTCTTGCCCACCGGAAACATCTGCTGAAGACACTGAGACCATTGCTCGGCAGATGAGTGATCAGGGTATTGATCTGTTGCTGTTTGCCGGTGGCGACGGGACCGCGCGTAACATCTGCAACCAGCTCGACGAGCGTCAGTTGGTGCTGGGTATTCCGGCGGGGGTCAAGATTCATTCCGGCGTGTATGCGGTCAATCCGCGGGCGGCCGGCGAGCTTGCTGCGCTGCTGGTGCAGGGCGAGTTGATTCGTCTGCGCGAGGCGGATGTGCGTGACATCGACGAGCAGGCCTTTCGTAATGGCCAGGTGCGCACCCGGCATTATGGCGAGCTCTCGGTGCCGGAGGAGGGGCGTTTCGTCCAACAGGTGAAGCAGGGCGGGCGGGAAGTGGAAACCCTGGTGCTCGACGACATCGCCGCCGGTCTGCAGGAAGAGCAGGATGACAGTACTGGCTGGATTCTCGGCCCCGGCTCTACCACCCTTGGGTTGCTGGAGGCGATGGGGCTGGAAGGGACGCTGCTGGGTGTCGATGTGTTGCTCGACGGTGAGCTAATCCTGCGCGATGCGACCGAGCAACAGCTCTGGGAGCTGGTCCGGCAAGGAGGGGACTGGCGCATTCTGGTTACCGCTATCGGTGGCCAGGGTCATATTCTCGGGCGTGGCAATCAGCAGTTGTCACCGCGCGTCATTCGCGCTGTCGGGCTCGAAAATTTGTTGGTGGTGGCCACCAAAACCAAGCTGCGCAGTTTGTCCGGACGCCCGTTCCTGGTCGATACCGGTGACAGCCAGCTGGACAGCGAACTCAGCGGTCTGCGTCGGGTACTCAGCGGATATCGAGAAGAAATGTTGTATCCGGTCAGCTGGAAGGCGGAGTGAAGCAGGGCAGTCGTCGCCCGATTAGGGTAATTTGCTGATAACGCTCCGCTGAAGACATCGGTCCGCGGGTATTGTCATCTTCCGCTACAAGGCAGCAATGAACAGACGCGATATCAAGAAGGCCCATGAGCAAAGTGTGATTCGTTCCTTCAAACATTACCTGGAACGTGCTGGACGAACGTTGTCGATTGTCGGTTATCCGGACCCGCCGGATGCAGTTGTCGTGCTTGATGGCACGCCCAGCTGGATCGAGATTACCGATGCGTTTATTGGTGCTGACTTTGCCCGTAGCCTGACCAGTTTTGCTGCCGATGATGTGGAGTACATTCCCGTTGGGCGCGGAGTCGCACTCAACCCGGACGAAAGCTTCATCGAGGAGGTCGTTGCGGTGGTTGAGAAGAAGTACGCCAAGGCGTCCATTACTGAGGTGTTTGAGTCCAGCGGTGCGGGTATTTTGCTGGTGGGGCTGTATTCCCCCTTTGTATTTGAGCGAGAGGTTGAGCATATTGTCGGGGTTTTATCAGCCATCAGGCAGCAGCACGATGATCGCTTCAGCGAACTCTACGTCTACAATGCGGCGCATGACTTTTTCCCGGTTCCGTGAGCCCGGTGGCTGCATGAGGTGGCTGCTGTTGGTCCTGTGCGTGCTGTTTCCGGCCGTGAGCAACGCGGATTGCGTGGTGTTGCTGCATGGCCTGGCAAGAACACCTGACTCGATGGATGCGCTGCAGGAGGCATTGGTCGAAGAGGGGTATGCGACCATCAACGACGGCTACCCTTCACGCGACTACGCCATTGAGCCGCTGGCCGAGATGGCCATTGCCCCGGCTATTGCCAGGTGCCCCGCAGACGGACAAATTCACTTTGTTACCCATTCCCTGGGCGGGATTCTGGTTCGCCAGTATCTGGGTACCCATCAGCTGGAACGCCTCGGCAGGGTGGTGATGCTGGGGCCGCCCAATGGCGGTAGCGAAGTGGTCGATGAGCTGGGCGATGTGCCGGGTTTTCACTTCCTCAATGGCGATGCGGGTATGCAGCTCGGCACGGGGACAATGAGTGTCCCTAATACCCTTGGCAAGGCCGATTTCGACGTTGGCATCATTGCGGGCACCCGTAGCGTGAATCTGTTCCTCTCAACGCTGATTCCGGGGCCAAACGACGGCAAGGTGTCCACGGAAAACACCAAGTTGGAGGGGATGCGCGACTATATCGAGCTGCCCGTTACTCATACCTTCATGATGAGCAACCAGAAGGTCATCGCGCAGGTCATTGCTTTCCTTGGGACTGGCAGCTTCGAGCACGTGGATGCGGCGGAATGAAGGCACAAGTATGAAAAGGGAACTGGATGTCCAGGTTGTGAGCGCGCTGCAGGACGGCCGTAAAATCGAGGCAATCAAGCTGCTGCGAGAGCAGCGCGGGATCGGCTTGAAAGAGGCTAAGGAGGTCATTGAGGAGTACTGTGAGCAACATGGACTGAACAGCTCCTCACGGGTGCCGGAAGGAGGCGGTGGGCTGGTGCTGATAGGTGTGTTGGTGGTGCTTGGCTATCTGATCTATCGCTATGTGTTTGGGTCGGCGGTCTGAGCTGGTGGACTATCAAAACAACAAGCGGCTTTTGCAGAAGTGCTTCGTTGCTGTCGAGCCATTTTGTGCACTTTCATCGCCCTGGTTGGTTCTGCACTAGCTAAACGACGGCGTTCACGCGGTCAGGGAGAATCAGGCTTACCATTCCTGATGGGCAACGGTGGTGAGCGCACGCAAGGGAGTGGCTTCATGAGAAAAATCATTTTGGCGGCAGTGCTTTTGTCGCAGCTGGCCGGTTGTTCCAACTCGGAGGAGGAGGCCCGCACGCTGCTCAATCATGCTATTCAAGATTGGGATAGAGGCGAGTTGGCGTCAGCGGTTCAGGCGTTCGACCAGATAGAAGAGCAGTATCTGCATACCGCTGCAGCTACCGATGCCTTGAAGGAGCGAGCAGCGCGGGTTGATAACTACCGCCTTGGGTTCGGCCCGGAAGCAAATCAGCGGCGCAACCAGGGGATGGTGTCACGTGATGTTCTCCAGCACCTTGAAGCGGTACACCAGCGTAGCGGACGTTACCCGGCCGGGTTAAGTGAAGGGGAAGACGCCTATCAGGGCCAGTTTGCCGCGTATCTTGAGCACTGCAGCTACCAGAGCAGGTTACCGCAGTACGGCTACCAGCTTGATTGCAGCAAGGCGGATGTTGCCTATCAACAGGAGCAGATGCGCAACGCGCGGTCCGTCGGTGGTCGGCACCTGCGTCGATCCGGTGATGCTGGGGCGGGCGAAGCCATCAAATTTGCTGGTGATCTGCTGCCCGCAGCCAGCACCTGGGGCTCACGCCTTAACCCCTCTGGAGACATCCCCACCGGGCAGTTTCAGGCTTTCTATATCAATACCAAGCAACCGCAGCAGGTGATTGCCACAGAGACCGTGGATAACATCGCGATCAACTATGTTCGGGACGATTTTCACGGCATCGAATCGGGCGACTTCGGTGGCTATTGGGTAGGCAACCTCATGTTTGAGGAGCCGACTGTGAAGCGGATTTCGGTCAGTCAGAGCTGGGCCAAGTCACGCGTTCTGATTGATGGTCGGGTGCTCTATGAGGGCGGCTCCGATCAGTCGATGCTGTATCGCTTTGAACCGGGTGTGCACAAACTGGAGGTCGAGTACGTCAACAACTGGCATACCACCGAGTTCAACGTGGATATCGGCAGCGAACAGACCTATCTCGAGGTCAGTGAGGTTCGCGCACGCCTGGGTGAAGCGCTGCCGGCGGACGTGACCCTGTATTACGCTGGGGTCTATGAGAGCAGTGCGCAGGACCTGTCCATCGTGCTGAATCTGGAGCGCACAGAAGGGCCGGTCGCGCTGGTCCTGAGCTCCTACAGCCCGGTCAGGTGGTACCTGTCCAATCCGTTTGGTGTTGACGTCAGAGCAGTGGTGTACGGCGCCTACAAGCCGGGCTCCAGGCTGGACGGCGACCTGCCCGAGTCACTGCTCAGATTGCCGGCTAAATCCCGGATCGGCTCCTACCGCGTGCGTGAAGACTGTAGTTGTACTGCTGGTACATTCCATTGTTCCGGCGGAAGTTTGGGGCCGACGCTGAGTGCGCTGAAAGGATTGACGGGCGTGTCGCTGAGCGGATTTTCCGGTAGCTATTCGGCATCCGCGTTGGCGGTTCCAGCCACCCGGATTGACGAGGCGTTTCTGGCTCAATTGGCGGCTGATGAAGGGAACATTGCTTCGCAGCGTGCCGCTTGCAAGGCAGAAAATGACCCTGATTTCGAGACGCTGCTGGGTGAGCCCTGAACGGGGTTGTCATTGGACGAAACGCTTCAGACAGCGCGGGTGGTTTGAAACAAAAAAGGGATCAGGTGAAGCACCTGATCCCTTTCTTTTAGCCGTTCAACAACTCAGCGGTAGTTGCCGGCACGCAGCGCGGCGATGCGCTCATCTAGCGGCGGGTGGCTCATCAGCAGGCCCGCGAGGCCGTTCTTCAGGCCACCGTTGATACCGAAGGCAGTCATCTCGCCGGGCAGCTCAACCGGAATGCCTTGCTCGGCTTTCAGATGCTCCAGCGCTGCGATCATGGCACCGGCACCGGCCAGCTGGGCGCCGGCGGCATCGGCGCGGAACTCACGCTGACGGGAGAACCACATCACAATGATGCTGGCCAGAATACCCAGCACCAGCTCGGCGAAGATGGTGGCGATAAAGTACCCGATGCCGGGGCTGTCACTCTCGTTTTTGAATACCGCGCGATCAACGAAGTTACCGATGATGCGGGCAAAGAACATGACGAAGGTGTTTACCACGCCCTGGATCAGCGACAGGGTGACCATGTCGCCATTGGCTACGTGACCGATCTCGTGCGCCATAACGGCCTTCACCTCGGCCGGGCTGAAGCGCTGCAGCATGCCTTCGGAGACAGCAACCAGCGACGCATTCTTGTTCCAGCCGGTCGCGAAGGCGTTTGGTGCGCGGGAAGGGAAGATCGCGACTTCCGGCATGCCGATACCGGCGGTGCGCGCCAGCTCTTCAACAGTGCTCACCAGCCAGCGCTCCTGCTGGGTTTGCGGCTGTTCAATCACGCGGGCACCGGTGCTGCGCTTGGCCATCCACTTGGACAGGAACAGCGAAACGAAGGAGCCGGCAAAACCGAATACGGCACAGAAGATCAGCAGCGACTGAAGGTTCATGCCGCCCTGGCCGTCGTGGACGCTGCCGACGCCCAGGAGACTGAGAGTGACACTGGCGACCAGGATTACAGCCACGTTGGTAGCCAGAAACAACAGAATTCGCATCATGAGGGTATCTATTCCTATCGAATGAAAACAGGCAGTTGCAGCCGTCTGGCAGAGCCGCTGGCCGCATGCATGGGGCTTATATTGGGCGAAAGCCGGCGTCTTTCAACGGCGACTCTATGACAAAACGTGTCGTACTGAGGTTCCGCAAGAAACGGCTGTGATCAGCGCCGAAAGCACTGCTGCACTGCGTCAAAGATTTCGTTGCTGGAGCCACTGCGCAGGGCGTCGCGCAGGCGTTGGGCAAGGGTTGCCTGTTGGCGCGCGACACTGGCTGGCAAGTCTGACTGTAAACGCTGTGGGTCAGGCGCGGAGAGGAGGGTAAAGGCACGCTCGGTCAGGCAACACTGGTCGATTGCTTCCTGGCGGATGGTGTCGGTGTAACGCAGGAAGCCTTCGTTGGCCAGCCATATCATGGCGCTGAAACAGGCCATGTGGCGTGGTGCGGGAACGCCGAAGGCATCGGGTTCATGCTCGCCGATCAGGTCAACGACAAACAGGCTGCCGGGCTGAGGGAAACGGTTGTAAAGCGCCACCAGGATGCGGGCAACATCCTGGTGGAAGTCCTCGATATGAAGGTCGGCGGCCACAGAGGTTACTGCCGGTAACTCTTGAGGAAGTTGGCGATACGACCGATAGCCATTTCCAGATCATCCTTGCGCGGCAGCGAAACGATACGGAAATGGTCAGGCCACGGCCAGTTGAAGGCGGTGCCCTGGACGATCAGGATCTTTTCCTGCAGCAGCAGGTCGAGCACCATCTTCTCGTCGTTGTGGATCGGATACACCTTCGGATCAAGGCGCGGGAACAGATACAGCGCGCCCTTGGGTTTGGTGCAGCTGACGCCGGGGATGTCATTGAGCATTTCCCAGGCGGTGTCACGTTGCTCCAGCAGGCGGCCGCCCGGCAGGATCAGATCGTTGATGCTCTGGTATCCGCCAAGTGCGGTCTGAATGGCGTGCTGTGACGGTACGTTGGCACACAGGCGCATGGAAGCGAGGATTTCCAGACCTTCCAGGTAGCTGGTGGCGTGCTGCTTCGGACCGCTGATGATCATCCAGCCAGAGCGGAAACCGGCAACCCGGTATGACTTGGACAGACCGTTGAAGGTCAGGCAAAGCACGTCGGGGGCGACGGAAGCCAGCGACTCGTGGACGGCGCCGTCGTACAGGATCTTGTCGTAGATCTCGTCGGCGAACAGGATCAGGTTGTGCTCGCGCGCGACCTGGGCGAGTTGCTCCAGCACTTCACGCGGATAGACTGCACCGGTCGGGTTGTTCGGGTTGATCACGACCATCGCCCGGGTGTTGGGGGTGATCTTGCTGCGGATATCGTCGATATCCGGGTACCAGTCGGACTGCTCGTCGCACAGGTAGTGTACGGGCTTGCCGCCGGACAGGCTGACCGACGCGGTCCACAGCGGATAGTCCGGTGCCGGGATCAACACCTCGTCGCCGTTGTTGAGCAGGCCCTGCATGGACATGACAATCAGCTCGGATACGCCGTTTCCGAGGTAGATGTCGTCAATGCCCACGCCTGGAATATTCTTGGTCTGGGTGTAGTGCATGACAGCCTTGCGGGCTGAGAATAAGCCGCGCGAGTCGCTGTAGCCCTGGGCGGTAGGCAGGTTCAGAATCACGTCCTGGAGAATTTCCTCCGGCGCTTCAAAACCAAAGGGTGCAGGGTTGCCAATGTTCAACTTGAGAATGCGGTGGCCTTCTTCCTCGAGGCGCTTGGCGTGCCGCAGAACGGGCCCGCGAATGTCATAACAGACATTGGCCAATTTGTTGGACTTGCTAACCTGCATGGTGCTTACCTTGTCGATCCAGGGCTGAGTAGGGTGTGTCGGGGAGGCGATTGAAGACTTCCCTGAGCGCGCGTAAAGCGCCCATCATACGTGCTGCGTGGGCGAGTGGGAAAGCCCGATTATGGTTATCCGGAGTGATTTGATGAACAAGATCAGCAAGAGTGAATCCGAGTGGCGCGAACAGCTGTCTGATACCCAGTTTCAGGTGTGCCGCCTGAAGGGAACAGAACGGCCGTTTACCGGCGCCTACTACCGCAACAGTACCCCCGGTGTGTACCACTGCATCTGTTGCGATGCGGCATTGTTCGATACCGATACCCAGTTTGATGCCGGTTGTGGCTGGCCGAGTTATTACCAGCCGGTGCGTCCGGAGGTGGTTGAGGAGCACGAGGACTTCAGCCATGGCATGCACCGCACCGAGGTAACCTGCTCCCAATGTGACGCGCATCTGGGGCACGTCTTCCCGGACGGGCCGCCACCGACCGGGCTGCGCTACTGCATCAACTCGGTCTGCCTGCGACTGGAGCCTCGAGACGGGTAATTGATTGCGCGCAATTTTGTTGACATAAATGTATTTGCGGCTAGGCTGGCTGGGTGATTATTTAATTTCAGCCATGTCTTTTAAGGAAGCCATCATGAGCAAGTTGCTGGATATTCCGTGCACCACCATCGATAACCGCGAGTCGTCCCTGGCAGAGCTGGGCGGTAAGGCTTATCTGGTGGTAAATACCGCCAGCAAGTGCGGTTTTACCCCCCAATACAAGGGCCTTGAGGCGCTGTGGCAGGACTACCGGGATCGTGGCCTGCAGGTCACCGGTTTCCCGTGCAATCAATTTGGCGGCCAGGAGCCTGGCAGCAGCGACGAGATTAGTCAGTTCTGTGAGCTGAACTACGGCGTCAGCTTCCCGCTGTTCAAGAAGGTCGATGTCAATGGCAGCAATGCGCACCCGCTATTCGTTGAGCTGAAGAAGCAGGCACCGGGCCTGCTGGGCAGCAAAGGCATCAAATGGAACTTCACCAAGTTTCTGGTTGATGGTCAGGGCAAGGTGATCAAGCGCTATGCGCCCACCACGGCTCCTGAGGAGTTGCGTGCGGATATCGAGGCGTTGTTATCGTGACTACAGCGCGCAACCCGGACGAGCTGGATGGGCTGCTGGCGCTGGATAATCAGCTGTGCTTTGCCCTGTATGCCGCTTCGCGGGCGTTGATGAGGACCTATCGTCCTCTGCTTGATCCGCTGGGCCTGACCTATCCGCAGTATCTGGTGATGCTGGTGCTCTGGGAGTGGCAGCGCAAGCCGCCCCAGCACCCGGGGGTCAAGGCACTCGGTGAGCGCTTGCAACTCGATTCCGGTACCCTGACCCCGCTGCTCAAGCGGCTGGAAGCTCAAGGTCTGGTCCAGCGAGAGCGAGTCAAGGGCGGCGATGAGCGTCAGCTTCAGGTTAGCCTGACCGCTGCCGGCGAGCGTTTGCGAGAACAGGCCGGCGATGTGCCGAGAGCTTTGATGTGCAGCACGGGCATGAGCAAAGAGCAGGTTATGGTGCTGCGCAGCGGGCTTGATCAGTTGTTGCGGGAGTTGCAGGAGTAACTTATTCGGCCGGTTTTAGCCAGCGCTGCAGTATTGCCTGCAAGTCCTCTCGCTTGACGGGTTTTGCCAGGTAGTCGTCCATGCCTGCGTCCTTGCAGCGCTGGCGATCCTCGTGCAGCGCGTTGGCGGTCAGCGCGACGATTGGCAAGTTCTGCCAGCGGGGGTCGGCGCGCATGCGGCGGCTGGTTTCGTAGCCGTCCATTACTGGCATGTTGCAGTCCATCAGTACCAAGTCATAGTCATGCTCAGCGAGCTTGGTCAGTGCGATTTCGCCGTGCTCGGCCAGATCGACATTGTAACCAAGCCGGCTAAGCATGCCTTTGGCCACCATCTGGTTGACTGCGTTGTCCTCTACTAGCAAAAGCCGCTGGCCATTGCCCATTTGCTGCTGAGCGGAACTCGCCTCGCTGCTTGGCTGGGCTTCAAACAAATTGTCGATAGCGCGCGCGAGACGGTGGCGCGGTGGTGGCGTGGCGACTTGCTGTCTGACGTGGCAGGCTTCGGCGCGGGCTTTGTCGAGCTGCTGGCTGTAGCTGCAGATCAGCAGACGTGGGATCTCCGGCACTCGTTCGCGCAGCTGCTCGGCCAGTTTAGGGCTATCGATCAACCAGCAGCGAGCAGCTGGCAGATTGTCAGGCGGGGCCTGATCAGGAGCGTAGTCGATTCGCTTGCACTGCATCTGCCAGCTTTCCAGCAGGCGCTGCAGGGTACCGCCTTGCAGGTGCCCGCGTTGATTCCAGATTAGGACGGAGCAAGGTTGCGGGCGGGCGTAGCGGGGCGCCTGTTCGTGGCGCAGCAATGGCAGGCGCACGCTGAAGGTGCTGCCGCGGCCCTGGGTAGACTCTACGCTCAATTCACCGTGCATAGCGTCGGTGAGGCTCTTGCACAGCGTCAGGCCAAGGCCGGTACCGCCGAATCGGCGGGAAATCTGGGCGTCAGCCTGAGTGAATGGCGAGAAAATGTCGTTGATGGCCTGTTCGGGGATGCCAATGCCGGTGTCGCTCACACTGATGCAGACGTGCTGCTGTTCGCCCTCGCTGCGCTCCAATGTCAGGCGCAGGGCGACATGCCCATGCTCGGTGAACTTGAGTGCATTGGAGAGCAGGTTGCTGATGATTTGACGGATACGCGTTGGGTCGCCCAGCAGGAGCCCGGGCAGTGCGGGGTCGATCTCGCAGATCAGCTCGATATCCTGTTTTCCGGCGTTCTGTGAGAGCAGGCTGGCGGTTTCTTCCAGCAGGGCACCCAAATCAAACGGAATTTGTTCAAGCTGCAGCTTGCCGGCTTCAAACTTGGACAGGTCGAGAATATCGTTGAGCAGCGCTACCAGAACCTTGCCCGAGTCGTAGGCGATCGACAGCTGCTGGCGCTGCTCATCATTCAGGGTGCTGTCCAGGGTCAGGCCGATCATGCCGAGCAGGCCATTGATTGGTGTACGGATCTCGTGGCTCATGTTGGCCAGGAATGCCGAGCGCGCCCGGGCCATGTCGAGCGCGGCCTCACGGGAGGCTTCCAGTTCGCGATTGGATTCGCGCAGCTGACCGTTGGTGTGCTGCAGCTCGGTCGTGCGTGCTTCGACGATGCTTTCCAGCTCCTCCAGGTACTTGCGCAGACGCTCTTCGGCACGCAGCTTCTGTCGCAGGTTGACGTCGATGCTTTGCAACTGGCGGTTGATCACCTCAACCAACGCGCCGATTTCATCTCGCTCGTGTCCTTCGGGGCAAGGCAGGCGGCTGCGCTCGCCCTCGGTCTTCATGTGCAGCAGATCGTTGATCAGGTGCACGAGCGGCTTGGTCAGCATGGCGTAGAACAGCACCATGAGTATCAGTGACAGCACCAGGCTGAGGACAAACCCGGACAGCATAGTGAGGCCGGCGCGGCGCAGAAAGCTCGCACCTTGATAGAAGGTGTCAACCTCGATGACCAGATGCCCAAGCAACTCGTTCGGGGCATGATCGACGTACAGGGGCTGGGAGTAGTCGCGTCGCCTGCCGAACAGGGCATCACTCACTGCACGGTAGCCGCTGTCTGCCATCGGTCGGCTGACGCTGGCGAGGGCAATGCCATTGTTGTCGATGATTTCGGCACGTACTACTTCCGGTGCCTCAAGTAATCCGTTTACCAACTCCAATGCCAGCTCTGCATCGATGTTGTAGGCGATACGTGAGGCAGGACTCAGGCTGACGTTGATTTGTGCCTGGACCTCCTGATCGATTAGCGCGTCTTCGGAGCGATAGTCGACGATTACCTGAATCAGACTGAGCAGAGTGCCGAGAATAAAGGCAGCGAGAACGCTGAGGCGCGCCTGCTTGAATGACAGTCGGTTGGTAAAGCGAATATCCATGATGGGGCGTCGAATCCGGTGGCGTCCTTTGCAGAGCTTAGCGCAATTGTGGGCAGCGTGATGGCTATTCGCTGCGATGGTGGTGGCAGCTGCGCTGGCGTGGCATTCTTGCACGTTTGATAGTCATAGGAGAAACCCATGTCAGGCGTCAGTAGCGAGCAGTTTATGCAGCGGGTTGTTGACTTCATCGAACGCTTCGAGCGGACCTTGCCTGCAGCGCCCTTGGCGGTCGATTGGGGCAGCACCTTCGCCGCGCGCTGGAGCATGGAAGGACAGCAATGTCAGTTGCGCCCGCTGCAGGTCAGCCTTAGCCTGCGACTGGATGATTTGGTGGGTGTGGAGCGGCAGAAGCAGCTGTTGCAGGCCAATACCGGGCAGTTTGTGCGCGGGTTGCCAGCCAATAATGCGTTGCTTTGGGGGGCTCGCGGTACCGGCAAGTCATCGCTGGTCAGGGCGCTGCTCAGTGAGTACGCGCAGGCGGGCATGCGCCTGATTGAAGTGGACAAGGCCGATCTGGTGCATTTGTCTGCACTGTTGCCGCTGCTGGCCGGTCAACCCTGGCGTTTCGTGCTGTTCTGTGACGACCTGGCTTTCGAGGCGGATGACAGCGGCTACAAAGCCCTGAAGACGGTGTTGGACGGCACCGTGGAAGCCAGTCCGGAAAATATCCTGCTGTACGCGACTTCGAATCGTCGACACCTGCTACCGGAGCACAATAGCGACAACCTGTCTGCCAAGCAGGTTGATGGCGAGATTCACCCGGGCGAGGCGATTGAGGAAAAGATTGCCCTGTCTGACCGCTTTGGGTTGTGGGTATCGTTCTACCCATTCAGTCAGGAGCATTATCTGGCGGTGGTTCAGAAGTGGCTCGGGCAACTGGCTGATGAGCATGGCCTGCAGTGGCAGTGGAATGACGCGCTGCAACTGGAGGCCGTTCGCTGGGCGACTGGGCGGGGTAATCGAAACGGGCGCTGTGCTTATCAGTTTGCCCGTTCCTGGGTCGGGCGTCAGCTGCTGGTGAGCTGACGCGCTCTGTTGGCGGCGGCCTGGCCTAGATTCGGCCGCTGAGCCTGGCGACCAGTTGATGCTCGGCGGGTAGCAGGGCCGAGACGCTTTCGCGGGCGGTAACGCGGCTCAGCAACGAGGACAGCCCAGGCCAGCGCTGTTCGTCGATCAATTCGCCGCCGTGCGCCATGTTGATCAACTGACAGACCACGGCGATGTCGGCTATGCTGAATTGCTCTCCGAGGAAGTACTTACGGTCGCCCAGCTCACCCTCCAGATAATCAAATAGCGGCGGCAGGTGTTTGATCAGCGCGGTCTGCGCCCTGCTTTCGTCTGCCTGCTCGCCGACGCTACAAGCCACAATGCGTGTAAAGAACACGGCGAAGGTGCAATGCGGTGCGAGCTCGTAATCTGCGTACTTCTCAATCCAGCGCACGCGAGCGGCGTCTTCCGGCGTGGTGCCGTAGAGCGAGGGGCCGCCGCGGCTGTCCTGCAGGTATTGGGCGATGACTGCAGAGTCCGCCAGCTTGACGTCGCCATCGACCATCGCCGGGATGCGTCCAAGCGGGCTGATGTCGTAATACCAGTCCGGCTGGCCGCGAGGGGGAATAAAGGTGTGCTCGTAGGGGATCTGGTGCTCAGCCAGCAGGATGCGCACCTTGCGCACGAAAGGCGACAGAATGGCGCCATAGAGAGTCAAGGCCATGTTGTGGCTCCGGAGCTGTTGGGTAATAAGATTGTCAGGGCGGCATTCGCGCGCAGCAGCGAATGGTAGGGGAAATCGCTGCCGCAGTCCCGTGTGTCAGCATACGAACTGTGCAGGCTGCGGTTGCTGGTTGATTCGCGCGCGAATCGATCAGTCGTCGTAAACCGCTTTTTTCTGCCAGTCGGCGTCTTCGGATTCCAGTTCGGCAAGGCCGGCTGTCAGTTCGCTGGGTTGACCTTCGTCGGCACGGTTCTGCTCAACAACTGCAGCCTCGGCACGCTGCATCAGGCGCTTGTATTGTTCCAGATGCTGGGCAAGTGCCGGGTTGTTAAGCCGGGTCAGGAAGGCGATGGCGCGCTCGTACTGTAACTTGGCTATGCGCGGCTTGCCCTGTTGCATACCGAGCTTGGCCGTGGCGTTGAAGGTCTCAAGGGTGGCTGTTATCAGGAAGCGGCGAACCAAGCCCCCGGCCTGCTTAAAGGTGGCAGCGTCGATCAGGCGGTCCTGCTGGGCCAGCTGCAACTGCTTGAGCAGGTTCTCCAGCTGGACACGCGCTTCTTTGCCCTTGGCTTCGTTGTCGAGCTCGACGACGGGATTGCTCGGCAGGTTTCCCTCGGCAATGGCCGCCCGGGTTTGCGCTAGTCGTTTTTCGATATCCGGTGTCTTGCTGATGTTGTAGAGCCGGTCCAGCAACGCTGCTTCAATCTGCATGACTACGCTGACCAGCTCGGGCGGCAGGAACTGGCCGGGAATGCTGCCCATGGCGTGACGGCTAAGCTTGATGCGCGCGCTCAGCTCCGCAGCTTGTCGAGCACGTTCAAGCCGACTGCGCTCCAGGCTATGGCTGATAAATCCTACGCAGACGAGAACGGTTAAACCTCCCGCCAGCAAACCGCCTATAAGTAGTGGTGACACGATTATTGTCTCTCTTATGTAAGTCGGAGCTTTTCGGTAGTCGTTGCCAATACTGGCCTGCATCGCGCCTCAGACCAGTGTCACTTTCGCATCATGGCCGACTCAAATCGGTGGGACAAGCGTTTTTTCCTCCTGCGGAGCGGGGAGGGGGCCGTTGGAGTGTCGTCCTGTGTATTGATTTGCCTTGGTCGTGGCAGGCTGGGAAAGCCAAAAAAACCAGAAAAAATATCAGCTTGAGGGGTTGACGGTGGTTCGGGTGCTGCATAAAATGCGCGCCACTTACAGCGAACAACACGTTGCAGGTAGCCAGAGGTAACACCTCGGCATAGAGAAGTCCGGATACGTCCCCTTCGTCTAGTGGCCTAGGACACCGCCCTTTCACGGCGGTAACAGGGGTTCGAGTCCCCTAGGGGACGCCATTTTCGGCGTCAGATTTGCGGGAATAGCTCAGTTGGTAGAGCACGACCTTGCCAAGGTCGGGGTCGCGAGTTCGAGTCTCGTTTCCCGCTCCAGATTCATCAAAGAAACCGTCCGAGTGGCGGTTTTTTTGTGCCCGCAAGTAATTCGGGTTTTGTTGAAGATGCTGCATATTAGTTGTTGACGAGGTGGCAGGTGGCGCATAAAATGCGCGCCACTTGCAGCGAACAACACGTTGCAGGTAGCCAGGGGTAACACCTCGGCATAGAGAAGTCCGGATACGTCCCCTTCGTCTAGTGGCCTAGGACACCGCCCTTTCACGGCGGTAACAGGGGTTCGAGTCCCCTAGGGGACGCCATTTTCGGCGTCAGATTTGCGGGAATAGCTCAGTTGGTAGAGCACGACCTTGCCAAGGTCGGGGTCGCGAGTTCGAGTCTCGTTTCCCGCTCCAGATTCAACAAAAAAACCGTCCAAGTGACGGTTTTTTTGTGCCCGAAATTCGGGCCAGAATGGAAGCGAGGCAGGCTGCGCTTCTGCGGTCTGCCTCGTGGTCTTGGCTCAGCGGGTCTGCAGCAGCTGCCGAGCCTGTTCCCAGTCGAAGGTTTCGCCGCGCTCTTCAGCTTCAGCGCGATGCTCGTCGAGCAACTGGTACTGGGTGATTTCTTCGTCGGGCATGTAGTGCAGGCAATCGCCGCCAAAGTACCAGAGCAGGTCGCGAGGAATCAGGTGAGCGATCTGCGGGTAGCGGGCGATGATCTGACAGAGAATGTCTTGCCCCAGATAGAGGTCGTCATGATCGCCTTTCTGCAGCTGCGCCAGCAGCTCGTCAAAGCGTTCCATGAACAGCTCGTTGCTTTCCTCTTGCAGTTGCTCAAGCAGCGCAGTCTGTGCGCGGATGGTGTCGTAGAGACTCTGCAGTAGGGCGAGATGGTATTCGTGGTAACTGGGTGGGGTGTTCATGGGGACTCCTGATGTTGCCAGGGCGGGAGTCTATCAGGTTGTGGGCGCTGTCGCGCGGGGAGCCGGTTGAGCGGCCGGCCAGCCTGGCCGGCCGCTCAAGGCATCATTCACTCTCTGATTTTGCCGTCTTGCTGCGGCGTGTTTTGCGTGGCGTCATTTCCTCCTTGGAGAAGTCGTCCACGGTGATGACGGCAAGCCGCGCAGCCCTGGCATCGCGCACCAGTTCGGCTTCCTCCGGGCTGATCACCCCGCTTTCCGCGGCAACAGCGAGGGTGTCGGCATCGCTGTCGTGCTCCAGCTCACCTGAGCGGACAGCCTTGTGAAGCCGCGCCTCAATCGGATCAGCCTGGATTACCTTGGCAAGCGTGCTGTTGAGCAGGCCGGTCACGTCAGTTGGGTCATCGCTCTGATAGCAGCCTTCCAACAGGCGGTCGCGTGCGGCGCCGGGACGCATCAGCCGGCGTGCGATCTCTGCGCCAGTTGCATCGCTGGGTGGTGCGAGTCGGCGTCCAAGCGGAAATACGATCACCCGCAGCAGGCAACCGAGATGCCGGTTCGGGAAGTTGAGCAGCACTTCATGCAGGCTGGTTTCGATGCGGTACAGCAGGTCTTCTAGCCCCCACCGGACAAAGGGCAGATCCTCTTCCGGGCGGCCCTGGTCATCAAAGTGCTTGAGGGTGGCGCTGGCTAGATAAAGGTTGCTCATGATGTCGCCCAGACGAGCAGAAAGACGTTCGCGGCGTTTCAGCTCACCGCCCAGCATGAGCATGGTGCAGTCGGTCAGCGTCGCGAAGGCAGCGGAAAGACGCGTGAGCTGCTGATAGTAGCGGCGCGTTTCCGGGTAGTCTGGCGCGCTGGCAAGCTTGCCGGCGCTGAGGCCAAGCAGCAGGCTGCCAGCTGCGTTGCTGAGCGAGTAACCGATGTGCTCAAACAGCAGGCGGTCAAATTGCTTCAATCCTTCGTTCCGGTCTTCCAGGCCGGCAGCCTGCATCTCCCGCAGCACATACGGATGGCAACGGATGGCTCCCTGACCGAAGATCATCATGTTGCGGGTGAGGATGTTGGCACCTTCAACGGTTATCGAAATGGGTACCGATTGGTAGGCACGACCGAGGTAATTACGTGGCCCCATGCAGATGCCCTTGCCGCCGTGCACATCCATCGCATCATTGATGCACTGGCGCATGCGTTCGGTCAGGTGGTATTTGACGACCGCCGACAGCACCGAGGGCTTCTCGCCCAGATCTACCGCGCCGGCGGTCATGGTGCGAGCGGCGTCCATCACGTAAGTGTTACCACCGATCCGGGCCAGTGCTTCCTGAATGCCTTCAAACTCGCCAATCGGCAGATTGAACTGTTGGCGAATGCGGGCGTAGGCGCCGGTGGTCATGCTGGCCATCTTGGCGGCACCAATGCTGCCGGCTGGCAGCGAAATGGATCGGCCGACCGAGAGGCAGTTCATCAGCATCATCCAGCCCTGACCAATTCGCTCCTGACCGCCGATCAGATAGTCCATTGGGATGAACACGTCGGTACCGGAGTTGGGGCCGTTCATGAAGGCCGCGTTGAGCGGGAAGTGACGTCGCCCAATGTTGACGCCTTCCGTGTCGGTCGGGATCAGTGCAAGGGTAATGCCGAGCGATTCTTCATCGCCGAGCAGGTGATCCGGGTCGTAGGCCTTGAACGCCAGGCCGAGCACCGTGGCAACGGGGCCGAGGGTGATATAGCGCTTTTCCCAAGTGACGCGCAGGCCGATGACTTCTTCGCCGTTCCACTGGCCCTTGCAGATGATGCCCTTGTCGGGCATGGCACCCGCGTCAGAGCCCGCTTCAGGTGCGGTGAGCGCAAAACAGGGAACTTCTTCGCCGCGAGCCAGGCGCGGCAGATAATATTG
Source organism: Halopseudomonas oceani (assembly GCF_002903165.1). Classification (GTDB taxonomy): domain Bacteria; phylum Pseudomonadota; class Gammaproteobacteria; order Pseudomonadales; family Pseudomonadaceae; genus Halopseudomonas; species Halopseudomonas oceani. Next base: position 27,111 of record NZ_PPSK01000010.1, read on the forward strand.
CTTCTGCTCCTCTGTGCCGTAGTGCATCAGCAGCTCGGCAGGGCCTAATGAGTTCGGCACCATGACAGTGGAGCCGAGGTCGCCGCTGCGACTGGCCAGTTTCATCGCTATCTGTGAGTGAGCGATTGCGGAGAAGCCTTTACCGCCATATTCCTTGGGAATGATCAGGCCGAAGAAGCCATTGTCCTTGATAAAACGCCAAACTTGGGGAGGAAGATCCTGCAGCTCGGTGGTGACCTCCCACTCGTTGGTCATCTGACAGAGTTGTTCCACCGGGCCGTCGAGGAAGGCCTGTTCCTCCTCGCTCAAGCGCGGAGTGGGGAAGTTGTGCAGCTTGCCCCAGTCAGGACGGCCGCTGAACAGCTCGCCATCCCACCAGACCGTGCCGGCGTCGAGCGCTTCCTGTTCGGTATCGGATAGCGGGGGCAGCACCTTGCGAAACCAGCCCAGCAACGGGGCGCTGATGCTCTGTTTGCGCCAGTCGGGTAGGTTGACCGGTATGGCGATACCAAGAAACAGGGCCCATAACAACAGGTCGATTAACCAGTGAACCGGGCCGAGCAGTGTCATTACTGCCAGGTAGGCTGCTACGCCGAGGGTGGCGTTGAGCAAGCTAGTTCGGATGTAGGCAAGACCGCTGATGCAGAGCAGCAGTCCAACCAGCCAAAGCAGGGTCATCATATTGCGCACTCCTTTTCGGTACATCTCTCCAGACCAGAGGATGTGCTGAATAATTCCGTTTGATCTCCGATTTTGCAGCAGGCAGGGCGCGGGTGCCTTTAGGGGCAGGCCGTTGCAGGGCGACTCAGAGGTGGGATCGGAATTGTTCAGTACCCTGTCAGCATAGCTGTTCTGGGCGGCCGAGGTCGTGCGCGTGCAGTGACATGGTGTTACGGGCGCCAGTTGGCGCCCGTAACAGACGCGTCAGGCGTCGACGGTGTCGAGGTCGTAACGGATGGTGCGGCCAGCGAGGTAGTAGTGCGCACAGGCCCAGATATTGACGAATGCTGCGCCGATAAGCGCGTAGCGCAGACTGTCGGAACCGAACGGGCCGCTGACGAGGTCGCTGACGATGCCGATCAGTTGTGGACCGAGGCCAAGCCCCACCAGGTTCAGTACCAGCAACATGATGGCCGATGCCAGCGCGCGGCTGCGCAGCGGGGTCAGGCTCTGGATCATGGCGAAGCTGGGGCCGAGGTAGAAGGCACCGAGAAATACGGCCGGGCAGTAAGCGAGCAGCGCCCAGAAGGTGCTGTCGATCATATAGAAGGCAATAATGAACGGAATTGTCAGCAGCTTGGCCAAGCCCACGATCCAGGCGTTCCAGCTGGCATCACGGGCGGCCAGCTTGTCTGCCAGCATGCCGCCGATCCAGGCACCAAGGCCACCGATAATCCCCATCAGGGGGCCGAGGAAGAGTCCGACCTGGCCTGGGGTCAAACCGTGGCTACGAATCAGGAACGCCGGGTTCCAAACAATGGTGCCGTAGCCGACCAATGCGGTCAGGGTGACCCCGAGAACGACATGGCGGGTGGTACGGACACGCCAAAGTACGGCAAAGCCGGCCTTGACGTTGACTTTGCCCATAGGCGGCGGCTTGACGCCGTCGGCAAAGCCGCGCGGTGGTTCGATCATGGTGAAGCGCACCAGCAGGGCGATCAGGATGCCCGGCAGGCCGACAACGAAGAACGCTGCGCGCCAGCCCCACCATTCGGCAACAAAACCGCCGACGATGAAGCCGATCATGATGCCCAGGTAGACGCCAAGCGCGTAGATGGACATGGCGCTTGAGCGCTTTTCTTTCGGGTAGAGGTCGGCAAGCATGGAGTGCGACGGCGGGCTGGACCCTGCTTCACCGACACCAACGCCGATCCGGGCGATCGCCAACTGCCAGAAGTTCTGGGCCAGGCCGCACATGGCGGTCATCACGCTCCAGATAGCAATGGACCAGGCGATGATATTGCGGCGGTTGGAACGGTCGGCAAAGATCGCAATCGGAATGCCAAGAGTCGCGTAGAACAGGGCGAAGGCGATGCCGGATAGGAAGCCCAGCTGGGTGTCCGACAGCAGCAGATCTGCCTTGAGGGGTTCAATCAGGATCCCGACGATATTGCGGTCGACGTGGCTGGACGTATACGCCAGAACCAGAATCAACAGCGCGTAGCGTCGATAGGCGGGGGTGATGCGGTGACTGACGTCGTTCTGGTCAGCCGTGTTTTCTGGCGTTTGGGCCATTTATTGTCTCCGGCGTTTGTTGTTCTGCAGCGAGAATACGTTGTCCCGTTGTTCGTCACAATCGACCGGCCGCGCGCAATTGTAGCAAAATTGTAAGCCCGTGGTTTCGCACAGCGGTATTATTATTCGCATAAACCATGTCTCAGTATTGATACAGGGGAGTTTCGGTGGCTGACCTTGATTCCTGTCGATCCGCCCTCATAGTTAGGCCTCAACTTCCAAGACGTGAGGCACGGCATGACTGCAGCTATACGTATCCGGGGGCTTGAGAAGACCTATGCAACCGGAATGCGTGCTCTCAAGGGCATTGATCTGGAGGTGCGCGAAGGGGACTTCTTTGCTCTGCTGGGACCCAATGGGGCGGGCAAGTCCACGACCATCGGCATCCTGTCATCACTGGTCAACAAGTCGGCAGGCGAGGTCAGCATCTTCGGTCACGACATCGACCGCGAGCTGCTTGCTGCAAAGCGCTGCATCGGGGTGGTGCCGCAGGAATTCAATTTCAGTCAGTTCGAGAAGGTTATCGATATTCTGGTCAGCCAGGCCGGGTATTACGGCATTCCGCTGGCCCGTGCGCGGGAACGCGCCGAGCATTACCTGAAGCGTCTTGGCTTGTGGGAAAAACGCGATGTGCCTTCGCGGATGCTGTCTGGCGGTATGAAGCGCCGGTTGATGATCGCCCGGGCATTGATTCACGAACCCAGGCTGCTGATTCTGGATGAGCCCACTGCGGGTGTGGATATCGAGATCCGCCGCTCGATGTGGCAGTTCCTGCAGGAGATCAACGCGCAGGGCATTACCATCGTGCTCACCACGCACTATCTGGAAGAGGCCGAGCAGCTGTGCCGCCACATCGCGATTATCGATGAAGGCCGGATCATTCATAACACCAGCATGCGCGCTCTGTTGAAAGAGCTGCATGTCGAAACCTTCCTGCTCGATACGCGCCAGACCCTGACCGACGCGCCAGTGCTGACAGGTTACACGGCGCGACTGGTCGACGAGCATACGCTTGAGGTGCAGGTGGATAAGGCTCAAGGCCTGAATGCGCTGTTTGCGGCGCTCAGTGAGGCGGGAATCGATGTGGTGAGCATGCGCAACAAAAGTAACCGGCTGGAGGAGTTGTTTCTTACGCTGGTCGACGAAAACGCCGAGAAGAAGGGAGCCTGAGCATGCAGTACTGGCAACAGGGCTGGGTGGCCTTTACGACCATCCTGACCAAGGAGATTCGCCGCTTTACCCGTATCTGGGCGCAGACACTGCTGCCGCCGGCGATCACCATGACGCTGTATTTTGTCATCTTCGGCCATCTGATCGGCAGCCGCATCGGCGAGATGGGCGGATTCCGGTACATCGATTACATCGTGCCGGGCCTGATCATGATGTCGGTGATTACCAACAGCTACTCCAACGTGGTCTCGAGTTTTTTCAGTACGAAGTTTCAGCGTTCCATTGAGGAACTGATGGTGGCACCGGTGTCGCCGCATGTAATCCTGCTTGGTTACACCTTCGGCGGTGTTGCCCGTGGGCTGGCGGTGGGGCTGATCGTGACGCTGACGTCGCTGTTCTTCACCAAGCTGCGTGTGGAGCACGTTTGGCTGACCATTGTGGTGATCTTCTTTACCTCGCTGGTGTTTTCGCTGGGCGGCTTCATCAACGCGGTATTCGCTCGTACCTTCGATGACATCTCGATCGTGCCGACCTTTGTGCTGACGCCGCTGACCTATCTGGGCGGGGTGTTTTACTCGATCAACCTGTTACCGCCGTTCTGGCATGCGGTGTCGCAGGTCAACCCGATTCTGCACATGGTCAATGCGTTCCGTTACGGCATTTTGGGGGTGTCCGATATTCCAATCGCGACTGCCCTTATCATCATGGCTATTTTTACCGTCGCGCTCTACAGCGTGAGCTACTGGTTGCTGGTCAGAGGCACGGGTATGCGGCAATAATGGGCGCGGGCCGTCAGCCGGCGGCCCGTTGTCGATTCCCGGGGTATTCCATGACTGATCATCCTGCGACCGAGTCGCCGCTGGGCAAGTCCAGTGCCTACATCAGCGTTTACACGCCGTCGCTGCTGTATCCAATCTCACGACTGCCGAAATGGCAGGAGTTGGGGCTGGATCCGCAGCAACTGCCGTTTCACGGCGCTGATATCTGGAACTGCTTCGAGCTGTCCTGGCTGACACCTTCTGGCAAGCCCGTGGTGGCTGCCGCAGAGTTCGTCTTCCCGATCAAGGCGGCGCGGATTGTCGAGTCCAAGTCGTTCAAGCTGTATCTGAACTCACTCAATCAGACGGTTTTCCGGGATCGTCATGACCTGCTGAAGACGCTGGAGACCGACCTGTCGGTTGCGGCGCAGGGGCCGGTGATGGTGCGGCTGCTAAGTATGCAGCAGCTGCATCAGGCGGGGCTGTTCATGCTGCCCGGGACCTGTATCGACGACCTGGATGTCGAGGTGTCGAGCTACAGCTATGATCCTTCGCTGCTGAGTCTGGCGGCCAGCGCGGGGCCAGTGACCGAGGTACTGCACAGTCACTTGCTTAAATCCAACTGCCCGGTCACGGGGCAGCCGGATTGGGGATCAGTGCAGATCAGTTACAGTGGCCCGGCACTGGATCACGCGTCTCTGGTACGGTATCTGGTCTCGTTCAGGCAGCACTCGGATTTCCACGAGCAATGCGTGGAGCGCATCTTCCTGGATATTCTCAAGCTATTGGGGGAGGGGGCGACGCTGACTGTGTACGCGCGCTATGTTCGTCGTGGCGGACTGGATATCAATCCCTGGCGGTCCACGCAGCCGGGCATGCCGGAAAATCTGCGACTGGCGCGCCAATAGGGTAGATGGGCGACGCTCCACCAGCGGCGGAGCGTCCGGACAGTCAGATTCCCATGTCGGCCAGGCTCTGCATGACGCTGCGCAGTGTGGTGGCAAGGGTGGGATGCCGAGCTTCGAACTGCTCAGCCATCAGGTTGACCCCATCGACAAGGCTTGGGTCTTCCTCTACTTCGACGTCGCTGGCTTCGTTCAGCAACTTTGCTTCCAGGCTGGTTGCCAGCGCCTGTAGTGCCTCGCGCTCTTCGCTGCTGAGTGGTGAGTCGCTTTCATTCAGGGTGTTCTGCAGCGACTCCAGCTGCGACTTCAAACGATCAGTGGGCATGTAACTCTCCTGTCCATCCAGTGTGCTTTTACTATACCTCTAGATGGACAACACGTCCGCTGGTTTTACGGCATTCAAACTTTGGCCTGCCGTAGCTCAATGTCGCGCAGGCAGCTGTCTAGTTCGGAGACGTTGTCGATGACGTAGTGGGCGCCTGCATTCATCAGCGTCATGGTGGCCTGCAGTCGAATACGGTCCTGCTCCTCGGAGCCAAGAGCAGGCCAGTGTGCGTTGCCGTGTTGGTCCAGTGCACCACTCAGCGCGGTGCCGATGGTCCAGAGGCCTGCGTTGAGCCCGGCACGGATTCCATCGGAGGTGCCGCTGACCAGAACGCAGTGTTTAAGTGTGTGCACTTGCAGGCGCAGCGCCAGAGTAACGGGCAGGTCCGGTGCAGGTAGCGGTCGCAAGTGGGGTTCGGTGCAGATTGTCGCGCTGATCAGCGACTCGATCGGCGTAAGTTGGCGGTCATGGCGGTCCAGCAGCAGGCCCGCGCAAATGCCGCTGTGCTGCAAACGTTGGAGTGCTGGCAAAGCCTGTGGCAGCAGAGCCGGTTCGTCGGCTGTCGGTCGGGCTGCAGTCAGGGTGCCGGCAAGATCGAAGAGAACTGCCTCGATCTGATGTGCGGTCATGGTCCGTGCTCCTGGTCGGAAACGCGTGTTGACCGCACATCATCGTATCAAGGTGTTGCAGATTTATTACTGTGCTTCGTCCAGAGGTTCTGCACCCATGGCGACGCGCACACTGTTGGGAACCGGGATTGGTCGCTGATTATTCACCGTAATCCACACCATCTTCACATCACCGTAGCCGATTAGGTCGGGTTGGCCCTTGACGTAAAGCTTGTGTTCCAGCGTCAGGCTGGTTCGACCGACGACGCCCGCGTACAGCTCGACGACGATGGTGCCGGGGTGAAAGGCGGGCTTCAGGAAGTGATGGGTGCAGGTCAGCAGTACCAGGCCCTGGCCAACTTCCCGTCGTGGTGCGCCCAGGCCATCAAGCCATTCGATGCGGGCATCTTCCAGATACTGGTAGTAGCGGGTGTTGTTGACGTGCTGGTTGCTGTCCATGTCGCCATAGCGGATGGGTATTTCGGTGGTGTAGAGCAGGGTTGTGGAACGGTCTGTCATGGCAAATTTCGCTGAAATTGACGGAAGTTATGCATTACACTGACGGGCCGGCAGAGCCCGCGGGCTGCTGCACCTATCAAAAGCGAAGAATGGAGAAACCGCTGATGAATCTGCTGAATACAGGAGCCTTGGCAATGGTGTTGTCGGCGCTGTCGCTGGCCTGTATTACACCTGTTTTTGCTGCCGATGACTACGACGATTACGACTCGGCGTATGTTGACCCCGACCCGTGGGAGACGTTTAACCGCGCTACCTTCCGGTTCAATGACACGGTAGACCGCTATACGCTCAAGCCGGTTGCCAAGGGGTATAAGTCGGTGACTCCGCAGTTCATGCGTGATGGGGTAGGCAACTTCTTCAATAACCTTGGAGAGCCGATGAACTTCCTGAACAACGGATTGCAGGGCAAGTTCAATCGGGCAGGGGTGGATATGTCGCGCTTTCTGTTCAACACCCTGCTGGGTGGCGGGGGCCTGGTAGACGTGGCAAGCCGCATGGGGCTAGAACGCAGTGACGAGGATCTGGGGCAGACTCTGGGGTACTGGGGAGTGCCGAGCGGTCCTTACGTCATGCTACCGTTCCTCGGACCGAATACGGTGCGTGATACCGGCTCAAAACTGCCTGAAAACTTCCTCAATTACACCTATACCGGCTACCTGAATGACATTCGTGCGCGTAACCAGCTGTTTGCGCTGGAGACGGTAGATATCCGGGCCGGCCTGCTGGATCAGGAACGCCTGATCACCGGTGACCGTTACACCTTTATCCGTAACGCATACCTGCAGAATCGCGAGTACAAGGTACGCGACGGAAACGTCCCCGACGAGTTCTGATCGTCGGGGTGTTGGTCGCTTCAGCTCAGGCTGTCAAAGCGCAGCCCGATGCTGAAGCGACCGTCGCTCTCGGCTTGACAGCGCACCACTTCACCCTTGGCCTGCAAGCCCTGCATACCCGGAGTCGGTGAGGGGATGGACAGGGTCGCGACAGTACCCTCCGCCACTGCCTCACTGGCCATTACCTGAGCCCCCTGGTTGGATAGATCGCGGCACAGTACATCGCAGGTGTGATTGTCAGCACCAAAGGTAAGTGTGGCGGCGGTTTCCACTGTCATGCGCATGAAATCACGCTTTTCGCTGTACTGCTGGTCATGAAACGACATCGGCGACTCCGGCTTCGGCAGATACGTCTGTTTTTTGGTTTTCTACTGGTCATCGTAGTTCCGAGTTGGGCCTCCGACAAGCATCCTTCCAGCCTTCTGCAACGGTTGCTTGCAGCAGCGGATGGGAGTAGTGTTTCCCCCTTGAAAACGCCGGGTTATTTCCGGCTCGACTCAGCCACCCTGTGGTCGCCGCGAAAGATGCGCGCTGCGACAATGACGTAGGGATTTTATGCAGCCTCCAGGCACCACACTGCTGGTGATTGACGACGACGACAAGGTTCGCCAACGTCTGTCAGCACTGTTGGAAGGTAATGGTCATGACGTAATCCAGGCCGCTGATGCGGGGGGTGGTCTGGCCCTGTTCGAGAAGCAGCGTCCCGAGCTGGTTCTGTGCGACCTTCACCTTGGTGACAGCCAGGGTTTCGAGCTGGTGCGTCAAATTACCGAATCTGGTCTGGACGTGCCGGTCATCGTGATGTCGGCCGAGGGGGCGATGACCGATGTGGTTCAGGCGCTGCGCCTTGGAGCCAGCGACTTTCTGCTCAATCCGTTAAATGATCCCGAGGTGCTGGAGCACTCGGTGCGCAGGGCGCTGGACCGTTATCGTCTGCGGCTTGAAAACCAGCGTATTCGCGAGCGTCTTGAACGGGCCAACCGCGAACTCGAGATGCATCTCAAGGAACTGCGCGATGATCAGGCTGCGGGCCATCAGGTTCAGCTCAACATGCTGCCGGTCACCCCTTGGACCAGTGGTGAGTACAGGCTTGAGCACAAGCTGATTCCCTCACTGTATCTGTCTGGCGATTTTGTCGATTATTTCCGCGTCTCCGACTCGCAGCTGGCGTTCTATCTGGCGGATGTATCCGGCCATGGCTCGTCGTCGGCATTCGTCACTGTACTACTCAAGTTCATGACAACCCGGCTGATGTACGAGCAGCGCAAGGTCGAAGGGCAGGGGCGTATCGAGTTCAAGCCTTCCGATGTGCTGGGACATATCAATCGCAGTCTGATCAGTTGCAAGCTGGGCAAGCATGTAACCATGCTCGGTGGCGTGATTGATGAACAGGAAAAGACGCTGACCTACAGCATCGGAGGTCATTTACCGTTGCCGGTGATTTACGCCGATGGTGAGGCGCGTTATCTGCCGGGTAAGGGGCGGCCGGTCGGGTTGTTTGAGGATGCCGATTATCAGGACGAAACCATCCCGCTGCCCGAGCACTTTACTCTGACGCTGTGTTCCGATGGTGTGCTGGACTGCCTGGAAGGGACTACGCTGAAAGAGAAAGAGGCGCGACTTCCCGCGCTGATTGCTGAGCAAGGTGGCTGCATGCAAGGTATCATGGCCGCCCTGGGGCTGGATCCCAATAAAACGATGCCCGATGACATATCCGTGTTGGTGTTGAGCAGGAACGCAGAATGATGACGACTGGAAAAATCCAGTTTGCGGAAGCGCAAGGCACCTTTGTGCTCAAGTTCATTGGTGATGTGCGCCTGACGCTATGTGCAGCGCTGGATGCCTATATCGAAAAGATCTTCAGTGTCCTGACGTTCAAGGCCATTGTGATTGATCTGACAGAGACCGAGTGCATCGACAGCACCTCCTTGGGGCTGCTTGCCAAGCTCTCCATTCTGTCGCGCCAGAAGGTTGGCTTTCTGCCGACGCTGGTGTCCAATCATGAAGATATGAACCGGCTGCTGCAAAGCATGGGGTTCGATCAGGTCTTCAATATCGTGCCGGAATCGACGCCGACCTGCGAAGAGCTGCAGGATCTGCCGGCTCAGATGTTGTCCGAAGACAAGGTCAAGCATAAGGTTCTTGAGGCCCATCGCATTCTGATGGACCTCAACGACAGCAATCGCGAAGCCTTTCGCGATCTGGTCAGCGCCCTGGAAGGGTCAGGCAACTGACCCCAGCTTCGCTGCGACCAGCTTCTCCAGCTTGAGCTGATCTGCTGCAAATGCCCGAATTCCCTCCGCCAGTTTCTCCGTCGCCATGGCATCCTCGTTGTGGGCCCAGCGGAACGCGATCTGATCCAGTTCAATGCGCTCGTCGACCACGCCCTGACGCAGTATGGTCGATGGCTGCAGTGTACCTGGCTGCTCCTGCAGGCTTTGCAGCAATTGCGGGCTGATGGTCAGGCGATCGCAGCCGGTTAGTGCTTCGATCTGGCCGGTATTGCGGAAGCTTGCACCCATTACGACTGTTTCGTACATGTGCGCCTTGTAGTAGCGGAAGATGCGCGCCACCGATTGCACGCCCGGATCATCAGTCCCGCTGAAGTCTCTACCCTCGTGCTGTTTGTACCAGTCGTAGATGCGGCCCACGAATGGCGAGATGAGGTAGACCCCGGCATCCGCGCAGGCGCGAGCCTGGGCGAAGGAAAACAACAGTGTCAGGTTGCACTGGATGCCTTCTCGCTCCAGCGCTGCAGCGGCCTGAATCCCTTCCCAGGTGGCGGCAATCTTGATCAGCACCCGATCACGGGTGATGCCAGCGCGTTCGTATAGCTCGATCAGTTCGCAGGCCTTGCGAAAGGTGGCGTCCTGATCAAAGGACAGACGGGCATCGACCTCAGTAGAGATACGCCCCGGGATCAGGCCGAGGATTTCGCTGCCGACGGCGACTGCAAAGCGATCGCAGGCGTTGCTGACTGGTTCTGTACCGCCTGCTGCTTCGCCGATGGCGCGCTCCAAAAGCGGCTCGCAGCTGGTCAGCTCGGCGGCCTTGAGTAGCAGTGACGGGTTGGTGGTGGCGTCGATTGGCTGGTGCTGGCGGATGGCATCGATGTCGCCAGTGTCGGCAACGATCAGGGTGTGTTGTTTCAGACTATCCAGTTTTGAGGTCATGTTACGGCGGTACTCCCTAGTATCCCTCCGACCTTACCTCATAGGCTTTGACAGTCGCAATCAGCCGACGCGTGCCTGCATCTGTTCCAGCAGCTGGTCGTACAGTGCCAATGGCTCATTAGTGCGGTGGATGGTGGTGCTCAGCTCGCGCCGGAAGTGGCGTGCGCCGGGTAAGCCCTGGAATAGCCCCAGCATGTGGCGGGTGATGTGATGCATCTGGCCGCCAGCGTTGACGTGCCGCTCGATGTACGGCCGCATCAGCGCCATCACCTCGATACGTGAAGGCCGCGGATGGTCGTCGCCGAAGAAACGACTATCCACCTCGGACAGCAGCCAGGGGTTGTGGTACGCCTCGCGTCCTACCATCACCCCATCAACATGGGACAGCTGCGCTTGCATGACATCCAGGTCGGTCAGGCCGCCGTTGAGGATGATCTCCAACTGCGGGAAGTCGCGCTTGAGCTGATGTACTACCTCGTACTTCAGCGGCGGTATCTCGCGATTTTCCTTCGGCGATAGCCCTTCCAGAATGGCGATGCGCGCGTGAACAGTGAAGCTGGTGCAGCCAGCTTCGTGAACCGTGCCGACGAAATCGCATAGCTCGGCATAGCTCTCCCGACCGTTGATGCCGATACGATGCTTGACCGTGACCGGCGTGCTGCAGGTATCCTGCATCGCCTTAACGCAGTCACCCACCAGCGCCGGGTGCGCCATCAAGCAGGCGCCAATCATATTGTTCTGCACCCGATCGCTGGGGCAGCCGACGTTCAGGTTGACCTCGGCGTAGCCGGCTTCTTCAGCCAGCGCCGCGCACTGGGCCAGCTCCTGCGGATTGCTGCCGCCCAGCTGCAGTGCCAACGGCTGCTCTTCGGCGCTGTAACCCAGAAAACGCTCACGGTCGCCATGCAGCACCGCGCCCGTAGTGACCATTTCCGTATACAGCAGCGCACGCCGGCTGATCAGCCGCGCAAAGTAGCGATAGTGGCGGTCAGTCCAGTCCATCATCGGCGCAACGCTGAAGCGGCGATTGGGCTCTGGGCGCGAGGTGTTGTTGGGCGAGGAGGCTTGCGGGTTCATGGCTGACTGTCTGCGTGGTGCTAGGGCTATTGGTCCGCCACAGAGTAGCGGTTGTATCGCGCGGCCAGAGCAGATGAGCAGATAACAGCACTGACGCTCGGACTGGATTGAAAGCCGAGCTGCGCGCAGCAGGGGCTGGGGCACCTGGCTGGGTTGGGTATTTTATCAGGAAACACGGGCTTTCGAACGGGGGAGCGGTAAAGCTTAAAAAGGCACCGGCTGCCAGCTTTGCCCGCGGCGACTAGGGTTGCCTGTCGCAGTGTCCTTCTTTGCGTGAAAGCTCGTCAGTCGGTCGCCCTGGTGTATCTTGTTTGCCTCTCTAAGGCCCGTGCTTGAGCCTTAGGCGCTATCGGTAACCGGCGAACATCCCTACAATGCGCGCTTTTTGCCGAGAAAGCTCCGCGTTATGAAGTCGCTGGCTGATCTGTCTGTCGTTGTACTGCTGTGCCTGTTTGTTTCCACCTCCTTTGCTGACACGCCGTCGAGCTTCTCTGCTGCCAAGGCGATTGCCAAGCGAGAAGTCTTTTTTGATGAGCGGGCCGTCAGGCAGGGCGATCTGTATTGTGGGTGCCGCTGGGATTGGGTTGGGCGGTCCGGAGGTCGGGTCGATGCGCGCTCCTGTGGTTATCAGACGCGCGCCCAGCAGACGCGGGCAGAGCGGATCGAGTGGGAGCACATTGTGCCTGCCTGGGTGTTTGGCCATCAGCGCCAGTGCTGGCAGAACGGCGGGCGGCGCAATTGCGTGATGAACGATCCGGTGTTCCGGGCGATGGAGGCTGATCTGTTTAACCTCTACCCGTCCGTGGGAGAGGTCAATGGCGATCGTAGCAACTTCCAGTACGCAATGGTCGGCCGAGCGCCTGCGCAGTACGGTGCCTGTACTTCAAAGGTCAACTTCCAGCAACGGGTGGCCGAGCCTCGGGATGAAGTGAAGGGGCTGGTCGCGCGGATTCACTTTTACATGTACGACCGCTACGGCTTATCGATGTCTCGTCAGCAGCAACAACTGCTGATGGCGTGGAGTCGTCAGTATCCGGTTAGCGAGTGGGAACGGGAGTGGAGTGACCGCACTGCGCGGGTGATGGGCCACAATAATCCCTTTGTCATGGGCGAGCGATCCTGGACGCTTGGGCACAGGCCTACACGCGATGGTGTTGTATCTTCAGTGCCCGCGGTCAGGCACGAGCCAGCCGCTGGCAGCACTGGCGGCATCATCGGTAATCGGAACAGCAAGGTTTATCATCTGCCCTCAGGCTGTCCGAGCTATGACCAGGTCGCAGCACGCAACCAGGTACATTTTGAATCCGAGACCGCCGCGCTGGCGGCCGGGTTCAGGAAAGCGGGTAACTGCAGCGATTGACGTGGCGCTCAGCTTTATCTGGTCGCTGGGCGCAGCGCAGCTGACTGGGTACACTCGCGGCATATTGCCGTTGCCTTCGACTGCAATGGCTGACCAATGGGGAAGGGCAGCACGCTGCCGTGATAGACAGTACGCAAAAATGAGCTGCGCCGGCGCAAGGTGGTTGAGGGATCATGTTTTCAATTCAGGCTCGCTGTTTGGACTGCGCGGAGATTGCTCCCTCGCTGAACGAGGAAATCTGGGCGCTGTATGGCCAGGCGCACACTATCGCATTTGAGCAATTCAGCGAGCGCTGGCAACGGCTGGACAAGGTGGTGCTGTTTCGCCACCGCGCTTCCGGCCGGCTGGTCGGGTGTATTGGCGTGCGTTTCCATGACTTCTTGATTGGCGGCAGCAAGCCAATGCCGACACTGTACTTTGGTCAGGTCTATATCGATCCCGCATATCGCGGACGGATGCTGGTTCAGCGTACGGTGCTTCGGTTCATGCTGCAGGCGAAGTGTCGTCACCCGCTGCGCACCTGCTATTTCTGGACCGATGCTCTGAGCTACAAGCCTTACCTGGTCATGGCCAACAACCTAGCCGACTACTTCCCGCACCCTGACCTCGAAACGCCACCGGAGATACTGAGTCTCAAGGCAGCGATAGGGGAGCGCTACTATCCCGACACCTTTCAGGCGTCCACCAGAACGGTGAGAAAGCCGTCCAATCTCTTGAGCGACAAGAGCGTCATGATTGCCGAGCAGGATTTACATAACCGTTTTATTCGCTTCTATGCGCAATGCAATCCAGGGCACGCCAACGGCGACGGCTTGTTGCTGGTGTGTCCGATGAACATCAGAAATGTAACGTACTTCGTGCGTCGGCTGATTGCCGGAAAGCCGCGCAGGAGTGCTCGTCATGCAGGTTGATAGCGCACAGCTGTATCGCATGCGGCTGCCGTTTCACCAGTCGTTCAAGCATGCCTTGGCCGAGCGTCAATCGTCCGAGTCCCTGCTGCTACACCTGACGGCCAGCGTTGACGGTGAGGTCGTTTCGGGGTTTGGTGAGGCCTTGCCGCGGGCCTATGTATCCGGCGAGACGCTGGAGCAGACTGAGGCAGCAATCCGCCAGTTTCTGCCGGCGCTGAGCCAGGTGGCGTTTCAGTCAGTGGGCGATATCGCACGCTTCTGCGAGGCTTTCGAGTCGCGCTTCGAGCAGCAGCAGTGCGCACGTGCACTGCTGGAGTTGGCGCTGCTGGACCTGCTCAGCAAGGTACGCAAAACGCCGCTTGCGGACTGGTTTGGCGGGTTGCAGGCTGGCCGTATTCAGTATTCGGCAGTGGTATCTGATGAAGCGCCGACGGCGCTCGCCAAGTTGGTGGAGCAGATGCGCGGGTTTGCCGTGGGCCCGCTGAAGCTCAAGGTGGGGCGTGATCTGAAACGAATCCACCAGCAACTGGAGCTGCTGCGCACGGCCTACCCGGACAACGATATTCGTCTCGACGCCAATGGCGCCTGGGAAGACGTGCCCGCCGCTGACGCTGCCCAGATCATCGAGCGTTATGCCATCTCTTGTCTGGAGCAGCCGGCTATCGTGACGGATACCCAGGCCCTGGTCACGGTGCATGGACGGATCAAGAGCCGCTGCGATGTTCGTATCGTGCTGGATGAGCAGGTGCGTTTGCGACCGGTTTTGCAGCAGCTGATCCAGGCCCAGGTGCTCGATTGCCTGAACATCAAGATATCCAAGGTGGGCGGGCTGCTGAATGCACTGCAGTTTCACCAGATGGCGTCTGCGGCCGGCCTGCAATGCCAGTTGGGCGCTAACGTAGGTGAGAGCTCGCTGATGACCAGTGCAGCGCAGTTGTTTGCCGGGTTGACCGGGGATCTGATCTACCACGAGGGAGCCTATGGCACTCTGTTGCTGGAGCAGGACTTGTGCGAGCCCCCGGTGATGTTTGATGCAGCGCTGCAGGCGGACGTGTCGCGTTTCGCCACGGCGCTGGGCTGGGGCGTCGGTCCTCTGGACCTCGCGCATCCGGGCTTGCAAGCGTTATAGCCACCGCGCTGCCCGGGTTGGGGCTGCGACTCACGAGGGAGAGCGTTCGATGTTCAGTTTTTTGCGACAAAGGCTGATGCCCGCACGTGCCGCGCCGGTGTCCATGCCGCCGGTGGATGAGCGTCGCCTGGCCCTGTGGCGAGCGCTGTCCGAGCTTTTTCTGGATACCGAGCCAGATGGCACAGCCTTCGACTATATCGCCCGAGTGGTGTTGGAAAGCGGCTACTTGCCCATGCAGGTTAAACAGGTGCTTTGGGCCGAGCTGTTTCCAGTGCTTGCCGGCAATCTGCGCTCGGTGGCGGGGGAGTGGGCAGGCTGGTCGGATGACTGGTTACTGGCCCATATCAAGCCGGTGACCCAGCTGGCGCGAGTTGGCGGCCGGGGCGGGGTGGCGCGGGAGATCCGGCGCTGCTGGCAGGCGGTAGCGACGCGGCTGCCGCCAGACTTCGGTTAGTATTCCTCATTATTGGTCATCACCGTGACCTGAGGACATTGGCTTGGACTTTCAGACTATCCCGATAATGCGGATTTTCGATGAACAGAAAGCGAGGGACTTCTACCTCGGTTTTCTCGGTATGACCTTGGATTGGGAGCACCGTTTCGAGCCGGGTTACCCGCTGTACATGCAGGTATCGAAGGGGGCACTGGTGCTGCACTTGAGTGAGCATTCGGGCGATTGCTCGCCGGGTAGCAAATTGTTTGTCAATGTCAGTGATGCGCGTGTGTTGCTGGCGGAGCTGCAGGCCAGGAATTACGCATACTGTCGTCCCTCGCTGGAGTTGGCAGCGTGGGGCGACTATGGCTTCCAGGTGGTTGATCCGTTCTCCAATCGTATCTGGTTCAATCAACCCGAATGATCGGCGCGCCAGGGCGCTGATCAACGGATCAGACGCTCTCGCGCCATTCGCGTGCCAGCACGGCAACCAGCTCCGCCGCCGGTAGCTGACGGGCCAGCGCGGCGCCCTGGCCGGCCCAATGCGCGGCAAAGGCGTGATTACCCTGTTGGCTGGCGGCGGCGTGCAGCTGTTTGGCGGCGTCGTAGGCGATGGGGTAGCCCGGCGGCACGGGCGTGTCGGCGCCATCACAGAACCGTATCAGCTCGTTGACGATACCGCGTGCCGGGCGGCCGGAGAACGTGCTGGTCAAGCGGGTGTTCCGGGCATGTTCGCTCGACAAGTTGGCGCGGTAGGCCGCTGGCGCGCAGGACTCCGGGCACAACACAAAGGCGGTGCCGAGCTGGGCTGCAACAGCGCCTTGGGCTAGGGCGCTAGCGACCTGCTGGCCGTTCATGATGCCGCCGGCGGCGATAATGGGCAGCGTTATGTGTTGGCCTAGCTGCGCAAGCAGTGCCGAGGTGCCCAGCTGCTCATCGTCTGCGGAGGGATCAAACATGCCCCTATGACCGCCAGCCTCGATCCCCTGAGCGACGATGGCGTCGATGCCGGCTTGCTCGACCAGCTGCGCTTCGTGCAGGTTGGTCGCGGTCGCCAGCAGGCAGATACCGGCGTCTTTCAGTGCCTTGATGCGCTCGGCAGCAGGCAGGCCGAAGTGGAAGCTGACGACCGCCGGCCGCTGCTCCAGCAACAACTCCAGCGTCTCGTCGTCCTCTACAAAACTGCGGTAGATCTCGCTTAGCGCTTCAGGGGGCTGCGCCCCGACGCTGTGAAACAGGGGCGCAAGATACTTCAGCCAGGCAGCCTCACGCGCCGCGTCGTGCACGGCAGGTGCGTGGCAGAACAGGTTTACGTTGAAGGGCCGAGAGGTCAGGGCGCGGGTTTGCGCCAGTGCGCTGCGGGCCTGCTGAGCGTTGCCGGCACCGATGGCGATGGAGCCCAGACCGCCGGCATTGGATACCGCTGCTGCCAGCTCCGGGGTGGATACGCCTGCCATAGGGGCTTGAATCAGAGGCAGCTCGATACCGAGGCGCTCCAGCAGAGGTGAGGTAGGGCGCATATTATCTCCCGGGTTGTTGATGTGTTCTTTTTTGGAGAATATTATTTAATAAATATTCTTTCAATGAGAATTATATGGACAGCGAAACCCTGCGTATTTTTTCTGCCGTTGCCGCCGAACTGAGCATTACTCGCGCAGCGGCGCGTCTGGGGCGTGCGCCCTCCAACGTCAGCACGCGGATTCAGCAGCTAGAGGGTGAGTTGGGCATCGAGCTGTTCAGCCGTGCTGGTAAGCGCATGTCGCTGTCGGCCGCTGGCGAGCGCTTGGTCGAATATACCGCCCGATTACTGGCGCTGGAGGAGGAGGCGCGACATGTTGTCAGCGCCGGCGGACACGCCGGCGGCTTGCGCATCGGCAGCATGGAGAGCACCGCGGCTGCGCGCTTGCCGGCGGTGTTGGCGAGCTATCATCGGCAATATCCGCAGACGCACCTGCAGCTGCAGACGGGGCCGTCGCGGCCATTATTGGAAAAGGTGCGCAACGGTCAGCTGGACTGCGCCTTCGTTGCTCTGCCGGCGGACTTCGGTGGCCTGGACGGCCTGTCTGAGCTGGGGCTGCAAGGGTGTGCAGTATGGCGTGAACAGCTGTTGCTGGCGCTGCCGGCCGATGCGCTACCAGCGGAGGGCGTGGGTGCCATCGCGCTGCGTTCGCTGGCGGCGTTTCCTCAGGGGTGTACGTATCGCGGCATCGCCGAGCAATTGCTGGGCGTGCCGGGCTCGCTCGAGTGGCGCGTGCAGGAGATGAATTCCTATCACGCGATGATTGCCTGCGTGGCGGCAGGCACCTGTGTCTCGTTGTTGCCTGAGAGTGTGTTAATGCTCAGCCCGGCCCATGGTCAGCTGCAGACGCTGCCGGTGGTGCAGGCCGATACCCTGCTGGTCTGGCGACAGCACTACGCCACGCCCGCATTCGAGCGACTGCAGGCGTTGTTGCCGGAGGTCCCTGATGCACCGACAGTCTGATTTGCGCAGCGCGGCTGAGGCGGCGCTGATTTTGGTGATCGGTATGGGCTTCGGTCGCTTTGCCTTTACCGCGCTATACCCACTGATGGTCGAGGAGGGCGTGCTGACGTTGCAGGGCGGAAGTCTGGCCGCCTCGGCCAACTACGCTGGCTACCTGCTCGGTGCGCTGCTGCTGATGTGGACGCGCAGTCATCGGGCGCACCTGCTGTGCGTCGTGGCCATGCTGGGGACATCGGCTTGCCTGGCGGCGCAGGCCGTGGTCACCGCGACCTGGGGCATCGTGGTTGTGCGACTGCTGGCGGGTGTGCTGAGTGCGGTGGCGATGGTGGCTGGCTCGCTTTGGTTGTTTGAGCATCGCCGGCAGTTTGCCGGTGCGCCGTTGCTGTATGCCGGGGTCGGTCTGGGTATTGCTGTGTCTGCCGAGCTGCTGGTGTTGGGTGGCGCGTTTGGCTTGCACAGCGCAGGTTTATGGTTGCTGCTGGGCGTAGTTTGCTTCGCTTTGAGCCTGCTGGCGTTGCCTGGTCTGCTGCTCGATCGGGCTGTGGTCGCTGCCGCCCCGGGTACGGCGTCAGGGCAGAGCGCCGCGCCGGTCGCAGCCTGGCCCCTGGTGGTGCTCTACGGTTTGGCGGGGTTGGGCTACATCGTGACGGCAACCTATCTGCCGGTGCTGGTGCGCGACAGCTTTCCGGACCTGAACGCAGCCCATGTCTGGGCGGTTTTCGGGTTGGGTGCGGCACCGTCCTGCTTTATCTGGCACCGGGTCCATCAGCGACTGGGATCGCGCGCTGCACTACGGGTAAATCTGCTGATTCAGGCCGGTGGCGTCGCGCTGCCAGCCATGTTGCCGACGACGACTGGCTTTTTGCTGAGCGCCTTGCTGGTCGGGGGCACCTTCATGGGCACGGTTACCATCGCCATGCCGGCCGCGCAGCAGGCTGCCCGTCACGCGAAGCTCAACCTGATGGCCGTCATGACCCTGGCCTACGGGGTTGGCCAGATTGCTGGCCCCTTGATGGCCGACCGGCTGCACACCCTTTTTCTCAGCTTTAACAGTGCGTTGCTGGCCGCAGCGGGGGCGTTGATTGTGGCTGCGCTGTTGACGTTACGCCTTTGAGGTATGACCTGTCAGGCTGTGCTTTCTTGCCCTGAGAGCGCTCGGCCCGGCTGCTGGCGCCTATCGTATTGAGCAACGGGTCGAACAGCCGGTCGACAGTCCGAGCGCCGCGCTGGCGCAGGGCTTCGTCGTTGGGGAGTGCAGCCCAACCGTCAGCTCGTCTTCCTGCGAGGGTATTGAACAGCTTAGCGACGGCTATCGGTGCTACTTAACCTGCGCGTCGTCACAGGGGCGATACGGGCAAGGGGGCGACAGAGACGGCCATTCAGCTAATTGATAGCGCTGTGATCATATGACGCTTATTGGTTTCGGTCCCTGTCGGGATCGGTGAGACTGGTCGAAATGCCCAATCCAGAGGCTCTTCCCTTGCTCTGGCAAGGTTGAATAACAAGAGAGGTCAGCTCATGCAACAGCCACAACAGGCGAAAAACGCCTGGCGGGTACTCTTCCTGCTGTTCCTGGCGAACATGTTCAATTTTTTCGATCGCACCATCCCGGCCATCATTATCGAGCCGCTGCGAATGGAGTGGGATCTGAGCGACTTTCAGCTTGGGCTGGGGGGAACCGCCTTCACGGTGATCTATGCGCTGGCCGGCATTCAGTTGGGGCGTATGGCTGATATTGGTTCGCGCCGCAAGATCATGGGCTGGGGGCTGGCAGTCTGGAGCGGTTTTACGGCGTTGACCGGCGCTGCCTGGAACTTCTGGAGTTTCCTGATCATTCGCATGGGGGTCGGCGTGGGCGAGGCGAGCTATGCGCCTGCTGCAAACTCCCTGATTGGTGATCTGTTCCCGGCGCACAAGCGGGCCCGGGCGATGGGGATATTCATGCTTGGCCTGCCGCTTGGCCTGCTGTTGGCATTCTTTACTGTGGGCGCAATGGTGGAGGCGTTCGATAGCTGGCGCGCGCCATTCTACATTGCTGCTGTGCCGGGGCTGTTGCTGGCCGTGTTTGTCTTCATGATCAAGGAACCGGCACGTGGCGCCGCCGAAGTGGTGCGGACCAGCACCCAGCCGGTCGACAAGCCGATGCGCAAGATTTTTGCTGTACGCACCTTCTGGTGGCTGACGCTGGCCGGTCTGGCTTACAACTTCGCGTCTTATGCCTGTAACTCGTTCATGGTGCCGATGCTGCAACGTTACTTCCATCTGTCGCTGCAGCAAGCGGCTGTTTCTACCGGGGTAATTGTTGGTGTCACTGGCCTGATCGGCCTGACCACCGGTGGCTGGATTGCCGACAAGGTGCATCAGCGCTGGGCCACTGGCCGACTGATGTTTGGCGCGATCAGCATGCTGGTTTCGGCGCTGGCAACCGGTTATGCGCTGCTGCAGGACGAGATTGCGATCAGTCTGTTCATTACCGTATTCGCGATCGGCTGGCTGTTCTCCTACAACTACTTCACCAGCGTTTACACCGCGATTCAGGACGTAATTGAGCCACGTCTGCGCGGTACCGCGGTGGCCCTGTTCTTCGCCTGTCTGTATCTGCTGGGTGGCGGTATGGGCCCCGTTGTGGTTGGTCTGCTGTCGGATCAGTTTGCCGAGGCCGCACGGGTTGCGGCGGGTGCTGCAGAAATGAGTGAGGTCTTCAAGGCGCAGGGTCTGCACGACGCGATGATCTCTATCCCGGTTGCGCTGCTTGCGGCGATGCTGGCCCTGCTGATGGGCGCGCGTCACTTTGTGGCGGACTCGCGGCGAATGGAGGCGGCGATGGCGTCCGATGCCGAACTGGCTGATGCCGAAGATGAGGCGGTTGCTCCGGCGTGATGTGAGCATTGGCAGACAAAGAAGCCCGGTTCAGACCGGGCTTCTTTTTGTCCTTCAACAAGGGGGGCGCTTTACTGGGCTTGGTGCAGGGCATCCAGCAGGTTGCCAACCTTGGTCAGGGTTTCCTGGTATTCGGCATCCAGTTCGGAGTCGGCGACGATGCCGCCACCGCCCCAGCAGTAAATGTGGCTGGCATGACACACAAGGCTGCGAATGGTGATATTGAAGTCCATCTGGCCTTCGCAGCCGAGGTAGCCGACGCTGCCGCAATACAGGCTGCGGCGCACCGGTTCCAGTTCCTCGATGATCTGCATGGCCCGTATCTTTGGCGCACCGGTAATCGAGCCGCCGGGGAAGGCGTGCATCAGCAGGTCGATGGCATCACAGTCACTGCGCAGCCGTCCGGTGATGCTGCTTACCAGGTGGTGCACGTTCGGGTAGCTTTCCAGGCTGAACAGTTCCGGCACCCGGATGCTGCCCGGCTCGCAGCTGCGGCCGAGGTCATTGCGCAGGAGGTCGACGATCATAAGGTTTTCTGCCCGGTCCTTCTCACACTGCTGCAGTTCGTCGGCCAGGGCTCGATCTTCTTCCGGTTCACCGCTGCGCCTGCGCGTGCCCTTGATTGGTCGCGTTTCGACGCGGCCGTCGCGCATCTCGATAAAACGCTCGGGTGACAGGCAGAGCAGCGCACCTTCGGTCGTTTCCAGGTAGGCGGAGAAGGGGGTTGGGCTGCGTTCGCGCAGGGCGCTGTAAGCCGTCAGCGGATCTCCGGTATAGCGACTGCTGAAGCGCTGCGCCAGGTTGATCTGATAACAGTCGCCGGCCTGGATGTAGTTCTGAATGCGGGCAAACGCGTGGGCGTATTGGGCCTTGTCTTGCTCGGCCGAAAACGGGCTTTTGAGTTTGAAAGGGCCACGAGCCGGCGGGCTGCTCTGCAGTCGTGCCAGCAGTGCTTGTTGCCGCACGAGGTCAACCTGCGGGTGGCAGACCAGCCAGCAGCGCTGACGCTGATGGTCGCTGACTAGACACCAGTCATAGAGGCCAAAGTTCAGATCCGGCAGAGCGAGGTCGTGACGGGCATGGCTGGGGAGGGTTTCCAGCTGGCGGCCGTAGTCGTAGGCGAGATAACCGACCAGTCCTGCGCCAAACGGCAGATGCAGGTCATTAGGCCAGCGGGCAGGCCCTAGCTGTTGCAGAGCCGCACGCAGGTGCTGTTGCACCTGTGCGGGAGGCTGGTCGTCGACAATCTGCAGCAGTGGCCCCGCGCACAGCAGGCTGTAGCGGCCCAGTTGGTTGCGCCTGTCTGCCGAGTCGAGCAGCACCGGCGCGCCAAGCGCCCGGACAGCCTCCAGCCGAGGGATCGGATTGGCCTGATAGGGCAGCTCGTGCAGGCGGTACTCGGGAGTGTCTCCGGTCATGCGGTGCTGGCGTTTGCCTCATCGCTGGACATTGGAGCCCCCGGCAGTTTGCCAAAATGCTGCTGGGAGAAGGCAACGCGTTCCTCGGCGGACTCCTCGCGACCCTCCTTCTTGAGCTGTGCGACGTGCCGTTCGACGATGTGGGCACGGGTGGTCAGGCCCGCGTCGTTGGCGATCTGGATGTTGAGACCGGGGCGCGCGTTCAGCTCAAGAATCAGCGGCCCCTTGTCCTGATCCAGCACCAGATCCACGCCGATGTAGCCCAGGCCGGACAGTTCGTAACAGGAGGCGGCCAGGTGCATGAAGCCGTTCCAGTCTGGCAGTTGCACGCCGTCCACCTCGTTGGTGGTGTCCGGGTGCTTGCTGATGATCTTGTTCAGCCAGGTGCCCTTGAGGGTGATGCCAGTGGCCAGATCGACACCAACGCCGATTGCGCCCTGGTGCAGGTTGGCCTTGCCGCCGGACTGACGGGTCGGCAGACGCAGCATGGCCATCACCGGGTAGCCCATCAGGCAGATGATGCGGATATCCGGCACGCCCTCGTAGCTGATGCTTTTGAAAATCTGGTCCGGGGTGACGCGATATTCGATCAGGACCCGGTCACGGTGGCCACCCAGCGAGTAAAGCCCCGACAGGATACTGGAGATGTGGTGACCGATCTCGTCGCGGCTGATGATCTTGCCGCCGACGGTTTTGTACATCCCTTCGAAGCGGTCGGCGATGACAATGATGCCGTCGCCGCCAGCGCCCTGCGCCGGCTTGATGACGAAGTCGCGGTGCTCGGCGACGATGCTGTCGAAGGTGTCAAAGTCCTTCTCGGTTTCGATGATGCCGTACAGTTCGGGCACATGAATGCCGGCGGCGATGGCGCGCTCCTTGGTCAGGATCTTGTCGTCCACCACCGGGTACAGGTGACGCTTGTTGTACTTGAGTACGTAGTCAGCGTTGCGACGGTTAATCCCCATGACGCCCGCGTCGGACAGCGCTTTCCAGGTTTTCCAGAAGAACATGTCGTTTCCTCAGCTCTTGGTCAGCGCCTTGAAGCGCATCAACTCGGTGAGGCGGTAGCCGCGGTAGCGACCCATCGCCAGCATGAAGGCCACCAGAATCAGCAGCACAGCCGGGAAGGTGAAGACGAAGTAGGTCAGCTCCGGAATGGTCATCAGCAGGTGTGCCAGCGTTGCGGCAATTAGGGTGCCGATGGCGGCCTTGAGTGACTGCGCGCCGCCCCGTTCTTCCCAGGTGATGGACAGGCGCTCGATGGTCATGGTCAGGATCACCATCGGGAACAGCGAAACGGCCAGTGCCTTTTCCATCCCCAGTTTGTGGCTGAACAGGCTGATGGCGGCGATGACCAGTACCACAAAGGTCAATACCACTGACAGGCGCGGCAGCATCTGCAACTTGAGGTGTTCAAGATAGGAACGCAACGACAGACCCAGCGCGGTGATCAGGGTAAACAGCGCAATACCCCAGCCGAGTTCGGTCTCGCGGAAGGCGAGGGCGATCAGTACCGGGGTGAAGGTCCCTAGGGTCTGCATGCCGATCAGGTTGCGCAAAATCAGAATGACCAGTACGCCAACCGGGATCATGATCATCACCTGATACACGCGCTGGGCCTGCAGCGGAAGGCCGTACAGCGAGTACTCCAGCAGGGCGGAAGCGCTGTTCTGAGTGGTCAGCTTGGCCAGCCGAAGGGCGTTCATCTCGCTGTTGCTGACGGTCAGGGTGACGTTGGCCTGACGGCCGCCTTCCAGCGCCAGCAGTGGGTCGTTGCCGGTCCACCAGACCAGGCGGTTGTCAGGGATGCCCTGTTGGCCAGTTTCGGGATGGAAATACAGCCAGCGTTCGCCGTTATAGCTGCGCAGCCAGAGTTCCGGGGTCTGGGTGTCGGCGTTTTCCAGGCGAATGGTGTGAACCAGTTCCAGCGGGATGCGCGCGTTAGATAGCAGCAGATCAATGACTCGGGCCTTGTCCATGGCAGTGGTGCCGCCGGCCAGCAGCAGCTTGACGTTATCGTCGGTAATGTCGTTTACCCGGCGAATGGTTTCACTGATGAAGGTCTCGATGTCGGCCGAGTGCTGGCGAATCGGATTGATCAGCGCGTCAGCCGCAACCTGCTCCGGGCCTTCCAGCTGAATCGGTTGCGGTGTTGGCGGCGGCGCTGCCTTGGCTTGCTCTTCGCTGTAGCGTTGGGTCAGCACCAGACGGTAATACAGCGTCTGGGTACCGCTGGCACGACGCGATGACCAGGTAACCCGACGGTTGCCTTTCTGATTGTTGACGCTGACGCCATAGTTGTTGGAGATAAAACTCTCATTCAGGCTGACGTAATCCTGATTGAGCGGTGGAATAAAGAACTGCGCCTTGATCGGGGTGCCGGGTGTTGCGCGAAACTCGACTTTTGCATCCAGGCTCCAGATATCGTCGGTTTCATCCTCGGTAACCGGGATGTCGAGGACGTAGATCTGGTAACCGGTAATAAGTACGCCGAGTGCCACCAGTGTGGCGATCAGGATCTTCAGGTGCAGATTTATTGATTGCATAGTTATCTCAACAACTGTTTTAGGTCGGCCTGACTGTAGAGCACTCCGGCAGGCGCGGCAGGCTGGCGGCATCTTAGCATGTGCGCACGGCGCCTCGTAGATACCCCGCAGAGCCTTTTTTTTGGCCCTCCGGCAGACCTGCCTGATGTCGAGGGGTTCCCTCGGTGTTGCCGACAATGTTGGTGCAAAACGGCTGTTTCAGCATAGAACAAAGCCCGGCTGCTGATGGATTGTTGACAATTCTTGTTGATGGGGCGCAAAATTCTCCTTGTTTCCAACTCCGCAAACAGGATTGTAGACAATTGGCTGAAGCTACTCTTGACGGGCCCACCCAGACACTGTCCGATGGTGCCTTCGAACGTATCCAGGCGGCGATCGTCAAAGGCGAGATCGCACCCGGCACCCGTATTAGCGAGCAATACCTGTCGACCACCTTCGGTATTGGTCGCGGCCCGTTGCGTGAAGCTATCCGCCGGCTTGAAGGGCGACGTCTGGTCGTACGCATTCCCCATGCTGGCGTACGGGTGGTGTCGCTGGACTACGCTGAGCTGATCGAGCTGTATCACGTGCGTGAAGCGCTGGAGGGTATGGCCTGTCGGCTGGCTGCGCAGAATATGACTGAGGATGAGATCGCCGCACTGCGCGACGTGCTCGCCATGCATGAGCAGCACAGTGGTCTGAAAGCCAACAAGTCCTACTATCAGCAGGAAGGCGATCTGGATATCCACTATCTGATCGTGCAGGGGAGCAAGAACCGAACCCTGAGTCACATGCTCTGCGATGAGCTCTATCAGCTGGTGCGCATGTACCGCTACCGTTTCTCGACTACCCCCAAACGGCCGAAGCAAGCCTTTGCCGAACACCACAACATTATTCAGGCCATTGCCGATCGCGATGGCGAGCTGGCGGAAATGCTGATGCGTCGTCATATCAGCGCATCACGCCGCAACATCGAGCGTCGACTGCAGGAGCAGGGCGATGCTGTCACTTCCTCAGGAGGAACAGTCTGATGTCGAAAACCCCGGGTAAACGTTTCCGCGAAGCACTTGCTGCCGAAAGTCCGTTGCAGGTCATTGGTGCCATTAACGCCAACCACGCACTGCTGGCCAAGCGCGCCGGCTTCCAGGCTCTCTACCTGTCTGGCGGTGGTGTCGCCGCCGGTTCGCTGGGTCTGCCGGATCTGGGTATCAATACTCTGGAAGACGTACTGATCGATGTGCGCCGCATTACCGATGTCTGCGACTTGCCGCTGCTGGTCGACATCGACACCGGCTTTGGTCCGAGCGCGTTCAATATCGAGCGTACCGTCAAGAGCCTGATCAAGGCCGGCGCTGCCGCAGCTCACATTGAAGATCAGGTGGGTGCCAAGCGCTGTGGTCACCGTCCGGGCAAGGAAATCGTCTCCACCGAGGAGATGGTCAACCGCATCAAGGCGGCAGTTGATGCCAAGACCGATCCGGACTTCTTCCTGATTGCCCGTACCGATGCCATTCAGGCTGAAGGTGTGGATGCGGCGATCGAGCGTTGCAAGGCGTACGTTGAGGCAGGTGCCGACGGCATCTTCGCCGAGGCCGCCTACGACCTGCCGACGTACGAGCGTTTCGTCAAGGAACTGAACGTGCCGGTCCTGGCCAACATCACCGAGTTCGGTGCCACACCGCTGTTCACCCGCGACGAGTTGGCGTCGGTTGGCGTCGCCATCCAGCTCTACCCGCTGTCTGCCTTCCGCGCCGCCAACAAGGCCGCTGAGAACGTATACAACGCGATCCGCACCGAAGGTCACCAGCAGAACGTGGTTGACACCATGCAGACCCGTGCGGAGCTCTATGATCGCATCGGTTATCACGCGTTTGAGCAGAAGCTGGACGACCTGTTTGCCGCCGGCAAAAAGTAAACCTTGGCACTGGCCCCGCTAGACGAGGCCAACATTCATTTATAAGAACGATCCGTGAGGAGACCAACGCCATGACGTCCAACACCGAGACCCCAACTTTCAAGCCGAAGAAGTCCGTCGCCCTGAGCGGCACGGCTGCCGGCAACACCGCGCTGTGCACCGTCGGTCGCAGTGGTAACGA
The DNA here is from genome assembly GCF_002903165.1 of Halopseudomonas oceani. Taxonomy (GTDB): domain Bacteria; phylum Pseudomonadota; class Gammaproteobacteria; order Pseudomonadales; family Pseudomonadaceae; genus Halopseudomonas; species Halopseudomonas oceani. Next base: position 53,948 of record NZ_PPSK01000010.1, read on the forward strand.
TCTGCACTACCGTGGCTACGACATCCTGGATGTGGCCACCACCTGCGAATTCGAAGAAATCGCTCACCTGCTGGTCCACGGCAAGTTGCCGACCATCGCCGAGCTGACGGGTTACAAGGCCAAGCTGAAGGCGCTGCGCGGCCTGCCGGCTGCGGTCATGGCCGCCCTTGAGCAGCTGCCGCCGTCTGCTCACCCGATGGATGTGATGCGTACCGGTGTATCGGTTTTGGGTTGTGTGTCCCCCGAGAAGGACGATCACAATCACCCGGGCGCCCGTGACATCGCCGACAAGCTGATGGCGTCGTTCGGCTCCATGCTGCTGTACTGGTACCACTTCAGCCACAACGGCAAGCGTATCGACGTTGAGACCGACGACGACTCTATCGGTGGTCACTTCCTGCACCTGCTGCATGGCGAGAAGCCGCGCGAGTCCTGGGTGCGTGCCATGCACACCAGCCTCAACCTGTACGCCGAGCACGAATTCAATGCCTCTACCTTCACCAGCCGCGTGATCGCCGGTACCGGTTCCGACATGCACTCGTGCATCGCTGGTGCGATTGGTGCCCTGCGTGGTCCTAAGCACGGTGGCGCCAACGAAGTCGCCTTCGAGATCCAGAAGCGCTACGACAACCCGGAAGAGGCTGAGGCCGACATCCGCGCCCGTGTCGAGAAGAAGGAAGTGGTCATCGGTTTTGGTCACCCGGTTTACACCGTGTCTGACCCGCGCAACAAGGTGATCAAGGACGTAGCTCGCGAGCTGTCTGTCGAGCAGAACAACACCAAGATGTACGACATCGCCGAGCGCCTGGAAAGCGTGATGTGGGAAATCAAGAAGATGTTCCCCAACCTCGATTGGTTCAGCGCTGTGAGCTACCACATGATGGGCGTGCCCACCGCGATGTTTACGCCGCTGTTCGTGATTGCCCGTACCGCCGGCTGGTCCAGTCACGTGATCGAGCAGCGTATCGACGGCAAGATTATCCGTCCGAGCGCCAACTATGTTGGCCCAGAAGATGTGCCGTTCGTGGCACTCAAGGATCGCAAGTAAGATGAATACCCAATTCCGCAAAGCCCTGCCGGGTACCCAGCTGGATTACTTCGACGCCAAAGAGGCGGTTGAAGCGATCCAGGCCGGTGCTTGGGCCAAGCTGCCCTATACTTCCCGCGTGCTGGCCGAGCAGCTGGTACGCCGCTGCGATCCGGCAGATCTGACCGCATCGCTGGAGCAGCTGGTTTACCGCAAGCGCGATCTGGACTTCCCTTGGTATCCAGCTCGTGTGGTCTGTCACGACATTCTCGGTCAGACCGCACTGGTCGATCTGGCTGGTCTGCGTGACGCCATCGCCGAAAAGGGCGGTGACCCGTCCAAGGTCAACCCGGTGGTGCCGACTCAGCTGATCGTTGACCACTCGTTGGCGGTAGAGGCGGCCGGCTTCGACCCGGATGCGTTCGAGAAGAACCGTGCCATCGAAGATCGCCGCAACGAAGACCGCTTCCACTTTATCGAGTGGACCAAGACTGCGTTCAAGAACGTCGACGTGATCCCGGCCGGCAACGGCATCATGCACCAGATCAACCTGGAGAAGATGAGCCCGGTGATTCAGGCGCGGGGTGGTGTTGCCTTCCCCGACACCTGCGTCGGTACCGACTCGCACACCCCGCACGTTGATGCGTTGGGCGTCATCGCCATTGGTGTCGGCGGTCTGGAGGCCGAAACCGTGATGCTGGGTCATCCGTCGATGATGCGCCTGCCCGACATCGTCGGTGTCGAGCTGACTGGCAAGCGTCAGCCCGGCATCACTGCGACCGACATCGTCCTGGCCATCACCGAGTTCCTGCGTCAGGAGCGCGTGGTGGGGGCCTACGTCGAGTTCTTTGGCGAAGGTGCAGACAGCCTGACCATCGGTGACCGCGCCACGATCTCCAACATGTGCCCCGAGTACGGCGCCACTGCCTCGATGTTCTACATCGACGGCCAGACCATCGACTATCTCAAGCTGACTGGGCGCGAGCCCGAGCAGGTGGCGCTGGTCGAGACCTACGCCAAGGAGCTGGGGCTGTGGAGCGATGCGCTGAAAACCGCCGAGTACGAGCGCGTGCTGCGTTTCGATCTGGGCAGTGTCGTCCGTAACATGGCGGGTCCGTCCAACCCGCACCGCCGTTTGCCGACCTCGGCGCTGGCCGAGCGCGGTATCTCCGACGAGGCCAAGTGGGAGGCAGGTAAAGAGGAAGAGGCTCACGGCCTGATGCCCGATGGCGCTGTAATCATTGCCGCCATTACCAGCTGCACCAACACCTCCAACCCGCGCAACGTAGTGGCAGCCGGTCTGTTGGCCAAGAAAGCCAACGACCTGGGGCTGGTACGCAAGCCGTGGGTAAAATCCTCGTTTGCGCCTGGTTCCAAGGTCGCGAGGCTGTATCTGGAAGAAGCCGGCCTGCTGCCGGAGCTGGAGAAGCTCGGCTTCGGTATCGTTGCTTACGCTTGCACCACCTGTAATGGCATGTCCGGTGCGCTGGACCCGAAAATCCAGCAGGAAATCATCGACCGCGACCTGTACGCCACTGCGGTGCTGTCCGGTAACCGCAACTTCGATGGTCGTATCCATCCGTATGCCAAGCAGGCGTTCCTGGCCTCGCCGCCGCTGGTAGTGGCCTACGCTATTGCCGGTACCGTGCGCTTCGATATCGAGCGCGATGCACTGGGCACCGACAAAGAGGGCAACCCGGTCACCCTGAAGGACCTGTGGCCGAGTGACGAGGAAATCGACGCCATCGTGGCCTCCAGTGTCAAACCGGAGCAATTCCGTCAGGTCTACATCCCGATGTTTGATCTGGGCAGTGTGCAGGAAGCCGAGAGCCCGCTGTATGACTGGCGTCCGATGTCGACCTACATTCGTCGTCCGCCGTACTGGGAAGGCGCGCTGGCGCGCAAGCCGGCGCTCAAGGGCATGCGTCCGCTGGCGATCCTGCCGGACAACATCACCACCGACCACCTGTCGCCGTCCAATGCGATCCTGATGGATAGCGCGGCGGGTGAATATCTGCACAAGATGGGCCTGCCGGAGGAGGACTTCAACTCCTACGCCACCCACCGCGGCGATCACCTGACCGCACAGCGCGCCACCCTGGCGAACCCCAAGCTGTTCAACGAGATGGTGCTAAACGAAGACGGCAGCGTGCGTCAGGGCTCATTGGCTCGGGTCGAGCCGGAAGGCAAGGTCATGCGCATGTGGGAGGCTATTGAGGCCTACATGGAGCGCAAGCAGCCGCTGATCATCGTTGCCGGTGCCGATTATGGTCAGGGCTCGTCCCGTGACTGGGCGGCCAAGGGCGTGCGCCTGGCGGGTGTTGAAGTGATCGTGGCCGAAGGCTTCGAGCGCATTCACCGTACCAACCTGGTGGGCATGGGCGTGCTGCCGGTCGAGTTCAAACCGGGCACCACACGCCTGACGCTGGCGCTGGACGGCACCGAGACCTATGACATCAAGGGTGAGGTGTCGCCGCGCTGCGATCTGACGCTGGTGATCAATCGCCGCAATGGTGAGGTGGTAGACGTGCCGGTGACCTGCCGTCTGGATACCGCTGCCGATGTCAGTGTGTACAAGGCGGGTGGGGTGCTGCAGCGCTTCGCCAAGGACTTCCTTGAGTCAGAACAAGGTTGATCCAGAACCGGGGCGCTTGCGCCCCGGTGTTCTTTTCAGGAGACGTTTTCATGGCTCATGCAGCCCAAGTCAAAATTCCCGCTACCTACATTCGTGGCGGTACCAGTAAAGGCGTGTTCTTTCGCCTTCAGGATCTGCCCGAGCGCTGTCAGGTGCCGGGCGAGGCGCGTGACAAGCTGTTCATGCGCGTGATCGGCAGCCCCGATCCGTACAGTGCGCACATCGACGGCATGGGCGGCGCCACCTCGTCGACCTCCAAGTGCGTGATTCTTTCAAAAAGCAGCCAGCCTGAGCACGACGTCGATTACCTGTACGGTCAGGTCTCGATCGACAGTGCCTTCGTTGACTGGAGCGGCAACTGCGGCAACCTGTCGACCGCTGCGGGTGCCTTTGCCATTCACGCCGGTCTGGTTGATCCGGCGCGAATTCCGCAGAACGGCACCTGTGTTGTTCGCATCTGGCAGGCCAACATTCAGAAAACCATCATCGCCCATGTGCCGATCACCAACGGTGAAGTGCAGGAAACCGGTGATTTCGAACTGGATGGCGTGACCTTCCCGGCGGCTGAAATCGTACTGGAGTTCCTTGACCCGTCCGACGACGGTGAAGAGGGCGGCTCTATGTTTCCCACCGGCAATCTGGTCGATGATCTGGAGGTGCCCGGTGTTGGTACCTTCAAGGCGACCATGATCACTGCAGGCATCCCGACTGTGTTCGTCAATGCGGAAGATATTGGCTACCAGGGCACTGAGCTGCGCGAAGACATCAACAGTGATCCAGCCCAGCTGGCCCGCTTTGAGCAGATTCGTATCGCCGGCGCGCTGCGTATGGGATTGATCAAAACTGCGGAAGAAGCAGTCAAGCGTCAGCACACACCGAAGATCGCCTTTGTCTCGCCGCCGAAGAGCTATCAGGCCTCCAGCGGCAAGCAGATCGAGGCGTCTGACGTAGACTTGCTGGCCCGTGCGCTGTCTATGGGTAAGTTGCACCACGCCATGATGGGGACCTGCGCGGTCGCCATCGGCACGGCGGCGGCAATTCCCGGTACGCTGGTCAATATCGCGGCTGGCGGTGGTGAGCGCGAGGCTGTGCGCTTTGGTCATCCCTCAGGCTCGCTGCGGGTCGGTGCCGAGGCCAAGCAGGTTGATGGCCAGTGGGTTGTCACCAAAGCGATTATGAGCCGCAGTGCGCGTATCCTGATGGAAGGCAGCGTCCGGGTGCCCGGCGACGCGTTCTGATGTGTTGACTCTCATCGCGTGCTAGGCTCGGTCGACTCTGGTAACGCGATGGGGGAATGACATGAATCTGGATCTGTCGGGTCGGCGTGCGCTGGTCTGTGGTGGTAGTCAGGGGTTGGGCGAGGCTTGCGCCCGTCAATTGGCAGCGCAGGGCGCAGAGGTTGTGGTGCTTGCGCGCTCGCTCGACAAGCTACAGCGGGTCCGTGACAGCCTGCCGGCAGAGCACGGACAGCGCCACGATGTCCTTGCTGTCGATGCAACCGATCGCGCTGCCCTGGCCTTGGCGCTTGCCGGTGAGCTGGAGCGCGGTGGTCCGTTTCACATCTGGCTAAACAATACGGGTGGGCCAGCGCCTGGTCGGGCCAGTGATGCGCTGCCGGAGGCCTATGCCGACGCCTTGATGCAGCATATGGTCAATGCGCAGGCCATCCTCAAACAGTTGCTGCCTGGTATGCGCAGCGCCGGGTACGGCCGCATCCTTAATGTGCTGTCCACCTCGGTCAAGCAGCCGCTTGCCAGTCTTGGCGTTTCCAACACCGTGCGGGCGGCGGTCGCGAACTGGGCCAAGACTCTGTCCAGTGAGCTGGCGGCTGATGGCATTACGGTCAACAACGTGCTGCCGGGGTTAACCCAGACCCCCAGGCTGAACAGTCTGATTGCCAGCACAGCCACCAGCAGCGGGCGCTCAGTCGAGCAGGTGGCGACAGGTATGGCGGCCCGCGTACCGGTAGGGCGCTTTGCTGAACCGGCTGAGCTCGCCAATGCGGTCGGCTTTCTCGCCTCGCCAGCGGCCTCCTATATCAACGGCATCAATCTGCCGGTGGATGGCGGCATGACCGGCTCGCTCTGACCGTATGCGCGAAAACAAAAACGCCCGGCACTGGCCGGGCGTTTTTATGTCTGCAGCGGCAGCCTGCTCAGCTGTGCAGATGCTCGCAGGCGTGCAGGGTGTTTTCCAGCAGGCAGGCGCGGGTCATCGGGCCAACGCCACCCGGCACCGGCGTGATCCAGCTGGCGCGCTCGGCGGCTGGACCAAACTCAACATCACCAACCAGGCGGCCATCGTCCATGCGGTTGATGCCTACGTCGATCACAATCGCGCCCGGTTTGATCCACTCGCCCTTTACCAGTCCGGGCTTGCCGGCGGCAACTACGACCAGATCAGACCGGCGGACATGGTCTTCCAGGTTTTTGGTAAAGCGGTGAGTGACTGTCGTGGTGCAGCCTGCCAGTAGCAGCTCCAGTGCCATCGGCCGGCCAACGATGTTGGAGGCGCCGATCACGGTGGCGTCCAGGCCGTAGAGATCAACGCCGGTGCTCTTCAGCAGGCGGATAATCCCCATCGGTGTGCATGGGCGCAGCAGCGGCATACGCTGGGCCAGGCGGCCAATGTTGTAGGGGTGAAAGCCGTCAACGTCCTTGTCAGGGCGGATGCGCTCCAACAGCTGGGAGGCTTCCAGGTGTGCCGGCAGGGGCAGTTGAACCAAAATGCCGTCGATTTCCGGATCATCGTTGAGGTTGTCGATCAGGTCGAGCAGCTCCTGCTGGCTGGTGGTAGCCGGCAGGTCGTGCGAACGGGACAGGAACCCGACTTCTTCGCAGTCCTTGCGTTTGTGCGACACGTACACTTGGGAGGCAGGATCGCTGCCGACCAGAATGACAGCAAGACCAGGGAGGCGCAGGCCGTTATTCTTGCGTTCGGTGACTTTGCTGGCGATTTCCTTGCGGAGGTTGGCGGCAATCTGCTTGCCATCGATGAGTTGGGCGTTCATGGGGTTCCTGACGCAGAAAAAAGTGGCGCTATTGTGGCATGCCGGACCCTGCGGAAAAAGGGCGAGTGGGGCAGGTTGTCGGAAAACCCCGAAGACTGTGCTGAATTGTCATACGGCTATTGATGGTTAGTGCAGGGAATCAGGATAACTTCCTCATGTGATTAAATTTTTTTGTTCTGAGCGTTGACGTGGTGGGCGTCGCTCAGTATTATTCGCCCCGCTTCACAAACACAGCGACACCGGTTTGGAAGGCGACCAGGTAGCACCGGATTAGCGTCACAAGTTGATCTGGACGTCTTAGCTCTAACGGGCGAAAGAATGCACAGGGCGCCCGTAGCTCAGCTGGATAGAGCATCCGCCTTCTAAGCGGATGGTCGCAGGTTCGAGTCCTGCCGGGCGTGCCATTCAGGCAAGGCTGTGTGAACGAGAAGTATGTAGTGGTGGGCGTAGCTCAGTTGGTAGAGCACAGGATTGTGACTCCTGTTGTCGTGGGTTCGATCCCCATCGTCCACCCCACTTATTTTAGAAAATGCCAGGCACTGCCTGGCGTTTTCGTTTGAAGCGCTACAAAGCGGACGTGGTGAAATTGGTAGACACACCAGATTTAGGTTCTGGCGCCGCGAGGTGTGGGAGTTCGAGTCTCCCCGTCCGCACCATATAAGCTGTTGTTTTCATTGGTGAACGCAAGAGGTGCCCCTCTAAAGGGGATCGTTTTGGGAACACTTTGGGAATAACAGGCACGAAAAAGCCGCCTCTTGAGGGCGGCTTTTGTCGTTTTTGGTTCAGAGTTTCAGGGCTGCGGCGATTATGTCGAGCTGGTCGTGCGCACGCCGTGGTATCCAGGTGCCGTAGTGGCGGTGGATCATCGCGGTGGTGGTGTGGCCCATGTATTCGGCGATCCATTCCACCGGTGCAACGCCGGTGCTCAGCACTTGGCTGGCGAAAGTGTGCCGGCAGTTTTTTGGGCTGCGGTACCGCACGCCATGTTTCTCCAGATGACCTACCCACCAATTTTTCAGTAGCACGTCTGAGCTGGTCCAGGCCGCTCGCGTGGTTGTTTTGTGGAACACAAACCGCAGCCGGCTTTTGCGCACGGTACGGTTGTCCCGTTCGGTGACGGCCACCTCAACGGGCGGCAAGTGCCCTGTCAGCTTGAACTGGGCGAGTAGGGCGTCGTGGGCTGGTTTGAGCAGCTTGAGCTCGCGGTTTGAGCGCCGGGTTTTGGTTACCTTGTAGTGGCCGCGTACCTGGGCGCGACGGAACCGGACGATACCGGCCTCCAGATCGATCACGTCTTCCCACGCCAATGAAATGGCCTCAGACACGCGGGGGCCGCTCCACAGCATGAACTGGGCGAGGTTGATCTCCTGCTGTAGGTCAGGGTCTGGGGTGAGGATCTTCTCGATCTCTTCGCGGTTGAACGGGTCCACCTCTTCGGTATCTGGCAGCTTGATGGTGATGCCGGTGGTGGGGTCGTGTGCTGACCTGTTGCGCGAGCGGTAGAGCGTGTAGGTCTGGTGCATGATGTTAACGATGTCGCGGATGGTCTTGTTGTGCAGCTTTGCCATCAGCTCCTGTTGCACCCAGGCGGTTACCTCGATGTGTTCAATGCTCTCGGCCTGCCGGTTGCCCCACTTGGGCCTGATGTGGTTTCTGACCTTGCTGGCGTGCCCCCTGTAGCCCGATGCGGACATTTCATTGCGCTTGATGTCGAGCAGCAGGTCCAGGTAGTAACCCAGCGTGCTGGTTTTCACCTTGGGTGAATTGGGGAAGTGCCGGGCATAGTCGAAGGTGCCCTGTTGAATTTCGTAATTGATGGTGCCCGCCAGCCGCTGAGCGTTGGCGATATTGGCGGGTGTTGCATCACCGCTCACCGCTTCTCGGCACAGTTCCCCTTGATACCTGAAATACACGCGCACGCGGTTACCGCGCACCTCTACACCGTCTGCCATAGCGTCCCCACGCTGTGATGAATCGTCGCCAGAATAACCGCCTGGCAAAAAAACGGCCCCCGCAGGGGCCGAGAAACTGCACTGCTGAATTCTTATTGCATCCACTCGGCCCGGCGGGTCCACTGCCGGCGCATTTCTTCCAGCAGACGCTTTGCCGCGGCGTTGCCGCGTTTGCTGGCGATCAGCTCCTGCAGCTCGGCCACGCGCTGGCTATTGGTGTAGCCTCGGCGCAGCCAGTCGCGTGCCTCGGTTTCGAGTAGCTGGCGGCTTACCTTGTCAGTGCTCACGGCCAATGCCTTTTCCTGGCGCAGGCAGCTCCGGCTTGGACTCAATAAAGCCGGTGCTGTGCTTTCCGCCGGCGGCGTTTATGAACTGGACTTCTACCTTGGCGGAGTCCACCAGCACCTTGCTGATCTCGGTCATGGCTTTTACGCGCTCCAGGTCCACTTTGGCTTCCGGGTCGGACAGGCTCTCCAGCTGGGCGAACAGGTGGTTTCTGAGGTCTTGCATCTTATTCTTCATCTGCCAGCTCCCTAACTTTGCGCTCCAGCTTGCGTTGCAGGCGGATGACCTGTTTAACGTCGGGCGGGTAGCGGTGAATGGTGTTGCGGCTGGCCAGCTCGGCGCGGGTTATCAGCTCCAGCCGATCGATGGTGATGTTTTCGTGCTTGGGCAGGGCGTCTTTGAATACGACGACGTGGCCGGCGGGTATCTCCCCGTGGTGCTCGATCCAGACCAGGCGGTGCACGGCCTGGTAATCGCGCCGAGTGCAGCCGGTGTCCGTCACTTTGCGTTCCAGGTAACCATCTTGGGTGATGCGCTCGGCGCCAACCGGTTGCCAGGTGTGCGGCTTGTGGCCGGGCTTGAACTGCGTTTCTTTGGAGCGACCGCCGACGGTCATACCCTTTTTGCCCTGGTTCCATGGCTTTCGCCCCGGGGCGAATCGACCGGCTTCGCCCTGTGTGCCATTCAACCGGCCGGACAGGTCGCTTGCCTTGAACGCCTCAGACTTGGACAGCCCAAGGCGGCTGGCCAGGCTGTAAACGTGCTGCAGCGGGCGGCCAAGGTCAGCAGCGATGTCCTTTGCCCGCTCGTTGGGGTAGCGGCGGCGCACCTGGTCTACTTCGGCGTCAGTCCATGTTCTGGCTTGATACTTACCCATGTGCCACCCCCTCAATCTCAAATAAGCCCAGGCGCCCAGGGCAGGGCGTGAACGGTAGCGGCTGCGGATTGCGCAGTACCAGGGCGGTGTCGCCGGTGTACCACGGGGAATCAGAGCGGCTAAGGCAGTCTGCCAGCTCAACGCTGCCCACGATGCCGCCGCGCGGCAGCTCGTCGAACTCCGGCAGGTTGTGCACGCCGTTGAGCGCGGCAAACTGCTTGGCGTCCTGGTACTCGCGCTGGGTCATGCCCTTGGCTGCATGCACAAGGAAGCGCCCCCGGTAGTTGGTGCACCAGGTGCGGTTTTCTACGTCTTTGCCGGCGTGGATGATCAGCCACGCCCACGGCTGGCGAATGCTGAGTGCTTTCATAGCGGCGCCTCCGGGTCTGCCAAGCTGGCAAACAGCTCATCCAGCTCCTGGATCATGCTGGCGGACATCCAGAGACAGTCGGTTCTGATCAGCTCCCACTCTTCTTTGGTCAATGCCATTTCGCTTGCCAGGGCGAAGAGGTCGTGTCCGCTGCGTGCATGGAGAAAGCCCTGCAGTCGCTGCTTGGCTTTTTCGATGGATGACAGATTCACGTGTGGGCTGAACTTCCGGTTGACCTCGTTGATATCGGATATCCACTCCGGGGGATAAAAAGAATCTTCCAGTTCGCTTTTAGTGAGCCGCATCACTCGGCCAGCATCAGTCAGGCAGACGTAGACGGTTTTGGCTTCATCCCATCTGGCTTTCTCTGTTGCGATGATGTGGGCATTGCCACAGCGTCTACCGTCGCGGGTTGGTAGGTGCGCTCCGAGAACGTACTCGCCTTTAGCATGGCCGGTGGCCCATTCGGGGAGGTGTTCGTACAGTTCCAGATCGCTGCTATCAGTTTTATCCACGGGCCACCTCCTTCAACTCGAAATCATCGAAGCCGGGCATTTCTACGTCAGCGGCTATAATGCGGATCCCGCACCAGCCAAATGGGGTGTCTTCCTCTCCGCCCCAGCCTTCCTGGGCACGGAATTGCTTTGACCAGATTTCGCCGGCCTCGGGCCTGCCAGAGCCAAAGCTGGCGCCGCCCCAGCCGTCGCTGATGATCATTGCGGCTGCACGTGAGCCGGCCAAGCGGATGACGGCTTTGACCTCGTCGCCTTTCTCTGCGGCAATCCGATCTTCCGGGCTTCCCCAAAATTCATTTATCTCCTTGGCGCGAGCGGGCGTCAGGATGCTGTGGTCTACTTCGAGCCTGACCTCGAACTCGCCGAACGTCTCGCTAACCTTGTATCGCTTGATGTTGCCGTCAGTGGTAGCCTGCTCGGTACCGCTGTTGGGTTGAGTTGCTTGCATGGTGCTCTCCTTTCTGTGGTTAGCCCCGCTGAGTTGCCGCTCACCGGGGCTTTTTTGTGGGTGGGCGTTAACCCCAGCGCGCCACCAGGCTCTGGAAGATGTGGTGCCCGCCCTCGATCAGCTCATGCACCTCTTGCTCGGGTGCCCAGTCCATCATCAGCACGGCCATGCAGTCGCTGTGGATCTCTTCGTCCAGGGCGCGCAGGTCGGTGAGGGGGAAGGGGTGCTCCGGGCCGTTGTACAGCCCCAGCAGAAAGCGGGCGACCACGGCGCTTTGGCCGCTGCTGCGTTGGGCTATGGTGACCAGCCGGCGCAGGGCTGGCAGGCCGGATGCCTGCACGGCCTGGCGTTGGCGCTGCATGGCCTGCAGTTTTTTGTACAGGTGTTCTGCTGTGCGCTGCTGGTCGAGCTGGTTGGTGTAGGTTGCAGTTGCTTGCATGGTGCTCTCCTTGGGGGTGCCGGCGTTGCCGCGCCGGCGGTGTGTTACTGGTGCGCCAGGGCCATGAGCGCGTCAGGGAAGAAGTGGGCCACGGCCAGGCCCAGGCAGATCAGTACGGCGCTGCCGGCCAGGGTGGCGATGTCTTGGGTGCGGTGGCTCATTGCAGGGGCTTCCCGAACAGGCCGCTGAACAGTGCCGCCCGCACGTCATCGTCATGGGTTTGGCGTTTGGCGATGTAGGCCACCCACTCTGGCGGATAGAACAGCTCTTCCAGCTCTGCGCCACTGAGCCAGCGCGAATTGCCCCCGTCGGTTTTCACCAGGTAGTTGGTTTGGCTGGGCGTGCCGTCGGCGTAGTCCACGCCGCAGGTGGCCATGATCTTTGCATTGCCCGTGCGCCGCCCGTCGCGGGTGGGCAACACGGCACCCAGCACGTACTTGCCGTTGGCTGGGCCTGACGCCCAATAGGGCTTGCGCAGGTCCGTGATGGTGAAGTCGTGAAAAAATCCGATGTACGGTTTGCCTTGCATGGTGCTTTCCTTTCAGTTGGTTTCGGCGTTGCCGCGCCGGTTGGGGTTCTCAAACACCCAGCACCGGACGGTGATGGGCTTGAGGTTGTCGAAGCCGCGTTGCTGGTTTTGCCGCTCGCGGATCCGGCTGTTTACTGCGCGTTGGCCCAGGTACTTGCGGCTGCTGCTGTCGGGCAGCCAGGTGCGCAGGTCGCTCGCGCTGGGTAGCTCCTGGCGGTGCTCGGCCGCCAGGCGCACAAAGTCGTTGATGTGGATGGCAATGAGGTTGGGGTCGCGGCTGTGGTTGACTACGCCGTCGTCGCGCTCGGCCTCCAGGTAGTCGTACACCTCCCAGAACTGCGCCACGCCCGGGTGATCTGCGCTGATGGCAAACTGGCGCTCGATGGCCATGCTCACCAGCTCCGCGCGGCACTCGTTGACCTGCTGCTGAGTGAGGGGGCAGACCATTGCCAGGCAGTCGATCAGGGCCATCATCTGCGCGTGGTTTTTGATGATGCGTTCCACGCGGATCTCTTTAACGCCACGCAGGGTGGTTTCGTGGCCCTTGAACGCCTTGAGAAAGCATTCCATCAGCCCGGCCTCTTGGGTCATTACCTTGACCATGAAGTGGCTCAGCTGCTCCACCTGCATTTGTTCCAGCTCTGCGATGGCAACGCGGCTCTCTGGCGTTGTTTCCGCGCGCATCAGTATCACTTTGACCAGACGGGTCAAAATTGCCTCATGCGCGCTTACGGCCGCGTTCTGGCTGATGACGATGCTGCCGCGAAAGGGTGGCTCGTAGGTTTCGTTGCCGGCGGTCTTTACACCGGTCACGCCCAGGCTGCCGCCGTTGTACAGCGGTTTGAGCTCGTCCCAGTCGTAGGCTTTTTTGGGGCGTCCGCCGGCGGCGGCGCTGGGGTCGTTGCGGTCGGCCTCCAGCAGCACCACGGGTTGGTTGGACACTTGCCCCATCCACCGCCGGCGGCCTGACTGGGTGCCCTTGGATGGATCTTTGCCTTCGTCGTCGGCCCGGCCGAACATTTTCCAGATGAAGTTGATCAGCGTGGACTTGCCCGCGCCGGGCTCGCCGGTGAACTCCAGAAACGGGAAGCTCTTGTGCACGCCCCGGATCTGCTCGGCCAGTGTCGAGCCCAGCCAGAACGCCAGCACAATGGCCCCTTTTGCGCCAAAGCACAGCCACAGCTTGGGCAGCCAGTCTGGGTTGTAGTGGCTGGGGCGCGTTTCAATGTGAAGCTGGATAGAGCGCTGCAGCGTCTTGAGGCGGGTTTTGCCCATGTCGAAGTAGTCTTCGTCGTTGGCGTGGTAAACCTGCCCGCCCTTGACCGCAACGTCGGCAAACACATAGGCCTGGTGCTCTTTGCTGTAGCCCATGTAGTCGATGGTTTCGACCACCTTGAGGCCGTACAGCTGCTTACGCATGAGGTGATCGAGCTGGCCACCGCTGCCGGTATACATGGCGCCGGTGGCCACGTGCAGCAGGCGCTTTTTGAACTCGGCCGCAGCGGCCAGTTGGCCGCTGGTGAAGGTGGCTTTGACGGTGCCGCCGTCATGCGGAAAGTCGATGCGCAGGTAGTACCAGGCCTCATCGGTGATCAGGTTGCGCTGGTAGTACAGGGCCTCAAATGCGCAGTTGGCCAGCTCGACAACACCGCCGGCCAGGCGCAGGGCTTTGTCGCGCTTTTGCTTCTCGGTCATGAGGCGGTCTTCTTGCCGCTCGCTGCCGTCCAGCGCTTCGCGGGCGGCGTTGTACTTGTTCAGGTCCAGCTTGAACCAGTAGAGGCAGTTCTCGTAGACAAAGGGGAACTCCTGGCGCTCGTGCCAGGTGTACATGAGCATGGCGTAATCACTGGCGCTTTCAGCCAGCAGCAGGTCGCCGTAGTGGCGCGCCTCATGCAGGTCTTTATCAATACGCTCCTTACGCTTGGCCTCGTCATCGATGTTGGCCCAGCGCAGTTGGTGCAGGTCATTCCAGTCCACCTTGCGGCCGCGCTGCGGGATCTGCGCCGCGCTGCTGCGATAGCCCAGCTCAGCGGCGCGGGGGCCGTACTTGCGGATGCCGGCGCGGGCCGATGGCTCGTTGTCCAGCGCCCAGACCAGGGCGGGCAGTTTAGGGGCTTTGCCGTCTTTGCCTTCCTGCGCCAGGCGCTGGGTGGCCAGCTCCTGCAAAAAGGCCTCGGGGTAGGGCGCGCTGCTCATCATGGAGACGGCGGCGATACCGTGGTGTAGCAGGGCGATGGCGTCGAATATGCCCTCGACGATCCATAGCTCTTTGACCTCCAGCAGATCCACGCACGGCGGCACCCAGCATTTACCCCGGTAGCTCCAGCCGGGTTTGAAGCGGGCTTTCTTGCTGCCAAAGCGGCTGGGCCGGTCGATCAGCCGCTCCCAGTAGCCGCCATCGGGCATGGTGAACCGCACGGTGGTGCTGCCGATGTCCAGAGTTTGGTCCCAGTAGTTCTCCTGGGTGTACCAGCCGCGGATCTGCTGCAGGTCAAAGCCGCGGTTAAAGCTCAGGTACGCATCTGCGCTGGCGGCGGGGTTTTCCGGGGTGGCCGGGTGGTTGCGGCTGACATCCTCGAACAGATCAGAGTAGATGTCTTTGATGTGGATCTGGTGCCGGCATGAGCCTCGGCCGCACATAAGCACCCAGGGCGCTGCGTGGTGGGCGTAGAGCGACGGCTCTTTGCTTTTGCCGCCGTGGCACTCCGGGCACATGCCCTTGCGCAGCCAGCCTGTGCTGCCGGCTGGCACCAAATTGTATTGCTCTTTCAGACGGTGCAGCACCGTTTGGTGCAGGGCTGGCGGCATTTCACGTACTGCACTCACTGGCCGGCCTCCGCTGACAGGCGGCGGCACAGCTGGCCCAGCTCCAGCAGCTCACCGGTAACGCCGCGTTTGCTGTTAAAGCTCAGGCCCAGCAGATAACCGTCAGCACGGGAGGCGTACCAGCTCAGCATGACCTGGTTGCGGGCTGCTGCCTCGGTCAGCATGTGCTGGAGCCAGTCCTGCAGCATGGGGTGGTTGCTGGCGGTGTGTTGCAGCGCCGGCAGGCTGCTCAGATGCTCGCGCAGGGTGGCAGCACAGCGGGGCGCCTGTGGCGGTTGTGGGGGCTGGTGCGTCAGGTTTTGCATGTAGTTCACCGTGCTCTGGGTGCAGCTGCCCCCTACCCACGCAAGGCGGGCAAGGGCTGGGGTGTTTGGGGGTCAGTTGACGGCGGTTAGCCGTTTTCGCTTGGGCGTGGCAATCAAATAGCGCGCGATCAGCTCGGCCGGTATGGCGTGGGTCAGACCGGTGCGGGTGTCCACCAGGGCAAGGGTGTGGGCGCTAGTTGCCTCAAGGTCTACCCGGTAGGGCTGCTCTGCGCTATGCAACTCACCGTAGGCGCGCAGCACCAGCTTTTCTGCCAGCGGGCGGGTTACGCCGAGGGCGCACTCCAGGTGGTCTGCCGCGCGGTTGATCAGCGCCTGGCTTGCGCCCAGGTGCTCTGCCTCGTGCCGTTGCATGTAGGTCAGTGCAGCGGCCTGCATATCGTCCTGATAATCCTGTAAGGCGTTCATGCGGTGGCCTCCTGGTCGAGCTGTTCAAGGAATGTGAGCTGGTCTTTGTTGGCGCTGGGCGCCAGATCGCGCATGGCCTGCAGCCGTTCTTTGGCTGGAGACAGCGGCAGCGTTGCTTGTGGGTTGGGCAGGCCAGAGGGCGACAGGGTGTAATCCCACGTCAGCGAGCCCACATAGCTGGCCCCACACACCAGGTTGTTGCAGCGGCCATACATGGTCTGGAAGGTGGGCGTTTGCTTCTCCGACTTGCGGATAAACATCGGCTCACCGCAGGCCGGGCACAGGCAGCGATAACCGCCGTGGTTTGGGGCAGTCATGGTTTCACCCGGCTGTGCAGCGTGATGGTGGCCAGCACTTGGCCGTGCCGCTCTGACAGGTGCTTGGCGTGTAACGCGAGGATCTCGCGCTTTTCTGCGCTGCTGATCTCGCCGTCGTCCAGTGCTTTGGCAATGTACTGGTCAACCAGCCCCCGCTTGCTGGAGGTGCGCAAGCCGCGTTGGTGCAGCTCGATGTTGTCCAGCAGCTCGGCGGCAGGCATGGGCACATAAAAGCCTGCGTACTGCTGGCAGATGTACTCAGCCAGGTAGGTGGTTTTGGTCACTGCCTCAAGCTGGATGATCTGGCTGTCGTCCAGCGGCCGGTGGCCGTTGTTCTCGTAGGCGTGGTTGTCGAACTGCTTGAGGGTTAGGCCCAGCAGGCCTGCAGCGCCCTCACGGCCACCGGGGTAGGCACGGATAACAGCGCTGACAACCTGGCGGCGGGTTTCAAGAATCTCGCGGTTCATCTTCTGTTACCCCTCTGCTAGGGCGGCGGGGTAGGGTTTCACCGTGCCCCGTTTGATACCCAACAGCACGGCGGCACGATGCGCGTCACCGCGCAGGCACTTCTGCTGGCCGTTGAGCACCGCGTACACGGTGGATGGTTTAAAGCCGTGCAGCTCTGCCCACTCTTTCGATGAAAGACCTTGGGCGATGAGCCTTGCGCGGGCGGCTTTGCGGGCTTGCTCTGTGGGGTAGGCGTTGGGCATAGTGTAAATTCGTGCAATTTCATGTGATGACAGCGCAAGGATGATGCACGAATCTGCATCAGTCAATAGTAGGGATGAAAATATTTGCATCATTCGAGAGCGCAGATAGGCGCCCGCCTGCAAGAAGAGCGGCAGCGGGTAGGCCTGACGCAGGGTGAATTTGCCGAAAAAATCGGCGTCGCCAAGCGCACATTGGCTGGTTATGAAGCCGGTACGGGCGAGATTGGCGCCACAGCGCTGGATGCTGCCCGCCTGGTGGGTGTTGACGTGCTGTATGTGGTCAGCGGGATCCGCGCGCCCACGCCAGAAAGCTCGCTGAGCGAGCCGGAAGCACGGTTGGTTGAAGACTTTCGCAAGATGCGCAGCGCTGACCAAGGGGCTGCACAGCGCATGGTGAGCGCGTTGGCGGAGACATCAGCGGGATGTGATGCCAATTAGCCATCGCGCCCGGAGCGCATTGCTTTGACACTCCCTGCAGGGTGTGTGGTCGGTGCCAAGGTGGCGCCGGACACCCTGACAAGGAGCGAAATATGGAGTACCAGGAAAACCCGAAAACGTCCGTATCTCTGCCGTTGAGCGCACAGGAAGCGGCGCTGCTACAGGGATTTCGCCAGCTAGATGAGCAGGCGCAGCAGGATGTGTTGCGGGTGGTAAGAGCGTTGCTAGGCTTGCCGGCTTAGCGCGCCAGAAAGAGCACCGCCGTTTGGTGGTGCTCCGAAGCAAGGGAGAGCTACGCATTGGAGTTTCTGAAGAACACTCTGGCAGCAGTATTGGTTGCTGTCGCATTCACCTCATCAGGCCACGCCGCCAGCCTGAAAGACGGTGGCTATGTTGGCTGTGTGAGCGAAGAGCACCTCGATCAGTTCATTACGGCGGCGGTAAGCGATGACGCCCGCGCTATGGACTACCTGCTGAACAATATGTTCTGCGTACCGCTCAGCAGCCAGTACCAGATAAGTGTCCTAGATACCGGTTTCACCCAGGTGCAATTCCGGCTCTATGTCGGCAACGACGCTGTTGATCTCTGGACCGTTCGAGAGGCTATTCAGCGGTAGCCCCGCTAATCGACCAAAAACATGGAGGTTGCTGTGCCTGACCTGCACAACGAATTTGCTAAGAGCCGTTTTTTCAACCAAGCCCGGATGGACCGTCGATCAGCCGACGCGCTGGTCGGGCTCGCTGCCGGGATTGTGGCTGATGGTGTAGTGAGCCAGTCAGAGGCGCTGTTTCTGCGTGACTGGCTGGAAGCCAACCTGGTGCATTTGGATGACCCTGTGGTGAATCTGTTGTACCAGCGTCTGAACCTGATGCTTGCAGATAGCGTGTTGGACGCTGAAGAGGCGAGTGAACTGCTGGGCATGCTGCATAGCTTTGCCGGGCTTAGCCTTGAGAAGCCCCTACCTACCGAACACACCTTTACTGCCCCCAATGACTTGCCGCTTTGCGACCCCGCCCCTGATTTGATCTGCGCTGGCCGGTCTTTTGTATTTACCGGCGTCATGGCGTTTGGCCCCCGCAAAGAGTGCCAGCAGATTGTGCTGGACCTGGGCGGCGAGATCGCCAAAGGCGTGAGCAAAAAGGTGCACTACCTGGTTGTGGGTAGCGTTGGTAACGAGCAATGGCGGCACAGCAGCTACGGGCTGAAGATCATGAAGGCGGTGGAACTGCGGGAGGCTGGGGTGCCGATCGCTATTGTGGGTGAGGATCATTGGCAGCGGGTGCTGTTCGGCAGCTAACGCCTATCGTGATTATTTAAATGGATAGTTATTTATGGCTAAGCTTTTCAGCGAAACATTTTCTATTTCTTACGATGACGAAAACGGCGACTACAGTCGTCACGAGATTGACGCGGCTGTACTTGGCAAGGCAATTACTGGGGTGAGCGAATCGGTAAACGCAGTAAACAAAGAGCTGAGCGGCGAAGTGCTTGAGCTGAAGGTCACCACTCCAGCGCGCGAGGGTTCAGTTGAAGTGGTATTTATGGCTGTTGCAACCAGCCCTGCCGCGCTGGCTGCTTTGAAGGTTCTTGGCATTACCGGGGTGATCGGAACAGTCGGCGCGGCTTCTGTGCTGGAAATTGTGAAGCAGATGAAGGGTAAGCGTGTTACCCGCATTGATTTCGATGAAGATGCTGACGAAGCTACCATTGAAGTTGAGGGCGAGCCGCCTATAACCACAACAGCCAAAGTAGGTCGAATGGCGGTTGACAAGAAAGTACGAGCGTCTATTCACGACTTTATTCAAGCGCCAATAGCAAACAATCCCACTGGTGTGGTGCAAGTGCTGGATGCTGCCGAGCTGCCTATGCTTCAGTTTAAGTCAGATGAAACTAAATCATTCAACCCGCTGCCGGAAGGGTCGCTTGAAAGCGAAGAAACAAAACAGTTCGAAACAACCTGTCATTTCACTCAAGTTAATTTTGAGTCGTCTAAAGGTTGGAGAGTAAAGCTAGGGAATGGAGAAGAGCACCCAGTTGAACTGATCGATGAAGCTTTTATGGAACAGGTAAAGCAAAGTAAAAAGTCGTTTACAAAGGATGATCTGTTCGGGATTCTTTTGGAAGTGCATACTCTGCGTAGGCAAACCAGATCAACGCACACTTATACCGTTGTTGATGTGGTGAAACATTACGCACGCGAAGAAAATAGACTAATATAGTTGTTATGGCTGAGTATAAGGCGGTTTCGGAGTTCTTGTTTTGGGTCTCGATGATTATGTTGTTACCGGGGCTGTACTACTTTGTGCGAGCCGCTATCAGATATGTTTTTTTTAGGTTTGTATCGAATGAGAAAGTTGTAATCACTGTCAGGCGCGGCGGTAAGGTCGTGCAGTCGGTTGAGGTTGACTCTACGGGGTATGTTGTTGACCAAATAAGAAAGCGCTTTGAGGCGGGTGAAGTATGAGTAAGTCTCAAACGACACAGGCATACTTTACAGCGGGCATGTCTACTTTGCTCACTTCGATTGGGCTCTACTTCTGTAAGGGTGATGTTGATTTGATGAAGATGGTCGTACCTGCAGGTGCAGTGGTGGCGCCTTTTCTTACGCTGTTTTTGGTGAAAGTTTTTGCATTTCTTAATGTGGATACAAATTTGATCAAATATAAGGCAGCTTTGGCGAGCGATCTGAGGAAGCAAAGAAAGATATTAAAAGATCCGCTAATTGATGAGGTGACGAAAGAAGAGGTGCGCAAGGCGTATGCTCAAACTTCACTGCTGCTTTCATCTGCAAGCCAGGATGTTTTGAATGGCGTAATCACTATTAAGTCGCCTGAAGATAAAATTACGGGTTAATCTGCGCCCTGCAGCCTCCCAAACTCCCGCTTCACCGCCCGCTCTGCACTGGCCTGGCTCGCATACAAGTGAGTCAGGCGCAGAGGGCTGGTCTGATCCCCTTCTGTTACTGGCTGCTGGTTGCCGTCTTTGTCGCGGTACCAGGCAATCACCCCGGTGTATTGCGTCTCTACCAGGGCGGCCAGGTCTTCATCTTCTGCCAGTTGGTTTTCCAACTCCAGGGCAACGGTGTAGCCGCTTTCATTCACCTGGTGCATTACCCGCCGGCACAGCCACACCACCGCGCTGATCTCCGGTTTGATGCCGCTGAGGCCAAAGGTCATTTCCGGTATCAGGTCGGCCCGGCCACGGGCCAGGGTGTAGCTGAGTGTGGCTGCGCCGCGTTGCAGCCTGCGCCACTCACTGCGCACGGCCTGCAGGGCGCTGGCCTGGTCTGCGTAGACGTGGCGCAGGGTTTTGACATTGTCATCTGTGCCGATCAGCGCTTCCAGCCGCTCTGCGCTGTTGGGCTGGTAGTAGTGGGCACGCACGCCGGTGTAGGCATCGCGGTCTGCTTGCAAAAAGCGGTGGTTGTCGCCGCTGGTGCGGGTGAACTGCACGTGGGGCAGGGGCAGGCCGCTGGCGGTTTTGGCGGCGCCCACGGGGGTGACCAGCAGGTGCCCGGCCTTGATGGTGGCGATGGCGTCGTGCTCTTGCGCCAGGCGGGTGAGCAGGTTGGCGTCTGACTCGTTGGCCTGGTCCTGATGGGCGAGGGGGAGGGCGGCCAACACCACGTCTATCACCGGTTTGAGGCTGTAGGCCTCGGCGATGGTGTGCAGCACGTCGCCCAGGGTGACGCTGTGCCAGCTGCGCTCGCGCTTGCGGCTGAGCTCGGCGCGCAGGTCCGCGCTGCGGGCGCGGATGCTGAGTGTGTCTGGTGCGCCGCTATGCTCGGTTTCGTCTACTACGTAGCTGCCTTTGTACACCAGCCCGGTATCTGACCAGCCCAGCCACAGATCAACCTGCGCGCGCCGGGGCGGTATGGCCAGCTGGCCGTCGTGGTCTGACAGGGTGATGTCCAGCTGGTCTGCTTCCAGGCCCCTGTTATCGGTCAGGGTGAGGCTGATCAGCCGCGGGCTGATCTTGCTGGTGATGTCTTGCCCGTTGACGACCACGCGATACGCGGGGGCCGGGTGGCTGCTGAGGTTGATCATCGCAGGATGTTGCCGAGGGTGCTGAGCAGGCTGCCGAGCAGCTCGATCTGGCTGTCATCCACGCGCTGCAGGGTGAGCGTGAACTCAATGCGCCGGGGCGCGCCATCGCGGAAAAACAGGGTGTTGGTTTCTTGCAGGTTTTCGATGATCCATAGGCCGTAGATGCGACCGGTGCCCTCGACAAGGGGCCACGCTTTGCCGCTGTCTGCCATGAGGCGTAGGGCATCCAGCGACAGCCGTTGGCCGCTGATCTCGGGCAGTATGAGCCCGCTCAGGGTGATGGTGTCGTCGCCTTTGCCAACGAACTGGCGCGCGGGCAGAGCGCCTACGCGCGGGTTACTGGGGTGGCGCCAACCGGTTTGCCGCTGCAGTTGTTGGTAGGCGGTGGTGGTGAGGCTGAACACGTAGAGTCCGAGGGCCATCATCATGGGGCGTTACTCCTGGTCATACAGGCTGCTGCGCGCGCGGGCGCCGGCGGCGCGCTCGCGGCGGTCCAGCTCGGCGGCGACGGCGTGGGCGATGGCTTGCGGGCTCATGCCATCAGCGGCGTGAATGTGGATCTCGTAGCGGCTGCCGGTGCTACCGGCGTAGGCCGGGCGGGCCGACAGCGGGCGGCGGCTGTCAAAGCGAATGCCACCAGCGGCGCTGGCCATGCGTTGCGACACGCCCGCCACGGCGGCCAGCGGCTCACCCTGCTGGCGTTGAATGCCCTGGGCCAGGCCCTGCATGGTGAAGCCGCCCAGCTCGGCAAATACACGGCTTGGGCTGTGGATGCCCAGCACCCGCTTTACGCTGGCAGGCAGCATGGATGCGATTTTGCTGAGCGCAGAGACAAGCCCGGGCGCCAGGCGCTTGAGGCCGGCTACCAGCCCGTCAATCAGGTTGCCGGGCAGCTCTACGCCAAACCAGCTCATGACGGCGGCAAAGGCCTTGTAGAACATGCCCAGCGGTGACCAGTTGGCAATGAGCTGGCCCACGCCCAGAATACCGCCGTCAAAGGCGGTGGTGATCTCGACCCAGATGGCTTTTGCGCCCCTGCCCAGATCTGCCCACAGGGCTTTCAGCCCGCCGATGACGCCGTCCCAGTTTTTGTACAGCAGCCAGCCGGCGGTCACCAACAGGGTGATGGCCAGGCCAATGGGGTTGAGCAGCAACGCGCGGCCGAGCCACATGAAAGCGGTGCCGACGGCCTTGAGAATGGGCAGCAGGCCCATGGCTTTGACGCCGAACAGGCTCAGACCCAGACGGATCATGGCGAAGGGGCCGAGGATGGAAGCCAGGGCGATGGTCAGCGCGCCAAACAGCGTAATGAGCGCTGCCAGGCCAATGGCGATTTTGATCAGCGCGCGGGCCAATAGCGGGTTCTCGACCATCCACTGGCGAATGCCACGCACCATCTCAGCCAGTGCTTTAATCATGCCGCGCAGGTCGCTGTTGGCGGTGTCCTGCATCTGGATGCCCAGGTCTGCCCAGACGCTTTTCAGCGCGGCGATATCGCCGCCGAGGTTGTCGCCCATTACCTGGGCAGTGCGAGCGGCTTCGCCCTGGGCGGTGCGCAGCTGACCGATCAGCGTCTGCAGGCCACCGTTGCCGGCCTGCTGTGTGAGCACGGTGAGCGCGCTGCCTGCCTCTTCGCCGGCAATGGCCTTGAGAATGGCGCCGCGCTCTGTAGAGCCCAGTGCGGCGGTGCGGTCGTGGATCTCTTTGAGCAAGTCGGGCAGGGGGCGCATGTTGCCCTCGGCGTCTGCTACCTGCAGTCCTAGTTCGGCAATGGCGTCTGCCGCCATCTTGGGGGGCGCGGCCAAGCGGCTGAGAATGGCGCGCAGCGCGGTACCGGCCATGCCGCCCTGAATGCCGGCGTCGCCCAGCTTGCCGGCTGCTGCTGCCATGATCTCGATGTCTTGCCCGTAGGCCGCAGCGTTGGGGGCGGCGTACTTCATGGTTTCGCCGAGCATTTCCAGCGAGGTGTTGGAGCGGGTGAACGCGGCGGTCAGCACGTCGCTTACGCGCGTCATGTCGCGGGCTTGCAGGTTGAAACCGGTGAGGATGTTAGACGCGATATCCGCCGTGGTGGCCAGCTCCACGTTGCCGGCTTTGGCGGCATCGAGCATCGCCGGCATCGCATCCATGATGGCCTGGGGGGAGAAACCAGCCATGGCCAGAAAGCCTTGGCCCTGTGCAGCCTCGTTGGCACTGAACTGGGTAGCAGCCCCCAGCGCACGTGCCTGGGCTCGCAGCGCTGCCAGCTCGGCGCTGTCGCGCTCCAGCCGGGCCAATGCCTGCACCCGACTGACGTCTGAATCAAACTCAATGCCCGGCGCCAACAGCCGTGCCCCGCTGTACAGCATGGCGCTGCCGGTGGCCAGGCCTGCGGCACCGGTACCGGCCATGGCACCAGTCATTGCCTGGGTGCGCTGGTACTGCTGTTTGGCGCGTGCCAGGCGCTGCTGCTGGGCCGTGACGGCCTTGAGCCTGCGCTCTTGCTCTTGCAGCTGGTTGTTGGTGCTGTCGATGCGTTGGCGCAGGGTGCGCTCATGCTCACCCAGGTTGCGGGTGCTGATGCCGGCTTCATTCAGCTTGCCGCGCAGCCCCTGCAGCTGCCGTTGCTGCTCCTGGTGCTTTTGCTTGAGGGCGTGGGCTTCGCGCACGGCGCGGCGAAAATCGTTGCTCAGTGCACGGGTGGGCGTGCTGGTTTGCGCCATTTGACGCGACAGCTCGCGCACGCGGTCGCGGTTGGCGCTGATGGCTTGCGTGGTTTGCTTGGTGGCGTTGTTCAGGGTGCGCCAGCTGCTGATGTCGCCCTGTTGGCGCTGCAGCTGCTTGAGCTGGTCGCGGGTGGTCTTGAGCTCACGCCCCAGCCCCACGCTGCCCTGGGTGATGGCGCGGATCGGCTTGGTTGCGCGGTCGAGCGCCTGCAGCACGACCTCAAGTTTCAGCTTTTGCGCCATGCACCTGGTTCCATTGCTTGATTGCGCGGTTGCGCCAGTCCATCAGCTCTGGCAGGCCGAGGCGGTCCATCTCGCTCGGCCCCCAGTGATACACCAGGGCGATATCGCCCATGGCTTCTTCTACGCTTCGAGGGAGGCCTGCCGCGCTTTCTTCGTCAGCAAAAAACTGGCCACGGCGACCCCGCACTGCATCAGGTCTGCCGGGTCCATGCGGCCGACCTCAACGTCGGTCAGGCTTGGGGTGCTGATGCGTGGCAGCACTTTGCGCAGGGCTTGCACGTCCATCTGGGCCAGCTCCATGAGGTTCACGCCGCGCAGCTCGCCGGATACCGGCTTGCGCAGGGTTATGCTGGTGATATCGCTGTTGCCGCGCTTGATGGGCTCGTCCAGCTCGATGACCTGGTTGTTGTCGTCAGCGGTGGTGGGCTGGGCTTGCGCCTCGGCCTTGGGGTGTTCTGGGGTGTCCATGGTGCGTTCCTTTGTTGAGAGCGGCCCCGGCATGCGCACCGGGGGTGTGTTGTTGTGGCTCAAGGGTTAGATGCCGAGGGCGGCGCGCTGGTCGGCGAGGATGTCTTCACCGTTGACGATCTCGACCATGTTGAGAATGTCGATCTCGACCAGGACCTCACCGTCCACACTCAGCTTGTAGTAGGTGCAGGTGGTGGTGATGCTGTGCTCGGTATCGCCACCGGGCTCTGCGTTGCCGAAGTCGATCTCTTCATGCCGGCCGCGCATGACTACCTCAACGGCCTGAGTGGCGCCGGTGTCGTCTTGTTGCACGGCGCCGGTAAAGCGCAGGGCCACGGCACTGGCGCTGGTGGCGCCCCACTGGCGGATGGCGAGCAAATCCCAGCCGCCGAGGGTCCATTCCACCTGAATGCCATCGTCGGACAGGCCCAAGTCGGCCTTGACCGGGCCGTTCATGCCGCCGCCCCGGTAGGCCTCCATTTTGCGTGCCAAGGCGGGCAGGGTGATGTTTTTGGCGATGCCCTGGTAGCTGTTGGCATCGTTAAAGATGTTGAAGTTCTTGAGCTTGCGCGGCATGGCCATTGGGGCGCTCTCCAGTAGTTAGCCCCGGTGCGGCCGGGGCTGGGTGATCAGGCGTTGATGCGGCTGGCAAAGTCCGCCAGGTAGCGGTCAGTGATGCGCTGGCGCAGCGTGAGGTTCTCCAGCGGCGGTACCGGCGTGTAGTCGTAGTCGATCAGCAGCTGGCCATCTTTGAGGGTGGCGGCGCTGTTGGCGGCTTCGTCGTACCAGGCGCTGGCGTCAATGATGTAGCCACCGGCCTTGAGCTCGCGGAACTTGGCGTTGATGCCCTCCAGAATGTCGCGCACCAGACTGGGGTGCATGGGCTTGTCTACGGCCCAGAGGTGCGCCTCGGCGATGGTGTCGGCCAGTACCTGGGCGGTGCGGGTGCTGGACTCAAAGGCGAACAGCGGGTCATCGCTGCAGGTACGCGAGCCCCAGAAGCGGAAGCCGTCAGCGCGCACCAGGGTGGTGATGTCGTTTTCGTTGAGGTAGCCGGCGTCGGTGGCGGGGTTTTGCAGATCCCAGTAGACCGGTTTGCTGATGCCGGTAACGCCGTTAACACCGACGTTGGACAGGGTCTTGTGCCAGCCGGTTTGTTGGTCGATTTTGGCGCGCAGACCGAGGGCGAGCGCCACAGCCGGAATGGTGACCTCGGCGTTGGCGTCGGTATCCCAGCCGGTGAAGTCGGGCCAGACGAGCATCAATTCGCGCGCGCTGAAATTCTCGCGGTAGGTGACCGCTTCCTCTTTGGTTTCGCAGCCAGAGCAGCTGGCGTAGGCCATGGCGCGCAGCTGCTGGGCAACGCTGACCAGCTCGGTTGCTACCGGCAGGGTATCCAGCCCCGGTGCGCCGATAATGCGCGGGGTAACGCCCAGCTGGGTTTTGGCAGCCAGCAGCGCCTTGAGGCCGGTGAACTCGCCGCCGGCGGTGACCGTGCCGATGACGTTGCTGTTGGTTTCTGCCTCGTCTGCACCTTCAGCCACGCGCACCACTACGGTGACGGGGCTGGCGTTGGCGGCAATGGCCTTGAGGGCAATGGCCAGCGTGCCCTCGGTACCGGCGCTGCCGATGGCGCTGAGCACGTCGGTAAGCAGTACGGGCTTGTTGAGCGGGAAGAGGGTGGCGTCGGCGTCGTCGGCAGTGCACACCAGGCCGAGCACAGCGGTGCTGACGGTGCGAATGGGGCGAACGCCCTCGTTGATCTCGACGACGCGCACGCCGTGGTGATAAGCGGCTGGCATGGGTGGCTCCTGCAGTACGTTGACCTGTGAGCCTTGAGGGTGACGCGCGGGCGAGAGGGGAGCCAGTTAGCGGCGGTGGTGCGGGGGGCGTTACACGGCGGGCGAAGAACCCCGCCGAAACGGGGGCGCTTACTTCGACCTAAGCGCTGGTGATGCTATCAGGCTTTGATGATGTAGGGCAGTGATTCGCCGCTGCGATCTGGCAGTAGCGGATCTACGCCCGATACGCCAAAGGGGTTGCCTTGGGCGATCAGCAGGTCGCGCAGGTTGTCGGCGGTGCCGGCGGCCAGTGCTGAGCCGTCGCACAGCAGCCAGCCGGGTGGCGGTGTGGCGCTTACGGCATAGACCACTTCAACGCCGGGCATGTGCTCCCACATTTCCAGAACTTGGCTCATTGCTGTTGCTCCTCGATCAGGGCTTGTACGTCTGGGTTGTCCGCCAGAAAGGCGGCCAGCTTGGCGGCGGGGCTGGGTTGCTCGGTTTGCTGTGGGCGGTTGACCAGCGCCCAGGCGGCGCCCGTCCAGCGGGGCCACTTGTCGTCCGGCCATTCACCCGGTGGCGGGATTTCTACCGCGCCGGCGGGCAGCAGGTAGACGCCGGGTTCCAACGGGGATTCGTCGGCCTCAACAGGCCCCAGCAGCAGGCCGGCGCGGTTGGTTTGGTAGACGGTTTTGGTCATGGTGGTTGCCTCAATACTTGATGCAGGCGAGCAGCGCGACGTTGCGCGGGCGGGTTTCGCCGGCGCCGCTATGCACTCCACCAGACTTGCCCATGCTCGGTTTCTGCGCGGTGAGTGAGCGTGTCATGCGGTAGGCCGGATCGTTCGAGGAAGATCCGTAAAATGTCACATAGTCGTTAGCGTCACGCACCGGGTAGCTATTCATGTGGACGATTTCATTTGTGAACAGGATGTGCTCGTGCTCACCAACAGCACCCTGCTGCACGGTGCCAAATACACGCCCGATGTCCACGCCCCGTCCGTTGTCATGCCCTCGGATAAACTCGCCGCGCAGATCCGGCAGTTTGAAGGTGTTGAAGCCATCACCGGCGCCCCAGCTCTCGCCCAGGGCAGCGAATAGGCGAGCATACGCAACGCGGCTGACCAGTGCGCCGTTGGCTTTGAGCCAGCCATTCGGCGGCGTGGGCGTGGCGAAGTACGCGACCTGGCCCGCTGGGGCGAGCAGATCGGATTCCTCTTTGCTGTACACGCCCAGGTGATTACGGCCTGCATCCTTGTCTGGCACGTCGGCCAGGTTGCGGTCGCGTTCCAGCGGGGGCGAGGCCATATTGCTGGGCTCATTCTGCGCCATCAGCACTTTGGTGCCGGCGGGCCAGCTCTTGCCGAGAATGATTGATGCGTCCTCGTCTGCGGGGTTCTTCTCCCACTCGGCCGCCAGCGCGCCCTGGTTGATGCGGACGCCTTCGATGTACACCGCCAGCCCGCGTGTGGTGCAGACAGCCAGGTCGATTTGCGTTTGGCCTGCTGCGAGGGTCTGGCGCTCTTCGATCATATCGACTGTGACGTTGGCGGCGTCGGGATCCTCCCAGTCAACATCGCCGTCAGCGTTGCTCTGTTTGGTGAGCACCTGGCCCGTGTTGCCGCCGGGCAGCAGCTGGGCGCTGGTGAAGTTGTTCATGATCCAGGTGCGGGTGGCAACGATGGCAGAGGGGTCAATCAGGAAGGTCACGTCTTCCGCGTTGGTGACCAGAAACTCCATGCGCACCACGGTATCGCTGTAGGCGCCGTCGGCCTCGGCCGGTTTTTGCGCGTCTGGCAGGTTAGCCACGGCAAACAGAGTGCCGTTGCTGTCGAAGACGCCCACTTCACGCATCACAAAACCGCCAACGCTGACTGGGATAACTAGCTCAACCGTCCAGCGGTTGGGCTCGCCGGGGTGCTGAGTTGCGCTGTTGATTGTTGCCCGGTAACGCTCGCGCACCAGGCCGGTGGTGAGGACTTCGGGTGCAACTGGGTTGCCGTTGCCATCACCCACGGCCATTTCTACCAGGTTGATGGGCGAGCCGCTGGCTTGCGCTGCGGCCATCATGGCCAGGCCGGCGGGGGTGTGTACTGTGCGGTATGCGTTCATGGTGTTAGATCCTGTATCTGATGATTACGATGCCGCTGCCGCCGTTTCCGCCCTTGGGGTTGGTGTCTGATCCGCCACCGCCGCCGCCGCCGGTGTTGGGTAAACCGGCTCCTGCAAACCAATCGCTCCCGGTGTATCTCGCTGCACCTTTACCACCACCGCCTAGTCCGCCAGCCGCACCGCCGCCGCCGTTAGTACCACCACCACCGCCACCAGCGAAATATTCCGGGGTGCCTCTGATAGAAGAGCTTAAACCATCACCACCATAGGAAAGCGGGCTGTTAGTTGCATCGTCCCCGGCCTCACCAGCGCCACCACCACCGCCACCAGTTCGGTAGTTTGTTCCAACTGACTGGGCTAGCGTCCAAATTCCGCCGTCATTACCCTGTCCGCTGGTTCCGGTAGCTCGCACTGGCGGACTAGATTCAGTCCAACGGCCACCACTGCCACCACCGCTGCCGCCCGACAGGCCAGCAGCTGAACTGATTTGTGAGCGACCACCGCCACCGCCACCGTCGGCAATCAAGCCGCCCAAAGCTGAGCTTTCACCATTGACGCCGATACCGTAGGTTGCCGAAGCTATGCCACCAGCCCCCACAACTACCGCATGGCTCCCGGCAGAAATCATGGTTGTGCCTTGCAACATTCCACCGGCACCGCCACCACCGCCGGTATTTGCTCCCCCTCCAGACCCGCCGCCAGCCACGACCAGATAGTCAACCTCGACCGCTGCCCCGGTAACCTCAAAGCTGCCTGATTCGGTAAAGGTGTGAACCCTGTATGCGATGCCGCCAACGTCGATATCCGTGACCGTGCCGCCGGTTGCCGCTGCCCCGGTAGCGGCTGGTGCATTGGCGCTGGCTATGACCCCCCGAATCACGCTGCAGCCTCCAGCGAGCCAAACAGCGTCCACAGATCCGCTCCCAGGCGCTTGAGGGTGACGGGGGAGCCCTTCTTGCGAGTGGTCAATGTCTCTTCGGTGATGATGGTGACGGCGCTGGCGGCGATGGTGACTTGGCCGTCGCCGATCTGCTGAATGTAAATCTCGGTGTTATCCGGCCAGGCGACGGTGGCCTGGGCTGGCAGGGTGAGGGTGACGGCTGCGGCGCTATCCACGGCCAGGTATTGGCTGGCGTCGGCCAGTACCAGGGCGCGGCTGGCGGCGACGGTTTGCACCGGCACCGGGGCGGGTTTGGCCTCCAGCGCGCTGAGGCGCTGCAGGATGGCGGCGGTGTCGAACTCGTCACCCACGGCGGCGCGCAGTTCGGCCATCAGCTTGGCGAAGCTGTCGACGGGGCCGCCTTCGGTTTCTGCCGTGGCGTTCTCGTCGCCGTGGACTATCAGATGCGCCAGGGTGACGTCTGCCTCGAATTGTTCAACGCTGTTGTACAGGCTCATGTGGTTACCAGTAGCCCGGTGCGGGCAGTGTTGTGTGAATGAGGGTGTGCAGCCGGTTGGTAGCGTTTTGCGTCTGCGCTTGGCCGTTGGCCTGCGCCTCCATGAGCAGCGCCAGACTACTCACGGCGTAGGTGACGCCGACGTCGTGCCCGCTGACGCTGACAGCAGCACTGCGCAGCGTGGCCACGGTGGTGGCGCTGAGCTGGGCTAGGGTCATGTGGCTGCGCAGGTTTTTGGATTGCTCCAGCACGGCGATGACACGGTGCAGGTTCTCCAGGGTGACCGGGTACTGGCTCGCGTTGATCAGAAGATGGAAGGTGCCGGGTTCGCCCTGCGGGATCTGCGCGAACCACTCTTGCACGCGCACGTTGATGCCGATGCCGGCCAGCCCAGCGCGTACCGCGCCAATGGTTCCTTTGTGCCGGTGCACGGCAATTGCAGCGGCAATAGCGCCGCGCCGTTGGTCTTCTGCCCAGTTGGTGTCCCACTCGTCTACCGAATACTCCCAGGCCAGCCACGGCAGCAGGGCCTCGGGGGCGGTGTCTGCGTCGTGTAGGGTGCGGTGCGGCACTGGCAGCGCGGTCAGCCGCGCAGCACTGGCTGCCAGCGCACGCTCGGCGGCGCTGGCGTTGGGCGGTAGCAGCGAGGCATCAGACATCAGGCACCTCGGCCAGGGTGATGTTGATGGCAGTGCAATAGGCGGCCTCGGCATCGCTGATGGCCAGCAGCCTGCCCTCGGCATCAGCCGCCGGCGTGGCGCCGATCAGGCGCACGCGCTGAGCGCCAGGCTTGTGCAGTGCGGCCAGCACGCCGGACAAGGTCACGTCGTACCCCAGGCGGTGAACGCTATCCACGTAGGTTTGCAGGGCGGCATGCGCAGCAGCCACAACCAGACCGGCGTCGGGGCCTGGGTAGGGGGTGAGCTCTGCCTCTATCTGGTATTCAACGATGGAAGCCGACAGCACAGTGACCAGGTCTGTCATGGGCCGCACTTGTTCTGCGTTGAGCGCGGCCAGCACGTCTGCCAACAGAAACTCATCAGCAGTACCGTCAGCAGTGCGGGACAGCACATAGACGGTGACCTGCGTAGGTGCGGGGCTGGTGGCTGAAGCGTCGCGCACCTGCCCGCTGGCTGACAGCGCGTGATAGATGTAACTGCCGGTTGAGCCTGCCGTTGTGAACGCCTCAAAGCTGAGCTGGATGCGCCGGCGGAAATCGTCGTCTGGCTCATGGGTGGCGGGCACCGGCGGAATGGCGGCGGCGTCACCGGGGTCTACGACCAGGCGCTCGACATCGTAGCGGGCGCCGATGTGGTCCAGGTCGGCATCGTCGGCAAAGGCCAGCATGGTTGCGAGGGCAGACTCATTAATGCGTTGACGCAGGTGCAGCTCACGATAGGCCAGCACCTCGGCGACTTTATAGGCCGGGTCAGACTCGACCAGGGCGTCGAACTCTGGATACACCCCCTGCAGGTCCGCAAGCACGTTGGCCAGTATGGTCTCAAAGTCCAGTTGCTCGATGACGTCTGGCGGCGGCAGCTGCGACAGATCAACCCCTGTAAACGCGCTCATGCGGCCCCCAGTTGCAGCGGCACTTGCAGACTGACTGCGTTGCCGGTTTCGGTGTTCTCGCCTTCCAGGTCCAGCACGGCGGCGCCGGCGTCGGTATGCGTGATGGCCAACCGGCTCAGGCGCAGGCGCGGTTCCCAGCGCATCAGGGCGCTGGTGATGGCGCTGTACAGCCGCACGGTGGTGGCCGGGTTTTGCGGTGAGTCGATCAGCGACGGCACCAGGCTGCCGTAGTCGCGGCGCATGACGCGGGTGCCGATGGGGGTGGTGATGATGTCGGCGATGGATTGGCGCAGATGCTCCAGCCCGCTGATGGCCTTGCCGGTGGTGCTCATGCCGTTCATGCGGGCGCGTCCGTTAGGCTGTTGCCGCGTTCCACGCCGGTGTGAACGTGGTGCACTAGGCTTTTGCCGCTGGCGATCACGTCTTCGCTGACGGTGACGGTGCCGGTGATGGTGACATCGCCAGTGATCTGCACCCCGGCCGGGGCAGTGATGGCGGCGCTGCCGCCAGCGGGCAGTGTTGCGGTCAGGGTGTGGGTTTCGCGGTTGTAACTGATGACCGCGCCGTCGCTGAAATGGCTGCTGTGCAGGGCCGGGTTGCTGTGCGGGGCGGTGAACTGGTCAGAGTTGATGCCCACCAGTACCAGGCCTGCGGCAATCACGCCGCTCGGGCTGAGTACCAGGCACTGTTCGCCGGCTGTTGGGTGCTCGACATCGCGGCGGGATCCGGCGCGGTGCACAAAGTACGGCAGCCAGTCGGTTAGCAGCTCGCCAGATTTGACACGGCAGCGGGCCTGCGATGCGTCCACGGCGTAGATGGTGCCCGGGCGCAGCAGGTTATCGAGACGGCGGTGCAGTTCGGCGATGGGGTTCATGCGGGCCAGAATTGCCCACCCGCGCGCGCGGCGCACGGGTCGGGTGTCTGAGCGGGGGGCGCGTGACGTGGTTACGTCAGGTGGTCGAGCAGGCGGGTGCGAATCATGTCCAGGTCATCGGCGGTTAGGCCGAGCAGCACGCGCTGGGGGTAGTCGATCTCTGGGCCACCTTTGGCTGCGGTGTCGCGCAGGCCGCGTTGATGCACGCGGGCAATCCAGGCGGTGCGCCCAACAAAGCCGGTGCTGAGGCCGTTGGCGGTGGCGTGGGCTTTGAGGTGCTTGGCTTGGCTGAGGCGGGTAAACATCTTGCGCTGACGGATGCGGCCGGACTTGCTGCGCAGCTGCTTTTTGCGGGGGGCGTAGGGTGTGCCGTCGGGGTTGCGTTGCGCTCTGATGCGTTGCTGCTGGCTGCGGCGCAGGTCACGGGCGATGCTTTGGCAGAGCTGGCGGCGGGCTTTGGGCTCCAGCCGGTTGAGAAGGGCGCCGGCCCAATCTTCCAGGGCTTGCAGGTTGTCAGTCATCTACGGTGCTGCCGTAGCCCGGTGCCGGGGCACCGCTTTGCCACTCGGCCAGCAGCTCGTTGCTGGCGTCGCGCAGCTGATAGGTGCCGGCGGGCAGGAAGGGCTCCTGCTGTGGCTCTGGCGGGTGGCTAACGCTGAGTTCGCCGCCTGGCTCGGCCCTGACGATGGCGCGCTCGGTCAGCGGCAGGCTGATCTCGATGTCTACCAGGTCATTGGCGAGCACCTCGGCATTGAACGCGATGGCGTCCTGGCGCTGCTCATAGTTGTCCAGCAGCTCGCGCTGGTGTTCGCCCACCCAGGCCAGTAGGGGGATGAACACGCCGTCAGGCTGGCCGGCAAAGTCGGTGATGATCAGTTTGAGGGTGTAGCGGTACTCAAACGACAGGCCGGGGGCGCTGGAGCACACCACGTTGCCGTCGTCCATAAACACCAGCACCTTGTCTGGGCTGAGCTGCAGCTCTTTAACGCTGCTGATCAGGTGTTGCTTGAGGCTGCTGGGCTTGTACACGCTGTTGCTCCTGGTGCTGGTAAACCATATCGACCTTGGCGGCGCACTCGGCCCAATCGGCCTCTGTTACGTCTACGTCAGTCAGCAGGTGGCCGTTGGTCTGGGGCTCGGTTGGTGACAGGGTGCAGGGCGTTACGGCGGGACAGCCAAGCGCGATAGTCTGCGGCGCCGGTAATGGCGGGGCGGGTGCGCAGGCGGCGAGCAGTATCAGGCAGCTCAGTGCTAGCCCACTTGCGTAGCTCTTCGTTTTCACGGGTTAGTGCCTCGATCTGTTGTTGGCTGGTGCGCAGCTGCTGCCGGATGCCGGCGTGCTCCTGCTGCAGCTGTTGCTGGGCGCTGCGCTCGCTGGCCAGCGCGCTGTTGAGAGCGGTGATTGTTTGCTGGCGGGCGGTGCTCTGCTGCTCTGCCGTCTGGGCGCGCTCGTTTGCGAGCTTGGTGGCGCCCTGGGCGATCTGCACGCGCTGGTGCTGCATGTACAGCAGGCCGGCCAGCGCCGCGAGCAGGGCGAGGCCGTAGAGGCTTTGGCGCAGGGTGGTCATTTGCGGTACCAGCCGGCGGCGTTCATGTCCGCCTCGGACAGTTTGTCGAGCGGCCCAACAATCACCATTACACGCTGTGGCGGCGTGGCTAGCTCTCGCAGGGTGTCCATGAATTGGTTGATGTCGGACGGGCTTACGTCTTGGGGGAGCACCAAGATATCGCCATCTTCGATCTTCAGTTTGCGGATTGCGTCCAAATGAGCTTCGGTCATGCGGGCACCTCTGCGGTTTGTTCCTGGTAACGCTGATAGGCGCGGGCCAGCTTCACGTCGTACAGGTTGCGGGCGTAGGCGGGGCCGTTATAGCGGCGGGCGAACTCGGTCCAGCGTTTGGCTTTGAGTGCTTTGTGCAGGGCCGGGTCTGCCTCGATGAAGCGGATGAAGGCTTCAAAGTGCTCGTTTTCATCCTTGGCCATGCGTTGGGTGAAGTCGTCAATGCTGGCGTAGCCAAGGCGCTCGGCGTGGTAGCCCATGATCTGGAAGGTGCCCCAGCTGGCGGACTCTGGCGCGCACAGCGCATCGATCATGCAGGCCTGGGCCAGGCGCTGATGTTCTGCGGTACCGCCGGCGTAGCCGCCTGCACGCGGGTTGACCAGGTTGGGGTATAGGGTGGCCAGCTCATCGGCGTGGGCCTTGAGGGCGGCGGCGTCGTCGCTTTCGTGACGCTGCAGGCTGAGCCGCTGGTGCATGACGTGCCGCTCAAACAGAATCTTGGGCTTGCCGTTGCTGAGAAACCCCTCACCCAGGCTTTCTACTTCTGTCACGGCGTAGATGGCTGCAACATCCGCACCCAGCCGCGTGGCGGCCGCCAGTACGGCGTTGTTTTGCAGCAGCCGGCAGCAGTCACCGCCGCCCAGGGCGCGCAATGTGCTGGGGCCGGCAATGCCGTCGGCGACCAGGCCGGCGCGCAGCTGGTATGTCCGCACGGCCTGTTCAGTCAGGGGGCCGTAATGCCCATCAGGAAACAGCTTTGCACCGGCAGCATTGAGCTTGTGCTGCAGCTGCAGGACGGCGCTACCGGTGCTGCCGTGTTTGAGTACGGTCATGGGGTGGCCCTCAGCAGGGCGGCCAGGTTGCCGCGTGAGCGATACACCAGAATGAGCAACAGGATGGCCAGCGAGCCCTGCCAGAGGGTGACCGGCTGGCGGTAGATGATGATTTCCACCGCGTTGCACAGCAGGGTGCCGATCAGCAGCGCGGCCAGCAGTGAGATACCCCGGCGGATCCGCGCGCCGCGCCGGCGGTAACACACCAGGCGCAGTGCGGTGATGATGTGGGTGGCGGCTACCAGGGTGGCGAACAGGGTGCTGAGCATGGTCATTCTCCCTTGCCCCTTTTGAGCCAGCCGGGCACCAGGCTGGCAAAGTCGGTTTTCTCGATGACTTCCAGTGCCTTGAGTGCCACGGGCACAACGAGGACGGCGCCGATAAATGCGGCGGGGGCAGTGCGGGTAATAGGGGTTTGGGTGACGATTTCAGCGGCGCTGACGTAGCCGGCGCCGATGGACACCAGCAGGCCGAGCAGGCGCTGCCAGTATTTCATGTCGCGTTGATTAACGGCGATCAGTGCGGCGCCGATGATGGCGCCAAACAGGGCGTTGCCGTCCAGCTGGGGGATGAAGGCAGACAGGCCAACGCCGGCTACGGCGGTGGCAACGACGGTGCTGGTTGTGGGCTCGGCCATGATGCGTCCTTTCAGTCCCAGAGGTTGAGCGTTTGGGTTTGGTTGGTAGCGGGTTGGTCTGGCAGCTGAATGAGCGTGCCGGTGGCAATGATCGGGCCTTGGTCGGCCAGGCCCGGGTTGAGTTGCAGCAGCTGCTCGACCACGCCGGCGGTGCGGCCAAACTGCCGCCATGCGATGGCGTCCAGGGTGTCGCCTTGCTGGGCTCGGGCGGTGGCCATCAGATGAGCTCGATGGTGGCGTGGCCGGTGCCGAGCAGATCGCGCAGGGCGTGGCGATAGTCGCGGCGGTAGTCGTCGGCGGTGGGCAGCTGCTCTGCATCCTCTCGCACACCGCTGGCGGTGGCGTCGTAGCCGCGATAGCGCTCGGCATGCTCCGCGGCCACCAGAGCTTGCACGGCACGGGTGTACAGCTGCTCAAGGGCGTTGCGGTTGGCGATGGTTGCAGGGTCAACTTGTGCCAGGGCGGTGTGGCCAGCGGCGAGCCACTCAGCCTTCTTGTCTTTGAGCTCGCGGTTGGTGGTGAGCATGGCATCGACGATTGCGGTTTCGAGGCGCTTGTCTGATACGTCGCCGGACAGACGCACGGAGGCCCGCAGGTCAGTGGCGTCGATCTCAGGGAAGAAAGGGTCGTTGCTGAGGACGAAAGGCTGGGTGGCCGCTTGGCCGATGAATCCGCTCATGGGGCTGCCCTTATAGTCGGCGGTGGTCGGGGCGTCACAGCAGGAAAGGAACAAACCGCTGATCAGCCCCGAGCCGCCGGTGCGTGGGGAGACGCTCTGTTAGCCGTTGTTGCCGGCGTGTTTTTTCAGAAGACGGGTGACGCCTTCCAGTGTTTTTTTGCCACCGCACTTGTCGTGCAGTTCGATGGCGCGGGTGAGGTGTTCGCTTGCGCTTTCCAGCAGCTCTGCCTGGTCTTCGGTGAGCTTGTCGCCTTGGATGCCGTGGGCCTGTGCGCTGCCGATGGCTAGGTGCAGTTTGGCGCGTGCCTGGTCTGGCATGTCGTGCCCTTGGGTAATGCGCAGGGCGTCGAGCAGCGGCGCAACCGGGAAGCTGTGGCCAGCCTTGATGGCGCGCAGGGCCAGCTCTGCGGGCTCTTCTGCGATCAGGCAGGCGGCGCTACGGTTGAAGCGGTCGGGCATGGTGAGGTTGTGCTCGAGCACGTATTCACCGATGCGCATGCCGGCGGCGTAATCACCGGCGTCAAAGTGCCAGAGCATGACAGTGGTGAGCACTTCGTCCTGGGCACCTTTGCCGGCGCTGACTACGCCCTCAATGTAGGGGGCGTAGTCAGGCAGAATGCGGCGCTTGAGCTCGGCTTTCTGCTCTTGGCTCTGCACCTGCTTGAGCTGCTGCCGGTGCTGGTGCAGCTGGGCGAGTTGGAGCTCGTAGGCGGTGGCGCCTTCCATGGTTTGGTTCGGGCCAGTCGCAGCGGCCGCGAGTGCGGCGCGCTTGCGTTGCTGTGACCGTTGGGCGGGTGACAGCGGCATGGTTATACCTCGGTGATGTTCTCGACCAGAGCGACCAGGCCGAAGTCTTCGATGACGTAGGCGTCGTTGGAGGACTGATAGTCCGCAACGCGGTCGTATTCCGGTTCATCTTTGATGTGCCGGCGGCGGCCACCTTCCTGCCAGTAGATCGACAGGTTGCTCAGGGTGGTGACCAGCACGGTGTTATCCGGGAAGTAGGGGGCGTCATACGGGCGCAGACCACCCAGGCGGGCCTTGCTGACGATCTCGTCAGCGGCCAGCTCTTCTTCGTTGGACTCGGCACCACGCTCAACGGCTTTCAGCAGCTTGCCGTGCAGCAGGTTGCGCGAAACCATGACTACAAGGTCTGGATGGTTGCGGTGCCACGGGTCGAGCATCTGCACTGCGTCGTACACCAGAGCATCCAGCGACTTGTAGTCACCGGTGGCGCCGATGGTGACTTCGCCGGATGCGTCGACCACTTCATCCATCACGCGGTCCGGCGCGCCAAGGCGGATTTTCTCCAGCCAGCCGATGTTGATGTCCTGCCCCAGCGGGTTGGCGTCGATGTCGGTGGTGACCGCTGCGCTGGTGCCGTTGAAGCCGACCATGATGCGGTCCAGCCCTTGGCGCTTGGCGATAGCGCTGCTCAGTCGTGCCTGGAAGTCTTTGAACTTGGCCCATTGATCCAGCAACTGGTAGGGGAAGGCCGAGTCATAGTCGGTCTTCTTACAGTTGTAGGTGTCTTTGGTCAGGGCGCTGCGATCCTTGGGATTGCGGCGGGTACCGCCAGCGGTGTTGGTGCGGCTGGCAATGGGGCCGTTCACACCCAGCAGCAACGCTTCGCCCGATTGCTCGGTAACGCCGAGGATGTTGATCCGGCCGAGCATGTCGGTGGATTCCTGAATCCCGGTTTCCAGCGATTGCTGGATGGTGGGCTCTACGTTGAACTTCTGCACTGCCTCTGCCACGCGGTTGAGCTTGGCAATCTGGCCGCAGTAGGCGTTGAAGGCAATTCGGGTTTGGTTGCGCATGAGGTGCTCCGTCCGTGCGTCAGGGTTGGTCTGGCAATGTCAGCGTTAGGTCAGGCTCAGTAAGTGGCCAGGATCTGGCCCTCTCCACCAGTCGCCGGCGGGCGCTGGGTGTAGTCCTGATCGGGTTCGTTTTCGAGCTTCTTGAGTTGCTCGGATGCACTCTTGAAGTCGGTGCGCAACGTATCCAGCTCAGCCTTGAGCTGGGTTACCTGTTTGTCCTGGTTCGCCAAGTGCTGGGCGATCTCTTCGACGCTTTGCCCCAGCTCGTTGAAAAGGGTGGCGTCCTTGCCCTCTTTGTCCTTTTGCTTGCCGAGAGCTTCTCGCACACGGGCGAAGATGCCTTCGGCTTTGCTCGGCTCGGCGGGGGTGACGTCTTCGAAGTCGAGCTCGACTTCCAGCGCCTCGGTAAACAGGTTGTCCTTGTGCTGCTTGCGGCCGGCCAGCGGGTTAACGTCAGGGTTCTGAGCGGAAAAGGTCAGCATTTCGGTACCCAGGCTGGCGGGGCTGTCGGTGACTGCCAGGCCTTCCATATACGCCTTGCCGGTATCGGAGAAGCGCGGGTTGATCTCGATGCTGGTGAACAGCTTCTGGCGCTTTTTGTTGATGGCGATCAGCTCGTCGGTGGGCTCGATCTGCGCGAACAGCGCCAGGCGCTTCTGACCGGCAACCTCGACCTCTTCAGTCTTGAGGGCTACCACGTCGCCGTAGGCGCGGAAGGGGCCGTCTGCGGTGATGCTGCGAAAGTGCTCCATCCAGACACGCGCACTGTAGGTGTTGGTGTTGTAGTTGGCGGCGGCATCTTCGAGCCACTGGCGCTCGATCTTGCGACCGTCGGTGGTACCGCCTTCAACGGCGACGCGGAAGAACTTCGAGCGAGATTTGGTTGCCATGCCTTGCGTCCTCAATCCTGAAACCAGATAGGTGTTGAGGGCATGGTCGGCAGTGGGCGCGCTGCCAGCAACGCAGCACAGGTGGGGCGGGGGACGCTACACCGTGGCGGGTGAGCGCAGTACGCGCGCGGGCGTCAGCATCTGCTGCATGAACGCTATCGCACCGCCCCAGATCGACAACCGCCGGCACGCTCGCTTCCTGTACTGGACGGGCTGGCGCGTGTGCGATATCGCCGACTACCTGAACGAAAACGCCAAGACCATCCACAGCTGGAAGGACCGCGACGCCTGGGACCGCGCCGATACTGTAGAGCGGGTGGGCGGTGCATTGGAAGCCCGTTTAGTCCAGCTGATTCTGAAAGACCCGAAGACCGGCGGTGACTTCAAAGAGATAGACCTGCTGCACCGCCAGCTTGAGCGCCAGGCGCGGATCCAGCGTTATCAGGGCGGCGGTACCGAGACCGATCTAAACCCGAACATCGCAGCGCGCAACGCGGGGCCGAAGAAGGCGCCAACGCGCAACGAGCTGAGCGAAGAGCAGATCGAGCAGCTGGTCGATGCCTTCCGCGAAGGGTGCTTCGATTACCAGCTGGACTGGTACCGCGCGGGCAATATGCGCACCCGGATGATTCTCAAGTCTCGGCAGATCGGTGCTACGTACTATTTCGCACGGGAAGCGCTGATCGATGCCATCACCACCGGCCGCAACCAGATTTTCCTGTCAGCCAGCAGGGCCCAGGCGCACCAGTTCAAAACCTACATGCAGGCGTTTCTCAATGACGTGGTGGGCGTCAAGCTGACAGGTGACCCCATCGTCCTGTGGAACGGGGCGGAGCTGCACTTTCTGGGTACCAACTACCGGACGGCTCAGGGGCGCAGCGGCAACTTCTACTTCGATGAGTTCTTCTGGGTGCACGGCTTCCAGCAGATCAACAAGGTGGCGTCGGGTATGGCGCTGCACAAGAAGTGGCGCAAAACCTATTTCAGCACACCATCCACCATGGCCCATGAGGCCTACCCGATCTGGACCGGTGAGCAGCGTAACAAGCGCCTGCCGGCTGACAAGCGGGTGCGCATCGATGTGAGCCACGACGCCCTGGCGCAAGGGCGGCTGTGTGAAGACCGCGTGTGGCGGCAGATCGTCACGATTCTGGATGCTGAGGCGCGTGGGTGTGACCTGTTCGACCTCGAAGAGCTGCGCGAGGAATACGACGCCGACGCTTTTGCCAACCTGCTGATGTGTCTGTTCATCGATGACGGCGACTCGATATTCCCGCTCAAGCTGCTGCAGCCCTGCATGGTCGATACCTGGGAAGTGTGGGACGACTATAAGCCGTTTGCGCCACGGCCAGTGGGTGAGCGGCCCGTCTGGGTAGGGTACGACCCATCGGAGAGCGGCGACAGCGCGGGGTTGACTGTGGTTATGCCGCCGCTGGTTGCGGGCGGGCACTTCCGGGTGCTGGAGAGACACCAGTTCAAAGGTATGGATTTTCAGGCCCAGGCCGAGTTCATCCGCAAGGTGACGCAGCGCTACCGGGTGACCTATATCGGGCTTGATACCACGGGCATGGGCACCGGCGTTGCCCAGCTGGTGCGCCAGTTCTTTCCAGGGCTGACCACGTTCAGCTATTCGCCCGAGGTCAAGGTGCGCCTGGTGATGAAAGCCATGGACGTGATCCGCAACGCGCGCCTGCAGTTTGATGCCGGCTGGACCGATCTGGCCGCCAGCCTCATGGCGATCCGCAAGACGATGACCCCCAGCGGGCGGCAGATGACCTTTGTCGCCGGCCGCACAGATGAGACCGGCCACGCGGATCTAGCGTGGGCGCTTTTCCACGCACTACACAACGAACCGCTGGAAGGGCGCACCGGCGCCAATACAGCGCGCATGGAGATTATTGGATGAGCAACGAGACACCCGAAACCGGCCCGAAGGATGGCATCCAGGCGTTCACCTTTGGCGACCCTATGCCGGTGCTCGATAGCCGTGAGCTGCTCGACCACCTTGAATGCTGGATGAATGGGCGCTGGTATGAACCGCCGCTGTCCTTGGCCGGGCTGGCCAAGGCGACCAGGGCGTCGGTATTCCTGCAATCCGGGCTGATGTTCAAGCGCAACATGCTGAGCCGTTCGTTTGTGCCGCACCCGCTGCTGACCCGTCAGCACTTCGAACAGTTCGCGCTTGATTTCCTATGGAGCGGTAACGGGTACCTGGAGCGCAAAGAGAATCGGCTGCGCGAACCCATGCAGCTGCTGCCGGCGCTTTCCAAGTACACCCGGCGCGGGGAGGACCTCGACACCTACTACTACGTCCGCGGCTGGCAGGATGAGCACGCTTTCAAGAAGGGCGCCGTTTTTCAGCTGCGTGATGCCGACATTAACCAGGAGATTTATGGCGTGCCCGAGTGGTACGCGGCGCTGCATAGCGCGCTGCTGAATGAGTCCGCCACGCTGTTCCGCCGCAAGTATTACCAGAACGGATCGCACGCCGGCTTTGTGCTGTATATCAACGACACGGTGCACGATGAGAAGGACATTGCAGCCATCAGCGATGCCATGAAGCAAAGCAAAGGCCCGGGCAACTTCCGCAACCTGCTGGTGTACGCACCAGGTGGCAAGAAGGACGGCCTGCAGGTGATCCCGATCAGCGAGGTGGCAGCGAAGGATGATTTCGGCTCAATCAAAAACGTCAGCAGAGATGACCAGCTGGCGGCACTGCGGGTGCCGCCGCAGCTACTGGGGATTGTCCCGGTGAACGCCGGCGGCTTTGGTTCACCCAAGGACGCGTCAGACATCTGGACCGCCAACGAGCTGCTGCCCCTGCAGGCGCGGTTTACTGCGCTCAATGAGTGGCTGGGCGAAGAGGTCATCACCTTCGACAACGACCAGGCCCCACCCACGGCACGCCTCAGCTGACCCACCAGCGCATCACCCAAAGCCGCCCCCGAGGCGGCTTTTTCATGCCTGCACCCAAAACCACAGCACGCGCCAGGGCCCAGCGCCACCCCCACGCCCACCACCGCTGGCGCGCGGTCTTCTCCCCACCTCACCTGCGGGCTAAACGTGTGGCATTTTCTGCACCCCTGCAGCGCGCTCAAGCGGCCCAAGAGCAGCGCCGGCGCGCAGGCTATGGTGGGGGCTTGGATTCTTCGGAATTCCGCGCCGTAGGGGGATCTGGCGGCATTCATGAGGTAGCGGAGCAGGGGATGGGACAGGGTTGGATTTTCAAAAAAGGTAATTTCTGTAATCGGTGATCGAAAATGGCCTGTAGCTCCCGTATCTGCTGGGCTGCGCGGATTACAAAGGAGTGTCACTTTACGTAATGTGAAATGTAATTTTTTTGCAAGCTACTGATTTTAAAGGGTTTGTGTTTTCCAAAAGGTTGCATCCTGAAAAGGTAACTTGGTTACGTGAAATTGCGATTTAATCACCTTTAGGTTTGTTGCTTAACTGTTTGATATTGATAGATATTAGGTATGATCAATCTGTGAATTACAAAAATTACCTTTTATTGAAGCCTCAACCTAAATCGAAGCTAGGCCACCCCGGCTGAGCCTCTCAGGAAACCGACACGTTCCCGTTGGGAACACTCTGGGAACAAACGAACACCTCCGGTCGGCGCTAATCAACGGTAGAATGCTGCCTCCAGCGGCGGCCGCTGTGAGTTGGTGGGTTCGAGTCTCCCCGTCCGCACCATCCTTCAGTCGGATTGATGTATGTCCGATGGCTTCAACAAAAACCGCCTCGTAAGGGCGGTTTTTTGTTTTTGGCGTTCGTGGATTTCGCTCACTGCCTTGTGATTGTTTTTATTTCGCTGTTTGCGTTAGCCGGGTCGCTGGAATATGACGGCCGAACGGTCCGTTTTTTTCAGTTGTGGGGTTGTATTGGGGGGCAAGGAGGCGTTGTTTTGCGCTTTATCGCTACGGTGATGACTTCTGCTATTCAAGCGACTAGAATGTCGTCCCTTTGGAATCTACCAATAATCATTTTCTTTGTCTGTTGAACGAGGACTATCCATGCAAGTTTCGGTTGAAACCACTTCCGGCCTCGAGCGCCGTATGACCGTAGGCATTCCTGCCGATCGTATTGAAAACGAGGTCAACAAGCGTCTGCAGCAGACCGCCAAGCGCGCCCGCGTTGATGGTTTCCGTCCTGGCAAGGTGCCGATGAGCGTTATCCGCAAGCGCTTTGGTGCTTCCGCTCATCAGGAGGTTATCGGCGAAGTGATTCAGTCCTCCTTCTACGAAGCTGTCATGCAGGAAAAGCTGAACCCGGCTGGTGCGCCGAGCGTTGAGCCCAAGTCCATGGAAGCAGGCAAGGATTTCGAGTACATCGCTACGTTCGAAGTCTACCCGGAAGTCACTCTGGCGGGTTTTGAAACCATCAGTGTTGAGCGTCCCGAGTCGGAAGTAACTGACGCTGACGTCGACACCATGCTGGAAACCCTGCGTAAGCAAAACACCCGTTTTGAAGCGGTTGAGCGTGCTGCCGAAAACGGCGATCAGGTCACCATCGACTTCGTTGGCAAGATCGACGGCGAAGTTTTCCAGGGTGGTACTGCCAATGGCACCAACCTGGTGCTGGGCTCTGGCCGCATGATTCCAGGCTTTGAAGAAGGTCTGGTCGG
The DNA here is from genome assembly GCF_002903165.1 of Halopseudomonas oceani. GTDB lineage: Bacteria > Pseudomonadota > Gammaproteobacteria > Pseudomonadales > Pseudomonadaceae > Halopseudomonas > Halopseudomonas oceani. The sequence continues at coordinate 97,521 of NZ_PPSK01000010.1, forward strand.
TGCCAAGGCGGGCGACAGCCTGACCCTGAACGTCACCTTCCCTGAGGATTATCAGAACCTGGATCTGGCTGGCAAGGCCGCCGAGTTCGAAACTACCGTTCAAGCGGTTGCTGCACCGGCTCTGCCGGAGCTGAATGACGAGTTCTTCGCTCAGTTTGGTGTGAACGAAGGTGGCCTGGAAGGTTTCCGCGCCGAAGTTCGTAAGAACATGGAGCGTGAACTGCGTCAGGCGATCAAGACCAAGGTCAAAGGCCAGGTCATGGACGGTCTGCTGAACACCAACACTGTTGAAGTGCCGAAGGCGCTGATCAGCACTGAAATCGACCGTCTGCGTGAGCAGGCTGTGCAGCAGTTCGGTGGTGCCAACATTCAGGCCAGCCAACTGCCGGCTGAGCTGTTCGAAGAGCAGGCCAAGCGCCGTGTTAGCCTGGGCCTGATCGTGGCTGAAGTCGTCAAGCAAAACGACATCAAGCCGGACAACGATCGCGTTCGTGCGATGGTTGAAGAGCTGGCTTCTGCCTACCAAGAGCCGGAGCAGGTCATCAACTGGTACTACCAGAACGAACAGCAACTGGGCGAAATCCAGTCGGTTGTGCTGGAAGAACAAGTCGTGGATACTGTGCTCCAGAAGGCGCAAGTGACTGATAAGAAAGTCGCTTATGAAGAGGCTGTGAAGCCGGCACAACCTGCTCAGGTTGAAGCTGGTGAGGCCGAGGAAGCACAAGCAGGCGAGTAATTCGCTGCCGCTTTCCGTAAACGCAAGCCAGCCTTCGGGCTGGCTTGTGCGTTTTTGCGACTAGCACATTCGGAGTGACAGGAATCCATGACCCAAAACAGCTTTATGCAGTTGCCCCCAGACGTGAAGGCCGCAGGCGGCCTGGTCCCGATGGTGATCGAGCAGTCTGCTCGGGGTGAACGCTCCTACGATATTTATTCGCGGCTGCTGAAAGAGCGCGTGATCTTCCTCGTGGGTCAGGTGGAAGACTACATGGCCAATCTGGTTGTAGCGCAGCTGCTGTTCCTTGAGTCGGAGAATCCGGACAAGGACATCCACCTGTATATCAACTCCCCGGGCGGTTCAGTGACCGCTGGCATGGCCATTTACGACACCATGCAGTTCATTAAGCCGAACGTCAGTACCCTGTGTATTGGTCAGGCTTGCAGCATGGGTGCGCTGTTGTTGGCTGGCGGTGCTGCCGGCAAGCGATTCTGCCTGCCGCATGCGCGAATGATGATTCACCAGCCGCTGGGTGGTTTCCAGGGGCAGGCGTCTGACATCGAGATTCATGCCCGCGAGATCCTGTTCATCCGTGAGCGTCTGAATAAGGTGCTTGCTGACCACACCGGTCAGCCGCTGGACGTGATTGCGCGCGATACCGATCGTGACCGTTTCATGAGCGGTGCCGAGGCGGTTGAGTACGGTCTCATCGATCAGGTTCTGGAATCGCGTACCAGCGCCGAGTAAAGGTTGTTTAACGCCGGCGTGCCCTGTGCGCCGTACCTTGGCCGTTGGCGGGTATGGTGCTGTATAGCCGGTGCAAGTTGATCGGGTCGCACTTGCAAAGTGGGAATAATGCCCCCATCTTTGTATTTGAGAGCGATTCAAGAGTAGGGGTTTTCGATGACCGATATGACTGGGAAGGGCGACGACAACGGCAAACTGCTGTATTGCTCCTTCTGCGGCAAGAGCCAGCATGAAGTGCGCAAGCTGATTGCCGGCCCCTCCGTGTTTATCTGCGATGAGTGCGTTGATCTGTGCAACGACATCATTCGCGAAGAAGTGCAGGAAAGTCAGATTGAGAGCAGTCAGCAGAAGCTGCCGACGCCGGTCGAAATTTGCTCGATTCTGGACCAGTACGTGATTGGTCAGCAGCGGGCTAAGAAAGTGCTGTCTGTTGCGGTCTACAACCACTACAAGCGTTTGAATCAGCGTCAGGGCAAGGACGACGTTGAGCTGGGTAAGAGCAATATTCTGCTGATCGGTCCGACAGGGTCAGGTAAAACTTTGCTGGCCGAAACGCTGGCCCGGTTGCTGAACGTACCCTTTACCATCGCTGATGCCACCACCCTGACCGAAGCGGGCTATGTCGGTGAGGATGTCGAGAACATCATTCAGAAGTTGCTGCAGAAGTGCGACTACGATGTCGAGAAGGCCCAAATGGGTATTGTCTACATCGACGAGATCGACAAGATTTCGCGCAAGTCTGACAACCCGTCCATCACCCGCGACGTATCGGGTGAGGGTGTGCAGCAGGCGCTGCTGAAACTGATTGAAGGCACCGTTGCCTCGGTTCCGCCGCAAGGTGGCCGTAAGCACCCGCAACAGGAGTTTCTGCAGGTCGATACCCGCAACATCCTGTTTATCTGCGGCGGTGCGTTTGCTGGTTTGGAGAAGGTCATTCGTGATCGCTCCGAGAAAAGCGGTATCGGTTTCAACGCGACCGTGCGCAGCAACGATGCCGGCAAGAAGGTGGGTGACACCTTGAAGGATGTCGAGCCGGACGATCTGGTGCGTTTTGGTCTGATCCCGGAATTCGTTGGCCGTCTGCCGGTGATTGCGACGCTGAATGAGCTGGACGAGGATGCCTTGATCCAGATTCTGACCGAGCCGAAAAACGCGCTTACCAAGCAGTATGCGCGGCTGTTCGATATGGAAGACGTGGAGCTGGAGTTCCGCACCGATGCGCTGAAGGCAATTGCTTCCCGTGCACTGGAGCGCAAGACCGGCGCCCGTGGCCTGCGTTCCATTCTGGAGAGCGTGCTGCTGGAAACCATGTACGAAATCCCCTCTGCTGAGAACGTCAGCAAGGTGGTCATCGACGAGAACGTTATCAGTGGCGATGCCAAGCCGCTGCTGATCTATGAGACGCCGGAGCAGCCGCCCAAGGCGGTCCCCGAAGACTGATCGTCGATGTTGCAACGCCGCCCTCGGGCGGCGTTGTTGTTTCCGGGCTGCCATTGTGCAATCTGTTTGTCATTGATGCTGTTCCCGCGCTTGTAATTTTCCGCAGCAGCCCCCATGTTGAAAACATGACATCTTCAAGTATCGGTGCCGCATTGCAGGGTACCCTTCACCGAGCGAGCCTCTGCCATGACGACTTCTAGCGAATTCCCGCTCCTGCCACTGCGTGATGTGGTGGTGTATCCCCATATGGTCATCCCGCTGTTTGTCGGGCGTGACAAATCCATTCAGGCGCTCGACGCGGCGATGTCGAGTAATAAGCAGGTGCTATTGGTCGCCCAGCGGGATCCGGGTGACGACGATCCGGGTCGTGATGGCCTCTACGAAATGGGCACCCTGGCCACCATTCTGCAACTGCTGAAACTGCCCGACGGCACAGTGAAGGTGCTGGTCGAAGGTGAGCGTCGTGCCCGTATTACCGAACTGGACGACACCGGCAATTATCAGCGCGCAGAGGTCGACCTGCTGGACGACTCCGCACTGGATGAGCGCGAGTCCGAAGTGCTGGTGCGCAGCCTGATGAGCCAGTTTGAGCAGTTCGTGCAGCTCGGCAAGAAAGTGCCGGCCGAAGTCGTCTCTTCACTGTCCAGCATCGACGAGCCCGGCCGTCTGGTCGACACCATGGCGGCGCATTTGTCGCTAAAACTGGATGAAAAGCAAAAGATTCTGGAAGTCCTGCCACTGCGTGATCGGGTTGAGCATGTGCTCGGCGTGCTCGATGGTGAAATCGATCTACTGCAGGTCGAGAAGCGCATCCGTGGCCGGGTCAAGAAACAGATGGAGCGCAGCCAGCGCGAGTATTACCTCAACGAGCAGATGAAAGCCATCCAGAAGGAGATGGGGAATCTGGAGGACGGACACAGTGAGTTCGATGACCTGCGTCGCAAGATTGACGATGCAGGGATGACCGAAGAGGCGCTGGCCAAGGCGAACGCCGAGTTGAACAAGCTGAAGATGATGTCGCCCATGTCGGCAGAAGCCACGGTGGTCCGCTCCTACATCGATTGGCTGACGGGCGTGCCGTGGAAGAAGGCGACCAAGGTCAAGCATGACATCCAGCGCGCCGAGAAGGTACTGGAGACCGATCACTATGGCCTGGAAGAGGTCAAAGAGCGCATTCTCGAGTATTTGGCGGTGCAGAAGCGGGTACGCAAGCTGAAAGGCCCTGTGCTGTGTCTGGTGGGCCCTCCGGGCGTTGGTAAGACGTCTCTGGGTGAGTCACTGGCGCGTGCGACCAATCGCGAGTTTGTGCGCATGGCGCTGGGTGGCGTGCGTGATGAGGCCGAAATTCGTGGTCACCGTCGTACCTACATCGGTTCGATGCCGGGCAAATTGATTCAGAAAATGACCAAGGCCGGGGTGAAGAACCCGCTGTTCCTGCTCGATGAGATCGACAAGATGGGGCAGGACATGCGCGGCGATCCGTCCTCAGCCCTGCTCGAAGTGCTCGACCCGGAGCAGAATCACGCCTTCAACGATCACTATCTGGAAGTCGATTACGACCTGTCTGATGTGATGTTCATCTGCACCTCTAACTCGATGAACATTCCCGCCCCGTTGCTGGACCGGATGGAAATTATCCGCATCCCGGGTTACACCGAAGATGAAAAGATCAATATTGCCCAGCGCTATCTGGTGCCGAAGCAGACCAAGAACAACGGTCTGAAAAAAGGCGAGCTTACCTTCACCCTTGAATCGCTGCGTGACCTGATTCGCTACTACACCCGTGAAGCGGGTGTGCGTGGCCTGGAGCGCCAGATCGCCAAGGTCTGCCGCAAGGTGGTCAAGGAGCAGGCAACTGAACGCAAGCCCAAGCCGGTAGTGCTGGACGAGGCGCTGCTGGAGCATTATCTGGGCGTGCGCAAGTTCAAGTACGGCCTGGCCGAGGAGAGCGACCAGGTCGGTCAGGTAACCGGTCTGGCGTGGACCCAGGTTGGTGGTGAATTGCTCAGTCTGGAGGCGGTTGTGGTGCCGGGCAAGGGTCGTCAGATCAAGACCGGTTCGCTGGGTGACGTCATGCAGGAATCCATCAGCGCGGCGCTGACCGTGGTGCGGAGTCGCGCTGCGAGTCTTGGTATCGCGGCTGATTTTCACGAGAAGAACGACATCCATATCCACGTGCCGGAAGGCGCGACGCCGAAGGATGGTCCGAGCGCTGGTATCGGCATGTGTACCGCGTTGGTATCCGCGTTGACTGGTATCCCGGTGCGGGCAGATGTTGCCATGACCGGCGAAATTGCGTTGCGCGGTCAGGTTCTGCCGATTGGTGGTTTGAAGGAGAAGTTGCTGGCTGCGCACCGCGGCGGCATCCGTACCGTGATCATTCCACATGACAATTTACGTGATCTGAAAGAGATTCCTGAGAAGATCCTCCAGGATATCGAGGTTAAACCGGTAAAATGGATTGACGAAGTGTTGGCTATTGCGCTGCAATACTCGCCGGAGCCCTTGAAAGAAGGGGTTGAAGAGATGGTGGCAAAGGATGACAATCGCGAGACTGATGAAAAGGGACGCATCAGTACTCACTGATAGGACCATCAGAGTTTGGTGGGTGATGGATTCCGCTGTGGATGCTTTCACTGACCCGTCCAGAGTGCCATTGGCACTCCTTGACACGGTTTTTGACCGCTTGCTATAAAGCGGCTTCGACCTATGCAGGTATGCTGACTGGCCACAGCTTTGCTAAGACCAAAAGCTTACATAATGACTAACAACTCATTGAACTAGATATAAGGGGACTTAGAGTGAACAAGTCTGAACTGATTGATGCCATCGCCGCATCTGCCGATATTCCGAAAGCTGCTGCCGGTCGTGCTCTGGACGCCGTCATTGATTCCGTTACCGGTGCTCTGAAAGACGGTGATTCGGTTGTTCTGGTAGGTTTCGGTACTTTCGCAGTCAAAGAGCGTGCCGCTCGCACTGGTCGCAACCCGCAGACTGGTCAGCCGATCGAGATCAGCGCAGCCAAGATCCCCAGCTTCAAGGCTGGCAAGGCTCTGAAGGACGCCGTTAACTGATCGCGTCCCTGATCTGATGTGACGCATCCCGGTTGTTGGGATGCGCTTCGGGACCGGTAACCAGACTGCCAGCGATGGCTTCTCCAGCTGGTCTCGACAGTTAGCAGAAAGGCGCATCAATGTGATGCGCCTTTTTTGTTGGACAAATAAAAAAGCGACGCCGGAACCATTTCGGAGGCCGAAGGCCTTAAAGTCGTACTCTGCAGACGCTTCGGGGGCATGATGCTGCAAACAATGAGGGACAATGCACAGAGCTGGGTCGCCAAGGTGATCGTCGGCATCATCGTGCTGATTTTTGCGCTGACAGGATGGGAATCCATCAACCGCTTTACCAACAAGGCGGATGAAGCAGCCGAGGTCAACGGTGAGCCGATTTCGAAGCTGGAGCTTGAGCAGGCCGTTGCTCTGCAGCGCCGCCAGTTGATGCAGCAGCTGCAGCAGATGGGCAGTCAGTTTGATCCGAGCATGATCGATGAAGCCTTCCTGCGCAGCACCGTGCTGGACGGCATGATTGAACGCTCTGTATTGATTCAGGGAGCTCAGGAAGCGGGTTTCCAGATTTCCGATCAGATGATCGATCAGTTGATCCTGAGTACGCCGGACTTTCAGGTTGACGGCAAGTTTGACGCCAACCGTTTTGATGTGGTGATTCGCAACATGGGGATGCCATCGCGTATGGCCTTCCGTGACCTGGTGCGTCAGCAGTTGCTGATTACCCAGTATCGCAATGGATACGAGGCCACCTCCTTTGCCACGCCGCTGGAGAGTAAGCAGTTAGCTGCGCTGGAGAACCAGACTCGTGATTTTGCTGCGTTGGCAATGCCGGTCGACGATGTTGACACCGAAGTAACTGATGCCGAGGTGGAAGCCTATTACGCTGCTAATGCGCAGCAATTCATGACCCCTGAGCGAGTAGTGCTGAATACGCTGACACTGTCACGCAAGAGTTTCTTCGACCAGGTCGAGGTCGATGACGAGGCTGTTCAGCAGCTCTACGAGCGTGAAATCGGCAATCTTGCCGAGCAGCGTCGCGCCTCGCATATTCTGGTTGAGATCGGCGACGACGAGGCTGCTGCCAAGGCACGCATCGATGAGGCTGCAGCGCGTATTGCGGCTGGTGAGGACTTTGCCAAGGTCGCTGAAGAAATGTCAGATGACACCGGCAGCTCCCGTGATGGCGGTGATCTGGGCTACATCGTTAAGGGTAGCTTCGACCAAGCGTTTGATGACGCGCTGTTTGCGTTGCAGCCGGGCGAAGTGTCCGCGCCAGTGCGCACCAGCTATGGCTTCCAATTGGTCAAGCTGACCGATCTGAAGGCGCCGGAAGTGCCTTCGTTGGACTCCATGCGTGATCAACTGGTCCAGGAACTGAAGACCGAGCAGGTCGAACGCAGCTTTGTTGATGCTTCCCAGCAACTGGCCAATCTGGCTCATGAAGCCCCAGACCTGGCAGAGCCTGCCGCTGCGCTTGGCCTGACTGTTGAGACGCTGGGGCCGGTCGAGCGTCTCGGTGGTGAAGGCCTGGCGGCCAACCCGAAGGTGATGAACGCAGCGTTCAGCGATGATGTTCTGAACAACGGATTCAACAGTGATCTGATTGAGCTGGACGCTGACACCGTGGTGGTCATTCGGGTGAAGCAGCACCTCACGCCGGAGCAGCGCCCACTGGCGGACGTTAGTGCAGACATCCGTACCCAACTTGCCCATACCAAGGCTGAGCAAGCCGCTGCTGAGAAGGCTGATCAACTGGTTGAGCAATTGCGTTCGCAGGCGCTGACCGTTGACGCGGCGGCTGAGCAGGCGGGCCTCGAGTGGCAGCAGCACGAAGCGGTTGGTCGTGGTGAAAACCAGATTGACCAAGCCCTGCTACGTAATGTCTTTGCCATGCCGAAGCCTGAGGCCGACAAGCCGGTCTACGCCAGCTTCAAGCGTGCGGCAGGCGGCTACTGGCTGGTCGTGCTGAACGGTGTTTCGGTTGCTGAAGACGTGCAGTCGGCGGAAGGTGGCGCGGATCAGTATGGTCTGTTTGTTGCCGGTCAGTCGGGACAGCAGGACTTTGCCGCAGCCCAGCAGCAGTTGCGCAGTGAAGCCGAGGTTGAGCGTTACTGAGCAGGCGATTGTCCGCATTGAAAAAGGCGCTTCGGCGCCTTTTTTCATGGCTTGGATGTGGGGCTCGAGAGCGCAAGGCAGAGGACCGGGGGCGCAAGGCAGGTCTTCACAGGTTGGAGGGCAGGTGTCCCTGCGGTGGACCGTTTGCTTTCAGCTTGCACTGATGTCCGTGCTGAGCAAAAAAAACCGCTGCGACCAATCGGGGATGGCGCAGCGGCAAAATTCCAGGCAATCGTGTGGGGGGCCTGGATGGAGCAGTATTACTTCAGGGCAATGCTGTAGCTCAGGATCAGGCGGTTCTCATCGATGTCGCGGGTGGCGTCGGAACGCACCATGGCGTTACGCCAGCGTACGGCCAGATTCTTGAATGTGCCGCTCTGGACGGTGTAGCTGACGTCGATATCGCGCTCCCACTCGCTGCCATCATTGCCGGCTACCTGGAAGTTGTCACCGCTGACATAGCGGGCAAATGCGCTCAATCCGGGGACGCCTAGCGATGCAAAGTTGATGTCGTAGCGCGCCTGCCAGGACTGCTCATCGGCGCGGGTGAAGTCGAGGATCTGCACATAGTTGACGATGTACGGATCGGTCTCGGCCAGGTATGGGAAGGCGGTATCCCCGTCACTGTCCTGATAGCCCAGTCGGAAAGTGTGCGGGCCGGTGGCTGCGGACAATGTCAGTGAGGTCAGTTGGTGGTCAATGTCGATGGGCTGGTTGCCATCGTCACTGCTATCAAACCAGGCAAGGTTGACGCCGAGCTTCCAGTCTCCCACCGGCTGGGTGTGAATCAGGTTGATCAGGTTCTGGTTGTAGACGTCCTGCAGTTCCGCACGCCAGAGCCCAATGGTGGTGTTTTTACTGTTGAAGGCGTAGCTACCGCCCAGGTAGTTGAAGCGGTCAGAGGCGCCGCCAACGGTGGCGCGTATGTCTTCACGGTTGCTGCTGTTGCGGTAGTTGACCTCACGCAATTGTCCGGCCTGAACATCGAGATTCTCGATTTCGTTCATGGACAAACTGGCGCCAGTGAAACTCTGCGGGAGAAGGCGGGAATCGCCGGAGCTGACGACTGGCAGTTTGGGCATCAGGCCGCCAACCTTGAGGACGGTGTTGGACAGGCGCGCCTTGAGCGCGGCGGTGGCTTCGCTATAGCTGTCCTTGCCTTCATCACCATAGCTGTTGGCCAGCAATCCTGAGCCGGCGCGCTCGTCATCGGAGTCCAGCTTCAGACCGAGGCCAGCGTAGACGTCGACACCGAATCCCAGTGCGCCAGGGGTGTAGCCGGATTCTGCTTTGAAGATGAAGCCTTGGGCCCATTCCTCGGCCTTGGACTGTGCACCGGGGTCTCTGAAATCGCGATTGAAGTAGAAATTGCGCAGTTGCAGGGACGCGGTGGCGTCGTCTGCGAATCCCGCGGCCTGGGTGTTGCCGCAGGCAATCGCCGCGGTAACGGCGAGCGCTAGGGGAGTCACATGCTTCATTGTTATTCTCCTGATGTGAGGTGTGGCATGGGTTACGCCGAGGAAAATAAAGCACGCGACTGCACGCCTGACTTTACGACCATCGTCGAACTGTCATGCGAGTGTCTTGAAAATGCAGTGAATCAGCAGGCGTGATGGCTCTGTTCCGAGCCTTGCAGGCCGCCGCCCGGACGGTAGGATGACGGCCTGTACTTTAGTCTAATGCGGCCCTGATCAGGACATGCCGTTGGCAAAGGCGGGGTTGCTCATGTCAATCAAGGGACGGATGCTTGCCAGCGCGCGGGTGTAATGCAGCAGTACATCGAGATTGTAATCGAGTCGCTGACGCAAGCGCTCGTCGGCCTGGGACTCTGGCGTTTCGCCGTTCATGACATGGTTAACGTCACGTACGATCAGGTGCTCCGGGATGTAGCACAGGCGGCAGTTCTTGTAGCTGGAAGCGCGCAGTTCGCTGATCGGGAATGCGCCACCGACACTCGCGGAGATGGCACCCAGCATCGCGGGTTTGTGGGCCAATTGTGCCTTGCTGGCGTAGAGGAAGAAGTTCTTGATCGCCGGGCAGGCCATTCCGTGCCATTCCGGCGCCAGAATGATCGCCGCATCCGCAGCGCTTAGTTGTGCTTCGTATTCAGGCCATCGGCTGTCCTCATCACTTGGCCACAGCGGCAAAGGCCCTTTGCCCAGATCAATAACTGAAACCGCCTCGGCGTCCAGGTTATGGGTGCTGATCAGTGTTTGACGGATAAAGGCGGCGACCTTGGCGGTCTGGCTATCGGTGCGGCTACTGCCGGCGACAATGGCGATGCGTTGCATGACGGGCCTCAATGACGTGATGGGGGCCTTACTGTACCTGATCCTGGCACGTTGGTGCCTTTGGTCAGCGTTCTTTGACAGTGGCAGGGGAGTGGGGCAGAGTACGCGGCCTTCGGGGTGCCTCGTTTGGCGCCGGGTTGTGGGGCTTGCTGCAAAGGGGCGGCAGGCGACATGAAGATGGGGAGTCAGAAATGAATGCAGTAGTAGCGGCTGTCGCCGTGATGCTGGTGCTCAGCCTGTGCCGCGTGCATGTGGTGGTCGCCTTGATTTTCGGTGCGTTGACCGGCGGTCTACTGGGCGGTCTGGGTTTGGAAACCACCCTGAGCACCTTCCAGTCCGGGCTAGGCAAAGGGGCCAATATTGCGCTGAGCTACGCGCTGCTGGGGGCGTTTGCCGTGGCGATTGCCAAGTCTGGTCTGGCCCATGCGCTGGCGGACAAGGGGCTTGGTCTGGTCGACAGTCGACGCGACGGTGGCGGCGGCGTGCTCAAGCTGATGCTGTTGCTGGTGCTGCTGGCCGTTGCTATCTCCTCACAGAACATCCTGCCGATTCACATCGCGTTCATTCCGCTGCTGGTGCCGCCGTTGTTATTCGTGATGGCGCGGCTGAAGCTGGATCGTCGAGCCGTGGCCTGCGTGCTGACCTTTGGTCTGATCACTCCCTACATGTTCCTGCCGGTCGGTTTTGGCGGCATCTTCCTCAATGACATCCTATTGGCAAACGTGGCGGAAAGCGGCGCCTCCGTTGAGGGTATCAACGTCATGCACGCGATGGCCCTGCCGGCGCTGGGCATGCTGTTTGGTCTGCTGGTGGCAGTGTTTGTCAGCTACCGCAAACCACGGCATTACGATGAGCAGCGAATCAGTGAAGTGGAGCGCGCGGAAGCCAGCTACAACCCGATGTCGCTGCTGGCTGCGCTGGGCGCAGTGGTCGCCGCGTTCGTCATTCAGCTTTGGCTGGACTCCATGATCATGGGCGCGCTGGCCGGCTTCGTTATTTTCTCGGTATCGGGTGTCGTGCGCTGGCGTGAGGCCGACGGGGTATTCACCGAGGGCATGAAGATGATGGCCATGATCGGCTTCATCATGATTGCTGCTGCCGGCTTTGCTGAGGTCATGCGTGCGACCGGTGCGATTACTACGTTGGTTGACAGTTCTGCGGCGATGATTGGCGACAACCGGGCGCTGGCAGCACTGCTGATGTTGCTGGTCGGGCTGCTGATTACCATGGGCATCGGCTCATCTTTTTCGACCATACCGATCATTGCAGCCATTTATGTGCCGCTGGCGATGCACCTTGGCTTCAGTCCGGCGGCGATCGTTGCTCTGGTTGGTACCGCCGCGGCGCTGGGTGATGCCGGTTCTCCTGCCTCCGACTCGACCCTCGGCCCGACTGCGGGTCTGAACGTGGACGGCCAGCACAACCACATCTGGGATACTGTGGTGCCGACCTTCATCCACTACAACCTGCCGCTGATTATTTTTGGCTGGATTGCGGTGATGGTGCTGTAACGCATTCAGGCACAAAAAAGCCCTGCTCGGGAAACCGGGCAGGGCTTTTTTGTGGTTCTTTGCGAAGTTTGGGCCAGTGCGACAAGGGGGCGAGGCAGTTAACCGAATGCGCGAATGGTTGGGTGTGCACCGGGGTTGGCCCCGTTTACGCGGGCGAGTAGCGCAGGGCTGGCGGGAAAAAGGACGGCAGCCTGTTTGAGGAGCGCAGCGACGAGTTCTGCCGGCCCCCGCTAGACCGAGCAACGCAGCGAACCCGAAGGGCCGCGTAGCCGGGTGCCCGGGGGGATCGCCAAGGGGGGCCGGGCAAGCGGTCCCCTTTGGCTCGCCGTGAAGGCGAAAGACTGACACAACAACCGCGCATGCATTAAACGGTAAGCTGCAAGTGGAGGCTCGCACTGACCCTCCGCGATGAATCACAAAAAAACCGAGCCCGGGAATCCGGGCTGGGCTTTTTTGCTGTGGCAGGCCGATCAGACTTTGAAGCGGCGTACCAGTTCGTCGATCTGACGACCCAGGCCAGCCAGGTGCTGACCTGCCTGCGCTGTTTCGCGGGCACCATCGGTAGTTTCGCGAGCCAGCTCGGCCGCTTCGGTGACGTTGCGGTTTACGTCTTCAACCACGGTTGATTGCTGGGTAGTGGCGCTGGCAATCGAGGCGTTGAGCGCAACTAGTTGCTCCATCGATTGAGCAATCTGTTCCAATGCGGTGCCGGCCTCATTGACCTGATCCACGCTGGCCTGGGAGTGGCGGCTACTTTCATTGATCACACCGACAACCGTTTGGGTGTTGGTCTGCAGCTTGCTGATCATGTTGTGGATTTCTTCGGTCGACTGCTGGGTGCGCTGAGCCAGATTGCGTACCTCGTCGGCAACCACTGCAAAACCACGTCCCATCTCACCGGCACGCGCTGCCTCAATGGCGGCGTTCAGCGCCAGCAGGTTGGTCTGCTCGGCGATGTTGCGGATGACGTCCAGCACGGAGGTGATTTCGTTCGCATCGGTGGACAGGGTTTCCATGTGCTGAACAGCGGTGTTAACGCTGTCGGACAGCAGACGTATCTCGTGGATGGTCTGCTCGACCTGCTGGCGACCGTTGGCGGCACCCTGGTTGGCGTTCTCGACCTCTTGAGCGGCGGCGTTGGCGTTCTGAGCCACGTCCTGCACACCGTAGGTGATCTCGTTGATAGCGGTGGCCATCAATTCCATGCGCTCAGACTGGCGGCTCATGTCGCGCAGACTGTTGTTGCTGATCTGATCCAGTTGCTGGCTGGAGCTGATCAACTGACGGGCGCTGTCACCCAATTGACCTATGATGTCGGCCAGGTTGCGATTGAAACGGTTAAAGTAGCTGGCGATCTGGGACAGCTCGTCACGGGCATCGTCATCCAGGCGACGGGTCAGGTCGGCTTCGCCACTCGCGATGCCGCGCATGGCGTTGACCACCTTGTCCAGCGGTTGCGAAATGCTGCGCCCGATGATGAAGAGCAGGGCGAACATTACCAGCGTGATGATCAGGGCCGTGATCAGCGAGGTGTACAGTGCTTGCTGGAATTTGGCTTGCAGGGCATCGATGTAGATGCCGGTACCGATCATGTAACCCCAGGGTTTGAACAGCTTGAACGCGGCGATCTTTTGCGATGGTTCCTTCTCACCCGGCTTTGGCCAGTTGTACTGGAAGCTGGCGGTGCCTTTGTCTCTGGCCAGTGCTACCATTTCGCGGATAACGCTCACGCCGTCGGTGTTCTTGGCTTCGGACAGGTCCGTGCCGACGGTCTGTGGCGCCAGCGGATGCATGATCATGATGTTGTCGAGGTCGTTGACCCAGAAGTATTCGTTGCCGTCGTAGCGCAACGCCGAGAGTGCTTCCAGGGCCTGTTGGCGAGCCTGCTCACCGGTGAGTTCTCCACTGACTTCCTTCTTGTGGTAGTACTCCATCAAGTCGTGCGCAACCTCGACGAGATGTGTTGCCTTGGTGACCTCGTCCTGCTTCATTTCGGTATGGAGGTGGGAGAGGGAGAGCCCCTCGGAAATGATAGTACTGCCCAGGGCAATAATCAGGATCAGCCAGATCCTCTGACTGATTCGAATGTTGCGCAACAGCTTCATGTAACCTCCACACGCCTAGTGGTGATGTCTATTATTTTTTTATGCCTGCAACGAATCCTGTTCGCAGTGGCGTTGTATCTCAGTGTCGGCCGAATCCGTCAAAACCTGAGCGGTATTTTCCCGTCATCCGTGCTGGCGATTTGACTGCATGCGCGCCGGGGTTGCAAGAGGTTATCTGTTTTTGTGATCTTTACTCATAAGGCGCGTGGCACTGCGCGCTCTGTCTCGCCGGCAAAAAGGCCGGTGGTTAATCAATGTAAGGGTGTCTCATGCGGTCAGTATTGAAGTTGGCGGGTCTGTCGGTTGGTCTGTTGTGTGCTGCGTTGGGCGCAGGCGTCGCGCATGCGGCGGATGAGGCTGTGCAGTTCGGTCCGCGGGTGGTCGGCTGGATCGAGAAAGGGTTGATTCTGCCGGAGTACACGGCGGTCAAGATCAAGGTGGACTCAGGTGCTCTGACCTCGTCCATGCATGCAGTCAACCTGGAAGAATTTGAGCATCACGGCAAGGAGTGGGTTCGCTACGATGTGCCGGTACGCGATGCCGATACTGACGAGATGGTCACCATGCACTTTGAGCGGCCGGTCTTTCGGCGGATTCTGGTACGCGGTGCTGGGGGGGCGGATCGCCGGCCGGTGGTGAAGATGTCGATCTGTATGGGAGATCGGGTCTACGAGGAGCAGTTCTCGCTGCGCGATCGCGGCGACATGAACTATCCGGTATTGATCGGTCGTCGCACGATTGAACACGTCGGCCTGATCGACGTATCCAGAACGTTCATGCATAAGCCGAACTGCTCCGAGGATGACTATGATCAGGAGCGCCAGCGTCAGCATGATCGCGAGGAAAATGGCGCGGGCAACCAACCGGTTGAATCCGCTACTGAAGCAGACGCCTGATGAACGAATCGGTCGCGCCAGGACGGGGTGCCTGGCGCGGCCGATTCGCCTTACCACATGAGATCGTCAGGAATCTCGTAGCCGGCGTAGGGATCATCCTCGGCGGCGCTTTCTTTCTTGACCTCGGCCACATGCACCGGCCAGTGCGGTACGCGCTCGCGGACCTTTTCGGCGATGTCGAGCGGAATCAGTACAAATCCGCCTGACAGGCGGGTAATTCCGAGCCGGCCTCGGCTGAGCAGAGCAAACTGCTCTTCGGTGACATGGATCTTCTTGATCTTGTTCTTGCTGACGAACTGATAGGGTGTTTCGCCGCCAGCGCGATCGACCACGTTCTGCTCGATCATCTGCTTGGCCTGCGCTTCGGCTGCCTTGCGCGCGGCCTCTGCCTGGCGCTGTTGATTCAGTTCGCGGTCACGTTCGGCCTTTTGTTCGCGGGCTTTCTGCGCGGCGCTTGGGGTTTTCTCGCCGGCTGGTTGAGCCTTGGCTTCTTTCTTTTTGGCGCGCTGCGCCTGCTTGAGTTTCTTCTCGTCGACCAGTCCGGCCTTGAGCAGTTGAGCTTGCAGTGAATTGACCATGGTTTGTCAGCGTCGTAATGATGACGGCATCGCGAAAGCGACGCCTGGTTGAAGTCTGGCGTTACAGGCGCCTAGTCTACCGCGTTGTTCAGCGCTTTTCTTCCTCGGCTTCCTCTGCCTTGAGCTGTGCTTCGCGTGCCTTGACCTTGGCCAGGGTTTCCGGGCTGACGCGGTTGCTGCCGGCGTTGTCACGCAACAGCAGCAGGCTGCCCAGCACGCTGCCGAAGGCCAGTGCCATGAATAGCCATCCATACCAGGGCATGGGGTACTCCTCAAGTGTATGAGTAGTCATCATGGGCGCTGATCCCGGGGATGGCAAGCAACTGCCTCAGGCGCGCAGTGACTGGTTTAGCATCTGCAGGGTGAAGTCGATCATCTGCTCCGGTGACGGCTGATTGTCTTGGCAGGGATCGTGCTGGCGGGTCTGCAGGATGACCCCGTGCAGCGCGCCGCGCAGAAAGTTGGCTGTCAGCAGGGGCTCTGCGGCCAGCTCAGGGTTGAGGCTGCCATCGGTAATGCCATCGTGGATCGATTGCAGCATGCAGGCCATTGACTGCTCGTAGCAGTGCGCCAGTTCGGCGCTTTGCTCGTCGCTGTCGACCAGGTGTGCAAAGGTGCTGGCGTCGGTCAATACATCAAAATAATCCGGGCACTCGATGCTGAATTGATAGTAGCTCCGGCCGATCCGCTTGAGTTGCTCCAGGCCGCTACCGCCCGCTGCCTGTGCGCTGTGGAAGCGCTCCAGCAGGCGTTGCCCGGCGCGCAGCATCAGGCCGCGCATGATTGCCGCTTTGTCCTTGAAGTACACGTAAAGCAGCGCCCGGCTGAGTGTGGCTCCGTGCGCTATCTCGTTCATTGAGGTGCGCTCGTACCCTTTGCTGAAGAAGCACTGTTCGGCACTGTCCAGGATGCTGTCCCGGCGTTCCTGTTTTTCCCGTTCTCTGCGTTCGATAGCGCTCATCGGTTTTCTCGATTGCGGTGATGAAAAACATTCTGCCAGTTGTTGACAATATGTCAATGTCTGACAAAGTGTTAATGAGATTTATCTTTCCGGGAGCAGGATGATGGTCAGAGCATCGGGTTGGCAAGGGCGGCGCTGCCGCTTGTGGGTCCTGGCGGCAGTCGCTGGCTTGGCGGTTGTCGGTTGTCGTGGCGAGGGCGGGGAATCTCCGGGTGCTGCTGCACCGGTGGCTGTTCCGGTCAGGGTGGCAGAGGTTGCGGCCGGTGCAGGGCAGCAAGCATTACGCTTTGCCGGTAGCGCGCGGGCTCGGCAACGCGCGAGCCTGACCTTTCAGGTCGGAGGGACCTTGGCAACGCGGCCTGTAGAGATCGGTCAGGCGGTCAAAGCAGGGGACGTGCTGGCAACGCTCTACAACCCGCAGCTCGGACCGGCACGTGATGCGGCGCGTGCCCGGCTGGCCGAATTGCAGGCCCAGGCCGCACAGGCACGTCGGGATTTGCGAAGAGCCGAGCAACTGTTCCAGCGCGGCGTGCTTTCGCAGGCTGATCAGGAGCAGCAACAGGCGCGTCTTGCTGCCCTGGAGGCCGGTGTGCGCAGCGCCCGCGCCAGCCTGCAGCAGAGTGAGCAACTGAACGGTGAGACCCGTCTGCGAGCACCCTTTGACGGCAGTATCGAGACCTTGATGGTCGAGCCGGGTGAGTTTGTTGCTGCCGGTCAACCGGTCTTGCAGATGGCTGCTGGCGACGGCATGGAGGTTGAGGTGCTGGTGCCCGCAGCGCTGCTGAACGGTTTGGTAGTTGGATCTCCGGTGCCGGTCTGGTCGGTGCTGGCAGATCAGCCGCTATCGGGGCGGGTGGCCGAGCTTGGGCGCGGCGCCTCGCTGGGGTCGGTGCTGTATCCGCTGGTTGTCGGTCTGGACGGGCCGGTACAGGCTGGCGATGCGCTTGAGGTCGGTCTGCAGCCGGCTGATGCGGAAGCCCTGAGCGTGCCGTTGGCCGCTGTGATGCGCTCTGCAGCCGGTTTGTCAGTATTTCGCCTGACTGATCAGCGTGTGGAGCGGGTCGCCATTGATGTCGACGGCTTTGAGGGTGAGCGTGCCCTGCTGCGAGACGGGCCCCTCAGCGCTGGTGATCAGGTGGTGTATGCCGGTATCAGTCGGTTGGCTGACGGTGACACCGTGGAGCTGCTGCCATGAACCTGCAACGGCTGATGCGCCCACGGCTGCTGGGCATGGTGGTCGTCATGCTGGCGGTGCTCGGGATTGCGTCCTACCTGACGATGGCGCGGCAGGAAGACCCCAGCTTTCCATACCGCGCAGGCCTGATCACAGTGGTCTATCCGGGAGCCGTGGCAGAGTCGGTGGAGCGGCTGCTGCTGGAGCCGCTGTCGGATGAGTTGTCGCAAGTCTCCGAGGTCGATTTCATCCGCGCTACTGCGCGCACCGGCGTGGCACTGGTCTCGGTCATGCTGGATGACACGATCTACGACACCGATGCGGCCTGGGATCGCGTGCGCCAGGCCATGACCCGGGCGCAGCTCTCGTTCCCTGACGGGGTGCGGAGTATGGAGCTGGATGACCGACTGCTGGACATTCCGGCGGTTGTGCTGGCGGTGCGTGGCGATGCCTCGGTGGTGCGCCTGAGTGATGAGGCCGAGCGCCTCAAGCGGCAGTTGATGGATCTCCCCGGGTTGGCGCGGGTCGAGCTGTATGGTGACACCGATGAGCAGATCACCATCGCGCTCCGCGATGCGGAGTTGAGCAGGTTGGGTCTGTCGCCGCAGATGCTGTCAGGCCTGCTGGCTCAGCGCAATCAGGTCATTCCAGGTGGTTTCGTGGTGGTTGGCTCCCAGCGCCTGGGCGTGCTGCCGAACAGTGAGTTCGTTGATCTGGCCGCGCTGAAGGCAACCCAGATCCCGTTGCCGCAGGGTGGCAGCGTGCCCTTGGCCGCGATTGCTGATATCTGGCGCGGTCCGGTCGAGCCGATTGGTGAACGGGCCTGGTTTGACGGCGATCAGAGTGTTCTGGTCGGACTGATTCTGGAGCGGGGCCAGGTGGACGCGATTCGTTTTGGCGAACAGCTGCGTACGCGGCTGGATACGCTGCGCCCCGAGTTCGCACCGCTGCGGATCGATGAAATGTTCTTTCAGCCCGATCAGGTCAAGGAGCGGCTGGATGGCCTGGAGCAGAACCTGCTCAGCAGTGTGTTGATCATTGTCGCTGTGGTGTTGCTGGGGATGGGCTGGCGGATGGGGGTTCTGGTGGCGGCGATGCTGCCATTGGTCGCGCTGATCAGTCTCGGTCTGTACGACCTTGGCGGTGGCATTCTGCACCAGATCGCGGTGATCGGTATGGTGATTTCGCTGGGTATTCTGATCGACAACGCCATTGTGATGGTCGAGAACATCCAGGACCGCCTGAACGCTGGCGAATCCCGCTGGCAGGCTGCGTTCAATGCTGTGCGCGAGTTGGCGGGGCCGCTGGGCGCCTCTACTGCGACGACACTGGCGGCTTTCACTCCCATGCTGCTATCCAAGGGGGGCACGGCAGACTTCACGCGTGGTATCCCGGTCATGATCATGTTGACGCTCTTGGTGAGTTATCTACTCGCGATCAGCGTGGCGCCGATGCTGGCCGGGTACTTTCTGCGGCCTGCGCCAGTACGCATGAATACCCGAATGGAAAGTTTTTCAGCGGGATTGGCAAGGCTCAGTGAGCGTGCACCGAAGGGGATGCTGCTGCTTGGCGCCGCAGTGGTTGCGGTTAGTCTGGCGCTGGTTCCGCTGGTCAAACTGCAGTTCTTCCCCAATGCTGATCGTGCGCAGGTCGTGGTCGAGCTGTTCATGCCGGAAGGAACCGACCAGCATTACACCACCGAGGTCGCCGCAGCGCTGGAGGCTCAGCTCATGAGGCAAGCCGGAGTGCTCTCGGTGCACCGTTTCACTGGCGCCACCGGCCCCAGTTTTTACTACAACCTCAACCGGTATCCGAAGGCCCCCAATCGGGCACGCCTGGTGGTCAATACCCGATCACTCGCTGACACCAGGCCGCTGATCCATTGGGTGCGCGATAGGGTAGCAGAGCAATGGCCCGAGCTGGATGTAGTGGCGACAACCCTGGGGCAGGGGCCGCCGCGCGAGGCACCGGTCGAGTTACGGGTTTACCATCCGGACGACCGTCAGCGTATTGCCGCTGCGGAGCAGTTGTTCGCGCTGCTCAAGCAGGTGCCGGGCGCGGTGGATGTGCGCCACGATATCGACCTCGGGGTGCCGACCGTCAGGATCGAGGTGGACGATGCGCAGGCGCAGCGCTTCGGGTTGAACCGGGCCGATGTGGCGCAGGCGCTGTTCCGCCAGAGTCTCGGAACGACGGTTGAGCAATATCGCCAGGAGCTGGACCCGATTCCGATCTTGTTACGCACCCACGAGGGCAGTCAGCAATCCCTGCAGCGACTGCTGTCTGCCAACGTGTTTAATGCACAGGGGCAGGCCGTGCCGCTGACTGCCGTGGCGAGAGTGGTGCCCGCCTGGCAGCCAGCGAGTATCCGCCAGCGTGATGGCGTGCGCGTGCTGACGGTGACTGCCGGCCTGGAGCAGGGCTACAGCTTCAGTCAGGTTCTGCAGGCGCTGCAGGAAAGGCTCACCCAGGCGGCATTGCCGGTCGGTACACGGCTGGAAATAGGCGGCGACAGTGAGGGCTCTGGCGATGCCAACCGTGCGCTGTTTACCACGGCACCCATCGGTATTCTGTTGTTGCTGTTCTTCCTGCTGCTGCAGTTCAATTCGTTCAAGCGCCTCGGCATCGTGCTGCTGACGGTGCCGCTTGCCAGCGCGGGCGTGCTGCCCGGATTGGTGTTTTCCGGTGTGCCGTTTGGCTTCCAGTCGCTGCTTGGGGTTATCGCGCTTGTTGGTATCGTGGTCAATAACGCGATTGTGCTGATCGACGTGGTGGATCAGGGCTTGGCGCAGGGCAGAACGATTGATCAGTCGGTGTCTGATGCGGTGGTGCGTCGAACCCGGCCGATTCTGTTGACGACGGCCACTACCATCGCCGGACTGCTGCCGCTGGCATTTTCCAGTTCGACACTATGGCCGCCAATGGCCTGGGCGATTATTTCCGGCCTGCTGGCATCCACGGTACTCACCTTGTTGGTGGTGCCAGCGGTCTGTCGGCTGTGGTTACGGCCGACCGTGTCAGCGACCGAAAGGGAGGCGGTGCAGATGAACTGAGGGCTGCACGGGAGTGCTGAAGATATTTTCAATAAATCTTCTGCAAGTGCTTGACTCGGTTGATGGAATCTATAAAATGCGCGCCAGTTCAGACGGACAAGGTGAGCGACTTGAGGTCGATTTCCAGCAGCCGGAAGAACGATGCGCAGCGGTAGTTCAGTTGGTTAGAATACCGGCCTGTCACGCCGGGGGTCGCGGGTTCGAGTCCCGTCCGCTGCGCCATTATTCAAGAAGCCCCAGTTCGCAAGAACTGGGGTTTTTTTGTGTCTTTTTTTCGGGTTGACTCGGCGCTACTTCAGATGGCTCGGGTCAATCGGCTCGCCGTTCCAAGCGTGCAGTCGACCGCGAATGTCCTCAAACATGGCGTCGTATTCATGATGCGCTGTCAGCGACATGAATTCCGGCGTCAATACGCCGTGGCGACGCAGAATATGGTCGACATTGCTGGCGAAGTTGAAAGCGGTATCACGCGGCAGCGAAAAGCGCTCGTGAATTTCGTTGTCGTTTACTGTGCCATCGACGGTGAAGTCCACGCCTTTGCGCTGATCTTCGATGCTGTAGCGGATGTCGAGGCTGAACCCGGTGTCGGATGGCAGCAGGCGGATACGGCTGATATGCAGATGGCCCGGTTCGAACATGTATCCCTCCGGTAAAAGGTTCGAGCAGTGTTCGTGGTTATAGAACGATTTCTCTGTGATGTGAACCGCCCGGCTGGCATAGGTCTTGCTCAATGTGGGTAGATCAACCGTGGCGGGGAAACATTCATGTCATCAGCGCTGGACTTCATGCTGGCAGCGCGGCGCAGCGAAATGCAAGGTTTGCAGGCCCTGTCGCTGACCTGTGCGCTGGTTACCGAGGTAAGCCGCCTGGTGCATGCGCTGCAGCGTGAACGAGGTTACTCCAATTTCTGCCTGGGCGGTGAGGCTGATAGCCATCGCGAGTCCCTTGATGCACTCAGTGAGGCGGCCGCCGAGCAGGAAATTGTTGTGCGCAGGGCCTTCGAGCAGATCCACCCGGAAAGCAGCGTCGGCGCCGACAAGGCCCGTCTGTTCACGCGTATTGCTTATGTATTGCATAGTCTGGACGGTCTGCCCAGGCTGCGTGAGCGCGTGCGCGCCGAGTCGCTGTCGGCCGCTGAAGCCACGCGGCTGTTTTCCCGGCAGATCGCGGGATTGCTGGCCGTGGTGTTCGATGCGGCTGATACGGCGGTCGATCCGCGGGTAACGCGTGCTTTGGTTGCGCTGTTCAATTTCATGCAGGGCAAGGAGCTGGCCGGGCAGGAGCGGGCGACAGGGGTCGCGGGGTTTATGGCCGGTTACTTCGATCCGGCGGTGCAGGGCAAGCTGCGTTTTCTGCAGGATGGTCAGGCGCGCTGCTTTGAGAGCTTTCAGCAGGCGGCAGACGCGCCGTCACTGGCATTGTGGCAGACGCTCTGTGCTGACGAGTTGCTTGAGCAGATTGCGCGCCTGCGGCAGATGGCCGAGCGCACCAGTACCGAACAACGGGTGCAGGGCTCATTGGGCGATGTCTGGTTTGAGCTGACCACCCAGCGCATTGATGCGATGAAGCAGATCGAGGATCAGTTGGCTGTCCATCTGCAGAAGTTGTGTGCAGAGAAGATCGCGCAGGCGCAGGCCGATCTGGATAACCAGCGAAGATTGATGCGCCAGTTGGACAAGCTGGATCACGGCAGTGCCGATCCGGCGGTCAAACTCTATAACGTGCAGGCGACCGACTTTCAGAGTCTGCCCAGCGAGGCGCCTGGCGGGCAGGTCAATGGTTCGCTGCTGGATCTGCTGCACGAGCAGACGGCGCGCCTGCAGCAGTTGCAGGATGAACTGGAGGACGCCCGCCAGACGCTTAACGAGCGCAAGGTGATTGAGCGTGCCAAGGGGCTGCTGATGAAGCAGCATGGCCTCAATGAGCAAGACGCCTACCGCGCCCTGCAGAATGCAGCGATGGAGCGCAATCAGCGTCTGGCCGAGGTTGCCCGTACGGTGCTGAGCTACAACGACATGCTCAAGGGCACCAGCAGCACGGCCGGTTGAATCAGTGTGACCTGCACCGCGGTAGTGCGAGTTGCGTGCCATGGTGGTGCAATCTGATTCGGCAGTAAGGCAGTTGACATGGCCTAGGCCGGTCACTACTCTCTGCCTCGCTTCAGGTTCCCTCCAATTCGAGGAGGGTGAAACTGGGAAGCCGGTGCGTCTGCCAGAGCAGACAATTCCGGCGCTGCCCCCGCAACGGTAAGCGACGTCCGCCAGCAAGGCGAGGCACCTGAAATACGCCACTGTGCTGAATGCATGGGAAGGCTCAGGTAGTCGGACTCACGTCCAGTCGCAAGCCCGGAGACCGGCCTGATGCCTTTCACGACAGTGCGGTGGGCGCTGTAGGTGTACGGCGTCCTCCCCGTGTTCATGCCGTGTTCCTGCCGCTCCAGCCTGTCCCGATCAGACAATGTCGTACGGGTCGGTACGACGGAGCAGCCAAGCAGCATGACAATCCTTGCACGCGCCCCTCTGGCGCTGGGCCTTATTGGCCTGTCCTCCCTTTCTTTCGCCAGCACTGTGGATCTCGGTCGCGATGTCGTGACCGCCACCCGGACCAGTCACGCCAGCAATATTGCCGCCACTACGGTTTTCGAGCGGACCGATATCGAGCGCCTGCAGGTCAATACGGCCGAAGAGCTGCTGCGCCGTGCAACCGGGGTTAACCTCATCAACAATGGCGGCCCGGGCAAGAGCACCTCGCTGCAGATTCGCGGTAGCAGCGACAAGCACGTGTTGGTGATGATCGACGGCGTGCGTGTCGGCTCGGCGACTTCGGGCGTTGCTGCACTGCAGAACCTGCCAGTTGAGCAGATCGAACGGATCGAGATCGTCCGCGGCCCACGCTCAAGCCTGTATGGCTCCGAGGCCCTTGGCGGTGTAGTGCAGATCTTTACCCGCAAAGGCGGTGATGGTCTGACGCCGTATTTCTCGACCACTGTTGGCAGTCGCCAGCATCGCGCCGGTACCGCCGGTGTCTCCGGTGGCGATGACAATGCCTGGTTCAACCTGGGTATCAGCAGTCTGGATACCGAGGGCTACGATGCGCGGCCATCCCGCGAGAAGGACCACGACGGCTACCGTGAACTGTCGGCCAGCCTGTCCGGCGGCTACCGTTTCGCCAACGGCTTGCTGCTGGATGCCAATCTGCTGCAGGTTGAGTCGCACAACGATTACGACTCCGGCAACAAGGCCAACGCCGACAGTGTGCTGAGGGCCTATGGCGCGCGCGCACGATTTGCGCCGTCGTCGTTCTGGGATGTCACTCTGCAGGTTGGCCGCAGCGAGGACAAGAACGAAAACTACAAGGGTAGTATTTTCGATACCCGCTACGACACGCGCCGTGACAGTGCAAGCTGGCAGAACGACCTGGCGCTGAGCGCCAATCAGCTGCTGACCGTCGGTTATGACTGGCAGCAGGACAGCATCAGCAGCAGCGTCGATTACCCGGAAGACAGCCGTTACAACCACGGTCTGTTTGCCCAATACCTGTTGCAGGCAGGTCGCCATGAGTGGCAGCTGGGGCTGCGTCATGACGATAACGAAGCATACGGTGAGCACACCACCGGCAGTGTCGGTTACGGCTATGCGCTAACCGACAGCATCAGCCTGACCACCAGCTACGGTACGGCCTTCAGGGCACCGACCTTCAACGAGCTGTATTACCCCGGATATGGCAACCCGGCTATCGAGGCGGAGACCTCACGTAACCTGGAAGTCGGGCTGCGTGGCCAGCACCGTTGGGGCAGTTGGTCGGCCAACGCCTTCCGCAATGACATCGACGACATGATTGCCAGCGTCCGTGTAGGCGGAGTGTCGATGGCCGAGAACGTCGATAAGGCGCGTATCACCGGTCTGGAACTGGAAGTGCTGACTCAGCAACTGGGCTGGAGCTGGCAGGCGAACCTGACCCTGCAGGACCCGGAGAACCGCTCCAGCAGCGCTGATGACGACCTGCTGCTGCGTCGGGTGCCGGAGCAGATCTTCAACCTGGATGTCGACCGCCGCTTTGGCCGTATCGGTCTGGGTGCGAGCGTCCACGCCGAGGGCCGCCGCTGGGATAACGCCACCAACACCAGCGACCTGCATGGCTACAACACCGTTGAGCTGCGGGCCGAGTACTGGCTGAGTGATGCCTGGCGGGTGCAGGCACGGGTCAGCAACCTGTTCGACAACGAGTATGAAACCGCCGCGACCTATACGCAGCCGGGCCGTGCAGGGTATCTGACCCTGCGTTACCAGCCGCTGTAATCGCGTCGTTTGACTGGCGCCGCCGTTCGCGGTGGCGCCCTGAATAAAAAGCCGGGCAATGCCCGGCACTGACGTTTGGAAAAACCGCAAAGGAGAAAGGCTGTGCTGAAGACCTCGAAACATACCCAACTGGTGGTTGGCGCGCTGCTGCTGGCGCTGATGATCATGACGCGCGGTAGCCACTTCCCGCAGCTCAACCTGCCAAGCGCCTCCTGGGCGGTGTTCTTCCTGGTCGGCGTGCTGCTGCGCCCGGTCTGGGCGTATCCGCTGTTTTTTGCCGCTGCTGTGGCGGTGGACGTGCTGACCGTTGGCTGGGCCAATGTGGGGCACCATTGCATGACCATCGCCTACTGGGCGCTGCTGCCCGGCTACGCGGCGCTGTGGTTCGGCGGTCGTCTGTACGCTGGCTGGCACCGTGAACAGGCCTCGTCGCTGCTGGTTCTGGTACCGACCATGATGGTCAGCGCGCTGGTCTGTCAGGTGTTTACCAGTGGTGGCTTTTACTGGTTCTCCGGCCGCTACGCCGAGCCGACTTTTGTTGGCATGATCGAGCGTCTGGCTCATTACTACCCGTCCTATCTGAGCACCATGGCGGCCTACGTTGCCGTGGCGGTCGTGCTGTACGTGGGTGCGCGCAGTGCGGCAGCGCTGTTCGGTAACGCGAGCCAGCGCGCATGAGCGAGTCTGCCGAGCGCGATCAGCGCCACCGCGAGCGCATGCAGCGCAAGAAGCAGGTGGTTGATGAGAAAATCGCCCAGGCACCTGACGAGCGCGGCGTCCTGCTGGTGCTGACCGGCAATGGCAAGGGCAAGAGCAGCTCCGGTTTCGGCATGGCCGCCCGCGCGCTGGGGCATGGACTGCGCGTGGGCATCGTGCAGTTCATCAAGGGCGCGCGCAGTACCGGTGAGGAAACCTTCTTCCGGCGCTTTCCCGACGAGGTGCGCTATCACGTCATGGGCGCTGGCTTTACCTGGGAAACCCAGGACCGCCAGGACGACATTGCCAAGGCCGAAGCCGCCTGGGCCGTAGCGGTCGAGCTGATGCGCGATCCTCAGGTCGCGCTGGTGCTGCTGGATGAGCTGAATATCGCGCTGAAATACGGCTACCTGCAGCTCGATCAGGTTATCGCCGATATTCAGGCGCGGCCGGCCCATCAGCACGTGGTCGTCACCGGCCGCGGTGCGCCGCCGGCGCTGGTTGAGGCTGCGGACACCGTGACCGATATGGGCATGACCAAGCACGCGTTCAAGGCGGGCATCAAGGCGCAGAAGGGGGTGGAGTTTTGACCGCGCGTAGCTGTCCGGCGATGTTGATCGCCGCGCCGGCCTCGGGGCAGGGCAAGACCACGGTAACCGCCGCGCTTGCTCGTCTGCACAGCCGCAAGGGCCGCAAGGTGCGGGTGTTCAAATGTGGCCCGGACTTTCTTGATCCGATGATTCTGCAGGCCGCCAGTGGTGCGCCGGTGTATCAGCTGGACTTGTGGATGGTTGGCCTGGAGCAGTCCCGCCGGTTGCTCTGGGAAGCGGCGGCCGAAGCCGATCTGATTCTGATTGAGGGCGTCATGGGGTTGTTCGACGGTACGCCGTCTGCAGCTGATCTTGCCCGTGAGTTTGGCGTGCCGGTACTGGGTGTTATCGATGGCTCCGGTATGGCGCAAACCTTTGCGGCGGTGGCCTGGGGGCTGGCGAACTTCCAGCCGGATCTGGGCTTTGCCGGGGTGCTGGGCAACAAGCTTGGCAGTGTTCGTCACGGCGAGATTCTGCGCGACAGTCTGCCGGACAGCCTGCACTGGTATGGCGGCCTGCCCAGAGCCGCTGACCTCGAACTGCCGAGCCGACACCTTGGGTTGGTACAGGCCGCCGAGCTGGCGGATCTGCTGGCGCGGCTGGATGCCGCGGCCGATGCCTTGGAGCAGAGCAGCGGTGCCCCTTTGCCGGAACCGGTAAGCTTCCCGGCACCGAGTGCCGAGGCGCTGCAGCCGTTGTTGGCGGGTGTGCGTATCGGTGTGGCGCGAGATCAGGCCTTTGCCTTTGTCTATCAGGCCAATCTGGCGCTGCTGCAGGCGATGGGCGCTGAACTCAGCTTCTTCTCGCCGCTTGCCGACGAGGCGCTGCCGGAAGTCGACAGTGTGTATCTGCCCGGCGGCTATCCCGAGTTGCACGGCGAGACCCTGGCCGCGAATGCGGCGATGGCGCAGGCGCTGCAAGCCCATCACGCCGCTGGCAAGCCACTGGTCGCCGAGTGCGGCGGGATGCTGTATCTGCTGGATACCCTGACCGACCGTGATGGCGTGCAGCACCGCATGGCCGGATTGCTGCCGGGCAAGGCGGTGATGCAGTTACGCCTGGCGGCACTGGCGCTGCAGGAGGTGCGCTTGCCCGAGGGCACGCTGCGCGGTCACACCTTCCATCACTCGTTGCTGGATACCCGACTGGAAGCGCTGGCACAGGGCGAATGTCCGAACTACCGGCGCACCAGCGAAGCGGTGTTTCGTGACGGCCGGCTGACGGCGTCCTACATCCATTTCTACCTGCCGAGCAATCCGCAGGCTGCGGCGGCGCTGTTCCGGCCATGACCCGGCACGCCTTTGACCCGCAGGAGCGTGACGCGGTGTACCGCGCCATTCGTGAGCGCCGCGACATGCGCCACTTTGCTGCGGGCAAGGTGCCGCAAGAGCAGTTGCAACGGTTGCTGCAGGCCGCGCATCAGGCCCCGAGTGTCGGCCTGATGCAGCCGTGGCGCTTTGTGCGTATTACCCGTCAGACGCTGCGCGAGTCGATCCATCAGTTGGTCGAGCAGGAACGGCTGGAGACGGCGCGTGCCCTGGGCGAGCGGGAGGACGAGTTCATGCGGCTCAAGGTCGAAGGGGTGCTGAGCTGCGCTGAACTGCTGGTCGCAGCCTTGCCACCGGGGCGCGAGGCCCACGTGTTTGATGCCAGATATGGATCTGGCCTCGGTTGCCTGCGCCATCCAGAACTTATGGCTGGCGGCGCGGGCAGAGGGGCTGGGGCTGGGCTGGGTCTCGCTGTTTGATCCGCAGGCGCTGGCCGACCTGCTGGCGTTGCCAGCGGGTGCGCGCCCGGTCGCGGTGCTCTGTCTGGGCCCGGTCGACGCGTTCTACAGCCGGCCGATGCTGGAGCAGGAGCACTGGACCGAGGCCCGACCGCTGGATGACATGCTGTTTACCGATCAATGGGAGGAGCGCTGATGAGCGCGTTCGGACCGCAACGTATTATTTGCCTGTCGACTGAAACCTGCGAAGTGCTCTATGCGCTCGGTGAACAGCAGCGCATTGTCGGCATTTCCGGATTTACCGTGCGCCCGCCGCAGGCGCGCAAGGAAAAACCCAAGATCGGCGCGTTCACCAGCGCAAAGCACGACGAGGTTCTCGCTCTGCAGCCGGATCTGGTGCTGGGTTACTGCGACCTGCAGGCAGACATAGTTGCCGACCTGGCGCGGGCAGGGCTGGAAGTTCACCTGTTCAACCAGCGCAGTATTGCCGGCATTTTGGCAATGATCAGCACGCTCGGGGCGCTGGTGGGCGCGGCAGATCGCGCCGCGGCGCTGGTTCAGGAACTGGAAGGGCGCATGGCGGCGGTCGCCGCGCAGGCAGCGGCACTGCCACGCCGCCCGCGTATCTATTTCGAGGAGTGGAATGAGCCGCTGATCAGTGGCATCGGCTGGGTCAGCGAGTTGATCACCCTGGCTGGCGGCGACGATTGCTTCAGTGATCTGGCCGCACTGCCGCGGGCGAAGCAGCGCATCATCACCGACCCGCTTGAAGTGGTGCGGCGCGCGCCCGATATCATCATCGGCTCCTGGTGCGGCAAGCGCTTTCGCCCGGAACAGGTGGTCGAGCGTGACGGCTGGAATCAGGTTCCGGCGGTGGCGCAGGCGCAGCTGTTCGAGATCAAGTCGGCCGACATTCTGCAGCCGGGGATCGGCGCACTGACCGACGGGCTGGATCAGCTCGCTGCGCTGATTCGCCAGTGGGCGCTTTCATGAGTCTGCTCGGGCCGCTGGTGGTGGCTGGGGTGACGCTGGATGCGCTGCTGGGTGAACCGCGTCGGCATCATCCGCTGGTGGGCTTTGGCAATCTCGCCGCCGGGCTGGAGCAGCGTCTGAATACCGCGGCTGGCGGCAGCATCGCCCGCGGCGCGCTGGCCTGGGTGCTGGCAGTAGTGCCGCCGGTGGCACTGGTCTGGTGGCTGGCGGCGCAGCCAGTGATCGGCTGGCTGGTATCACTGCTGTGTCTGTACGCGGCCATCGGCTGGGAAAGCCTTGGCGCCCATGCCCGGCCCGTTGCACAGGCGCTGGAGCGCGGGGATCTGCCCCGTGCACGCGAGCTGGTCGGACGCATGGTCAGCCGCGACACCCGTGCGCTGGACGAGGAGGGCGTCGCCCGCGCCACCGTCGAATCGGTGCTGGAGAATGGCAGTGACGCGGTGTTTGCGGCGCTGTTCTGGTTTGCTGTGGCCGGCGCCCCCGGTGTTGTTCTGTACCGACTGGCCAACACGCTGGATGCGATGTGGGGTTACCGCTCGCCGCGTTTTCTGCTGTTCGGCCGCGTCGCGGCGCGGCTGGACGATGTGCTCAATTTTATTCCTGCCCGGCTGGTGGCGGTGAGCTACGCACTGTGCGGCAACGCGCGGCTGGCCTGGCGTTGCTGGCGCAGTCAGGCTCGGCTGTGGGACAGCCCCAACGCCGGACCGGTGATGGCCGCAGGTGCCGGTGCGCTGGAGCGCGCGCTGGGTGGCCCGGCGATGTATCACGGCCGAGTCGAACAGCGCCCGCTGCTTGGCGAAGGGCCGCGTGCGGTGGCCGCCGATATTGACCGTGCGCTGCTGCTGGTGCGTCGCAGCGTGCTGCTGTGGGTGCTGGTGATCGTACTGATCTGGGGAGTTAGCCATGCTTGAACACGGAGGGCGTTTGCGTGAAGCCGCCCGGCGCTTCAACCGGCCGGTAGAGCAGTGGCTTGACCTGTCGACCGGCATCTCGCCCTTTGCCTGGCCGATACCGGCGCTGCCGCAATCCATCTGGCAGCGCCTGCCCGAAACCGACGATAACCTGTCAGGCGTGGCCGGTGACTATTACGGCGCCCCTGCCGCGCTGCCGGTGGCCGGCTCGCAGGCGGCCATTCAGGCGTTGCCGCTGTTGCGCGCCCCAAGTCGGGTCGGGGTACTGGAGCCGACCTACGCCGAGCATGCCGACGCGTGGCGCCGGGCCGGGCACGCGGTGCGCAGCGTGCAGCTGGATGACGTTGCCGACGTGCTGCCGCAGCTGGATGTGCTGCTCGCAGTGAATCCGAACAACCCCACCGCTCAACTGCTTACAACCGAGCAACTGCTGAAGTGGCACGCCGAGCTGGCGAGCCGGGGTGGCTGGCTGCTGGTTGATGAAGCCTTTATGGATGTTACACCCGAGCACAGCCTTGCCAGCTTCACCGACCGGGAAGGGCTAATCGTGCTGCGCTCGCTGGGTAAGTTCTTTGGTCTGGCCGGTCTGCGTTTGGGATTTGTGCTGGCGGCTCCTGCCTTGCTGGGCCAGCTGGAGAAGGCTCTGGGCCCCTGGGCCGTGAGCGGTCCGGCCCGGGCGGTCGGCCTTGCCGCGCTGCTGGATGCCAGCACCCAGCAGCTCTGGCGCTATCGGCTGAAGACCGCCAGTGAGCGGCTCGATGCGCTGCTGATACAGGCGGGTCTGAGCGGCGGGGCGGGTTGTGGCTTGTTCCAGTGGCGTGAGTCGGAACGCGCCGAGCGGCTGTACCTCAATCTGGCTGGGCAGGGCGTACTCGTGCGCCTGTTCCCGGCCCTCAACGGACTGCGTTTTGGTCTGCCCCATCACCAGCGCGACTGGGAACGGGTTGAGCAGGCCCTGAACACGAGTATGAGAGCACCACAATGACAACGCTGATGGTGCAGGGCACCACCTCTGATGCCGGCAAGAGTACGCTGGTCAGCGCCTTGTGCCGCTGGCTGGTCCGTCAGAACGTCGTGGTGGCGCCGTTCAAGCCGCAGAACATGGCGCTGAACGCGGCGGTCACCGCCAATGGCGGCGAGATCGGCCGGGCGCAGGCGGTGCAGGCGCAGGCCGCGCGCGTGCCGACCCACACCGACCTCAATCCGATTCTGCTTAAGCCCAATACCGACGTGGGGGCGCAGGTAATCATCAACGGCCACCCGATCGGCACCATGGATGCGGTGAGCTACCACGCCTACAAGCCGACCGCGATGCAGGCGGTGCTGGCGGCTCATGGTCGTCTTTGCGAGTGGGCGCAGGTCGTGATGGTGGAAGGCGCCGGTTCGCCCGCCGAGATCAATCTGCGCGAAGGTGATATTGCCAATATGGGCTTTGCCGAGGCGGTCGATTGTCCGGTGATCATCATTGCCGATATCGACAAGGGTGGCGTATTCGCGCATCTGGCCGGGACGCTGGCGCTGCTGTCGGCGTCCGAGCAGGCGCGGGTGAAGGGCTTTGTCATCAACCGTTTCCGTGGCGACATCGCGCTGCTGGAGCCGGGGTTGCGGTGGCTGGAGGAGTACACCGGCAAGCCGGTGCTAGGCGTTCTGCCGTATCTGCAGGATCTGCATCTGGAGGCGGAAGATGCGGTCGAGACGCGGCAGGTCGGCGGCGCTGCCGACGCGCTGCGGGTCGTGGTGCCGGTGTTGCCGCGGATCAGCAATCACACCGACTTTGATCCGTTGCGCCTGCATCCGCAGGTTGACCTGCAGTTCATTCCGGCCGGGCAGGCGTTGCCGCCGGCTGACCTCATTATTCTGCCCGGCTCCAAGAGCGTACGGGCGGATCTGGAGCATCTGCGCGCACAGGGCTGGGATCAGGATATCGCTCGTCATCTGCGCTACGGCGGCCGGCTGCTGGGCATTTGCGGCGGCTTTCAGATGCTGGGTAACTGTGTTGATGATCCGCTCGGACTTGAAGGGCCGGCTGGTACAGAGCGGGGCCTGGGATTGTTGGACATGGTCACCGAGTTGCGTGTCGATAAGCAGCTGCGCAATGTTCGCGGACGGCTGAGCCTCGGCCACGCGGAGGTCAGCGGCTATGAAATTCACGCCGGCACCAGCGAGGGGGACGCGCTCGAGAACCCCTTGGTGTTGCTCGATGACGACCGCGCCGATGGTGTTCTGAGTGATGACGGGCAGGTAGCCGGTACCTACCTGCACGGCCTGTTCGAGTCGCCTGCAGCGCAGCAGGCACTGCTTGGCTGGGCCGGTTTGCAGCAGGCGCAGGGCGTCGACTACGCCGCCTTGCGCGAGCGCGATCTGGATCGGCTCGCCGACCTGGTTGAGCAACATTTGGATACCGCAGCGTTGCGCGAGCTGTGCGGGGTGGCTCATGGCTGAGTTGATTCTCGGTGGTGCGCGTTCCGGTAAGAGTCGATACGCCGAGCAGCGGGCAACTGAAAGCGGGTTGGACGTGGTGTATATCGCGACCTGCCAGCCACGCGATGAGGAGATGCGCGAGCGGGTTGAACGCCACCGTCATCAGCGACCGGCAGATTGGGCGCTGGTCGAGGAGCCGTTGGCACTGGCGCGGGCACTTGCTGAGCAGGCGCGGGCTGACCGCTGCCTGCTGGTCGATTGCCTGACGCTGTGGCTGAGCAACCTGCTGCTGACTGACGACCCGCAAGCATGGGCGCGCGAGCGCAGCGCGTTGCTGGACGTGCTTACCACCTTGCCCGGGCGCATTCTGCTGGTCAGCAACGAAACCGGCCTGGGCGTCGTGCCGATGGGCGAGTTGACCCGCCGTTTTGTCGATGAGGCCGGCTGGCTGCATCAGGCGCTGGCGGCAACTTGTGAACGTGTGGTGTTCTGCGTTGCCGGTCTGCCGCAAGTGTTGAAAGGAGAAAAGCTGTGACAACACCGTGGTGGCAACAGCCGGTCGTACCTTTGGATGCGGGCCGCCTGGCTCAGGCGTTGGCGCGAGAGGCACAACTCACCAAGCCTGCCGGTTCCCTGGGGCGCCTGGAACAGGTCGCGGTAACCCTGGCCAGCCTGCAGCGCCGCGGCGCGCCCAGCCTGGAGCGCATCTGGATCAGCGTTTTTGCCGCCGATCACGGTATCGCGGTTGAAGGGGTGTCGGCCTTTCCGCAGGAAGTCACCGGACAGATGCTGGCCAATTTTGCCCAGGGTGGCGCTGCGATCAGTGTACTGGCGCGGCATCTTGGCGCACCGCTGGAACTGATCGACCTGGGGTTGGCGCACGAGATTGCGCCGCTACCGGGGGTGCGCCATCTCAATATTGCCGCGGGTACAGCGAGTTTCCTGCACGGTGCGGCAATGACCGCAGCACAATGCGATGCCGCGCTGCGCGTCGGTCAGGAGGCTGTTCAGCGGGCTGTCGAGGATGGTGCCGAGCTATTTATCGGTGGTGAGATGGGGATCGGCAATACCAGCAGCGCCTGTGCGCTGTCGGCCTTGCTGCTGGACCAGCCAGTGAGCGAGCTGGTGGGCCTTGGCACCGGACTCACGGCGCTTGGATTACGGCACAAGAGCAGGATCATCGAGCGGGCTGTGGCCCATCATCGCCCGCATGCCAATGACGCGTTTGAGACGCTGCGTCGGGTTGGTGGGCTGGAGGTGGCGGCGCTTGCCGGGGCCTACGTCGCAGCTGCGCAGAACGGCCTGCCGGTGCTGGTGGACGGTTACATCAGTACGGCCGCCGCGTTATGCGCCGTACGTATGAACTCAGACGTTCGTCGCTGGTTGCTCTACAGCCACCGTGGCGCTGAGCCGGGGCATCGTTTTCTGCTACAGGAGCTGGATGCTGAACCTTTGCTGTCTCTGGATCTGCGCCTGGGGGAGGCGAGCGGCGCGGCCCTGGCGGTACCGCTGCTGCAGGCCGCCTGCAGGCTACACAATGAAATGGCGACCTTCGCAGAGGCGGCAGTCTCGGGGAGCCTGGTATGAGTCTGCGGTTGCTGCTGCTGCGCCATGGCGAGACACAGCAAGGCGGTGGTCTGCGTGGCAGTATCGATGATGATCTCACCGACCTGGGATGGCAGCAGATGTGGGGGGCACTGCCGGCATTACCTGACTGGCAGCGTATTGTCAGTTCCCCGCTACGCAGGTGCGGTCTGTTTGCGCTACAGCTGAGCCTGCGCGACGGGCTCCCTTTGAGTTACGCCGACGGCCTGCGCGAACTGCATTTCGGCCAATGGGAAGGCCGGCACCCCAGCGATCTTATGCACGACCAGGCTGACGCGCTGGGCGCCTTCTGGTCTGACCCTTATGGTTTCACGCCGCCGGATGGTGAACCTGTGGCCCGGTTTGCCGAGCGAGTCTGGGCGGCGCTGGCGCAGCTGGAGCGCGAGCACCCTGACCAGACGTTGCTGCTGGTCACTCACGGCGGCGTGATGCGCTTGTTGCTTGCCGCAGCACGGGGTTTGCCCGCCGCGCAGTTACTGCAGGTTGAGGTGGCCCACGGCGCGCTGTATCGCCTGACCTACCGGAACGGTCGCGTTGAGGGGCTCCCGGCATGATTCCCTTTGGCCTCGCCCTGCAACTGCTGAGCCGCATACCTGTGCGACTGTGGCGTGAGCCGACCGGTCAGGAGCTCGGCCGCTCACTGTTGTGGTATCCGGCTGTTGGGCTGTTGCTCGGCTTTGCGCTGCTGCTTCTGAGCTGGCTGCTTGGCGGTGTTGCTACGCCGCTGGCTGCCGCGCTGTTGCTGGTGTTCTGGGTCTGGTTTAGCGGCGGCCTGCACCTCGACGGGCTGGCCGATACGGCGGATGCCTGGGTCGGCGGCATGGGGAGTGCCGAACGGACTTTGAAGATCATGAAGGATCCGGCCTGCGGACCGGTCGGGGTGACCGTGCTGGTCTTGCTGCTGCTGGTGAAGTGGGCGGCACTGGTCAGCCTGCTTGAAACTGCGGCTTGGCCGGCATTGCTGCTGGCGCCCTGGCTGGCGCGCGGCGCGCTGGCCGGGCTGCTGCTGAGTACGCCCTATGTTCGGCCTCAAGGGATGGGCTCGCTGCTGGTGGCGCAGATGCCCCGTGAGCGTCTGAAGCTAACGTTGCTACTGCACACCGGTCTGACCTTGTGCCTTGGCTGGGTTGGCCTGTTGGCGCTGGTCGTGACCATCAGCCTGCTGGCGTTGTGGCGACGTTCGCTGCTCGATCGGCTGGGCGGTACAACGGGTGATACCGCCGGGGCCCTGGTTGAAGTGATCGAGGCGGCGGTGCTGGCAGTGGTTGCCGTGCAGCTGGTCTGATCTGGATCAAACGCGGGCGGAACCTATGTGGGTTATTTTCATCTCAGTGTCATCTGATGTGACTAAGGTCAGGTCGAGACCAGAACATTGAAACGAAGAAGGAACCTCACATGAGTGACTACATTGAAGAATTGATCGAACTGCAATCCCAACAGTGGGATGACGAAGTGGAAGACGCCGAAGAGCTATGATGCTCTTCGCGCAATTTCTTTATTTTATTTTTAACTGCCTGTTTTAAATACTATTCTTTTATTCCCTCCGCAATAACTGTCTTTCTGTAGCTACCGGGGGCTGTGCCGGTCCAGCGTTTGAATGCGCGCTGAAATGCCTCAGGTGCCGAGAAGCCCAGCAGGAACGCAATCTCCCCCAATGCCATTTCTGTGTCGCGGATATAGGTGATCGCGAGGTTTCTCCGCATCTCGTCAATAATCTGCTGATAGCTCGTACCCGCCTCATGGTACAAGCGGCGACGCAGGGTCCAGGCAGGTAACCCCAGTTCATAAGCCGCCTGCGCCAGAGACGGCGGCTGACTGTCCAGTTGCGGAGCAATCAGCGCTTCTACCCGTTCACGCAGGCCCCGGTGACGAGTCAGCTCGTTCAACCGCTGTGCACACAGCTCGCGCAGGTGTGCGTGGGTCGGCGCGGCGCTTTGCGCCAGCGGCAGGTCAAGGCTGCGCGGCTCCCAGACCAGCTGGTTGTGTGGCTGCTCGAAATGCACCGGGCAGCCGAAGAACGGTTCATAGCGCGCTGCATAGGGCGGTGCCGGAAATTCGATGTGTACTTCACGCAGCTGGGCTTTGCCGCCGGTCAGGTCCCGGCCTACCTGGGCACGTGCAGCCAACGCGGAATCGACCACAAACAGGTTGAACATGTTGTATGGGCTGATCGAATAGAAGCGCAGGGCGGGTGGCTCAAAGCTTGAGTGGCCGCGATAGTTCTGGCTGCCGAGCAGCTCGAACTCGATCATGGTGCTGAACGCTGCGCCGAGGTTCGGCGCGCACTGCGCCGCCATGCCACTCAGGCCAAGATGGCTGATGCGACTGCACTGACCCATCAGCAGGCCGATGGCGGGCTCGCGAGTGTAGCGAATCGCCGCGTTACCCAGACGCATGAATCGCGGAATGCTGATACGGGCGTGGGGCTGCGCCAACAGGGCGTCGGTGATACGAAACCGGCCAAATAACGGCGCCGGGTCCAGTCCCATGCGCAGGATGGCGTCGCGCAGGCTGAGCAGGTAGCCGACGGACAGGTCACCGAGTTTCATTGTGGACGTTGCTCCGGGGCTGGTAGGTACCGAAGGAGTGTAATTCAAGGTTATTAAAGTGTCATTTAAGGTTATTGAGTAAGCCGGTTACCGGGCCTATTGTTGGGGCCATAACGAGGCGCCGGACAGGTATCCGCTGCGCCATCCTGATGATGCTGGAGTATCCGATGAGCGAACAATCTTTGTATCCGCACCTGCTGGCCCCGCTGGACCTGGGCTTTACCACGCTGCGCAACCGTACCCTGATGGGCTCGATGCATACCGGTCTGGAAGAACGCCCGAACGGTTTCAACCGCCAGGCGGCCTACTTTGCCGAGCGTGCCCGCGGTGGTGCGGGGCTTATTGTCACCGGTGGTATCGGACCGAACGAGGAAGGCTGTGTTGCCCAGGGCGCGGCCAAGATGACCACGCCTGAAGAGGCTGCCCAGCACAAGGTGATCACCGACGCGGTACATGCCGAGGGCGGCAAAATCTGCATGCAAATCCTGCACGCAGGCCGTTACGCCTACAGCCCCAAACAGGTTTCCGCCAGTGCGGTTCAGGCGCCGATCAATCCGTTCACCCCCAAGGAACTGGACGAGGAAGGGATAGAAAAGCAGATCTCTGACTTTGCCCGTTGCGCCACATTGGCCAAGGAGGCGGGTTACGACGGTGTTGAAGTCATGGGCTCGGAAGGGTACTTCATCAACCAGTTTCTGGTTTCCCACGTCAACAAGCGGACCGACCGCTGGGGCGGTAGCTACGAGAATCGCATGCGCCTGCCGGTTGAGATTGTCCGCCGGGTCCGTGAAGCGGTCGGCCCTGAGTTCATCATCATCTATCGGCTGTCGATGCTCGACCTGGTCGAAGGTGGCAGCACCTGGGATGAAGTGGTCATGCTGGCCAAGGCCATCGAGCAGGCTGGTGCGACCATCATCAATACCGGTATCGGCTGGCACGAAGCGCGGATTCCGACCATCGCCACCAAAGTGCCGCGTGGCGCTTTCGCCAAGGTGACCGCCAAGCTCAAGGGCGAGGTGTCGATCCCGCTGGTGACTACCAACCGCATCAATACCCCGGAACTGGCCGACCAACTGCTGGCCGACAGCGCGGCGGACATGATTTCCATGGCGCGTCCGTTCCTCGCCGATCCCGAGTTCGTCAACAAGGCGGCCGCCGGTCGCGCCGATGAGATCAACACCTGCATCGGCTGTAACCAGGCCTGCCTGGATCACACCTTTGGCGGCAAGCTGACCAGCTGTCTGGTCAACCCGCGTGCCTGTCACGAAACCGAGCTGAACTTCATTCCGACCACCCAGGTGAAGAACATCGCTGTGGTCGGTGCCGGTCCGGCCGGTCTGGCAGCTGCTACGGTTGCCGCCGAGCGCGGTCATCAGGTCACCCTGTTTGATGCGGCCGAGCAGATCGGCGGTCAGTTCAACATCGCCAAACTGGTGCCGGGCAAGGAAGAGTTCTATGAGACGCTGCGCTACTTCGCCAAGCGTATCGAGAAGACCGGGGTCAAGCTGGAGCTCAACCGCCGTGTCGATGCGAGCGATCTGACCGAGTTTGACGAGGTGATTCTGGCGACCGGCATCGTGCCGCGCACACCGGCGATTCCAGGTATCGAGCACCCGAAGGTCATCAGCTATCTGGATGCCATTTTGCAGCGCAAGCCGGTCGGGCAGAAGGTCGCCGTGATCGGCGCCGGCGGCATCGGCTTTGACGTATCGGAACTGATCACTCACCAGGGCACCAGCCCGAGCCAGGATATCGACTTGTTCTGGAAGGAGTGGGGGATCGACCCGCAGCTGGAAGCGCGTGGCGGTATTGCCGGTATCAAACCGCAGCCGCACCCGCCGGCCCGTGAGGTCTACCTGCTGCAGCGCAAGACCAGCAAGGTAGGTAACGGTTTGGGCAAGACCACCGGCTGGATTCATCGCGCGGGTCTGAAGAGCAAGCAAGTGCAGATGCTCAACTCGGTCAATTACCTCAAAGTGGATGACCAGGGCCTGCATATCAGCATTGGCGAGAACGGTGAGCCCAAGGTACTGCCGGTCGACACCATCATTCTCTGCGCCGGTCAGGAGCCGCTGCGCGAACTGCAGGATGGCTTGGTTGCTGCGGGCAAGAGCGTACATCTGATCGGTGGTGCTGACGTCGCTGCCGAGCTGGACGCCAAACGGGCAATTGATCAGGGTTCGCGCCTGGCTGCAGAGATTTGATTCGGCGCTAGTAACCTACAGGCGGCGCCCGTTTTTCGGGCGTCGCCGTTTACCGAAAATCTGCGACAGATTCCCGCTTTTCCCAACTATTCTTTCGGTCCGGCGAACCGCGTGCCAAATCGGTCACACACCAAAATGAACCTTTTGCCTACACTCACTGCCTGATAGAGGCGCGGGGTGCAATTGCCCGAGAATTGGCGCACAGTGTTGCTCGGGGCAAGGAGAAAGGGTCATGAATACGCCAACAAAGCCGCTGCTGACCGAGGCGGTCATGTTCTTTTCGGAGCGAGGTATCTCGAAGGAGATGCTGTTTCCCGAATTTGAGGCCCTGTTGGACGGCATGGTCGCGGCTCCCGAATACGCCGACGAAACTGTGGAGGCCGTCTTTCTGCAGATCAACACCCGGCTGCAGGTGCGCTCTGCCGTATTCTTCAATCTTGATTTTGACCTTGATGGCTACGTCAACCGACTGTGGAACCTGCCTTTGCGGCAGATTGCCGAACGTGGTGACCGTGGTCCTGACATGGGCGGTGGCCCGATCCGGCTGGTTTGTCTGGGGTTCAACAAGCAGCCGCAGTACCGGCCGATGTTGTGGAAGCCCGGTGCCCGCGGCAACAGCAACGATCTGGCGCTGGTCAAGGAAGCCGTCGCCCACAACGCGCTGGGTATTCTTGGCGAAGACGAAGAAGCCATTCGCTACATCGCTCCCGAACGTTTGCATATGGCTGCCGAGGACACCTGGTACGGTGGCGGGCAGGTCAACGACGTTGACGACCTCATTCCGCTGACCAGTACGCCGCCTGCCGCAGCGTCCGCTACGGCAGCGGCCAGTGGTGAGCTGCAACGCTTGCGCGAACAGCATGCGCAGGAGGTGCGCGAATTGCGCAAGCAGGTTGAGGCACTGGGTACCCGGATCAAGGCGATGGCGCTAGAGAAGGAACAGGCGCTGGTCGAACTCAAGGGGATTCACGCTGACCATCTGGAGATCGTTCAGGGCGAGCTGCTTGATATCAAGCAGGAGCTGGCTGAGCAGCAGCGGATCAACGCCGCGCTCAAGCGTGAGCTGAGCAAATTTCAGAATCGTACCGCCAGTGACTTTGAATAGCGTGGTTTCGGTCTAGTCATGCGGCCAGACATCATCCACACACAGCAGCCGTTCACTTTCCAGTAGCGCCTGTCCTGCTCGGCAGAACATCACCGCTCGCTTGTTCCCGCTCCGATCACTTCGTGCCCGCATTTCGCTCGGTCCAAGTACGGGCGCTTCCGACGCGGCAGGTGGCATCAGCCAGGCCTTGTGCGCCATTGGCAACCAACGCTCTTCAACATCCAGCGACACGAGTTCGTGCCGGTGGCACCAATGATAAGGTGCTGCCGTGATTATCTGTCCAAGCACCGGGGGCACCGGGTTGTGCAGCGGCTGAAACAGGCCGCCTTGCAGCCAGGCCGCAGAACAGTCGGGCAGCGGCAGCGCCCGGTGTGTAGTCGCCAGCTCGGCCAGTCGTCCGCCCAAAGGCAACTGATGCTCACGCAGGCGCTTGAGCTTGTTGGCTAGGTTGTCTCGTGGGTCCACTCCCCACCAACTGGCCGGATCGCTGGTCTGGCCGCTGGCGAGCGGCAGCTCCGGTCGGGCCAGATAGAACTTGATTGCCAGCTCAAGGTGGACGATTGCGCTGTCTGCGGCCTGGATGATCAGATCCAATTCACCGTAGGTGTGGGCACCGTCGCGCAGGGCCAGATTGTGGGCGAGGATGCGGGTGTCGGGGGCAAGGGTGAGCAGGGCATGCCAGAGACGCTCATAATAGTTGCCCAGGCGGCGGTCCGGGGAGTCACCGAGCAGCGCCTCGAGCGTCGCAGGGTCTTCGTCCAGCAGCGCCAAGGCGTGCAGTAGTTGCTCGGGATCGTCCCTCCATACGCTGCCTCTCAGCGGGTCGCGCATGGGGAGCAGTTGGTCGTCGAGCAGGGCCGGGCTGAAGGCAATCCAGGCCATATCACGGACGCTGGCGTGTGCAAAGACGGGCAGCATGAAACCTCTCGTATTTGCCAGCCCAGGCTGGCTGCGGAATAATCGGCGCTCGTCCGCCCAGTCTCGGGCATCTCTGACACGAACGCAAAGAGGTGGTATGGATCAGTTCCGCAATATCGGTCTCATCGGACGCCTTGGCAGCGGGCGGGTGGTCGATACCCTCAAACGCCTCAAGCGCTTTCTGCTCGATACCGGGCATACGGTGATCCTTGAGGATGCGGTGGCGGATCTGCTTCCCGGCCATCAGCAGCAGGTTTGTTCGCGCAAGATGATGGGTGAGATCTGCGATCTGGTCATCGTGGTGGGCGGCGACGGCAGCCTGCTCGGCGCGGCCCGTGCGCTATGTCGCTACAACATTCCGGTGCTGGGGGTTAACCGCGGCGGCCTCGGCTTCTTGACCGATATTCCGCCGGATGAACTGGAACAGAAGGTTGGCGATGTGCTGGCCGGTCATTACATGGTCGAAACCCGCTTTCTGCTTGACGCCTTCGTGCGCCGCGGCGAGGAGCAGCTGGGTACCAGCGAGGCGTTGAATGATGTGCTGCTGCATCCGGGCAAGTCGGCGCGGATGATCGAGTTTGAGCTGTATGTGGACGGCCAGTTTGTCTACAGCCAGAAATCCGATGGCCTGATTGTCGCCACCCCCACCGGATCGACCGCCTACGCGTTGTCGGCCGGTGGCCCGATCATGCATCCGAAACTGGATGCCGTGGTGCTGGTGCCGATGTTCCCGCATACCCTGTCGAGCCGACCGATCGTGGTCGATGGCAACAGCGAGCTGAAGATCATTATCTCCAAGCAAAGCGGTATCTATCCGCAGGTCAGCTGTGACGGCCAGGTGCACATCTCCTGCGCGCCCGGCGACAGCATTACCATCCGCAAGAAGCCGCAGAAGCTGCGCCTGCTGCATCCGCTGGATCACAATTTCTACGCGATCTGTCGCAGCAAGCTCGGCTGGTCCAGCCGGCTGACGGATCAGTAGGTAACGGATGGAAGAGCATCAGGGTTACGACATCATCGGAGACGTGCACGGATGTGCGCACACGCTGGAGCGCTTGCTCGAGTTGATGGGGTATCGGGTTCAGGCGGGGGTATGGCGCCACCCGCAGCGCAAGGCACTGTTTCTTGGCGACATCATTGACCGTGGCCCGCGTATTCGCGAGGCGCTGCACATTGTGCATGGCATGGTCGAAGCGGGCGAGGCGCAGTGCATCATGGGCAACCATGAGTTCAACGCCCTGGGCTGGGAAACCCGCGCGCCTGCGGGCAGTGGCCGCGAGTACCTGCGTGACCACAACGAGCGCCATTTGCGCCTGATTGGCGATACCCTCGAACAGTTTGCCCCGTGGCCACAGGAGTGGAGTGAGTTCGTCGAGTGGTTCGCTCAGTTGCCTCTGTTTCTCGATTTCGGCCTGTTCCGCATGGTTCACGCCTGCTGGGATGCGCGACTGATTCAGCCGTTGCGCGAGCAATATCCCGACGGCCGTATCGATCGTGAGTTCATTGAGGCCTCGGTGGAGCGGGGCAGCTTTGCCGCTCAGACCTTTGACCGACTGCTGCGTGGCACTGACATGCGCCTGCCGCACGGCATGACGATGACCGGCAAGGACGGGTTTACCCGCGCTTTTTTTCGCACCAAGTTTTGGGAAGAGGCGCCACTGACCTATGGCGATGTGGTGTTTCAGCCCGATGCGCTGCCAACCGAGATCGCGGCCAGGCCGCTCAGCGATGATCAGCGCGCCGAGCTGCTGATCTATGGACCGGAACAGCCGATGCTGTTTGTAGGTCATTACTGGCAACAGGGGCGACCGCATCCGATTCGCCCCAATCTGGCCTGCCTGGATTACAGCGCGGTCAAGTACGGCAAGTTGGTAGCCTACCGCTGGAGCGGTGAGCGTCACCTGGATCGCGACCATTTTGTCTGGGTCGATGTACCCAAACTGGATTGAGGAGTCACATGCTCAAGGCGTTGAACTGTCAGCTCGATGAAGATTTGTCACCGCTGGTGCGCTTTCTGCGCAGTCGTGGCGTGGTGCATCGGGTGGTGGAAGAGGGCGGCATGCAGGTGGTCTGGGTGGTTGATGAAGCCGCCGCGCAGATCGTTCGCGACGCCTACGCGCAAGGGCCACAGGCGCTGGCGGATAGTCCGGCACCGCAGCGCCCACCGAGCGAGGCTGCGCAGTTCTGGCGGCAGGCGCACCGGTTGATCCCGGTGACTCTCGCGGTACTGGCGATTACTGCGGTCGTGGCGCTGCTGACCGGGCTGGGCAGTGATGCCGGCGGCATCGTCATGTTTACCTTTACGCCGCTGGAGGCGTCTGGGCATCTGGCGGCTCAGCCTGACATGACCCAGTGGTGGCGGTTGATTACGCCGATCTTCCTGCACTTTGGCATCATGCATCTGGCGTTTAATGCACTCTGGTACTGGGAATTGGGGCGGCGCATCGAGATGCGCTCCGGTGGGCTCTGGCTGCTGGGGCTGACCCTGCTGATCGGCGTGGTATCGAACACGGCACAGTGGTTGTGGAGCGGAAGCAGTCTGTTTGGCGGGCTATCCGGCGTGCTCTATGGCTTGTTGGGTTATTGCTGGGTTTACCAGAAACTCGCGCCCAACGTGTTCTTTGATTTGCCACGTGGCGTGATCATCATGATGCTGGCGTGGCTGGTGCTGTGCATGACCGGACTGATCACTCTGCTGGGTTTTGGCGCCATTGCCAACGCGGCGCATGTCAGCGGTTTTGTTGCCGGGTGCGCCATCGGCGCGGTCGCCGGAACACTGCAGCGGCTGCGGTGAGCGAGTACAATATCGGCTTTTCAATATTCCAGCGGGAGGCGCGATGACCACTTTCATCGATATGCTGCGCAACATCACCCCTGATATCTACCAAAGCCTCAAGCTGGCTGTGGAGATTGGCAAGTGGCCTGATGGCCGCAAGCTGACGCGCGAGCAGAAGGAGCTGTGCCTGCAGGCGATGATCGCCTGGGAACAGGACAACCTGCCGGAAGAGGAACGCACCGGTTACATGGGGCCACAGGCCTGCAAGTCGCAGCAAAAGGACGTGCCGAATATCCTGTTTTCGACGGGTTCGGAGACGCTGCATTGAGTCTCCTGCAGTTCGAAGGCAACGTCAGAAAGATGATCGGTCGGCTCGATGCGGCCGACGCTCCGGTTGATTACAGTCTGCCTATCGGTGAGGAACGGGTGCCGCTGAACGGCTTGCTGGGCAAGACCATTCGGCTGGAGGCCATGGGTCCAATCCATTGTGTGCACTGTGGGCGCAAGACCAAGAAGAGTTTTAGTCAGGGCTATTGCTACCCCTGTTTCACCAAGCTGGCGCAGTGCGACAGCTGCATCATGAGCCCGGAAAAGTGCCATTACGACCAGGGCACTTGTCGTGAGCCGGCCTGGGGTGAGCAGTTCTGCATGACCGATCACA
Source organism: Halopseudomonas oceani (assembly GCF_002903165.1). GTDB lineage: Bacteria > Pseudomonadota > Gammaproteobacteria > Pseudomonadales > Pseudomonadaceae > Halopseudomonas > Halopseudomonas oceani. Next base: position 141,631 of record NZ_PPSK01000010.1, read on the forward strand.
TTGTCTACCTAGCCAACTCCTCGGGCCTCAAGGTGGGTATTACCCGCGCCACGCAGGTGCCGACGCGCTGGGTTGATCAGGGCGCCAGTCAGGCGCTGCCTATCTTGCGCGTAGCGACTCGCCAACAGTCTGGACTGGTTGAAGACCTGCTGCGTCAGCAGGTGGCAGACAAGACCAACTGGCGTGCATTGCTCAAAGGCAATCCCGCCCCTCTGGATCTATACGCCGAACGTGATCGATTGCTCGACAATGCCGAGGCCGGCATAGCCGAGCTGCAGGCGCGGTTCGGGCTGCAGGCGGTGCAGTTGCTGCCGCAAGCCGAGGCGCTGGAGATTCGTTACCCGGTCGAGCAGTACGTCGCCAAGCCGCAATCGGCCAACCTCGACAAGGAGCCGGTGCTGGAAGGCACCCTGCTCGGCATCAAGGGGCAGTATCTGCTGCTCGACACTGCGGTCATCAATATTCGCAAGTACACAGCCTATCAACTGGCATTCAGCGCCAGTTGAGCCATTTCGGCAGGGCCGCTCTGCAGCGGGGCGGCCGAACATGATTCATCGGCCGGCTTACCCCGGCTGCAGCGGAGCTCAGACATGCGTACCGAACAACCGAAGACGATTTACCTCAAGGACTACCAAGCCCCGGATTACTGGATCGACGAGACCCAACTGACCTTTGAGCTGTTTGAAGACCACGCGCTGGTACACAGTCGTTTGGCCTTGCGCCTTAACGCTGACCGCCACAGTGAAAACGCGCTGCCGCCGCTGGTTCTGGATGGCCAGCAGCTGGAGCTACAGAAAGTGGTGCTGGATGAGCAGGAGCTGACGGCCGACGCCTACCAAGTCGACAGTGACAGCCTGACGCTGCAGCCGACCAGCGCGCAATTCGAACTGGCCCTGACTACCCGTATCGAGCCGCAGAACAATACCGCGCTAGAAGGGCTGTATAAGTCTGGCAGCATGTTCTGCACCCAGTGCGAGGCCGAGGGTTTCCGCAAGATCACCTATTATCTCGACCGCCCGGATGTGATGAGCCGCTTCACCACCACGGTGATCGCCGAGCGTGAGCGCTATCCGGTGCTGCTGTCCAACGGCAACCCGATTGCCTCGGGTGAGCACGAAGGCGGTCGCCACTGGGTCAGTTGGGAAGACCCGTTCCCCAAGCCGGCCTATCTGTTTGCCCTGGTCGCCGGAGATCTGTGCCTGTTGCAGGACAGCTTCACCACCATGAGCGGGCGCACCATCGATCTGCGCATCTACGTCGAGCCGGAAAACCGCACCCAGTGCGACCACGCCATGGACAGCCTCAAGCGCTCGATGCGCTGGGACGAGGAGGTCTATGGCCGCGAGTACGATCTGGATATCTTTATGATCGTTGCGGTTAACGACTTCAACATGGGCGCGATGGAGAACAAGGGCCTCAATATCTTCAACTCCAGTTGCGTGCTGGCCCACCAGGACACCGCCACCGATATGGCCTTCCAGCGGGTCGAAGCCGTGGTAGCGCACGAGTATTTCCACAACTGGTCCGGCAACCGGGTGACCTGCCGCGACTGGTTTCAGCTATCGCTGAAGGAAGGCTTTACTGTCTTCCGCGACTCGGAATTTTCTGCAGACATGAACTCGCGCACGGTCAAGCGTATCGAGGATGTCACTTTCCTGCGCGCGAACCAGTTCGCCGAAGACGCCGGCCCGATGGCGCACCCGGTACGCCCGGACTCCTTTATCGAAATATCCAACTTCTACACCCTGACCGTCTACGAGAAGGGCGCCGAAGTCGTGCGCATGCTGCATACCCTGTTGGGTGAAGAGGGCTTCCGCAAGGGCACCGACCTGTATTTCGAGCGCCACGATGGTCAGGCGGTCACCTGTGATGACTTCATCAAGGCGCTGGAAGACGCCAACGGTGCCGACTTTACCCAGTTTAAACGCTGGTACAGCCAGGCTGGCACGCCGCGCCTGAACGTGCGCAGCGAATACGACGCGGCCAGCCGCGAGTATCGCTTGCACTTCAGCCAGATCTGCCCACCAACGCCGGGTCAGCCCGAGAAGCAACCGCAGGTAATCCCGGTGCGCATGGCGCTGCTGGATCGTGACGGCAACGAAATTCCGTTGCAGCTCGAGGGCAAGACCCTTGGCAACGAGGCGGTGGTATCCATTACCGAGGCCGAGCAAACGCTGGTGTTCGAGAATGTACCGAATTGCCCGCTACCGTCGCTGCTGCGCGGCTTCTCCGCGCCGGTCAAGCTCAGCTATCCCTACAGCCGTGATGATCGGGTGTTCCTTGCCAAGCACGACCCGGATGGCTTCAACCGCTGGGAAGCGGCGCAGGGCCTGGCGGTTGACGTGTTGCAGGGACTGGTCGAAATTCACCGTGCCGGTAGGCCGCTCAACCTGGATCAGCGCCTGGTTGAGGTTATGCGCAGCGTGATTACCGACGCAGAGCTGGACGCTGCCATGGTCGCGGAAATCATCCGTCTGCCCTCCGAGGCCTATCTGATCGAACTGGCTGATGTGGCGGATGTTGACGCTATCCATTACGCCCGTGAGTGGCTGCGCCGTGCGCTGGCCGAGGCCCTGCGCGACGAGATGTCGGCGCGTTATCAGCTTCTGTCTGCCGCCGGGGCGGGGGCGTTTAGCGCCAAGGCCGATGCCATGGCCGCGCGCAGCCTGAAAAACAGCCTGCTGGCCTACTTGATGCTGACCGGTGAGCAGCAAGTGGTGGGCTGGTGCGTGCGCCAGTTTGTCGAGTCAACCAATATGACCGATCGTCAGGCCGCGCTGGTGGCGTTGGTCAATTCCCCGTTCGAGCAGCAGCGTGAAGCGGCGTTGGCAGAGTTTGCCGAGCGCTGGGCCGAGTATCCGCTGGTTATGGATCAGTGGTTCAGCATTCAGGCCGCCGCCAGCCAGCCCGGTGCGCTGGATCGGGTGCGCAAGCTGATGGAGCATCCTTTGTTCACCATGCGTAATCCGAACAAGGTGCGCTCGCTGATCGGCGCGTTCGCCAACCAGAACCTAGTTAACTTCCATGCGCTGGATGGCAGTGGCTATGCTTTTCTGGCCGACCGTATCATTGAGCTGGACCGCAGCAACCCGCAGATTGCCTCGCGTCTGGTGACGCCGCTGAGCCGCTGGCGCAAATTCGAGCCGGGTCGGCAGGAACTGATGAAGGCCCAGCTGGCGCGAATCCTGGGAGAGAACCCGCTCTCGCCTGATGTTTACGAGGTAGTCAGCAAATCGCTTGCCTGAGGGAGAAGACCCGCGTCTGTCTGGGACGCGGGTCTTGAAGTCAAGGGCGATAAATGAGTTACTCAGCACACGCAAGGGCGAAATTTTAATAAAAAATTACCGAGAGGTATTTGTGTAGCGCCTTGCGGGCCTCTAATATGCCTTGTCCGCTGGAGGGATAACTTATTCGGTGTTTGTGCCTGTGTGGGGTGCGCGCCGGGTTAAATTACAACGTGTTCCCGTAGCGGAGCAGAAGCACCTATAAAAACAAAGAGGGGTGGTGTATGCGTAAGCCGTCCATTTGGCGCGCTCCATTCGTGGCCCGGACAGATATGCAAGCGTCGGGCAAACATCTTAAGAAAACCTTTTCCGTCAGTGCTGTTGCGCAAGCCGTGATGCTGTCCGGCATGGTGGCACTGGGTGCCGCATCTGCGCAGGCCGCTGATGGCATAGCGGAAAGCGTGCAGCCTGCTATCAAGTCCGAGCTGGCGTCACACACCTTGCTGGTCGATGCAGCTGTTGCCGGCGATCGTCTGGTTGCCGTTGGCAGCCGTGGCCACATCGTTTATTCCGATGATCAGGGGAAATCCTGGACTCAGGCGAATGTACCGGTTCGCCAGCTGCTGACTGCCGTCTACTTTGCTGACGACAAGAACGGCTGGGCTGTCGGTCATGACTCGCTGATCCTGCACACCAGCGATGCCGGTGCCAATTGGGAGATGCAGTACCGCGATCCCGAGCTCGACCAGCCGGTCGACCCGGATGGCCCGAGTCTGCTGGAGCGTCCGCTGATGGACGTCTGGTTCAAGAATGCTAACACCGGCTTTGCAGTTGGCGCCTATGGCACCTTCCTGCGTACCGATGACGGGGGCAAAACCTGGGAAGACCGTTCCTACGACATCGATAACCCCGATGGCTTCCACTACAACGCGATCACCGCCGTGAAGGGCGCAGGCCTGATGCTGGCTGGCGAAATGGGCACCCTGTATCGCTCGGCTGATTACGGTGATACCTGGGAGACCCTGACCGATCTGCCTTATGACGGTTCCTGGTTTGGGGCGTCAGGCACCAACAGCGACAACGTTGTTCTGGTTTGGGGCCTGCGCGGCAACATGTTCCGCTCTGCCGACTTTGGCGACACCTGGGAGCAGGTCGAGCTGCTGACGCCGAACAACGGCCCGCTGGAAGCGACCCTGCTGGGCGGCGGCCTGTCCGCCGACGGCAAGCTGGTTGTCGTCGGCGCTGGCGGCGTTGTGCTGACCAGCGATGACGGCGGCAACAGCTTTGACGTCATGACCCGTCCTGACCGTATCGCACTGGCTTCGGCCAAGGCGTTGGGCGACGGTGAACTGCTACTGGTCGGTCAGCATGGTGTTGCCACCATGCCGGCAAGTGCCTTGAAAGCTCACTGATAATAATTACAAGCCAGGAGAATCTGGATGTCTTTTGACCAGAGTAACGCACCATTCATGGAGCGGTTGGTATTCAATAACCGCCTCGCTGTGGTGATTATTTTCTCGCTCGTTTCCCTGTTTCTGGGGTACCAGGCGCTGCAGGTGCGACCCGACACTAGCTTTGCCAAGATGATTCCGCTGGAACATCCCTATATCGTCAACATGCTCGAGCACCAGAATGATCTGGCCAACCTCGGCAACTCGATCCGCATTGCGGTCGCCATTGAAGACGGTGATATTTTCAGCACCGAGTACATGGAGACGCTCAAGCAGATCAACGACGAGGTGTTCTTTCTGCCGGGTGTAGACCGCTCCAATCTGCGCTCGCTGTGGACGCCAAACGTGCGCTGGACCGAAGTAACCGAGTACGGTTTTGACGGTGGTCCGGTAACCAACCACCCGTCCTATACCAGTCAGGCAGATCTGGAAGAGCTGCGGGCCAACGTCCTGAAATCTGGTGAAATCGGTCGTCTGGTTGCCAACAACTTCAAGTCGAGCATCATCGAGGTGCCGCTGCAGGAGTTCTATCCGAACCCGGATAACCAGAGCGAGCTGTTGCGCCTGGACTACAAGCAGTTCTCGCACCTGCTGGAAGAGAAGATTCGTGACCGCTTCCAGTCCGAAAACCCGAACATCAAGATCCACATCGTCGGCTTTGCCAAGAAGGTCGGTGACCTGATCGATGGCTTGATCGGTGTTGTCGGTTTCTTTGCCATCGCGTTCGTCATTACCTTTGTCCTGCTGTACATGTTCACCTGGTGTATCCGCAGTACCGTATCGGTGCTGGTGACCACCGTGATCGCAGTGATCTGGCAGCTGGGTCTGATCAATCTGGTTGGTTTCGGTCTGGACCCGTATTCGATGCTGGTGCCGTTCCTGATCTTCGCCATCGGTATTTCCCACGGCGTACAGAAGATCAACGGTATTGCGCTGCAGTCGGGCGGGGCAGATAACGCGCTGATCGCAGCCCGTTTGACCTTCCGCCAGCTGTTCCTGCCGGGCATGATCGCGATTCTGGCTGATGCGGTCGGTTTCATTACCCTGTTGGTCATCAAGATTGATGTGATCCACGAGCTGGCAATCGGTGCCTCGATCGGTGTGGCGGTTATCGTCTTTACCAACCTGATCATGCTGCCGGTCACCATTTCTTACCTGGGTATCAGCAAGAAAGCGGTTGAACGCTCCAAGCGTGACGCGGTGCGCGAGCATCCGTTCTGGCGCTTCCTGTCCAACGTCGCGCACCCGAATGTGGCGCCGTGGATGGTCATCGTCGCCCTGGTGGCTGGTGCCAGCTGCTTTGTGTACCAGAAGAACAACATCAAGGTCGGTGACCTGGATGCTGGTGCGCCTGAGCTGCGTCCTGACTCGCGTTACAACAAGGACAACGATTTCATCATTCAGAACTACACCACCAGCTCCGACATCCTGGTCGTCATGGTCGCTACTCCGCCGGAGAAGTGCTCTGCGTACGAAACCATGGAGGCGATCGATCAGCTGCAGTGGAAAATGCAGAATCTGGAAGGTGTACAGTCGGCTGTCTCTCTGGTGACGGTTGCCAAACAGGTGATCATGGGTTCCAACGAAGGCAACCTGAAGTGGCAGGGCCTGTCGCGCAACCAGGATGTCCTGAACAACGCCATCAGTCGTGCGCCGTCCGGCATGTTCAACTCGGCCTGCTCGCTGGCACCGGTCATGGTGTTCCTGGATGACCACAAGGCCGACACGCTCAAGCGTGCCACCGCTGCGGTCGAAGAGTTTGCTGCTGAAAACAACACCGACGACATGGTGTTCAAGCTGGCGGCCGGTAACGCCGGTATTGAGGCGGCTACCAACGAGATCATCTCCAGCTCCGAGCTGCTGATTCTGGTGCTGGTGTATATCTGGGTGGCGGTGATGTGCATGATTACCTTCCGCTCGCTGCCGGCGACTATCTGCATCGTCCTGCCTCTGATTCTGACTTCGGTCTTGGGTAACGCTCTGATGGCTTTCCTGGGCATTGGTATGAAGGTCGCGACCCTGCCGGTGATCGCGCTGGGTGTGGGTATCGGTGTTGACTACGGTATCTATATCTACAGCCGGCTGGAGAGTTTCCTGCGTCAGGGCATGCCGCTGCAGGAGGCGTACTACGAAACGCTGCGCTCCACTGGTAAGGCGGTACTGTTCACTGGTTTGTGTCTGGCAATCGGTGTGGCTACCTGGATCTTCTCTGCGATCAAGTTCCAGGCCGACATGGGTCTGATGCTGACCTTCATGTTCCTGGTCAACATGATCGGTGCGATGCTGCTGCTGCCGGCACTGGCTCGCTTCCTGATCAATCCGGAGAAAGTACGTAACTCTCGCGGTAGCAAGCTGTCGCACTGATAGCGCTGTAGTACAAAAAACCCGCCAATCGGCGGGTTTTTTGTGCCTGTTGTCACCCTGCTGAGGTGGCAGGTCGTGCGGCAGTGATCGACTGTTTCCGGTTTCGTTCTACTGCATTCGCTGTGCCTGATTAGTGTGTGTCGAAATATTGCTGCGAAAATGCCGGGTTCTGCATAGATAACGTGATTAACAAAAGATAACCGTGAGCCGTTGGCGCGCCCATGTTGCGCTCGTTACCATGGGCAGTCCCGTTTTAAAACGGAAAGATGGATAACAATAAGGGGGAATGGTGTATGCGTGAGCCCACTCGTTGGCGCACTCAAACGACTCAACTGGCCTGTGCCATCGGCCAGCGGGCGCAGTTCCGCAAGCAATCCTTTGCTGCTCGTATCTTCAAGGCTGCCGGCCTTGGCGCGGCACTGATGACCGCATCAATCACACCCGCTCTGGCTGCCGAGACCGTTGCCGAGGCGCCTAAGCCGGCAATCATGTCCGAGTTGGCTAGCCACACTTTGCTGCTGGACGTCGCGTCTGCCGGCGATCGTTTGGTTGCGGTGGGGAGCCGTGGTCATATCGTCTACTCGGATGACCAGGGAGCCAACTGGACTCAGGCTCAGTCTCCGGTACGTCAGTTGCTGACTGCAGTGTACTTTGTCGACGCCAACAACGGCTGGGCTGTTGGTCATGATGGCGTGATCCTGCATTCCAGTGATGCCGGTGCGAACTGGGAGCTGCAGTACCGCGACCCGGCTCTGGATGAAGCGGTCGATCCGGATGGCCCCGGTCTGCTCGAGCGCCCCCTTATGGATCTGTGGTTCCGTGATGCCAATACCGGTTTTGCCTTTGGTGCTTACGGTACCTATCTGCGCACCGATGATGGCGGCAAGACCTGGGAAGATCTGTCCTTCGATATCGACAACCCGGATGGCTTTCACTACAACGCCGTGACCGCTGTTGCAGATACCGGTCTGTTCCTGGTGGGCGAGATGGGCACCATGTACCGTTCGCCCGACTTTGGCGAAACCTGGGAAACCCTGCAGACCTCTCCTTATGACGGTACCTGGTTCGGTACCGCCGGTACGGGCATTGTGGGCCAGGTCCTGGCCTGGGGACTGCGCGGGAACATGTACCGTTCCACCGACTTTGGCGACAGCTGGGAGCAGGTTGAGCTGCATACCCCCAATAACGGCCCGCTGGAGGCAACCCTGCTTGGTGGCAATCTGTCCGCTGACGGTTCGCTGGCTGTTGTGGGCGCTGGTGGCGTTGTAGTGACCAGCACGGACCATGGCGAGAATTTCAGTGTGGCCGTACGTCCGGACCGTGTTGCCCTGGCAACGGCCAAGCGTCTGCCTGACGGCGAACTGGTACTGGTCGGTCAGCACGGTGTAGTCAAGGCGGCGGCCAGCGGCCTGCCCAACAACCAATAATAATCAGCTGCCAGGAGAGTCTGGATGTCCAAGCATCACCAGGAAACGAGCGCTCCCTTTGTGGAACGCTTGATCTTCAACAATCGGATTGTTGTTCTTCTGCTGTTCGCGCTGCTGACCGTGTTCTTCGGTTATCAGGCTGCGCAGGTCAAGCCCGATACCAGCTTCGAGAAGATGATTCCTCTCAAGCACCCATACATCGCCAACATGATCGCGCACGAGAACGATCTGCCGAATCTCGGCAACTCGATTCGGATCGCTGTCGAGATCAAAGATGGTGACATCTTCAGTACCGAGTACATGGAGAGCCTCAAGCGTATCAACGACGAGGTGTTCTTCCTGCCCGGTGTTGATCGCTCGAATCTGCGTTCGCTGTGGACGCCGAATGTCCGCTGGACCGAGGTAACCGAGTACGGTTTTGACGGTGGCCCGGTGGCCAATCGTCCGGCCTATCTGACCGAGGCAGACCTGGAAGAGCTGCGTGAAAACGTGCTCAAGTCTGGCGAAATCGGTCGTCTGGTAGCGAACAACTTCAAGTCAACCATCATTGACGTGCCGCTGCAGGAAGCCTACCCGAACCCGGAAAATCAGGGTGAGCTGATCCAGCTCGACTACGGCGATTTCTCCCGTCAGCTGGAAGAGAAAATTCGCAGCGAGTTCCAGGGTGAGAACCCGAACATCCAGATCCATATCGTCGGCTTTGCCAAAAAGGTTGGTGACCTGATCGACGGCATCATCAAGGTCGTGATGTTCTTTGGTGCTGCGCTGGTCATTACCTTCGTTCTGCTGATGATGTTCACGCGTTGCTTCAAGAGCTCCATCACCACGCTGGTGTGCTCGGTCATCGCGGTGGTCTGGCAGCTAGGCTTATTGCGCACGCTAGGTTTTGGCCTGGATCCGTACTCGATTCTGGTTCCGTTCCTGGTCTTCGCTATCGGTATTTCCCACGGCGTGCAGATCATCAACGGCATGGCGATCGAATACACCAATGCCGATGACAGTAGCACCGCAGCCCGTCGCGCGTTCCGCGCGCTGTACATTCCGGGCATCGTGGCGCTGATCTCTGACGCGGTTGGCTTCGTGACGCTGCTGCTGATCGAGATCGAAGTTATCCGTGAGCTGGGTATCGCCGCCTCGGTTGGCGTGGGTGTCATCATCCTGACTAACCTGATGCTGCTGCCGATTCTGATGTCCTATATCGGTATCAGCCGCAAGGCCGTTGAGCGCAATCGTAACCTCGCCAACCGTCCGCAGAAATTGTGGCTGAGCGTGGCCAAGTTTGCCCATCCGGCGGTAGCGCCAATCTCGATCCTGCTCGCAATCGTTGCCTTTGCCTTCGGTATTTACCACGGCAGGGATGTTGCCATCGGTGACCTCGATCCGGGTGCGCCGGAGCTGCGTGCGGATTCGCGGTATAACCTGGACAACCAGTTCATCATCGAGAACTACTCAACCAGTTCCGACATTCTGGTAGTCATGGTCAAGACGCCGGATGAGATGTGCTCGGCCTACGAGACCATGGAAGCCATTGATCAGCTGGAATGGCGCATGAACAACCTGGAGGGCGTGCAGTCGGCGGTATCGCTGGTGACTGTTGCCAAGCAGGTCATCATGGGCAACAACGAAGGCAACCTCAAGTGGCAGACGCTGTCGCGCAACCAGGACAACCTGAACAACGCCATCAGCCGTGCGCCGTCTGGTATGTTCAACTCGTCCTGTTCGCTGGCACCGGTGATGATCTTCCTTGATGATCACAAGGCGGAGACCCTCAAGCGCGCTACTGCTGCGGTCGAGGAATTTGCCGCCGAGCACAACACCGACAACCTGCAGTTCCTGCTGGCGGCCGGTAATGCTGGTATTGAAGCAGCCACCAACGTGGTGATCGAGGCGTCCCAGACCAAGATGCTGCTCACTGTGTACGCGGTGGTCATCCTGATGTGTCTGATCACCTTCCGCTCGATCCGCGCTGTGCTCTGCATCATCATCCCGCTGGCCCTGACCTCGGTTCTGGCCAACGCGCTGATGGCCTTCCTGGGCATTGGTGTGAAGGTGGCAACGCTGCCGGTAATTGCGCTGGGTGTGGGTATCGGTGTCGACTACGGCATTTATATCTACAGTCGTCTGGAAACCTACCTGCGTCAGGGCCTGCCGCTGCAGGAAGCCTACTATGAAACCCTGAAGACCACGGGTAAGGCCGTGACCTTCACCGGCTTCACCTTGGCTATCGGTGTCGCCACCTGGATCTTCTCCGCGATCAAGTTCCAGGCCGACATGGGTATCCTGTTGACCTTCATGTTCCTGTGGAACATGTTCGGCGCACTCTGGCTGTTGCCGGCGCTGGCTCGCTTCTTGATCCGTCCGGACAAGCTGCGTAGCTGAGTGGTTTGAGCTGCACAAAAAAACCGCCTTCGGGCGGTTTTTTTGTGGGGGACATTTTGAGTTCTGTACGGAATGTCAGCGCGCACGTCAGGCATTGTGCCGGCGATGCCTGACGCTTCAATTTATGGCGGAGTGTGCACGTGAGGTTCGTCCCGTTTACGCGGGCGAGTAGCGCAGGGTTGGCAGGAAAAAGGGCGGCAGCCTGTTTGAGGCTCGAAGAGCCGAGTTCTGCCGGCCCCTGCCAAACCGAGCAACGCAGCGAACCCGAAGGGCCGCGTAGTCGGGTGCCCAGGGGGATCGCCAAGGGGGGCTGGGCAAGCTGCCCC
>NZ_PPSK01000011.1 GCF_002903165.1 Halopseudomonas oceani
GAAGGCGAAAGGCTGATTTCGCAGCCGCGCGATTCCGGAAACGTTCAACTTCCGTGTGTTCTTCCTGACTGGGGCTCGTCACGCAAACATCAAGCAGTTCCTTTTTAAATTTGCCGCCCAGTGAGATGTCTTCTGACGGTCGAAACAAGGCGTGCTGGCGCGCCGAAATATCGAGAAATCTGTTTGGTGGGAACCAATTTTTGCGCTTTTTATCTTATCCAGTCGATGGGATTATGGCGCCCATCGCAGGTGAGGTGATTATGCAGTGGCGTAACAGCAAGGACAGATTCGGTTGGCTGGCAACGAGCCTGCACTGGGTAATGGCGGTGATGGTCGTAGGGCTTGCTGCTGTTGGTCTGTGGATGACCAGCCTTAACTATTACAGCCCCTGGTACACCAGCGCGCCGTTCTGGCACAAGAGCATAGGCCTGGTGTTTGCGGCTCTGTTGCTGGTTCGTCTGCTGTGGCGCTGGTTGTCTCCGGCGCCGGCAGCGTTGCCCACTCACTCGCGCGTCGAGCGTATGGCAGCAGGCACTGCGCAGTGGCTGATGTACGCCGCTATGCTGATCATTGTGATCAGCGGCTATCTGATCTCGACCGCCAAGGGCAGCGGTGTCAGCCTGTTTGGTTGGTTCGAGGTGCCAGCGCTGATCAGCGGCTTGCCGGAACAGGCTGATCGGGCAGGTGCCGTGCACTATTGGCTCGCGCTTGGACTGCTGGGGCTCGCCGGGCTGCACGCGCTGGGGGCACTTAAGCATCACCTGATCGACAAGGACAATACTCTGCGGCGCATGCTCGGCATGCGGCTGCGCAACTCGACGGAGAATGGCAAATGAAGAAACTGATGGTTGCAGCCACCCTTGGTGGTTTGATGATGGCAGGTGGCCTGGCGCAGGCTGCGGACTACCAGATCGACAAGCAGGGGCAGCACGCCTCGGTCAACTTCAAGATCAGCCACCTAGGTTACAGCTGGATCTACGGCCGCTTCAACGACTTCGACGGCACCTTCAGCTGGGACGCAGCCAAGCCCGAGGCCAGCAGCGTTAACGTCACGCTGAACACCGCCAGCGTGGACACCAACCACGCCGAGCGTGACAAGCACATCCGCAGCGCCGACTTCCTGAACGTTGACGAGCACGGCACTGCCACCTTTGCTTCCACCGGCATCGAGATGACCGGCGATGATACCGCCAAGGTGACCGGCAATTTGACCCTCAACGGTGTCACCAAGCCGGTGGTGCTGGATGCGCACTTTATCGGTGAAGGTGATGATCCCTGGGGTGGCTATCGCGCCGGCTTTGACGCGACCACCACGCTGAAGTTGGCCGATTTCGGTATCACTTACAACCTTGGGCCGGCGTCTGAAACCGTCGATCTGATTATTACTGTCGAAGGCGTTCGCCAGTAATCGAGGTAACTAGTTCATGTGTGCTTCAGGGGCCTTCGGGCCCCTTTTTTTTAGCTGCAAGCGGCAAGCTTTAAGCTGCAAGCCAAACCCGCGCAGAGTTCCATCGCGCGGGTTTCTTAAGGCAGAGGTAGCTGCTCGACGCTACGGAAACTCTCAGGACGCCGCCGCCCATCCGGTTCTGCTTGCAGCTTGAAGCTTGCCGCTTGCAGCTAATAACTTACATCTTGAGACTTGCAGCTTGATAAGCCTGCGCCTGCTGCAGGATCCAGTCGCGAAACGCCAGTAACGCAGCAGACTCGGCCTTGCGCTCGGGGATGACCAGATAGTAGCCGTTGTCAGTTTCGAAGCTGCGCGGGCACGGGCTGATCAGGCGGCCGTCGGCCAGCTCCTGGCGGATCAGAAATGGCGGGATCAGCGCGACACCCATGCCGTGCATCGCCGCTTGCGCGAGCATCGAGAACAGCTCTAGCCGGGTGCCGTTAAGGTCGTGCTCGACGCGCATGTCGGCGGCGGCGAACCACTGGCGCCAGGCGTAGGGCCGGGTGGTCTGCTGCAGCAGTGGCAGTTGTGCGATGTCGTCGGGTGTCAGCTCTTTGGCGGGTGCGATTAGCATCGGGCTGCAGACGGGGATAGGGGCCTCGGGCATCAGATAGTGCGTCTGGGTACCCGACCAGTCGCCGTCGCCGAAGTAGATAGCGGCGTCGAATTCGGTATCGGCAAACAGGAACGGCCGTGTGCGGTTAGTCAGGTTGACGGTAATCTGCGGATGCTGGCGCAGGAAGTGACTGAGCCGTGGCAGCAGCCACTGGGTGCCGAATGTGGGGACCAGGGCCAACTCCAGCGTGGCGGTGCCCTGGTTGCCCATGACTGACAGGGTGTCGCGCTCGACAGCATCCAGCCGGCTGGCGATGCGACGGCTGTAAATCTGTCCGGCGTCTGTCAACTTCACGCCCCGGCGGGTACGGCGAAACAGCTGGATGTCGAGGAAGGCTTCGAGGTTGGCGATCTGCCGGCACACAGCGCTTTGGGTTAGGGAAAGCTCCTCTGCGGCCTTGGTGAAGCTCTCGTGACGGGCAGAGGACTCAAAGCAGACCAGGGCCTGGGTTGGCGGTATTTTGCGACGCATGGGGCTCCTTCGGAGCGGCTATAAGCTATAAGTATCAAGCGGCAAGCTGTCCGTGCGCGGAGCTGGGGTGGCTTGCAGCTTGAAGCTTGCGGCTTATCGCTATGTTTTTCTGTCGGAGTTCCAATTTAGCACAGGTTACTGCATAAAAGGCGCTTGTTTGTGGTGTTCTCTGTGCGTAGAGTCGCTGACATCTTACGGTTCCCCCGTGGAACCCGATCACCAATAAAACGAATATCGGAGAGCTCATGGCCGCATCCAAGGCAAGTTTCAACTGGGAAGATCCGCTGCTGCTGGATCAGCAACTGACTGAAGAAGAGCGCATGGTGCGTGACAGTGCACGCCAGTACTGCCAGGACAAGCTTATGCCGCGGGTGCTGAACTCGTTCCGCAACGAGCAGACCGACGTGGAAATCTTCCGTGAAATGGGCGAGCTGGGCCTGCTGGGTGCAACCATTCCGACGGAGTACGGCGGAAGCGGGCTGAACTATGTCTGCTACGGCCTGATCGCGCGTGAAGTTGAGCGCGTTGACTCCGGCTACCGCTCGATGATGAGCGTGCAGTCGTCGCTGGTGATGGTGCCGATCAACGAATTTGGCAGTGAAGAGCAGAAGCAGAAGTATCTGCCGAAGCTGGCCAGCGGTGAGTTTATCGGCTGCTTCGGTCTGACCGAGCCGAACCACGGCTCCGACCCGGGCTCCATGGTTACCCGCGCGCGTAGCACCGAAGGTGGCTACCTGCTCAAGGGCGCCAAGATGTGGATCACCAACAGCCCCATTGCTGACGTGTTCGTGGTCTGGGCAAAAACCGACGACGACGTCATCCGTGGCTTCATTCTGGAGAAAGGCTGGAAAGGGCTGAGCGCGCCGGCGATCAAGGGCAAGGTTGGCCTGCGTACCTCCATCACTGGCGAAATCGTGATGGACGATGTGTTCGTGCCGGAAGAGAACATGCTGCCGCACGTGACCGGTCTGAAAGGTCCGTTCACCTGTCTGAACTCTGCCCGTTACGGTATCTCCTGGGGCGCGCTGGGGGCGGCCGAGTTCTGCTGGCACACCGCCCGTCAGTACACTCTGGATCGTCTGCAGTTTGGTCGTCCGCTGGCGCAGACTCAGCTGGTACAGAAGAAGCTGGCTGACATGCAGACCGAAATCACTCTGGCGCTGCAAGGCTGCCTGCGCCTGGGCCGCATGAAGGATGAGGGCACTGCTGCGGTCGAAATCACCTCGATCATGAAGCGCAACTCCTGCGGCAAGTCGCTGGACATCGCCCGCGTTGCTCGTGACATGCTGGGTGGTAACGGTATCTCCGACGAGTACGGTGTTATCCGTCACGTGGTCAACCTGGAAGTGGTTAACACCTATGAAGGTACCCACGACGTTCACGCGTTGATCCTCGGCCGTGCGCAGACCGGCCTTCAGGCGTTTTTCTAACGCCTTAAGGCAGCTGCAAGCGACAAGCCGTTCCGAGTTGGGTCGGCTTGTCGCGTTTTCCTCACGCTGCATTGGCGTACCGCTAGTCCCCTTATTTTCGTATTCCGCACGGCCAGCTTGTGGCTTGTAGCTTGCCGCTTGAAGCTTGGAGCTTGGAGCTCACGACATGAGTGCATTATCCGGTTTGCGCGTCCTCGATCTGTCCCGTGTGCTGGCTGGCCCATGGGCCGGGCAGATGCTGGCGGATCTGGGGGCGGATGTGGTCAAGGTCGAACGGCCGGGGGCGGGTGACGACACCCGTGCCTGGGGGCCGCCGTATCTGCGCGACGCGGATGGGCGTGACACCTCCGAGGCTGCGTACTTTCTGTCGGCCAACCGCAACAAGCGCTCGATTACCATCGACTTCACCCAGGCTGAAGGTCAGCAGCGGGTGCGTGAGCTGGTGCAGCGCGCAGATGTGCTGATCGAGAACTTCAAGGTTGGCGGGCTGGCGGCCTATGGGCTGGATTACCAGAGCCTGCAGGCGCTCAATCCGCGTTTGATCTACTGCTCGGTGACCGGTTTCGGTCAGCAGGGGCCGTATGCCAAACGCGCAGGCTATGACTTCATGATTCAGGCCATGGGTGGCCTGATGAGCATCACCGGCAAGGCCGATGAGGAAGAGGGCGCAGGGCCGGTCAAGGTCGGCGTAGCGCTGACCGATATCCTCACCGGGCTGTACGCCAGCAATGCCATTCTCGCCGCATTGGCTGAGCGCGAGCGCAGCGGCCAGGGCCAGTACATCGATCTGGCGCTGCTGGATGTGCAGATCGCCTGCCTCGGTAACCAGGCGCTGAACTATCTCACCACTGGCGTGCCGCCCAGGCGGCTGGGCAACGCTCATCCGAACATCGTCCCGTATCAGGATTTCCCGACCGCCGATGGCGACTTCATCCTGACGGTGGGTAACGACGGCCAGTTCCGCAAGTTCTGCGAAGTGGCGGGGCACCCGGAGTGGGCGACTGATCCGCGCTTTGTCAGCAACGCTGCTCGGGTTGCCAACCGCGCCGAGCTGATTCCGCTGATTCGCCAGGTGACGGTATTTCGCACGACTGCTGAGTGGATTGCGGCGCTGGAGCAGGCGGGCGTACCCTGCGGGCCGATCAATGATCTGGCGCAGGTGTTTGCCGATCCGCAGGTGCAGGCGCGGGGTACGCGTATCCGCATGGCCCATCCGCTGGCCGGTGAGGTGGATCTGGTCGCCAACCCGATCAGACTGTCGCGCACACCGGTTGACTACCGGCGCCCCCCGCCGCTGCTGGGCGAGCACAACAGCGAGGTGTTCGCTGACTGGCTCAGCGACTGATCGGCCGCTCGCGTCTTTGCGCGCGGGCCAGTCGTCTGCTTTCCTCTTCCCGCTCTTCTAGCACGTCCTGCACGTAGCTGATGTGCTCGCTGGCGATGCGTCTGGCATCGTCGGCGCGGCCCTGCATGATGGCGTCGAACAGCGCCTGATGCTGCGCTACCAGCATCCGCCGGGTTTCGCTGCGTAGCGCATACATGCCGCCGATATTGGTTACCACATTGCGTTTGAGCAGGTCGAACAGGCCGCGAATGGTGTGCAGCAGCACCAGGTTGTGGCTGGCTTCGGCAATGGCCAGGTGAAAGCGCGCGTCGGCGGCGCCTTCCTCGGCGCGTGACGCCTTGCCCTCGCGGGCGTAGCAGGCCTGCAGGGCGTCAAAGGCGCTCTGCAGGTGCTGGCGGTCCAGGTCGGTAGCGCGCAGCGCGGCGTAATAGGCGCAGTCGGCTTCCAGCGTGTGGCGGAACTCCAGCAGGTCTCTGTGCGCTTCCGGATGACCTTCGAGCAGGCTGAGCAGTGGATCGCTGAAGCTTGAACCGAGTGAATCGCTGACATAGTTGCCGCCGCCCTGGCGGCTGATCAGCAAGCCCTTGGCGACCAGTTTCTGTACTGCCTCGCGCAGCGACGGGCGGGATACGCCGAACTGTTCGGCCAGCGCGCGCTCAGCCGGCAGGCGCTGCCCTGGCTGCAGTGTGCCCTCAAGAATCATGGTTTCCAGTTGCTCAACGATATTGTCGGACAGTCTGCGCTGCCGAATCTGACCTACTTCCATTGTTGTTCCTTTGGTCTGACCAATCGCCTGAAGAGGGTAACCAGCATGACCTTTACAGGCAACCCGTAAGGACTGATCTATACCAAAGTATAGCGCTGCGGGTTTGACATGCCTCTGGTGCTTTTTTAATCTGGTCATTCATTTTTGTAAATTGGTATTACCAATTGGTGCTCGACCGCCAATAACAAGTACAGGAGCGCTCCATGTCTTCCGGTTTTCTTGCCTTCATGGCCTTTGCCCCGATCCTGCTAGCAGGCGTGCTGCTGATCGGTCTACGTTGGCCGGCGCGTCGCGCCATGCCGCTGGTGTATCTGCTCAGCGCCGGGATTGCGCTGTTTGTCTGGGATATGAGTTTTAACCGGGTGCTGGCGTCGACCCTGCAGGGTCTGGTTGTCACCGTGGGGGTGCTGTGGATCATTTTTGGCGCGATTCTGCTGCTGAACACCCTCAAGCATTCTGGTGGCATTACCGCGATTCGTGCCGGCTTTACCACCATCAGCCCTGACCGCCGCATTCAGGCAATCATCATCGCCTGGTTGTTTGGCTGCTTTATCGAAGGCGCCTCCGGCTTCGGTACGCCGGCAGCGATTGCCGCACCATTGCTGGTGGCGATCGGCTTCCCGGCGATGGCTGCGGTGCTGATGGGCATGCTGGTACAGAGCACGCCGGTGTCCTTTGGTGCGGTCGGTACGCCGATCATTGTCGGTGTGAACACCGGCCTGGATCACGCCGTGATTGGCGAGCAGTTGGCGGCCAGCGGCTCTAGCTGGGACGCCTACCTGCAGCTGATCACCAGCCAGGTAGCCATCGTGCATGCGCTGGTCGGTACGGTCATGCCGCTGGTTATGGTCATCATGCTGGTGCGCTTCTTCGGCAAGGACAAGAGCTGGCGCGCGGTATTCGAGGTGCTGCCGTTTGCCCTGTTTGCCGGGCTGTCGATGACTATCCCCTATCTCATCAGCGGTGTGCTGCTCGGCCCCGAGTTTCCGTCTTTGATCGGTGGTCTGGTCGGTCTGGCAGTGGTGACCACCGCCGCCCGTCTCGGTTTTCTGGTACCCAAGCGTCACTGGGACTTTGCGCCCCGCGACAGCTGGCCGGAGGCCTGGATGGGCACGGTCGAGATGAAGCTGGAAGAGTTGACTGCGCGCCCGATGAGCAGCTTCCGCGCCTGGCTGCCCTACCTGCTGGTCGGTGTGCTGCTGGTGATCAGTCGGGTGTTCCCTGAGGTCAGCGCCGCGTTCAAGTCGGTGGCGATCAACTTTACCGACATCCTGGGTGAGCCGGGCGTGAGTGGGGGTGTGCAGCCACTGTATCTGCCGGGCGGCATTCTGGTCATGGTGGTGATCGCGACCTTCTTCCTGCATCGCATGAAAGTGCGTGAGCTGGGCAAGGCGCTTGGCGAGTCCGGTGGCGTGCTGCTGAGTGCCGGCTTCGTCCTGCTGTTTACCGTGCCTATGGTGCGCATCCTGATCAACTCCGGAGTGAACGCGGCAGATCTGCCAAGCATGCCGATTCTGATGGCCCGTTACGTGGCCGACAGCGTCGGTGGCATCTACCCGCTGCTGGCGCCGACCATCGGTGCATTGGGCGCATTCCTCGCTGGCTCCAATACCGTCTCGAACATGATGTTCAGCCAGTTCCAGTTCGGCGTGGCCAGCAACCTTGGCCTGTCGACCGCGTTGATCGTGGCGGTGCAGGCCGTGGGTGCGGCTGCCGGCAACATGGTGGCGATCCACAACGTGGTTGCCGCCTCGGCGACTGTGGGCCTGCTCGGTCGTGAGGGGACTACCCTGCGCCGGACTGTCTGGCCGACGCTGTACTATGTGCTGATGACTGGCCTGATTGCACTGTTTGCTGCCTATGTGCTGGGTGTCAGCGATCCGCTGATGGCTGGCTGATGTGTTGACTGCTCGCGCCCCGGCCTTGGCTGCCGGGGCGTTGCCCGTTGAAGAACCGATGAGAATTTGCTGATGATCATTTCTGCCTCGACCGATTACCGCGCCGCCGCCCAGCGCCGACTGCCTCCGTTCCTATTTCACTATATCGACGGTGGGGCCTACGCCGAGCACACGTTGAAGAAGAACGTCGAGGATCTGGCCGGTATTGCCCTGCGGCAGCGGGTGCTGAAGAACATGTCGGAGCTGAGCCTGGAAACCCGTCTGTTCGATGAAACCCTGAGCATGCCGGTAGCGCTGTCACCGGTCGGCCTGACCGGCATGTACGCCCGTCGTGGTGAAGTGCAGGCGGCGTGCGCAGCGGCTGACAAGGGTATTCCCTTCACCCTGTCGACCGTCTCGGTCTGCCCGATTGAAGAAGTCGCACCGGCGATCAGCCGTCCCATGTGGTTCCAGCTCTACGTGTTGAAGGATCGCGGATTCATGAAGAATGCGCTGGAGCGCGCCAAGGCAGCGGGCGTCACCACTCTGGTGTTCACCGTCGACATGCCGGTGCCCGGTGCGCGCTATCGTGACGCGCACTCGGGTATGAGCGGTCCGAATGCGGCGATGCGTCGTTACCTGCAGGCGGTGATGCACCCGCGCTGGGCCTTTGATGTAGGCTTGCTCGGCAAGCCCCACGACCTGGGCAATATCTCCGCCTACCGCGGCAACCCAACCGGTCTGGAAGACTACATGGGCTGGCTGGGTGCCAACTTCGACGCCTCCATTTCCTGGAAGGACCTGCAGTGGATTCGTGATTTCTGGGACGGCCCGATGGTGATCAAGGGGATCCTCGACCCGGAAGACGCCCGCGATGCGGTCCGCTTCGGTGCTGACGGCATTATCGTCTCCAACCACGGCGGTCGCCAGCTGGACGGTGTGCTGTCCAGTGCCCGCGCGTTGCCGCCGATTGCCGATGCGGTGAAGGGCGATCTGAAGATTCTGGTCGACTCCGGCATCCGTACCGGTTTGGACGTGGTGCGCATGCTGGCGCTGGGCGCCGACTGCACCATGCTCGGCCGCGCCTTTATTTACGCGCTGGCGGCTGATGGGCAGGCTGGCGTGACCAACCTGCTGGAGCTGATTGAAAAAGAGATGCGGGTGGCAATGGTGCTGACTGGCGCCAAATCCATCAGCGAGATCAACGCCGATCTGCTGGTGCGTGAACTGCAGCATTTGAGCCAATAATACGGAGATAGCATGAGCCTGCCTGCCGACTTTCTGACCGGCGCCCGTCGCCTGATTCCGCCCGAGCGTCTGTTCGACGACCCGCTGTCGACCCTGGCGTTTGGCACCGATGCCAGCTTTTACCGACTGATTCCCAAGCTGGTGGTGCGGGTCGAGTCAGAGGCTGAGGTGGTGCGGCTGCTGCATCTGGCCGCGCGCTATCAGGTGCCGGTTACCTTCCGGGCGGCGGGAACGAGTCTGTCTGGGCAGGCGATCAGCGACTCGGTATTGGTCGTGCTAGGCGACTACTGGAACGGCCGCGAGATCCGCGATGGTGGCAACCAGATTCGCCTACAGCCCGGCGTAATCGGCGCGCAGGCAAACGCCGTGCTGGCACCGTTGGGGCGCAAGATTGGCCCGGACCCGGCCTCGATCAACGCTTGCAAGATCGGCGGCATCGTCGCCAATAACGCCAGTGGGATGTGCTGCGGCACGGCTCAGAACAGCTACCAGACGCTGGCCGGTATGCGCCTGGTGCTGGCCGATGGCACCGTGCTGGACAGCGAAGACGAGCGTGGTGTGGCGGCGTTTCGCCAGAGTCATGCTGCGCTGCTTGAGCAGTTGGCCGAACTGGGGCGCGAAACCCGCGCCAACACGGCGCTGGCCGAGCGTATTCGTCACAAGTATCGGCTGAAGAACACCACGGGGCTGTCGCTCAACGCGCTGGTCGATTTCGATGATCCGCTGGATATCCTCACCCACCTGATGGTCGGCTCGGAGGGGACGCTCGGCTTTATCAGCTCGGTGACCTACAACACCGTGCCCGAATACCCGCACAAAGCCAGTGCGCTGATCGTGTTTCCGGATGTGGACACCTGCTGCCGCGCAGTACCGGTGCTCAAGCAGCAGCCGGTGGCCGCGGTGGAGCTGCTGGATCGCCGCAGTCTGCGCTCGGTGCAGAACCAGCCGGGCCTGCCGGACTGGGTCGCCGGGCTGTCGGACGGCGCTTGCGCGCTGCTGATCGAGTCGCGCGCCGCCAGCCAGTCGCTGCTGCACGAGCAACTGGCGCAGATCCGCTCGGCGCTGGCCCCGTTCCCGGTCGAGCAGCAGGTCGACTTCACCGAAGATCCGGCGGTCTCCGGCCAGCTGTGGGCGATCCGCAAGGGTACCTTCCCGGCCGTCGGTGCGGTGCGCGCGACCGGAACCACCGTGATCATCGAAGACGTTACGTTCCCGGTTGAGCAATTGGCTGCGGGCGTGCACCGGCTGATCGCGCTGTTCGAGAAGCATGGTTACGACGAGGCGATCATCTTTGGCCACGCGCTGGAGGGCAACCTGCACTTTGTCTTTACCCAAGGGTTTGAGGACCCGGCGCAGGTCGCCCGTTATGAAGCCTTCATGGGCGATGTGGCCGAGCTGGTCGCGGTCGAATTCGGCGGCTCACTGAAGGCCGAGCATGGCACCGGCCGCAATATGGCGCCGTTCGTCGAGCAGGAATGGGGCAGTGATGCCTATCAGTTGATGTGGCGGATCAAGCGGCTGCTCGACCCGCAGGGCATTCTCAATCCGGACGTGGTGCTGTCCGATGACCCGCAGATTCACCTGAAAAACCTCAAGCCGCTGCCGGCAGCGAACAACATCGTCGACAAGTGCATCGAGTGCGGCTTTTGTGAACCGGTCTGCCCGAGCAACGGTCTGACCCTGACGCCGCGCCAGCGCATCGTCATCTGGCGCGATATTCAGGCCAAAAAACGCGCGGGTATCGATACCCGTGAGCTGGAAGCGGTCTACCAATACCAGGGCATCGACAGCTGCGCCGCGACCGGCCTGTGCGCCGAGCGTTGCCCGGTGGGCATTAACACCGGTGATCTGGTGCGTGAGCTGCGCGCCTCGCAAGCGGCTTACCCGGATCGCGCCGCCTGGCTAGCCAAGCACTTTGCCGGTGCACTCAAGGGCGTGCGGTTTACCCTGCGCGCCGCAGATCTGGCCCACCGCCTGCTCGGCGCACCGCGTCTGCAGCGCTGGAGCGAGGGCGCGCGCAAGCTGTCTGGTGCGCGCCTGCCGAGCTGGACGCCGGCACTGCCGCAGCCGGTCAAGCTGGTACCTTTGCTGGATCAGTGGCAGAGCGGCAAGCCGCGGGTGGTCTACCTGCCGGCCTGTATCTCGCGCAGCATGGGCCCCGCGCGCAGCGACAGCGAGCAAATGCCGCTGATCGATAAGACCCGCGCACTGCTGGAAAAGGCCGGATATGAGGTGGTGCTGCCGGCACAGCTCGATGGCTTGTGCTGCGGTCAGCCGTTTGCTTCCAAGGGCTACCCCGAGCAGGCCGAGGCCAAGCGTAATGAACTGCTGGCGGCGCTGCGCGAAGCCAGCCGCAACGGCCAGGATCCGATCTATTGCGATACCAGCCCCTGCACCCTGAGTCTGGTCGATGGCGAGGCCGACGGGCTGGATATCTTCGATCCGGTGCGTTTTATCCGCACCCACCTGTTCCAGCGCCTGACGTTTACCCCGCAGGCGCAGCCGGTGGCGGTGCACGTAACCTGCAGTACCCAGCATCTGGGTGAAGGGCATGCGCTGATCGAGATTGCCCGGCGCTGCAGTACCAACGTCGTGGTGCCGGAAGGGATTCACTGCTGCGGCTTTGCCGGCGACAAGGGCTTCAATCTGCCCGAGCTGAATGATCACGCGCTGCGCACACTGAAACCGGTGGTGCAGCATTGCAGTGAAGGGGTGTCAACCAGCCGTACCTGCGAGATCGGGCTATCCAGCCATAGCGGCGTGGACTATCACAGTCTGGTCTATCTGGTGGATCGGGTTACCTGTCCGAAGAGTGACTGAGGTCATTAAGTGTTTTGGTGGAATGCTTCCGTCACCGAGGGTGACGGAAGCGCTTATGACTAGAGGCTATCAATTTGAAGATTCATGCGCGCTAGCATCCGACTGCTGGTCCTTGAGTCGTCGAGTTTGCTCAGGTCACGAAGCCGAACGGTCTCCTTCGGCTCGATGCTGAGCTCAAAACCATCCTCCTTGCCCAGCAAAATGTCGCTAATCAATTCGCATACATCTTCCAGGTCTCTGGCCAGGTCTCCGCGCTCGCATTGCTTTACCTGTTGCTCGACCTGCCGTTCGTAGTGCTCGCTGCGTTGCTTATCCGCGTCGCCGCGTGTTGGGTCAAGTGGTGTGTTATAGCGCTGTTGTAAGGCGATGCTGCGGGAGACAAGCCCTCTGTCCTTCATGGTAAAACGGATCGCTTCAATCTCAATCCTGTCAATGGTCTGTCCAAGCTCTTCAAGGCTCTGCAGTATCTGGTAGCCATTTTCTGCAGATGTCAGTGTGCGCTGCAAGCCTCGCAGCTGGCGATTCAAGCCCCGCTGGCCTGCCAGCCGGTAGCTGATTTGGCTGTCAAAAAGTTCTGGCAGAGCAACGTTGATTGCGGTTTCCACGACGCCCGCATCATCATCGACATCGACAAACAGGTCCACGTCGAACGGTGGGACGAAAGTCAGTCCACTATTGAGCGCAGGTTGGAATCCGCCTACTGCGTTAGCGAAACCGCGGTCGATATTTCGCCCGGCTATCGCGCTGAACTGCCTGAAGTCAGAGAAGGCCTCTTGCTCGGCGTTGACACCACGGAATTGTAGGCGAATTCGGGTGCGTTCATCCTCGTCGAGCAGGTCGCTAACAATGATTTCCTTTGCTCGGATGGCGGCGTTACTGTCGCCGATGTCCAATTCCACGTCGAATATACTGACGCGCCCGCCAAATGGGCTGGAGGATACTTTGGACCAGTGCAGCCTATTTTCTATTTGTGCATCATAGGCCCAGTCTTCCAGTTTCTTTTCTGCCTTATTACCGGCGTATACGGATAGCCCGGCGTAGGTGGCGGCAATCAGGGCAGCGGCTCCTCCGGCAATCAGAAAGATCTTTTTGTTCATCGTGCTGCTCCTGTGGTCGCTGCTTGATCCGGTCTTGCGCGCTTGATCAGCTCCTCCGCTTCTTCGGGAGTCCAGTCAGGGTTCCCGATCCGGTAGCGGGCGAGTGCCAACGGGTCTTTCAGGTCTGCACATTGTTCTTCTGAGCAAGACTGGATGCTGTCAGCTGTAATCAGGGTCAGCGGTAGGTTTTGGTCGTCTTTGCGCTCGGGATCCAGCTGGGCGCTGCCTTTGATCAGGTACCAGCCTTTTTCGACTAGGACGGTCTGCTCGTTACTCAATAGTACTGCTTGATAGGGGTACTCAATTAGCCAGCCATCGTCCTGCTCCTTGCCGATCTCTACTATCTGGCTATAGGTGGCTGTTCCGCCGCGCATCATCCGCAGGTAGCTGCCAGACCCGGTTGGGCTGTAGCTGGCGTCCTCGGTCATGCTTGCGTACAGTTCTTCGGGCCGGCGAACGTCGTTTCGCAGCTGACTGTACAGGCGAAGTTGTTGCTCTGCCTGCTGGGCCATCAGTTCACGCTGGCGCTGCTCCTCGCGCAAGCGTGCTGCCTCGGCTCTGCGTTGTTCTTCCGCTTCCTTACGTTCGAAAGCAAACAGGTGGTTGGTGGCACGCTGCGGGTTGTATTCCCACTTTTTGCTGCGGTAGTGGCGCGACAGGCTGATATCGTAAAGCCAGAAGTCCCTGTTTCTTTCCATTAGCCCCTTGTTCAGGTCACGCATGGCGTACAGGTGGGTGTTTCGAATGCCTGGTGCGACCTGGTCAAGGCGAGTGGCGGCTAGATCGACCGTGGTCTTGATCGAGTCCAGTTCGCGGAAAAGGTCGCGGTTTTCCGTCAAAGCAATCACAGTGGCGTTGTTGGATTGCCAGTGGCCGTTGTAGCTGCGGTTCAGTCGGAGCAGGTAGTAGGTCTGGCTGGCGGGCTCGCTGTGCAGTAGCTGCAGCAGGTTTCTATCCTGATCGAAGCCGACGATGGGCAGAGCCGGTGCGGGAGCATCGAACGCCAGACCAGCCAAGAAATGAGCGTCACCAGTTCTACTGAGCAGCACACCGTCGCTGCGGGTCAGCGTCAGCGAACCGGGGCCTGAGGCATAACCATCAGCGTCGCAGGTAACGCCGGAAGACACCGCCCTGACGTTCTCGGTGCCATCTTCAAGCTTATCGGCAAGGCGGAAGCGGCAGCCGTTCTGATCGCGCACCTCGGTCAGGAAGTCGACCTGAGCAAACGCGTTCTTCTGCAGTGGCGGCGTCCAGCCTGCCACGCTGAAAACAGTCGGTGGCGCGGCAACTGCGGTGGCCGTTGCTGGTTCTGTGGGCGACTCAGGTGCTGGCTCAGTGGCGGGCGCCGTTTCTGCGACCGGACTCGGTGCCGGTTCGGCAACCGGTGCCGCGACAGGAGCAACAGGAGCCGTGGGCACTGGTGGCGGACTGGCGGTGGTCGTGGTTGCACTTTGAACGGCCGGAGTGGCCGCAGGGGCGACTGGGTCCGGCGCGGGTGCGGTGGTTTGCGCGATCCAGCCTCCGGCCTGCGAGGCGCTGCCGCTGTTCAATGTGTTGCCGCTGCTGTCGGTGCTGACCCAACTGAGTTGGCTCGCAGCCGGACACTGGCTTGCCAGCAGCCCGCCAAGTTTGGGCAGCACGCGGCCCACTGCGCTGGAGTCGGTTTCGTCGCTGGTGAAGGCGAAGCGCAGTTGCAGGGCATCGCTGCACCATTGCGCGCCGTCAGCATGTACCACGAACACTTCAAGATTTTCTGCCTTCGAGTATGCCAGGCGGTGGTCTGCGGCATGGGCCGTTGACGCCAGTACCAACAGACTAGGGATGACAATGCGTCTCATGCGGACTTCCTTTTAGATCAGTTCCCAAGCGCCATCGTCGGCCTGGCACGCTTTTACGGTCTGAGAGTCGGAACTCTCGGCGGTTCGAATGTTGTAGTTGAGAGTCCGGCAGGTAGTTTGTGCTGCTACTTGTTGCTCAACGGGCATGGCGTCCAGGTCGAAAGCGTCAAGGTCAATGCCTTTGCTGGCGGCGGTAGCGACATCAAGGCTGTCCAGGTCGGTGGCGGTGTCGGCGGCCGTTGGGTTGGTGCTGGCGGTCGCTGCGGCAGGTACCTGCTCTACCAGTGGTGCATACACGTAGCCGACGGTGACGCCGCGGCGGCCAACCATGATCCAGTTATTATCGGTCCGGCCTATCGCGGTAAATGTAGTGCCTGTGGGCAGGCTGGCGACGCGCTCCGCGTTGATGTCCGGTGCGTTGCGGACATTCGCCGATTTGGTTGAGCGATATGGCTGATTGATCAACGACATGTTTGGCACGGCGGCTACGCTGGGCGCCCGTTTCACTGCAACCTGGCGTTCGACGGTCTCGCTACTGACGGCAGTAATAGTTGCGCTGGCCCCGCTATGGCTGGAGGTCCACTGGCGGCTCTGACCATCAGCTGAGTATTGAAGGGCTTGCTGGGTCTGGTGCGCGAGTGCCTGACGATCCTGCTCGTCCAGCTTGGAGCCAATTGTTTTGCCAAGATAGCCACCGGCAAGAGCGCCCGCGATGATGGCGGCAGTGCGGCCGTTGCCATTACCCACTTGGCTGCCAAGCAGGGCTCCGGCAGTGACGCCAATGAGTGTTCCGATGTTTTCTTTGTTGGCCCACTGATTGTCAGACAGGTTCGCGCAGCCTGCGCTGGTGGCGATAGCAGTGCCGAGGGTGATGGCGAGGGAAATCTTATTTGCTTTCAAAGGCCTGGGTCCTGTGCGTATTTATGATCAACGCGAACAGGGGAGGAGGAGCTAGGCTCCTGAAAACGGCGATCATCCCTGAGCGCGAAGGCATTATCTATAAAATGTGGTGGCAAAACAATGGCGTCAGTATTTGAGCGAGATCTGGCACCATAGCTTGTTTATTGACGGTCGCGCATTGCGCAGCTGCCAGCGAGGGCGACTTAATCATCCTCCCAGCGCGCATCCCGTTTGGTAATGCACTGTGCCAGCAGGGTTTCCAGCGAGGTTTGCAGGTCCTGCATGAAGGCGTTGCTGTCGTCGCCAGGCAGCAGTGCTTCACCAATCACCACATCGGCGTTGAACGGTACGATCATCGAGCCGCCCTTGGGCAGTGCGCGCCCGAGGCCGTGCATGGCGATGGGGACGACCTGAGTGCCGGCGTGGCTGCGGGCGAGGTGGTAGACACCCTTGCGTAGCGGCTGCAGCTGCTCGGGGTCGCCGCGGCTGCCCTCGGGGAACAGCAGCAGAATCTGACCGTCAGCCAGCGCCTGCTGGCACTGTTCGAAGACTTGATCCTTGTCGACCTGACCTTGTCGGTCGAGTGGGATGATGCCGATCAAATTCAGCGACAGCCAACTGGTGAAGCGGTTACGCAGGAAGTAATCCGCTGCCGCCACCGGGCGTACCCGGTGCAGCTCGCCGAGCGGGTAGAGGGCCATCAGCACCAGGGTATCCAGGTGGCTGTTGTGGTTGGCCGCCAGGATCGCCGGGCCGTGGCTGGGCAGGCGTTGCTTGTTGTAGATGTTCAGGCCGAGCAGCAGGTACACCACCGGCTTGACGACCAGTAGAAAGAACAGCTGTTTGGGCAGGCGCTTGATGACGGACATGGCGGCCTCAGTAAGTGGTGTAGACGAGGAAATGGAAGAACAGCGGCGCGGTGTACATCAGGCTGTCGATGCGGTCGAGAATGCCGCCATGACCCGGGATCAGCTGGCTGGTGTCCTTGATGCGCAGGTCGCGCTTGACCGCCGATACGGTCAGGTCGCCGATGAAACCGGCCAGCCCGATCAACAGGCCCGCAGCCAGGCCAAGGCCCCAGCCGAGTGGCGTCAGCCAGGGGGCCAGAACCGCGCCAAACAGGGTGGTGGTGGCAACCCCGCCAAGAAAGCCGGCCCAGGTCTTGTTCGGGCTGATCGCCGGGACAATCTTGCGGTTGCCGAACTTCTTGCCCCAGATGTACTGGGCCACATCGTTGAACTGGGTCAGGAATACCAGATAGATCACCAGCCCGACGCCACCGCCCGCCGGGTTTTCCTCCGCTGGTAGCATTAGCAGATAGGCGACATGGCTAATGGCGAAGACGGTGGTCATGGTTGCCCACTGATAGGAACCTACGGCGCGGATAAAGCCCTTGGTTTCACCCAGCATCAGCAGGCCGAAGGGAATCAGCAGGAACAGGTAGACGGGAATGAAGATGATGAACATCCCGTACCAGCCAAGCCCCACCCAGTAGTACTGCAGTGGTACCGCGAGATAGAGCGCGAGAATCAGCCGGCGGTCGGTCACGCGTACCGGCAGAATCGAGAAGAACTCGCGCAGGGCGATGAAGCTGAGGATGGTGAAGAAGACCAGTGAGGCGGTGGGGCCGATCATCAGTGCGGTAAATACCACGCCGACCATTACCCACCAGGAGTTGATGCGCTGCTTCAGTTCCAGGTAACCGTCGTCACTCAATCGCGGGCGCAACAGCACCTGCGTAATGCTGGCGATGACCAGCATCGCGACCACTACCAGCATGGCGGTCAGGGTGTTGGGTGTCAGGTCAAGCATGAAAGGCAGGCCGATATCCATTATTCAATCCCCCGGCGTTCCAGTCGCAGATAGGCGCCGATCAGCCGGCGCAGAACGGTCAAGCCACTGCCGATCGCAATGATGATCAGGCTGACCCAGAGAATCAGGCCCGGTTGCTGCCACAGTGGGTCAAATGCAGACAGTACGCAGGCACCAGTCAGCAAGGCCATGCGCTGCTGTTTGGCCATGGGGCCGCGAAAGTCGGCAGGCAACCCGAGCGAGACGCCCAGTACGCGCACATAGGCGGTCATCACGGCCAGTAGCGCGCCGAGCCAGGCCAGCCATTGAGCCGACTCGAAGCCGGGCAGGGCGAAGCCGCAGGCGACGATCAGCAGCGGGTCGGCGATGCGGTCCGGGACATCATTGAACAGCTCGCCTGCCGGTGTCTGCTTGCCGCCTTCCATTGCCACCATGCCGTCGAACAGGTTGCACAACAGGCGCAGCTGAATGCACAGGGCGGCGACGATCAGCCAGATCGAGCGCTCGCCGCCCACCTGCTGGCCGGACCAGACCAGCGCAGCCGCGCCGGCCAGTGCGCAGATCACACTGAGTACGGAAATCTGATTGGGGGTAACGCTGCGCTGGCTGAGCCAGGCGGCGAAGCCGTTCATGATCCGCTGATCGCGGATCTTCAGTGGGCGGCGATTGCTGGTCATGGTGTCTCGTTGTTGAGGGTGAGTGCGCGGGCCTCGCGATGCAGGCGGACGCTGAGAAACAGGCAGTAGGCGAAGGCCATGCTGCTCGGAGGAATGATGGTCTGCCAGAGCGCGGGTGTCTGATGCCAGCTGTGCAGCAAGTAGAGCAGGGTGAAGCTCACGCTGACGATCAGCAGCGCTGGCAGCAGCATGCGCAGTGGATTATCCGGCAGGCGGCGAAACAGTGTGGTGACGGCCATGGCCATCAGCAGGGTGAGGATGCCGCTGAAGGTGCCTTGCAGCAGGCCGGCCATCAGTGCGTGGGTGGGGTCGCTGTGCCAGTTGGCCACCAGCGCCCAGCCGCCCCAGATCAGGAAGGCGAACACAACCGCGACCAGGCGGCCGCGCCAGCTGTTGGCACCATCTTGGTTGGCTGCAGGCATGTACGCTCCCTGTTGCTGCACGGTCCCGGCGGGTGCCGGGCTGAGCAGAATACCGCGCGCAGAGCAGGCAGGCGAGTCCCGCGCTGTTTCGGTGTGAAACAGCGCAAGACTCGGTAGGGATCAGTAAGCCGGTGCGTCGCCGCAGTCGGCCGACTGCCAGCGGCTGACCTGCTGGTGAGTCAGGGTAACTTCACCGTCGCCGGCCTCAGCGCCCTGGCTGAGCAGCCCGGCCGGCAGAGCGTAGCTACCCTGGCCGTTGAAGGTAGAGCGCATCTCGGTGCTGGAGATCATTTCGATACTGCCGTTCAGGTCGCCGGTGAATCCGTCGGGATCGGCGCAGTGACCAGTAAACTTCAGGGCATCGTCAGCGGACTGGGCGATGGTCAGCTGGCAGCGGGGCATGTTTTCCTGAGCATCACGCAGCAGCGCTTCGGGGTCGGTCAGGGTTTGTGCGGTTTCGGCAGTGATGCATTGGCGCTCGCCAACCTGACCGTCAGTGCCAAGCATCTCTTCGGCCATGGCGCGCTGCTCGGGTGGCAGGCTTTTGAGCATGTTCTCGCGCATCTCGCGCATGCGGGCCTGCATATCCATACCGTTGATCATTGTGCTGCTCTCGCTGATCCACAGACCGGGTTCCGGTGTGGTGCTGAGAGGCTGTGCGTGCAGTACGGTTGTGGCGAGGGTGAGGGTGCTGATTAGTGCGAGCCGCGGCAGAGTCATGAAACAGTCCTTGTGTAAGTGGTGCGTCTGAGGACTATAGCTCTTGGCGAAGCAGCTGTGCAGCGTGGATGACATGGGACGTGATCGACGCACAAAAAAACGGGGGCACATAGCCCCCGTTTCGTGTCCGCATCAGCGTGGGCCGAGCAGTGCCGGTTTTTCGCGCTGCGGGCGGCCACCCGGTTTACCTTTGGCCGGTTTACGTTCTTCGACCTCCGGCTCAATACGGTTGCCGAGGGCCTGACGACGGCGTTCAATTGCAACCGGATCTTCCGGGGCATGAATGCCGGGCATCACACGCGGCTGGCCGGCAGCACGTGGGCGCTGCGGGCGTTGTTCACCGCGCTGGCGTTCGTCACGACGCTGACCGCGTGGCTGGCCGTTACCTGCACTGCCACCCTTGCCGCCGTTGCCTGCATTGCCGGCGTTCGCACGCGCGCCCTGGCTCTGGCCCTGACCCTGAGGCTTGCTTTGGCCGTTGCGCTTGCTGCCTTGACTGCCCTGGCTGCGGTTGTTGCGCGCGCCGCTGTTGCTGTTCCGTGGGTTCTGGCCACGCGGGCGCTCGCCGCGCTCTGGACGTTCGGGACGGTCGCTGTTCAGCTCAGCCTGGGCAGGCGGCTCGAAGCCCTCAAGCGTGCCTTCCTCGATGCGTTGCTTGGTCATGCGCTCGATCGCGCGCAACAGCTTGTCTTCGTCCGGGCTGACCAGCGATACCGCTTCGCCGCTGCGGCCGGCGCGGCCGGTGCGGCCGATACGGTGGACGTAGTCTTCCGACACGTTGGGCAGTTCGAAATTGATCACGTGGGGCAGCTGGTCGATGTCCAGGCCGCGGGCGGCGATATCGGTAGCAACCAGAATGCGCAGGGTGTTGGCCTTGAAGTCGGCCAGTGCCTTGGTGCGTGCGCTCTGGCTCTTGTTGCCATGAATCGCTGCAGCCGGCAGGCCGTTCTTGACCAGGTACTCGGCCAAGCGGTTGGCTCCGTGTTTGGTGCGGGTGAAGATCAGCACCTGCTCCCAGGCACCCTGAGTAATCAGGTGGGCGACCAATGCGCGCTTGTGGCCAGCGGCAACGCGGTAGACCTTTTGATTGATGCGCTCGACGGTGGTGTTCGGCGGCGTCACTTCGATGCGTGCCGGGTTGTCGAGTAGCTTGTTGGCCAGGTCGGTGATGTCTTTCGAGAAGGTCGCGGAGAACAGCAGGTTCTGGCGCTTGGCCGGCAGCTTGGCAATGACTTTCTTGACGTCATGGACGAAGCCCATGTCGAGCATGCGGTCAGCTTCGTCGAGCACCAGCACTTCTACCTTCGATAGATCGACAGCCTTCTGGCCAACCAGGTCGAGCAGGCGACCGGGGCAGGCAACCAGGATGTCGAGGCCGGGGGCGATGGCTTTCATCTGCGGGTTGGCACCAACGCCACCGAAGATGCAGGTGGACTTGAGCGGCAGCTCGGCCGCATAGGCACGGATACTGTCGTGCACCTGAGCGGCCAGCTCGCGGGTCGGGGTCAGCACCAGGACGCGGACTTGCTTGGCGCCGGGGCGCTTGCCGGCGGGCTCGCCAGCGGGGAACAGACGTTCAATGACTGGAAGTGCAAAACCGGCGGTCTTGCCAGTACCGGTTTGCGCCGCAACCATCAGGTCGCGGCCTTCGAGAACAGCCGGAATCGCTTGCAGCTGAACCGGGGTGGGCGTGGTGTAACCAGTGGCTGCCACGGCGCGTACCAACGCGTCCGACAGGCCCAAGGAGGCAAAGGACATTCAGAATAACCCTGTGATGGCCGATGCGAACGGGCAGAGGGCAGCGGGCATGGGTGCTTGGCACCTTGCGGCTGCCGCTTGTTCGTGCGGCCTGGAATGAAAGGAAGCAGTGCCTGACTTGCACGCGCGCTACGAGGGTTCAAAACCACTGCCGTTTAGTGCTGGTGAGCGGGGATTCCCGGACATCAATGCAAAACAGCGGATATGTGGTTGAGCGCCCGCCCTGTCTGACCGTCGTTACAGGCCGCTCTCTGCGTGGCGGCTGTTTGACTGGTCTCGGCAGGCCTTCGAGTTTGCGCCTGTTGCGCAGTTGATCGGAAGGCCGGAGAGCATGCGGAGTTGTTCAGTGCTTCCTGAAGCGACGCGAGTATAACAGAAAGGGCCCTGACGCATATAGCCGAGCTTTACGCCGTGCAGGCTAGTTCAGTCCGTAGCGCGCCAGCAGGCTGCGATACTCGGCGGTCTGCTTGAATTGGCGCAGTGCTGAGCTGAATCGCTCTGCCAGCTGCGCCATCGCTGGCTGGCGCTGGAAGGCCAGATAGACATTGCCGCTGCTCAGCGGTTTGGGGTTATAGCTGATCTGCTCATCCAGATTGAGATTGTGCAGGGTGTAGAGCCCGGCCCGGCGGTTGACCACGGCCAGATCTACCCGGCCGTGCTGCAGCATCAGCAGGTTCGCTTCGATGGAAGGAGCCAGTTTGCGGCTGAAAAAGTCGGCCTGCATGAACTCGGGATTGCTGTAGCTGTAGCCCGCCGATACGCCGATACGCAGGCCGCGAAGGTCTTCGAGCGAGTTGAAAGGGTGGGGGTGGGTGTTGTGGTAGAACAGCACGGTTTCGCTCAGCGACAGCGGCTCATCCGGGAAATGGTATTGCTGCAGCCGCTCGGGGGTGATTGCAATGTCGAGAATGGCGTCGGCACTGCCATTGAGCACTTCGTACTGGGCACGCTTCCACGGCATCATGCGCCATTGCGGCTGGTAACCCAGCTCGCGCAGCAGGTGATCGCTCACCTCAAGGTCGGCGCCGCACGGGGCTCCGTTCTCGAGAAAAACATAGGGTGGCCAGGGCTCACTGACGATCTTCAGGGGGGTAGCCCCGAGCGGGGTGGTCAGCAACCCCAGCATTGCCGCGAGCAGGTAGGGAATCCATTTCATGGCCGCAGTCTAGCGCGCTTTGCGCGCGCTCGCATGACCGGGTTGCCGGGGGCGCCAGCAACCCTTTCGGCTTAGCGACCGCTGTGCAGGTTGCGTAGCACTGCGAGGCAGGGCTCGGCCTGGTTCAGCGTGTAGAAGTGCAGGCCGGGCGCGCCGCC
Organism: Halopseudomonas oceani; assembly: GCF_002903165.1. Lineage (GTDB taxonomy): Bacteria > Pseudomonadota > Gammaproteobacteria > Pseudomonadales > Pseudomonadaceae > Halopseudomonas > Halopseudomonas oceani. The sequence continues at coordinate 22,559 of NZ_PPSK01000011.1, forward strand.
GTCCAGCAGGCGTTCACACAGCTGGCTGATTACCTCGGTACCGAAGGCGCTGATGCTGTCACTGTCGTCCCCGTAGGCTTCCAGCTGCTTGCGGATCCAGCGTGGAATCTCGGCACCGCAGGCGTCGGAGAAACGTGCCAGCTTGGTGTAGTTGGTGATCGGCATGATGCCCGGAATGATCGGGATATCGAGCCCGGCCTGGCGTACCCGATCCACGAAGTGGAAGTAGCAGTCGGCGTTGAAGAAGTACTGGGTAATCGCGCTGTCGGCACCGGCGCGGGCCTTGCGGATAAAGTTCTGCAGATCGGTTTCGAAGTTCGGCGCCTGCGGGTGCGACTCCGGGTAGGCAGCGACTTCGATGGTGAAGTGGTCGCCGGTTTCGGCGCGGATGAACTCGACCAGCTCGTTGGCGTAGCGCAGCTCGCCGCTGGCGTGGCCCATACCGGAGGGCAGATCGCCGCGCAGGGCAACGATGCGCTTGATGCCGTTGGCGCGGTAGTCGTTAATCAGGGCGCGCAGATCGTCGCGCGAGTCGCCGACGCAGGACAGGTGCGGCGCGGTCGGGACGTTCACGTCGCCGTCCAGCTGCAGTACGGTGCGGCGGGTACCGTCGCGGGTGGAGCCGCCGGCACCGTAGGTGACGGAAAAGAATTCAGGGCTTGCCGCCGCCAGGGTCTGGGCGGTGGCGAGCAGTTTTTCGTGGCCGGCCTCGGTCTTGGTCGGGAAGAACTCGAAGCTGATGGGGGCGTTGGTCGTCATTATCTCTCTACTCTTGGAAGGGCGTCAGCTTCAAACCTCAAGCTACAAGCGGCAAGCAACCCCGGAAACCCGTGCCCGCCAGCGGCGCGGGCAGGGCTCTTGAGGCTTGCAGCTTGCGGCTGATAGCTATCAGTAGCGATAGCTGTCGGGCTTGAACGGGCCTTCGACGGTGACGCCGATGTAGTCGGCCTGGGTCTTGGTCAGCTGGGTGACGACGCCACCGAAGCCCTTGACCATTTCCAGCGCGACTTCTTCGTCCAGTTTCTTCGGCAGTACTTCCACGGTCAGTGCGGCGGCTTTGCCTTCGGCAGACTGATCGGCGAACTTGCGCTCGAACAGGTGGATCTGGGCCAGCACTTGGTTGGCGAAGGAGCCGTCCATGATGCGCGAGGGGTGGCCGGTGGCGTTACCCAGGTTAACCAAACGGCCTTCGGCCAGCAGGATCAGGTAGTCGTCGTTGGTCGCGTCGACGGTCTTGCCGGTGCGGTGGATCTTGTGCACCTGCGGCTTGACCTCTTCCCAGCCCCAGTTGGCGCGCATGAAGGCGGTGTCGATCTCGTTGTCGAAGTGACCGATGTTGCAGACCACGGCGCGCTTCTTCAGGGCCTTGAGCATGCCGGCGTCACAGACGTTGGCGTTGCCGGTGGTGGTGACGATCAGGTCGATCTTGCCGAGCAGGGCTGCGTCGATGCAGGCGTCGGTGCCGTCGTTCAGGCCGTTGAGGTACGGGGAGACGACTTCGAAACCGTCCATGCAGGCCTGCATGGCGCAGATTGGGTCGATTTCCGAGATCTTGACGATCATGCCTTCCTGACGCAGCGACTGCGCCGAGCCCTTGCCCACGTCACCGTAACCGATGACCAGTGCCTGCTTGCCAGACAGCAGGTGGTCGGTGCCGCGCTTGATGGCATCGTTCAGGCTGTGACGGCAGCCGTACTTGTTGTCGTTCTTGCTCTTGGTGACCGAGTCGTTGACGTTGATTGCCGGGACTTTCAGGGTGCCGGCTTTCAGCATGTCGAGCAGGCGGTGTACGCCGGTGGTGGTTTCTTCGGTGATGCCGTGGATCTTGTCCAGCATCGCCGGGTATTTCTTGTGCAGGATTTCGGTCAGGTCGCCGCCGTCGTCCAGCACCATGTTGGCGTCCCACGGCTGGCCGTCCTTGAGGATGGTCTGCTCGATGCACCATTCGTACTCTTCTTCGGTCTCACCCTTCCAGGCGAATACCGGGATGCCGGCGGCAGCGATGGCGGCGGCGGCCTGATCCTGGGTGGAGAAGATATTGCAGGAAGACCAGCGTACTTCGGCGCCCAGGGCAGTCAGGGTTTCGATCAGCACGGCAGTCTGGATGGTCATGTGGATACAGCCCAGAATCTTCGCGCCCTTGAGCGGCTGCTCGCCGGCGTACTTGCGGCGCAGACCCATCAGCGCCGGCATTTCCGACTCGGCGATGATGATCTCGCGGCGGCCCCAGTCGGCCAGGCTGATGTCGGCGACCTTGTAGTCGGTAACGGCGTTATTGATCACGGCACTCATCTGATTTCTCCATTCGTGGTTGCGAATGGGCGCGGTTAAATGTCGCACGCCCCGGACGAGCCTGGCAGCGGCTGGAGCCGCTGCTGCAGCGCCCCTCGTCCGGGGCTGAAGTTACCCGGTCAGGCTGTTCGCACAAGAACACGCCTTGGCCGGAATCGGTTCAGAGGCGATACTGTCGCCCCTCCTGTATGTCGTCTGGATGAAACATGATCGCTGTTCCATACCGAAAACTCGTTGTCGCTCTGTTGCTCGGCGCGGCCCTGGCTGGCTGCAACAATGAACCCGACCCCAACTCGCACGAAGGCAAGCGCCAGGCGCTGTTCAAGCAGATGCTGCGCCAGACTGAGCCGATGAGCGGCATGCTGACCGGTCGCGTCACCCCCAGCATGGGCGAGTTCATGAACAAGGCTGATACCCTGGCCCAACTCGCCGACCAGCCCTGGGAGCACTTCCCGGTACCGGGCGATGATCCAGAGCCGAACCGCACCAAGGACACCGTCTGGTCCGATCCCGAAGGTTTCGCCCTGGCCATCGATGATTTCAAGGCCAAGGTCGCCGCCCTGCATGCCGTTACCTCTGTTGGCATCAAATCCCTGGACCAGGCAGCCGATCAGCTGAGCGCGGTCCAGCAGTCCTGCAAAAGCTGTCATGACAGCTATCGCCGCTGAGCGGCGATAGCTGTAGCTGCAAGCCTCAAGCCTCAAGCTGCAAGTAAAACCCGCGCGGTTGCGAATCGTGTGGGTTTTCTGTTGGCTGAGGTAGCAACTGGACGTCAGCAGAAACACCTGTGGTCATCGCTCAACCGAACTTGCTTGTAGCTTGTAGCTTGTAGCTACGCCCTCAGGCGTCCGCGCGCAGCGCGTCAGCCTTGTCCGTCTTCTCCCACGGGAAGGCGGTGAAGGTGTCGCCCTTGACCGTCATTTCGAAGGGGTTGCGGCCGAAGTGGCCGTAGGCGGCGGTGGCGCGGTACATCGGGTGCAGCAGGTCGAGCATGCGGGTGATCGCATACGGGCGCAGGTCGAAGTGCTGACGGACCAGCTGGATGATTTTCTCGTCGCTGATCTTGCCGGTGCCGAAGGTGTTGATCGATACCGAGGTCGGCTGCGCCACGCCGATGGCGTAGGACACCTGAATTTCGCACTTGTCGGCCAGGCCGGCAGCCACAATGTTCTTGGCCACGTAACGGCCGGCGTAGGCGGCGCTGCGGTCAACCTTGGACGGATCCTTGCCGGAGAACGCGCCGCCGCCGTGGCGAGCCATGCCGCCGTAGGTGTCGACGATGATCTTGCGACCGGTGAGGCCGCAGTCGCCCACCGGGCCACCGATGACGAACTTGCCGGTCGGGTTGATGTGGTACTGGGTGTCTGCGTGCAGCAGCTCGGCCGGGATCACCTGCTTGACGATCTCTTCCATCACCGCTTCGCGCAGGTCCGCCTGGCTGATGTCCGGGTTGTGCTGGGTCGACAGCACGATGGCGTCGATGCCGGTGACGATGCCGTTCTCGTAGCGGCAGGTAACCTGGGACTTGGCGTCCGGGCGCAACCAGGCAAGGGTGCCGTTTTTGCGGGCTTCGGCCTGACGCTCGACCAGACGGTGAGCGAAGGTGATCGGCGCCGGCATCAGCACGTCGGTTTCGTTGCTGGCGTAGCCGAACATCAGGCCCTGGTCGCCGGCGCCCTGATCTTCCGGCTTTTGACGGTCAACGCCCTGGGCAATGTCTGGCGACTGCTTGCCGATGATGTTGATCACGCCGCAGGTGTCAGCGTCGTAGCCGACCTCGGACGAGGTGTAGCCGATGTCCTTGATGACGCTGCGTACCAGGTCTTCCAGGTCGACCCAGGCGCTGGTGGTGATTTCACCGCCGACGATTGCCACACCGGTCTTGACCATGGTTTCGCAGGCCACGCGGGCGAACTTGTCTTCAGCCAGAATGGCGTCCAGCACCGCATCGGAGATCTGGTCTGCCAGCTTGTCCGGATGGCCTTCGGACACGGATTCAGAGGTAAAAATCGAATAATCGCTCATGGGTCTTTCCTGTCCTCGGGAGAAAGAGAATCGGGTTTGGCCAGCTGCAGCAGTTGCAGCTGAAAGCCGTTACGCAGGCCGATGTACTGGCTGTTGCCCGGACGCAGTCCGGCAGCCTCGGCCCAGCGCGCAATATCGTCCTGATCAAAGCCTAGCCAGAGATCGCCGCAGCTATCGCGTACCCAGCTCTGGTCATGGCTGCACAGTTCGGTCAGCACCAGACTGCCGCCGGGCTTGAGCAGCGCGGCAAAGCGCTTGAGTGCTTCAGCTGGCGCCGGCATGTGGTGCAGCACCATATTGCAGACCACGCAGTCGGCAGCAGGCAATTGCTGGGGCTGCAGGGCATCGGCCAGCAGGCAGTCGACGTTGGTCAGACCTGCTTCATTGCATTGCTGGCGCGCGCGCTCAAGCATGGCGTCGGCGTTATCGAGCGCGACCACGCGCTGGAAGCGGCTGGCCAGGCTCGGCAAGAAGCCGCCTTCGCCCGGACCGATTTCGATGGCCAAGTGCATGGCGGGCAGCGGCAGAGCGTCGATCAGGCTCAGCAGTGGCTCGCGGTAGATGCCGAAGTGGGCAATCAGGTCCTGTTGCGCCGGGGTGCCGTCGGCAAAGCGGGCGAAGAACTGTCGCGACAGCTCGGCGCGCTGGGCATGCACGGCGGCGATGGCCTGTTGCAGCTGGGTGTCGTCTGGCTGGTTGTCGAGTTCGCTCAGCAGCTGGCTGTGCAGGCGATGCCAGGGCTGGTCGCTGACCGGCAGGCTCCGGCGATAGAAGATCGAGTTGCCTTCACGCCGGGTGCTGACCAGGCCCGCGTTGGCCAGCACCTTGAGGTGGTGGCTCATGCCGGATTGGCGCATGTCGAAGATCTGCGCCAACTCCAGCACACCAAAGGAATCGCTGCGCAGCACGCGCAGGATATCCAGCCGCAACGCATCGCCCGCGGCCTTGCAAAAGGCGGCGAGGTCGTCGGTCTGGCTGGGTTTGGCGGCGGGAATGCGCGCAATCTGGTTCATGCGGCGCAGTGTAGTAGCGAACGGCCGGTGTCGCAACAGCTATATCAAAATACTTTGATATAGGTCTGGCCGTTCGTCTGGCAAGAAAGCGATAAGCGCAGCTGAAACGGGGTTTTCGTTGCCGGGGACGGCGGATTGCGCGAAAATGCCCGCCTCTTTTTCCCGGCCAGTCGCTTTGCCGACTGAAAGCCCACGCCTTGCAAGCCACAGGAGTTGTTCATGCCCAGTTGTCGTGACCGTGCCAATGCCATTCGTGCCCTCAGCATGGATGCCGTGCAGAAAGCCAACAGCGGCCACCCCGGTGCGCCCATGGGTATGGCGGATATCGCCGAAGTCCTGTGGCGCGACTATCTGAAGCACAACCCGGCCAACCCGAACTTTGCCGACCGCGACCGCTTTGTGCTGTCCAACGGTCACGGCTCCATGTTGATCTACTCCCTGCTGCACCTGACCGGCTATGACGTCAGTATCGACGACATCAAGAATTTCCGTCAGCTGCACAGCAAAACCCCGGGCCACCCCGAATACGGCTACACCCCGGGCGTTGAAACCACCACCGGCCCGCTGGGTCAGGGCATCGCCAATGCCGTGGGCATGGCGATTGCCGAGAAGGTGCTGGCGGCGCAGTTCAACCGCGAAGGCCATGAGGTGGTTGACCACAACACCTACGTGTTCCTGGGCGACGGCTGCATGATGGAAGGTATCTCCCACGAGGTGTCCTCGCTGGCAGGTACTCTGGGTCTGGGCAAGCTGGTCGCCTTCTACGACGACAACGGCATCTCCATCGACGGTGAAGTGGAAGGCTGGTTCACCGACGACACGCCCAAGCGCTTCGAGGCTTACGGCTGGCAGGTCATCCGCAATGTCGACGGCCACGACGCTGACGAGATCAAGACCGCCATCGAAACCGCCCGCAAGAACACCGAGCAGCCGACGCTGATCTGCTGCAAAACCATCATCGGTTTCGGCTCGCCGAACAAGCAGGGCAAGGAAGAATGCCACGGCGCCGCACTGGGCGAGGCGGAAATCGCCGCTACGCGTGAAGCGCTGAACTGGCCGCACGCCGCCTTTGAAATTCCGGCAGACATCAAAGCCGAGTGGGATGCCCACGAAGCCGGTGCCAAGGCTGAAGCCGCCTGGAATGACAAGTTCGCCGCCTATCAGGCTGCCTTCCCGGAACTGGCTGCTGAGCTGCAGCGCCGTCTGGCAGGTGACCTGCCGGCTGACTTCAGCGAAAAGGCTGATGCCTACATCGCCGAAGTCGTTGCCAAGGGCGAGACCATCGCCAGCCGCAAGGCCAGCCAGAACACCCTGAACGCCTTTGGCCCGCTGCTGCCGGAAATGCTCGGCGGCTCCGCTGACCTGGCCGGTTCCAACCTGACCCTGTGGAAGGGCTGCAAAGGCGTCGAGTCTGCAGACGCCTCCGGTAACTACCTGTTCTACGGCGTGCGTGAATTCGGCATGACCGCGATCATGAACGGTATCGCCCTGCACGGCGGCTTTGTGCCCTACGGCGCGACCTTCCTGATCTTTATGGAATACGCTCGCAACGCGGTGCGCATGTCGGCACTGATGAAGCAGCGCGTGATCCACGTCTACACCCACGACTCCATTGGTCTGGGCGAAGACGGCCCGACTCACCAGCCGATCGAGCAGCTGGCCAGCCTGCGTGGCACACCGAATCTTGACACCTGGCGCCCGGCTGACGCGGTTGAATCGGCGATTGCCTGGAAGTACGCGCTGGAGCGTGCCGACGGCCCGAGTGCGCTGGTCTTCTCGCGTCAGAACCTGCCGCACCAGAGCCGCGATGCTGAGCAACTGGCCAACGTCGCCCGTGGTGGTTACGTACTGAAGGACTGTGACGGCGAGCCCGAGCTGATCCTGATTGCCACCGGCTCCGAAGTTGGTCTGGCGGTTAACGCCTGGACTGCGCTGAACGAGCAGGGCCACAAGGTGCGCGTGGTGTCCATGCCGTCTACCAGCGTGTTCGACCAGCAAGACGCTGCCTACAAGCAGTCGGTGCTGCCGCTGGAAGTCGGTGCGCGCATTGCCATCGAAGCCTCCCACGCCGACTTCTGGTACAAGTACGTCGGCCTCGACGGCCGCATCATCGGCATGCAGAGCTTCGGCGAATCCGCTCCGGCTGCCGCGCTGTTCGAGGAGTTCGGTTTCACCCTCGATAACGTGCTGGCAGCGGCTGAAGAGCTGTTGGAAGACTAAACCAGCGGCAAGCCTCAAGCCTCAAGCTACAAGCGGCACTTCGCCTGCTTGCAGCTTGCAGCTTGCAGCTTGCAGCCAGGCGGAGCCTGCTGTTATGTCCCACCCACGTCCCTATAAAATTGCTCTGAACGGCTATGGTCGGATCGGTCGCTGCGTGCTGCGCGCGCTGCACGAGCGAGGGGACTTGGCGGTGCAGGTGGTGGCGCTGAACGATCTGGCCGACCGCGACAGCATTGAATACCTGACCCGCTTCGACTCCACCCACGGTCGCTTTCCGGGCGAGGTGCGAGTCAGCGGTGACTGCTTGCAGATCAATGGGCAGGCGATTCAGGTGCTGCGCGAGGCGGAACCGGAAGGGGTTGACTGGCGCGGGCTGGATATCGATCTGCTGCTGGAGTGTTCCGGCCAGTACACCACCCGTGAACAGGGGCTGCGCTTTGTTCACGCCGGGGTGCCGCGGGTGCTGTTTTCGCAGCCGATGGCAAGCGAAGAGGCGGTCGATGCAACGCTGGTGTATGGCGTTAACCAAGATAGCCTGCCGAGCGACGCCCGTCTGGTGTCCAACGCCTCCTGCACCACCAATTGCAGCGTGCCGCTGCTCAAGTTGCTGAACGAAGTGATCGGGCTGGAGTACGTTTCCATCACCACCATTCATTCGGCAATGAACGATCAGCCGGTGATCGACGCATACCATCACGCTGACCTGCGCCGCACCCGTTCGGCATTCCAGTCGGTGATTCCGGTTTCCACTGGTTTGGCACGCGGCATCGAGCGGCTGCTGCCGGAGCTGGCCGGGCGCATTCAGGCCAAGGCCATCCGGGTACCGACGGTGAATGTGTCGGCGCTGGATATCACCCTGCAGACTGCGCGCGACACCAGTGCCGATGAGGTCAACGCGTTGCTGCGGGCCGCCGCTGAGGGCGATTACAAAGGCTTGCTCGATTACACCGAGCTGCCCCACGCCAGCTGTGATTTCAACCACGACCCGCATTCGGCGATTGTCGACGGCAGCCAGACCCGGGTATCCGGTCCGCGGCTGGTGAATCTGCTGGTCTGGTTTGATAACGAATGGGGCTTTGCCAACCGCATGCTGGATGTTGCCCAGTACTGGCTGGCGCAAACCACCGATTGACTTGAGCGCGGCCACGGGCGGCGCCACTGATTAACCCTTATTGAACGAAGGAGCGGGCTATGACCGTACTGACCATGAATGAGCTGGACCTGAACGGCCAGCGTGTACTGATTCGTGAAGACCTCAACGTGCCAGTTAAGAACGGCAAGGTCGCCAGCGACGCGCGTATCGTTGCCTCCCTGCCTACCATCAAGCTGGCGCTGGAAAAGGGCGCCGCGGTCATGGTTTGCTCACACCTGGGTCGTCCGGAAGAGGGCGTGTTCAGTGAAGAGAACAGCCTGGCACCGGTCGCCGCTTACCTGAGCGAAGCGCTGGGCCGTGAAGTGCCGCTGGTGCGTGACTATCTTGGTGGTGTCGAGGTCAAGCCGGGCGAGCTGGTGCTGCTGGAAAACGTCCGCTTCAACAAGGGCGAGAAGAAGAACACCGACGAACTGGCTCAGCAGTACGCGGCGCTGTGCGACGTGTTCGTGATGGACGCCTTTGGTACTGCCCACCGCGCCCAGGGTTCCACCCACGGTGTTGCCAAGTTTGCCAAGATCGCCTGTGCTGGCCCGCTGCTGGCTGCTGAGTTGGACGCGCTGGCCAAGGCGCTGGACAAGCCGGCCCGCCCGATGGTGGCGATTGTTGCCGGCTCCAAGGTCTCGACCAAACTGGACGTACTGACCGCGCTGTCGGACAAGTGCGACCAGCTGATCGTCGGCGGCGGCATTGCCAACACCTTCCTGGCTGCAGCCGGTTACAAGGTTGGCAAGTCGCTGTATGAGGCCGATCTGGTCGATACCGCCAAAGCCATTGCCGCCAAGGTCAGCGTGCCGCTGCCGGTCGACGTGGTGGTGGCCAAGGAATTTGCCGAGTCCGCCACTGCCACTGTCAAGGCCGTCGCTGACGTGGCTGACGACGACATGATTCTCGACATCGGTCCGCAGACTGCAGCGCAGTTTGGCGAGATGCTCAAAGCCTCCGGCACCATCCTCTGGAACGGCCCGGTTGGCGTATTCGAGTTCGACCAGTTCGGCGAAGGCACCAAGGCGCTGGCGCACGCCATCGCTGCCAGTGAGGGCTTCTCGATTGCCGGTGGTGGTGACACCCTGGCTGCCATCGACAAGTACGGTGTTGCCGAGCAGATTTCCTATATCTCCACCGGTGGTGGCGCCTTCCTCGAGTTCGTCGAGGGCAAGGTACTGCCGGCTGTCGAGATTCTGGAGCAGCGTGCGCGCTAAGCGCAGCTGCAAGCCTCAAGCTGCAAGCGGCAAGGGGTGACCAGCCTCAGGTCAGGCGGGTAGACTGTCGGGATCGCCCGGACAGCTTGCCGCTTGGGGCTTGTCGCTTGCCGCAACGACTTTTTTAACGGAGAGATTGATTATGGCTCTTATCAGCCTGCGCCAGATGCTCGACCACGCCGCCGAATACGGTTACGGCGTGCCCGCTTTCAACGTCAACAACCTGGAGCAGATGCGCGCCATTATGGAAGCGGCCGACAAGACCGATTCCCCGGTGATCGTGCAGGCCTCTGCCGGTGCCCGCAAGTACGCTGGTGCGCCCTTCCTGCGTCATCTGATTCTGGCCGCGATCGAAGAGTTTCCTCACATTCCGGTGTGCATGCACCAGGATCACGGTACCAGCCCTGACGTGTGCCAGCGCTCGATCCAGCTGGGTTTCAGCTCGGTGATGATGGACGGCTCGTTGAAGGAAGACGGCAAGACCCCGGCCGACTACGACTACAACGTCCGCGTGACCCAGCAGACTGTGGCGTTCGCCCACGCCTGCGGTGTGTCTGTAGAAGGCGAACTGGGCTGCCTGGGCAGCCTGGAAACGGGTATGGCGGGTGAAGAAGACGGCGTTGGCGCCGAAGGCGTGCTGGACCACAGCCAGCTGCTGACCGATCCGGAAGAAGCCGCGGCCTTCGTCAAGGCCACTCAGGTTGATGCTCTGGCGATTGCCATCGGCACCAGCCACGGCGCCTACAAGTTCACCAAGCCGCCGACGGGCGATGTGCTGTCAATCGAGCGCATCAAGGAAATCCACAAGCGCATCCCCAACACCCACCTGGTAATGCACGGTTCCTCCTCGGTTCCGCAGGAGTGGCTGAAGGTGATCAACGAGTTCGGCGGCGACATCAAGGAAACCTATGGCGTGCCGGTCGAAGAGATCGTTGAGGGCATCAAGCACGGCGTGCGCAAGGTCAACATCGATACCGACCTGCGTCTGGCGTCCACCGGTGCCATGCGCCGCATGATGGCCGAGCACCCGAGCGAGTTCGACCCGCGCAAGTTCTTCGCCAAGACCATCGACGCCATGCGCGACATCTGTATCGCCCGCTACGAAGCCTTCGGCACCGCCGGCAATGCCTCGAAGATCAAGCCGATCTCCCTGGAAGGCATGTTCCAGCGTTACGCCAGCGGCGAGCTGGAAGCCAAGGTTAACTGAGCACTGAAGGGGCGGCGCAAGCCGCCCTTTTTGCAGCAGGACAGAGATATGAGCAATCAGGACGAACAGGACGACGAGTCCTTCGCCGAGGCCCGCCTGATCGAAGCGATCGAGAATCAGCTGGCTGCCGGTGAGCCACCTGCTGCGCAGGCGACCATGAACAAGCTGACGCTGGTTGGCTATGCGCGCGAGGATATTCTCGACTTGATGGCGCAGGTTCTGGCCCACAGCATCAATCAGATGCTGGAGCAGGACAGTGCTTTTGATACACCCGCCTACGAGCAGGCATTGCGCAATCTGCCGACCTTGCCCGATGGAACTGACGCGAGCTAAGCGCTCGCACTGCGTAACAGGATAACGACAATGAAATTGATGACCGTGCTGCGGATCGTCTTCCTCTATCTGCTGGCTGTGCTGGTGGCGACCCTGCTGGGCTCCCTGGTACAGACTCAGTTCAATCTGGCTGCGCTGCAGGCCATGGATGTGCCGGTTGATCTGGCCACCCGCATGCAGACCAGCCTGCAGGACCTGCTGTCCTTCACCCCGATTTTCGTCATCATGGTAGCGGCCACCCTGCTGCTGGCGCTGCCGCTGGCCGAGGCGCTCGGCCGCATCTTCAAGCCCTGGCGCTGGCTGCTGTATTTCCTCGCCGGTTTCGTCGGTATCTGGGCGGCCTTCAGTCTGGCCAATACCCTGCTGCCGATGCCGACCTTTATCGCCGCGACCCGTGAAGCGCCCGGTTTGCTGAGCATGATGGCCGCTGTTGGTCTGGGTTCGGCGCTGTTCGGCCGTTTGACAAAACCCAAGGCGCGGCGCGGATTGCGCGTGCTCGGTTGAGTCTGCAAGGAGACAGTTTATGAAAAGACGTACTCTGATTGGCGCCGCTCTGGCGCTCTCTACCGGCTTCGCCAGCGCAGCGGATTACCGCATCGAGACCGTGGCCGACGGCTTGGCCAACCCGTGGTCGCTGGCGTTTCTGCCCGACGGCGGCATGCTGGTGACCGAGCGAGCCGGGCGCCTGCGCCTGATCGATGCTGATGGCGCGCTGCGCGCCGAGCCGGTTGCCGGTGTGCCCGAGGCCTTCGTCAACAGTCAGGCAGGCCTGATGGAGGTGGCGCTGGCACCTGATTTCGCTGAATCTGGCGAGCTGTTCCTCAGCTACAGCTGCGGCACGCTGGAAGCCAACCACACTTGCCTGGCGGCGGCGACCTTTAATGGCACGGCGCTGGAAAATGCCCACGAGATCTTCCGCGTGCAGCCAGCCAAACGGGGCAGCGCGCACTATGGTGGGCGCATCGCTTTTCTGCCAGACAATACCCTGCTGCTGACGCTTGGGGATGGCTTTGATTACCGCGAGCAGGCGCAGAACACCGGTAACCATCTGGGCAGCATCGTGCGCCTCAATCGCGATGGCTCGGCGCCGGCTGACAATCCCTTTGTGGCGCAGCAGGGCGCGTTGCCTGAGCTGTACAGCATCGGCCACCGCAATGTGCAGGGGATCGTGGTGGACGGCGAAGGTCGAGTGTTCAGCCACGAACACGGCCCGCGCGGTGGCGACGAGCTGAATCTGATTCAGGCTGGACATAACTACGGCTGGCCGAAGATCACCTACGGTGTCGATTACAACGGCGCGCAGATTTCGCCCTACACCGAATTGCCGGGGCTTGAGCAGCCGCTGACCTACTGGGTACCGTCAATTGCGCCCTCCGGTATGGCGCTGTATCAGGGGGATCTTTTCCCTGAATGGCAGGGCAACTTGCTGATCTCTGCCCTGGCGGGCAAGGAAGTCCGTCGAGTGGTGCTGGATGGCGAAAAGGTCAGCACTCAGGAGTCGCTGTTTACCGAGCTGGGTCAGCGCTTTCGTGATGTGCGCAGCGGCCCGGATGGGGCCGTCTATCTGTTGACCGACAGCCCGGCTGGCAAGGTGCTGCGGGTACTGCCGGCCAACTGAAGCTGCTAGCTGGTTGCCTGGCTGCGTTGCCGGTAGGCGCGCGGCGGGCAGCCCAGCCAACGCCGGAAGGTGCGGCTGAAATTGCTGGTGTCCTGATAGCCGAGTCGCTCGGCAATCAACTCCACGCTCAACTCCGTATGCTCAAGCAGCCAGCACGCCTGATCGCTGCGAACCTCGTCCAGTAATTGCTGAAAGCGCACGCCTTCGTTGCCCAGGTGGCGAATCAGTGTGCGCGGGGTCATGTGCTCCAGCTCCGCCATTTGTGCCAAGGTGGGGTAGCGGTACTCACAGCTCAACAGACGTTTCTTGATCCGCTCACTCAGGTCGCCACCACGGCGCTGGTGCTGCAGCTGGTGCTCGCAATCGCGCAGAGCCTGGCGGTGTACGTCCGGATCGGCGCCCAGGCATGCCTGTTCAAACAATCCTGCTGGCAAGTGCAAGCGCAGTGCATCGCTTCCGAATATCCATCTTCCGACATAACCGGCGACCTGATCTGTCCAGTCCGGCCGCGGCAGCGGCCACTCGAGGGTGACCTCCTGCTGCAGCGGCTGGCCGCTGACGGTCTCCAGCAGGCGCAACATGGCATTGGTGAAATGGCCGAGCACGTATTCGCGTAGCCGCAGCGGCATTTGCTCTTCGTCCAGCCGCAGAACGGGTGGCTCATGCTGCTCGATAACAAAATGGCCAAGGTGCTGGCGCAGGGTGGAGTACTGCTCAATGACCTCGACCGCGGCACCGATAGTCGGGGCGGTGACTGCGGCGTATCCACCGGGTCCGTGCGCCGAGACATCGGTGTGCATGCCAACGGCAAAGCCGAGACCGGGGTGGCCGGTCAGAGCGATGGCGCTGTCGAGTAGCTTGCTGAGCGTTTCCAGGCTGAGGAACTGGTTATCCTGTTGCAACGCATCCCAGTCGACGTCGCTGGCGGCGCGGATGGCATCAGCGGTGAAACCGAGGCGTCGGAGCTCTGCGTGTACCAGGCGCGTATAGACAGGGTGTGCAGCTGGACTCAGCCAGGACTGGTCGGGGGGCATGGTCGGCCTTGCTGTTATTGTTGGTTGAGGGGACGCGTCCACTGCCTGTCACAATATGACGGTTTATTGCCGCTTGCAACGGGTGGAGCTCTGCGGCTGCAAGCGCATGATGCGATCAGGCACTTATTGCTTGCGGGCGTACGAGCTGCAGGCAGTGCGTGTGCTGTATCCCTGAAAACACAACAAGAAGAGGGTGAAGGCATGACTTCTACCGCTGCAGCTCCGAGTGGCCTGGCTGGCTATGTCGACCGCAAGCGCCGGCTCTGGCTGTTCTCTCTGGGTGTCCCCATGCTGGCGCTGGTTGGGCCGCTACTTTATGTGCTGGTCTCGCCGCAGGTCATCTGGCTGTGGATTTCGACCATCTTTGCTTATGTCGTCATTCCGGCGCTGGACGGCGTGCTTGGCGAGGATCTGAGCAATCCGCCGGAAGAGGCGGTGCCTGCGCTGGAAGCTGACCCCTATTACCGTTACGTGACCTATGCGCTGGTGCCGATTCTCTGGATCAGCTTTTTGGTCAATATCATTTTCCTCGGTTATCACGATCTGCCCTGGTACGGCACCCTGGCGGTGATTATTTCGACCGGCGGCAGTCTGGGCTTCGGGCTTAACTTGGGCCATGAAATGGGCCACAAGAAGATCGAGCTGGAACGCTGGCTGGCCAAGATTACCCTTGCCCTGGGCTTTTACGGACACTTCTTCGTCGAGCACAACCGTGGCCATCACCGTGACGTGGCGACGCCGGAAGATCCTGCCTCCTCCCGGATGGGGGAGAGCATTTACCGGTTCGTGTTCAGAGAAATGCCCGGTGCCTTTTTTCGTGCCTGGGATCTGGAGGCACAGCGGCTGGAGCGCTGCGGCAAGTCAGTCTGGAGTCTTGAAAACGAGGTGCTGCAACCGGCGCTGATCAGTGCGGTGCTGTATGGCGGCCTGATTGCCTGGCTGGGCATCGAGATCCTGCCGGTGATGATGCTGATTGCTTTCTGGGGGGCGTTCCAATTAACCCTGGCCAATTACATCGAGCATTACGGCCTGCTGCGGCGCAAGGAGCCAAGTGGGCGTTACGAGCGCTGCCAGCCGCACCATTCCTGGAACAGCAATCACCTGTTCTCCAACTGGGCACTGTTTCACCTGCAGCGTCACTCCGATCACCATGCTCATCCGACCCGACGCTATCAGTCGCTGCGCGACTTCCCGGACCTGCCGCGGCTGCCAAGCGGGTACTTCGGCATGTATCTGCTTACCTACTTCCCGCCGCTGTGGTTCAAGGTGATGGACAAGCGCCTGCTGGATGCGGTTGGGCATGACCCGTCGCGGATCAACTTTCTGCCGGCCAAGCGCGAGATGCTGATACGTCGTTACGGACTGGACAATGGCGCAGCGCCGGAGGGTGCGGAGGTGGCCGCATGAGTCGCTATCAGTGCCCGGAATGTGGTTACGAGTATGACGAGGCGGCTGGTGATCCCCATCAAGGCTACCCGGCCGGCACCCGCTGGGAGGCGTTGCCGGACAGTTTTACCTGTCCGGATTGTGCGGTGCGTTACAAGGAAGACTTCAAGCCCGTTGAAGACTGACGCCGTGGCCGCTCACAGCGGCCATACCCACAGCAACATGGGAATGCCGATGGCGACCACCAGCAGTTCCATTGGCAGGCCCAGCCGCCAGTAATCGCCAAAGCGGAATCCGCCCGGGCCCAGGATCAGTGTGTTGTTTTGATGGCCAATCGGCGTCAGGAAGGCGCAGGAGGCGCCGATGGCGACGGCCATCAGAAAACTGTCCGGATTGACGCCCAGCTGACTGGCGATGCTCAGTGCAATCGGGCACATCACGGCGGCGGTCGCGGCGTTGTTCATGAAGTCGGACAGCGTCATGGTGACCACCAGCATCAGGGTCAGGGCGATCACCGGGTTGCCCTGGGCCACATGCTCCAGCAGCGTACGTGCCAATACGTCGGCGGCGCCGGTGTCGGCCATGGCTGCGGCCAGCGGCATCAGCGCACCAAGCAGTACGATGATGGGCCAGTCGATCGCCTCGTAGATGCGCCGCAGCGGAATGACGCGAGTCAGCATGTAGCCCAGTACCCCGGCGGTAAATGATACCGCCGCGGGCAGCACGCCGAAGGCAGCGAGGGCCACGGCGCCAATCATGATCGCGACTGCGGTGATCGCCCGGCGACGGTCCGGTATCAGGATCGAGCGGGCGGCCAGTGGCACGCACCCGTATTCAGTAGCAAAGCCGGCGATGGCTTCAGCGTCGCCCTGCATTAGCAGCACGTCGCCGGCCTCAATTTCAGTCCAGCGCAGCCGGCGAATGGAGCGGTGGCCCTGGCGCGAGATGGCCAGGAGGTTGATACCGAAACGGGTGCGCAGGGCAATGTCCGATGCACTGCGGCCGAGAATGGCAGCGCCGGGCTGGACAACCAGTTCCTGCAGGGCTATATCGTCGCTGTGACGGGCCGCCGGCTTTTCCTGCTCTTTTTCTTTTTCCGGGTTGGCTGCCGCAGCGGTATCTGTGCTGGCGTCTGCTTCGGACGCGTCTGCGTCGTCCTTGCTGTCCCTGTCCGGCTCGACCGCTTCTTCCAGTTTTAGCCCCAGACGGGTCAGTGAGGTCCCCAACGCGTCCGGTTCTGCCTCGATGACCAAAATATCGCCTGCATGTAGCCTGCGGCTGGGCAGCGGTGCGACGACGCGAAAGTCGTTGCGTACCATGCCGACGATCTGTGCATCGCTGTCTTCCAGCATCTGCTCGACTTCGCGCAGTCGTTTGCCGTCGGCCTTGCTGTCGGCATCAATGTGTACTTCTGTCAGGTAGGTGCCGGTATCGAAGTTGCTGGCGTCCGACTGGGGGCGGTGGGGCACCAGCCAGCGGCCGGCAATAACCGCCAGCAAAACGCCGCCGGCGGCGATGCCGAGACCGACCGGGGTGAAGTCAAACATGCCGTAGGCGCCCAGTTCGGTCTGCGCGCGGAAGCCGGACACGATCAGGTTGGGCGGCGTGCCGATCAGTGTGGTCATGCCGCCAAGAATGGTGCCGAAGGCCAGCGGCATCAGCACCTTGCCGGGCGGGATATCGTTGCGACTGGCGAGTTGCAGTGCAATCGGCATCAGCAGCGCCATGGCCCCGACGTTGTTCATGAAGGCGGAGAGCGTTGCGCCCAGCAGGGTCAGTACGCCGAGACCAAGCAGGATGCCGCCGCGCTGGGGTAGCGCTCGCTGTGCCAGCGCTTCGACCGCACCGGTGGTCTGCAGCCCCTTGCTGAGGATCAGTACCGCGGCCACGGTGATGACCGCCGGGTGACCGAAGCCGGCGAAGGCCTCCGCGGTCGGGGTCAGGCCACACACCACGCAGGCCATCAGCGCCGCCAGCGCGACCACGTCATGACGCCAGCGGCCCCAGAGGAACAGCCCGACGGTACAGGCAAGAATCAGCAGAATCAGTTGCTGGCTGGCGTCCATGCGTGGGCAGGCCTCCCGGGTTGGTTATTCAGATCAGTCGTACCTTGAAGCGGCGACCCTTGATCTTGCCCTCTTCCAGGGGCTGCAGCGCCAGTTTGGCCTGATCACGGCGGATGGCGACGAGGGCCTGGTAGTCGCTGATACTGATCTTGCCGATTGCGTCACCGCTTAGGCCCGCCTCGCCGGTCAGGGCGCCGAGCAGGTCGCCGGGGCGCAGCTTGTCCTTGCGGCCGCCGGCGACTGCCAGTGTGCGCATGGGGGCAATCAGCGGCCGGTCCGGGCGCTCCGGCAGGCGTTCGATATCCTGCCAGTTCAGCTCGCCGTAGGCTTCTTCGATCGGGCGCAGGCGCTTGAGTTCGCGCGGGGCGACCAGACTCAGCGCCAGGCCGGGCTGGCCAGCGCGGCCGCTGCGGCCTATGCGGTGGACGTGGGCCGCCGGGTCGGCAGCCAGCTCGACGTTGATGACTGCCGCGACGCCGGCGATGTCGATACCGCGGGCGGCGACGTCGGTGGCAGTCAGCACGCTGCAGCTCTGGTTGGCGAACAGCGCCAGTACCTGGTCGCGCTCGCGCTGTTCCATGTCACCGTGCAGCGCCTGCGCGCTGATACCTTCCTTGTTCAGATAGTCGGCCAGCTCCTGGCACTGCTGGCGGGTATGGCAGAAGGCAATGCAGGGTTGCGGACGGTTGGCTGCGAGCAGGCGCAGTACGGCGGCAAAGCGTTGCTCTGGCAGGATCTCGTAGAAGCGTTGCTCAATCGGGTTTTCCGGCCCGGACTGTTCAATCCGCACCTGCGCCGGATTACGCTGAAATTCGCCAGTTAGCTGTTCCAGACTTTCAGGATAAGTGGCCGAAAACAGCAGGGTCTGGCGGCGGCTCGGGGTCTGCTGGATGATCTCGCGGATGGCGTCGACAAAGCCCATGTCGAGCATGCGGTCGGCTTCATCGAGCACCAGGCAGTTCAGCTTTTCGAGGTTCAGCGTGCCGCGCTTGAGGTGGTCCTGTACGCGTCCGGGCGTACCGACGATGACGTGAGCACCCTGTTCGAGTGAGGCAGCCTGCGGGCCGAAGGGGACACCACCGCTGAGAGTCACGATCTTGATATTGCCCATCCCGCGGGCTAGCTTGCGCAGCTCATCGGTGATCTGGCCCGCCAGTTCACGGGTCGGGCTGAGTACCAGTGCCTGACACCCGAAAAAGCGCGGGTTCAGCGGTGTCAGCAAGCCGATGCCGAACGCAGCAGTTTTGCCGCTGCCGGTGGGCGACTGGGCGATCAGGTCCTGACCGGCCAGAATCGGTGGCAGTGCCTGTGCCTGAATCGGCGTCATGCGTTGATAGCCAAGCTGGGTAAGCGTTGCCAGCATGCTTTGCGGCAGTGGCAGGGTATTGAACTGATCGGAAGTCACGGCAGGCGCCCTTAGGACCGGGCGCTGCAGTGTAGCAGAGAAGCGCTGTGCTCAGCGACGGATGCGGGTCTTACGAAAGCCACCATGACTGGCGAAGTGGCCGGTGTCGCCGGTTAGCCAGAAGCGGGTAGCCCGGTAGGCTGCCTGCAGTTTGCTGGTGTGGTAGCTGCGGGTTTTGCTGTAGGCCCAGCGCCAGCCACGCTTGCGAGCTTCCATGGTCGTAAACCTTATCTCGACATAGTGTCACGGGAGTGTCAAAAATCAGCCACAATCACGGCGCCACGCCGATTTTGGCTTGTTTTTGACGACTTTCAAAAGAGGCTGAGAGCATAGCGTCATTTTGACACTATTGGAACCGGTGATCGCTAGCGGCCGATTTTACTGGCCGCCATCCAGGGTTACCCGGTTTCGGCCTTGCTCCTTGGAGACATAGAGGGCTTTATCAGCGCGCTCCAGCAGAGCCTGATAACCGGGCATGTCATCGCCGATGGCGGCAACGCCGAGACTGACGGTAAAGGTCAGCGGCGAGCCTTGGTAGTCGAGGACCTTTTGTTCCACGGCGTGACGCAGCCGTTCGGCAAACTGGGCGGCTCCGTCCAAGGGAGTGCCTGGGAGTAGCACCACAAACTCCTCTCCGCCGTAGCGCCCGGCAAAGTCGGTTTCGCGTACCAGCTGAGAGGTGATTTCCGCGACGGTACGGATCACCTCGTCCCCAGTCTGATGACCGTAGGTATCGTTGACCCGTTTGAAATGGTCGATATCAAAGATGACCAGGCTCACCGGGTTGTCGTAGCGCTGGTGGCGGGCGAATTCCCGTTCCAGGCATGATTCCCAGTAGCGGCGGTTGAGCAGGCCGGTAAGACCGTCGCGCAACGCCAGCTCTTGCAGCTTGGTGTTGGCAGACTCGAGTTGCCGCTTGTTGACCGCTACACCGGTCACATCGTAGATGATCAGGCAGACGTGATCGGTTTTGCCGGTGGAACTGCGCAAGGGCAGGATGGTGACGTTCTGGTACATCTCGTCGGCTAGCCCGGTAATTGGCTGGTAGCTCTTGAAATGCACCAGGTTGGGGCGCTGCTCCCAGATCGTAAACGCGCGGGTGCCGAGCATGACGGCCGTTTCAACCTTGTGGGTGAACCAGCTTTGATCGATCTCCGGAAACAGTTCAAACAGAGACGTCCTTGACGCCCGCTCTGCGCTGATCCCGGAGTGGTTTTCCATGAAGCTGTTCCAGACTTCGACGTTGTAGTCGCGATCCAGGACCACGACACCGACATCGATGCTCTGCACGATGTCGAGAAGCCAGTGAAGTTCATTGATATCGATAGTGTCCGGCATGTGCTGTGCCTGCGCCCTTGATCAATCGATCATGTAGTCGAGCCGCTCCCGTAGCTTGGGTACCGAATCCTCGGTAAACAGCAGTAGCAGGTCGAAATGAATATCGAGATTTTCCAGACCGTAGCTGATCTCCACTGCCAGTGTACGCTTCCAGCGGCGCTGGTTGATGCGAATCAGGTCTTCGATCGGGCAGTGCTGACCGAGCACCAGCGGATGGCCTTGCGAGAGAGTAATGTTCAGTTGTTCGGACAGGCCGTTTAGGCAGGCGCCAATGATAATGCTCGCCAGGTCAAGCAGCATCTCCAGTTGAGCGCCTTCGTCGCGTTGGGTATTCAGCAGCTTGGCAACGTCGTCGATTTCCGAGTCGTGGAAGATCAGCAGGGCTTCGCCGGCGATACCTCCGCCAATGTAACCCTGACAGATAGCAGACAGGCGTGCGTCGCGCTGGGCATCGGCCAGTGCCATGTGCAGCTCCCCCACCTCAAGAATATTGACGTTGGGAATCGGCAGTTGGATAAAGACGCCAAGTACCCGACCAAGCAGTTCGGCCGCGCGCCCCATGGCAACGTTGGACACTTCCCGGAACGCATCGCGGAACGAGACGTTTGGCAGGGAACGGTAAACATCTTCTTCGGCTGCGTGCAGCGGCTCCATTGGCACGTCGACACCGAGGGCGTTGAGCGCTTCGGCCAGTTGCATCGGGTCTGCCGGTTTCTTGATGAAGGCGCGGGCACCGAGCGCCTTGGCGCGACGCACGGCTTCATCCTGAACGTCGCCGGAAACGACAATGACCTCTGGCGTAAGGCCTTCTTCGCGCAGCGCTGCCAGCACGCCAAAGCCGTCCAGTTCCGGCATGGTCAGGTCGAGCAGCACCACCTGACCATTGCCCTGGCGAATAGACTCCAGGCCTTCGACTCCGTTGCAAGCCTGGCTGATTCGGAAGGGCCAGTTTGCCGGCAGGGCTCGGATTAGCTGCTTCCGAGCCATGTTCGAGTCGTCGCATACAAGCAAGGGGATGGCACTCACGGCATTATCCTTGTTGCTAATCTGTCCGGCAGGAGTTCAGTTGAGGGCGAGATGGCCGATAACAGCAGATGGCCATCAAGCAACCTATCGGCCAAGCATGACAACTTATTGAACAGTTGAGAAGGGATTCGGGGGATATGCCAAGCGTTTTTCCGGGGAAATTCGGGTATTTTGCGACTCATGGCTGATTTAACGGCGGATAAACGGATGAATCAACGCGACACGCTCGCCGTTCTGCCCGGCTTGCCGATGGAGGGATACCGTGGCTGACAGGCTTGAACGGAATGTACAGCACCGGCGGACGGTGCTGAGGGCTTTGCTGTGGATTACCACCATCGCCGGCGTTGTTTTTGCCATCATTAACATACAGCGCGACGTTTATCTGTTGGCGGTGCTAGAGCTGATCTACGCCGGCTTTGCCGCCTGTCTGCTGCGGTTCGTCAACACGACTCCCCATCTTGGAGCCTGGACCACCGCTTTTCTGGTGCCGTTTTTCTGCATCATGGAGATCGCTCTGGTTCTGCCGCAAAGCTCGTTCACGGTATTCACCTGGATTCAGACC
Organism: Halopseudomonas oceani; assembly: GCF_002903165.1. Lineage (GTDB taxonomy): Bacteria > Pseudomonadota > Gammaproteobacteria > Pseudomonadales > Pseudomonadaceae > Halopseudomonas > Halopseudomonas oceani. The sequence goes on from NZ_PPSK01000011.1 coordinate 44,436, forward strand.
ATCCCGATCATCTCCTATCTGCTGCTCGGCAAGCGCGGTGGTTTCTGGATGTCGTTGATCTTCATCAGTCTCGGTGTCGTGGCGTTCAATGTGCGGTATGTGACCGAGGCCAGCCTGCTCAATTTGGTTGTTATGGCCAATATCGGCTTCAGCAGCCTGGCGGTGATGATGTTCTCGCATATTTATGAGAGCAGCCGGGATGACAACGAGCGTCGCCTGATTGAGCTGGCCGGCACTGACAGTTTGACCGGACTGGCCAATCGCATGCGCTTGGCGGAAACCTTCAAGAGCATGCGCAATCAGGCAGAGCGCAATGACCTGCCGCTGTCGCTGGTCGTGCTGGACCTGGATAACTTCAAGCAGGTCAATGACCGCTATGGCCACGAGGTGGGCGACAGCGTGCTGCAGCGCGCGGCAGCGCTGTTTCAGGATCGGCTGCGGGACTCGGATCTGGCCTGCCGGCTCGGTGGCGAGGAATTTGCCCTGCTGTTGCCAGGAGCCTCGCTTGAGCAGGCGGCGGATCTATCGGACGGGTTGCGCCAGCGACTGGCTGATACCCCGGTTGCCGCCGGCCATGACACCCTGAGGGTGACGTTCAGTGCCGGTGTGGCTTCTCTTGGGGAAGACGGCGACAGCCTGAGCGAACTGCTCAAGACCGCCGACCGGCGAATGTACGAGGCCAAGGGCAGCGGCCGAAACCAGGTGGTCGCGGCGGGGCAGCGCTACGCGCTGAGTGCGGCCGGTACAGCGCCGGAAGAGCGTTCTGAATAAAGAACGATTCGTTCAAATTATTTGTCAATCATGGCGGCTCTTCTACACTGATCAGTAAGTCACTGAGCGGATTAGAGGAGGTAGCACGTCATGCGAATCGGCGTTCCCCGCGAGATAAAAAACCATGAGTATCGGGTAGGGCTGACACCTGCCTCGGTGCAGGAGCTGGTCGGGCACGGGCATGCGCTGCTGGTCGAGGCAGGGGCCGGTGAGGCGATCGGTTACCACGATGAACTCTATCGACAGGCCGGTGCTGAGTTGGTCGCTTGTGACCAGGTATTCAGCGACAGTGACCTTGTTATCAAGGTTAAGGAGCCGCAGGCCGAGGAACGTCTGCGCCTGCGACCGGGGCAGACCCTGTTTACCTATCTGCATCTGGCTCCGGACCCCGCGCAAACCCATGATTTGCTTGCATCCGGGGCCACCTGCATTGCCTATGAAACCGTAACGGATGCGGCTGGGCGCTTGCCGTTGCTGGCGCCGATGTCGGAGGTCGCTGGGCGGATGGCGATTCAGGCTGGTGCCAGCTGCCTGGAAAAGGCCCATGGCGGACGCGGCGTTCTGCTGGGTGGGGTGCCTGGAGTGCCGCAAGGACGGGTGGTCATCCTTGGCGGTGGTGTGGTCGGCAGCAATGCGCTGGCGATGGCCGTCGGACTGGGGGCGCAAGTTCAGGTGCTCGACAAGAGTGCCGACGTGCTACGTCGGCTTGACGCTCAGTATGGTAATCGGATTCAAACCCTGTATGCGACTAACAGTGCCGTAGAGGACGTACTGTTGCAGGCGGACCTGGTGGTGGGAGCCGTGCTGGTGCCGGGGGCCTCCGCACCCCGCCTGATCAGTGCCGAGATGGTCAGCCGAATGCCGTCGGGTAGCGTGCTGGTGGATGTTGCCATCGATCAGGGAGGGTGCGCCGAGACCTCACATGCAACGACCCACGACGATCCAACCTATATTGTCGATGGGGTGGTGCACTACTGTGTTGCCAACATGCCGGGGGCCGTCGCCCGTACCGCGACCCAGGCGCTGAACAACGCCACCTTGCCTTTTGTGCTGGCGCTGGCGAACCAAGGAGTGGCCGCGGCCTTGCGGGCTGATCCGCATTTGGCCAACGGACTGAATGTCAGCCGGGGCGCGCTGTGCAACCGTGAAGTCGGGGCGTCACTGGACTTGCCGGTGCAGTCACTCGACGAAGCGCTATCAGCGATGGCATGAATGGTCGCAGGTGCGTAGATTTCAACGCAAGTAATCTGATGGGGGCAAACTATCGTGGACAACCAGACCGCCGCAGTGAATTTACGGACCCTGTACGACGAGTATGCACAGCGTCTGGATGCGCTGGAACGTGATCTGCGCAGCAGCCATTCAGCGGACTCTGCAGAGCAGGCGCAGGAGCGTGAAAACGACGATGTGATGCGGGCGCTCAGGCTGGAAGCAGAAGCTGGACTGCGTGACGTGGAGGCGGCGCTGCAACGGCTGCGCGAAGGGCATTATGGGCGTTGCCAGCGCTGCGGTGGCGAGATAGCTCCGGCGCGCCTGCGTGCCTTACCGGCGACGCCCTGGTGCGCGGGCTGCGCAGATCAGGCCTGATTGGCCTCGTCGCGCAACTGGTCGATACGCGCATCCTTGCGCAGCCAGAGATCAGAGACCCAGCGCTGGAAGCGTTCCCGGTAGTGCGGGTCGCCAGTATAGTCGCCCTGCAATAGCGCCTCGGGCAGCTCGCATTCGTGGATGTCGACGATCACGTGTGCGACCTGACCGCTGACCAGGGCCCAGAAGCCGGGAGGGCGTGCGCCGGGATACACTATGGTGACGTCCAGAACGGTCCGCATCTGTTTGCCAAGTGCGGCAAGAACAAAGGCAATGCCGCCGGATTTAGGTTTCAGCAGGTTGCGGTAGGGGGACTGCTGCTGTGCGTGCTTGGCCGGGGTAAAACGCGTGCCTTCCAGATAGTTGACCACTGTAACCGGCAGCCCCTGGAACTTCTCGCAGGCGCGCTGGGTGATCTCCAGATCCTTGCCTTGATCTTCGGGGTGTTTTGCCAGGTGCGCCTTGCTGTAGCGTTTCATAAAGGGGTAGTCGAGCGCCCAGAAGGCGAGTCCGAGAAACGGCACCCAGATCAGCTCGCGTTTGAGGAAAAACTTGAAGTAGGGCGTCTTGCGGTTGAACGCCTTGACCAGTGCCGGGATATCGACCCAGGACTGATGGTTGCTGATGACCAGATAGGAGTGTTGCTGGCTGAGGTTGGCATCACAGCGGATATCCCAGTGGGTGGGCGTCAGCAGTGCGAAGATTGCCTTGTTGCCCTCTGCCCAGGTTTCCGCGATCCACATGACGGCGGCGGAGCAGAGCCGCTGTAGCGGCGGCCATGGCAGCAACTTGACAATGCCGATTAACAGCATCGGGCCGATCCCTATCAGCGTATTAAGCAGTATCAGCAGGCAGGTCAGGATGCCTGTCACCCAGTGCGGCATAGCGATTCCTTCGCGCAAAACAGAGGCTAGCATAGCGAGTTTTTTGCCCCCGCGGCCAGTCTGTGTTCACCCGTAAGGGTGATGTGCAGCCGGGTGGGGCGCTTCTATCGTCGGGACCTGACGGGTTCGCGTTGCAGCCTTTGGAGTGGGCATGGGTTCTGCCGGCAAGCTTGATATCTGTTTCCTCTATCGTCGTGCGGCGGGTTTGCCGATAGTGCGTCGGCGGGGGCAGCAATTGCTGCTGGCGTTGCTGTCCGGTGCGCTGCTGTGCCTGCCATGGGTCGATGGCAGCCTTTACTGGACGGCCTGGTTTGGCTGGTTGCCGCTGCTCTTCGCGCTACAGGGCGTGTCGTTGGCCAGAGCGGCGCTGCTGGGGTGGCTGGCGGGGAGCGTGTTCTATCTGGGCACAGCCTATTGGATGGTCCACTTCGCGGTGTACCTCAAGGGGTTGTCGCTACCTGTCAGCGTTCTGCTGGCAGCGTTGTTCTGGCTCTATTGTGGTGCCGCTATCGGGCTCGGTTGCCTGGTTTATCGCTGGCTGGCCCGGCGTCTTCCCCAACTGATATTACTCAGTTTTCCGCTGTCTATCGTGGGTGTCTGTGCCTTGTTCCCCGGGCTCTTCGATATTCGTTTCAGCGAGACGCAAGTGGCCTTCCTGATCGCGATTCAGGGCGCTGATATGGTTGGCGCCAAGGGGATGGATCTGCTGATCCTGCTGGTCAACGGGTTGCTTTTTCAGTTGTTGGTGGGGCTGCGCGGGCGCGTGGCGTCAGCATTGGCCGGGGCTGGTGCAGTGCTGGTGCTGGGTTGGTTCGGCTATGGCTGGCTGGCGCTGGCGCATTGGGATGCGCAGGTCGCCGACTGGCAGCATATGCGGGTTGGTCTGGTGCAGCCCAACGATGCGCCTACCCGCCGTATTCCCGCTCCGCCTGAAGGCTACTCCAGGCAGTATCCCGAAGAGATGGAGGCCACCAGCCGCCTGGCGGCAGCCGGTGCGCGTTGGGTTGCCTGGCCTGAGGCTCGTTACAAGGGCTACTTCGATCATCAGAGTGTCCGTCAGGCCTACACCGATCAGGTTCTCGCGATGGGCACCGATCTGCTGTTCCATGATGTGGAAACCCGCAATCGCCATGCCGAGCCGATCAGTTACAACACGGTAGGCTGGCTGCGCCGCGATGGCGAGCTGGCAGGACAATACCGCAAGATGCAGCGCGTACCCTTTGGTGAGTATCTGCCGGCGTTCTGGCAACTGCCCGGCATCAGTGCCCTTGCACACGCCGTGCTGGGTGACTACCTTCGGCCGGTCGGGGCAGGGGATATGCACACCAGCTTTGCCATCGACGGGATGCAGGTGGTGCCGAAAATCTGCTATGAGACCGCCTTTCCTGCGTTTATTGCCGACGCGGTCGGGGAAAACGTCAATGGCAAGGTGCTGCTGTTTGTCTCCCAGGACAACTGGTTTGGTGAGACCTCGCAGCCCTTTCAGCACCGGGCCATCTCGATCATGCGTGCGGTGGAGAATCGGGTACCGATGCTTCATCTGATCAACAACGGCCCGTCGGTTGCGGCGGCGCCGAGTGGGCGTCCGCTGGCAGGCACACCAGCCTTTTCGCGAGCCGAGTTGCTGGTTGATCTGCCCTACTCGGTCAGTGCGCAGCCCAGTTTTTATGGCCGTCATGCCGGTCTGCTAGGCCAGCTTTGGCTGGTAATGCTGGCGGCACTGATACTGCTGGCGTTGCTGACGCCCCGTCGGCAGGTGGGGCTTACCCCGTGACGGTGCTAGCGCTCCTCGCTGCGGTAGAGGGTTTGCCCTTCTTTGATGGTTTCCAGCACCCTGAGCGTCAGCAGATCCTCCTTCACCACCACAGTGGGGTCGCGGTCCAGGATGATCAGGTCCGCCAGCTTGCCGCTGCTGATTGAGCCTTTGCTGTCTCCTTCAAAGTGCTGCCAAGCGGGCCACAGGGTCATCGCCTTGAGGGCGGTTTCGACGTCCAGCCGTTGATCCGGTCCCAAGACGTAGCCGCTGCGGGTAACCCGGTTGACCGCGCTGTGCAGCAGGCGCATTGAGTCGGGGAAAATGACCGGCGCATCGGAGTGGATGCTGAAGGTCATGCCGGCATCCTGTACCGAGCGGGTGGGGGAGATGAACGCGGCGCGTTCCGGTCCGGCAACCGAGGTGCGGTGCCAGTCGCCCCAGTAAAAGGTATGCATCGGATACAGCGAGGGAAAGATACCCAGCGCCTTGAGCTGCGGTATCTGGTCTGCTCGCAGATACTGGCCGTGGATCATCACCGTACGGGGGCCGGATGACAGCGGGTTGCCGGGTTGAGCCATGCGAACCAGTCGGATCATCTGATCAATGGCGGCGTCGCCGTTGGTGTGGATCAGCAACTGCCAGCCGTTGGCGTAAGCTTTGCGCATCATCGCCAGAGGTACGGCGTCGTCGGCAAAGATCGGGCGGCCGCGGTAACCGGCCTGTTCATGTTCAGGGGGCTGGACATAGGGCTCGGTGAACCAGGCGGTCTTGCCCTGCGGAGAGCCGTCAAAGGTCAGCTTTACTCCGCCCAGACGCAGGTGATTCCGATAGTCTACCGACATCAGGGGGCCGTTTAAAACGGGGTCGTCGAGGGTCTGCTCCAGATCTGGGTAGATCACCAGGTCCAGCTTGAGCAGGTTGGCTTCGGCGGCCTGTTGCATGCCGACCACGGTATCGGCGGAGGCGCGACCTTCTTGCACGGTGGTGAAACCGTTGGCCAGATAAATCTGTTGGGCGCGGTTGAGCATGTCTGCATGCTGCGCAGCAGTGAAGCGGGGTATCAGCTTGATCAGAGTGGCAATATGCGCGTTCTCTTCCATCACACCATTGGGCGTGACGCCGTCCGCTTCCCGGATGATGACGCCACCTTCGGGATTCGGTGTGGTTGAGTCGATGCCGGCCTGTTTCAGGGCAAGACTGTTGTACACCCCCAGGTGTCCGGACTGGTGAATGGCGACAATCGGAACGTCGGTGGCAACCGCATCCAGCTCTTGTCGGGTTGGGTGGCGCTTCTCTGCCAATTGCGAGTCGTCGTAATTGAAGCCAATTAACAGGTTCATCTCGCGTGCCTCGGGGTGGGCAGCGAGGTGCTCACGCAGTGCCGTTTGCAAGTCGGCAATCGAGCTGCCCGGACCGTCGGGCGGAGGCAGGAGGTTGGCGGAGATGGCCTGCAAGCCAACCATGCTGAAGTGGCTGTGCGCATCGAAGAACGCAGGCAGCAACGCATGCCCCTGCAGGTCACGCATCGTGGTATGCGCCGCACGGTGGGTGCGTTCGATCTCGGCACGCGAGCCGATACCGATGATTCTGCCCGCGGCAATGGCAACCGCTTCGGCGCGCGGTTGTCGGTCATCCATGGTCAGGATTGGGCCACCCAGGTAAATGCTGTCGGCTATTTGCCCGGTGGCAGCGGTTGCCGGGCTGCTGGCGAAAAGCACCAGGGCCAGTAGTGTGCTGCGTACAGTCATGGCGCATCTTGCTCCGTTTGGCCAGCCGCCGGAATGGGGCGAAGCCGGGATTCCTCAGCTGGAGTGTAGACGGCACTGCAGCAACGACACGGAAACCAACCGTCTTTGCTGTTGCTCGGTAGGTACTGCCCGATTCAGGCGAACTGGCCTGCGGTGTAGCCCGATGACCAAGCCCACTGGAAGTTGAAGCCGCCGAGATGGCCGCTGACGTCCAGCACTTCGCCGATGAAGAACAGGCCGGGACACTGCTTGGCTTCCATCGTCTTGGAGCTGACGTCGTCGGTGCTGACGCCTCCCAGGGTAACCTCGGCGGTGCGATAGCCTTCTGTGCCGGAGGGCTTGAGCTGCCAGCTGTTGAGCTTCGCCCCGATCTCGCGCAGCTGTCGATCCGGCATTTCGGCCAGCGCCGTATCGTCGTCGGCCGGCCACCAGAGCGCCTGCAATTCGGCTACAAGCGACTTGGCCAGATGGATGGCCAGGCGGGTTTTCAGTCGGCTGCGCGGTTGTTGCTGTTTTTCCTCCAACAGCCATGCGGTGGCATCGAGGCCGGGCAGCAGGTCGACGCTGAGGGCGTCGCCCGCCTGCCAGTAGTTGGATATCTGCAGCATGGCCGGGCCGCTCAGGCCCCGATGGGTAAACAGCATGGCCTCACTGAAGTGCTGGCCGTTGCAGCTGACCTCGACATCCAGCGCCAGGCCGGCCAGCCGCTCGCAGATCGGCTTGAGCTGGTCGCTGAAGGTGAAGGGCACCAGCCCGGCGTGGCGCGGGACCAGTTTGAGGCCGAACTGCTCGGCCAGCTGATAGCCAATGCCGCTGCCGCCGAGTGTCGGGATCGACAGACCACCGGTGGCCACCACCAGCGACTGGCAGCGCAGTGTGCCGGGGCGGCCCTGCTGTTCGACGCTGAGGACGAAGCCACCATTATCGGTCCGGGTAACGGTGCTCAACTCACAGTGGGTACGAATTTCCACGCCGGCCTGCAGGCATTCGTTTTCCAGCATGTCGAGAATCGGCTTGGCCGAGTCACGGCAGAACAACTGCTGGTGTTTGCGCTCTTCATAGTCGATGGCGTAGCGGCCGACCATGGAGATGAAGTCCCACTGGTTGTAGCGCTTGAGAGCCGACTTGCAGAAGTGCGGGTTGGCGGAGATGAAGTTGTCTGCCTCGACGCTGTAGTTGGTGAAGTTGCAGCGCCCGCCACCAGACATCAGGATTTTCTTGCCGATACGGTTGGCGCGCTCGATCACTAGTACTCGGCGTCCGCGCTGGCCTGCGGTGGCAGCGCACATCAGGCCCGAGGCGCCGGCGCCGAGTACGATCACGTCAAAGTCGGAGGCGGGCTGGGGCACGTTGAACTATCCGCGAGTGGCAGGGTGGCTGGAAACGGCGAATTCTAGCATTTTTGGGGTGTCAGCGCGGGGCTGGCGTAGAATGGTGGTTTATCCCGTTATCGAGGCTTGTCGCATGTCTTCCACCGCTCCGCCGGACCACAGTAATGCTGATCCGCTGCACGGTATCACCCTCAAGGTGCTGCTGCAGTGGCTGGTTGATCGCTATGGCTGGGACGAGTTGGGGCGGCGGGTGCCGATCAACTGCTTTGTGCACGAGCCCAGTCTCAACTCCAGCCTGAAGTTTCTGCGTCGCACACCCTGGGCGAGGGAGAAGGTGGAAGCGCTGTATATTGCTAGTTTGCCAGCCAGCCGAGGGTGACTGCTGCCAACACCAGGTAACGTCCGCCCTTGGCTATCAGCACGATCAGGGTGAAGCGCCAGAGCGGTTCGCGCATGACGCCGGCGACGATGGTTAGCGGATCGCCGATGAACGGTGTCCAGCTCAGCAGCAGTGACCAGAAACCCCAGCGGTGATAGGCCTGCTGGGTGCGGTGCAGGCGTTCGGGCGTCAGCGGGAACCAGCGCTGTTGCTGGAAGTGTTCGATATAGCGGCCCAGCCACCAGTTGATCATGGCGCCCAGCAGATTGCCGGCGGTCGCCACCAGCAGCGTCAGAGTCAGGTCGTAGCGCTCCGTCAGCAGCATGCCGACCAGCACCACCTCGGACTGCAATGGCAGCAGGGTAGCGGCACCCAGTGCAGCGAAGAACAAACCGATATATCCAGCCAGCAAGGCGCTTATCACCCGATTACGGCCCCATCGCAGGTAATTGCATGAGCGGGGATGATAGCGCGACAGGCAGCGGATATCGCCTCGGGGATGTTACTAAAGAACAAATCATTCTTAATTTCCAGAAAAGTCGAAATACCGGTTCACCCCGCAGTCCAAAGCGTGAATAATGCCCCGCTCTTTTTCTCGCTGTGCTGGAGTGTCCATGCCGGAACTGTCCGCTGATCTCACCAAACTCGCTGCGTACTCCACCGGCCGGCGCCTGTCCTGGCTGATTCTGCTGGCGTTGGCTGTTGGCGGATTTGGTATTGGTACCGGTGAGTTTGTAATCATGGGTCTGATGCCGACCATGGCCGCAGACCTTGGCGTAAGTGAGCCGCAGGTGGGGCACGTCATCAGTGCCTATGCGCTGGGTGTGGTGGTTGGCGCGCCGGTTCTGGCGGTGTTTGGCGCTCGCCTGTATCGGCGTCACCTGCTTTTGCTGTTGATGGGGTTCTTTGCCCTTGGTAATGCAGCGACTGCTTTGGCACCCGGCTACCATTCGCTGATGTTGGCGCGCTTTGTAACCGGCTTACCCCATGGTGCCTACTTCGGTGTGGCTGCTCTCGTCGCCGCGTCCATGGTACCTCCTCATCGACGCGCCGCTGCCGTCAGCCAGGTGATGCTCGGACTGACCATTGCCATTCTGATTGGCAACCCGCTGGCGACGCTGGTCGGCCAGTCTGTGGACTGGCGCTACGCTTTTGTTGCGGTCTCTGTCATTGCGCTTGTGACCATTGGCCTGATCGCCTGGTTTCTGCCGCTGGATCGCAGTGAACGTCGCAGCAACCCGTTGGCGGAGCTGCAGGCGTTTCGGCGTATTCAGGTCTGGTACGCGTTGGGTATTGGGGCAATCGGCTTTGCCGGCATGTTCTGCGTGTTCAGTTATCTTGCGGTAACCCTGCTGGAGGTCACGCAGGTGTCGCCGCTGGTGGTGCCGGTGGCGGTGGCGACGTTCGGTGCTGGCACTCTGGCCGGCAACCTGCTGGGCGGTTGGCTGTTCGAGCGCCTTCAGTTTGGCGCTGTAGGTGTGGTGCTGATCTGGAGTGTGCTGGTGCTGCTGTTCTTTCCGTTCGCCGTGCAGACCTTGTGGAGCGCGCTGCTGGCGGCCTTTCTGGTCGGCACCATGGTCGCCCTGTCGCCGCCCCTGCAGACCCGCTTGATGGATGTGGCCGCCGATGCCCAGACCCTGGCTGCAGCCTCTCATCATGCGGCGTTTAATGTAGCCAATGCGCTTGGTCCCTGGCTGGGCGGACTGGCGATCAGCGCTGGTCTGGGCTGGACGGTCACCGGTTATGTCGGTGCCGCCACGGCGGCGCTGGGCATGCTGCTGTTTCTGCTTGCCTGGCGGCACCAGCGGCAGCACCCGGAGGACCTGCGTCCCGGGCGCTGAACTCAGGCCTCGGCGATGTTCGCGTCGTTGAACGCGTTGGCACGCTCTGCCGCCGGGCGTGCGAAGGCGGCGGCAACATAGTCGGCAAAGCCGGGGCGTTCGGGCACGATGCCTTCCTGCATCGCCCAGCCCAGCTGGGACGACAGGTACAGGTCGGCAGCGGTGAAGTTGTCGCCACACAGCCAGGGGCCACCGAGCATCGCCTGTTGCAGGGTATCCAGGGTTTCGTCGAAGCTGCCGAAGCCAACCATGCGCGCGCGCTCCGGAGGCACTTTCCAACCCAGTTTGCGGGCGGTAATGGCTTGCTCCAGCGGGCCCGCGGCAAAAAAGAACCAGCGCAGGTAGGCGGCACGGCGCGGGTCGTCGACCGGCGGTGCCAGTCGATGGCGCGGAAAGCGGTCGGCAAGATAGGCGCAGATGGCCGGGCACTCGGTAATCAGCAGGTCGCCGTGCATCAGTGCCGGCACCTTGCCCATCGGGTTGATCACGCGATAGGCGTCGCTTTTCATGTCGTCGCCGTAGCGAATCCAGATGGTTTCGTAGGAAACCTGCAGCTCCTCCAGCATCCAGTGCACCATCCGGCCGCGCGATTGCGGATTGCTGTACAGGGTGAGTCCATGCATGGGTGATTCTCCATTACCGCTCATTCAGTGTTAAGCAAGCATAGTCGTTGTTTACCGGGTCACCAGTCCAGCAGCACCTTGAGCAAGCCGATACTGCTGACGCTCAGCAGGGTGATTCCGAGCACACGAAAGAAGCGGCTGCTGTCACCTGCCAGCATGCGGTTGTGGAAGCGCAGACCAATCAAATGGCCGACGGTAACGCAGGGTAGCAGCCAGAGATGATGAATCAGTTGCAGGTCCACCCCGGCCCAGACGAAGGCCGCCATCTTGATGGCAACCAGTACGAACCAGAGGACGAACAGCGTGTCGCGCAGCTTTTCCTTGGCAATATGCTGTGCGGCGACGGCAATGATCAGGGGGGCGCCGATCAGCGATGTGCCGCTGATGTAGCCGCCCAGCATGAGAAACAGGGTGTCAACCAGCCGGCTGTTGCTGCGAAACGGCCGGTTGAGAATGTAGGAGACGGCGTAGCCCGAGACGATGACGAAAATGATCATGCTCATGACGTTGGCCGGCAGGGTCAGCAGACCGAAGACGCCGATAAGTTTGGGCACTATCATCACCGCCAGCATATGGCCGAGATAGCGCCAGTCGACCGTCCCGCCATCAGCCGGACGCGATGCCGCACGGTTGTTGAGAAAGACTGTGAGCGATGAGAACAGCAGCAGGTGGGCGGCAATTAGCGGCAGGAACACCAGCGGGTCGTCGTGTACCAGCAGCAGAAAGGGCAAGGAAAGCACCGCGCCACCGAAGCCCAGTCCGGACCGGACAAAGCCACTCCAGACGAAGATCAGGCCGATCAGCAGATACTGCGTCAGGGTCAGGTCGGTCATGGTTCGCCTCCGGGCAACGTGGGGGCGACAGTGTACTGGAGCGGTCGGTGCGCGTCAGTGCTTCAGACGCTGCGGTCCAGTGCCAGATCGGTATGGCTATAGAGACGGAAACTGCGGCTGGTTTCGGCGTAGTCCCAGCGTTCTACTGAACAGCTGTGAAAGGGGCCGTCGGTGCTGTGTTCGATCAGGTTGATCGAATTTGGTACCTCCCCGCGTACGCGTGATGACAGTGCGGTCCCGGCTTGGGCGGTCCAGCCCTGGCGGCTGCCGCTGCCGCTCAATGGTCGTACGTAGGGCAGATGGATGTGCCCGGCCAGCAGCAGGTCCATGCCTGCATCGATCCAGCGCGGAACGACTTGCTCGTGACCCTTTAGCAAATTGGCCTGGTCCGACGCTTCAATCGCGGCAACCGGATGGTGCTGGATGACAATGCGCAGTTGCTGGCTGCGTGCGCTGTGCAGGAGACGACTGACGCGCTCGATCTGACGCTCACCCAGTTCACCGTTCTTGTGTCGCTGGGGGCGGGTGGAGTTAACCCCGATGATTAGTAGACGACTGGTTTCGTAAAGGGGCTCCAGGTCGTTGCTGATATGGCTGCGGTAGTTGCCGTAGGGGTTGAACAGACGGCTGAACAGGTTGAATAGCGGCAGGTCGTGATTGCCCGGGACCGACAGCACCGGTGCCGGTAGCTGATCAACAAACGCACGGGCCCGACGGAATTGGTCTGCCCGGGCGCGCTGGGTAATGTCGCCAGTGAGGACAGCCAGGTCGGGGCGCTGCTCTGCCGCGAAGGCGAGCAGTGCAGTCATTACCTCCGGTTGCTCGGTGCCAAAGTGCGGGTCGGAAAGATGCAGCAGGCGGGTCATGCGTCGTGCTCCCGCAGACTCTCGTCACGCGGCACCAAGAGTGGCAGGCATTGATCTGCAACCTGAAACAGCAGCGGTGAGTACATCCAGCTTATTTCGCCGTCCATCGCCACCTTGACCTTGCGGCCGCTCTTGCCCAGGCGCACGCGCATGCGCTGGAAGGCAAAGCTGCTGACCTGTTCGGCGTCGCCGAGTCGGCTGAGCAGGCCACGCAGTACCAGACCATACAGCGCAAGCGTGCCCATCGGTCTGGCCGTCATGGCGACCAGTTGCTTGCTTTGCAGGGCGTCGCGCTCAGCGATACCCAGGTGTTCAAGCTGCAGGGCATTATTGCCGACCACGATGGTCTGGGTGCGCAGGTGACGCAACTGGCCGCTGGTTTCCAGTTGTACCCTGAACTGCCGGTGGGCGCGAAACAAGGTAGCCAGCGCTGACCATAAGGCGACCAGACGGCTGCGGCCGTAGCGTTGCTTCCAGGCTTCGCGGTCCTCGAGCAGCGTCGGATACAGACCAAGGCTGGCGTTGACCAGAAACACCTTGCCGTTGAGCAGGCCGACCTGAACTGGCTCGATCACCGCGTCGAGCAGGCAGCGACAGGCGTGCTCGGTATCCTGCGGAATACCGTAACTGCGGCCGAAATAGTTGAAGGTGCCTTGCGGCAGGATGCCGAAAGGAACTCCGCTACCGAGGACCAGATTGCTGACTGCGTTGAGCGTGCCGTCGCCGCCTGCCGCGATAACGGCTCCATGCTGCTGGCGGGCCTGGGCCAACGCTGCACGTGCCTGATCAGGCAGCTCGCTGCCGTTGATGGCTTCAAAGATGGTGAATCGACGACCAGCGTCGCCGAGGACGCGCTCGATAGTTTGGCGGACCTCTCCACCTTCATGCCTGCCTGAGCTCGCATTCAGCACGATGAATAGAGGTGTTTCGGCGGGCAGTGGCTGTCGGGCGCTCTGGGTCATGCGGTACCTCGCTGCTGCGTGCCTCGAGCTTGCCGGCCCGGCGCGCAGATCCTGACTGGTTTGGGGTTTAGTCAGGGGGGAACTGCGGAAGGTTCAATTTGCAGTTACCCGATGGCGCGTTGGAAGGACTGTCTTAAGGATGGATTAAGACTCAGCGCTTAAGCTCTCTCCATTATCAACCCACGCTCAGGAAGACATTGCCATGCAGGCCTCGAACGAACGTTATCACTCCCTTAATGTGACGCTGCACTGGGTCATGCTGCTGCTGATTGCGGCGGTGTATGCCTGCATCGAGTTGCGTACCAGTTTCCCCCGCGGCAGCGACCCCCGCGAGTTGCTTAAGCACTGGCACTTTGCGCTGGGTATGGCGGTGTTTGTGCTGGTCTGGTTGAGATTGATCGGGCGCCTGCTGTTTCGTGCCCCAGCCATCACGCCGCAGCCGCCAAGCTGGCAGCGTGCTGCCGCCAGTGCCATGCATCTGGCTTTGTATGGCCTGATGATCAGTTTACCGTTGCTGGGCTGGTTTATCCTTAGTGCTGGCGACAAGACGCAGATATTCAGCTGGCTGACATTGCCATCGCTGGTTGCCCCTGATCGCCAGTTGGCTGGTCAGTTGAAAGAGATTCACGAGTGGCTTGGGGTCGCCGGGTACTGGTTAATTGGCTTGCATGCTGCGGCAGGTGTCGCTCATCACTATCTGCTGCGCGACAACACCCTGACGCGGATGCTGCCCGGCCGGTCAGGCAACTGACGGACGGGCCCTGGGCTGAGCACTCCGGTTCAGTCCAGGGCCTTGCACTATCTGCTGCCGGCCTGTGCGTGAGTTATGCCGCTTGTCGGCAGCCGGGCAACTGGCTCAACAGCAGAGGCAGGGCAAAACCGGTAACCGCACCTGCCAACACGTCGCTGGGCCAGTGCACGCCAAGCGTCATCCGGGACAGGCCGATCAGGACAACCCAGATCAGCGCCGTTGACCACCAGGCAGACTGCCACCGGGGCATGCGCCGCGTCGCAACAATAGCCAGTGCGCCCGCGCAGGCTGCGGTGCCGAGGGTGTGCCCGCTGGGGAAGCTGTAGCTGCTCAGTTCTACGGTACTCCATAGTGCTGGCCTGGGACGGGCAATCAGCGCTTTGCTGACTGTCACCAGCAGGGCGCCGCCAAGCCCGGATAGCGCCAGCAGCAGGGCGTTTGAGATGTCCCTCCGCAGCAGCAGCCAGGTCATGCTGAGGCTAATCAGCAACGTCAGGAATACCGCCGACCCGCTATGTGTGAAGCCTCCCAGCAGAGCGCTCAACAGTGCGGGGGTATGCTGACCTATCTGGCTGAGCAGAGTGTGGTCCAATGCCTGGCTGAGGCGTGGCACTACCAGCGCCGTAAGCCCTGCTGCGAGCACCAGCAGGCACGCCGGAAGGGTGAGACGACGCGGTGCTGGCCTCTGCCCTTTGCCGGGTGTTAGTGCCGCATACAGCAGCCCCGAGGCGACTGCTGCACTTAGCAGTAACAGGGGCAGATTCTGCATGGGGCGTAGCTCAGAAGGTGTAGGTGCCGGGTTGAGGGTCCAGCGTGGGCGGCAGTGGCGGCTTAACGGCGGGCTCTGGCGTTGGTTCCGGCGCTGCCGGGGCGATGGGCTCCGGTTCGCTGGCGGCGACGTGCTCGGCCAGCGTGGCCTTCCAGAGGGTCTCGAACTCGCCTACGAACTGCTTGAAGCTATTGCGCTCGGCCAACTGACGCGCGTTGTCGATGGCAGCCTCGGAGTTCCACATACTGGTGCGCTGTGACTCCCGGGCACTCGATTCGGCTGCGCCGTAAATGAATCCGGTACGTACATCCACCAGTAATGCAGAGGTGGTGGCGCTGACGAAGGCTTCCTTATTGGGCAGGAAGCCCAGGGTCACGGCAGACAGCGGGCCCAGCGACGTGCTCTCGACGTTGAAGCGGGTATCCAGCGTGTAGATCAGCAACAGATCGGCTTTCAGGCGGGCAGCACCGAGGCGCAGATCCCTGATGGTGTTCAGTTCCTGCGGCAGGATCAGGCGGGTAATGGGGGCAACCGCTGCAATGTCGTCCAGTGCCGCGATGCGCTTGAAGTCGTCTTCGCTTTCGACGTCCCGGGTGGTAACCACGCTGAAGCTGCCGGTGCCGTAACTGTCGGCGGTCAGCGAGCGGTAGCCTGCCGACTGCACGCGAACCACGGCCAGACGGGCCGGAAATTGGGCTGCAGGTTCAAGGGACATCAGTTCAACAATGTCGTCATCACCCAGCGTTGCCATGTTCACCCCGGCGGCTGGGGTGGTGTAGGTGGCGCAGCCTTGCAAAATGGCAAGGCCGAGGGCAAGCAGGGACACAAGAATACGTCGATTCATCGGCGTAGCGGTTCCTCGGGAATGGGGTGGGCGAATCCGCAAGGCTGGTAGCAACGGCGGGTTCTGCGAACGGTAAATGGTATCGCGTTGAGCGCAGGGCAACAATCTGCGACAGAATCTTTCTTGGACTCACTGTGGTGTGCTGCGCGCTACCGGATGGAACACGTACACTGTCATCTTTGCCGACATTCAGGGTGGTAGTCCGTGAGCGAACTTTTCCGAATTGAACATCGTGACCCCGAAACGTTCAGGCGTCAGACCCGGCGCAGCTCTATGATCGTCGTGGCGACCTTCGCTTTGTTTGGCATGGCTATCCCTGCCCTGCTGGTTGGCCTGTTCGGCGGTGCGGGTGAGGGCGGCAACTTTGGCTTGAACCTTGTGGGTGTGCTGCTGGCTGCAGCGATCACCGCGATCCTGGTGCGGACTGTGTTTCTCAAGCAGAGCTGGATGGACGCAGCAGCCTATGGCTGGCGGCTGAAGCGGTCGCTGATGCGGGTTACCAATCAGATGCATCAGGTTAAGGATGGAGTAAAGGCCGGTGATGAGTCTGCCATGCTGCTGCTGCGCTTTTACCATCTTGGTCTGCAGGAGATGCACCACCTTGATGGCAACACCAGCGAGATGCTGGAGTTGGTAGCCGAGCGTGAGCAATTGCGTGAGGCGCTGGCGGCGCGTGGGGTGTCGGAGGAGCAGCTGGCGCTGCGAAGCGAATGGCTGGAGCATGTGGCGGGCAGCGGAAAAAATTAGCGCCCGAGGTCGTCGGGCTACTTTTTGGCTGGCGGCATGACAACCCATTCAGGCTCGTCGAACTCGCCGACAAAGCGGATCTCACAGCAGTGCGCCGCGCCGCGAATAATCTCCTCAACGGCCGGGTTGGGCGTGTCCTCCATCGCATCCCGCGCGGCCTTGCTGTCCCAATGGGCAATCGCGATTAGTTTGTCCGGATCGCGCAGGCTGCGATGCAGCTCGGTGCCGCGTGCGCCGGGAGCCTGCTGGATCAACGTGCTGGCTCGCACCCAGGCGTCGGCATAGTCCTCGGGCTGAAAGCCCGGTTTGATCGTTACTTCGAAGATATATTTCATTGCGAACTCACTGGTTCAGCGTCGCGTGCTTTCGATATCAACCAGGCGCCCGTCGATAAAACGCAGCTCGCGGACCATGCCGTTGCTCGGGCCGTAGATCCAGTGCTCAACGGTGACGCTGCCCTCTGCCGGGTAGCCATCGGGGTCGATATGACGAGGGGTGTGCTGGCGCGAGTCAGGTTCGCCACACTGCTCAAGCACCTCCGCCATCATGGCGCCAGTCGCAATGATGCCGTGGTCACAGCGCATGGTGGCAGCCTGAACCGCGCTGCCTACCACTAGACCAATCAGTGGCAGGGTGATTCGGTAGATATGGCGCATGCAGTTGATCTCCATCTGGTCAGGGGTGGCCCCACAGTGCTTGTTGCAGTGCCAGGGCCAAGGCCGCTTTGGCACTCTGGATCTGCTCTCCGTGATACCAGAATGTGGTCAAGACCGCTACAAAGGCAACGGTCAGCAGCCCCAGACTGAGGTAGCGCTGTGACGCGGTCATTGTCTGACTTGCCTTACCGAAGCGATTTTCGGTGCGTTGTCCCGGCCAGATTAGCAGATAGACGCCGAGCACTGGCCCCAGGGGCGTTAGGCTGATCAGGCTGAGCCAGCCGCTCCGGTTGAGGTCATGCAGGCGACGAATCATCAGGCTGAGGGCCAGCCAGCAGTGGAAAAACAGGATGGAGCCAGCACTCAGTAGCAGCGAGCGCAGCTCATGGCCGAATAGATACCATGCGGCCGCATAGAGCGGCATCGGCAACAGCAAATTGAGCACCGCGTGGTAGAGCCAGTACCACGACAGCGAAAGTCGGCCGTGCATAGCGATGAAGCTGGGTTGCGCAGGGCTCTTGCTGCGACTGCTGCGGTGGGCTGCTGGGCTGACGACCCGCTGGCTCGGTTCGGCGGTTAGCGACGTGTTTCCCAGAACGGGCTCGATGCGATTCATTGCGCTTCCTGCGTAGATATTATTGTTGTGGTGACCATCATGCCGCTTACCCTGGCAGGGGCCAAGATGGCAGGCACAAAAAAGCCCGGCGCGATGGCCGGGCTTTTTGCTTGCTGCGGGTCTTACAGGCCGAACTTGGCCTTGAACTCGCGGCGACGGCGGTGCAGGACCGGCTCGGTGTAGCCGTTCGGCTGCTTGGTGCCTTCAACGCACAGTTCAACGGCGGCCTGGAAGGCAACGCTGTCGTCAAAGTTCGGCGCCATCGGCTTGTAGGCCGGGTCGCTTTCGTTCTGACGGTCAACCACTGCAGCCATGCGCTTCATGGTTTCCATGACCTGCTCTTCGGTGCAGATGCCGTGGCGCAGCCAGTTGGCGATGTGCTGGCTGGAGATACGCAGGGTCGCGCGGTCTTCCATCAGGCCAACGTCGTTGATGTCCGGTACCTTGGAGCAGCCAACGCCCTGGTCGATCCAGCGCACAACGTAGCCGAGGATGCCTTGGGCGTTGTTGTCCAGTTCCTGCTGGATTTCTTCGGCAGACCAGTTGGTGTTCGGTGCCAGCGGAATGGTCAGGATGTCGTCAACGGAGGCCGGAGTGCGCTTGGCCAGTTCGTCTTGACGCTCGGCAACGTTCACCTTGTGGTAATGCAGGGCGTGCAGGGTGGCGGCGGTCGGGGACGGAACCCAGGCGGTGTTGGCGCCAGCCATCGGGTGACCGATCTTCTGCTCCAGCATGGCAGCCATCAGGTCGGGCATGGCCCACATGCCTTTACCGATTTGCGCACGACCTTTCAGGCCGGTGGCCAGGCCGATGTCGACGTTGTTGTTCTCGTAGGCACCGATCCAGACTGCGCCCTTGATTTCACCCTTGCGGATGAACGCGCCGGCTTCCATGGAGGTGTGGATCTCGTCGCCGGTGCGGTCGAGGAAGCCGGTGTTGATGAACACAACGCGCTCACTGGCGGCCTTGATGCAGGCCTTCAGGTTGACGGTGGTGCGACGCTCTTCGTCCATGATGCCGACTTTCAGGGTGTTGCGCGGCAGGCCCAGCATGTCTTCAACGCGGCCGAACAGCTCGGTGGTGAACGCCACTTCTTCCGGACCGTGCATCTTCGGCTTAACGATGTAGACCGAACCGGTGCGGGTGTTCTTGCGGCTGGTGTTGCCGTTCAGGTTGTGCATGGCGATCAGGCTGGTGACCGCTGCGTCCATGATGCCTTCCGGCACTTCGTTGCCGTCCTGGTCCAGGATCGCGTCGTTGGTCATCAGGTGGCCGACGTTGCGAACGAACAGCAGGGAGCGACCGTGCAGGGTCAGAGTGGTGCCGTCGGCCTTGGTGTATTCGCGGTCCGGGTTCATGGTGCGGGTGAAGCTGCTGCCGCCCTTGTTGACGGACTCAGCCAGGTCACCTTTCATCAGGCCCAGCCAGTTGGCGTAAACCACGGTCTTGTCGTCGGCATCAACGGCTGCGACGGAGTCTTCGCAGTCCATGATGGTGGTCAGCGCGGACTCCATCAGCACGTCTTTTACGCCGGCAGCGTCGGTCTGGCCGATGTTGCTGGTCGGGTCGATCTGGATTTCAAAGTGCAGACCGTTGTGCTTGAGCAGCACGCCAGCCGGTGCCGCAGCGTCGCCCTGGAAGGCGATGAACTGGGCGGCGTCTTTCAGGCCGGTGGTGCTGCCATCTTTCAGGGCGATGCTCAGCTGGCCGTCCTTGATGGTGTAGCTGGTGGAGTCGACGTGGGAACCATTGGCCAGCGGGGCTGCCTCATCAAGGAAGGCACGAGCGAAGGCGATAACCTTGTTGCCACGGATTTCGTTGTAACCCGGGCCCTTGGTGGCGCCGCCTTCCTCGGAAATCGCGTCGGTGCCGTACAGAGCGTCGTACAGCGAGCCCCAGCGGGCGTTGGCAGCGTTCAGGGCGAAGCGGGCGTTCATGACCGGCACAACCAGCTGAGGGCCGGCCATGGTGGCGATTTCTTCGTCAACGTTCTGGGTGGTGGCCTGGAAGTCAGCGGGTTCGGGCAACAGGTAGCCGATTTCCTGCAGGAAGGCTTTGTATTCGGCGGCGTTGTGGGCTTGACCTGCACGCGCCTGGTGCCATGCATCGATCTGAGCCTGGAAGTCGTCACGCTTGGCCAGCAGGGCCTTGTTCTTGGGTGCCAGATCCTTGATCAGGGCTTCCACACCGCTCCAGAAGCTGGCGGCATCAACGCCGGTGCCGGGGATGGCACGCTCGTTGATGAAGTCGTGGAGAACTTTGGCTACTTGCAAACTGCCAACTTGGACGCGATCTGTCATGTTACACCCTCACTGTGCTGACAACCTGCGCGCTACGCGCATCAGGACGTGGAAATTGGAGACGCGGTATGTTACACGATGATCGGTTGCAAATCATGCCTGACGGGCGTAATTCTGTCGGGCCAGCCGTGGATCAGGGAGTGACCGGCGGGTCTGTTTCTCCTTCTCTCACTGGACACCGAATGGATCACGCTTTCTTTTCTTCCCTCGCTGAACGTCTCCCCGTGCTTGCCCCGGGGCTGGCGACGGATGAGGCTGCGCGCCGTTACGCTGGCTATTACGGTATTGATTTTCGCGATCGGGCCGAACAGCATCTGGGCCGTATTGAGGTCGATGGCTTCAGCGTCGCCACGCAGATATGGAAACCGCCGGTGGCGCGCGGCACCTTGCTGATCCTGCACGGTTACTACGATCACATGGGGCTTTACCGCCATCTGATTCAGTGGGCGTTGGAACAGCATTACGCGGTGCTGGCGTTTGATTTGCCCGGGCATGGCCTGTCCAGCGGCGAGCGGGCCAGCATTGACTGTTTTTTGCGTTACCAGAAAGTGCTTGATGGCGTACTGGAGCAGGCGCTGCGCTGGCAGCTGCCGGCCCCGTGGCACATGCTTGGGCAAAGTACCGGTGGGGCGATTCTGATCGATCGTCTGCTGCATGGCCCGTTGCCGGCGGAACTGGGGCAGACGGTGCTGATGGCGCCGCTGGTGCGGCCTAAACAGTGGGGCTTCTCGCAAATGGGGTTGAAGCTGCTGGGTGGCTTTGTTCAACAGCTCAGCCGCCGGTTTACCGATAACTCCACTGATCAGGCGTTTCTCGACTTTATCCGCAGTCAGGATCCGCTGCAGCCGCAGGTGCTGCCGGTTGCCTGGGTACAGGCTTTGGAGCGCTGGATTCCGCGCATCGAGTCGGCCGCAGCAGTGGCGCATCGGCCGCTGATCATTCAGGGGCAGGAGGACGGTACCGTCGACTGGCAGCACAACATTCAGGTGCTTGAGAGCAAATTTTCCGGGCTCGACACCTTCTACCTGCCAACCGCCCGTCACCACCTTGCCAATGAGCACCAGACGCTGCGTCAGCAGTATCTCGACTGGCTTGCGCCGCGGTTGTTGTCCTGATTTGTGGGCGCGCTGGTCAACGCTGTCAGCGCGCTTGACCAGCCTGGCCTTATCGCGCGGAAGGCAGCCTGAGACGCAGGGTGCTGGGGTGTTCTGCGTCGAACCAGACACTGCCGCCGACGTTTTCCACTACCCGACGCACAATGGGCAACCCCAGACCGGTACCGGTGCTGTCCTGTCGCCCCTTGCGAAAGCGCTCGAACATCGCCTCCTGTTGGGCCTTGGGGACACCCTGGCCAGCATCGGCAATGCTGACTTCCACCATCTGCGCGCCGCGCCAGGCGCGCAGATGTACCGGACCCCGGCCGTGTAGCAGCGCATTCTCCAGCAGGTTGACCAGTGCCAAGCGCAGCTCCTCGGCCTGTCCCAGGCTCTCCAACCCATCCTCCACCTGTATCTCCAGTCGTCGCTGCTGTGCTTCGAACAGCGGCAGCAATGAGGCCGCCACTTCGCGCACTAGCCGTGACAGTGCCGTGCTGCTGCGCGGGGCGGCGAAGCGCTGTCCATCCTCCTGACGCGCCAGCGCCAGCAGCTGTTCTGCCAGCCGGGTGAGCTGTCGCATTTCCTGTTCCAGTGCCAACCAATCCGCCTCGCCGCTGCGGCGAGCGTCCTGCAGTCGCAGGTCCAGCACTGTCAGCGGCGTACGCAGCTCGTGCGCGGCATCAGCGATGAAGCGCTGCGAGGCATCGTAAGCCCCGGCCAGTCGGTCCAGCGCCTGGTTTGCTGCATTGGCCAGCGGCTGCACCTCTTGCGGAAGGTCGGCCAGCGGAATGCGTTGATCCGGCGCCTGGGGGCCAATATTGGCGGCCAGCGCGGTCGCGCGGCGTACCGGGCGCAGAGTCCAGTGCAGCAGGGCGAGGATGAGCGCGGTGCTCAGCAGGCCGAGGGGCACGATAAACAGCAGGCTGTGACGCAGACGATCAAGCAGCAACTGGTTGAGCATGTCGCGCTCTGCCGCATCGTTGCGCGAGACCATCAGCACGGAGCCATCGGGCAGTGCAATGGGCACATTGATCACCTGCCCACCAAAGGGGCTCCAGTGCCACCAGCTGTCGTGATCATCCGGCGTGGGCAGACGCAGGCGACGCGGGCGCGGCATGTAATCGGCGAAGCTGTGAAGGCTGCCGTCTGGATTGTAGAGGGTGTACTCCATTTCGCTGCCGGCGTGGTAGCGCGGCAGTGTGCTGATCGGCTGATCAGCGCTGTAGTGCTCACTGACGGTACGGGCCTGTAGCTGCAGGATGCTGCGCCTCAGGTCGTCCCGCGTTCCATAGGTGAGCACGGCCGACAGGCTGGCGCCGAGGACAAATACCAGTAGCAGTGCAATCAGGATTCGCAGGCGCAGGCTGCGCCGCGATCTCGTCAGCTTGCCGTCAGCAAGCGCTGGCATAGTGTCGCTCGCTAATAATATTGATAATATTTATCATTTGCATTAATGATTTCAGGGGAGTCAGCACGCATGCCAGCACAAACCAAACATCTGCACAAGCGATTCAGTCCGGCGCTATTGGCGCTGTCCGTGGCGGCCTCGCCAGCGCTTGCTGAGGACGACGTCAACGGTGATGTTGTCGAACTCAAGGAAATTGTGGTGACGGCGGCCGGTTACGAGCAACAACTGATCGATGCTCCAGCCTCGATCACCGTGATCACTCAGGACGATCTGGAGGGCAAGTATTATCGTGATGTCACTGACGCCCTGCAGGATATTCCTGGTGTATCCATCGAAGGCGGTGCTGGCGGCAAGCTGGAAAGCACCAGCATCAATATTCGTGGCCTGGGTGAGAGCTACACCCTGTTTCTGATCAACGGCAAGCCGTTGGGCGCATCGACCGAGGCCTATTACAACGGCTTCGGCAGTGCCACGCAGGTAGGGTGGTTGCCACCGCTCAACGCCATTGAGCGGATCGAGGTAATTCGCGGCCCGATGTCGTCACTCTACGGCTCCAGTGCGCTGGCGGGGGTAATCAATATCATCACCAAGGAAGTGGCGGACGAATGGGGTGGGCGCATCAGCTACGATTACCTGCTGCAACAGGATAGCGATGCTGGTGCCGCGCGCCAGGCCAATTTCTATGTCAGTGGTCCACTGGTGGCTGATCGCCTTGGGCTGACCCTTTACGGCTCCAGCTACCAGCGTGACGAGGATGACATTCAGGGCGGTTACGCTGACAAGGAGCGGACTGACGGCACCGCGACGCTGAACCTGAAAATCAACGACGCCAACAGCCTTGAGCTGGAGGGGGGGCGGGCCGAGCACGACAATGAGCGAACCGGCAGGTCTGGCTCGCAGAGAGAGATGAACAATGTCCGCACGCATTATGGCCTGACCCACACGCTGCGTTGGGGCGAGCGCTTCGAGACCCGCAGTTTCCTGATCGATGAGAAAGTCGAAATCGAGAACGGCAGTGTCGAATCGGCCTACGCCAGCACGCTGGCCAACACCAAGACGGTGCTGCCGCTGGAAAACCAGACCCTGACCCTGGGCGCTGAGTACAAGTGGGAAACCACCGATCATGACGGCAGTCGCTTCTATGGTCGGGCCAACAACCTGTCGCTCGAACGTTGGCAGCGAGCGCTGTTTATCGAAGATGAATACTACCTGACCGAAGATCTGTCACTAACCGGAGGCCTGCGTTACGACGAGAATGAGCACTATGGTGAAGAGCTGATCCCGCGCTTGTATGCCGTTTATCGGATGACTGACGAGTGGGTGCTCAAAGGGGGCGTGAGCGGTGGCTACAAGGCACCAACGCTGAAACAGGCGGACCCGAACATTGTTGAGAATGCGGCGCGTAGCCGCGCCTTCGACATGGGTAACGCAGACCTCAAGCCGGAAAGCAGCGTCAACTATGAAGCCGGCGTGATGTGGGACGCGGCCAACGGTATCAACGCCGGCGCCACGGTCTACTACACCGAGTTTGAAGACCAGATTGGCCGCAAGGTGATCTGCGATACCCGCGACGGCTCGGATCCGATCTGCGAGGTCAACGGGGTGACGCGTGAATACATCAATCAGTACACCAACCACGACTCGGCCGAGCTGCGTGGCGTGGAACTGTTCTTCAATGTGCCGCTTGGTCCGGTTGACCTGAAGACCAACTACACCTACTCCGACAGCGAGATTACCGAGTCCAAGGACTCGCCGGAAAGTGTTGGTCAGCCGTTCAACAACTTGCCCAAGCATATGCTCAATCTAGGCGTGGACTGGGCGGCAACCGAGGCGCTGGGCGTCTGGGCCAAGGCTCGCTACAAGAGCAGCACCGTGGAAGACTCCTCCAGCCAGCTGCCGTCCTACACCCTGGTTGATGTCGGTGCGCTGTATCACCTGAGCGATAACTTTGATGTCTACGGCGGGCTCTACAACCTGTTCGACAAGGAAGTGACCGCTGAGGACTACGGCAAGACGCTGGATGGTCGTCGCCTGAACCTGGGGCTGGCATTTAACTTCTAGTCCCTGTCGAGCGGGGGCTTCTGATCAGCGGCTCAGGCCGAAGCCTGGGTGAGCCGGTAGCCCAACCCACGCAGGGTTTCGATACTGGCGTCGGCACCCGCCGTCGCCAGCTTGCGACGCAGGCGTGAGACCGCAGCTTCAATGGCGTTGGGCGTGACGGCCTCGTTTAATGCGTACAGGCGTTCTTCCAGATGATCCTTGACGACCACCCGTGGCGCGCTACGCAGCAGCTCCTCGAGCAGGGCCAGCTCACGCTTCGGCAGTAGCAGCGGCCGGGCGTCGACCTCGACGTCGCGATGCTGTTCACAAAAGCTCAGGTTGCCCATTTGCAGGCGACTGCTCTGGCGAGGGCCGCAGCGGCGCAGTACGGCGCGCAGACGGGCCTCCAGTTCAGCCATGTCGAATGGCTTGAGCAGGTAGTCGTCGGCACCGGCATCGAGCCCGGCAATGCGGCTTTGTACGGCGTCGCGGGCGGTCAAGATCAGGCAGGGCAATTGCGGGTTGCGGCTGCGGCCACGTTGGGTCAGCAGTTGCAGCCCATCCATATCGGGCAAACCCAGATCAAGGAGCATCGCGTCGTACTGGCTAAGGTCGAGCATGGCCAGAGCGGCCTGGCCGTTCTGCGCGAGGTCAACCACAAACCCGCTGCGGCGCAGGTGTTTGCCCAGCAGCTCGCCTAGCGAGGGGTGATCTTCGACGATGAGTAGTTTCATGGCGCGGATGTCCTGCTGGTTGTCAGCATCTGGTCAGCCAAAATTGCGATAGTGATATGCATTCTTATTCAGCGCCTGTGCAGGGCGCAAGTCAGGGACCTTCCCAATGAGCAATCTTTCTCCGCCGACGCTCTGGCTGTCGGCATTGGCGCTGCGGCGCTTGGATGTAACTGTGCGCTGCCTTCTGGCCGTGCTGGGCGGTTATCTGTTGGCCGCGCTCTATACCGCCAGCCTGGCACGCCTGCTGCCCGGTGAGGCGGCACAGGCGGTGCTGGCGGCAACCCAGTTGTCCTTTCTGATCTACTGTGTGCTGGTGATCTGGGCGTTCTGCGCGAGCAGTGCTCTGCGTGCCTGGCTGGTCACTGTGTTGTGCTGTCTGCCACCGCTGGCACATCTGTTGTGGGTGGGGGTGTTATGAACGGCATGGGCTTTCGGCAGAGCAACGCCTGGCTGCACACCTGGGTGGGGTTGCTGCTTGGCTGGTTGCTGTATGCGGTGTTTTTGACCGGGACTTTGAGCTTTTTCCAGGATGAGATCAGCTACTGGATGAAACCTGAGCTGCACGCCGCCACTCCGGGGCCGCAGAGCGCCCAGTTGGCGCTGCAGCAGTTGCAACGCCGTGCGCCGGATGCGCAGCTCTGGCAGATCGATCTGCCGGACGAGCGCGATCCTGAGTTGCAGATTCAGTGGTTTGCGCCGGGTGAGCATATCGGCAAAAGGGGAGGCGAGCGGCTGACGTTGGACGCGGCAAGCGGTGAGCCTCTGCAGGTGCGTGAAACGCGGGGCGGGGGCTTTCTCTATCGCTTTCACTTTGAGTTGTACGCCATGCCGCGCCAGGCCGCGCGCTGGATCGTCGGCATTGCGACCTTTGTCATGCTGGTTGCCATCGTCAGCGGAGTGGTGACGCACAAGAAGATCTTCAAGGATTTCTTCACCTTCCGCCCGGCCAAGGGGCAGCGTTCCTGGCTGGACGCCCACAACGCCACTGCCGTGCTGGCCTTGCCGTTTCACTTCATGATCACCTACAGCGGCTTGCTGCTGTTGATGTTCATGCTGATGCCATGGGGTGTGCAGAGCCAGTATCAGGGCAATATGCAGGCGTTCTTTGGCGAGCTGCGAAGTCGGGGTGAACCCGTGGCCGAGGCGGCTTCTGAGCCCGCTGCGCTGACCCTGTTGGCGCCACTGCTGGCTGAAGCCAATGCGCGCTGGGAGCGGGGTGTGGCAAGCATCCGCATTACTCGACCTAATACCACTGCAGCGCAGGTGGAGCTGCGCGAGCAGGGCGGCGACAGCTTGCTCCAGCGCGGTGGCGCCGAGCGGTTGCTGTTTGATGGCGTCAGTGGCGAGGCGCTGACACAGCCGGTGGAGCAGACACCAGCGGTGGCCAGCGCGGTTTATAACGTGTTTTCCAGTCTGCACCTGATTCGCTTTGCTGGCCCGCCGCTGCGCTGGTTGTTCTTTGTCAGCGGCCTGCTGGGTACCGCGATGATCGCTACCGGGCTGGTGCTCTGGGTGGTCAAGCGACTGCCGCAGCGTATCAAGGCGGGGCGCACGCCGCTTGGTCATCGGCTGGTTGAGGTGCTGAATGTCGGTACCATTGCCGGCTTGCCCTGCGCCATCGCCGCCTATTTTCTGGCCAACCGGCTGTTGCCGGCCCAGATGCCGGGCCGTCTGGACTGGGAAATCAACGTGTTCTTTCTGGTCTGGGCGCTCTGCCTGCTGCATCCGTTGCTGCGTACGGCGCGCCAAGCTTGGCTGGAGCAGCTGGCGCTGGGTGCGCTGCTGTTCGCCAGCCTGCCGTTGATCGGTCTGCTGTCGGCCCACAGTGGCCTGTTCAGCAGTCTGGGACGGGCTGACTGGCTGCTGGCGGGCATGGATCTGACCCTGCTGGCAACGGCAGCTGCACTGGCCTTTGCTGCCTGGAAGCTCGCCCGCCATCAGCCGCCGGTACGCGCTGCTCGCCCTCGGTCGGCGCCGCGTCGTCAGGAGGTCGCCCTGTGATTACGCTGACGCTGTTGCTGTGCCTGCTGGGCATGGTTTGTCTGTGCCTGGCGATGCCCAAACACTCTGAGGCCGCCGCTGGGCGCAAGCCCTCCGCTGGTCAGGGGCGCGCCCTGCAGCTGATTGGTTGGGCGTTGTTACTACTGGCGCTTTGGCCGGCGGTGCGCACGGCGGGGCCCTCGGTGGGTATCGCGCTGTGGGCCGTCGCACTGACGCCGGCGGCCGTGCTCAGTCTGTTGCTATTGAGCTATCGACCGCGCTGGCTGTCACCGGTGCTGTCGTTGGTCAGAGCGACCAGCCCGTCGACCAGAGCATCGCGCCAGCGTGGTTAGCTTTTGCTCTGCCGCACCTGATCCAGCGCGGGCTGCAGAGCATGCTGTCGGTTACCAGGGCGCTACGGGTTGAGCGCGTCGCGTGCGGCGGCGCTGGCGGCCTGGAAGAAGGCGCGGCCGGTGTCGGACTCGCTCCAGTCGGCGTAGTCGCTCAGTTGCTGGTCGCTGAGGTCCCGGTAGACGTAGGCCAGGGTTTGCGGCAGGTTGGGCTCCATCTGCGCGCGCAGCGTTCCGCGGCCCTGTCCTGCCAGACCGTCCGGGATGGTCAGCAGTCCGCCCAGCATGTCGTTCGCGCTTTGGGTCGCCAGACTCGCCAGCGCCAGCGATACCTCTTCACCGATGTCCAGAGCCGGGAGTTGCTTGCCGAGGCGGCTCAATAGCGCGGTCCGCGCGGCGCTGGTGTTCTGTGGCGGTACCCCGTTCTGCATGCGGCTGACCTCGGCGGGCGAGGTGGCGCGGGTTTCAGCGGCGATGATCTGTTGGCCCAGGTTGCTGCGATAGAACTGCAGGGCGTCATTCAGTTGCTGGTCCGACAGGTTGATAGAGAGGCTGGCCATGGCGCGGGCTTCCATGCGATCCGGGGCGAAACGTTCGCTACTCTTGCGCAGCAGGCTGTCTGCTAGTGCGGCCGGTAGCTGAGCGGCATAGCGGCTGCTTGCCTTGCTCAAGGCTTGCTGGAAGTGCTGTTGATGTGTCTGCATCCCGGAGGCCTGGTAGAGCTGGTGGGTATCGGCCTGAGCGGCCAGGCCAAAACTGACGAGACCGGCGAAAACTGCGCCTTGGGCGGCGCGGAGCAATGTCTGTGACATGATTCTCTCTGAATGTGGCAGTGCGGAAAATTGCTTGCCTGTTGGGGGCGATCACCTAAAATGCGGCATTCGTCGCTGCGCGCGGTAGCAGATGTTCTTCTGTTGCTGTGCACCAGCCCTCCGCCAACAGCGATGAGTAGACGTCCCTCCCTTTGAGTAGTGTCACTATGTCCGAGTTCCCATTGGTACCGGCCAGCCGTTATGCGTGCGTGGCTGATGAGTTGGCCGAGCGCGGCTGGTCGGTGCAGGAGCAGTTTCTGCCCGAGGCGCTGGCGCAGGCGCTGGAGCGAGACTGCCGCAGCCTGTGGCAGCAGGACGATCTGACGCCCGCGGCGATTGGTCGTGGCGAGGGGCAGTTGGTGGTGCCGGGGATTCGCGGCGACTACACTCGCTGGCTGGACGAGTGCCCGCCGACTGCGGCCGGGAGAGCCTACATGGCACTGATGGATGGCTTGCGTGAGGCGCTCAACCGCAGCCTGTTTCTCGGGCTCGACACCTTTGAAACCCACTACGCGCTGTATCCGCCCGGTGCCGGCTATCAGCGTCACCTGGACCGCTTTCAGGACAGCCCGCTGCGCACTATTTCGGTGGTAGCCTATTTGAACTCGGTTTGGCAGCCGGGCGACGGCGGCGAGCTACGACTGTTTCTGCCGGGCGGTGAACGCGATGTCGCCCCGCGCGCGGGAACCGTGGTGATCTTTACCAGCGCTAATGTCGAACATGAAGTGCTGGCTTCGCGCTTCGAGCGCGCCAGCCTGACTGGCTGGTTCCGCCGCCGGCCGGATAATCCTCTGCTGCGCTGAGCCCTCCACTGCGCAGCCATTTCAGGAGTGCGAATGGAGAAGATTTTGGTCAGCGCCTGCCTGCTTGGGCAGCGTGTTCGTTATGACGGTGGCGGCTTTGATCCGCTGCAGCAATTGCTCGACTGGCAGGCGCAGGGGCGTCTGGTGATCGTCTGTCCTGAAGTGGCGGGTGGATTGCCGACGCCACGGGCGCCGGCGGAAATTCCGGGCGGTCAAGGTGCGCAGGTGCTGGCCGGACGGCTGCCGGTGCATACCGATCAGGGCGAGGATGTCACTGCGCCCTTTGTTCGTGGCGCCGAGCACGCGCTGGCGCTGGTACGCCAGCACAATATCCACTACGCGCTGCTTAAGGCGCGCAGCCCGTCCTGTGGCAATGTCGAAAATTACGATGGTAGCTTTTCTGGTCTGCGGGTCAGCGGCGAAGGGGTTACCGCTGCGGCGCTGCGGCAGGAGGGGGTGCGGGTTTTCAATGAAGAGCAGCTGGACGAGTTGAGTGCGTTGTTGGGAGGCTAGGTTTTAGGTTCGTTACAGCGAAACTATTTCTGGGCTCAATTTGGTTTGTTTTTCGCCTTCACGGCGAGCCAAGGGGAGCTGCTTGCCCAGCACCTTTAGCGATCCCCCAGTGCAAACTCCGTCGCCAAAATATCCGTGAACCTTCTTGGCGTATGCTGGAATCGAGCTACCCAGAATGTCGCGATGAGACAAAAAAAGGGGCGCAACCATGGTGGTTGCGCCCCTTTTTGCATTGCTGCGAGCTGCTTAGAACAGCACGCGAACGCGGATGGTGCCTTTGACCTGCTGGATCTTCTCAAGAGCCAGATCGGAGTACTCGGCGTCGACGTCGATGACGACGTAGCCGACTTTCTCGTTGGTCTGCAGGAACTGGCCGCAGATGTTGATGCCGTTGGCAGCAAACACCTGGTTGATCTCGCTCATCACGCCAGGCACGTTCTCGTGAATGTGCAGCAGGCGGTGCTTGCCCGGGTGCGACGGCAGAGCGACTTCCGGGAAGTTGACCGAGGTGATGGAGGTGCCGTTGTCGCTGTAGCGAACCAGCTTCTCGGCGACTTCCAGGCCGATGTTGGCTTGCGCTTCCATGGTCGAACCGCCGATGTGCGGTGTCAGGATGCAGTTCTGGAACTCGCGCAGCGGGCTGACGAACTCTTCACCGTTGGCGCGTGGCTCAACCGGGAACACGTCAATGGCGGCGCCGTTCAGGTGCTTGTCGCCCAGGGCAGCGGCCAGCGCGTCGATATCGACCACGGTGCCACGAGCGGCGTTGATCAGGATGCCGCCTTTCTTCATGGTGCGGATTTCCTTCTCGCCGATCATCCACTTGGTGGCGGCGGTTTCCGGCACGTGCAGGGTCACGATGTCGGCTTCGGCCAGCAGGTCGTTCAGCGAACCCACCTGAGTGGCGTTGCCCAGCGGCAGCTTGGTCACGACGTCATAGAACAGCACTTGCATGCCCAGGCTTTCGGCCAGCACAGACAGCTGGGTGCCGATCGAGCCGTAGCCGATGATGCCGAGCTTCTTGCCGCGGATTTCAAAGGACCCGGTAGCGCTCTTGCTCCAGCCACCTTCGTGGCAGGATGCGTTCTTTTCCGGAATGCCGCGTAGCAGCAGGATGGCTTCAGCCAGCACCAGTTCGGCAACCGAGCGGGTGTTGGAGTAGGGCGCGTTGAATACCGCTACGCCCAGACGCGTGGCGGCGTCGAGGTCGACCTGGTTGGTGCCGATGCAGAAGCAGCCGACCGCGACCAGCTTGTTGGCGTGACTGAAGACGTCTTCGGTCAGCTGGGTGCGTGAGCGGATGCCGATGAAGTGCGCATCGGCGATAGATTCCTTGAGCTGCTCTTCCGGCAGGGAACCTGTGTGGTACTCGATGTTGGTGTAGCCAGCGGCGTTCAGAGTATCGACCGCAGTCTGGTGTACGCCCTCGAGGAGCAGAAACTTGATCTTGCTTTTGTCCAGCGAGGTTTTGGCCATGGTCATGGTGCAGTTACCCAAATGCTGATGTAAGGAAGGCCGACCGACCCGTCTGGCGCGGAATGCGACGGAGGGGTCCTGTTTCGGAAGTCGCGTATGCTAGCATAATCTGCCTTTTTTGATGCCCGTGAACGCATGAAATGTGTTCAGGCACTGCATGAATTCCCTTTGAGAGCTCGCCATGACCCCAGATGCTGTGATTGCAACCCTCAAGACACTGGTTGACCCGGACAAAGTGCGGACTGACGCTGAGTCCCTCGACAACTGGGGTAAGGACTGGACCAAGCACTTTGCACCGGCGCCGTTGGCGATTGTGTTTCCGAAGACGGTCGAACAGGTGCAGGCGATTGTGCGTTTTGCCAACGAACAGAAGCTGGCGTTGGTGCCCTCCGGCGGGCGCACGGGGCTGTCTGCTGCCGCAGTGGCCGCCAATGGCGAGATTGTGGTGTCGTTTGACTATATGAATCAGATTGGCGAGTTCAACGCCTACGACCGCACCGTGGTATGCCAGCCGGGCGTGGTGACGGCGCAGCTGCAGCAGTTCGCCGAGGAAAAGGGGCTGTATTACCCGGTGGACTTCGCTTCTGCCGGTTCCAGCCAAATTGGCGGCAATATCGGCACCAATGCCGGCGGCATCAAGGTGATTCGCTACGGCATGACCCGCAACTGGGTGGCCGGTCTGAAGGTGGTCACCGGCACCGGCGAGCTGTTGGAGCTGAACCGTGATCTGATCAAGAACGCCACTGGGTACGATTTGCGTCAGTTGTTTATCGGCGCAGAAGGCACGCTGGGTTTCGTCGTCGAGGCGACCATGCGGCTTGAACGTGCACCGAAGAACCTGACCGCAATGGTACTGGGTACGCCGGATTTCGACTCGATCATGCCGGTACTGCATGCGTTTCAGGACAAGCTGGACCTGACCGCGTTCGAGTTCTTCTCCGACAAGGCGATGGCCAAAATCATGGGCCGTGGTGACGTGCCGGCGCCGTTCGAAACCGAATGCCCGTTCTACGCGCTGCTGGAGTTTGAAGCGGTCAGCGAAGACATTGCTAACGATGCTCTGGCGACCTTCGAACACTGCGTTGAACAGGGCTGGGTACTGGACGGGGTGATGAGTCAGAGCCAGCAGCAGCTGGAGAATCTGTGGAAGCTGCGCGAGTTCATCTCCGAGACCATCTCCCACTGGACGCCCTACAAGAACGACATTTCGGTCACCGTCGGCAAGGTGCCGGCTTTCTTGCACGATATCGACAGCATCGTTGGTGAGCACTATCCCGATTTCGAGATCGTCTGGTTCGGTCACATCGGCGACGGCAATCTGCATCTGAACATTCTCAAGCCTGAGAACCTGTCCAAGGACGAGTTCTTCGCCAAATGCGCCACCGTCAACAAGTGGGTGTTCGAGATCGTCGAGAAGTACAACGGTTCGATTTCCGCCGAGCACGGCGTCGGCATGACCAAGCGCGACTACCTGACTTACAGTCGTAGCCCGGAAGAAATCGCAGTAATGAAAGCGATCAAGGCTGTGTTTGACCCCAACGGCATCATGAATCCCGGCAAGATATTTAACTGACAGCTTCAAGCTTCAAGCGGCAAGCAAAGGCAAAAGCGGGAGCAGGGTATATGACCTACCAGCATCAGTATGTGGACGGCAGTGTGATCGATCTGCCAATGGGCAAGGTGGTGTGTGTCGGCCGTAATTACGCCGAGCACGCCCGTGAGCTGAATAACCCGGTACCGACCGAGCCGTTGCTGTTTATCAAGCCGGCGACCTCGGTTGTGCCGATGACGCCGCCTATCGAGCTGGTGCAGGGCCGCGGTCCGGTGCACTACGAGACGGAGATTGCGTTGCTGATCGGTGCGCCGCTGACCGGCATGGTCAGCGAGGAGGACGCCGAAGCGGCGATTATCGGTGTCGGACTGGCGCTGGACCTGACCCTGCGTGAGCTGCAGGATCAGCTAAAGGCCAAGAGTCATCCGTGGGAGCGCGCCAAGGCCTTCGACGGTGCCTGCCCGCTGTCGCCCTTCGTGCCGAAGGCTGAGGCGGGTGACCTGCACGCGCTGGCGCTGCAGCTGGACATCAATGGTGAGCGCCGCCAGCAGGGCACTGCTGCAGAAATGATCACACCGATTGTCGCGCTGGTCCGGCATATCGCGACCCAGTTCAGCCTGCAACCGGGCGACGTGGTGATCACCGGCACGCCGGCTGGCGTTGGTGTGCTCAACGCGGGTGACCAACTGAGTCTGTCCATTCCAGGCAAGCTGCAGGTGGAAACGCGCATCGCGGAGTGAACCTCAACTTCCGGCAGCGGTCTGAAGGGTTCTGCCCGGCTGCCGGAAGCCCCCATGAAGAAGTTGCTGCTAGCCGTCGTCCTGTTGCTGCTGGGTGCAGCCGCAGTGCTGCATTACCTGCATCTTGATGCCATCTGGTGGCACACCTGGCGCATGCATCAGGCGCCGCTCCACCACGATTCCCTCGCCCTCGATCATTACCGCGCTGACATCCAGGCGCAGCCCATCGATGGGTTGGACGACGACGTCTCTGCCCTGACATTCAACGCTGAAACCGGAACGCTGTTTGCGGTGCTCAATGGTGAGCCGTTGCTGGTAGAGCTGTCGGTCGACGGTAAGCTGTTGCGCAAGGTGCGGGTCAAGGGCGTGCAGGATATGGAAGGGCTGACCCATGTGGCCGGCCGCCGCTATGTGATTGCCGAGGAGCGTTCCCAGCGCCTGATTGAGGTTGAGGTGCCCGATGGTGCTGCGGAAGTCGATGTGGCGGGTGCGCCCAGCCTGACGATCGGTCTGGATCTGAACGGCAACAAGGGGTTCGAGGGGCTGTCCTGGGATGCGCGTCAGCGCCGCTTGCTGGTAGTCAAGGAGCGCGACCCCCTGCGGGTGCTTGCTGTCAGCGGCTTTGTCGGTGTGCAGCCCGATTCGCCGCTGGCGTTGCATATCCAAGAGCTGAAAACGCCGGATTCACCGTGGCTGTTCATGCGCGATCTGTCGTCGCTGAGTTTGCATGATGAGACCGGTCACCTGCTGCTGCTCAGTGATCAGTCCAACATGCTGGTGGAGTACGATGAGGACGGGCATCCGCGCAGTTTGCTTGGCCTTTGGCGCGGAATGGGCGGCCTGCAGCGAACGGTGCCGCAGGCCGAGGGGTTGGCGATGGATGGTCAGCGGCGGCTGTATCTGGTCAGCGAGCCGAACCTGTTCTATCGCTTCGTACCCGGCGAGTAGCGCAGCAGGTCAGCTGCGCTCGATGGTGCGTACGCCTTGCGGAGTGCCCAGCAGCAGCACATCG
Source organism: Halopseudomonas oceani (assembly GCF_002903165.1). Classification (GTDB taxonomy): domain Bacteria; phylum Pseudomonadota; class Gammaproteobacteria; order Pseudomonadales; family Pseudomonadaceae; genus Halopseudomonas; species Halopseudomonas oceani. The sequence goes on from NZ_PPSK01000011.1 coordinate 79,217, forward strand.
GCTGGGCGAGCGGCGAACAGGCCGTTGCAGACCACGCCGACGATGGCGTTAAGGTCCGCTTCCAGCTGCTTCGGATTGACGATCGACATGTTGTAGACGTCGAGGATGACGTTGCCGTTGTCGGTCACGCAGCCTTCGCGGTAGACCGGGTCGCCGCCGAGCTTGACGATTTCCCGCGCTACATGACTGCGCGCCATGGGGATCACCTCGACCGGCAGCGGGAAGTTGCCCAGCACGGGCACCAGCTTGCTCTCGTCGGCGATGCAGATGAAGGTTTTGGCCACCGCCGCGACAATCTTTTCACGGGTCAGGGCCGCGCCGCCGCCCTTGATCAGTTCGAGGTTTTCGTTGCTTTCGTCTGCGCCGTCGACGTAGAAGTCGAGCTGCGGCACGCTGTTAAGGTCGTAGACTGCGATGCCGTGGCTCTTGAGACGCTCGGCGGTGGCTTCGGAGCTGGCGACGGCGCCGTCAAAGGCCAGCTTGTGCTTGGCCAGCGCCTCGATGAAGCAGTTGGCGGTGGAGCCGGTACCCACTCCGACGATGCTGTTGGCATCCAGATGCGGCAGCAGGCGCTCAACGGCGGCTTGCCCTACCGCCTGTTTCATTTCGTCCTGGGTCATCTCGGCTCCTCGTTACGGACTGTAAAAAGCGCGATTATACGGTGCGACAGGGGGCGCGTGTAGTCGCGCGGGCTGTGATTCGCTAGACTGGCGCCTTTCTCATCTCCTGCGATCAGTTGACCTCACCCATGCTGGAAACCTACGTCAAGAAGATCCTCTGCTCCCCGGTTTACGATGTGGCGGTGGAAACCCCGGTGCATGCGGCGCCCTTTCTCTCCGAGCGACTGGGTAATACCGTGCTGCTCAAGCGTGAAGACCTGCAGCCCGTGTTCTCGTTCAAGATTCGCGGCGCTTACAACAAGCTGGCTCAGCTGACAGATGAGCAACGAGCCTGTGGCGTGGTGGCGGCTTCCGCCGGTAACCATGCCCAGGGTCTGGCGTATGCCGCCCGCCACATGGGGGTGAAGGCGACCATTGTGATGCCGCGTACTACCCCCGAGATCAAGGTCAAGGCGGTGCGTGCACGCGGTGGCAAGGTTGTTTTGCACGGCGATGCCTTTGATGAGGCGCTGGCCTACTCGCAAAAACTGGTGAAGGAAAAAGGATTCGTCTATATCCACCCCTACGATGATCCGGACACCATTGCCGGTCAGGGCACGGTGGCGATGGAAATTTTGCGTCAGGTGCAGGGGCCGTTGAACGCGGTCTTTGTGCCGGTTGGAGGGGGTGGCCTGATTGCCGGTATCGCGGCCTACGTCAAATACCTGCGACCGGACATCAAGGTCATTGGCGTCGAACCGCAGGATTCAGCTTGTCTGCAGGCTGCCTTGGCGGCTGATGAGCGGGTGGTGCTCGGCCAGGTTGGGCTGTTTGCCGACGGCGTGGCGGTGGCGCAGATCGGTGAACACACCTTTGAGGTGTGTCGGCAGTATGTTGATGAGGTCATTACCGTCACCACCGACGAGATGTGTGCAGCGATCAAGGATATCTACGACGACACCCGCTCTATCTGCGAACCCGCAGGGTGCCTGGGCGTTGCCGGGATCAAGAAGTACGTCGAGCGCGAAGGGTGCAGCGGCCAGGTGCTGGTTGCCATCGACTCGGGAGCCAACATCAATTTCGACCGCCTGCGCCACGTTGCCGAGCGAGCGGAAATCGGCGAGAAGCGCGAAGCGCTGCTCGCGGTGACCATTCCGGAGAAACCCGGCAGCTTCAAGCAGTTCTGCGAAGCCATCGGCAAGCGGGCAATCACCGAGTTCAACTACCGCTACCACACCGGTAGTGAGGCGCACATCTTCGTCGGGGTGCAGACCCATCCGGAATTGGACCCACGCGACAAGCTGGTCAGTCAGTTGGCTGCTGACGGCTTTCCGGTGCTGGATCTGACCGACAACGAGCTGGCCAAGCTGCATGTGCGTCATATGGTCGGCGGTCATGCCGATCACGTGACCGATGAGCAGGTATTCCGCTTCGAGTTTCCGGAACGCCCGGGCGCGCTGTTCAACTTCCTCAACAAGCTGGGCGGACGCTGGAATATTTCGATGTTCCATTACCGCAACCACGGCGCAGCCTATGGCCGCGTGGTTGCCGGCTTGCAGGTGCCCGAGCATGAGCGGCATCTGCTGCCCGCAGCGCTGGATGGTATCGGGTACCCTTATTGGGATGAGACCGAAAACCCGGCCTATCGACTCTATCTCGGCTGAGCAGCCCGCAGCGCTACATGGTAGTGTTCGCGTCACTCAGCTCGGAGCGGTTGCGGCCTTCGGTTTTGGCTCGGTAAAGGGCGAGGTCTGCCTGGCGTATCAGGTCATGGGGGCTCCATTCCGGGGCGGGAACCAGGCTTGCTGCGCCGATACTGACCGTGAGCAGGCCTGATTCAACGGATGTGTGCGGGTGGCGAATGCCCAGCTTGGCCACCGCCTCGTGCACCCGGCGCGCTGCCTGCAGGCAGCGGTCTCCGTCAGCACCGGGCAGGATCACAGCAAACTCCTCGCCGCCATAACGACATACACAATCCCCTTCGCGCATCAGACAGCTGTTCAGTGCGGTTGCCAGTTGCTGCAAGGCGTCGTCGCCCGCCTGGTGTCCTAGCTCATCGTTGAAGCGCTTGAAGTAGTCAACGTCCAGCATCAGCAGGCCGAGCGGGATCTGCTCGCGGCGCAGGCGGCGCCACTCGCTGATCAGCGTCTTGTCGAAGTAGCGCCGGTTGAACAGCCCGGTCAGGCCGTCCTGGTGGGACAGCTGCTGCAGGTGCGCTGCCATCTGCAACTGTGCGCTGTTGTTGCGGCCAACGCAGATAAGGTAATCCCGGCCCATGCGTCGCAGGTGGCGAACGCTGACTTCCAGCGGCACGGTGTGCCCGTCATGGTGGACAACCCGCTTCTGGAAAATGGCGTTACCCTGCTGGTGAAGCATGCTTCGCAGTTCGGTCAGCCACTTGATGGCATCAGGCATGACCTCGCGCGGTGCAATCTGAATCAGGGCGCGCAGTTCTTGCTCGCTGTAGCCCAGCCCTTGCCAGCAGGTGCGATTGAGGTACACCACTTCCATAGGGCGCAGGCCGATGATGAACAGGGCATCGTGACTGTGATCCGTCATGTCGTTGATCAGCTTGAGGCGTGCCTGATTGTGTTTCAGGGTTTCTTCGGTTTTCTGGCGGCGGCTGATTTCGGCGTGCAGCTGACGGTTGCTGTAGCTCAGTTGCCTGCTGCGCTGGGCGCCGCGAAAGGCCAGCCAGAGTGATGAGCACAGCAGCAGGGCGATCAGCGAACCAGCGGTGGTTACTACCATGGGAAGCTGGGTGGTCGCGTCATTGAGCAGGTGCCGAGTGGGGTAGATAGTGAGCCGGAAGTTGCTGTTGCCGCCCAGACTGACTTGACTGCTGACGCTCCAGTCGGCGGCCTGCAGCTCGGCCGCGCCTGCGCTGAACAGCACCTGGTTGTTTTCCATAAAGCGCAGGTTCAGATGGTTTGAGGGCAGGATATTGATCAGGTCGTTGAGCAGCACCTCGACCCGGAAGATGCCGAGCAGAAAACCGTCAAACTCGCCGTTTGCCAGGTACTGGGGGATGTAGTACACCAGACCCAGGCCGCCCTGTGCCAGTTGAAATGAGTTGCTCAGATGGGGCTGTCCGCTGGCTTTGGCCTCCAGGATGACCGGGTAATTCGGGTGGCTGGGCTGGTAGATGAACCCGGCCACTGCCTCGTTGCCTTTGAAGGGTTCGATCCATTGCATGCGGTAATGGCGATCAAGCCACTCTATCGCCTGAAAACTGTTGTAGTCGCGCAGCAGCTGCTCTGCATCGCTGTTCCACAGGTCGCGCTGCGCGTGGTGCAGCGGCCAGCGTCGGGCCAGTCGGATCAGGCTGTCGGTCTGATGCTTGAAGTGGGTTTCAATCTGCTGCGCGAGAGCGTCTGACTCAAGCTGGAGTCGAGCGCGTGCCTGCTGTTGTTCAGCAAGATGAAGGGCGCGCCAGGTAGTGAAAAGCGCGATCGCCAGGGCGCAACAAAGAACGACGATCAGCGCGGGAAGCTTCTTTACGTAGCGTTCTATAGCGGGTGCTGGCATGGAGTTCCCCGAAGCGTGTGATAACTGATAGCACAATGCCGGCTGGCAGGCCAGCAGGGGATAGTTACATTGCCGCCAGTATTATTTGCCACTGCTGTGTGGTCACCGGCATCACCGACAGGCGGCTGCCACGTTGCAGTAATGCCAGTGCTTCCAGGCCGTTGAGTGACCGTAGGTCGGCCAGTGTCAGCAGGTGCGGGAACTTTCTTTGAAAGGCCACGTCCACTGCCGTCCATGGCAGTCTTTCAATACTGGCTTTTGGGTCGTGGTAGGGGCTATCGGGGTCGATGGCGGTGCGATCCGGATACGGCTCGCTGACAACGCGTCCGATTCCGGCCACGCCAGGCGGTTGGCAGCTGGAGTGATAAAACAGAAATTCGTCCCCCGGTTGCATCTCGCGCATGAAGTTGCGTGCCTGGTAGTTGCGTACGCCGTCCCAAGGTGCCTGGCCCAGGCGCTCCAGGTCAGAAATTGAAAAGGTATCGGGCTCGGATTTCATCAGCCAGTAGGCCATGACACTCTCCAGGATGAGTTGACACAGTTTTTGCATAGGTGTAAGTAAACGTGTGGTACACGGGTGCGGTCTGTCTCATCGGGGGATGGGATAGGTGGATGCCCGGCTCACACACACTATTAGATTGCCGTATTAATAAGGAGGCAACGCGTGAGACGCAAACCGGATTTGCTGTGGGTGCTGGTTATTGTGTTTGGTCTGGGGGTGGTTACCACGGGGTATACCCAGAGTTACCTTGATCGCAATGCAGATCCTGCGGTTCAGCAGGAGCCTTGATCAGTAGCACCCGCGGTCTGTAATCACGCCGTCTAGCGGGACATCCCATCCTGCAAATGGCAACTGCGGTACCTGTTGGCATTGGTGTGCCAGCCCTAGCAGGCGAGGGCGTACGGTGTGCCGCTGGCGGCGGCGATAGGCAAAGGCTCGATCGTAGAAGCCACCGCCCATGCCCAGACGATTGCCAGCAGAATCAAACCCGACCAGCGGCAGCAGTACCAACTGCAGACGCCAAGCCTTGACCTGGCGTCTGCGATCTGTGCGTGGCTCGCAAATGCCGAACCGATTGCGCTGCCAGCGCTGTCCCTTTACCAGTCTCTGAAACGCCATTCCGGTTGCCGGCCAGCGCTGAAGTACCGGCAGATAGCAGTGCTTGCGATAGCGGCTAGCCAACTGCAGTAGTCGTGCCGGGTCTATTTCACCGTCATTGGCTAGGTAGAACGCGATGTGGCGTGCACGCAGGAAGCGAATATCCTGCGCCAGCTGGCGCTTCAGTCGCTCTGCCGCTTTGTGCTGCTGAGCACGACTAAGTGCACGCCGCGCCTGGCGAAGCTGCTTGCGGAGGGCTGGGCGTGATGCGCTGGATGTCATGTAAGAGAGGGTCCCCAGAGTGCCGCTGCCGGGTTAGCCCTTGAACCCGAAAGTTCAAGGCGGAGATTACGGCGATACCTCAGGCTTTCCGTCATGCGGACATGCACACTGGTATCAGCGCGTAGCCTCCTGGTACAGGAGTATCGGCTCAGGGACATCTCCGGCTGGCCAACACCCCAGGGATGAGACTCACTATACAGAAAGTCGGTGTGAACTTCGATGCCTGAATGCACAGGATAGGAGGTTCAGGCCTTGTGGCTTTCCAGTGCCTGGTCGAGGCGTTTGACCAGTTCACTGATTTGCGCTTGCTGTGCACTCAGTGCGCTGTCCTGCTGGTGGCTGCCGGTCAGCATGTCGTGGGTGATGTTCAGCGCAGCCATGACAGCAATGCGTTCAACGCCAATCACTTTGCCGCTGTTGCGGATGTCGCGCATGGTGCTGTCGAGGTGACGGGCCGCCTGTTCGAGGTTGCTGCGTTCCTCTGGTGGGCAGGCGACACGGTATTCCTTGTCGAGGATGTGCAGAGTGACGGTCAGGGGTTGGCTCATGAGTCGTGCTCCAGAGATTTGAGTCGCAGAATCATGGCTTCGACCTTCTGACGGGCCAAATCGTTCTTTTCAATTAATTGAACACGTTCATCGCGCCACAGGCGTTCCTGTGCCTGGAGGTGCTGGTTCTGCAATTTCAGCTGGTCGCACAGGTCAATCAGCTGGCTGATGCGCTGGGTCAGTGCGTTGATATCGGATTGGTCCATTGCCGCCATTCTGTCGTCCCGAGGGGTTGAGCCACTATAGAGGCGGCCTGCAGGGCGGTCAAACTCGCACGAATGGCCGGTCGAGCTGGCCGATTGCCGGTTCGGGCGCGGCCTCGGCGGTAGATTTAACCGGGCCCGGGCAGGCACAATAGTGCTCGTTGGGTTTACCCGCTGCGCAGGTCGCGTAGCCGGTGCAAGGATACCGGTATTTACGCCTTTGCGGCAGCTTTGTCAGACGTCTGGAGTGTGTTCATGGCCTTGATGCAGGCAGTGTTTGATTTTGATCGATATGCGCAGATCTGCAGCGATGTGGCTGCGGTGGGTCAACCGGCCGAGCTGCATGGTCACTTGGTCGGCCGGCTTAGTGCCGGTGCACGGCTGGATCACACCACCTGGTTGAGTGTTGCCACCGAGTTGCTTGACGGCCGTGGCAGTCTCACCGAGGCGGGCAAGGTGGCGATGATTCAGCTGTACGATGCCAGCCTCGCAGAACTGTCTGGTAGCGGCTTCGATTTGACGCTGGTACTGCCGGATGACAACGCCGCGATTGACCACCGCACCGCCGCTCTGGGGCAATGGTGTGAGGGTTTTCTGGCCGGCTTCGGTATGGTTGAGCGCAGTGCCCAGCTCAGTGAAGAGGCCGATGGGGTGCTGCGAGACTTCGCCGCCATCTCACAGGTTCAGACCGACCTCGATGAGTCCGAGGCCAACGAAGTGGATTTCATGGAAGTGATGGAATACGTGCGTATGGCAACGCTGATGCTGTTCAGCGAATGTCAGACCGCCGACCCGAAACAGGACACGCCCCCCGCCGCTCTGCATTGATGAGGTAAGCATGCGTATCACCAAGGCTGAATATGCCCGTCGCCGCAAGGCGCTTATGAGTCAGATGGAGCCGAACAGCATCGCCATTCTGCCAGCGGCGCAGGTTTTTATCCGTAATCGTGATGTTGAGCACAATTATCGCCAGGACAGCGATTTTCAATACCTGACCGGTTTCCCCGAGCCAGAGGCGGTTGCGGTGCTGGTGCCGGGACGCGAGCACGGCGAGTACGTGCTGTTCTGCCGTGAGCGCGACAAGGAACGCGAGCTGTGGGACGGCTATCGCGCCGGACAGGAAGGTGCGGTGGTCGAGTATGGTGCCAACGATGCCTTTCCGATCAATGATATCGACGACATCCTGCCGGGTCTGATTGAGGGGCGTGAGCGGGTGTACTACGCGATGGGCGCCAACGCCGACTTTGACCGTCGGCTGACCAACTGGATCAATCTGATTCGTAGCAAGGCCCGCCTCGGCGCCCAGCCGCCGAAGGAATTCCTGGCGCTCGATCATCTGTTGCACGATATGCGCCTGTACAAGAGTGCGGGCGAGCTGAAAGTCATGCAGGCCGCCGCCGATATTTCCTGTCAGGCCCATGTGCGTGCGATGCAGTTCTGCCGTCCCGGCGTCTACGAGTATCAGATTGAAGCCGAGCTGCAACATTGTTTCATGCGCCATGGCAGCCGCTCGCCGGCTTACTCGTCGATCGTCGCGGCAGGCGTCAATGGCTGCATCCTGCATTACACCGAGAATACCGCTCAGGTCCGCGACGGCGATCTGGTGCTGATCGACGCCGGCTGCGAGCTGGACTGCTACGCCAGCGACATTACTCGCACCTTCCCGGCCAGCGGCAAGTTCAGCGCGGAACAGCGAGCGATTTACGACATCGTGTTGGCCGCGCAGGAAGCGGCGATGGCCGTTATCGGGCCGGGTTACAGTTGGAACGAGTCCCACGATGCCAGCGTTCGGGCGATTACCAGCGGCCTGGTCGAACTGGGACTGCTCAAGGGCGATGTGGATGAGCTGATTGCCAGCGAAGCCTATCGCCGCTTTTACATGCACCGGCTTGGTCACTGGCTGGGCATGGATGTGCACGATGTGGGCGAGTATCGCGTGGGTGGTGTCTGGCGTGAGCTGGAGCCGGGCATGGTGATGACCGTCGAGCCCGGTATTTATATTGCGCCGGATGACGACACCGTGCCACGTAAGTGGCGCGGCATTGGCATCCGCATTGAGGACGATGTGGTCGTTACCAAGACCGGCTATCAGGTGCTGACCGGCAAGGTGCCGAAAGACCCGGACGAAATCGAGGCGCTGATGCAAGCCGCCCAGCGGGCCGAGGCCGAGCCAGCGTGAGCCGGCAGATCAGCATTGTCGGTGGCGGCATGGTCGGCGCCAGTCTGGCGCTGGCGTTGCAACCGCACACGACACGCTGCGGCTGGCGCATCAACCTGATCGAGGCGCAGCCACCCGCCGACGGACATGCGCAGCCGAGCTTTGATGCCCGCTCGACCGCGTTGTCGCATGGCAGCCGGCTGCTGTTCGAGCAACTCGGTATCTGGCATGAGCTGGCCGGGCGGGTTGAGCCCATCCGTCAGATTCATGTGTCTGATCGCGGCCACCCCGGGGTTACCCGGCTGTCCGCTGAGAAGGAGCGGGTGCCGGCGCTTGGCTATGTGGTCGAGAATGCGGTGCTTGGACAGGTGCTGCTGGCTGCGCTGGATCCGGCTGTGGTGCGCTGGCAGGCGCCGGCCCGGGTTGTCCGCGCTGAACCCGCTCGTAGCGGCTGGTTGATGCAGGTCGAGGAACACGGTCAGGTGCACGAGCAGGCCACGGACCTTTTGGTGGTAGCCGATGGTGGTCGCTCGGGTCTGCTTGAGCAGTTGGGTATTCATCGCCAGGTTCGACCCTATGGTCAGACGGCGATCATCGCCAATATCACCAGCTCGCAAGGTCATGACGGCGTTGCCTATGAACGCTTCACTCGCAGCGGGCCGCTGGCGTTGCTGCCGATGTCAGGTGGGCGCAGCGCGCTGGTCTGGACGCAACCAGAGGCGCAGGCTGATGAGGTTATGGCCTGCTCTGACGCGGCCTTCCTTGAGGCGCTGCAGGATGCCTTTGGCTTTCGTATGGGCGCGCTCAAGCGCGTGGGTCAGCGCCACGCTTATCCACTCAGCCTGATTGAAGCGGAGGAGCAGGTCCGCAGCGGTCTGGTGGTGCTCGGCAACGCCGCCCACAGCCTGCATCCGATTGCCGGGCAGGGCTTTAACCTGAGTCTGCGCGATGCCGTGGCGCTGGCCGACACGCTGATCGGCGCCGACGCGAATCAGTCGCCCGGCGACCTTGCCCTGCTGAACCGTTACTTCAGCAGCCAGCGTCAGGATCAGCAGCAGACCATCGCGTTCAGCGACTGGCTGACCCGGTTGTTCAGCAACCGTCGTCCGGTACTGGCCGCAGGCCGCAACCTTGGGCTGCTCGGGATGGATATTGTTGCCCCGCTGAAGTCGGTTTTTGCCCGTCAGGCGATGGGGTTGAAAGGATGATTCTGGAGCGTGCACATGCAGCAGCGTTATGACCTGATTGTGGTGGGGGCCGGCATGGTCGGCTCGGCGCTGGCTTGCGCGCTCGCTGATAGCGGGCTGCGTCTGGCGCTGTTGGATGCGCAGCCACTGCAGCCACTGCCGGAGCCTGCGAGTGGCTCCGGTTACGATCCGCGCGTCAGTGCGCTGAGCGCGGCATCAGAGCAGATTTTGCGCGCACTGGGTGCCTGGCAACTGATTCCTGCTGCGCGCCGCTGCGCCTATCGTCATATGTGCGTCTGGGATGCCGAGGGCACTGGCGAGGTCCAATTTGATGCTCACGCATTGAGTGAGCCGCGACTCGGTCATATCGTTGAGAACTGGCAGGTGCAAAACGCGCTGCTGTCGGTGCTGCAAAGCAGTTCAATTGAGTTGCTGGGTGTAAGCCGTGTGCGCGGTCTGGTGCGAGAGGAGGATGGCTGGCGCCTCAATCTGGAGGACGGCCGCCAGTTGCAGGCGCCGCTGGTGCTGGGGGCGGATGGTGCTCGTTCGCAGTTGCGTGAGCTGGCCGGTTTTGCCATGCGCGAGTGGGATTACCTGCATCATGCGGTGGTCACCACGGTCGAACTGTCCGAGCCGCACCAGGATACCGCCTGGCAACGTTTTTTGCCCTCCGGCCCGCTGGCCTTTCTGCCATTGCCGTCGCGTGACGGCAAGCACTACTGTTCGATTGTCTGGTCGTTGCTGCCCGAAGCTGCGGAGCAGGTCATGGCGCTGGATGACAAGGCGTTCTGCACCGCGCTTGGCGAAGCGCTGGAATGCCGTCTGGGGCCGGTGCTGGCGGCGGACCGACGGGCCTGCATTCCGCTGCGCCAGCGCCACGCCAAGCGCTATGTGATGCCAGGGCTGGCGTTGCTGGGCGATGCCGCCCACAGTATTCATCCGCTGGCGGGGCAGGGCGTGAACCTTGGGTTCCTCGATGCGGCGCAATTGGCAGAGGTGCTGCTGGCGGCGCGCGAGCGCGGGGAGAATATCGCTGACCTCGCCGTGCTGGAGCGCTATGAGCGCGCGCGAATGGGGAACAACTTGGCGGTGATGGCGGCGATGGAGGGGTTTGAGCGGTTGTTCCATGCCGACGCCTTGCCGCTGCGCTGGTTACGCAACACCGGCATGCAGCTGTTTGAGCATGCGCCGCGGCTCAAGGCGGGCGTGATGCGCCAGGCCATGGGGTTGGGGGGCGAGCTGCCAAGCCTGGCGCGCAGCTGATTTGCAACATCTAGCTACGGAGTGGGGCAGCCGGTCGCATTGCCAGTGCAATGGGGAATGATTATCATCTCCTCTCATTTTTTCAACGGAGAGGCGTTTCCATGTCTGTGATCCGCAAACTGGCAGTCTTCGGTCTGGCCTTCAGTACCCTGAGCGGTGTTGCTCAGGCCAAGGAACTGGTTGTTTACTCGGCGCGTCAGGATCACCTGATCAAGCCGGTATTTGACCTCTACACCGAGAAGACCGGTACTACCTTCCAGTTCATCACCGACAGCGAAGCGCCGCTGCTGGCGCGCCTGAAAGCCGAAGGCGCCAACACCCCGGCCGACCTGTTGATCACTGTCGATGCCGGCAACCTCTGGCAGGCTGAGCAGCAGGGTGTGTTGCGCCCGGTCGAGTCCGAGGTCATCAGTGCCAATATTCCGGCCAAGTACCGTTCTGCCAACGGTTACTGGACTGGGCTGTCGCTGCGCGCCCGCACCATTGCCTACTCCACCGAGCGGGTTGATCCGGCCGAATTGAGCACCTATGAAGCGCTGGCGGATGAAGCCTGGGCCGGCCGCCTGTGTCTGCGCACTGCGAAGAAGGTGTACAACCAGTCGCTGACCGCCACCATGATGGAAACTATCGGTGTCGAGCGCACCACTGAAGTTCTGCAGGGCTGGGTCAACAACCTGGCGACACCGGTGTTCCCGGATGATACCGCGCTGCTGAACGCCATCGAGGCCGGGCAGTGCGATGTCGGTATCGTCAACAGCTACTACTTCGGTCGTCTGGAAGCCGCCAATCCTGACCTGCCGATCAAGCTGTTCTGGCCTAACCAGGATGACCGTGGCGTTCACGTCAACATCTCTGGTGCCGGTGTTACCCACTACGCCAAGCATCGCCGCGGTGCGATTGCCTTCCTCGAGTGGCTGACCACTGAAGAGGCCCAGCGCGTGTTCGCTGATGTTAACCAGGAGTTTCCGGCTAACGAGTCGGTCGCGCCGTCCGAAGAAGTGGCCTCCTGGGGCTCATTCAAGCGTGATGACGTCAATGTGGAAGTAGCAGGACGCCGTCAGGCTGAAGCCATCATGTTGATGGATCGTGTTGGCTGGCACTGATCCAGCGCGATTTTGCCGATATACTGCACGCCCGGCCTCGCCGGGCGTTGTTGTTTTCGCTGGTTGAACTCGCAGGAGTCTGAGTGCCGCTTCCGTCCGTTGTTTCCAAGCCCCATTGGCGCGCCGTAGCCTACGTAGGCGCCGCGCTGGTTTTGATGCCGCTGCTGGTGTTGGCACTGAGCTGGAACAGCCTGGACACGACCATCTGGAACCACCTGCTGGAAACCCAGATGATGCGCTTGCTTGGCAACACTCTGGTGCTGACAGTCGGTGTTGCCTCAGGTGTGGTGCTGCTGGGCGTCAGTCTGGCCTGGCTGACCAGCCTGTGCGAGTTTCCGGGGCGACGTTGGCTCGATTGGGCATTGATGCTGCCGTTTGCGGTACCAGCCTATGTGCTGGCCTTCGTCATGATCGGTCTACTGGACTTTGCCGGCCCCCTGCAAACCTTCCTGCGCAGCTGGCTGGGCAACGACTTTCGGATGTTCTCTATCCGCTCCACCGGCGGTGTGATCTTTGTGCTGGTGCTGGTGTTCTATCCGTATGTTTATATGCTGGCTCGCGGCGCGTTTCTGGCACAGGGGCGCGGCTTGATGGAGGCAGCGCGTATTCTCGGTCACAGCCCCTGGGCGGCCTTCTGGCGGGTGGCGCTGCCGATGGCGCGTCCGGCGATTGGCGCTGGCGCGGCGCTGGCGGTGATGGAAACCCTGGCAGACTTCGGGGCGGTTTCGGTATTCAACTACGACACCTTTACTACTGCCATTTATAAGACCTGGTACGGCTTCTACAGCCTGCAGACCGCCACCCAGCTCGCCAGCCTGTTGCTGCTATTCGTGCTGCTGGCTCTCTACACCGAGCGCCGGGCACAGGGCAGCAGGCGCTTTCCCGGTGTCGACAAGCCGCGCCAGGGTGCACTGTTCCGCTTGCGGGGCGCGCGCGGCTGGCTGGCGACCGGTTACTGTCTGCTGGTACTGGCAATCGCGTTCGTGATCCCGCTGTTGCAGTTGTTCTACTGGCTGCTGACCAGCGATCGCAACGACTTTGATGACCGCTATTGGTCGCTGATTCGCAACACTCTCGCGCTCGGCGGGATCGCTGCGCTGATGACGGTTGGTGCCGCGCTGATGCTGGTGCTGGCGCGGCGGATGCAGCCTGTTCGACGTATCCGTTCGGCAGTGGCGCTGGCCAATCTGGGCTACGCGCTACCCGGCTCGGTGCTGGCGGTGGGCATCATGTTTGCGTTCAGCTTTGCCGATAATCAACTGCTGGTGCCGCTGCAGGCCTGGCTTGGGCTCGAAGAACCAAGGCCCTGGTTAATGGGTAGCCTGTTTGCGTTGCTGCTGGCGTATCTGATTCGCTTTATGGCGGTTGCCAGCGGACCGGTAGACACCTCGCTGGCACGGATTCGGCCAGCGCTGCCAGAGGCGGCACACAGCCTGGGGCACTCCGGCTACAGCGTGTTCTGGCGCGTCTATTTGCCGCTGCTGGTGCCCGGGTTGCTCAGCGCCAGCCTGCTGGTGTTCGTTGATGTGCTCAAGGAAATGCCGGCAACGCTGCTGATGCGGCCCTTTGGCTGGGATACCCTGGCGGTGCGCATCCACAGCCTGACCGCCGAAGGCGACTGGCCCAGAGCCGCGTTACCGGCCATTACCCTGGTCGCTACCGGGCTTCTGCCGGTCATTGTATTGATCCGCCGCTCTGCCCAGTCGATTAGTCGCAGCAAGGTGCGCTGATCGACGGACTGCACAGAGGACGGGTTTGCGGCTACAATTCGGCCTTTGCAACCCCCCGGACTGAAGGACGGCGCAATGGCCTTGCGGACCCCCCTGTATGATCAGCACCTGGCTGCTGGTGCCAAGATGGTCGATTTTGGCGGCTGGGATATGCCGATCAATTACGGCTCTCAACTCGAAGAACATCATCAGGTACGCCGCGCCGTCGGCATGTTTGATGTGTCCCACATGACTGTCGTCGATGTGGCTGGCAGCGAGGCCCAGGCCTACCTGCAATATCTCCTGGCCAACGACGTTGCTCGCCTGAAGGCGCCTGGCAAGGCGCTCTACAGCGGCATGCTGAACGAGCAGGGCGGCGTGATTGACGATCTGATCGTCTACCTGGCAAGCGACGGTTACCGGGTGGTGGTCAACGCCGCGACGCGCGAGAAAGACCTGGCCTGGATGAACCTGCAGGCCGAATCCTTTGCCGTCAAGCTGACTGAGCGTGCCGAACTGGCAATGATCGCGGTACAGGGCCCGCAGGCGCTGGAGCTGGTCAAATCGGTGGTCAACGATGACCGCGCAGCGCTGATCAGTGACCTGAAGCCCTTTCAGGGCCTGGCGTCTGGCGACTGGTTTATCGGTCGTACCGGTTACACCGGTGAAGACGGTCTGGAAATCATGCTGCCTGCCGAGCAATCTGCTGCGTTTTGGCAGGCACTGCTAGGCGCCGGCTGCAAGCCCTGCGGGCTGGGCGCTCGCGACACCCTGCGCCTGGAAGCCGGTATGAACCTCTACGGCGCCGATATGGACGAAAGCATTTCCCCGCTGGCGGCCAACATGGCCTGGACCATCGCCTGGGAGCCGGCTGAGCGCGACTTTATCGGCCGTCAGGCACTGGAAGCCCAGAAAGCCGCCGGCGACCAGCCCAAGCTGGTGGGCCTGGTGCTGGAGGAGCGTGCTGTGCTGCGCGGCCACCAGAAGGTCATCGTCGACGGTGTTGGCGAAGGCGAAATCACCAGCGGTACCTTTTCCCCGACCCTGGGTTACTCCATCGCGCTGGCCCGTGTGCCCCGTGCGACCGGCAGCCGCGCCAAGGTCGAAATTCGCGGCAAGCTGCTGGACGTGCGCGTGGTCAAGCCCTGCTTCGTACGCAACGGCCAGTCGGTCATCGAATAAGTATCACGTTAAACCCCCGAGGATATTCCCATGAGCAACATTCCCGCCGATCTGCGTTACGCCGCCAGCCACGAGTGGACCCGTCTGGAAGCCGATGGCACCGTGACCGTTGGTATCACCGACCATGCGCAGGACCTGCTGGGCGACGTGGTTTTTGTCGAGTGCCCCGAGGTAGGTCGTGAAGTCGCTGCCGGTGAAGAGTGCGCGGTGGTCGAGTCGGTCAAGGCCGCTTCCGACATCTACGCGCCGATCAGTGGCGAAATCATCGCCGTCAATGACGCCCTGGCCGACTCCCCCGAGCTGGTCAACAGCGCACCGTACGGTGAGGCCTGGTTCTTCAAGATCAAGCCGAGCGACAGTGCCGAACTGGACAAGCTGATGGACGCCGCAGCCTACGGCGCCTCCATCTGACCGGTTGTTTTTGCTGTAGTGCTGAAGCCCTGATTCGCGTCGGGGCTTTTTGCTTTCACACTTTGCACAGGTACACCCCATGAGCCACACCCCGAGCCTCGTCGAGCTGGAACAGACCGACGCTTTTATTCGTCGCCATATCGGCCCGGACGCCGCCGAACAGCAGGCCATGCTGTCGACCCTGGGCGCCGCGTCGCTGGAAACGCTGGTTGCCGAGACCGTGCCGCAGAGCATTCTGCGTACCGATCTGCTGGCGCTGGATGGTCCGCGCAGCGAGGCCGAGGTGCTGGACTATCTGAAGCAGGTTGCCAGCCGCAACCAGATCTTCACCTCCTGCATCGGCATGGGTTACCACGGCACGTTGACGCCGACCGTGATCCTGCGCAACGTGCTGGAAAACCCGGGCTGGTACACCGCCTACACCCCGTATCAGCCGGAGATTGCTCAGGGTCGCCTGGAGTCGCTGCTGAACTTCCAGCAGTTGACCATCGACCTGACCGGAATGGAGCTGGCCAGCGCCTCGCTGCTGGACGAAGCCACTGCCGCAGCCGAAGCCATGGCCTTGGCCAAGCGGGTTGCCAAGAGCAAGAGCAACCTGTTCTTCGTTGACCAGGATTGTCATCCGCAGACCATCTCTGTTGTGCTGACCCGTGCCGAGGCCTTTGGCTTCGATGTGGTAGTCGACGACGTCAGCACGCTGGGCGACTACGAGGTGTTCGGTGCGCTGTTCCAGTATCCGACCACCTGGGGTGAAATCCGCGACCTCAAGCCGCTGATCGAACAGGTTCAGGCGCAGAAAGGTCTGGCCTGCGTGGGCGCCGATCTGCTCGGGCTGACCCTGCTGACCCCGCCGGGTGAACTGGGCGCCGACGTGGTCTTCGGCTCGGCTCAGCGCTTCGGTGTGCCGATGGGCTACGGCGGGCCGCACGCGGCGTTCTTTGCCACCCGTGACGCTTACAAGCGCGCCATGCCGGGCCGCATCATCGGCGTGTCCGTTGATGCCCGCGGCAACCGCGCCCTGCGTATGGCGCTGCAGACCCGCGAGCAGCACATCCGCCGCGAGAAGGCCAACTCCAACATCTGTACCGCGCAGGTGCTACTGGCCAACATCGCCAGCTTCTACGCGGTCTATCACGGCCCGCAGGGCCTCAAGCAGATCGCCGAGCGGGTGCAACGCTTTACCGCGATTCTGGCTGAAGGCCTGAGTGCGCAGGGTATCGAGCGTCGCAACGCGACCTTCTTCGACACTCTGACCCTGAAGGTGCCGGGCAAGGCCCGCGAGATTCTTGAACGCGCCCGCGCCGCACGTATCAACCTGCGGGTAATTGATGCCGATCACCTGGGCGTCAGCCTGGATGAAACCACTACACGCGCGACCATCGATCAGTTGCTGGCGGCCTTCGCCGGTGCCGCGCACGGTCAGGATGTCGCCGCGCTGGATACCAAGGTCAGCGCCACCGACATGGGCATTCCAGCGGCTCTGCGTCGCACGTCCGACTATCTGACCCATCCGGTGTTTAACAGCTACCACTCGGAAACCGAGATGCTGCGGTACATCAAGTCGCTGGAGAACAAGGATCTGGCGCTCAACCACTCGATGATCCCGCTCGGCTCGTGCACCATGAAGCTGAACGCCACCACCGAGATGATCCCGATCACCTGGCCGGAATTCGGTCAGCTGCACCCGTTTGCTCCGCTGGCGCAGGCCGAAGGCTACAAGCAGATGATCGACGAGCTGGAGGCCATGCTGCGCACCATCACCGGTTTCGACGCTATCTGCATGCAGCCGAACTCCGGCGCGCAGGGCGAGTACGCCGGTCTGCTGGCGATCCGCAAGTTCCATGAAAGCAACGACGAAGGTCACCGCAACGTCTGTCTGATCCCGACTTCGGCGCACGGTACTAACCCGGCCTCGGCGATGATGGCGAGCATGCGGGTGGTACTGGTCAACTGCGACGAGCAGGGCAACGTTGACGTAGCTGATCTGCGCCAAAAGGCTGCCGACAACGCCGACAACCTGTCCTGTCTGATGATCACCTACCCGTCGACCCACGGTGTCTATGAGGAAGGTATCCGCGAGATCTGCGAGATCATTCACCAGCACGGTGGTCAGGTCTACATGGATGGCGCCAACCTCAATGCGCAGGTAGGTCTGACCCGTCCGGCCGACATCGGTGCCGACGTGTCGCACATGAACCTGCACAAGACCTTCTGCATTCCGCATGGCGGCGGTGGTCCGGGCATGGGCCCGATCGGCGTCAAGGCGCACCTGGCGCCCTTCGTTGCCAACCACCCGGTGGTACCGCTGGATGGCCCGAATCCGGAAAACGGCGCGGTTAGTGCGGCGCCGTGGGGCAGCGCGAGCATCCTGCCGATCAGTTGGACCTACATCGCTCTGATGGGTGCCGTCGGTCTGCGTCAGGCCACCTCGGTTGCGATCCTCAACGCCAACTATCTGGCCAAGCGTCTGGGTGATGCCTATCCGGTGCTCTACAGCGGCCGTAACGGCCGGGTGGCGCACGAGTGCATCATCGACATCCGTCCGCTCAAGGCAGCCTCGGGTATCAGTGAAGAGGATGTGGCCAAGCGTCTGATGGACTTCGGCTTCCACGCGCCGACCATGTCCTTCCCGGTAGCCGGAACCCTGATGATCGAACCGACCGAAAGTGAGTCCAAGGCCGAGCTGGATCGCTTTATCGACGCGATGCTGACCATCCGTGCCGAGATCCACAAGGTCGAGCAGGGCGAGTGGACGGCAGAGGACAACCCGCTGCACAACGCGCCGCACACCTTGGCTGACATCACCGGCGACTGGCAGCGTGCCTACAGCCGCGAGGAAGCCGTGTTCCCGCAGCCCTGGGTCGCGGCCAACAAGTTCTGGCCGAGCGTCAACCGGATCGACAACGTGTACGGTGATCGCAACCTGTTCTGCGCCTGCCCGCCGATCGAAGCCTACGAAGGCTAAGATCGACCCCGTCAGGAGAGAGAGGTGCTGCCCTCTCTCTCCTGGTGGGTTCTGCTAAGCGTCAATTCCACTTCTACGCCGCCTTCCGCGCGGTTGTTCAGGCTCACCTGGCCGTGATGCAGTCTGGCTATTTCCCTGACAAAACTCAGCCCCAGACCGGTGCTCTTGCGCTGGCCGTCCGGCCGCGGCAGGGAATAGAAACGCTCAAACACCCGATCTAGGGCGTAGTCCGGCACCGCCGGGCCGTCGTTGCGCACGCGCAGGCTCAGCGCCGCCCCGCTGTTGCTGATCTGCAGGGCAACGGCGCCATCGGGCAAGCTGAACTCGATAGCGTTGTCGAGCAGATTGCTGATCGCCTGTTCAAGCAGAAAGCGATCTCCCATCAGTGTGCTGTCAGCGTCGCATTCCTGCGTGAGTGTCAGGCCTTTGCGCTCAGCCAGTGGACGTTTGGCTTCCAATTCGAGCGCGGCAATTTCTGCCAGATCAACTCGCTCGGTTTGCTCCAGCTGTTGACGCTTTTCGACGCCGGCCAGTGACAGCAGGCGATCGACCAGCCGCTGCAGACGCAGCGACTCGCCGTCGATATTGGCCAGAAAGCGCGCGCGCATCGGCTCGGGGACATCTGCCTCCTGCAGCAGCTCGGCGGCGCCCCGGATGGCCGACAGCGGTGACTTCATCTCGTGGGTCAGGGTATGCACGTACTGCTCGACATAGGCCTTGCCGTCGATTTCGCGGCGCATCGCTTCGGTGGCGGCGGCCAGCCGGGCCAGCTCCTTGTCCGCCAGCTGCGGCGGGCTGACTCGCTCGCCGTGGCGCACTTGCTCGACATAGTCCACCAGCCGCCTGACCGAGCGATTCAGCCAGAACGCCATGCCGGCGCCAAGCAGCAGGGCGCCAAACAAAATCAGGCCGCCGCGCTGCCAGAAATAGCCGTGGGCCAGGGTGATGAACGGATGCAGACTGGCGTTGGGCTTACCGAGGGTGAGCACGCCGACGAGCTGACCGCCTTTATAGACTGGCGCGGCGATGTACATCAGGCTGCTGGTGTCGTCCTCGGGGTCGATCCGCGTGGTGCGCGCACCGTATTTCCCTTGCAGGGTCAGCGACACGTCCCGCCACAGTGAATAGTCTTCACCAACCTGCTGTGGGTCGGTGTGGTAGAGCACGGTGCCGTTAAGGTCGGTCAGGTAGATCACCAGTTCGGTGCCGGTCTTGTGCCGTGACCAGATCTGCGCATCCAGCTGGCGCGCCAGGTAGCGGTCAACGGCGGCAGCAAACGGGCTGTCTGCAGCAAAGCCCTCCTGCCAATGCTGTTCGGCGATCTCGGCCAGCAGATTGGCGCTGTCGACCATGACCTCTTCGCTGGCCTGGCGTACGGACGAGGGCACCTGATTGAGGATGCTGTTGAGAAACAGCACCGTGGCCAGTCCGGCGATGACAAACCATCCGAGCAACAGGCGGGTGCTGAGGCTCATGCGTCTGCACCCGGCAACTGCGGGTTAATGCTGTAGCCCAGTCCCCGGTGGGTAACGATGGGGTCGTGGCTGGGCAGGATGCGTTTGAGCTTGGTGCGAATGCCCTTGATGTGGGTGTCGATCACCCGGTCGAGACTGGCACCAGGATCGGCCCAGACGGCTTCCATCAACTGATCACGGCTGAGAACGTGCTCGGGACGGCGCAGCAGGGTGCTGAGAATCAGATACTCGTAGCGGGTCAGTTCCAGCCACTGCTGGTGGTAGCGAATGCGCCGGCGCTCGGCGTCGTGCAGAAATAGCTCGGCCGGCGCTGACTGCTCGCTGGCGACAGGCTCGGCCCGGGTGCGACGAAGAATCGCGCGCACCCGGGCGGAAATCTCCCGCGGGCTGAACGGTTTGACTACGTAGTCGTCGGCACCAATTTCCAGCCCGACGATGCGGTCGACTTCTTCCTTGCGCGCAGTCAGGAACATAATCGGCAGGGCGGAGAACTGGCGAATACGGCGACACAGCTCAAAGCCGCTTTCATCGGGCAGGCCAACGTCCAGCACCAGCAGGTCGACCGGGTTGTCGCGCAGCCATTGCATGCCCTCGCCCGCCAGGCCGCACCAGTGGACGTCGAAGCCCTCAGTGCTCAGGGCATACACCAGCGCATCGGCGATCGCGGGCTCGTCCTCGATAATTAGAATCCTGTCCGGCATGGTCTGCTCTGTCCGTGAATCGTCCGCCGATTGTGGCGGTTTCTCCGCAGCGAGCGCAATCACGAGGCGGGTTCCTCCAGCCAGGCGGTGACCACATAGCGCAGCGGCCCGCCGCTGGTCAGGGCGCGGAACGGGTAGCAGGTGACCAGCCGCAGCTCCGCGCGGTCGTACTGCAGCAGCATCGGCTCATTGCGACTGTCGACGATGCGCTGGGTCGCCACGCGGTAGCGGTACTCACGGCCGCTGGCGTCCTGCAGGGTGAGCACCTGACCGGTCTTTAGCTGCTCGACGAAGGCGAAGTGGCTGTCCTGGTGGCCGGCCAGCAGCAGGGTGCCGGTCTGCCCGGGCGCCACACCGTTATCCAGTTGCCCCGGGCCGAAGGCCAGGGCCTGACCGCTGACGCTGTCGAGCACGTAGCGGGCCTCGCCGTCGGGCGTGGTCAGTTTGGCAACCGGCCAGGTATCGGCCCAGGGCCAGGGCTTGCTCGGCGTGCCCGCCTGCAGTTGCTCGGCCCAGGCGTCGGCAATCAACCATTGGGCCAGCCACGCCTTGGCTTGCAGCCAGCTGCCCTGGGCTGCGACAGCCACGGCACCCAGTAGCAGTACGATGGCAATCAGCTTACGCATGGCGCGGTTTCCAGTTCAGGACCAGCAGACCGGCCAGCAACAGCGCGAGTGCCAGCGCCCAAAGGCCATTGAGACCGAGCGAGGTCTGCGGGTACAGGCGATGGTCGACCGGGTTCAGGTTTGGCACCCGTTGGCTGTCGAGCGGTTCGTCAGCGGCGCGTACCGGTTGCTCCTCGACGGCGACGAAGCTGGTGAAGCGGCTCATCAACTGGTGCTCCAGCGCCACCGGCAGGACCAGATCGCGCACTTCGTCCTCGCCAGCGCCCTCGTTCAGGCGATCCATGGCGGCTTCGATCTTGCGGCGTGCCCAGATCCGGGCGATGCCGTTGCCCTGCTGTGGTTCGGGAATTTGCAGGTGCTGCTCCCATAGCGCCGGTTGGCGGCCGTGCAGGGCTACTTTCTCTGGCAGTTGGTTCAGTTTCACGGCGATCAGCAACGGCTGGTCAGGGTACAGGTCGGGCAGTTTCTGCGGCCAGATTTCGGCATCGATGCCTTCCGGCAGCTCCAGTTGCAGGTGGGTCAGTACCGGTGACTCCAGTTTCTCGAACAGCCGCTCCATGGATTGTTCAATGCCGCTGCGATCATCAATCGAGGTGAACTGGCCGCGGCCGACTTCGGCTGCCTTGCGCAGCAGGAAACTGTTCGGGGAGGCGCCAATGCCGACGGTGAAGATCCGCGCCTGACGCAGGCGCTGCTGGATCATCTGCAGGACCTCGCGCTCGTTGCTGACCGAACCGTCGGTGATGAAGATCAGCTGGCGCAAGTAGCCTGCCTCATTGGGCTGGGTCAGTGCAGCACGCAGCACCGGCAACATCTCGGTGCCGCCACCGGCCGGCAGCCCGGCTACCCAACTGCGGGCCTCACTCAGGTTGTCTTCGCTGGCCGGCACCGGTTCGCGATAGAGCATGCTGTACTCGCTGTTGAATTCGAGCACATTGAAACGGTCTTCGGGCTGCAGGCGGCCCAGTGCGTGAATCAGACTGCTGCGCGCCTGGCGAATGCGCTCACCCTGCATCGAGCCGGAGGTGTCGAGAATCAGAAAGACTTCGCGCGGCTGGCGCTGGCGACTGACCGGTTCGGCTGCAGGCGACAGCATCATCAGCGCGTAGTGATCTTCGCCCACCTGCTCAGTGAACACGGCGACCTGATTGCCGGCCTCGCTCGGCAGTTGCCAGTTGAGGACGAAGTCGCGATCCATAACCACCGGATTTTCCAGCAGTTGAACGCGGTAGCGGCGGCCGTCAAAGTGGCTGCTGATGGCGTGGCTGGGGCTGCTCACCTCGTGCAGGGCAAAGCCGCTGTCCAGCGTGATCTGGATGTCGGCCTGATGGGATGGGCCGTCGCGCCAGAGGCTGGCGACAATCGGGCCTTCCGGGCTGGTAGAGCTGGCGTTCGGTTTGCGTTGCTGCCCGTCGACCGGCTGCGGGCGGGCGTTGTAGCGCGGCGTCATGGTCAGCGGCAGGCGCAGGCTGTAGCGTCCTGCATCCGGCTGCAGCAGTTCGGTGTAGCTGAGGATGACGCTGATGGTTTCACCTGCGCCGATATTGGCGACCGAGGTGCTGAACAGATTGGGGCGCTGCTGTTCGACCAGGCCGCTGCGTTGGCCGTTGTCACGCGCCTGCTGGTAGGTCTTGCGGGCTTGCTCGCGCTCCTGGATCTGGCCGTTGATCCGGCGCTCCCCGATTTCCAGCGTCATGGCGTGGATGGCAGCGCTTTCGCTGGTCGGCAGCACATAGCGGCCTTCGGCAAAGGCGCCACCGGGGTTGCTGAAGGATTGGCGAATCTGTACTTCGGCCACCGGGCCGCTGATCTGCACTTGCATGTCGGTGTTCAGCAGCAGCGCTGGCTGCCAGCTGCCGTCATCGGAGCGCAGCAGGAACATGCCTGTCTCGGGACTGTCTGTAGATGCCTGAACGGCGTTGCTTAACAGGCTGGCACACAGCAGCAGCCAGGCGATTGCGGTTTTCATGTCGGGTCTCCCTGATGGACTATGCCGGCAGTGTGGCGACCCTGTTTGTGCTGATTATGTGGTTTGTGTGTGGTTTGGGACGTCTCTCAACGGTACATTGTTCAACGAGTTCAACGTTGCTGGAGTATTCCTGCCTATGACTGACACTGACAGCCAGACCACCCGCACCGAGCTGGACGCCATTATCGAGGCGTTGCACCGGGATAAGCGCAAGCGGGTGCGCAAGCTGTTGCGTGGCATGCATGTGGGTAAGGTGGCCAGCCTCCTGGAGGCGCTTGATGGGCCGCAGCGTATGGCGCTCTGGCAACACATCGATGATGACCGTGAAGAGCAGGTGCTCAAGCATCTGACGCCGCTGCTGGGTGCTCAACTGCGCCGTGAGCCGGACACCTCCGACCTGACCGACGAGGAAGAGGAAGGCGAAGGCGCCACTACCCAGATTGCCCGGGTCCGTGATGCGCTTGAAGCGGGCAAGTTCAAACGCGTCGGCAAGGCATTTCGGCAGATGCACCCGGCCAAGGCGGCGGGCCTGCTTGAGGCCCTGCCACCTGCCGAGCGGACTACGGTCTGGGAAATGCTCGACGCCGAGCGTGCAGGCAAGGTGCTGGTTCACCTGCATGACGAGGTTCGCGCCCGCCTGGCGCTGGAGATGGACGAGGACGAGCTGGTTGCTGCCGCTCGCAAGCTCGATCTTGATGACCTGGTTGACCTGATTCAGGCGCTGCCGAGTGACAGCGGTCGCCAGCTGCTGCAGGCGATGGACGTACGCAAGCGGCAGCAGTTGATGTCGATGCTGTCCTACCCGGAGGACTCTGCCGGCGGTCTGATGAACACCGACCAGATATCGGTGCGGGTCGATGTCCGGGTGGGCTCTGTGCTGCGCTACCTGCGGTTGCTCGAAGACCTGCCGGACCATACCGACAAGGTGATGGTGGTCGACCGCAAGAACCGCTATCAGGGGGTGCTGCGACTCAGTCGCCTGCTGACCAGCTCGCCAGAGGTGCTGGTCAGCGACGTGATGGATGGTGATTTCCAGCCGCTCGATGTGATGCTCCCCAGCCACGAAGTAGCGCGTCGCTTCGAGGATCTGGATATTCTGTCAGCCGCGGTGGTTGATGAAGACGGCCTGTTGCTTGGCCGCATCACCGTCGACGATGTGGTCGATCTGATTCGGGAAGACTCCGAACGCACCATGATGAGCATGGCCGGTCTTGACGACGAAGCCGACATGTTTGCGCCAGTGCTGACCAGCAGTCGGCGCCGGGCGGTGTGGCTGGGTATCAACCTGGTCACCGCTTTTCTGGCGGCCTGGGTTATCGGCCTGTTTCAGGGCACGCTGGAGCAACTGGTGGCGTTGGCGGTGCTCATGCCGATTGTCGCCAGCATGGGCGGTATTGCCGGTAGCCAGACCCTGACGCTGGTGGTGCGCGGCATGGCGCTCGGTCAGGTAGAGGGTGGTAACGCGCGGCTGCTGCTCAGCAAGGAGATCGGCATCGCCTGCCTCAATGGTGTGCTCTGGGCGCTGGTGGTGGCGGCGCTGGCGGTGGCCTGGTTCGGGAACTGGCAGCTCGGTGCGGTGATTGCGGCGGCGATCCTACTCAACCTGCTCTGTGCAGCGGTGTCGGGGCTGGCCATTCCGCTTTTGCTGCGTCGCTTTGGCGTCGATCCGGCGCTGGCCGGCAGCGTCATCCTGACCACGGTGACCGACGTGGTGGGCTTTCTGGCCTTCCTTGGTCTGGCGACGCTGTTTCTGCTCTGAGTCTGAGGTGGCGATCAGTCGATCGGGTTGCTGACGCTCTCGATCTCGCGTTTGACGTACATCGGATCGTCAATGTTGCGAAACTTCACATCGCTGATGCCACGGCCGGTCAGCTTGACCGTGCCGTAGCCGAACATCCGTCCCCAGACGCTTTGCTCAATTTCCACTGTCTCAATGGAGCTGAGCTTCATTTCCTCGGTGTGCCGGCTGATGATGCCGGTTTTCAAGATAACCCGCTTGTTAGTGACGCCCTGTTCAATGGAGCGCAGCCGGAAGTACTCATACAGCGCAATCAGCCAGGTCAGGCCCAGGCTGACTAAGCCCAGGACCAGCCAGCAGTACATGGGTACCTTGGCGAACCAGTGCAGCTGAAAGATCTTGTGAATGACCTCGCCGCTGGACAGCGACTCCTCAATGTATGACATGACCTCATTTCCTCTGAACGGTTGCAGCTGGGCACTCTAGCGAATTCGCTGCGGCTGGGACAGTGTTGCCCGATGCCCAGTTCCGGTTCGGTGTGCTGAATTGAATATGTAGCTTGCTAAATAAATCTATCGGAGTAGACTTTATGGTTAGCAGGCTAACTATATTCGAGGTTATCCATGAATCAGGATCAAGCGGCTTTGGCGTTGCACGAAACGTTGAAGCCTTCCATGGGCGCAGCGATGGGGCGAGTGCATCGGCTCTGGCGCGCCGCAATCAATCAGGCAGTCGGTGAGCTGGGTATTACCGAGGCGCGCTGGAGCGTGATGCTACACCTGGTCAAGGTGGGCGAGGGCTGCACCCAGCAGGTGCTGGCGGACGAACTGGCGATCGAGATGCCGTCGTTGACGCGGACGCTGAATCAGTTGCAGGAGCAGGGGCTGATCGAGCGGCGCCGCGACCCCAGTGACCGCCGCGTTCACGCTCTATGGTTTACCCCGGCTGGGCATCAGCGGGTCGCGGATATGCGAGTGCATGTGGAGCAAGTGCGCAAGAAAATCTACGCG
Organism: Halopseudomonas oceani; assembly: GCF_002903165.1. Classification (GTDB taxonomy): domain Bacteria; phylum Pseudomonadota; class Gammaproteobacteria; order Pseudomonadales; family Pseudomonadaceae; genus Halopseudomonas; species Halopseudomonas oceani. Next base: position 104,973 of record NZ_PPSK01000011.1, read on the forward strand.
GGCTTGAGCGACGCCCAGTTGGACGCCTTTGCTGAAGTGCTGCTGGGTATGGAAGCCAACGTCCGAGCCTTGCTCGCAGGCGAGCAGGAGGTGTCTGAATGACACCGGATCAGGTTTTTGCGCGTTGGGTGCGCGCGTCGCTATTGCTGTTTGCAGTGGTGTTTTGCTACTTCCTGGCGGCGGATCTGTGGATGCCGCTGACGCCGCAGTCGCGGGTCATTCATCCGGTTATCCGTGTGGCACCGCAGGTTTCAGGTCAGGTCGTCGATGTTGCCGTCGTGGACAACCAGCATGTCACTGCCGGTGATCTGCTCTTCAGGATTGATTCTCGCCCTTATGAACTCGCGCTTCAGCAAGCACAGCTGGCGCTGGAGGCTGCCGAGCGAGATAACGCCGGCATTGATGCTTCAATCGCCGCAGCGCGGGCGCAGGTACGTGCTGCCGAGGTACGCAGCGCCGAGTTGGGGCGTGAGCGCGACCGCATGCAGGCACTGCTCACCAGCCACAACGTCTCGCGGCAAAGTTACGATCAGATTCTCGCCAGCCAGCAGGCGGCTCAGGCAGAGGTGACGAGCCTGCGGGCGCAGGTGCAGCAGCTGGAAGTGCAGCGTGGTGATGGTGATCAGGACAACCTTCGTTTGCGTCAGGCACGCAATGCGCTTGAGCAGGCAAGGCTGAACCTCAGCTACACCGAGGTGCGGGCCGAGAGCGATGGTGTGGTATCCAACCTGCAGGTTCGTCCCGGCACCTACGCCGTTGCCGGCAACTCGCTGGCGGCGCTGGTCGCGGATGATGCCGATGTAGTGGCAGATTTCCGCGAGAAGTCGCTGGTGCATATGGATATCGGCGAGCCAGCGGCGGTGGTCTTCGATGCCATGCCGGGGCGGGTATTCCGCGCTCACCTTGCCGGCATCGCCGCAGGTACCCAGCAGGGCCAGCTGTTACCTGATGGTTCGCTGGCAGCGCCGGAAACCTCTGACCGCTGGGTACGTGACGCCCAGCGCCAGCGAGTTCATCTGACGCTGGACGAAGAGCCCGGACTGCTGTCGACATTCCCCACTGGCGCACGCGCCACGGTGCAGTTGTTCCCGGTGGGCGGGCCTGCTCACTGGCTGGGTAGCCTGCAGATTCGCCTGATCAGCCTGATGCACTACATCTACTGAGGCCGTCATGAAACCCATTCTGCTGACCAGCAAGCGGCACCTCGACAGTAACGACGTGCGCCAGTGTCTGCGTATTGCCTTTGGCGGCATGCTCGGTTTCTTGCTGTGCAAGCTGATGGGCTGGAACTACGGTGCGTTCTTCGTGGTGCAGCCAATTTTGCTGCTGGGATTGGTGCCGGTCATCAATGCGCATCTGTTGCGGCAGTTCATTGCCAATATGCTGGTTGTAACCTTGGCGGTATTGGTGGTGCAGGGGATGTTCGGTGACAAGCCGGTGCCGATGACGCTGTTGGTGATGGGCATGTTTGCAGCGTTGTTTGCTCAGATGAGCCGTGGTCCCAACTTCTTGTTTGGTGCCATGTCGGTCGTCAACATGTCGATGCAACTGCATTTTGCCAGTTATCCGCAGTCCGATATTGGCGACATTGTGGCCAGTAATATCGTATCGGTGTTCAGCACCCTGTTCATTGCCTTGTTGATGCAGGTGGTGTTTCCCGATGTCGACCCGCGCAAGCCCCGTCCGGCGTTGAACAAGTCGGCCAGCACCCGGCGCCATGAGGTCATTTTGGCCACCATAGTGGCGACCCTGTCGTATATCGTGTTTCAGGTATTCAACCTGCAGAGTGGACTGTCGGCGCAGGTGGCGAGCATTCTGGTGCTGTTTCCCCTGAACTGGCGCGGCGCCGGGCCGGCTGGCTGGAACCGGGTGCTGGGGACGCTGGTAGGCTGCAACCTGGGACTGGTCGTTCAACTGGTGTTGCTGGATCACTTCGACGTGCTGCCATTTGTGGCTGCGGGGCTCTGGGTCTGCCTGATGTTGTTCGCCCGTGTCCATATGCTGGAGGGCGGTTCCGGTGCGGGCTTTGCTGCGCTGACCACTATGGCAATCCTGTTTGGTCAATATCTGACACCGCGGCAGGACTTGTTCTACAGTGATTTGTACCGGTTCTGGTCGCTGTCACTGTCAGTGCTGCTGTCATTATCGGCGATCTATCTGTTGCACCTGTTGCTCGACCGTTTTGCAGCTACCCGCTGGGCTCCGCCGCCGCCGGTTTCGGTTTGACCGTAGTGTCTGGGCTGGTCGGCGGGTATCATGTGCCGACCTTCCTGGCTGGGGAATTCCTGCATGTTGCGGTTTTTGCGTCCGGTGCTGTTCGTTTGCGGCATCCTGGTACTGATCATGGCCGGTCTGATGCTCAGCGTCGCGGTTTTCGCCTGGTGGCGTCAGGACCCGGAGATGCAGGTTTTCCTGACGTCATTTGCCATTACGCTGGCCTGCGGTCTGTTGCTGGTGCTGGGGTGCCGTGATCGGGGGTTTCATCTGGTTTCGCGCCAGCTGTATCTGCTCACCAGTCTCAGTTGGGTGCTGCTTTCACTGTTCGGCGCACTGCCACTGTTCTTCAGCCACTTTCAGCTCAGTGCCGAAGACGCCGTGTTCGAAGCGGTGTCTGGCATCACCACCACCGGGTCTACCATCCTCAGCGGTATCGAAAATCTCGCACCAAGCTTGCTGCTCTGGCGCTCGCTGCTGCAATGGATCGGCGGTTTGGGCGTGATCGGCATGGCGGTATCCATCCTGCCGTTTCTGCGTGTTGGTGGTATGCGCCTGTTCCATACCGAGTCTTCCGACTGGTCGGACAAGTCGATCCCGCGGGTGCAGTCGCTGGCCCGCATGCTGGTCGCGACCTACCTGGGGCTGACGATCAGTTGTGTGTTCAGCTATTGGCTGGCCGGCATGAATCTGTTCGACGCGGTCAACCATGCCATGGCGACCGTTTCCACTGGCGGCTTTGCTACCGATGATCGCTCCATGGGGCGGTTCCCGCTGGAGGTGCTGTGGGTGTCGATTCTGTTCATGACGCTCAGCGCGTTGCCGTTTACCTTGCTGATCGCCTTTTTTCGACGTCCCTCACTGCATGTGCTCAACAACCAGCAGGTGATCGGCTTTCTCTGCATCATCGGCGCGGTATCGCTGCTGCTGACTGCTGACCTGATTGATCTGCATGTCGCAGAGCCTTTCGTAGCCTTTACCCAGGCCACCTTCAACCTGGTGTCGGTGATTACCACCACGGGCTTTGCGTCGGCCGACTACACCCAGTGGGGGACCTTCAGTATTGCCCTGTTCTTTGTGGTGATGTTCATTGGTGGTTGCTCCGGTTCCACCAGTGGCGGCATGAAGGTGTTTCGTTTCCAGCTCAGCTACCTGTTCCTGCGGAGCCAAATCAACAAGCTGATCCACCCCAACGGGGTGTTTGTTACCCAGTACAACGGCAGACCGGTGCAGGACGACATTATCCTCTCGGCCGTGGCCTTCTCCTTTCTGTTTTTCATGACGCTGGCTGTGGTAACGCTGTTGCTGGCGCTGATGGGCCTGGACTTGCTGACCAGTCTGACTGCAGCAGCGACGGCGTTGACCAACGTAGGGCCGGGGCTGGGCGATATCATCGGGCCGGCCGGTAATTTTGCTACCCTGCCGGTGCCAGCGAAGTGGCTACTGTCGTTCGCGATGCTGATGGGGCGGCTGGAGCTGCTGACGTTGATGGTGCTCTTTACGCCGGTGTTCTGGCGTGGCTAACGTACGATTGAAAGGGGAAGGTGCATGATGCGCATCATCGTGCTGGGCGCTGGCCAGGTTGGTCGTAGTCTGGTGGAACAGCTGGTCGGCGAGAAAAACCACATTACGGTGGTGGACCGCGACCCTGAGCGTTTGCAGCTTCTGCAGGAAATGCACGGCGCCCATGGGATAAAGACGATCTGCGCCCACGGAGCTCATCCGGTCACCCTGTCCAAGGCCGGCGCCGAGGATGCCGACATGCTGGTGGCAGTGACCAATAGTGATGAGGTCAACATGATCGCCTGTCAGGTCGCCCAGTCACTGTTCAATGTGCCGAACAAGATTGCCCGGGTCCGAGAGCAGGGGTATCTAACTCAGAACCGGGCCTTGTTTGCCAAGAGTGCGGTGCCGGTCGACGTGCTGATCAACCCTGAGGCGCTGGTAACTCAGCACCTGAAAAAACTGATCCGCTACCCGGGGGCCCTGCAGGTAATCAATTTCGCCGACGGTCTGGCGCAGCTGGTAGCCGTGCGTGCCTCCAATGGTGGTGCGCTGGTGGGGCAGCGTATTTCCAAGCTGCGCGAGCGTTTGCCAGCGGTGGAAATCAGGGTGGCGGCGATCTTTCGCAAGAACCATGCGGTCATCCCCGATGGGGATACTCTGATTCAGGATGGGGACGAGGTTTTCTTCGTCGCCGCCAGGCCAGATATCCGGTTGGTCCTCAATGAGTTACGGCGGCGGGAAAAACCCTACAAGCGGATCGTTATTGCCGGTGGTGGCAATATCGGTGCGCGGCTGGCCAGCGTGCTGGAAGATGACTATCGGGTGAAGATCATCGAGCAGGATATGGGGCGTTGCCAGTACCTGTCGCAAAACCTGCGCCGTGCAACTGTCCTCAATGGCAGCGCGTCAGATCGTGAGCTGTTGCTGGAGGAGAGCATTGAGTCGGCGGATGTCTATCTGGCGCTGACGAATGACGATGAAGCCAACATCATGTCGTCAATGCTGGCCAAGCGGATGGGCGCCCGCACGGTGATTACCCTGATCAGCAATCCGGCCTACGCCGACCTGGTGCAGGGTGGCAGTATCGATATCGCCATCTCGCCACAACAGGCCACCATCGGTGCTTTGCTGACCCATGTGCGGCGCGGTGACGTGGTTGCGGTACACTCGCTGCGTCGCGGTACGGCTGAGGCGATGGAAGCGATTGCCCATGGTGATCCACAGAGTTCGCAGGTAGTGGGCAAGCGGATAGACGAGTTGCCGTTGCCGCCAGGGGCTATGGTCGGGGCGCTGGTGCGTGGTGAGGATGTCATGATCGCCCACGATAGTACCCAGATTGAAGAAGGTGACCACGTTATTGTCATCGTGCCCGACAAGCACGATATGCAGGCGATTGAGCGGTTGTTTCAGGTCGGCCTTACTTTCCTGCTTTAGCCGATGTTGCACCTCAGCGGTCATCGCCCGCCAAGCGGCAGGCGATGGGAGGCTGGCCTTCGCGCCTAGTCTGCGTCCCGCAGCTCGAGCATCAGGTCGTCGGTGAGGTTTTCCAGCGCATCGCGCAGCGCATCCAGATCGGTCTGCGGATAGACGCCGAGGCGGGCTTCGGCCTTGAATAGCAGGTCGGCGCTCATCGGCGCAGGCGCGCACTCGGTTTCCAGTGACTCTACGTTGACGCCGTGACTGGCCAGTACGCGAGAGACTTCGTGCACAATCCCGGCACGGTCGTTGGCAACCAGACTCAGCTGCAGGGTGCGCTGTTGAGGCTCTTCTGCCTGCCCGCTGATGGCGACCTGGACATTGATGCCCTGAGCGCTGAGGCCTTCCAGGTCAATGCGCAGCGCTTCCAGCTGATCATTTGCCACGTCGACGCGCAAGATCCCGGCGAACTGTCCGGCCATGCGCGCCATCCGACTTTCCAGCCAGTTGCCGCCATGCCGATTGATGGTCTGCGCCAAGCTTTCTACCAGGCCGGGTTTGTCGGCGGAGATGACGGTGATTACGAGCGGGGTGGTCATGCGATGTCTCCTCAGGTCAGGCGGTGATCAGCCTTGATAATAGTTACCGCCGGTGGCGGTCATTTCCTGGCAGTTCGCTTCCAGGTTTTCGAAGTCGTATTCGGACAGGCCAACGTATTCGAGAATGGCTGAGCCGACGGTGTTCCACTCGTGGTCAACCGGATGATTGCCCAGCACACGGTAGGCCTGGCAGATATGCTCTGCCATTTTCAGGATGGCCAGCAGGTTCTTCTGTACCGGATCGTTGCCCAGCGGGGAAAGGAACACCTGCTCGGTGTTGTGGTGGCTGGCGATGGCGTCGCACAGGTGGCGCGGCAGCAGCCAGGATTTGGCGGTGTAGTAGCCGATCACCGCGTGGTTGGTGTTCATTCGATCGTTTTCCACATCGACCAGGCGTACCTGATCCTGTGCATAGGATTCTTCCATCACTTCGATGTAGTAGGGGAAGCGACTGAGCATTAGCGGGATGCCGCAGTTGTGAAACAGGCCGAGGGCATAGGCCTCGTCCGGCTCGACACAGCCGATACGCTTGGCTAGCGTCATGCAGGTCATAGCTACGTCCTGCGCGCTGTCCCAGAAGCGGTTCAGGTTGACGATATTCTCATCGGTCAGCTCGCCACGAATGGACTGGGCGTTGACGATATTGACCACGCGGCTCACGCCGAGCAGGCTGACCGCTTGTTGAATCGAGCTGATACGGTTGGCCAGGCCAAAGAACGGGGAGTTGACTACTTTCAGCAAACTGCCCGAAAGCCCCGGATCCTGGCTGATCAATCTGGCGATGACCTTCGGATCCGGGTCTGGCATCAGTTGCTCCATCTGCAGGTCGACCATGATCTGCGGCTGCGGTGGTACGCTGATGCCTTGCAGGGCGTTACTGATCTGCTGGTCGGTGAGCTCCGATGTCATGGCCTGGGTCCACTGATGAGTTGAACTACCGAGTTTAGCCGGAGACTGGGGCGCTTGGCACCCTGTATAATGGCCCGCTGCCTACATTCTTTCCTTGCCTGCTTCAGGAGCCCCCTCATGTCTTTGCCCAGCCTGCGACTCAACGCCAATGCCGACCGGCGTATTCGGGGAGGCCACCTTTGGGTCTTCAGTAATGAGGTGGATACCGCGCTGACACCGCTGACGGCCTTTGAGCCGGGGCAGCAGGCACAGCTGGAAGCTGCGGGTGGCAAACCCCTCGGGCTGGTCTGTGTCAGCCCCAACAACCTGATCTGTGCGCGCCTGTTCAGTCGCGACACCCGTCACCCGCTGGACAAGTCTCTGCTGGTGCATCGCTTCAAGGTGGCCCTGAGCCTGCGTGAGCGGCTGTTCGACAAGCCGTTCTATCGTCTGGTTTACGGCGAGTCGGATTTTCTGCCGGGGCTGGTGATCGACCGTTTTGGCGACTACTTCGTAGTGCAGATCGCCAACCCCGGTATGGAGCAGGTGCGTGGCGACATCGTTGATGCGCTGGTGCAGGTGTTCAAACCGCAGGCTGTGCTGTTCAAGAACGACAGTGGCGCGCGCAAGCTGGAAGGGCTGGAGTCCTACGTTGAGGATGCGTTTGGTGAGATGCCTGAACTGGTCGCCCTGGAAGAGAACGGCGTGCGTTTTGAAGCCCCGGTGCGCGAGGGGCAGAAAACCGGCTGGTTCTACGATCACCGCGCCAACCGCGCGCGTCTTGCGCCTTATGTCGCGGGCAAGCGGGTGCTGGATTTGTACAGCTATGTCGGCGGCTGGGGCGTTCAGGCAGCCGCCTTCGGTGCCAGTGAAGTCATGTGCGTCGACAGCTCTGCTCCGGCGTTGGACCGGGTGGAAGCTAACGCAGAGCTCAATGGCGTGGCGGAAAAGATGCTGGTGGTAGAGGGCGATGTGATGGCCGCGCTGAAGGAACTGAAGAGCGCCGGCGAGCGCTTCGACGTGGTGATTGCCGATCCGCCCGCCTTTATCAAGAAACGCAAGGATATTCGCAACGGCGAAGCCGCGTATCGTCGTCTCAATGAGCAGGCCATGCGGCTGCTGAACAAGGACGGGATTCTGGTCTCGGCATCCTGCTCCATGCACCTGGAAGAGGATCGTCTGCGTGATGCCCTGCTGGGTGCCAGCCGTCATCTGGACCGCAACCTGATCATCACCGAACGAGGCTTCCAGGGCGCCGACCATCCCCTGCACCCGGCGATTCCGGAGACCGGTTATATCAAGGCTTTGTTTTGTCGGGTGACGCCGGCCTGACGCCGGCTTCATACCGGCGAGCGGCAAGCCGCAAGCTTCAAGCTGCAAGAAAAAACCGCGCGGAGTTGAATCGCGCGGTTTTTTTATGCTGACTTTAGCCGCAGCTCCTTATTTAAACCCTTGAGAATCTCGCTGCAGGTGCGAATCTGGTTTTGCTTCCAGCTGCTGCGCGTCAGCGCAGACTGATGACCGGCCAGCCCTGGGCTTCGGCGTGGGCGCGCAGGGTGTCGTCCGGGTCTACCGCGACGGGATGGTCGACCATGCTCAGCAGCGGCAGGTCATTGTGCGAGTCGCTGTAGAAGTGACTGCCTTCCAGGGTGCGATTATTTTCCAGCAGCCAGCGCTCCAGTCGGCTGACCTTGCCGTCGCGGAAGCAGGGAATGTCGGCGGTGCGTCCTGTGTAGCGCCCGTCAGTCTTCTCGCACTCGGTCGCCAGCAGAATGTCGATGCCCAGGTGGCGGGCTATCGGGCCGGTGATGAAGCGGTTGGTGGCGGTGATGATCATCAAGGTGTCGCCGGCCTGACGGTGGCGCTCGATCAGTGTCTGCGCTTTGGGTAGCACGATGGGCAGGATCTTCTCTTGCATGAACTGCCGGTGCCACGCATCGAGCTGCTCGGTCGGGTGCTCGCCGAGTAGTTGCAGGCAGAAGTTCAGGTAAATCTGAATGTCCAGCCGTCCGGCCAGATAGTCGTTGAAGAACTGATCGTTGCGCGCCTTGTACTCGTCCGGATCGACGATCCGATGGGCAACGATGAACTCGCCCCAGGCGTGGTCGCTGTCCCCGCCAAGCAGGGTATTGTCGAGGTCAAAAATGGCGAGTGACACGGGTGTTCTCCTGAGTCGGTTGGCGGCCCGCTAGAATAATCGAGTCCGTCGGTAAATGCCCGTAATCACTGACATCAATCGGTGGCATATCCGTAATTGCTGCTACGCCGTGCTTTGTGGAACAATGCGGTGATAATTGAATAAGGGATAGTGGCTGTGATTGACCCCGATGGTTTCAGACCCAACGTCGGCATCATCCTGACCAATGAGTTGGGGCAGGTGCTTTGGGCAAGGCGCATCGGCCAGGATTCGTGGCAATTCCCGCAGGGCGGCATTCAGCGTCATGAAAGCCCCGAGCAGGCGCTTTACCGCGAGTTGCATGAAGAGGTTGGTCTGCTGCCTGATGATGTCGAAATTCTTGCCTGCACCCGTGGCTGGCTCCGCTATCGTTTGCCGCAACGCCTGATCCGCAGCCATTCGCAGCCGGTCTGTGTCGGGCAAAAACAGAAGTGGTTTTTGCTCAGACTAAAGGCCGAGGATCAGCGGGTTTGCATGACCTGTAGCGCAAAACCGGAATTCGACGGCTGGCGCTGGGTCAGTTACTGGTATCCTTTGGGTCAGGTTGTCCCATTCAAACGCGATGTCTATCGGCGTGCCATGAAGGAACTTGCGCCGAGACTGCTCTCTAGCCTGCCGGGTAGTTGAATATGCTCAATACGCTGCGCCGCATCGTTCAGGAGGTCAACTCTGCCAGAGATCTGGCAGCGGCTCTGGACATCATAGTGCAGCGTGTGCGCGAGGCTATGGGCACCGAGGTCTGCTCGGTATACCTGCTCAACCCCGATATCGGTCGCTACGTGCTGATGGCGACCGAGGGTCTCAACAAGGATGCCGTCGGCGCGGTCACGCTGGGCACCAGCGAGGGTTTGATCGGCTACGTTGGTACCCGAGAGGAACCGGTCAACCTCGAAGACGCGGCGTCTCACCCCCGTTTCCGTTACTTTGCCGAAACCGGTGAAGAGCGCTATGCCTCCTTCCTGGGTGTGCCGATCATCCACCATCGCCGGGTGATGGGGGTGCTGGTGGTGCAACAGAAGGAGCGTCGCCAGTTTGATGAGGGCGAAGAGGCCTTCCTGGTCACCATGAGTGCGCAGCTGGCGGGTGTTATTGCTCATGCCGAGGCGACAGGCGCGATTGGCGGCCTCGGGTGGGGTGGTGAGGTGGTACAGGATACCCGGTTCGACGGGGTCGCTGGTGCGCCGGGTGTGGCCATCGGACATGCAGTGGTGATTTTGCCACCGGCAGACCTGAAATCGGTTCCCGACAAGCAAATCCAGGACGTTGAGGCGGAAATCGCCTTGTTCCGCCGCGCGAAACACAGCGTGCGGGTCGACATGCAGCAACTGTCGAGCAAGCTCTCGACCCAGCTGCGGCCGGAAGAGCTGGCGCTGTTTGATGTTTATCTGATGATGCTGAACGACACTGCGCTGGGCAACGAGGTGATCAACATCATCCGGACTGGGCAGTGGGCGCAGGGGGCTCTGCGTGAAGTCGTCAGTTCGCATGTCACCCGTTTCGAGTTGATGGATGACCCCTATCTGCGTGAGCGTGCAGCGGACGTCAAAGACATCGGTCGGCGCATTTTGGCCTATCTGCAGGAGGTTGGCCGACAGGAACTGGTGTTCCCGGATGACACCATTCTGGTCAGCGAAGAGCTGTCGCCGGTAATGCTTGGCCAGGTGCCGAAAGAGAAGCTGGTCGGGCTGGTGTCGGTGCTTGGCTCGGGTAGCTCGCACGTGGCCATCCTGGCTCGGGCGATGGGTATTCCGACCGTGATGGGTGCGCTTGACCTGCCCTATACCCGCATCGATGGCATGGAATTGATCATCGACGGTAACCGCGGTGAGGTCTATTCCAACCCGTCGCCGGAGCTGCATCGCCAGTACCTGGATCTGGTGCGCGAAGAGCGCGAGCTGGTGCAGGGGCTGGAGAAGCTGCGCGACGTGCCCTGCGTGACGCTCGACGGTCATCGGATGCCGCTGCTGGTGAATACCGGTCTGCAGGCAGATGTGGCCCGTTCGCTGGATCGCGGCGCCGAGGGGGTAGGGCTGTATCGTACTGAAGTGCCGTTCATGATCCAGGATCGCTTCCCCAGCGAGAAGGAGCAGCAGGCGATCTATCGCGAGCAGTTGGAGGCTTTCCATCCCCTGCCGGTCACCATGCGCTCGCTCGATATTGGTGGCGACAAGGCGCTGACCTATTTCCCGATCAAGGAAGACAACCCGTTCCTCGGCTGGCGCGGCATCCGCGTGACCCTTGACCACCCGGAGATTTTCCTGGTGCAGACGCGGGCCATGCTGAAAGCCAGTCAGGGCCTGAATAATTTGCGCATCATGCTGCCGATGGTGAGCAGCGTATTTGAGGTGGAAGAAGCCCAGCATCTGATCCATCGGGCCTACAGCGAGGTCCGGGATGAGGGGGTCGATGTGCCCATGCCGCCGGTCGGGGTGATGATCGAGGTGCCTGCGGCGGTTTACCAGGCGCGTGAACTGATTCAACTGGTCGACTTTTTGTCGGTTGGTACCAACGACCTGACCCAATATCTGCTGGCGGTCGATCGCAACAACCCGCGTGTTGCGGACCTTTACCACTCGCTGCATCCAGCGGTGCTGCAGGCCTTGATCAAGGTCGCCACGGCCTGTCGCGAGGCCGGCAAGCCAATGAGTGTCTGTGGTGAAATGGCTGGCGACCCGGCCGCTGCGGTGCTGCTGATGGCGATGGGCTGTGACGCACTGTCAATGAACGCGACCAACTTGCCCAAGGTCAAGTGGCTGTTGCGTCAGATCAAACTGTCCGACGCCAAGGCTTTGCTGGATGAGGTGATCGAGCTGGACAACCCGCATCTGGTGCTCAGCACCCTGCATCTGGCGCTGCGCGGCATGGGCTTGGGCAAGGTGCTGTCGCAGCCGCGCTGAGTTGTCAGCGCCATTCCCTGCTGGTTTCTCCCTGTGCTTCCCCGAGTGGTCCAAAACGGCGCTCCGTCAGCCGGATAACGCCGTCTGCCTGCAGCCGCAGTACGCTGCTGGCGCGAGTACCGTACTCCGGGATGCCGACGATGAAGGCCGCCGACAGCATCCGCTCCCACTCAAGGCTGATACCGGTACTGGGCAATTGCTCATCGGCGTAGAGCTGGTCATTGGCCAGCAGTGAAAACAGGGTTTGGTCATCTGCATTCAGGTTCTCGGCCAGATCGTTGCGCAGGCATTGCGTTTTCGGCCAAGGGCTGTCCAGGTCAGCATTGGAAAGGCCGTAGATACCGGCCTCGAGTTGGCGCGGCTGACCCTGCTGGCTATTGAGGAACCACAGTTGCTCGCGGTCACCAACCAGGAGGTTGAAGCCCGAGTACTGGTCCAGTGTGCTGTGCAGTTCGCGTAAAAACGCGGCCGGTGAGAGGTTGCCCAGCAGGTAATCCAACGGTAGCTGGCCGCGTGACCTTGGCGCTTTGGCGGCGCCCGGTGAGCGGATGTTGGTGACGGCCGCGAAGCGACCGTCGCGGGTAACCCCGAGCCAGGTGCCGCCGGCTTCCAGATCCTTGCCTGCTAGTAGGTCGGGATGGCCCTCTGCGTGCCAGTCTGTCAGCGCCCGGGTGGGGCGGTGATGGAACTCGTCGCGGTTACCGATCAGCAGCAGGGGTTGCTGCGGGGATTGCTGCCAGGCAAAGGCGATCAGACACATCAAGCTGCTCCTCGGTAAGATGGCAGCAGTGTAACCTGTGTGTCGGAGCGGCGCGATCCGCGATAGACTAGCCGATTTGCGGCGATCCGCTTTCGGGGGGTGTTGTGGAGTTCGTGATCTATCTGGTGCTGGGCGGTTTTGCCGGTACGCTGGCTGGCCTGTTCGGCGTTGGCGGCGGCATGATCATCGTGCCGGTGCTGGTCTACAGCTTCGCCCTGCAGGGCTTTGCGCCCGATGTGCTGACCCATATGGCAGTCGGCACCTCACTGGCGACCATCGTCTTTACCTCGATCAATGCGATTCGCGCACATCACGCCAAGGGTGCCGTGCGCTGGCATCTGTTTGTCTGGCTGACGGTCGGCATTGTGCTCGGGACCGTGCTGGGCGCGCTGACTGCAGCGCAGATCAGCGGCCCCATGCTGCAGAAGATCATTGGTGTCTTTGCCATTCTGGTTGCGATTCAAATGGCCTTCAAGCTGCAGCCCAAAGCATCGTTGGCGGAGCCGGGCAAACCGGCGCTGGGTGTTGCTGGTGGTGTCATTGGCTGGGCATCCGCGATCTTTGGTATCGGTGGTGGGTCGCTGACGGTGCCGTTTTTGGTCTGGCGCAGTGTGCCGATGCAGCAGGCGGTGGCGACCTCGTCAGCCTGTGGTCTGCCAATTGCGCTGGCAGGCGCTGCGTCGTTCATTTTTACCGGCTGGGATGAAACCGGACTGCCTTCCTGGAGTCTGGGATATGTGTATTTGCCGGCGCTGATCGGTATTGCCGCGACCAGCATGCTGTTTGCGGGCTTCGGTGCGCGACTGGCGCACCGGTTGTCGCAGGACCTGCTCAAACGCCTGTTTGCCCTGCTGCTGCTTTGTGTTGGAATCAACTTTCTAGTCTAGGGATCTCGCATGTTGACCTACCCGCAGATTGACCCGGTAGCGCTGGCTATCGGTCCGCTGAAGATTCACTGGTACGGTTTGATGTACCTGATTGGTATCGGCGGCGCCTGGTGGCTCGCACGTCGACGCCTGGCTGCTTTTGATCCGACCTGGAGCAAGGAAACCCTGTCGGACCTGGTGTTTTGGGTCGCGCTCGGGGTGATCGCCGGTGGCCGGCTGGGTTATGTGCTGTTCTACGATCTGGCCGCTTACATTCGCGACCCGCTGCTGATACTGGAGATCTGGAAGGGTGGCATGTCCTTCCACGGTGGACTGCTCGGCGTGCTGATTGCCCTGCTGTGGTTTTCCCGCAAGCACAACAAGCGCTTCTTCGAGTTGGTTGATTTTGTCGCGCCGCTGGTGCCGATTGGATTGGGGGCGGGCCGTATTGGCAACTTCATCAATGCCGAGCTGTGGGGCAAACCGACCGATCTGCCCTGGGCCATGATCTTTCCGACCGATCCGGACCAGCTGGCGCGTCATCCGTCGCAGCTGTATCAGTTTGCGCTCGAAGGTGTCGCGCTCTTTACCATTCTCTGGTTCTATTCGCGCAAGCCGCGGCCGACCATGGCGGTCAGCGGCCTGTTTGCCATCTGTTATGGCTGCTTCCGCTTCGCCGTTGAATTTGTCCGCGTGCCGGACCAGCAGCTGGGCTACCTGGCTTTCGGTTGGCTGACCATGGGTCAGCTACTCTGTATTCCCATGATTCTACTGGGCGCCCTGCTGATGGGGCTGGCCTACCGGCGTGAGGGGCGCACCGCATGAAACAGTATCTTGACCTGATGCGCCATGTGCGCGAGAACGGCACCTTCAAGAGTGATCGTACCGGCACAGGCACCTACAGCGTGTTCGGCCACCAGATGCGTTTTGATCTGGCCGAAGGGTTTCCGCTGGTCACGACCAAGAAGTGCCATCTCAAATCGATCATCCACGAATTGCTGTGGTTCCTGCAGGGCGATACCAATATTCGCTACCTCAAGGAAAACGGCGTCTCGATTTGGGACGAGTGGGCGGACGAGAACGGCGACCTGGGGCCGGTCTACGGCTACCAGTGGCGCAGCTGGCCGGCACCGAATGGCGAGTCCATCGATCAGATCAGCAAGCTGATTGCGATGATCAAGAGCAATCCGGATTCGCGTCGGCTGATTGTCTCGGCATGGAATCCGGCGCTGGTTGATCAGATGGCGCTGCCGCCCTGTCATGCGCTGTTCCAGTTTTACGTTGCCGACGGCAAGCTGAGCTGTCAGCTCTATCAGCGTTCGGCCGATATCTTCCTCGGTGTGCCATTTAACATTGCCAGTTATGCGCTGCTGACGTTGATGGTGGCGCAGGTCTGTGACCTGCAGCTGGGCGAGTTCATCTGGACTGGCGGCGACTGCCACTTGTATGCCAACCATATCGAACAGACCGACCTGCAGCTGAGTCGTGAGCCTCTGCCGTTGCCGACCATGAAGCTCAACCCCGAGGTGACTGATCTGTTCGCCTTCCGCTTCGAAGACTTTGAGCTGGTGGGTTATCAGGCTCATCCGCACATCAAGGCGCCGGTGGCCGTATGAGTGACATCAAGGTCGCGCTGATCGCGGCAATGGCACGCAACCGGGTGATCGGTCTTGATAACGGCATGCCCTGGCATTTGCCTGAGGACCTGCGCTATTTCAAGGCGACCACGCTGGGCAAGCCGATCATCATGGGGCGCAAGACCTTTGAGTCGCTCGGTCGACCGTTACCGGGGCGTACCAATATTGTTGTCAGTCGTCAGGCGGGTCTGCAGCTGACTGGGGCCGAAGTGTTTGGTTCTATTGAAGCTGCGCTGGATTTTGCCCGTCAGCAGGCGACTACTGATGGTGTGGACGAGGTGATGGTGATTGGCGGCGAGACTTTGTATCGCCAGTGTATGCAGGGGGCAGATCGCCTGTATCTGACGCGCATCGATGCCACGCCCGAGGGCGATGCCTGGTTTCCGGAGTTTGATGATGCCGACTGGGTTCTGGTCAGCGAGCGCCAGGTTGCTGCGGGCGAGGGATATCCGGCGCACGTCTATCAGGTGCTTGAACGTCGCCCTTAAGGGTTAGTTCAGGGAGGTGTTCTCCAACTGCCCGATCAGCTCTTCCAGTGGTCGGGGCATGCCGATCCAGTAGCCTTGCAGCAGGTTACCGCCCCAGCCAGTGAGTCGCTCCGCCGTGCGGGCGTCCTCGACGTAATTGACGGCCACCTGCTTGTCCATGCCGCGGGACAGGGTAATCAGATTTTGCAGGTAGGCGTCCTGTTCCGGGATCCCTGTTTCATTCAGCGACCGGCAGTCCACTTTCACGCCTTTGATCGGCAGGCGGCTCAGGTAGCCGAGCGCGCCGTATTCCGAGCCAAAATGGTCCAGCCAGATTTCCACGCCCAGCTCATGCAGTGCATTGCACAGTGCTGTCGCTTGGCTGGCATGTTTGAGCAATGCGTCTTCGCGCAACTCAAGCTGGATCATATGCGGCGGAACCTTGCTGCGCAGCAGTAACTGGCGCAACTGATCGACGAAGCGTGGTTGCTTGAGCTCACGGTCGCTCAGGTTGATCGACAGGCGACACTGAATGCCGGCATCAAGCCACTGTTTTACTGCCCGCAGGGCTTGATCAATGACCCAATGACCCATAGGCAGGATCAGGCCGCTGTGTTCTGCCAGCTTGAGGAATGCGTCCGGCGTCAGCAGGCCGAGCTGTGGGTGCTGCCAGCGCAGCAGCGCTTCCCAGGCAACGGTGTCGCCGTGATTGGTATCGACGATGGGTTGATAGTGCAGTCGAAATTGCCCTTCCAGCAGGCCATGCCGCAGACCCTGCTCGATATCGAGGTTGTGTCGTGTTTCGGCGTCGTGCTGGGGATTAAAGAAGGCATAGCCGTTACGCCCGTTCGCTTTGGCGCGATAGAGCGCTTGGTCAGCGTGCTGAAGTAGTTCTGCGGCCGAGGCGCCGTGCTCTGGAAAGGTTGCAATGCCAACGCTGGCAGAGACCAGTAGGTGGTGGCCGCTGAGGGTGATGGGCTCGCTCAGGGCATGAATGATTTTGCTGGCAATCAGGGCTGCATCGTTTGGATCGTGCAGGTCATTGAGCAGGGCAACGAATTCGTCACCACCGATCCGGGTAATCAGGTCGTCCTGGCGCATGGTGCGGCGCAGGCGGTTGGCAATCACCGCCAGTAAGAGGTCTCCCAGGCCGTGGCCGAAGCTGTCATTGATCTGCTTGAAGTAGTCCAGGTCGATATAGAGCAGGGCGAAGCCGGTAGGGCTCCGTTGGCCGCGCAGGATCATACGGTCCAGCTCTGCCTCGAGCAGGGCGCGGTTACCCAGCCCGGTCAGCGGGTCCTGCCGTGCCATCTGCTGCAGTTTTTCTCCGCTGCTACGCCGGCGCTCTGCGTTGATCAGAGCGCGCTTGAGAATGTCCGGATTAAGTGTGTCGCGTGGCAGGATATCGTCTGCGCCGTTGTCGATGGCGGTACCATCGCGCTCGGCACTGTCGTCGTCACTGATCAGCAGCAGCAACGTGTTGGCGCTGGCGCGGCGGGCGTCCTGCAAAAGGTCTGGCTCATTAGGTAGCAGGCAGGCGTCATAGCTTTTTGAGCCAAGACGGGTAGCGGTATCACGAAGACTGGTGCAGATATCGACATCGAGCGGGCCAGCCACAGGCGCACGACAGAGTTCGAGCAGTTGCTCGCGCCTTGCCGGGTTGGTTTCAACCAACAGTATTTTGCGTGCTGCGCGTTCCATGAGTGCGGGCCCAGTCAGCTGGTGTTATTCGTCCATGCACGGTTTTATATAACCCGTATGTTAACGCCGTCACGCTTTGGGAGCCCATCCAAGAGTGGCAAACAGCGCGAAATCTCCGACGGGCGGTATGGCTAAATGCCTTCAATGCCGGGATGTCGTCTTTAATTGTTCGTCTTTGTTTGGTATGGCGGGAAGTTGGCGCGGGTTTTGGCCCGCGCGCTTCGGGAGATGTCAACCGTCGAGCAGCGCTTTGTTGCGTACACCGCCCTTGTCGGCGCTGGTCGCCAGCAGTGCGTAGGCTTTCAGCGCCGTGCTGACTTTACGGGGGCGAGGTGCCGCAGGCTTCCAGCCTTTGGCGTCCTGCGCGGCGCGGCGGCTTGCCAGCTCTTCGTCCGAGACCAGCAGGTTGATGCTGCGGTTGGGGATGTCGATCAGTACCTTGTCGCCATCCTGCACAAGGCCGATGGCGCCGCCGGCGGCGGCTTCCGGTGAGGCGTGCCCGATGGACAGGCCACTGGTACCGCCAGAGAAGCGACCGTCGGTCAGCAGCGCACAGTCCTTACCCAGGCCCTTGGACTTCAGGTAGCTGGTCGGGTAGAGCATTTCCTGCATGCCCGGGCCACCTTTCGGACCTTCGTAACGAATGATCACGATGTCACCAGCCTTGACCTCGTCGTTCAGAATGCCTTTGACGGCAGTGTCCTGACTTTCAAAGATCTTGGCGTTGCCCTCGAACACATGGATGGATTCGTCGACCCCGGCGGTCTTCACCACGCAGCCATCAAGTGCGATGTTGCCGTACAGCACGGCCAGGCCGCCTTCCTGCGAGTAGGCGTGCTCAACGCTGCGGATACAGCCTTCAGCGCGGTCATCATCCAGCGTGTCCCAGCGCGTGCTCTGGCTGAACGCGGTCTGGGTCGGGATGCCGGCCGGGCCAGCGCGGAAGAAGGTGCGGACTGCTTCATCGCTGGTCTGGGTGATGTCCCACTGAGCGATAGCATCAGCCATGCTGCGGCTGTGGACGGTGCTGACATCGGTATGCAGCAGGCCGCCGCGAGCCAGTTCGCCAAGAATGGAGAAGATGCCACCGGCGCGGTGCACGTCTTCCATATGGTATTTCTGGATATTCGGCGCGACTTTGCACAGCTGCGGCACCTTGCGGGACAGGCGGTCAATGTCGCGCAAATCGAAGTCGATCTCCGCTTCCTGGGCCGCAGCCAGCAGGTGCAGGATGGTGTTGGTCGAGCCGCCCATGGCGATGTCCAGCGTCATGGCGTTTTCGAACGCCTTGAAGTTGGCGACATTGCGCGGCAGAACAGATTCGTCGCCTTCGGCGTAGTAGCGTTGGCACAGCTCGACAGCCAGACGGCCTGCACGCAGGAACAGCTGCTCGCGGTCGCTGTGGGTCGCCAGCGTCGAGCCGTTGCCCGGCAGCGACAAGCCCAGCGCCTCAGTCAGGCAGTTCATCGAGTTGGCGGTGAACATGCCGGAGCAGCTGCCGCAGGTTGGGCAGGCGCTGCGCTCGTATTCCTCAACCTTCTCGTCTGAGCAGCTGTCGTCGGCGGCAACCACCATGGCATCGACCAGATCGAGGCCGTGGCTGGCCAGTTTGGTTTTGCCGGCTTCCATCGGGCCGCCGGAAACAAACACCACCGGGATATTCAGGCGCAGGGCCGCCATCAGCATGCCGGGGGTGATCTTGTCGCAGTTGGAGATACAGACGATGGCGTCGGCGCAGTGGGCGTTGACCATGTACTCAACCGAGTCGGCAATGATTTCGCGACTGGGCAGTGAATAGAGCATGCCGTCGTGGCCCATGGCAATGCCGTCGTCCACCGCGATGGTATTGAATTCCTTGGCTACGCCGCCGGCCTTCTCGATTTCGCGGGCGACCAGTTGGCCCAGGTCCTTCAGGTGAACGTGGCCCGGCACGAACTGGGTGAAGGAGTTGGCGATGGCGATGATCGGCTTCTTGAAGTCTTCGTCCTTCATGCCGGTAGCGCGCCACAGGGCGCGTGCGCCGGCCATGTTGCGGCCGAAGGTGGACGTTTTCGAGCGGTAATCAGGCATGACGGAAGTCTCGTGGTGTAGTGCAGTTGCGCAAGCATACCAATTCATGAAGCGGCATGCAGCCGTGTCACCGCCGCAGACCGCTAGTCTGTTTGAGTTACAGAGGATTTTGGCGCGATGTTGTATTGATATTGGTAGGCGTCGTTTTCACCTGATGATCTGCGTTTTTACGCGGGTTACCCGGGTTCCTGCCAAATCAAAATGGAGGCGGTTCTGTGCAGTTATCTACCAGGTTATCTCGCTCGGCGTCTGTGGCGCTGGCGGCGGTCGTTATTTCCTCTGTTTCCCTGACTGGATGTCTATCCGGTGGCGGAGGCTCTTCATCCGGTAGTGCAGCTCAATGGCCTGAACCGACCGATTTGAGTTCCACGCTCTCCGGAGATGTGCGTGGCGTTGAGCAGGAGGGGTACTTCGAATTTCTGGGCATCCCCTATGCGGCAGCCCCGATTGGCGATCTGCGCTTTGCTGCGCCTCAAGCGGTTGCCGGCTGGGACGAGGAGCGCGCGGCAGATGCTTACGGCAGTGCTTGTCCGCAGGCGGGGATGACCTCTGATGAGGCGGAGGACTGCCTGTACCTGAACGTGTTCACCCCCAAAACCCGCGGTCCGCATCCGGTGATGGTGTGGTTCCATGGTGGCGCCTTTGTGTTTGGTTCAGGTGGTGGCACCTATATACCCCCGCGGCTGGTTGCGGAGGATGTTGTTGTCGTGACGGTAAATTACCGCTTGGGCAAGCTGGGCTTTACCGCTCACCCGGGTTTGACCGCGGAGCAGGGGGCGTCGGGCAGCTATGGCATCATGGATCAGCAGCTGGCACTGCAATGGGTGCAGGACAATATTAAAGCGTTTGGTGGCGACAACGATAACGTCACTATCTTTGGCGAGTCAGCCGGAGGCTTGAGCGTTCTCAGCCATCTGGTGTCACCTGCCTCTGCCGGGCTGTTTGCCAAGGCGATCGTGCAGAGCGGTTCCTACAGCACGGTTCAGGCGTCGATGGCGACAGCGGAAGGCGAAGGGGAGAGCTTTGCCGCCCTGCTTGGTTGCGACGCGGCGACCGCTGCAGAAGAGGTCGAATGCCTGCGTAGCAAGAAAGTGGCGGATATCCTGGCGATTGCTCCGGGGACGGTGATCCCTACCTTGCGTCCTGACGTGTTGCCGGTTTCGGTGAACGCCGGTTTGGCGACGGGGGAGTACAACGATGTGCCATTGCTGATGGGCACCAACGCGGATGAGTGGAGCTATTTTCTCGCCAGTCGAGGGGAGCTCAACCCAATCACGCAGTTCAATTACCAGTTTTTGCTGAACGCCAGCGTAGGCGTAGAGCAGACCCCGACCGTGGTTGGGCTCTATCCGGCTGCGGAATTCAATGATGACTACGCTGCTGTGATGACCGCTATTGGTACTGACGGTCGTTTCGCCTGTAATGCCAGTGTGCAGGCTGCCAGTGTCGCTGCGACCGGGACTCAGCCCTTGTTCGTGTACGAGTTTGCCGATCGCGCCGCGCCGTCACCAGGTATTGTCGCGCCGAGTTGGTTGACGCTGGGGGCTACTCACGCCTCGGAGCTGTCCTACCTTTTCGGTACTGACGATTTTTTCAGGGTGCGGGGCGCCACCGACGATCAGGTTGCCCTGGCCGGAATTATGAGTCGTGCCTGGGCGGCCTTCGCCCGTTCCGGTAACCCAAGCCATGACGACCTGAGCTGGGTGGATTATGGCGATAGTGCCGGTGGCATGGTCTCGTTCGAGACGCCAGCGGTGCGGCCGCTGTCTCGTTCGGTGTTCCGCGACCTGCATCGTTGTGATTACTGGACGCCAGAAGTCTAGCGTTACCTGCCGGCACCCGGACGGGTGTCGGCAGGCACGAACCTTCTCGAACTCCGGTCGCCAAGTGGGTCAGAGCTTTTTCTCAAACACCTTCGAGTTGCGCTGGAAGTTGTACAGCTCTGCCCGCTTGGCCGGCAACCGTTCGACACTGCTGGGTTCGAAACCGCGTTCGCGGAACCAGTGGGCAGTGCGAGTGGTGAGGACGAACAGGGTGTCGATTTTCAGACTGCGAGCCTGGGACTCAATGTGCTGCAACAGCTGGTCGCCACGGCCACCCTGGCGATAGGCCGGGTCGATAGCGACGCAGGCCAGCTCCGCTGCGCTGGAGCCTTCCAGCGGGTAGAGCGCGGCGCAGCCGATGATGCGGCCGTCGCGCTCGATCAGTGTGAACTGGCTGATTTCGGTTTCCAGCACCTCCCGTGAGCGGCGTACCAGGATGCCGGCCTCTTCCAGCGGACGCAGCAGTTCCAGCAGTCCGCCGACGTCGTCGATGCCGGCGCCCCGAATTTGCTCGAATGCTTCCTGGCTGACCAGCGTGCCACCGCCGTCGCGGGTAAACAGCTCGGTCAGCAGTGCGCCGTCTTCGGCAAAGCTGACAATATGACTGCGCCGCAGGCCGGCGTTGCAGGCCTTGCAGGCCGCCTGCAGCAGGGTGCCTGGCTGGCTGTTGCCGAGCTTTGCCAGCAGCGGTGCGGCGCGGGTAGGCTTGAGCTCGCGCAACAGCTCTCCATGTTCGTCGCGGATGCCGGTGTCTTCGCCAAACAGGATCAGTTTGTCTGCACCCAGAGCGACGGCCACGCTGGTGGCAACATCCTCGCAGGCAAGATTGAAGGCTTCGCCGGTCGGTGAGTAGCCGAGGCTGGAGAGCAGCACGATGTCTTGCTCGTCCAAGTGGCGGGTGATAGCCTTGCGATCAACCCTGCGTACCTCGCCGGTGTGGTGAAAGTCGACGCCGTCTACGACACCAATGGGTTTGGCGGTAACCAGGTTGCCACTGACAACCCGTAACCGGGTCCCCGATTGTTGGGCACACAGACGGGCTTCAATCGCAATGCGCAGACTGCCAACGGCGTCGATCACGCAGCTGAGGGTGTCGATATCGGTTACCCGCAGGTCGTTGTGGTACTGCGAACGTATCCCTCGACTGGCAAGTCGTTCCTCGATCTGCGGGCGTGAGCCGTGGACCAGCACCAGACGCACCCCCAGGCTGCTGAGCAGCATGATGTCGTGGATGATGTTATTGAAGTTGGCGTTGACCATGGCCTCGCCAGGCAGCATCAGTACGAAGGTGCAATCCCGGTGCTGGTTGATGTATGGCGTCGAGTGGCGGAACCAGTTGACGTAGTCGAGCATGCGCGGTGTTCCAGAAAAAAGAGTTATTAAAGGGGGTTGCGGTCGCGGCTTCAAGCCGCCGTATTACTGCAGACAGAAACGTCGAATCAGTCCCTGCAGGACGTCGATGGTTGGTTGCAGTCGGTCCAGGGCGAGAAATTCGTCTGGCTGGTGCGCCTGGTCGATATCGCCAGGCCCCAGAATCAGTGTCTGCATCCCGAGCTGGTTGAGGTATGGCCCCTCGGTGGCAAAGGCAACGGCCGCAGCGCTTTGCCCTGTCAGCTCTTCGCAGGCGCGCACAATGGGTGAGTCGGCTGGGGTCTCGAACGCGGGGACGCCCGGGAACAGCGGCTGGTAATCGATCTGCACCTGGTGTTCGGCGGCGATGGGCCGCAATCGTTCACGGATGGCGGCGCGCAGTTCGTCGCTGTTCATGCCAGGCAGTGGGCGGATGTCGAACTCCAGCGCACACTTGGCGCAGATCCGGTTCGGATTGTCGCCGCCGTGGATGCAGCCGAGATTCAGTGTCGGTGTCGGTACGCCGAACAGCGGATTGCTCCAGCGTTTTTGCCAGTCTCCGCGAAGCTGCAGCAGGTCGCCGATTACCGCGTGCATCGCCTCCATGGCATTGTGACCCAGGCTTGGATCGGACGAGTGTCCGGCCTGGCCGATGATATCAATGCGCTCCATCATGATGCCCTTGTGCAGCCTGATCGGTCGCATGCCGGTGGGTTCGCCGATGATGGCATGACGGGCCTGGGTCAAGTCGGCCGCGACCAGTGCCCGCGCGCCGCTCATGGAGCTTTCTTCGTCAGCAGTAGCCAGAACGATCAGAGGCTGTTTGAACGGCTGGTCAAGATAGTTGCGCACGGCCTCGATGACTAGCGGGAAGAAGCCCTTCATGTCACAGCTGCCGAGACCATACCAGCGGTTGTCCGCTTCAGTCAGCGCGAAGGGATCGTGCTGCCAGCGCTCCGGGTTGCAGGGCACAGTATCGGTATGGCCTGCCATGACCAGGCCACCGGGGCCACTGCCGAAACTGGCGATCAGGTTGGCCTTGCCGGGCTGGTCGGCAATCGGGAGGATTCGGCAATCAAAGCCGAGGTCGCTCAGCCAACTGGCCAGTAGCTCCACGACAGGTAGATTGCTCTGGTCCAGGTTTGGCTGGGTGCAGCTGATAGAAGGGAGCCTCAGCAGGGCGTCGAACTGATCCTTCAGTGGCGGCAGGGGCATTGGCAACTCCGATTGAGGCGGGCGCTCTGCCTGTCAGAACCCCCGACGCACGTGTTTTTTCAGCTTACGCCGCCAGTGGCCGATAGTCAGCTGAAAATCCCGGAGAGAATGAAGAAATAGATGATCGAAAGGATGGCGCCTGCCGGCAGGGTGACGACCCAGGAACTGAAGATGGTACCGATGACGCGCAGGTTCAGGGCACCGATGCCACGTGCCAGACCAACCCCGAGTACCGCGCCGACCAGAGTGTGGGTGGTGGAGATTGGCAGGCCGATGCTGGAGGCGCCGACCACTGTGGTCGCAGTGGCCAGTTCGGCGGCAAAGCCGCGGCTCGGCGTTAGCTCGGTGATGTGTTTGCCGATAGTGGCAATCACGCGATAACCATAGGTGGCCAGGCCGACCACGATACCAATGGCACCCAGCAGCAGCACCCAGCCTGGGACCAGCGATTTGCTCGCCACTTCGCCGCCAGAATGCAGCACGCCGACGATGGCAGCCAGCGGGCCGACCGCATTGGCGACGTCGTTGGAGCCGTGGGCAAAGGCCATGGAGCAGGCGGTGAAGATCATCAGCACCGCAAAAACTTTCTCAACGCTGGCGAAGTGAAAGGTCTTGTCGGCTTCCGGATCAGACTTGATGCGGCTCAGCAGGGTAACGCCGAGGCTGGCAACCAGAATGCCTGCAACCAGCGCCAGACCGAGGCTTTCCCAGCCGTTGAGGTTCAACCCGATATGCTTTAGCCCCTTGGTCAGGGTCAGAATGGTTACCACGAAGCCGACCGCGAACATGTAGAACGGGACGTAGCGTTTGGCGTTGGCAAACGGGTCTTCAGTGTCGAGAATCAGGCGATGAACGCTGATAAAAATCATGAAGGCAACGATGCCGGACAGCAGTGGCGAGATGATCCAGCTGGCGACGATCGGGGTGACCCCTTCCCAATGCACGGCTTCCATCGAGACGCCAACGGCGCCGAAACCAATGACGGCACCAATGATCGAGTGGGTGGTTGAGACCGGCCAGCCCTTGATTGAGGCAACCAGCAGCCAGGTGCCGGCGGCGAGTAGCGACGCCAGCATGCCAAACACCATCTGGTCAGGGCTGATTGCGTCGGCGTCGATGATGCCGCTACGAATGGTCTGGGTGACTGAGCCGCCGGCCAGATAGGCACCAAGAAACTCGAAAACGATGGCGATGATGATCGCTTGCTTGATGGTCAGGGCGCGGGAGCCGACCGAGGTGCCCATGGCATTGGCAACATCGTTGGCGCCGACACCCCAGGCCATGAAAAAGCCGAATAGGCAGGCAAGAATCAGCAGGATGGTGCCGTACTCTGCAATCAGGGTCATATCTCTAATACTCTAAAACGTGTGCATGGGCTGGCGGCTTTCTGCGTCGGCGGAAAGTCCGTCATGGTGCTGTTGGCCGTTCGGTCGCTTCCTAGCGAGCCATCAGCAGTTCCAGGCGGTTACCGACGCGCTGTGCACGGTCGGCGACATCACCAATCCATTCAATGATCTGGTACAGGAACATCACATCGACCGGCGGCCAGTCCTTCTCCAGCTTGAACAGCTCGGAGCGCAGGCCAATCTGCATGTTGTCGGTATCGTGTTCGATGCGGTCCAGCTCTTCGATCAGGCGTTCGACCAGCGTGACCTCGCGGCCAGCGAAGCCGGTTTCAAGCAGCTCATCGAGCTCGTTCATAGCCTTCAGTGCTTGCGCTGCGGCGTCGATTGAACGCTGCACAAATTCGCGGAAGGCGGGGAACAGGGTGGGCGGGATAACCATGCGGCGGCCAAGCATCAGGCCCGCGATATCCTTGGCGCGGTTGGCTACTTTGTCCTGTACACTGAGCAGCTCCAGCAGGTCAGAGCGCGGCACCGGCAGGAACAGACTTTTGGGCAAGTGAACGCGGACGTCTTTCTTCAGCTTGTCAGCTTCGCGTTCAAGCTGAGCTACATGCTGCTGCAGGCGCTCTGCTTCGGTCCAGTCCTCGGCCTGCAGTGCGTCGATAAAGGGCAGCAACTGACTGGTGCATTCGTGCGCCTTGGCAATGTGCTGCTGCATGGGACCGATCGGTGATCTACCGAACAGTGTGAGGAACGGATTGTTTGGCATGACGCCTCCCGCTGGAATTGAGGCCGCAAAGTATAGGTGCTGAGCCTGCGGTCGTCACCAAATTGAAAACAATTGAACACTTTTCACCGGTGGCTGCGGTTGCCGCCGGTGCTGTCGAGAATGTCACATGGTCAAAGAAACTGAAATCAAGCTGCGCGCCAGTGCCGAGGTGCTGAAAGTGCTGCGCGCCCATCCGTTGCTTAACGAGCGTCGGCAGGGTGAATGGCAGAGCGGTCCCCTTTATAACCAGTACTACGATACTGCCGATCGGGATCTGGCTGGCGCCCGGGTGGCGTTGCGACTGCGTCGTGATGGCGATACCTATATCCAGACGTTGAAAAGCCGCGGGCAGAGTGTTGCCGGCCTGTCGGAGCGCAACGAATGGGATTGGTATTTGAAGAACGACGCACTGGATCTGTCGCTGCTGGATGACAACTGCTGGCCTGCGGAGCTGGCCGAACTCGACAAGCAGACCCTGCAGCCGGTCTTTACCACCGACTTTCAGCGCACCCGCGCATTGCTGCGCTGGGAGCGTGAGGGGGAGGTTGTAGAAGTCGAGGCCGCGCTGGATGAGGGTGAGGTGCGTACCGACAGTGGTAGCGAGCCGATTAGCGAGCTCGAACTGGAAGTCCGCCAGGGGCCGGCAGTTGCGTTGTTGGAGTTGGCGCATACGCTGACACAGGAACTGCCGTTGATGCCGTGTGACATCAGCAAGGCCGAGCGTGGCTATCGATTGTTTGATGCGCGCAGCTTTAATCTGCGCCTGGATCAGCCCCAGTGGCAGGCCGATACACCGGTCGACGAGGTCATTGCCGAGCTGGTCAGTCAGTTGCTGGGCCGCGTACAGCGTTTGGCTGAACAGTATCGCTATGCCCATCAGTGGAAGCTGTTTCGCGAGCTGACCGGTGCGCTGGCGCAGCTGCGCGCCGCCTTCGCAGTGTTTGATCTGGCCTTGCCGCGCTCTGCTGCCAGCCCCTTCGTTGGACCGTTGGACGCCTTGCTGGCGGCTTTCCAGCCACTGGTGCTGGCGGGTTGGGCCGATGACGTCGAAGGTGAAGCCGCACGCCGCGCAGCGGAAGCTGAGTTTGATCGTCAGCTTGAGCTGCCGGGCTGGGGCGCAATGTTCGTCGAACTGGCGCTCTGGCTGCAGCAGCGGCGCTGGACGCAAAATCGTCCACCGCGCGGCGATCGGGTGGCCAACCTGACCCTGGAGCGCTGGTTGCTGGCCGCCACCGGCAAGGAAATTCAGGAATTGCGCGTGCCGCATAATAACGACTCCGAGCATATGGTCAGTGAGTGGCTGGATCAGCTGCCCCGCCTGGGGCGTCTGCACATGCTGCTGGCCCAGTTTCGTCAGTGGCTTGAGGTGTCCGAACCGGATCGGTTGTTTGGTGAGTTGAACAAGCTGCAGGCGTTGCTGGAACAGTACCCGCAGATTGATGCTGAACAGCGCGAGCCGCTGTTGGCTGCGCTGCGCAAGCAGGGTGTGCGGGTGCGCCGGTTGAACGCCTGGCGTGAACTGAACAGCTGAGCAGATCGCAACGAGGCGGCTGCCGGATCGCAGCCGTGACACAAAAGAACGGATGGGCAGGGGAGCAGGATATGAAAAGGTTGGCGGATCTGGCGATTCCGGGTAGTGATCGGTCGCTGGACCTGGGCGATTTTCTCACCACGCTGGTGGCACAGGGGCGTATCAGTCAGGACAGCGCCGACCACCTGGTTACGCTGCGGCGAGCGGCCGTAGGTGATACCGCCAAGTTGCATCCGCTGGAATTTATCGCCGGTCAGAACGTTGATGACCTGGGGCGACCCGGGAAAAAACTGGATCTGGACAGTCTCAGCCGCTGGCTGGCCAGCGAGAGCGACCAGCCCTGGTACCGGATCGACCCGTTGAAGATCAACGTCTCTGCGGTGACGCCACTGATGTCTTTTGCCTTTGCCCAGCGCCATCGAATTCTGGCTGTGGAGGTGAATGATCGCGAGGTGACGATCGCCAGCGCTCAACCCTTTGTTCAGGGCTGGGAAGATAACCTGCGACACGTGCTCAAGCGCGAGATCCGTCGGGTCATTGCCAATCCGGAGGATCTGCAGCGTTATTCGGTGGAGTTCTATCGGCTGGCACGCTCGGTATCCGGCGCCAACGCAACAGATCAAAAGGCCAGCGGCGTCGGCAACTTCGAGCAGCTACTTAACCTTGGTAGCATGAGCCAGGAGCCGGATGCCAATGATGCCCATGTGGTCAACATCGTCGACTGGCTGTTCCAATACGCCTTCGAGCAGCGTGCCAGCGATATTCATATCGAGCCGCGGCGCGAGTCCGGCTGCGTGCGTCTGCGCATCGACGGCGTGCTGCACACCGTTTATCAATTTCCGATTCAGGTCACCATGGCGGTGGTTAGCCGGTTGAAAACCCTCGGCCGGATGAATGTGGCCGAGAAGCGCAAGCCGCAGGACGGCCGGATCAAGACCCGGGCGCCGAAGGGCAATGAAGTCGAGCTGCGGCTCTCGACCCTGCCGACCGCCTTTGGCGAAAAAATGGTGATGCGGATCTTTGACCCGGATGTGCTGCTGCGCAGCTTCGATCAGTTGGGGTTTTCCACTGAGGACCAGCGTCGTTGGCAGCAGATGGTCAGTCAACCCAACGGCATTGTGCTGGTCACCGGGCCAACCGGCTCCGGCAAGACCACTACGCTGTATACCACCCTCAAACAGCTGGCCACCCCGCAGGTGAATGTCTGCACTATCGAAGACCCGATCGAGATGGTTGAAGACAGCTTCAACCAGATGCAGGTGCAGCACAACATCGACCTCAACTTTGCCAGCGGTGTGCGTGCGCTGATGCGTCAGGACCCGGACATCATCATGGTTGGCGAGATTCGTGACCTGGAAACCGCCGAGATGGCGATTCAGGCCGCCCTCACCGGGCACCTGGTGTTGTCGACCCTGCATACCAACGATGCACCCAGCGCAGTCAGTCGGCTGATTGAGTTGGGCGTTGCGCCCTATCTTATCAAGGCTACGGTCCTGGGGGTGATGGCCCAGCGTCTGGTGCGGACTCTCTGTCCGCACTGCAAGGCACCGACGCAGGTGGACGAGGAGGCCTGGGTTGATCTGACTCGGCCGTGGAATGCGCCGTTGCCAACCCAGGCGCAGCATGCTGCGGGCTGTCTGGAGTGCCGGGAAACCGGCTACCGCGGTCGTGCGGGTGTGTACGAGCTGATGATGCTGAGCGATGGCATCAAGGCGCTGATTCACAAGGATGCCGACGTCGCGCAGCTGCGCCGTCAAGCCTACAAGGAAGGGATGCACAGCTTGCGCTTGTCGGGCGCGCAGAAGGTTGGCGCCGGGCTGACCACGATCGAGGAAGTCTTGCGGGTGACGCCGAACAGCCAGCAAGGGTGAGAGTGTCGCCCTTGCTGACTTGATCAGTCGACCGCCTCCTTGACCTCTGCAGGTCGCGTTGACGCTGACCCTCAGCTTGAATGGATCCTGTGCGCGACTGGTTGCTGCCGGGGAGTTCTTGCCAGCGCCCCGCCGAGCGATGCCTGCTAGAATGCGCGCTTTCGCTCACGTATCTCCGCGGGACCGCCCATGAACTACCGCCACAGTTATCACGCCGGCAACCACGCCGATGTCCTCAAACATGCGCTGCTGCGTCGTCTGCTGGTGTTGATGCAGCGCAAGGACACGCCGCTGTGCTGCCTTGATAGTCACGCCGGCACTGCACTGTATGACCTGCAGGGAGAGGCGGCGGGCAAGACCGGCGAGTATGTTGACGGCATTGGCCGGCTTTGGCAGCGGGACGATCTGCCGCTCTGGCTAGCCGATTATCGCGACGCCGTCGCACGCCATAACCTGAACGGCGAGCTGCGCTGGTATCCGGGTTCACCGCAGATCATGGCCGAATTGCTGCGCGAGCAGGACCGGATGATTGTCAGCGAGCTGCACCCGGAGGACGCTGAAACCCTGCGTGAACACTTTGCTGGTCAGCCGGATGTGGCGGTGCATCAGCGCAACGGGTACGAGCTGTCGAAGGCATTCTTGCCTGTGCCGGAGAAGCGTGCGCTCTGGTTGCTGGACCCGCCGTTTGAGAAAACCGACGACCTGGAGCGTTGCGTAGCCGGTGTCGCGCAGGCGATCAGCCGCATGCGCCAGACCGTGATTGCGATCTGGTATCCGATCAAGGATCAGCGTCTGCTCAAGGACTTTTATCAGGGCATCGCTGACAGCGGCGCGCCCAAGGCGTTGCGAGTCGAGCTGAATGTGCGTCCGGTCGACAACCAGTTGGGTCTGAACGGTTCCGGCATGATGCTGATCAATCCGCCGTGGCCGATCTGGGAGGAGCTGGAGCAGGTGCTGCCCTGGTTGAGTCAGGAATTGGCCCAGTCGGGTAGCGGGAGCTGGCGGATGGATTGGCTCGCCGGGGCGCCCTGAGAGCAGCACGCACTGGGCCGATTTGGCGTAAGGGCGCGGCATGCCGCGCCCGCCTGGAGTACCGCGTGATCAAGGCTCCAGCTTGAAGGTCAGGCCAGCGTGTTCCTGCAGGCGTTTGATCAGTTTGTCGCCCATCGCCGGCGCGGTGGTCCAGATACCGCCCTGAGTGTCGTTGGCGTCGCGCACCAGACAGATCGCGCTTTCGGCGATCATGCGTGAGGTCGAGCCGTAGCCGGGGTCACGCTTGCCGGCAACGCTGGCTTTCAGGCTGCGGCCGTCGGCAGCTTCGCCAATAAACAGCACGTCGTAGAAGCCGGTTTCGCGCTCTTCCTTGCTCGGGCCTTCGCCCGGTTTTGGCGCATCATCGCTGGCCAGTGACTTGTCGCCGGCAACCGTGTTGGCGATGGCTTCGCCCTGTTCGCCGGGGCCGGTCAGCAGCATTTCGTCGTAGACGAAGTCTTCGCCGTAGGCGTGCCCCAGCAGCGCATTGGAGCGATGGACGTTACGGGTGTTGATAGCAGCCATGATGAACGGGGCTGCCCAGCTGCCTAGTGATTCGTCGTACTCGGGCTTCATAGCCGGGGGCTGCGCCGGGCCAGTGAAGCCGGGTGTCAGGGCAAACGGGTTGGCCAGCAGTTTGAATATCTCGGGGTTGGCCTTGGCCGCTGCCATGGTCGCCTTCAGGCTGGCTGCGGTGCCGCCGGAGAAGGTGCCCTTCATCTTGCGTACCCGACCCTTGACGCGCGGCAGCGCACAGCCGAGTTGCTCCTTCGCGGCCTGTTGCAGGAAGTAGACCCCCAGATCGAAGGGGATGGAGTCGAACCCGCAGGAGAAGACGATGCGTGCGCCGCTCTGTTTCGCGGTCTCACCGTGGGCGTCGATCATCTGCCGCATCCAGGCCGGCTCGCCGCACAGGTCCACGTAGTCGGTGCCGGTTTCGGCGCAGATGCGCACCAGTTCCGGGCCGTAGAGCTGGTAGGGGCCGACGGTGGTCAGAACGACTTTGGTACGCTCAACCATGGCCTGCAGGCTGGCGAGGTCACTGGTATCGGCCACCACTAACGGAGTGCTGGCCGGGGCGCCGATTTCATCGCGTACGGCTTCCAGCTTGCTTTGGCTGCGGCCGGCCATGGCCCAGCGCAGCTGGCTGTCGTTGCCGTATTCCTGGCACAGGTATTCGGCTACCAGGCGACCGGTATAGCCGGTGGCACCGTAAACGATGATGTCGAACTCGCGGGTGCTGCTCATAGGGTACTCCTCTTTGTTTGAAAGGCTGGGGGGGCAGTCAGTCTGAACTTGCCCGCTCAGCGCAAGTCCCACTTCTGAGAGCGGGCGATGTCGATGGTGGCAGTCAGTCTGGCACAGATCGGTCGCTCGTCTAGCGCCGTTGGTGTTAAGCCTCGCCTGCGCGGCAAGTGGAGTAAATGCCCAGACGCGGGTTTCGGCGCAGCGAATGACGGCGAATAAATCTTGCCGATGACGCGCATGTCGTCGCCGCCTATAGTAGGTGGGTTAATTGGCATACCAGATAGATCAAGGAGATCAAGATGGCAGCAGAAAAGACCACAGGTAAAGAGGCTGAACTGGCCGCCAGCAAGGCAGCTGTCGGCGAAGCTTACGAGAAGCTGCTGGAGGCGCGGAACCATTTCACGGCGGCCGCGCAGGCGGCAGGTATGGATGTTAAGCACGACGCGCTGGAGCAACTGCTCAAGGGGCGCGAGAAGGCCGAGGCGTTGGGCGATCAGGCTTCAAGCTATATGCGTGAAAAGCCGTTGGCCACGTTGGGTGTTGCCTTCGCTGCAGGCTTTGTTCTGGCGCAGCTGTTTTCGCGCAAATGAGTGAGCAGGCAGAGCCCCTATCGTCAAAGTCCGAGGGGCGGTCGACGGAGCCCGGAGCGGATACGCCCGAGGTCTCCGCCGACGCGATTAAAGCCGTCGAGGAGCTGATCGATCATACTGCGGCCTGGCTAAGGCAGATTCTGGCGGCTGGTGGTGAAGTGGCGACCATGTTGCGACTTGAGCTGCAGCTGACCTTGGGCGACGCACGCCGAATACTGCTGTTGGGGCTGTTGCTGGTGCCACTGATGCTGTTCGCTTGGGTGGTGTTCAGCCTGTTGGCTGGCTGGTTGATCTGGCAGGCTGCTGGCTCGGTCGCGGCAGCGCTGGGCGGGGTGCTGGTGTTGCATGGTGCCTGCATCGCCGTGCTGGTGCGGCAGCTGCGGGTCTATCAGCAGTCGCTGGGCTTTCGTCGCACCAAGGCGCACTTCAAACGTCTTATGCAGGGAGCAAATGATGAGTCGTCGTCAACTGATGGCAGAGATTGATCAGCTGGATCACCAGTTGAATCTACGAATCGAAATTGTGCAGCTGGGCGGCGCCCTGGTGCGGCATCAGCTCGCTCAATTGCCCCCCGTTGTTCTGGTTGGCAGCGGTGCACTCGCCGGTGCATTGACCCAGCGGCTTGGTGCGAGCCGGACCTGGGGAATGGGGCTGACCGGGGTGCGGCTGCTGCCACTGGTGCAAAATGTCTTTCAAGTGGCGCGCCGTCTGTGGAGTCCGCTGTGACTGAGGCGCCGGAGCAGACTGAGCAGGCTGAGCTTGAGCGCGTGCCGGCGGTGCGCCGCTCACCCACCCAGCAGGCGTTGGTCTGGCTGTTGGCATTAGCCTGTTTGTATACCCTCTATTTTGCCCAGACGCTGGTGTTGCCTGTTGTTGTCGCGGCATTGTTCGCGCTGTTGCTGAGCCCGCTGGTCGCGGTGTTCAAGCGCTTTCATGTACCTCGCACACTGTCGGCGTTGCTGTTGCTGACTGCTATCGGCGTGCCATTTACGCTGCTGGGCTCGCAGCTCGCCGAACCGGCGGAAAAGTGGGTGAAGCGCCTGCCTGAACTGTCTGCCCAGTTATCTAATGAGCTGGATGCCTTTGGCCGCAAGCTGAGCCCGGCAGATGTGTCGTCGAGTGTGGAGGCTGAGCCAGAGAAGGGCTTCAAGTTGTTTGGCTGGTTTCGTGAGGAAGCGCCTGCACCGGCAATGGCGTCATCGGCAAGCAGTGATACGGGATTGTCGGACCGGGTGATGCAGGGCGGCATGGAAGTGATGGTCAAGGCGCTTGGGGCAACCCCGGCGGTGCTGGCGCAGTTTTTCACCTTTCTGGTGCTGGTGCTATTCATGCTGATCTTCGGCCCTTCGCTCTACAGCACCTTTATTCAGGTGTTTCCGCAGGTACGTGACAAGCAGGCAGCAACTGACCTGCTGGAGCAGGTTCAACGGGAGTTGTCGCGCTACATTCTGACTGTCAGCCTGATCAATACGCTGCTGGGCACCGTGACCGGCCTGGTTTTGCACCTGATGGGCGTGGAGGATGCGCTTCTTTGGGGGGTCATGGTCGGCTTGCTGAACTTCGCTCCCTACGTTGGTCCCATCATCGGCATGCTGGTGCTGTGTCTGGCGGGTATGGTGCAATACGGCCCCGTCATCGATGCGCTGCTGCCGGCGCTGGTGTTCTTTGGCATCAACCTGGTCGAGGCGCAGTTCGTTACTCCAACGGTACTGGGCCAGCGCATGCGGCTGCATCCGCTGGTACTGATGTTGTGGCTGATCCTGTGGGGCTGGTTATGGGGTGTGGTCGGTGTGCTGATAGCCGTGCCGTTGCTGGTTTGCCTGAAGCTGGCGGCTGATCGCATGCATTTGCTGCAGCATTGGGTGAAGCTGATCGAAAGTCCTATTTGACCCTCAGGCAGGCGTTGGTGCGCGGCGTACCATCAAGACTGCACTGATGATCAACAGCCCGCCTATCAGCATGCGCAGGGTCGGCTGTTCCGCGAACAGCCACCACGCAATCAGAATGCCGTAGACCGGCTCCAGTGCGAAGAACAGCGACGCAGTGCGAGCGTTCAGTACACGCAGGCTGGAGACGAACAGCACCTGCGCCAACCCGGTACAGAACACACCCAGCAAGCCAATCCACAGCCAGTCCAGAGCTGGCATCTGCATCAGCGCATGCGTACCTGTGGGCAGGACCAACAGTGACACTACCAGACTTTGCCAGCAAGCGATCTGCACTGGATGCAGGTGGCCGCTGGTGAGCCGGTTGCCGACCGAGAGGGCGGCGAAGCAGAAGCCGGATAGGATTGCCCACAACAGTCCTTCGGTATTGTCAGCGTCGAGGGTGAACTCTGCCGGTATTAGCAGTAATCCCGCACATACCAGGCCGACCTTGACCAGGTCCTGCCGAGTGGGCAGCTCGCGCCAGAAGAGCGCTTCCAGTACCACCACAAAGGCTGGGAAGCTGGCGAACCCCAGCGTGGCGATGCCGACGCCAGAAATGTCAATGGCATGAAAGAACGTCAGCCAGTGCACGGCCAGAAAGGCGCCGCACATCAGCAGGCTGGCCAGGTGGCGGGGCGTGAGCTGGCGCAGTAGCGGATGGCTGCCGAGTCGGGCAAACGCAATCAGCGCAGCGACTGCAAGCAACGCTCGCCCCAGCACGATGGCATCGGGCGTGGTGCTGGCCAGCTTGCCGAAAATACCGGTCAGGCCGAACAGCAGGGCGGCGACATGCATAAAGAGCAGGGCGCGGTTGTGGGTCAGGTTGGTCATGCTGGTCTCGGGGGATAATGGCTGAGCAGGATGGTACTGCGCGGGCAGAACCTTTGCTGTTGTGCCACTGCTGAATATTGTCGCGATACTGCTGGATTAGTCGCCGCCCTTGCGCAGAGCACTGGGCGACAGTTGCCAGCGTCGGCTGAAGGCTTGGGTAAACGCGCTTTGGCTGCTGTAGCCACAACGGGCAGCGATCTCGCTGATTGGCAGGCAGCCATGCGCAAGCAGTTGCCGAGCTCTTTGCAGGCGCCGTTGGCGCAGGTAGGCCAGTGGCGAACAGCCGAGTTCCCGCTGGCACCAGTAGTTGAAGCGCGACGCAGAGAGGCCGCAGACCCGAGCGAGGTCTTCAACCCCCAACGGACGTGCCATCTGGGTTTCGATAAATGTGTTGAGGCGGGCGAGCGGCAGCCGGCGCTCAGCAGTCGGCTGGCCAAGTAGGGAGTTGAGCAGCAGCGCGGCGCTGTTGTCGGCCAGCCAGGGTTGACTGCTGATCAGGCCGGCAAGGCTGCTGATCAGTTGCGTCTGGGCCGGATTAAGCGGCTGTAGCGAAGTATGGTCCAGCAGTCTCAGCTGGCTGTCGCGCTGCCCCTCAAGGCCCGGAAGCGGTGCATCGGGGGCGATATCCAGCACCAGACAATTGCCCTGGTCCCGGCTGAAAAAGGCATGCCGGTCGTTCGGGGCGATGATGGCAACACGTCCGGCCTGTACTTGGCCACCGTCATCCTTGAATTCCAGCTCCAGAGTGCCGTGCAGTCCAAATACCAGCTGCGCCTGATGCGCATGTGCATGGGCGTTGGCTGCGTCCGAGTAGTGGTGAATATCAAGGCGGGTAGTCGGCATCGGGCTATTCTATGGAAGTCGCGCCGGGTTGCACAAACCGGGCTGACGAGGGGGGCAGGGACGCTGCCAGGATTGATACTATATTGGTATCATTCGGCTCCGTTCCATCCACTGACCGGAATACTGATTTGAAGCACGAAACACATGGTCTGCGCTCCTGGTTGGAACGCTTGAATCGCGCCGAGCTGCCCGCAATGGCCGTGGTTGTGCACGACCTGTTGCGGTTGTCACAGTCGGAAACCGCGTCGGTTGCCCAACTGACAGAGGTGTTGATGCGTGATGCCGCGCTGGCCTCCAAGGTGCTGCGGGTCAGCAACAGCGTTTACTGCAACCCGGGTCGTGAGGTGATCAAGACCCTGTCGCGTGCGGTAGTGGTGGTGGGCTTTGATCAGGTACGGATGATCGGTCTGTCGGTCAGCCTGCTGGATGGCCTGTTGAAAAACTCCCCGCGCGAGCAGCTGCAAGCGCTGTTGGCGCGTTCCTTCCATGGCGCGGTGCAGGCACGCAACATGGCGCAGTATTTGAATCAACGCCAGCAGGAAGAGGTTTTCATCGCGACCTTGCTTAGCCATATCGGCGAGTTGGCGTTCTGGAGTCATGCCGGCTCGATGACTGATCGCCTGGTGACCGCTCTGAGTGAGCCGGGTGTCGATCCGGACAAGCTGCTGCGCCGAGAGCTTGGCGTCACCTTTGACCAGTTGACCGTGGGTTTGCTCAAGTCCTGGAACATGGGAGAGATCGGCCAG
Organism: Halopseudomonas oceani; assembly: GCF_002903165.1. Classification (GTDB taxonomy): domain Bacteria; phylum Pseudomonadota; class Gammaproteobacteria; order Pseudomonadales; family Pseudomonadaceae; genus Halopseudomonas; species Halopseudomonas oceani. The sequence goes on from NZ_PPSK01000011.1 coordinate 141,293, forward strand.
TTGATCCAGGCCAGTCGCAGTAGTGATGGCCCGGCCGCACGAGCGGTGGCCTTGGGCAGCGAGCTGGCCGAGCGGGTGGCGACCGACGGCTGGACACATGAGTCGGTGCAGGCGCTGATCGAACCGGTTGCGGAGCTGATTGGCACAGACGCCGAGCACGCTTGGCAGCAACTGGTTGGCAGTGGCCAGGAAGCAGTCCGCATCGCCGGTACCTGCTCCAATGCTGATTTGCAGCAGTGGATTCCGCGGGCGGATGATCTGCCGCTGGACCTCTCTGCGCTATTGCAGATGGAGGTGGTGCCGCAGGTGCCCTCTGCCGACGAACCATCCACAGAGAGCAAGTTAGAGGGTGAGGCCGAACCACTGCTGCAGCCGAACCTGGAAATGCTCAAGCTGTCGATTGATCACCTCAAGTTGATGGTACGTGCGCCGATGGATGTCGATACCATTCTTCACACCGTCATGCAGGGGCTGCATCGGGGGGCGGGTATCGAGCGGGTCGCGCTGATGGTGCTCGCTGAAAAGCAGACACAGTTCCGGGTACGCGCGGCAATCGGCAAGGGTACTCAGCGCTGGCGTGAGACCTTTTCACTGCCCTCCGCTGACAGCGCACCGCAGGTGTTCACTCATGCGCTTGAGCAGCGTGATTGTCTGTGGCTCGATAGCTCGAACAGTGGCGGCCTGCAGCAGTTGGTAACGCCAGCAGTCGTTGAATTGGTCGGCAGCGGCCCGTTTGCGGTCGCGCCAGTGGTCGCCGGCAGCCGGCGGGTGGGGGTGCTGTATGGTGACATGCGCTTGTCTGGTCGTGAGCTGAGCGCCAGTCAGCTGGCCACCTTTAAGCGCTTTGCCGAGTTGACCGGGCTCTGTCTGCAGCGGCTCAGTCAGCGCTGAGCCTGCAGCTCAGCCGGGCAGGCAGACGCCGGTGCCGCCCAGACCGCAGTAACCGCCGGGATTCTTGGCCAGGTATTGCTGGTGATAGTCCTCGGCGTAGTAAAAGGTCGGCGCAGGCAGGATTTCAGTGGTGATTTCTTCCAGACCTGCCTGCTGCAACGCGTCAGCGTAGTTGGCCTTGCTGGCCTCGGCGAGGGCACGCTGGGCCATGTCGCTGACATAGATGCCGGAGCGGTACTGGGTGCCCTGGTCGTTCCCCTGGCGCATGCCCTGTGTAGGATTGTGCGACTCCCAGAACACCTTCAGCAGTTGCTGCAGTGACACCGCGTCTGGATCGAACACCACCAGCACGACCTCGTTGTGGCCGGTCATACCTGAACAGACTTCCTCGTAGGTCGGGTTGGGCGTCAGGCCGCCGGCGTAGCCGACTGCGGTGCTGTAGACGCCCGGTACCTGCCAGAAGCGTCGCTCGGCGCCCCAGAAACAGCCAAGACCAACAATCAGCGTCTGCATCTGCTCGGGGAAGGGCCCATGCAGCGGCGTGCCGAGCACGCTATGGGTGGTTTGGCTGGCAGGGATCGGCGTGTCGCGGCCGGGCAGCGCCTCGTCGGCGGTTGGCAGGCGTAGCTTATGCTCAGGCATGCGTTGGAAGAACATGTTGCCTCCGTCAGCGTTGCAGTTCGCCGCGCTGCTCCAGTAAGTCGCGCACCAGATATAGAGCAGCCAGCGCGCGGCCTTCGGTGAAATTACTGCGGGCGGTCAGCTCGCTGAGTTCGTACAGGTCGATCTGGTCGACCCTGATTGGCTCCGGCTCATCGCCCGGCAGACGTTTTTCGTACAGGTTGCGGGCCAGCACCACCGCGATCTTCTGGCTCATGTAGCCCGGTGAGAGTGACAGGTGCGTGAGGAACTCCAGTTGTTCGGCACCAAAGCCGGCTTCTTCCATCAATTCGCGGTTGGCGGCTTCCAGCACATCCTCACCCGGCTCGACCAGACCCTTTGGCAACGACAGCTGGTAATCATCGGTGCCGCCGCAGTATTCCTCAATCAGCAGCGCCGTGCGCGCATCCTGCATAGCCACAACCATGACGGCGCCATAACCTTGACCCTTGTTGACCAGTCGCTCGTAGGTGCGTTCTACGCCGTTGCTGAAGCGCAGCTGAACCTGCTCAACAGTGAACAGACGACTCTTGGCGACAATTTTTGCTTCCAGCGTTTGCGGCTTCTGCGGCATGAGGGCTCCGTGTTGATCAACCTGTTGCGTGGCGAGCGCCGATTAAGAGCCAAATGCTATCTGGCGCTCAGGGCAGGCACTCAAGCATGCATCTGCCGCTTTGCGCCTCCTGCCAATAGCGCCCTATCAGCTGTGAACCGCGCCTTGTAGCTGCATGCCTGAGTACTCGCAGTGAGTCTGTGGAGTTAATCAGCGCTTCCCTTGGTATCATAGCCTCACCTCTAGCCCAAGCCCAACCGCCGATGCTCAACTGGAACACAATTGATACCGTGCTGCTCGATATGGACGGCACCCTGCTTGATCTGCACTTCGACAACCACTTCTGGCTGGAACATATGCCTGTCTGCTATGCCCGCCATCATGGTCAGTCGGTTGACTGGGCCAAGACGGAACTGTACGCCATGATGAATGCCATTCAGGGCCAGCTGGATTGGTACTGCTTGGACTACTGGACCCGCGAGCTGGGGCTGCCGATTGTCGAACTTAAGCGCGAAATCGCACACCTGATCAGTTTGCGCCCTGATGCCGATACCTTTCTGCAGGCACTGCAACGCAGCGGCCGGCAAGTAGTGCTGATCACCAATGCCCACCGCGATTCATTGTCGCTGAAGATGGAGCGGGTTGAGCTGCGCACATGGTTCCAACGGCTGATCAGTTCCCACGATTACGGCTATCCCAAGGAAACGCAGGCGTTCTGGCATGCCCTGCAGGCTGATATGCCGTTCGACCCCGAGCGTACGCTGTTTATCGACGACAGCCTCAGTGTGCTGCGGTCGGCCCGTGAGTATGGTATCGCCCATCTGCTGGCGGTACGGGAGCCCGACAGTCGTGGCGCGCGACGCGATACGGAGGAGTTTGAGGCGGTGGAGGATTACGCGGAGTTGGTTGCCGCCATCACCCGCGCGCGCGGGCTGAGTCGGCAGCTCCAAGCCGCAAGCCGCAAGAAAACCCCGTGAGGTGTCCTGTCGCGCGGGTTTTCTTTTGGCTGCGCATCGCAGCAAATAGCGTTTGGAAACACGTGATAGCCTCGGCGCCGAATCCACCCTGATTACGCTTGCAGGGGGAGGCCATCCGCCTTGCAGCTTCTAGCGGCCGCTAGCCCTTCCCCTTGGTGCGCGTCTGGTTGGGTCGGGCGTTTTTCTCGATGTAGTCGATAATCAGGCCGGCGACGTCTTTGCCGGTGGTGCTTTCGATGCCTTCCAGACCTGGGGAAGAGTTCACTTCCATTACGACTGGGCCGTGGTTGGAGCGCAGGATGTCGACCCCGGCCACGCTCAGGCCCATGACTTTGGCGGCGCGCACTGCGGTCATGCGTTCCTCCGGCGTGATTTTGATCAGACTGGCGCTGCCGCCGCGGTGCAGGTTGGAGCGGAATTCGCCCGGCTTGGCCTGGCGTTTCATCGCCGCGATGACCTTGTCGCCAACCACCAGGCAGCGAATATCGGCACCCCCGGCCTCGCGGATGTACTCCTGCACCATGATGTTGGCCTTCAGACCCATAAAAGCTTCGAGCACCGACTCTGCGGCCTTTTCGGTTTCACACAGCACCACACCGATACCCTGAGTGCCTTCCAGCAGTTTGATCACCAGCGGAGCGCCGCCAACCATGCTGATCAGGTCCGGAATGTCGTCTGGGGAGTGGGCGAAGCCGGTGACCGGCAGGCCCACGCCCTTGCGGGCCAGCAGTTGCAGCGAGCGCAGCTTGTCGCGCGAGCGGCTGATGGCAACTGACTCGTTGAGCGGGAACACTCCCATCATCTCGAACTGGCGAAGTACTGCAGTGCCGTAGAAGGTGATAGAGGCGCCGATACGCGGAATCACCGCGTCGAAGCCTTCCAGTTCCTCGCCCTTGTAGTGAATCGACGGCTTGTGGCTGGCGATGTTCATGTAGGCGCGCAGTGTGTCGATGACGCGCACCTCGTGGCCACGTTCTGTCGCCGCCTCGATTAACCGGCGGGTGGAGTACAAATTGGCGTTACGCGACAGAATCGCAATTTTCATTCTGGGTCCCTTGACGCTGAAAGGCGCATTGATGGGGGTAAGGGTAGTGTGCTTAGTAGGGTGTTTCGATCAGGGGCTTTTCCTGAACGAAGCGCAGGCCCGGGTTGATCACCAGTTGTGCGTCCTGCATCGCCGTGCAGCCGATCAGCATGCGATAGCGCATGGCTTTGCGGCAGGTCAGGGTGAACTCCACATCCCAGCACTTGTCGCCCAGCAGCAGTGGCGTGCGGATGACGTGCCGTTCCTGCATCTGACCATTGGAACTCTTGATTCGTTTCAGGTCGATCAGTAGGGCTTCACAGGTCCGGGTGTGCTGACGGGTGCGGCTGCCGATATGCGCATCAAAGCGTACCCAGGTCTGGTTGTCGCGTGTGAAGGTGCTGATGTTGCTGGCATGCAGTGCCGAGGTCTTGGCCCCGCTGTCGATCTTGGCGATCATTTGGCTGATGCCGAGTTCGGGCAGCGCGACCCACTCTCGCAGGCCGATCACGCTCAGATGATCAAAGGTTTTCACAGCGGTATCTCCAGCCCCGGAGGCATTCGGCGCGCATCATGCTGCAAGTCTCGGGTTTCGACAAGCCTGTTATAGTGCGCCTGCGAGAGGAGTACAAACCTGATGCAGCAAGAAGGCAAAATTCGCCTGGATAAATGGCTCTGGGCGGCCCGTTTTTTCAAGACCCGTTCGTTGGCCAAGACCGCTATCGAAGGGGGTAAGGTGCAATGCGCCGGTGAGCGTTGCAAGGCCAGCAAGGAAATCCGTGTTGGCGATATATTGAGTATTCGCCAGGGGCTGGACCAGAAAGTGGTCGAGGTGCTGGTGTTGTCCGAGCAACGCCGTGGTGCTCCTGAAGCGCAGTCGCTCTATCGCGAAAGCGAACAGAGCATTGCTGCACGCGAGGCCGCCGCAGCGCAGCGCAAGGCGCTGGGTGCCGGCGGGCAGATCAGTGACGGTCGGCCGAGTAAGAAGCAGCGCCGTCAGATCTTTCGTTTTCGCGATGAACGTAATACACCGGTCGGGGACTGATTGCTATAATCGCGGCTTTTTGAAGGTGCATCATGGCCGCTCAGGACATTACCCAACGCTTTCTGTTTGAAAACGCCGACGTGCGCGGCGAGCTGGTGTCCGCCGATCAGAGCTACCGCGAGATCCTCGCCAAGCACCCCTATCCGCAGCCGGTACAGGCACTGCTGGGTGAAATGCTGGCAGCCGCGGTGCTGCTGTCGACCACCATCAAGTTTGATGGCCTGCTGATTCTCCAGGCCCGCTCCAGTGGCCCGCTCTCCACCTTGATGGTTGAGTGTTCCAGCAAGCAGGGCGTGCGCGGCATTGCCCGTTACGCCGACGATCTGAGCGGTGAAACACTGGCGGAGCTGATGCCTGACGGCGTGCTGGCAATCACCATCGACCCGGATAACGGTCAGCGCTATCAGGGCATTGTGTCGCTGGAAGGGGGCTCGTTGGCAGAGTCACTGTGCAGCTATTTTGCCAATTCCGAGCAGTTGCCGACCCAATTCCGTCTGCATGCCGATGGTCGTGTTGCCCGCGGTTTTCTGTTGCAGGCGCTGCCGGCCGACCGGCAAAAGGACGAGCAGGAGCGCGCCGATACCTGGTCTCATCTGAATGTGCTGGCTGACACCATTACCGCCGAAGAACTGATCGGTCTGGACAACGAAACCCTGCTGCATCGCCTCTATCACCAGGAAGAGGTGCGACTGTTTGACGCGCAGCCGGTGCACTTTGAATGCAGTTGTTCGGTCGAGCGTTCCGGCAACGCGTTGGTCAGCCTTGGGCAAGAGGATGTCCTTGCGCTGCTTGAGGAGCAGGGCGGTGAGATCACCGTGGACTGCCAGTTTTGCAATAGCCGTTATCGTTTTGACGAGCCTGCCGTGCATGCGCTTTTTGCTGCTGCGGCTGAGCATGCGAAGGGTTTGCACTAAACGAGAACGGTTCAGGCTTAGCGACTTTGTCTTTTTTTTGGCATAATGGCGCGCCTGCGCGCTGAGTCCGCGCTGAGTCACTGGACGAATACCAACCTGAACCCCCACGGACTTAGGCCGAATCGGTCGGTCTTTAGATAGATATATTCGGTCAAAGTCGAAGAGGACCCTGTTTAATGACGCAAGCTACCAATACCGTGTACACCGATCTGAGCGTGGCACACCTGATCGAGCTGGCCATTCAGCGCAATGAAGGTCAACTGGCAGATACTGGCGCTCTGGTAGTCAAGACCGGTGCACGTACCGGCCGCTCGCCGATGGACCGTTTTATCGTTGACGAGCCGTCCACCAGCTCTGCGATTGCCTGGGGTGCGGTAAACCGCCCGTTCCCGGCTGACAAGTTTGATGCCCTGTGGGCCCGTGTCGCCGACTACCTGGGCGCCAAGGAAAGCTTCGTCTCTCACGTTCACGTTGGTGCCGATCCGGCCCACTACCTGCCGGTAGTGATGGAAACCGAGACGGCATGGCACAACGTGTTCGGTCGCACCCTGTTTATCAATCCCGAAGTCTATAACCCGGCTTCGCGTGATACCTGGCAGATCATGAACGCCCCGTACTTCGTCTGTGAGCCTGAGCGTGATGGCACCAACAGCGAAGGCTGCGTGATCATCAACTTCGCCCAGCGCAAGGTCCTGCTGGCAGGCATGCAGTACGCCGGTGAAATGAAGAAAGCCATGTTCTCCGTGCAGAACTTCCTGCTGCCGGCCAAGGACGTGCTGCCCATGCACTGTGCCGCCAACGTCGGCGACAATGGTGATACCACGCTGTTCTTCGGTCTGTCCGGTACCGGCAAGACCACCCTGTCTGCTGATGAGTCTCGTAACCTGATCGGTGACGATGAGCACGGCTGGGCAGAAGGTTCGGTGTTCAACATCGAAGGTGGTTGCTACGCCAAGTGCATCGACCTGTCGCAGAAGAACGAGCCGGTCATCTGGAATGCCATCAAGTTCGGCTCCATCGTCGAGAACGTGGTCATCGATCCGACCTCTCGCCACGCCGACTACGCTGATGTCAGCCTGACCCAGAACACCCGTGCCGCCTACCCGTTGGAGCACGTCGAGAAGCGCGTTGAGGCCAATTTGGCCGGTGAGCCGAATGCGATCATCTTCCTGACCTGCGACCTGACTGGTGTACTGCCGCCGGTGTCTATCCTGAACAACGAGCAGGCTGCCTATCACTTCCTGTCCGGCTACACCGCACTGGTCGGTTCCACCGAAATGGGGTCGGGTGGCGGCATCAAGTCGACTTTCTCCACCTGCTTCGGCGCGCCGTTCTTCCCGCGTCCGGCTGGCGAGTACGCTGAGCTGCTGATCAAGCGCATCAACGCCTTCGGCAGCAAGGTCTATCTGGTCAACACCGGCTGGACCGGTGGTGCCTACGGTACCGGTAGCCGTTTCAGCATCCCGACTACTCGCGCGATCATCGCTGCGATTCAGTCTGGCGCGCTGGTGGGTGTGGAGACCGAGCATCTGCCGGTTATCAATCTGGACGTCCCGGTTGCCGTTCCTGGCGTTGAAACCAAGCTGCTGAACCCGCGCAACACCTGGGCGAGCGGTGCGGATTACGACAAGGCGGCGCAGGACCTGGCCAAGCTGTTCGTCGATAACTTCACCAAGTTCGACGTCTCCGACGCCATCGTCGCAGCTGGTCCGCAACTGGGCTAAGTCGCTGGTATTACGCGTTAACGAAACCCGCCTGATGGCGGGTTTCGTGTTTCCGGGGTTGCCGTTTGGCGATGTGCGATGCTGGTTCGCTGATGTCGCGTCTGCGTCCGGGCAGGTACCTTTGCGGCGCGAAAACATGGCAGATGTACACCCCTCCCGGTGCTGACCGTACGGAAGGGGGATCGATTGCTGCGGCTTTCGATAGAACATTGAAATAAAAGAGATAAAAAGGGTTGACACTCCGGCGCTGGTCGGTAAAATGGCGCGCCTCAGCAGGGGATATGTGTTACCAACCACTGCCCAGGTTGAGATGTTTGAACGTGATTCCGCGATAGCTCAGTTGGTAGAGCAAATGACTGTTAATCATTGGGTCCCAGGTTCGAGTCCTGGTCGCGGAGCCAATTCAAGCAAGTTCGGGGTATAGCGCAGCCTGGTAGCGCGCCTGCTTTGGGAGCAGGATGTCGAGAGTTCGAATCCCTCTACCCCGACCAGTTTTTTTGAGCATGGGTCGTTAGCTCAGTTGGTAGAGCAGTTGGCTTTTAACCAATTGGTCGTAGGTTCGAATCCTACACGACCCACCACTCAAAACCTTCCTTGAAGTACTTTTCCTTTCTATCTGAATTAGTTCTCCTGGCCTGCCTTGTGCGGGTTTTTTGCGTTTGCGGTTGGTGTCTGGGTATGCCATGGCTGCGTCTGTAGCCTCTCCTGCTGACAGAATCGCCACTTCAGGTGTGCCGCTTGAGCATGCAGGGAATTGGGTCTGCGCAGCGACCGTGCTGTCAGCACCATTGGACGCGGAGCATCCGGACAGGAATTCCCACGCGGAGCGTGGGAATGATCAGTGAGGGTGGAGTGTGCACGGAATTTAGTCCCGTTTACGCGGGCGAGTAGCGCAGGGCTGACGGGAAAAAGAGTCATAGGATGTCTGAGGCTCGAAGAGCCGAGTTTTTGAGTGGCCTGCGAGGTCTCCCCGTCAGCCCGAGCAACGCAGCGAACCCGAAGGGCCGCGTAGC